>NZ_QBKU01000008.1 GCF_003054325.1 Sulfitobacter mediterraneus
CTTTCTCATCGTCCACTCCTCGGTGGTTACGATGAGCAACAAACCCTCTCTTAGCAAATGACACTATTTGGACCCATAAGCGCTGACTTCAGACAATTGGCCTTATTGCGACTTCTTGCAGCCCCCTACGGGCTGCCACTTACCCCCTTCATAATAATCAACAATCTGACGTAACGGAAAAACCGTTTCCTCCGTTTGGGAAACAGTTTGTTTCGCAGATTTCGCATCAAATGTGTCTAAAAGATGCTATAGATGGGCCAAGAATACTGCGCCTGTTGTCCAACCTACCTTTTTGCTGACGCAAATGCGGCGAGAAAAAGCCGCCAAGGGCCGGATGGACAGAATTGCCGCCCAAGCGAACCGGTGATGCCTGCTGCCGCTGCATCCCGAACCGCCCAAGCGCCAAGGAAAGGCCAGCCCCGTTTGGCGGATGCTCCGTCACTTGGACCTGAATGATTTGCAAATAACCCTGGGGGGTTTGGCATGAAGAAGTTTAACGCGGATGGGCCTGAGTTTGGCCTGTTTGACATTTCAGCGCCGCGCCGCACCTCCGCACCTGTTGCGGTGCGTGCCGCAGCGCGCAGTCAGGTCTGGGACGCCGCTGTTGCGCGCAAGACCGGACCTTTCTACATGTACCGCGATTTCGCTAAGCGGTTGATCGATATCGCTTTTGTGGCAATCACTCTGCCATTTTCGCTGCCCATTATCATGCTGTGTGCCTTGGCGCTTTGGATTGAAGGCGGCTCGCCCTTCTATACGCAGGACCGTCTGGGCCGCAAAGGCGCACGGTTCTCAATCCTCAAGCTGCGCACCATGGTGCGCAACGCCGACGAGGTTCTTGAGACCTATCTGGCCTCAGATGCCGAGATGCGCCGCGAATGGGATGAGCTGCAAAAGCTGCGCAATGATCCGCGCGTGACCCGCGTGGGTCAGTTTCTGCGTGCAACATCGCTTGATGAATTGCCACAGCTGTTCAACGTTCTGACCGGCGAGATGAGCATTGTTGGCCCGCGCCCAATGCTGCCCGAACAATTGATTATGTACGGTGATGCCTCCGCCTATGAGGCGCTGCGTCCGGGAATCACCGGTCTGTGGCAAATCTCATCGCGCAACGACAACGGCTTTAGCCATCGCAAGTCCATTGATGCAAATTATGAGCGTGACCTGACGCTGATGCTGGACCTGAAAATCCTATTTAAAACGGTTGGCGTAGTATTGCGCCGGACGGGCTGTTAGAAACAACCCGATCCCGGCAACCTTATAAAACGAAGTGGCACATGGCCAAGAAACCCAAAGGCAAGACAATGAAAGATAGCTATTTTTCAGAAGACATGTCCGATTTTGACATGGATGATGCTTTGATTGATGCCCCGTCTGATATGGGGCACAGCCTGCGTCCGCGCCGGGGGCTGGCAGAACAGGCCAAGCGCCGTTTGCTGGATCAATCCCTTGCCGCGCCAAATCTTGAGTTTGATCTGACCGAAGCGCAGGCCGAAGCGCCAGCACCGATGATCCTCGAAGAAGCCGCGCCAAGCCCCGCATTGGGTTGGAACGACATTCCGATGATCACCGAAGGGCTGGGCAATGCCATGGCCCCCGCGCCAAGCACCCTGCCCGCCGAGCGTGACGACGCATCTGCCCGCGCCTTCGATCTGCTGCGCACCCGGCTGCGCCAGACCACGCTGGAAAACGGTTGGGTCAACATTGGCATCACCGGCCCAACCGCCGGATGTGGCAGCACATTCACCGCAACCAACCTTGCACAAAGCCTGTCACGCGTCGCAGGCTCGCGCTGTGTTCTGATGGATTTCAACCTGCGTGATCCCGGCGTGGCGCAGGCATTTGACCTGCCGTCCGGCGGCATGATGGAAGACTACCTGTCCGGCACGGTTGCCGATCAAGATCATCTGCTGCGGGTGTCCGACACTTTGGCGCTTGGCCTCAACCAATCGCCTTCACGTAATGCCGCCGAGGTTATGCAAGATCCCAAGACCCACGCGACACTGGCACGGATGCAGCAGGATCTGAACCCTGATCTGGTGATCTACGACCTGCCGCCGATGTTGGCCTATGACGATGTTTCGGCCTTCCTGCCGCAGCTTGACGCTGTTCTGGTGGTGTCTGATGGCACCCAGACAATCAGCCGTGATTTGCTGGAATGTGAACGGATGCTGGACGGTCAGGTGCCATTGTTGGGTGTCGTGCTGAACCGCGCCCGCAAATCAAGCATCCGCCGGTTCCGCTGATCCACGGTCACAGAACGCTAACCTTCTACATTAAATTGCCCTATTCTAGCCTGAATTTTCTGGTTAGAACGACAGGCCCCTGATCGGAACGGCGATATGGGGTGAGGTTATTGGAATAGAGTAGAGCACGCATGGGTCCGATCTATACGTTGGCTGATTTTTTGGACATGCTCCGCCGTCGCGCGGGGCTGATCCTGTTTGTGTTTCTGCTCGGCTGCGTGGCGTCGGTGTTCTTTGCGCTCTCGCAACAGCATGTCTACAGCTCCTCCGAAGTCATCCAGATCGAACAACCCATCGTAAAGGACGATCTGGCGCCTTCGACGGTTGATGGCTCGTCGGCGCGGCGATTGCAGTTGATCGAACAACAGGTCATGGCCCGCAACAGCCTGCTTGAGATTATCGACAAATTTGGCCTGTATGAAAATATGCCCGGTCTGATGCAGATCGAAAAAGTTGGCCGCTTGCGCGGCGCCATTTCGATCACCGGAATGGCCGCGGTGCGCGAAGGGTTTGCCGATGACGGCGCCATTTCGGTCATCACCATCACCGCCAATATGGACAGCCCCGAAAACGCACAGGCTGTCGCCCATGAAATCGCCGATCGCACCCGCCTTTTGGCCGCGGAACAGCGCGAGGTCAGCACCCGTGAAACGCTGGATTTCTTTGAGCAACAAGAAGACAAATTGATCGTTGAGCTGGCCGCGCTTGAGGCCGAGCTGACTGCTTTTCGCAAGGCGAACGATCTGTCCATCGAGGGCAGCTTGGAGTTTCGCCGCGATGAAATTGGCAACCTCAATGCATCCCTGTTGGAACTGGACCGCGAGATTATCTCGACCCAGCTGGCCCGCACCCGCATCGACCGCACTGCCCGCGCCGAAACAGTCGCCCGTCAGGAACGCGAGATCGAAGCGCAACTCAGCAGCCTGACCACACAGCGGCGGCTGTTGGATCAACGGCGTACAGCGCTGAGCAAAAGCTTGGAAACCTCACCCGAGGTGGAGCTGGAGTTGGCGCAATACACCCGCCGGATTGCCCAGATCCAAGGCCAGTTGGATGTCGTCAGCACCCGCCGCAGCGAGGCCGAGGTCGGCTTTTCGCTTGAGGCTGGCGCGCGCAGCGAACGCATGATCACCCTCGAAGAGGCACAGGTGCCCGAGGCCGCCATCACCCGCAGCCGCAAGACCCTTGCGATGGTCGGTGCCGTGGCCTCTGTCATGGTTGCGGTTGGCATCGCCTTCCTGCTGGAACTGTTGAACCCTGTCGTGCGTTCGGCCCGCCAGATGGAGCGGGAAACCGGGTTGCGGCCCGTGGTCTCTATCCCGATGGTCGATAAAGATGGCCGTGGTGGTTTGAAAGGCAGGTGGCAAAGCCGCCGCGAAGCCGGACAGCGCGGCCGCGCCGCGCGGCAAGCCCGCAAATTGCGTCAGGGCTGACCAGACGCGGCCCAAAGCGTGGCAATTGCCCCCCAATGCATCCAGCAGGCCGCCACAGCCGTGGCCAGACCAACCACAGCAAACAGTGCATCATGCCGTGCGTCCCAAACCCCATGCGCCCGCGCCAACCAGATCAGCACCCCATGTGACACCACCATCGCCAGCCCCATACCGATAATTGCACCGATCAATCCGGCATAAAGGGCACCGATAAACAGCATGCCCACCTGCAAGCTCGACCGGATCGCAGAATACACAAAAAACCGCCGCGAATCCCCCGCTGCCAAGGCCGCCTGATCATATGTCATGCCAATCACTTGCGGGATCAGGGCCACCGCCAGCAAAACAATGATCGCCCCCGACAGCGCGTAGCGGGCATCATACAGCAGATCGACCAGCCACGGGCCGGACAGTGCCATCACCACCAAAAGCCCGATCACCCCCACCGACAGGCCATACCGCAGCCGGGCAATCCGTGCTGGTTCCGTCTGCTCGCGGTAGACCGGGATCATCACCCTTGCGGTCACGTTATGCCCTAGCAACAGCGGGAAACTGGCGAGGAAATAACCAATGTTGTAAATGCCCAGGGTCTCAAGGGTCAGAAACTTGCCCAGCACCGCCTTGTCCCCCTGACTGGCAAAGAACCAAAACACCGTGGACAGAAAAATCCATTTGCCAAAGGTGATCAATTCTTTGGCCGCCGCCCCTTCCCATTGGAACCGGTTGCGATCTCCGGGCAGATAGAAATGGGTCAGCGCCAGTTTAGCCGCCGCGCCGATCACCCCGCCAATCACCAGTGCCAGCACCGATTGCAAGATCAACGCCAGCGCGATCATGCTGATCAACCCGATCACCTGCGACAGAAGATCCAGAACAGTCAGCCGCCCCATCAGCAAATGCCGGTGCGCCGTTTCGATCCGTGTCGGGTTAAACCCGCTCACCAGCAGCGACAGCGCCGCAAGCGGCAGATAACTGGCCAAAGCTGGCTGGTCGTAAAACACCGACAGCGGATAGGCCAAAAGACAGGCCGCAACCCAGAGCAATCCGCCCCGCACCACCTGAATGCTCCATGCGGTGTTCAGGAACGCCCGATCATCGCCACGTTTACTTTGGGCTATGGAGGGCGCGATGCCTACATCGGAAAACAGGGTCAAGCCGACCGTCACCACCGAAATCAGCGCCATCAGGCCAAACGCCTCGGGAAACAACAGCCGCGTCAGGATCAGGTTCGACAACAGCCGCAACCCCTGCGACGCGCCGTAGCCAAGAATGATCAAAGACGCTGAGCGGAACACCCGCGCCATCAGCCGGTTGTCCCCCAGTTTTTCCCAAATACGCGCAAACACTCGAAAAATTGCCTCACTTCTGCCGTTTGCGCAGACTAAGCCCTGCAAGACCCGTGTACCAGCGCCAAGATTTGACGTTAGGATGGCACAAACCCAAAGGACAGCCCACTTGAAGATCGCCTATATCCTCAACACCTATCCGCAGCCCTCGCACAGCTTTATCCGCCGCGAGATCCACGCGCTTGAGGCGCAGGGCCATGACATCTATCGGATCGCCATGCGCCCTTCTGCCGCTGCGTTGGTTGATCCGCTTGATCAGGCCGAGGACGCCAAGACCGAACATGTGCTGGCCCAAGGGGCTGGTCAATTGGGCCGTGCGCTGTTTCGGGTTTTGAGATCGGATGCCGCCGCGTTTTTTGCTGCGGCGAAAGTGGCGTTGGATTTGGGGGCCGCTTCCGAAAGCAGCCGCACACGCCATCTGATTTATTTGGCCGAAGCTTGTTATGTGCTGGAGCGGTGCAATGCCGAAGGCATCACCCATATGCACGCCCATTTTGGCACCAATGCCGCCGCTGTGGCGATGCTGGCGCATCTGCTGGGCGGGCCGGAATACTCCTTCACGGTGCATGGCCCCGAAGAATTTGACGCGCCCCGCGCATTGTCCCTTGGCACCAAGATGCATCACGCCGCCTTTACCGTCGCGATCAGCAACTTTGGCCGCAGCCAGCTGTGCCGCTGGGCCGCCGCCGAAGACTGGGACCGCATCAAGGTGGTGCATTGCGGCATTGAACCGGCCCGTTTTGGTGATCCCGCCCCCCTGCCCAAAGGGCCCCGGCGGGTGGTCTCCATCGGGCGGTTTGTCGAACAAAAAGGCCAGCTGTTGTTGATCGACGCCCTGGCCAAAACCGAAGACCCTGATTTGCATCTTACCCTTCTGGGCGATGGCGAAATGCGCGGTATGATTGAGGCGCGGATTGCACAGCATGGTCTGCAATCGCGCGTGTCCTTGCCCGGTTGGGTGGATGAGGCGCGGGTGCGCTCTGAATTGGCCGCCGCCCATGGCTTTGTCATGCCCAGCTTTGCCGAAGGTCTGCCGATGGTGATTATGGAGGCGATGGCCGCTGCCCGCCCGGTGATCGCGACCTATATCGCAGGCACACCGGAACTGGTGCAGGATGGCAAAACCGGCTGGATGGTGCCCGCGGGGGATGCAGATGCATTGGCCGGAGCGTTGGATGAACTGGCCAAGGCGACGCCGCAAAAACTGACCAAAATGGGTGACGCAGGCCGCGTGCGCACCTTGGCACGGCATGACGTGGCGATTGAGGCGGCGAAACTGGCCTCACACATCATTTAGGCTTTAACGGCCCCGCACCCAGCGGTTTGACGATCGCAGGATCGGCAGCTTGATGGCAATCCGCACCGCGGCAAATGCGGCAAAGGCCACGGGGTCGCGCAGGGCCCGTTTCCAGACCGGTACGACATTGTCCTTGGGATCGTCATTGACCAAAAGCTCGGGATAGCGTTCTTCGATCTCCGCCACACCAATGTCCTGACGCCTACGCACCTGAACCAGACGCGCGAACCCTTCGATCATCGGCCAATCATATTCTGCGCTCACAGAAAGCCTTTCCTCGGGGCGGAAATTGAGCCGGGCAAAGGTGTCGTCTGAAATGATATCGGGCCAGTGGCCCCAACGCCTGCGCCCGGCACGGTTCATCGCAAACACCCCAAAGCCGGGCACGCCGTGGGTCATAAACGGTGTGGTCAGCCAGAACCGCGTGTAATGCCGCGTCAGCGCATCATCCTGCACCGTCACATTGGGCCGCCCGCTGGCGTAGCGCGGGGCATCGCCTTGCAACGCCTTGGCAATCTGCCCCACCAGCGGCGGCGAGATATTCACATCCGCATCCAGATAGATCAGCACATCCCCTTCCGCGGCAGCCTCTCCGGCGTTCCATGCATTCAGCTTGCCCCCCTCGGACAGGTCCAACACCTTGAGCCGCCATCCCTTGAGAAGGGTTTGTTCCTCGAACCCCTGTGCAATCGCGGCGGTGTTGTCCGTGCATCCATTGGCGATCACAATCACCTCGACCGGGCCTTGGGCGGGATCAGAGGCCAGCACCGCCTGCAAACAGGCCGGCAGGTATCCCGCCTCATTATGCGCGGGTATCAGGATCGAGGTGCCGGTCATAGTTTGCCTGTCAATGCGTTCCAACGTGGGTTTTGATCATCCAGATGGCGCAAGCCCCCCCATGATCCCCATTTGGTCGGGCTATACACGTCCGAGTAGGCGTTGAACAGTTTGCCGCCCACCGACTGCCAACCGGCCAGCAGGGTGCGGTAAAGGTCACCCATCTCTTGGGTGTAATTGAAATGGTGGAAAAACGCGGTCAGCTCGGCGTCTTCAATCTGCGGGCCAAGGCCCACGATATGGCTGCCCCCCTCGTACATGATCAGCTCCAGCCCATGATCCGCAGCGACCTGTGCGTGATAAGGCCAAACCCGCCCGATGAGATCAGCCAAAGTATCCTCAGGATTGCCGCTGACGGCCCCATCATGCAACTCGCGCCCCGCAAAAGCGCTGGCCAGATCATAGCGATGCGCCGCGATATATGCGATGGCCTCCTGCCCGTTCAAACCCTGCGCAGATGCGTCCGCCCGCGCTTTGGCAAGGCTGTCTGCAAGCCAGCCTTTGACCATGTCCTCGCGATCCTCCAACCCCAGAACGCCGCCGAAATACCCCGTCACGGCATAGGCATCAAAGGCGGTTTTGGGCGCGGATAGCCCTTCGGCCTGTGCCAAGGGCGCGTTTAAGGCCGCATCTTCCAGCCCAAGCCAGCCGGTCTGGCTGCAGATCACATTGACCAATTGATCCTTGGTCTCTGCGGCAAAGGCAGTCGACCAGATCTGCGCAACCTCTGCCGCCCGCAACCCGTAATACTGCATCCAGGTATTGTCCTCGCCCAAACGGTTCCGCGCCTGTTCATCTGCCCAGCGGGCCTGATCAAACTGCCAGTTCCAAACCTCGTTGGAATATTCGACATAGACCTTTCGCCCCGGATCGAGCTGGTCACTGGCCATGGCGGCAAAGCGTTGCACAAAGTTGTCTGTGGCCTGATGCGGAACGTTGACCCAAATGTCTTTGCCTATTTCATTGCCCAGACGGATCATCACCTCAATCGGAACGCCGCCCATATAGGTGGCATTGCCCGGTAACGGGCGGTGTTCCCATGCGGCTAGGTCTGAATTGTTGGTCTCCATCCAATCCATAAACCGCAGCACCTCGAACGAGGCCAGCCGCGCCGTCCAGTCGGGGTTGAACAGCGCCCCCTGATCCAACAGCGCCGCGCGGTCCTCTCGTACCAATGTGATCTCACCCAATGGCGCGGCGGTCCCGATGCGTAGCAGCCGGATATCCACGCTGCCTGGACCGGGCGTATAGTCAAAACGTACCTCCCCCGTGTCATAACGGATGTTTCTGGCCCGCCCTGCGACTTCAATCACCACATCCCCGTCAAAACGCAGCACATACCGCCCCGCAAGTGATGTGGCGGCCTCCGGCATGTCGGTCAGAACCACGGTGCCGATACTGCTAAGATCATCCGGCATCCGGATCGGCCAGCCCAACGCATCCAGATAGCCGCCATCGCGCAGCACCTCATGATCCACGCCGCCCCATCGTTTGGGCAAGTGGCCAAACCACGGACGGGCGGTTTTCATCACATCAAGGAACGGCTGTTGGCTTGACCAATCGGTGACAGGCGCAAGCCCGATCGCCCCAGCACCGCGCAGCGGCAGATCCGCTGCAACCAGTTGGGCAGGTTCGGGCAATGGCGGGCCTGTGGGCATGTTCGGCGCTTTCTCAGCCGATGCGTTGGTTGCCGGTGCGTTACCCACAGCCTCGCCCAGATAGCCCGCAACCGTATCCCAAGCGATCTGTTGCAACGCAGTCGCCAACGCAGGATCAACCGTTTGAACATCGCCGCCCCAGCGCCCCCTACCCGGCCCCGGCAGCCCTTCGGGAGATTGCCCGGTCAGCGCGGCAAATTGAACCTGTGAGACAAAGTAATGCCCCAGATCATTGAGGTGAATGTCATCAGAAAACAGCGCAGTGATCGACGTCACACCCGCAACCTCGCCAGCGTTGACCGCATCGTACAGTTGCGCCATCGCCTGACCCGCGGGAATAAGACGCGCAGCAGGCACACCCCTTGGCAGGCCTGCGTTGATCTCGTCAACGATCCCCTCCCAGACCGGCAGGTCCGCATCAATCCGGCTGCGCCACGGCACGTCGGCACCCTCGTCGTGGTCAACCGCTTCGCCCGTTCCGCTTTTGAGGCTGTGCCATGTCTCCATGACAAAGACCTGCGCCGCCGGATTGGCCGCAATCGCCAGTTCTGCGTAGGATCGCGCAAAGAAGCTGCTGTCAGACCATGTCACATGGTTGGCCAGCGGCAGGGCTTCGGTCAGGATCAGATGAGTGATCTCTCCCTCGGGCAAAACCTGACGGGCATTGACGCCCTCGGCCTCCGAACCATGGTCCCAATTGTAGCGCAAAGGCGCACCGTTGATGATCTGCGCCTGTACCTGCGCGCCGCCGGTGCCTGCGATCAAAGCGTTCCTCAACATGTCTGGGCCGTCCTGACCAAAAAGGCTGTGCCCGACCATCAGAACAGAAAAGACTGCGTCGATCAGGCTCATCCCGCCACTCCGCTATCGGGCATCGATCGCACCACATCCCAGACAACCTGCTGCATCAGCGCCGCCGCCTCGGCGCTGGGCGCATCGGCAGTGCTGCCATCGGCCCGCTGCAACCGATAGGGCAGCCCAGACGGATCGCGATGATACAGCACCGCATAATGGGTCAGCGCCACCAGATAGGCACCCAGATCATTGACATGGATCGTGTCGCGGCTGCCGTCATCAGAGATCGCAAACAGATCATCTACCCCGTTGATGCCTTCCACACCGCCGCGCGTTTCCACTGCACGCACAAAGGCCGCCATGACCTGCCCCGCCGGGATCAGATGGATCGGCGCGCCGCTTTGGGCCAATGCCGGATAGACCAACCTTTCACGCCAAAGAGCATCGAGATCGTCCCGAATTCGGTTCTGCCAGCCCTCGGGATCATTGATGTGATGCCATGTCTCATAGAGATAGATCCGCGCAGAGGGCTTGGCGGCATGGGCCAGCTTGGCCCACTCCCCCAAATAGCGGGCACTGTCGTGGTATTTGATCGCATCGCGCAGCTCGACCATCTCGGTCAACACCACCGCATCATAGGTGCCTGACGTGATCGCTTCGGTCGCGGGGCGGAAACGCGGATGGGCGTTTTCCTGATCAAAGCCATTGATCGGCAGGTCCGGCTCCCAATGTTCCTTAAGCGATGTGCCCCAGCCCAGCTGGCTATCATAGTGATGCCCCGCACTCGCCAGTTGTGCCAGCATCGCAGGCATGTCACGCCCCACCAGCGAATGACCCAGATGATAGATCCGCAGCGCCCCCTTCGGCGCGGGCAAGGGCGCGGCATAAAGCGCCTCGGCCTCGGCTTTGCCCGACTGCCGCCGCATCATCCAGAACGCCCCGCCTGCCGCAACAAGCGCAAGCCCGGTCAGGGTCAAACGTCGGCTCATACTGGCCATCACAAAACGCCTCTTTACTCTTTCATCGGGTCAATGGTGACCGCCGTAACAATCTGCCCCCGCACCATGGCAAAGCGGCCCTGCAGAACATCGCCAGCCGCAAATTGACCGGCAGGTTGCACAAACCGTGCCTGAAACTGGCCGGTTTGAGGTGCCAAAACAACGTCAAGATGATCAAATCCGAACAGGGTCTCTGTCAAAGGATACTGCGCCTTGTAGGCTGCTTCCTTGGCGGAAAAGACCACCTTGGCGAGCATGCCCTGATCGGCGCCTGCAATCCGCGCCACTTCGGCAGGACTGCAAATTGTGGACAGTAAATCGGGGTTCAACGGCGTTGCGGCCTCAATATCCACCCCCAAATGCGCCGCCCCGCGCGTGACCGCCGCCAGACACCACCGATCATTGTGGGTGATGCTGCCATGCCAGCCTGCGGGCCAGCTTGGTGCGCGGTCCGCGCTTGCCGGAATGGCGATGTCTGGGCCGCCCAACATGCGCATGGCCGCCCGCGCCGCGCTGCGACCGGCGGCAAATTCGGCCCGCCGTTTGGGAACCGCCTGCGCCACAAATTGCGCCTCTTCCGGCCAGATCGCTGGCTGCACCAGATGTGGATCTGCAACTGCCACAGCAACGGCCCCGTCAAACAGGGCCGCAACTGCCGCTTGGATCAACGCAGCATCGTCATCGGCGCAGGCCTCGATCATGCGCCAGCCTTGGTCCGGCCTGCCCGCATCATCCGGCGTTTGGACATGGTTTCCGACTTGGCCGGATCAGGCGCCGCAACAGCAGGTTCTGCGGCAGGCTCTGCCGCTGTGCCGGGAGCCTTATCAAGATGCGCCGCCAACCCTTCCAACGTAGGAAAACGGAAGATGTCCGTGATTGACAATTGATCCGCGCCCAGCGCCGCCTTGATATCGCGGTGCGCTTGTACGGCCAGCAAGGAATGCCCGCCCAAACCAAAAAAATTGTCTTCGGCACGGATATTTCCAACACCCAACACCTTGGACCAAACCTCGGCAATGGCGGCCTGCGTCGCGCTGGCAGGCGCGGCTTTGGTGGCGGCATTACCCGGCCGCGCCGTTTTCCGGCGGTCCGGGCGTGGCAGCGCCTTGCGGTCGATCTTTTTGTTCGGGGTCAGGGGCATCGCGTCAAGTTGCGCAAAATACCCCGGCACCATGATCGCCGGCAGATCGCGCGACAGATGCGCCGTCAGCTCAGCATCGGCAATCGTCCGGCTGGCGGTGAAATAGCCCACCAGTTGCGGCCCGCCCGGCACGTCATCGCGCGGCACAACAACCGATTGCGTGACCCCGTCCATTGCCGCAAGGCAGGCTTCGATCTCGCCCAGTTCAATCCGATGCCCGCGAATTTTCACCTGTGCATCGGCGCGGCCCATAAAGTGCAGCACGCCGTCAGCATCCCAAGCCGCCAGATCGCCAGTGCGGTACAAACGGCCCGCACCAAACGGGCTTTTGACAAACCGCTCTGCGGTGAGGTCCGGCTGGTTCCAATAGCCATCCGTCACCCCACCGCCGCCAATCCAAAGCTCGCCCGCAGCGCCCGCAGGTTGCGGCGCCAAATCTGCATCCAGAACATAGACTTGCGTGTTGGCAATCGGTGTGCCGATGGGCGCGGTGGCCTCAGCCCCATTTGCGACCATAGTTGTGGTTGACCAAATGGTGGTCTCGGTCGGGCCATACATGTTTTGCACGCTGGCCCCGGTGCAGGATTTCAGCGCGGTGACCAATGATCCCGGCAAAGCTTCGCCGCCAACCATCAGATGTTTGACCCGCGACAGCGCCGCCTGTGCCTCGTGGTTGGTCACCAGCATCTGCGCCATTGACGGCGTGCATTGCAGATGCGTCACGCTGTGGCGCACAATCTGCGTGGCAAGCGAGAAATCATCTTCGCGCAGCACGGTTTCCTTGTTGGATTGCGCCAAAACATCGGCCAGCGGTTTGAGGCCTTCCATAACCTTGGGTGTCGAAATGCCATAATCGATCAGACATGCAATCTCATCCACGCCAATCCGCTTGAGCTGTTCTGTACGTGCCAGACCATCGGCCACGGTGCCAAACATGCCGCTGTCATTGAAATAACGCTGGAATGCAAATTCCAGAATGCCTTCCATTTCGTCGGGCGACAGATCCTCAAGATTGACCTCAAAGGGGTTGGTCACGCCTTTGGGCTTCTTGAACGCCGGGAATGCCCAGGCATATTGCTTGATCAGACCCGCGGCAGAGCGCAGGTAGTCTTTCATCGGTTCACGCGCGACCTCTTCGGCCTCGGCGCGGGTGGATGCCAAATAGGTGTGCAACATCACCGTGACCTTAAAGTCAACCGGATCATGCCCTGCTCCGCGCAAGGCGTCGTGGTAGATCTTGATCTTATCCGCGACCTCATCCACCGACTGGCCCAACAGGTGGGTCAACACATTTGCGCCAATCTCGCCCGCCTCGCGCCATGTGGCGGGGTTGCCCGCCGTGGTCACCCAAACGGGCAGTTCCTTGGACACTGGGCGCGGCTGCGTGACAACGGCATGAGGCGTGCCATCCTGTTTGGGAAACTCCACCGGTTCACCGCGCCACAGGCGGCGCAGCTGGTCAATGGTTTCGAACATCGCCGGTTTGTTGTTTGGCGGTGTGTTTTCCGGGCGCAGCACAAAGTCATCGGGCTGCCAGCCGCTGGCCACACCAATGCCCACGCGGCCATTGGTCAGGTTGTCGATCACCGCCCATTCTTCGGCAATACGGGCCGGATGGTGCAAAGGCGCCACGCAAGACCCCGCGCGGATTTCGAGGTTCTGGGTGACAGCCGCCGCCGCCGCGCCGGTGACAGACGGGTTCGGGTAAGGGCCGCCAAAGGCGTGAAAGTGCCGCTCTGGCGTCCAGATCGCGTTGAAGCCATGGGCATCGGCAAACTTTGCCCCTTCCAGCAGCAATTCGTATTTCTTGGGGCCGACGCCGCCGTCATTGCCCCAATAAAACAGGTTAAAGTCGATCTTGCGATCTGACAGACCAATGGGCCCGTCCGACACCTGTGTGCGGCTTTCATCGCCAGCCAACACCAGCTTGAACCCCCGCGACAGGGTCCAGAACAGCTCAAGCACCGAAATATCAAACGACAGGCTGGTCACGGCCAGCCAGACCGCGCCCGCCTCGTGGTCGATCCGGTCATCCATGCCGACAAAGAAGTTGGCGACATTGCCGTGGTTGACCATCACGCCCTTGGGCGTGCCGGTAGAGCCGGAGGTATAGATCAGATAGGCCAGATCTTGCGCGGTTGCCGCGCACGCCGGATCGGCGGCAGAGGCTGCTGCGATACGCGCATCGCTGTCCAATTGCACCACCTGTGCGTTATGCGCGGGCAGCTGCCCGGCCAGCGCCGATTGGGTCACGATAATTGGTGCGGCGCTGTCCGTGATGTAATGGGCAATCCGGTCGGCGGGATAAGCCGGATCAAGTGGCACATAAGCGCCACCAGATTTCAGGATGGCCAAAGCGCCCACGATCAAATCAACGCCCCGCGCGGCATAAAGACCGATGGGCGTTCCGGGGGCCGCGCCCATATCGCGCAGAACATGCGCCAGCTTGTTGGCCCGGTTGTTCAGATCGCCGTAGCTCAGCACCTCCCCCTCAAACACCAATGCCTCAGCATCCGGTGTGCGGGCCACTTGAGCCTCAAATGCCGCGTGAACGGTGGTTCGGTCATAGCTGCGGCCTGTTGCGTTCCATCCCAAAAGCAATTGATCACGCTCAGACGCGGGCAAGGCCCACAGATCAGCGCAAGTTTGCGCTGTCCCGATCTGCGCAAGCGCCGCTTCGAAACGGGCCACCAACAGGGCCAAAGCGGCCTCTCCGATACGGGCAGGGTCATAGATGATGCTGCACCCTTCATCGGTCACAGCAAGGGTCAGCGCGGCACCCGGCACGGCATCAGCGGTGAAACTAAGGCCAACCTCGGTACGCTCACTATGGTCGATGGCCGGATCGCGCAGCGCCAAATCGGTGGCAAAACCCGCACTGTTCGACGCCCGCTCAAGATCTTTCTCGAACTGCGCCACGACGTCTGCAACCGTTGTCACCGCCGTTGCAATGAGTGTCAGCGGCACATGGTCCACCAGCAACGGATGCGCCGTGTCTTGGCGCAGGGCAAGCGTGCCGGTGTCCTGCCCCGAGGAATTCAGTGCCGTCAGAGCCAATGCTGCCGCCTGTTGGGTGCGGTCTTGTCCTTTTGGTGCGGCCAGTGACCGCGATTGCAGATCTGCGCCATCCTCAGCAGACGCCGGGCCTGCAAGGGGGCAAGACATCCAATCAGCACCCGCAAGGGTCCCTCGCCAAAAGGCTTCATCCTTGACCGGCAGGGGCGCAAGCGCAGGAGGGACGATTTTGTCCCCTGCCGAGAACAAACGAGAGAGGTCAACAGCAGCACCATCAATTGTGGTGATGCCTGAAAGCTCAACCGCCGCAGATGCGGTGCCAATGGTGATCCGGTCCGCAGACACGGTCAGAACCACGCCGCAATCGGCTGTTTGATCGGTGCCGGACAGGCCGCCAATCACAAGCGCCTGATCCCCCGCCATCAGTTTGGGCGTGGTCAGCGGGTTCCAATAGCCGCCAAAATCGAGGCCGCGCATCAGGCGCGACAGGCTGGCGGCATCTTGGGTGAAATCCAAAACACCCATATTGGCGGGGCGGTCGTCACGGGCAAAATAGCTGCGCTGTGTCAGGTCTTGGGCCGTGCGCTGCAGCAACCCGCTTTCCAGTTGTGCAACGACGTCGGCAAAACTTTCCATACCAGCGGCATAACACTTGGAGTTGAGACTAAAGGCGGTTTCATCCTCGGCAATCTGCACCATCCGTTGGGCCAGAATATCGCCCTCGTCCACGCCGCCTTCGATGACATGCCAGGTGATGCCGTGGCTGTCTTCCCCATTGATGATGGCCCAGGCGGGGGTGTTCAAACCGGCATATCGCGGCAGCGGTCCATCGTGAAAGTTGATTGCGCCCTTGGCGGGCAATGCCAGCACATCGGACGGGATCATCCGCAGGTTTGCAATGCTCAGCAACCAATCGGCAGTGATGCCAGCCGCGATCAAATCGCGGGGCTGCTCAACCACCTTGAGGCCCTTGCCCTCAGCCCAAGTCCGGACAGCCGGATCGCGCGTCACAACGGCAGGCAGGCGATGCCCGCCCGTCAACAACATGTCGCCACAAGCAATCGTGAGGGATTCATCCCCCATCAAAATGGCGTCAAAACCGGCGGGAATAAAAGCTGCGGTCATGGTCTGTCCTCCGTTGCGGGGCGTCGTGATGTTGCGGGTTGCCGGTCAAGCGACAGGCCAAAGCCATGCCGCGCCAGATCACGCAGAAAATAGGCAGGATCCTGGCTGTTTTTCCCCGAAATGGCACAGCGCAGGTGATGAATGGCCCCGCCTGCCAACCGCGCCACAAGGGCCGCGGCAGCATAGACAGAACCGTGATTTTTCACAAAGTAATGGCGGCGACTGTCGAACCAGTAAGACGGCATGCGTTGCCATTCCTTCATCCCGGTCGACACCGACCCGATATGCACAACCCGGCTTTGAGGCAGATACCAACAGCTCCACCCGGCGCGGGCGGCGCGTTTGCACAGATCGGTTTCCTCAAAGTAGAGAAAGAAGGTTTCGTCAAACAGCCCGATTTCATCCAGCATCTTGGCCCGGACCAGCACACTGGCCCCGGCCACCCAATCGACACGGGCGGTGTGGTCCGGCAGTGGCGGCGCCACGATGGCGTTCTTGAGCATCCGCGAGAAAACACCCGTGCGGGCCGCCCCTTCGAATTCACCCGCAATGGAGGGGAACCGGAAGGCAGTGCAATGGGTCACGTCATCCTCGCCGCGCACATGGCTGCCTGCAAAACCGGCCTTGGGGTGGCTTTCCAGATGGGTGATCAATAGTGGCAGACATCCCGCATCGGGAAAGGCATCGGAGTTCAGCACATAAAAGTAATCCGGCGCACTGCCATCGGACATCCGCGAGGTGAGGCCAAGGTTGTTGCCCGCGCCAAAACCGCCGTTCACATCCGACAAGATCAACCGCACCAGGCCGTTTTCATCCCAGCCCCTTTCGGTGATGGCCCTTTGCAACACCCCCGCCGATCCGTCGCCAGAGGCGTTGTCGATCAAGATCATCTCGGCCCCGACCGGCATATCGGCTAAGGCCGCCTCTGCCGCCCGCAGGGTCATCTCAGCTGTGCGGTAGTTGAGAATAAGAACCAGAACTTTTGCTGCTGCCATATCTCTCACTCCGCCGCCGTGGCACGGGGCCAGTTGCTGTCTTCTGGATCGGGCTCAAGGGCGCCGCTGATCACTTCTCGCAGCTCTTGCGCCAACACGGTCACAAAGGGCGCAAGCACCATGGATTCGTGATCGCCGGGCACTTCGATCACCTCAAGGTTTGGCACATAGCCGCGCCAATCGTTGTCCTCGAACACATATTCGCGTTCCGCGCTGACGAACCGGCCCTTGGTCACCCGCCAATGCAAATCGAGCGGTGGCCGAAACAGGGTCATCGGGCCATCCCATTTGGGTGTGTCATAAGCCCCGACAGCGGTCAGGAAGGCCTGCTGTATCTTGAGGTTGTTGAACTCGGACCCGTTGCCATCGCCCGCATCTGCTTGCGCACCCGCGCGGCGGGTCTTTTCCCAGGCCAGACGGTTTTGCGCCCATTCTACAAGGTATTGCGGACCTTTGCGGCGCAGCTCTGCCAATTTGATCAGTGCCTTATCAGGACGCGACAGCGATGGCCGCACCGGCAATGGCGTATCAAGCATCGCCAAAACAGCAACCTCCTCGCCCGCGCTGCGCAATTGTTGCGCCATTTCATAGGCGGTGATCCCGCCGCCGGAGTACCCCGCCAGCAAGTACGGCCCATGCGGCTGCACGCGGCGCACCTCGGCCAGATAGTCTCGCGCCGCCTCGCCCACATCGGTGTGGGGCGGCGTGTCGCCAATCAATCCACGTGCCTGAATGCCCATCACCCGGCGTTCCTTGCTGAATGGCAAGGCCAGATGGCGCAGGTTCAACACATTGCCAAACATCCCCGCCACCACAAACAGAGGCGCGGCATCCTTTTGGTCGCATTGGTTCAGTGGCACGAGATAGTCAAAGGTGTCGACCACCGGTGCAGCGCCGATATCCGCAGCGCCCGAAACATCGCCCGCATCACAGGTTTGCACCGCAATCAGCGCCGCACATTTGGCGATGGTCGGGGCCTCAAACAGAACCGAAATCGGGAACTCGACCGCAAACTCGCGTTTAACACTGGCAAACAGGCGCACAGCGATCAACGAATGCCCGCCCAGATCAAAGAAGCTGTCTTCGACCCCTACCGGGCTGACGCCCAGCAGATTTTCCCAGATCGCAGCAAGCCGTTCTTCGATGCCATTGCGCGGCGCGACAAAAGAACCGTCCAGATCAGGGCGTTCAAAGCTTTGCCCGCTCGTGCTGGTCCCCTGTGGCGGCTGATCCACTTGCGCGATCAGACCATCCAGCGGCAGTGAGGATACAATCACCTGCGACCGGCCCAGCGCAATTGCTCGGCGCAATGCCTCTGGCCCCTCAGCGGCGCGAATGCCTTGGGAGACCATATAGGCCAGACGTTCTTCTGCCGGTGTCAGGCTGTCTTGATCCGCATCAGCATCATCAAAACGCACCTCGCTCGGGTCCAGCGGCGCAGCGGCAAAGCCGCCCTCAAGCCGTTTCATCGCGAAATTCTCGACCCTGACCAAAACCCGGCCATCCGCATCACAGATCGTCACATCAAAGCTGGCAAAGCCATCACCCGCCGCCGTTTTCGACAGTGTAATATGGGAATAAATCTCTGCGGGCAGCGGCCCATGGACAGTGATCGCACCATAGGACACCGGCACCCAAAGGTGGCTGGCATCATAGCTTGGCACCAGATCAATCGCCCAGCCGGTGGCAAGGTCCAACAAACCGGCGTGCAACAGGTGGCCCTCAGCCAGATCATCACGGCAGGCATCTGGCAAGGCCAATTTGGCGATCCCTTCATCCGTGCCAACCGCGGTTTCGCGCAGCACATGCCAGCGCGGCCCAAAGTCAAGATGCCCCTCTTGCGGTGAAATCAAACGCCCGCCCTCTGGCGCAGCATTGATCTGGGCACAGCGGCCAATTGCCGCCTCAAGATCGAAGGCTTCTGGCTGTGGACCGCTGACCGCCGCAATTTGCGCCTGCGCATGAAGCTGCCAGCCGGATTTGTCGTTCAAGGTGCAATCGCTGCGCAGTTCGGCGGCAAAGCCTGCCCCATCTGCGCTTAGGTTGATCTGCAAGTCGCGCGGCGTTTCGTCCTCGACCGGCATCGCCCGCAGGAAATAGAGATCCCGAATTTCAAAGCCTTGGGTCAACCCCTTGGCTGTGGCAGCTTCGGCCAAAAGCTCAATATAGCCGGTGCCTGGCATGATCGCCTGACCATCCTTGGTGCGGTGTTGATCCAGCAGCCAATGTGCGCTGCTGATCTGCGCGGACAAAACCGGATCACCCGCCACGTCGGACCCCATGGTCTGCAACAGCGCCGCATTGATCGGGCGGGCGGGCAGCACATCACTGGCGCCGCCGCTCAGGCTGTTGGTGGCCATGCCGACATCGGCCCAGATGCCCCAGTTGATCGCCATCACGCGGGTCGCGCCGCCACTGCGGGCGGCGGCATAGGCGTTGAGCCAGGCATTCGCTGCGACATAATCCACCTGACCGGCAGACCGGGTCGCCGTGCTGGTGGAAGAAAACAGGATCAGGCAATCCAGATCGCCATCAGGCAACAGCTGATCAATAACCCGCAAGCCCTGCACCTTGGGCGACAGAACCGCATCCATCTGCGCGTCCGTTTTACCCAACATCGGCCCATCGTCGAGCGCACCAGCCGCATGAACAACGCCGTTGATCCGGCCATGGCGGTTTTGCAAATCTTCAATCACCCGGCGCATCTGCGCCAGATTGGCCACGTCGGCCCCGGCGACCTCGACCAGCCCGCCTTTGGCGGCGGCGAGTGTCTCAAGTTCAATCACACTGCGCATCCGCCGTGCGGTGCGGTCTGCCGTGCCGTGACGGGCAAGGTAGCCATTCCACGCCTGACGATCCGGCAAGGGGTCGCGGCCCAGCAGAACCACTGTCGCAGACTGCCGCGACAAGATATCTGCGGCCAGCGTCTGGCCAATACCGCCAAACCCGCCTGTGATCAGATAGACACCGCCCTCCTCAAAGACGACATCATCGGTGGCGTTCAATGGCGCGGGTTTGAAGCCTTGTTCAAACCGTTTTGCACCGCGATAGGCAGCCACCACATTTGCAGGCACGGCCATCAAGTCTTCCAGCAGGCGATCCGTCAGATCATCCGCAATATCGGGTTCGGATGGCGCAGCTGGCGCAAACCAACCCCGCTTTGCCGGCGCAGGCGCCGCATGTTCTTCGATATCGATCTGGGCACAGGTCACACCCGGCATTTCACGGGGGAACACACCGACAGGACCGGCAATCAGCGCCTTTTCAGGATGGGCCAATGCCTCATCCTTCAGCTGCGCCGCACCTGTGGTAAAGACACTCAGATGCAGCGGCGCATCGTGGCCCGCTTCGGTCAGAGATTGGGCAAGCCATGTCAGGCTCCAGAAGCCTTGTTCAAGATTGCGGTCAAAGGTGCTGCTGCCGGGGCGCGGCGCGACGTGATCATCGGTCAACCAGAAATGTGCGATCCGGTCCGGCATCAGCCCGCGCTCGGCAAGATCGGCAATCAACAGGTCATATTCCCGGCGTCCCTGCTCTGCCGCCAGCGTATAGGTGTTCTCATCCTGACGGGCGAAGGCATCCCCTGCCCGCACGGCGATCACCCTGTGACCTGCATCGCGAAGGCGCGTCATCACCGGCGCGGCCAGCCCATCACCATCCGCAAAGATCAGCCAGGACAGCGGTGTCGCGGCCAGATCGGTGATCGCGTCAATGTCGGCATTGGCAAAACGCGGCCGCCATGTGGGCACAGCGCCCCAAGTGGCCATATCATCCTGCCGCACCAAGGCGCTGGCGGGCGCGGCAACGGCCGCAGTGCCCGGCTCGATAAAGTATCGGCTGCGCTGGAAAGCATAGGTCGGCAGCACCACACGGTTGCGCCGCGCCTCACCCCAGATTTGCGCCCAATCGGCCTCAACGCCGCAAGCCCAAAGCCGTCCGATAACGGACATGAAATACATATCATCCGCGATATCCTGATCGGGATGGCGCAGGGTTGAGAACGCCTGTGCGGGTTTGACCCCATCGCTCATCTGCGCCAGCGCGGACAAAGCCTTGCCCGGTCCGACCTCAAGGTACACACGATCGCGCGGGGCGCTCAGTGTGGCAATGCAGTCGGCAAAGTTCACCGTGTTGCGCAGCTGCCCAACCCAATAATCGGGGTTGGTCGCCTCATCCACCGTGATCTCTTGGCCCGTGCGGTTGGACATAAACGGCATCTGCGGCGCTTGCAGCTCAAGCCCGGCAAGGAATGCACGATAACGGTCCAGAATAGGTTCCAACATGCGGCTGTGCGCTGCGATGTCGATGGCGATCCGCTGGTATTCCAGCCCTGCGTCGGCCAGACGGACCTGCATCGCGTCCAGCGCGGATTGCGGGCCAGACACGGCAATCAGTTCAGGCGCATTGACCGAAGCGATATCCAGATCGCCCCCCAAAAGCGGTTCAATCGCGCTGAGCGGTGCGGAGATGCTGATCATGCCACCTGCGGGCACCTCATCAAACAACTGGCCCCGCAAAAGCACCAGATCAATCAGGTTTTCAAAGCTCATCACACCGGCAAGGCAGGCGGCGACGTTTTCACCCATCGAATGGCCCACCATCGCAGCGGGCGTCACACCCCAGCTGATCCAAAGCTGTGCCAGCGCATATTCGGTGATCGCAATCAGCGGCAGTTGCACGGAGGGCTGCTTGAGCCGTTCTGCGGCTGCGTCCATCTGATCAGCTTCGGGCAACCAAAGCGCCCGGATGTCATAGGCCAGCTGCGGCTGAAGATGGGCCAAGCCGCGATCCATCCAATCGGCAAAGACCGGCTCTGTTTCATAGAGATCGCGCGCCATGCCCGGATACTGCGCCCCGCCGCCGGGGAACATGAACACAACCTCGGGCGCATCGCCCAGCAGATCATGAGTGAATACACGGCGGGTATCGCCGCCCTCAAGCAAGGCCGCGGCCTCCTCATGGGTTTCGGCCACCACAACGCGCCGCTTTTCAAAGCCGCGCCGCCCGTTTTTGAGGGTAAAGGCCACATCGGCCAAAGGTTGTTCGGGATGCGCCCGCATATGTGCGGCCAGCGCGGCGGTGTTTGCATCCAGCGCGGATTTGCTGCGCCCGGACACGCACAGCACGTGGAACGGCCAATCGCTTTCCTCAGACGGGGCGCGTGCGGGGGCTTCTTCGACGATCGCATGGGCATTGGTGCCGCCCACGCCCAGCGCATTGATCGCCGCACGGCGCGGCGCGATGCCTTGGGGCCAGTCGCGCAATGTGTCGTTCACCGAAAACGGACTGCCCTCAAACGGGATCGCCGGATTGGGCGCCTCATAGCCGAGCGATGGCGGCATCTGTTTGTGGTGCAAGGCAAGTGTAGATTTCACAAACCCCGCGACGCCCGCCGCTGTATCCAGATGGCCAATGTTGGTTTTCACAGATCCGATCCGGCAGAAATCCGTATCGGTGGTCGTCTTGCGATAGGCTTCGGTCAGCGCAGCAACCTCAATCGGATCGCCCAAATAGGTGCCAGTGCCATGACATTCGACCATGCCAATGCTTTGCGCCGCAACGCCTGCATCATCCAAGGCCTTGACGATGGCGTCGGTTTGCCCGTCGACAGATGGGGCCAAGTAGCCCGCTTTGGCCGCGCCATCGTTGTTGACCGCAGATCCTTTGATCACACCCCAGATATGATCGCCATCGGCAATCGCGTCCGAGAGGCGCCGCAAGGCCACGGCCCCTGCACCAGAACCAAACACGGTGCCCTGCGCCCGGTGATCAAAAGCATGGCAATGCCCGTCCGGTGACAGGATTTCATTTTCCTTGAACTCATAGCCACGCCCCTGCGGCAGTTCGATGGTCACACCGCCCGCCAGCGCCATGTCAATTTCGCCCGCTCTGAGCGCCTGACAGGCATAGTGGATCGCCACAAGGGAGGTCGAACAGGCCGTTTGCATGTTGATCGACGGCCCCTTCAGGTCAAACACATGGCTGACACGGGTCGACAGGAAATCTTTGTCATTGCCGGTATGGCGCAGCAGGAACATGCCCACGTCATCCACCAGATCCGGGTTGGAACAGATGTTGAAATAGAAATAGCTGCCCATCCCGCAGCCTGCATAAACACCAATGGGGCCCGCCATGGTTTCGGGCGGATGACCGGCCTGTTCCATCGACTGCCAGGCCACTTCAAGGAATTTGCGATGTTGCGGATCAAGGATCGCGGCATCTTTGGGGGAAAAGCCAAAGAACTCCGCATCAAATGTATCAAACCCCTCCAGCACAGCGGCGGCGGGCACGTAATTCTTGCGGGCGATGTTTTCGGGGCTTTCGCCAGCGTCCAGCAGATCTTGCTCGCTCAACCGGCGAATGGATTCAACGCCATCGCGCAGATTTGCCCAATAGGCATCCACACCTTCTGCACCCGGCACGTTCACAGCCATGCCAACAATTGCAATATCTTCGCCTGAAATCGAGCGGCCCTTGGTGGTATCCATTCGTTCAATATTCCCGTTGCCTGCCCCAGGACGGACTTCACCCGTCTGAGTAATTAAGGAATATATGCCTGTGGAACTTGGAGAAATTGGGAAGATTTCAGGGCTTTTCCCCGAATATCCGTGGTTTTCAACAGGTTTCCCTTAATAACAAGGCGTTGCCCACCTAAAGCTACCATAATAAAGGCAAAAAGGGGCGGTCATTATTGACGCAGGCGAAACAATTTTGGCCAAATGTGCCGGATCAAATCGCCAAATAAGGCCAATTTGCTCATAAAACGGTGCGTTTGCCTTGATTTTGCCTTGTTTTGTCAAAGACCGTGTCGCGCATCTGATAGCGCGGCGGATGTGAGACCCCGGCAAACAGCTTTTCGGCGTGTCCCATGATCGCGCCAGCGGTCAGCCAGGTGAGCGGTGTCAGGGTCGCGTTGAGCAGCATGTCCATCAACGTAACCCCCAAGATCAGGCAAAGCGGCGCCACAAATAGAGAGATCGTTTGCGGGCGCCGCCTTGAAACATAGAGCCCCATCATCAACAACGGCAGCGCCAAAAGACCAAATTCACAGATGTATCCGACCCAGCCAAAAGTGCCGAAAACAATGATCCAGCGACCATCAGGAACGGTCAGAATATCGCCTGTCTCGCTGTGGCGGACCAAGGAACGGCCCCAACCGCCCCAACCAAAAGCCGGTTTTTCCGCCGCCCGAACAAGCAGTTGGTCCTCGTTGTTAAACCTGTAAGCCAGAGATTGCGCGCGCTCATCACTGATCTCGGCAGCTTGGGCCAGAATGGCCTCTGTCGGAACAACATCCAGGTTGCGCAGCATCGGATAGCCCACAGCCACAACAGCAAAAAACACCGCCAGCCGGATCTGCCAACGGCTTGGTATGAACAGCGCAACAGGGGTCAGCGCCACGCCATAGGCAAAGGACGCAAGGCTTTTGCACAGCACCAGCAGAACCGCCAGATAGCCAACAATCAGATAGCCCTTGAACCGCTTTTCTGCCGGGCCGTTGCGCACCAAAGCAGCAGCCGCAATCAGACTGGTCACCACAAATATCGCCAGCCACAGGCCATGGGGCAAAAATACGATCGGCCGATACCCCCCATCGCGGATCATCTGTTCAAAGGAATGCTGAAAAAACCCGTAAATCCAGATGTTTGTCACCGGGCTGAACTGAATTTCAAACAGTGACGGGATCGAATAAATCAGACCGCCCACCATAAAGGCCAGCAACACCTCATGCAGCCCCTTTTCATCCGCAAGATATTGCCGCGCCAGCAGGAACGGCACCAGCGTGAGTACCTGCGAGAGCACCACAGCCCCGACGTCGCGCACCGACTGTCCGGGCAGTTGATCCACCAGGAAAATGATCGGATCGGCATCGCGCAGCACTTCGAACAAGATCGGATCACGGTTGGTCATCACTGTCGGAATGGCCGACAGGACCAGCCCCGCCACCAACACCCGCCCGATCCAGCCCTGCGGCCAGATATGCAGCTTTTCCTTGAGGGAAAACATCAAGATCAAGACAACGCTGAGGTTCGGAATAGACACTTTGTCCATCGAGGGCACCAGCGGCAGGTTGAATTCCGCCAGCGGTGGCAAGAACAGATAGCCGCCCAGAATGGACCAGATCAACGCCCGTTGCAGCGGCATCTTTCGGAACAGCCACAGACAGACCAGCGGCCAGATCAACAGCATCAGATATGCAAAACCGTTTGGCATGTTGGTCCTATGGCGTGGTGGCTTTGGGGGAAATTATCATCTGGCCTGACGCCTGTCATCCCGATAGATTCTTTTCACGGTGGCGCAATGCGTCACCACAATACAGGTAACCGCATGATTAAATTATTTAAATTCACCACATCCGCGCCACATCACGTTTCGTTTGCAGACCGTCCCGAGGGCCGCGCCACATGAAATTTGGCAAAGATCCCCATCAGATTGAGGTCAATGTGCCGACGCGCCCCGCATTGTTTCAGACTGTGCGCAGTCACCTAAAAGAAAAAACCGGATTCGCGCTGGCCACGTTGAACCTCGATCACCTCACCAAACTGCCGGAGGAACCTGCGTTTCTCGCCGCCTACCGCGCACATGATCTGGTGGTCGCCGATGGCCGGCCCGTGGTCTGGATGTCCAAATTGGCGCAGCAACCGGTTGAGCTGATGCCGGGGTCCGACATGATCCTGCCGCTTTGTGCGCTTTGTGTAGAAACGGGCCGGTCCATCGCCCTTGTCGGCAGCAGCGATGAAGCGCTGTCGGGCGCGGCGGAGGCGCTCAAGTCCCGTGTGCCGGGCCTTGAAGTGTCCTTCATCCATGCTCCGCCCTATGGGTTTGACCCCCAAGGCGCCGCTGCTGATGCAATTCTCCGGGATTTGGCTAGCAGTGGCGCAGGCTTATGTTTTATCGCCCTTGGCGCCCCCAAGCAGGAGATTTTTGCCGCACGGGGCCGCGAGATCGCGCCCGATGTCGGTTTTGCCTCTATCGGTGCGGGGCTGGATTTTTTCTCAGGCCATCAGGTGCGTGCGCCCAAGATTATGCGCATGGTTGCGATGGAATGGCTTTGGCGGGCATTGCAAAGCCCGCGACGGATGATCCCGCGCTATGCCAAGTGTTTTGCGATTCTGCCGGGGCTGATGATCGACGCGCTGCGCCAGCGCTAGTAGTTACTTGTATTCAATGATCTCAGACTTGCGCCCGGACATCCGGCGCAGGTGATATTGTACCACGCCCAAACCTTCGGCAAATTTTGAGAAGGTCGTCAGAGCCGCCCATGCCAGCCCGCCGTGCCGGGACAGTCGCAGGATTTGCAAAGGGTAGATCCCCAGCAACAAAAGCGCCCAGGGGCTGATCAACAAAGCCAAAAGCAAGATCGACAGGGGCAACACGGCGCCCCAGATCAACGCGCGGCGGCTCTCAGCGACCCAATGCCGTTCCGGTGGCGCACCGTGCAATGCCGCCCCCTCGGCAAAGGCATGGCCCGCCCGCTGGCTGCGTTTCCACCATTGGCTGAGGCGTGTGATCTCGGCGTCATGCCATGTCATCTCTGCATCAAGCCGCCAGATCTGCCAGCCCGCTTGGCGCAGACGCACACAAAGCTCTGGCTCCTCCCCCGCGATCAGGCTGTCACGATAGCCGCCCAGATCCCGCAGCGGCGCAACCCGCATCAAGGCATCCCCGCCGCAGGCCAAGGCCTGCCCCACGGGCGTGTCCCATTCGCGGTCAATCAACCGGTTGTAGACAGAAGCGTCCGGAAACCGTTCGCGCCGCCGCCCGCAGACAACGGCCACATCGGGATGGCCCTCCAAAAAGCTGCGGGCGGTGTCGATCCAACCTTTTCGCAGGGCGCAATCCCCGTCAAGGAACTGAACAAATTCAACGCCCTCCGCGACCTTTTCCAATCCGGCGTTTCGCGCACGGGCTGCGGTGAATGGCTGCGTCATATCCAATGCAACCACCAGCGCGCCCCGGCTTTGCGCCGCCTCAGCAGACCCATCGGTCGACCCGGAATCCACATAGATCACCTGATCCACCTGCCCCTCAAGCGCCGCAAGGCAGGCAATCAGCCGCGCCCCTTCATTGCGCCCGATGACAACCGCCGCGACCGTCATCGCGTGGCCTTTGACAGATATTCCGAGAACGCCTTGGAGCCGACCACGAACCCTGCCCGGATCAACAATTCAACCCGGTTCCAGGGCCGCGCATCAAGTGAAAACAACGTCACATCCGGCACATTGCGCATCACTGCGGCGCGGCGGGCGTCTTCTCCGTGCGCCACATCCCCAGCGCCCAACGATGCCACATCCCGCGCACCGGGATCGTTGGCAAATTTGTAGTGTTTGATCACCCCGGTGATGTCGGCGCAGGTCACTCCCATCGACAAATGTGGATGCGGTGCGGGCGTTACATCCGGGCCGTTAAAGATCAGCGGATGTTTGGTCAGACAACAGGCCTCGCCAAAGACCTTGCCGCGCACCCCACCAAAACAGAACTGAATATCTCGGTTCGGGTTTGTGTTGTCCTTGAGCAGCTCTGAAAACGGGATATCGGTGCTGTGGTAATCATATTTGTCCACAGTGCTGATATCGAAATAGCTAAACTCCTCAAGCACTTGCGCGTAAGGCAAATGCGCCACCTCGCGCAGCGGCGCTTTGGGAAACATCTCAAGCATCTGTGCCACCATTGCGGTGGCCCCCTGCCCGTTGAGATAGGCAATCAGCCCGTCCATGCCCAAGCTTTCGCGCCCCTCAAAATCAAAAATCTCGTCCATATCCACATAAAGACACCAACGGTTTTGCCCATAGGTGTTGGCAGGATATTGGCGGATCAGGTCTTCGAAACCGGCCAGAGGCAAGGCGCTTTGGTCAATAATCGTGCCCGGTTCGGCGGCGATCCGGGTCAGCGTGTCGTCGGTTGATCCATTGTCGATAAACACAAAATGCCGGATGCCCATGGCGCGGTAATGGGCAAAGAACGCGTCCAGATAATAGCTGCCGTTGCGCACAAGCGCGATCAGCACCACCTCATCGGCACCGGCGTTCAATTGTGCAGGCCCATGCAGATGCCGCAGGGAGCGTGCAAATTGCTGGCGGCGGCGGCGTTCGCGCATTTTGTGCAGGGCGCGGCGCATCAGGTGGATCGGGCTTTTCATAGGCGCGTGATACGCCAGCGGCAGCGCCGGGTCTACTATTCTGCGCCCGCGCGATGTTCTTTCCAGCGCAGGTATGCATTTGCGCCCCAGGTGGCAAAAGGTTGTGGTGGCAAGGGCTTGGGTGCAGCTTCGGCTTTGAAATGGGCGGTGATCTCCGATGACTGCCCCAGCGCAGCCTCGGCGGCGGCGATCCCCGTCAAGGTACCACGCGCCGTGCCAAGCCCGTTTTGGGCACAGGCGGCATAGACCCCAGTCTCAATCTCGTCTGTTAAGCTAACCCCGTTGAGCGTCAGGCACAGATGCCCAGCCCAAGCGTATTGCATCGGTAAACCGGCCAACTGGGCAAACCGGCTGTCGAATTTTTCGCGGTGGACTTGCGCGGCTCGCGCCACATCGCGGGGCGTTGCCATCATACCGGGGCGCAAGGTTGCGCAGGTCCGCGTGATGATCCGATTGCCCCCCTGCGCAGTATCGATCCGCCGCATGGTTGTGCCCATTGGATCGGACGGCGTGATGCCCCAACGCGGCGCACCGCCCAAGCGGGCCAGCGCTTCTGCATCCAGATCGGGCGTCATGGAGGCGTATAGAAACAACTGCATCAACTGCCCCTTGGCGATGCCAAAGCTTTCCAGATGGCCGTTGTTGGCCAGAATGATGCGCGGTGTGGTGATCTGGCCCTGCGCGGTGGTCACGGACCAGTCACTGCCCTGACGGGCAAACCCTGTCACGGCGGAGCCTTCGTAAATCTGCACATCCTCGCGGCGCAAACCCTGCGCCAGGCCACGAATATAGCCCGCAGGTTGGAGGGTCATGGTACCGGGCGTGAACAAACCCGACCTGTAGTGGGTGCTGCCCGTGAGCTCTTGCATGTGCTGGGCGTCCAATGCCTCGCTCGCCTCGCCCAAGGACGACAGATGCTGTGCATAGCTGGTATTATGTGCCTCGCCCTTGGCGGTGGCGGCACCGTTTACCTTGCCCGCTGGATCGGCATAGGCCGGATTGATCCCATAATGCGCCACCGCATCGGCGGCAAAGGCAATCGCCTGCCGATTGAGCGCGATCAAAGCCGCATCATCCCCCGCCCCTGCATAATCGTCCGAGGCCAGATCATGCGGCAGGTCAATCATAAAGCCAGAATTGCGCCCTGCACTGCCTTCGGCAATCCGCAACCCATCCAGCACAACAATACTCAGCTCTTTATCCAACTGCCGCAATCGCCGTGCCGCCGACAGGCCCGCAAAGCCTGCGCCGATCACCACCACGTCTGCGGTTTCGGTCCCCACAAATGGCGCAGTTTCGGGGTATGGACCAAGAATTTCCGCCCAAGCCGCAGGTGTATCAAACTGCGGCGCGCGTTTGGCGCGGTAGGCGGTCACAGACCGAGCCGCGGCTTGAGGGCCTCCAACCCGGACAGCAATGCATCATGCGCTCCGGCGTTCTGCACATGCGCCTTGAGGCTGGCATTCAGCCCACCTTCGGTGGCAAGCCCTTTTAACAACACATCAAAATCCGCACCACTTGTCGCCATTTGCCGCAGGAACCCAGCAAAGACACCCGCGACATAATCCTCAGCCGCCTTTTGATCACCCGTCTGATTGCCCAGCCATTGCGCCCCGGTTTGCATCAGCGCGATCAACGGCGCAGACAGCGCACTGCCCGCAAAATGCGCGTTCAACGCGGCCTCGCTGGCGACCTCAAACACACGGTCGCTGTCCCCAAAGAGCGCGGTCAATGCAACGGAGGCCGGATAGACCGGCAACATCGAACCGCCCGTGCTGATCGCCGACAGGGGAATGGTCATCGCGATGTCGGTCGCTGGCGCGCACAGCTTTTGCAGGGCGTCATGGCTGACATCCACCATCACCGAAATCACCGCTTGTTCGGCCCGAAACGGCAGGTCTGGCAAAATCTGCCGCGCCACATCCGCCATCAGGCACAGAAACACTACGTCCGACCCCGCCACCACATCGACATTGGCGGCAACGGATACCCCCTCAACCTCAGCGGCCAATTGCGCCGCAACCTGCGCATTACGCTCTGACACCATAATCTGATGCCCGCGCCCCGCAAGGCCGCGCACCATAGCGGCGGTGATCTCACCTGTTCCGATAAACCCAACCCGCATCAGGACACCTCGGCGTCGCTGTCATCGGACAGATCAATCCAGATTGTTTTGAGCTGGGTATATTGATCATGGGCATGCACGGAATTGTCCCGCCCGCCAAAACCCGATTGTTTGAACCCGCCAAAGGGGGTGGAAATGTCCCCTTCGCCATAGCTGTTGACCGTGACAGTGCCAGCCCGCAGCATCCGTGCGCCGCGCAACGCACGTTTGCCATTGGCGGTGAAGATCGACGCGCAGAGGCCATAGTCGGTGTCATTGGCCGCCGCGATGGCCTCTTCAAAGCTGCTGACCGCAATCACGCTCAGGACCGGGCCAAAGATTTCATCCCGCGCAAGGGTATGGGTGTTGCTTGGCACCTCAAGAACCGTTGCCTCGACAAAAGCACCGCCCTGCGTACCGCCGCCGATCACTGCTTTAGGAGCCCCATCCAAATAGCCGGAAACCTTATCAAAATGTGCCTTGGAGACCATCGACCCGAGCCGCGTTTCAGGATCAAGCGGATCGCCCAAAGGCCATTCCCGCGCATGGGCTTCGATCCGGTCCAGAAGCGCCTCTTTGACATCGCGGTGCACAATCAGACGGCTGATGGCGGAACAGTTTTCACCCATATTCCAGAACGCGCCGTTGACGATATGCGCGGCCACGGCATCAAGATTTTCGGCATCCTCCATCACCACACAGGGGTTCTTGCCGCCCATCTCAAGCACCACTTCCTTGGCGTTGCTTTCGGCGGCATAGCTCAGGAACTTTTTGCCTGTGACAGTCGAGCCGGTGAAGCTGACCATGTCCACATCTATGTGGCGGCCCAAGGGTTCGCCCACCTCTGCGCCGCCGCCCGGCAAGATGTTGAGCACGCCGCGCGGCACGCCCGCCTCATGCGCCATTTCCGCCACCCGCAATGCCGTGAGCGATGTCTCCTCTGCCGGTTTCACCACCACCGAACAACCCGCCGCAAGCGCCGGGCCAATTTTCCATGCCAGCATCAACAAGGGGAAGTTCCACGGCAACACCAGCCCCACCACGCCGATGGGTTCACGCACCACCATGGCGATGTGATCGTCACTGGCCGGAGCGACCTGATCATACATCTTATCAATGGCTTCCGCGTGCCACTTGATGCAGGTGATGGTCTCTGGCAGGTCTGCAGTTTCGCAATCAAAGATGGTCTTGCCGCTGTCGATGCTTTCCATCACAGCCAATTCGCGGGCGTTGCGGGTCAGCAGCTTGGCAAAACGGATCAAGACATCCTTACGCTCTGACGGATGCAAGCGTGACCAGCGGCCATCTTCAAACGCCTCGCGGGCCTTGGACACGGCAAAATCAACATCTTCTGCACCACAGGCGGCAATCTCGGCCAAGGGCTCTCCCGTGGCCGGGTTCACCGTTGTAAAGGTCTCGCCCGACGCTGCCGGACGATAGCTGCCATCCACAAATGCCGCCGCCGGAAGGGCGAGATTGGCGGCGATCGCGCGGTATTCTTCTTTTGTAAGCAATCCCATGATCTTAACCTTTCTGAATGTCGGCAATAGTGGATTTCAACACGCGGATCACCTGATCCAATTCGCGTTTATCGTCTTTGTTCAATGGCTTGAGAGGCGGCATCACCCCGCCCGTGTTCACCCCGGCCATCGTGGTGCCATGCTTCACACACTGCACAAATTTGCCGCCCTGTTCGAGAACCCGCATCAGGGGCATCATCGCTGACATGATCCGCCGTCCCTTGGCAAAATCGCCCTCAACAGCGCAGGCCTGATAAAGCGCTACATGTTCCTCCGGCAGGAAGTTTGACCCCGCACAGACCCAGGACCGCGCGCCCCATGCAAAAAACTCCAGCGCCTGATCATCCATGCCGCAAGACATCTGGATATGCGGATAATCCCGCGCCAGAAGGTGTACGCGGTTGATATCACCCGAACTTTCCTTGATCGCACAGATATTTCGGGACCGGCCAACCCGGTCCAGAAATTCCTCGCCCATGTTCACACCCATCCGGCCTGGATAGTTATACAGCATCACCGGCAGGTTCGCAGCGCGATCAATCGCCAGAGCGTTCAAGGCATTTTCCCGCTCTGTCGGAACGGCATAGGGTGGCGTTGCTAGCAATATCGCATCCGCGCCCATCTCCCGCGCACCATTGGCCAGCGCGATAGAATCCTCAGTGCGCATTGTGCCTGTGCCCACGATCAGGGGCAGACGCCCTTTGATCCGGTCCTTTGTAAACTGCGCCAGATCCAGCCGTTGTTCGACGGTTTGGGCATAGTTTTCCCCCGTCGATCCACCCGAGATAATGCCATGCACCCCTGCCCCGATCAAATGCTCCACCTGATCGGCAAGGCCGTCCCGGTTAAAGCTGCCATCGGGCAATAGCGGCGTGACGATGGGCGTATAAATGCCCTCAAACTGAAAAATCGGTGTCATTATCCCTCACTCCGGCGCGGTGCCGGTTCCCAGTTGCAGGTCAAGCCCGGCGGGCATGACAAATTGTTCGATACGGTCCCGTGACAGGTTCCAATGTGCGATGGCCAGATCAGCGGCGGCATCATCATTGCCCGCCTCGATCGCGGCGATGATGGCATCGTGTTGATCGCTGGCCGCGTTCAAATTCTCCGCCATCTCGGCGTCTTGCGGGCGGAAGAACGTCATCGAGATCCGGGCATGATCAATCAGCAGGCGCTGAAAGCTGGGCAGCAGATACACATTGCCTGCCATCCGTCCGGTCACGTCATGAAAGTGGTTGTTCGCCAAGGCCCGCGCCGCAATATCGCCGCCCCGCAACGCCGTTTTGAAGGCGGTTTGCGCCGCCTTGAGATCCGCGATTTGCGGCGCGGTTGCATTCTGCGCCGCCAATCTAAGGATCGCGCCGTAAATCATCGGTGCAGCTAGAAAAAAATCGCGAAGGGTCTTGTGGCTCATCTCCGCCACTCGGGCGCCCCGGTTGGCGCGGATTTCAACAAACCCTTCGCCCGCCAATTGGCGCAGCACCTCTCGAAGCGGTGTACGCGACAGATGCCATTCCTCCGACAGTCGCGCCTCATCCAGATCTGCGCCCGGCTGCAATTCCTGTGTCAGGATTGCGTGGCGCAGATGATGCAACACATCTTCTTTTGAATGTTTCTTGGCCAATGCCACGGTGTCCCCCGCTGCCTCAGAATGAGGTGAGTCGGGGCATATCTATCATTGCATACAATTTGTGTACAATGAAATCTACCTACTGAGCGTCCGGACCTTGCCGTCGCTCTGCCCTGGCCATATTGGGTGCCCGTTTTCGCAGCGCGGGCGTATAGACCGTTTGCCGCGACCGCCCCGCATGTTTGGAGGCATAAAGCGCAACATCAGCGTTGGACAAAACGTCCTCCATGCTGGATTGATCCTCTTCCCCGATCCAGACCGTGCCAATACTGGCCGATATCCGGCAGTCCTGACCATTGAAGGCGATCGGCTCTTCCAGACGGTCGATGATCCGCCGTCCCACCCGGCGCATCAGGTTGCCATTGCGCACTTCGGGCAGGACGATTGTGAATTCATCCCCGCCAACACGGGCAACGGTATCGGTCTTGCGGGTTTCACTGACCATGATCTGCGCGACGATCTGCAACACATGATCCCCCGCCGCATGGCCCAGCGTGTCATTCACCTCTTTGAAATAGTCCAGATCAATATTCATCACCCCAAAACAGGCCGTGCCTTTGACCATCCGTTTGAGCACTGTATCCAGCGCCCTGCGGTTCTTGAGCCCGGTCAAAGTGTCGGTAAAGGCCTGTTCCTCCGCCGCGATTTTGGCCCCTTGCAGGCGCAGGTTCAACTTGCGTGATGCCTCCATCGCGGCGGTTTTGGCCTCCACCAGATAGAGCATTTCGATTGCCAGATCGGTCGCCGCAAAATCGGCGTTGGACAGGGAAAAATCGCGCACTCCATCCACGATGGATATGCCAAAGCTGAGGTTCACGACCGTATGATTGCCCGCATCCCCCACCGGCACCATGATGCCTTTGAACGCCGTGCGCGGCGGGTCTCGCAGTTCCAGATGTAGTTTGAGATCACGGGTTTTGTGCAGGTCGGCCATAGAGACGATGGCACGGGGACGTTTGATATCAAACACTTCCAAGAAACGCTGCCCAAGAAGATCGGCGTTCAAGCAGAGTTTTTGCGCGGTTGGCCCGGCGTGAATGATATGCCCCGTCGCACTGAGAACCAGATGCATCGGGCATAAGACATCCAAGACCGGGGCAGAAACCAACATCACGAGGCCCGTGCACCGAGGTCGAAACGCCGCCCTTCGGAAAAGTCGGTCTTGACCAATGTGACTGACACCGTCTCAATCCCTTGTCCGCCGCCAGTATGTTCCAGCAGCGCCAGCGCCCCGTAGTCATCCGCCATGACCCGCAGAACACCCATCATAACATGACCATAGCCCGCCACGGGGGCCTCGCAGATCAGTGAAAAATGTCCATCTACGTGGTCGCGCAGTTCAATGCGGGGCAAGTGCAGGTCCGACAAGGCCAACCTCGCACGATCCGCCAGATCGTCCAGAGAATGCAGAAAATCCTCAAAATTCACGCCGCCAAAACGTAGCAACCGCCGGGTGCCCTCGAACCGCGGATGCGAGACCAGATAGGTGCCGATGTCTTCCATCACGTCAACACGGGGGCGCTCTACGGTTTTGGACACCGCATCGAGGATTGCGGGCGTGATGGCGTCATCATATTCCAGCATGGCTTCAAATTCGATAAAATCGAGGTTGGCATGGCGGGCGCTGGCCTCCCACACGGCAGAGCCGTAGGTGTCACAGACAAAATTCTGGATGCTGCGGTTGAACAACCCATGCATTGGCGGCCTCATTCCCATACGTCCCAAGACAGCCTTACCCAAACCCCTTAATATCTACCCAACAGACACAGTTTTACACATTTTGAAGCACGACATGCGGGCATGTAATTATCTAATTGCAACCATTTGTGGAAAAGTTAATCTGCGCACAGCATTCCCAATTCCTAAAGAAAGACCTCACTATGCCGTTCCTCCTCTTGATCCTCAGCGCCCTTGGCGGCGCGATTTGGTGGTGGGTGCGCAACAACCCGCGCGACGCGCTGCATGTGGCCAGCGATGTTGCCACGACGGTCAAGAACGCGCCGCGCAAACTGGCCTTCCGGCGGCAGACCGGCGCGCATCCCGTCGAAGGGATCGACGATCACCGCATCGCAATCTGTGCCATTGCACAGGCCTTTATCGAGCTTGACGACCTGCCCACCCGCGAACAGCGTGACCAATTGCATGTCCTGCTACGCAGCCGAATGCGGACGTCCGAAGAAGAAGCGCAAGAAATGGAAATGCTTGGACGTTGGTTGATCACCCAATGTGACGGCGCGAAGCCCGCCATCACCCGACTTGGCCGCAGACTGCACAAGATCGACGGCAATGCCTCATGGGGCATTTTGCAAGAGATTTTGATGGATCTGGTGGGCGGCACATTGTCTTACGGTCAGATCGGCGCGATTGAAGACCTCAAGCTGGCCTTGCGGAAATGAGGGCGATCAGGGATATGACCGTTCTTCACAAGCGGATTCAGCGGCGGCGCGCCCTTTCACTGTTTCAGATCGCAACGATCTTCGGTTTAGCGTTTGGCGCAGGTGCAATGGCCGACATCACCAATTTTGAAACACCCGGCAACCTCAAACCCACCCATAAGATCGGTTGCGCGGCTTTGGCTGACATTGGCAATGAAATTACGCCAGCCGACCTTGTTCTGGGGTTTGAAACCTGCATCCACAAAGAAGAACACGCCGCAGCAGTAACCCTCTTGGCTATCATGCGGCTGCGTGCCCATTTTGACACCAAACGTGTCACCGACAAAACAGCGCATGGTGCCGGGCAGGTTCTGACCCTCAACGCACTCAGCCAAATAAGCGAACGTAAGAAGAAGTTTCTTTCCATGATCTTTGAACGGTCTATGGCGCCGGGGGCGCAGCCCCATACAGCAATCTGTGAACATGCGCGAAGCAACGGCCCGCCAAGCTATATCCCTCATTACATGATCCAACACGGATTGGCCGCATTCAAAGACAAAGCCGGACCGGCATTGGTCGACCCTTTTGATGCCAAACGTGCGTGGCGCAACAGCCTGGAAGAATACTTCAAATGTACCTAGCCGCCCTACAGATCCAAGCCTATAGGACGGCTGTATCACGCCAATCCCACGGGATCAGAAATCCGTCGGTGCACCGCCTTCGGCCTTCCGGCGGGCTACGAAATCAGCCAGTTCATCGCGGATCGCAATGTCCATTTCCGGCTCTTCAAAGCTGGTGATGATTTCCTTGAACATGTGGTGCGCTCGTTCCGGCGTCCAGATGCCGCCCGCCGCTTCCCAGCCTTCGTAGTTTTTCCAGTCACTGAGGAATGGCTGATAAAACGCGGTCGTATAACGATCCTGTGTGTGCTGGATGCCAAAGAAATGGCCAGCGTTGCCCACGGATTTGATTGCGTCCAGCGCGATCTCATCCGGTCCGGTGGCGCAAATCTCGGGCTGCATATAGCGCTGGATCTGCTGCAACACTTCGCAATCCATGATGAACTTCTCCGGCGAAGCGATCAGCCCCCCTTCGAGCCAACCTGCCGCGTGGTAGACCATATTTGTGCCCGACTGCACAGACGCCCAAAGGCTGTTGGAAGTTTCCCACATCGCCTGTCCGTCCGGCACGTTCGCCGCGCAAACCCCGGAAGAGCGCATCGGCAGCCCGTAAAACCGCGCCAATTGCCCTGTCATCTGGGTCGCACGCATATACTCAGGCGTACCAAAGGCTGGTGCGCCGGATTTCATATCCACGTTAGACGTGAATGTACCGATTGCCACGGGGCAGCCGGGGTTGATGATCTGGGCCAGCACAATCGCACAAAGACCCTCGGCCAGCGATTGCGCCACGGCGCCCGACATTGTCACCGGGGCCATCGCCCCAGCCAAGGTGAAGGGTGTCACAACAAGCCCCTGGCCGCGCCGCGCCAAACGCATCCAGCCATCCATCATTGGGAAATCGTGTTTCAACGGCGAGGTGGAGTTGATGTTGGTGTACATGCGCGGGGTCGCGTCAAACTCATCGTGGGTCAGCCCGCCCGCGATGCGCACCATCTCCATCACATCCTCGACACGTTCTGCGCCCAGCGAATAGGCGTGCATGACTTTGTCCGTCAGCGTCAGCTTGTCAAAAAGCACATCAAGGTGGCGCACGGAAGCATGCACATCCACCGGCTCAACGGGATAGCCACCGGCAAAGTGGATACAGTTGAAGTATTGCGTCAGCTTGAGCAGGTTGCGGCACATTTCACGGGTGCCGGGCACCTTTTTGCCAATTGACATATCCCAATAGTTTGGCGGCGAAGACACGTTGCCAAACAACAGGTTGTTGCCGCCGACGGTGATTTTCCGTTTTTCGTTTCGCGGTGTCAGCGTGAACTCGGACGGCGCCTTGCCGATCCACTCCATGACAAAGTCGCGGCCCATGCGAACATTTTCGCCATCGATCGTACAGCCCGCCTTACGCAGAATCTCAAGCGCCTCGGGGTTCAGAAACTCAATCCCGATCTCTTCGAGAATGCGCATTGCGCCGTCATGGATCGCTTCGACCCCTTCGGGGCTCAAAGGTTCGGTGGGACGGTCGATATTCACCGGCGGATTCCACGGCATTTGTTCGATCACCGCGCTGCCGCGCCGGTCTTGTGCCCCTGCGCGGCCGCCGCCGCGGGTTCTGCGTTTGGGTGGCTGTGTCATATCGTTGTCTCCTGAGTTGATCTCAGAAGGCACCATCGCCTTGCACCCGGCCTTTCCATTCACGACGGCAAATGTCGTTTTTCATCTCCGGTCCAAAAATGCCAGATTATTGGGCGTCCAGCCATTCCGGCAAATACCCGATGTCGGGGAGGACAACATCGGCGTGCGGCGCGAGATCGGCGCGGCTTGCCGGACCTGTCAAAACCCCGACACAGATCATGCCAGCCGCCCGTCCTGCATCCAGATCATGGGTGCTGTCGCCTACCATTGCAATCTGCGCAGCGGGCAAGCCGCATTGCGCGGCAAATGCATGCATCTGCCCCGGCGCAGGCTTGCCGCCATGACCGCTGTCGAATCCGGCCACAAAATCGAACATCTCAAGGATACCGGCCTGCAACAGATGTGCACGCGCCGGCATTTCCGCATCATTGGTGGCCACCCCAAGCGCCAGACCGCGGCGATGGAATTCGGTCAAAAGCGGGATCAGCGGCACCGCCTGTTGCTGCTGGGTGTTGGCCGCCTCTTCGTTCAGCATATCCTCAAGCGCCGCAAACGACATCTGCGGAAAATGCGGATGCAAGGCTTCTGTGACCTCCCCAGCGGTGCTGGCAATCACAAGGCTGTCGGGGGCAAAGTTACGCTCTTGCATGTCAAATCCGATGGCGGCGCCAACGCGCCCGGCCTTGGCATGATCGCCCTCACAGGCCCGCAACAAGAACGCATGTGCCCAGCTTTCCCATGTGGCGGCGAAATCGAACAAGGTGCCGTCCTTGTCGAACAAAAGGCCTTTGATATCAGTCATGTCCAGTTCACCTGTTCTCCGCCGGGCAGGGCCATGCGGGCTTGCATCAGTTGATCGTAGGGAATCGCGGCGCTGTCACAAAAGCTGATCACCCAGGCATCATCCATCATCAGAAAATCCAAAACCGCCCCCAGAAAGGCCGGATCGCCGGCCCGTTCACGCAGATCAGATTCCGATGCGCCCGTGCTGCCCAGAAAGGTCGGCATAAGGTCGTCATTGGCCGCCAGCCAGGCCAAAGCCCGCAGCGCCAGAGTTTCAGCAGCATCAACAGAGAGTGTCATAACGTGATCCGGTTTTCAGGGCATCGCAACGGTTTGTTAACCATTAGGGCCAAATACAGGGACATGGAAATGCAAATCATGTCGGAAAGGACGCCGCGTGCAGGGTAAGATCCTCATCGTGGATTCAATTGCCACCAACCGGATCGTGCTGAAGGTCAAGCTGGCCGCGGCATGCTATACGGTTGTGCAGGCGTCCTGCGTGAAAAACGCGCTGACGATGGCCGAAATCCACATGCCGGATCTGGTGATCTGTGCAATGACCCTGTCTGACGGAGAGGCCGCTGACCTTTGCCGGGCGATGCGCCGCAACCCGGTGACCCGGCCGATCTGCGTTTTGGCCTTGCAAGGCACAGGTGATGCTGCATCGCGGGTGGCTCTGCTTAAGGCCGGTGCGCAGGATGTTCTGCCCAAACCATTGGACGACACGCTGCTGCTCGGGCGGGTGCGCAGCCTGCTTCGGGCGCAAAACGCCGATGCCGAATGGCAATTGCGCGAAGACACCAGCCGCGCGCTGGGTTTGGCAGAGCATGACACTCCCTACGCGGAACAGGGCCGCACGATGTTTGTCTGCGCAAGCCCCGGCACCGCGCACAGTTGGGCCATCCAGATGCGCCCTCACCTCAATCAACAGATCACACAGACCGCACCTGACACCTTGATGCAGACCCTGCAAAAGGGCGCCCTGCCCGATACGTTTGTGCTGATCCTGCCCGGGGAACGGGACGCGGCGCAATCCATGCTCAGGTGCATCGCCGCCTTGCGGGCCAATGCCCAGACCCGCCACGCCGGTGTTTTGGTTTTGCAAACCAAACCCGACGCCGAGATTGGCGCCTCGGCGCTGGATCTGGGGGCCGATGACCTGATGACAGCCGGGTTCAATCCGGCCGAACTGTCATTGCGGCTCAAGGCCCTGCTGCGCCGCAAACGCATCGGTGAACAAATGCGCGCCACGGTGCGCACAGGGCTGAAAGCCGCAGTCAACGATCCGCTGACCGGCCTCTATAACCGGCGTTATGCCATGCCCTATCTGGCGCAGATGGCCGTGCGGGCACGGGACAATGGCACATCCTTTGCTGTGATGATTGCAGATCTGGACCATTTCAAACGGATCAACGATCAATTTGGCCATGCCTCGGGGGATGCGGTTCTGGTCGCGGTTGCGCACCGGCTGCGCGGATGTCTGCGCAAGACGGATATGGTGGCCCGGATCGGCGGTGAGGAATTTCTGATCGTCACCCCTGCCCCGACACTGGCCCAAGCACAAACCGCCGCGCTGCGGGTGTGCGATGCGATCTCTTCCAGCGCGATCAACCTGCCGCCCCCACACGCCCCCGTCACCATCACGGCCAGCATTGGCATGGCGCTTTGTGATCTTGACCGGCACCCGGCCAAAGACTGCGACGACATTGGCGAGGCATTGCTCGCGCAGGCCGACAAGGCGCTATATGCCGCAAAGGGGCGCGGACGCAATCAGGTGAAACTGGGGCGTCCTGCCGCATAAGATGAGTGCACAACCGTAAGGCGAGAGGTCAAAAGAAATTCAACTTTAACGATTGCTATCCGTAAGGCGCCATCTTAGTCTGCCCTGATGACCCAGGACAAACCGCTCATCGGAATTGCGCTCATGCTCGGATTTTGCGCGGTCGCCCCTTTTGGCGATGCCGTGGCCAAGATCCTTGGCACGTCAGTACCACTGGCGGAGGTGGTTTTGATCCGATTTGCGGTACAAACACTGATCCTGTTCCCGCTGGTCTGGAGCACGGGCCGCATCTGGCGAATGCGCGGCCGTATCCTTTGGCTCACGGCGTTTCGCACGGTTCTTCATATCATCGGTATCGCCGCAATGTTCACCGCTTTGCAATATCTGCCATTGGCCGACGCAGTGGCGATTGTCTTTGTCATGCCGTTCTTCATGTTGTTGCTCGGCAAATTTATCTTGAACGAAGAGGTCGGCAGCCGCCGCCTGATGGCCTGTATCATCGGCTTTATCGGCACGCTTTTTGTGGTGCAGCCCAGTTTCGTCAATGTCGGCTGGCCCGCGCTTTTGCCGGTTTTTGTCGCCGCCAACTTTTCCGTCTTTATGCTTGTCACCCGCCAGATCGCCAAGGAGACCGACCCGATCGGATCACAAGCGGTCAGCGGTCTGATTGCCGTTGCGATTATGGTGCCGGTGATCTGGGCCGGATCCGGGCATGGGCTGAACCCGCTCGACATGATCAAACCCAGCGCTGAGGAATGGGGGCTGCTGATCGCCATTGGCGTATTGGGTACCGGCGCACATTTGCTCATGTGCTGGTCACTACGCTATGCGCCATCGGCCACTCTTGCCCCGATGCAATACCTCGAAATCCCGGTCGCGACCTTGCTTGGCTTTATATTCTTCAAAGACCTGCCAAATCAGCTCGCCAGCCTCGGCATCGTGATCACCATGGCGTCGGGTCTCTATATTATCTACCGCGAGCAGGCCACCGCGCGGCGTCTGGCTGGCAAAGCGCCGCAACCACATCAGGCATAAGCCGCCGCGGCACGATCAGTGCCAGACCGGGCTGTTCCATCTGCAAAGACATTGGCCCGGTTGCGGCATTGGACGTGCCGATCTTTTCCCCCAGGGCAAAGTTCAGCCCTTCGATGGGCCATTGCAAACCTGTAGATCGCCCCGTTGCGTCCGCCAGCGGAAAAAGCGATACGACCTCTCCTGCCCGTGTAGGCAATGCAATTTTGGGCGGTGCCAGCAAGATCACCTCATCCCCCGCCAATAGAACACAAGGCCGGTCAGCAAACGCCAACAGCCCGTGCAGCGCGGCAAGCTGATGGTCAATCCGCCCCCCCATGAAGCCAACACCAACAATCACAGGGGCATCGATCCGCGCCAATGCCTTTTCAAAATCTGTGGTGTCTTGTTCGTCAATCCGGTGCAGGCGCGACTGCGGGATTTGGTCCAGTACTGCGGCGGGCGCACTGTCAAAATCGCCCAAAACCGCTTTGGGCATCACACCGGCCTGCAAGGCCAAGACCACACCGCCATCCGCAGCCACGCAAATCGGTGCCAGACTTAATACATCATTAAGATCATCTGTGGTCGCCTCTCCACCACCTATGAGGGTGATTGCGGCAGAACTGTGTATAATGGGGTCAATCATGGCAGATTAACTTGCTTTTCGGAAACTGGTCACAATCTCGCCTTGAAATGATACGGTGGTTGGCACAGATTCGGGCCGCTTTGGTCTTGGATATCGTGGTAAACGGTAACCTGCAAAACCGCAGAGGACGAGCATCCGATGATGAGTAATAACAAAATTCTAACGGTTTCCTACGGCACTTTCTCGTGCACGTTGGAAGGTTTCGAAGATTCTTTTGGCACCATGAAGGCCATTGCGGAGTATTTCCGCGATCTTGCCTCTGATGACCGATACTTTGGTGCCGAACCGCCGCAGCCCGATGCAGAGATGCTGGCGCGGATCGCCCAAAAGGAAATGACCCGCCGGGTTGAGGCCCGCGAGCAGGACGGCAAGATCGTGCTGAGCGCCCATGAGCAAAACGAGGCTGTTCCGGCGCCTGCCGCAGCAGCGATTGCAGCCCCAGCCGCCGCTGTTGTTGCCGCAGCCCCTGCCGTGCAACTGCCGCAAGAGGATGTCGCCGTTGCCGAGGCACCGGTTGTGATCTCGACCGCTGCACCGGCAGACATCGCTGATGTGCAACCCGCCGCAGAAGAGCCAGCCCCCGCCGCCCAAGACACGGCAGTGGACACACCCGACATCGTGCCCGGCCAGCCGGACGCCGAGGTCGAGGCCTTCTTTGCCGAAGCGGACCACGCGGATGCAAACGACACATTCGAAGATCAAGACACACTTTCCCCATCTGCCCCTGTGGCGGCTTCTGCTCGGGTTGCCACGGTCGCGGCGGCGGTATCGGAGGACGCAGAAGCGTCTGACGTACTGCCCACAGAAGAGATTTCCTCTGCCTCTGTGACACCCAAGGAAGACAGTATTGCCGCAAAACTACAGCGCATCCGCGCCGTTGTTGCACAGAACGAAGTGGCCGAAGAGGAAGCCGACTTCCTTGAGGACGAACACGCTGATGCCGCGCAAGCCGATGAGCCTGTTGCAGATGTACAAGACGACGATGAGGTGGATTCCATCCTCAGCGCCTTGAGCAACACAGACATCGACGACGATGACAGCTTTGAGGACGACGCAGCCGAGGTGGAAACCGCACAAGACACAGCGGAAGATGACGCCGACGATGACGAACTTGCCTCAAGCCTGAGCAACCTCTTTGACGAAGAAGACGTCAAGCCAGCCGATGCTGACGCATTGGCCGACCTTGCAGCGCTGGCTGATGCAGATGACGCAGACACCGCAGATGAGGCAAAAGCCCCAGCTGCACGGGTGATCAAGGTCAACCGCGCCGAGCTGGAAGCCGCATTGAAAGACGATGGTCAGGACACCGGTGAAACGCCTGCCGAGGATGTCTCAGCGCTGGACCAGATTGCGCCATCCAAGACCGATGAAACTGCGCTGACCCAAGAAGACGAAGAAGATCTGGTTGCAGAGCTGTCTTCGCTTGAGGCGGAGTTGGAAGAAGACACAGCCACAGCCGCGCCCGAGATTGCGGAAGAGGCACCTGCCCCAGCCGCCGCCCGCCGCGTGCTGCCATCCATTGACGAGGATGACCAAAGCTCTGACGTCAATCGTTTGTTGGCCGAAACCGATCAGCAAATGGACGAGCCTGAAAGCGCAACGCGCCGCGATGCCTTTGCCCATTTGCGTGCCGCAGTGGCCGCGAAAAAGGCCGATGTCGCGATGGGTCAGCCAGAGACCGAGGACGGTGATGACGACGCCTATCGCAGTGATCTGGCCGAAGTGGTGCGTCCGCGCCGCCCAAGCTCGGAAGGCCGCACCAAGCGTCCCGGCGACAACCGCCCGGCGCCACTGAAACTGGTCGCGGAGCAGCGCATTGATGTGGCCCGCCCCGCCGCCGAAGGTCCGGTGCGCCCGCGCCGTGTCGCGGCTGTGGCTGATCCTGTCGAAACGCCGGATGGTGAAAGCTTTGCCGATTATGCTGCTGAAATGGGCGCGACCAAGCTGCCCGAACTTCTCGAAGCGGCAGCGGCCTATATGTCCTTTGTTGAGGGTCGCAAGCAATTCTCGCGTCCACAACTGATGACCAAAGTGCGTCAGGTCAGCGCCGAAGACGGGTTCAGCCGCGAAGACGGTCTGCGCTCCTTTGGGCAGCTGCTGCGCTCTGGCAAGATCGAAAAGATCAAAGGTGGCCGGTTCACCGTATCTGACGACATCGGTTATCGCCCCGGCGAACGCGCAGCGGGCTAACCCCCTGATATCAAAAATACAAAAGGCGGCCCTTCGTGGCCGCCTTTTTCGTTTTCGAGAAGAACGAGAACTATTTGTCCTGATCCGGATCGGCCTGACCGATCCCCATAAACACAAACTTGAAGGGCAAGATCCAGACAATGCCAAGCCCGACATAGATGCCCAGCTCCAGCAGGATCGACGGGCGTTCAAACTGGTTCACCGCCCAGACCGCGCAAGCGATATAGACCGGCAACCCCACCAGCAGGATCACCAATGACCAACGTCTGCGTGCCTTGTAGCTAAGTGCCATATGTCGCCCCTTCGTGACGCTGCGATCAATCTGCAAATGGATCGGTGACCAAAATCGTGTCTTCCCGCTCCGGTGAGGTGGAGACTAGAGCGACCGGGCAATCAATCAACTCTTCCACCCGGCGCACATATTTGATCGCCTCCGCCGGAAGATCGGCCCAGGACCGCGCCCCTTCGGTGGATTGCGACCAGCCCGGCATTTCCTCATAGATCGGCACGCAGCGGGCCTGCTCTTCGGCGGCCGTGGGCAGATAGTCGAGCCGCCGCCCGTCCAGATCATAGCCCACGCAGATTTTCAGGGTCTCAAATCCGTCCAGCACGTCCAGTTTGGTCAGGCAGATGCCGGTGATGCCGGACGTGGCGCAAGTCTGGCGCAGCAGTGCCGCATCGAACCAACCACAACGGCGCTGACGCCCTGTGGTGGTGCCAAATTCATGACCGCGCTCGCCCAGACGCTGACCGTCGTCGTCCGTCAGTTCGGTCGGAAACGGGCCCTCGCCCACGCGTGTTGTATAGGCCTTCACGATGCCCAGCACATAATCAATCGCCGTCGGGCCAAGACCCACGCCGGTGGCGGCTTGGCCTGCAATCACATTTGAGGACGTCACAAAAGGATATGTACCAAAATCAATATCAAGCAAGGCACCTTGCGCCCCTTCAAACAATATCCGCTTGCCCGCTTTGCGTTTCTCGGCCAGCACTTTCCAGACCGGGGCCGCAAAAGGCAGGATTTTGGGCGCAATTTCATCCAGTTGCGCAATCAGGGCGTCGCGGTCGATGGCATCGATCCCCAGCCCTTTGCGCAGCGGGTCATGATGCTGCAACGCGCGATCCACGCGGGCCTCAAGCGTGGCGGCATCCGCCAGATCGGCCACACGGATGGCACGGCGGCCAACCTTATCCTCATAGCAGGGGCCAATGCCCCGGCCAGTGGTTCCGATCTTGGTGCCCTTGCTAGAGGCCTCTTCGCGGGCGCGGTCCAGTTCACCGTGAAACGGCAGGATCAGCGGCGTGTTTTCCGCAATCATCAGGCTTTGAGGGTCAATGGTTACGCCCTGCGCTTCGATGGTTTTGATCTCGTTCAGCAAGTGCCATGGGTCCAGCACCACACCATTGCCGATCACCGACAATTTGCCACCGCGCACCACACCAGATGGCAGCGCGTGGAGTTTGTAGACCTCGCCATCAATCACCAAGGTATGGCCCGCATTATGCCCGCCCTGAAACCGGGCGATGACATCGGCACGTTCAGACAGCCAATCGACAATCTTGCCTTTTCCTTCGTCACCCCATTGGGCACCGACAACAACTACGTTGGCCATGATGATCTTCCTTTTAGACAACCCGCGCCCGTATAGCGGCAGCAGGCGGGGGGTGAAACTGTAAAATCCGCCATGCTGCGTTTTGCCTCAAATGAATGCCGTTTGCCGGGTTTTCCACCACTGGACTTTGACACCGCCCCGGCGGTAGTTTTGGGGAAAACAAAGAGGGACGTAATATGGGCTTTGTCCTGCGCTGGATCTGTGCATTTGGTTTGCTCACCGCGACCTTTAATCCGACCGAGTATAATTACGCCACTTGGGTGCGCGATTTTGGGCGGGAAAATCTGTCTGTTGCCGTGCTTTTGGGGCTGCTGTTGATGATTGGCTACATCATCTATCTGCGCGCCACTTTGCGGTCCATCGGCGGGTTTGGCATGATGCTTGTGTTGGCCGTTGTGTCAGCATCGCTTTGGGTGCTTTATGATTTCAAGGTGCTGCGCCTCGACAATGCCAGCGCAAATGTCTGGCTGGCACTGGCCGCACTGAGCCTTGTTCTGGGCATAGGGCTGAGTTGGAGCCATGTGCGGCGCAACCTGTCGGGACAGGCAGACATGGATGATGTGGACGACTGAAAGGATAGGCGATGCGCAAGACGGCACAGACCAGCGAAAGCTTTGAAAAGTCCTATTACAAACAGGTTGCCACCGGCGAGGGCTGCGGCTGCGCGGAACGGATCATTGACGTGCATGAGTTTAACCGGCTGGCCGGATCGTCCAAACGGATTGGCAGTCTGCTGCCGAAAAAGGGCGCATGGCGGCGATTTCTGCGCAAAGCGGGCCTCTATAGCCGCGATTGATGTGATGGATCTGGCCCATCAGTCGGCCAGATGCACCGGCGACCCGTGCGGCGTTGACAAATAGGCCGCCTCCCATGCGGTGCGCAGGTCGGCCACGTCGGCGGGGGCGGCCATGCCGATTTCGGCCAGATAGCTTTCAAGTGTTTCCAGCCAAGCGGTAAAGTAATCCTCACCGCCGTTCAGCTCTTTGTCCAAGCCATGCCGCGCCAGCGTTGCGCCAAACCGTTCCGCCCAATCGGCCCAGACGAAATGCCCCGCCTCGTTCAAATGCACGGTCAGTGCAAAGACCTGCGCATGCCAAGGCGCGTCAAAGGCCGGTTCAGGTGCGCTCATGCCTCCGGCTCCAGATAGCTTTGCCACAGATCCAGCACCACGTCATCGCGCGGATGTTCGGGGTGCGACCACAGCTCGGACGCCGGAAAGACCACCGCATAAAGCGGCTCTGCCGCATCGCCCAGCCGGTGAGCCGAACTGTCCGGCAAAACATGTGTGCCATGCAGGCGCAAAACCCGGCCCCGCGCCCCCGCGGCATAGACTGGCAGGCGCGTATGCCCCCCATCGACCAGCCTATTGGCGGCGATTTTGCGTGTGACAACCACGTCGCCCACTTCGAACTGCGGCGCGGTGTTGCTGGGCCGGTCGGCGGGGCCACCCTTGGCCAGAACCCCCGCCACCTGATCAGCGGTCATCTTTTTATCGGCCAGCGGGCTGGGTGCAGGATCGCCCTGCCCGGCCAGTTCTTCGCGGGTCAAGACGCCGGTTTCGACCAGAAGGTTGGCCAACCCCGAAATCCATTTTTCATAGTAGGAAAACCGCGCATAGTCCGTCGGTGCGAGGCATTCCCGCGCATGGCGCGAGACATCAATGTTCCACTTGCCCAGCGATCCTGCCGCCAGCGTCACGGCCAACGCTCGCGCATGCCAATCGGTGTGAAACACTCCGTCTTCCGGCTCTGGCGTGATGGTGCCATCGCCGTAGCGCCCGCCCATGTCATGCACGCGGGTCATGGGGCGCTCGCCAATGCTGTGCCGATCATGCTGTCGCGGCTGATAAGGGCCATCAACGCCTCTTCGTCTAGGCCATCAGTGCCAGCAGGCCGTTGCGGGATCACCAGATAACGGACCTCGGCGGTGGAATCCCAGACGCGCACCGCGGTCTCGCTGGGCAAGGTCACGCCGAAATCAGCCAAAACCTTGCGCGGCTCGCGCACCACGCGGGCACGGTAGGCATCTGATTTGTACCACCCCGGCGGAATGCCCAAAAGCGGCCAAGGATAGCAACTGCACAGGGTGCAAACGACCATATTATGCTGCGCCTCGGTGTTTTCCACCGCGACCATATGTTCGCCCTGCCGCCCGTAGAACCCGAGATCCGAAACCACTGCGGTTGCATCCTCCAAAAGGGCGGCACGGAATGCCGGATCAAGCCAGGCACGGGCCACCACGCGGGCACCGTTGCGCGGGCCAATGCGGTTTTCATAGGTGTCGATGATTTCATCCAGCGCGGCGGGATCAATCAATCCCTTGCGGGTCAGAAGGGTTTCCAGTGCCTTGACCCTGAGGGCAGGATCGGACGGCAAAAGCGCATGCGGGTCGTCGTGAGAATGATCATGAGGCATGGCGCGAGACTGCAACAGTGCAGTGACCTTGTCCATGACCGGCGAAGCATTTTGACTCGTTTACAATTCAACCCGCGAAATCAGCCGTTTTTTGTGGTATGGTTGTCCTACGAAGCGAGTCTGATCCACCTCAATTCCAGGATAACCCTTCTAACAAGGCGTGGTAGAGCACCGCTTCAACAGACCGCCGCCCCCATGCGGCGGTCTTTGTTATGCGGCACAGGCGCGACACCCCCGCAGATTGACCGCAAAGAATGGCGCACAAAGCCGATCCCGACTTGCCCCGCGCCGCAAAGACGCCTAGATACCCGCAAACGAAATTCGAAAGCGCCCGTCTCCATGGAAAATGTCGTTCTGATCGTTCACCTGCTTTTGGCCTTTGGCCTGATTGCTGTTGTGTTGCTGCAACGCTCCGAAGGGGGCGGTCTTGGCATGGGTGGCGGCGGCGGCGCGGTATCGGGCCGGGCGGCGGCCACCGCGCTTGGCAAATTGACCTGGCTTTTGGGCGCGGGTTTCATCGTCACTTCGATTTCTTTGACCGTGATCGTGGCGCAAAAATCCTCCGGTGCATCGGTTCTGGACCGCCTTAGCGCAACGCCGCCAGCCGTGACCGACACCGAAACGGGCCTGCCCGCCGGTGACAGCCTGCTGCCACCAACCGCCGAAGACAATGCACCCTTGGTGCCAGCGGCGGACTGAACAAAAAACACTAAACATTGAGGCAATGCCGTTTTTCGCAACATCATGTTGCGGCTTAGCCTTGCCTTGAGCATCCGAATCCTGTTAGGCTTAAATCCCGTGGTGCTGCGTTATTTCGCAGCGCAGTTTGGTGTTTTTGGTCAAACACAAATACGAATTCACGGGGGTCTCAGGACATATGGCGCGATATATCTTCATCACCGGCGGTGTGGTTTCCAGCCTTGGCAAAGGTTTGGCATCGGCGGCTTTGGGGGCGCTGTTGCAAGCGCGGGGATTTTCGGTCCGGCTGCGCAAACTTGATCCCTACCTTAATGTCGATCCCGGCACGATGTCGCCCTTTGAACATGGCGAAGTGTTTGTCACCGATGATGGCGCCGAGACCGATCTTGATCTTGGCCATTACGAACGGTTCACCGGCGTACCTGCCCGCAAAACCGATTCCGTATCCTCGGGCCGCATCTATTCCAACGTGCTGGAAAAGGAACGCCGCGGTGATTATCTTGGCAAGACCATTCAGGTGGTGCCGCATGTGACCAATGAAATCAAAGAGTTCCTTGCCATTGGCGAAGACGAAGTTGATTTCATGCTTTGCGAGATTGGCGGCACCGTCGGCGACATCGAAGGTCTGCCGTTTTTTGAAGCGATCCGCCAGTTTTCCCATGACAAGCCGCGCGGGCAATGCATCTTTATGCATCTGACCTTGCTGCCCTATCTGGCCGCCAGTGGTGAGCTGAAGACCAAACCGACCCAACACAGCGTCAAGGAACTGCAATCCATCGGCATCGCGCCCGATATTCTGGTGTGCCGCTCCGAACAGCCGATCCCGCAGAAAGAGCGCGAGAAAATTGCGCTGTTCTGTAACGTCCGCCGCGAGGCCGTTGTGGCGGCCTATGATCTCAAATCTATCTATGAGGCACCGCTGGCCTATCACGCGCAAGGCCTCGATCAGGCGGTTCTGGATGCATTTGACATCTCCCCTGCGCCGCGCCCCGATCTGGCCGTGTGGCATGACGTTTACGACCGCATACAAAACCCCGAAGGCGACGTGCGCGTGGCAATTGTGGGCAAATACACCCAGCTTGAAGACGCCTATAAGTCTATCGCGGAGGCCCTGACCCACGGCGGCATGGCCAACCGTGTCAAGGTCAAGGTGGAATGGGTCGATGCCGAGGTCTTTGACAGCGCCGAAGATGTCAGCGCCCATCTCGAAGGGTTCCACGCGATCCTGGTGCCCGGCGGATTTGGCGAGCGCGGCACCGAAGGCAAAATCAAAGCGGCGCAATATGCCCGCGAACATAAGGTGCCCTATCTGGGCATTTGTCTGGGCATGCAAATGGCCGTAATCGAAGCGGCGCGGAATGTGGCGGGCGTCAGTGCCGCGGGTTCCGAAGAATTTGACCATGAGGCGGGCAAGAAACGGTTTGAGCCGGTGGTCTACCACCTCAAGGAATGGGTGCAGGGCAATCACAAGGTCGAGCGCAAAGTGGGCGACGACAAAGGCGGCACCATGCGTCTGGGCGCTTATGATGCGACCCTCACAGAGGGATCTAAAGTGGCGCAGGCCTATGGCACCACCGCCATTGATGAGCGTCACCGCCACCGCTATGAGGTTGATATCGCTTACAAAGACAAGCTCGAAGAGGCAGGTTTGAAGTTTTCCGGCATGTCCCCCGATGGCAAATTGCCCGAGATTGTCGAATGGCAGGATCACCCGTGGTTCATTGGCGTGCAGTTCCATCCGGAACTGAAATCTAAACCCTTTGATCCACATCCCCTGTTCAAAGATTTTGTTCGCGCGGCCAAGGAAATGTCACGGCTGGTTTAACCCTGCTGAAAATCGCAGGTGTTAAGGTATCGTTATGGTGCGTCTTTTCTTCCTGCTGTTGCCGGGGCTGATACCGTCTTGGGAATTTTTCAAAGCGATTGAACCGTCGCCGCGGGTCCAGTGGCGGCTGTTCTCTATCCCGCTGGAAGATGGCGAAGGCTGGAACGAATTTCGGCCTCGACCACAACGCCTGTCCCTGCTGACCATTCTGCGGCGCTTGTTCTGGAACCCGCGTTGGAACGATTCCCTCTATCTTGTGAGCCTGTCAGAGCGGCTGATGCTGAACCCGACCCAGCACAGCGTGGATGAGATTTTTGACAGGTTGAACTTCTATGTCTCGGCGCCCGACCCCGTTGAAGAAGGCCCGCTAAACCTGCAATTCCGTCTGATCTTTGTGCGCCGCGAAGGCGAGCAGATCACGGAAAGCATCACCTATATATCCGAGCCGCGCAGCTTTCGAGGCCGCACATGACGCTCGACGCCGCCTTTCGCGCCACCGAAGTGCTGATCGCGCTGGCTTTCCTTCAACAAAGCGCCGAATTCATGCTGCGCAGCGGGGTGGAACGGGCGATCTTTGCTGTCCGTATCATGGCCTGCCTTGCCCTGCTCTTTGGCGCTCAAACCGAACTGGCATTGCTGGTTCTTGTGGTGATCAGCCTATGGATGCTGCACCGGTTTCAAGGCCCCTACAATGGCGGCAGCGACCGGATGAGCTTGCTGATCCTGTGGTGTCTGACCCTTGCGCAATGGATGCCAACGCTGTTCTGGCAAGAGGTGATCTTTGGCTATCTCGCCTTTCAGCTGACGCTGTCTTATTTCATTTCGGGGCGGGTCAAGATCGTGAATCCTGAATGGCGGTCCGGACGTGCGCTGCGAGATGTGTTTGCCTTTTCCGCCTATCCGGTCAGTGAAAACCTACGCCAATTGTCCACACGCCCCCGTCTGCTTTGGGCTGCCACATGGGCGGTGATCCTGTTCGAGGTGGTGTTCCCGCTGGCATTGCTCAATCAAACCCTGCTGATTGCCGCGCTGTGCATCGGGGCGAGCTTTCATCTGTCCAATGCGATTTTCTTTGGGCTGAACCGATTTGTCTGGATCTGGATGGCGGCTTATCCCTCCCTTCTTTGGTTTCAGGGCCGTGTCTTTGGGGATGTTTTCTGATCCGCACACCATTGCGCCGCTGCCACAAAACGCTACACGGGGTCACATGCTGAGTTATCAACACATTTATCACGCAGGCAATCTGGCGGATGTTCAGAAACACGCGCTGCTGGCTTGGATGCTGTCCTATCTGACCCGCAAGGACAAACCCCTTACCTATATGGAAACCCATTCCGGCAGGGCGCTTTATGATCTGACGGATGATGCCGCCCTCAAGACCGGAGAGGCAGCGCAGGGTGTTGAAAAGGTTCAGGGCTGGTTTGCTGCCGATCATCCCTACTCAGAAGTTTTGGCGCAAACGCGTGGCACCCACGGGCCAAACGCCTACCCCGGATCACCGATGATCGCGGCACAGCTTTTGCGGGCGCAGGACCGGATTCATCTGGCCGAACTGCACCCCCAAGAACACAGCGGGCTTGATCTGGCCATGTCGCCTTATCCGGCGAAATGTTACTTGCAGGACGGGTTCGAGATGGCCTTTGCCCTGACCCCGCCAACGCCGCGCCGCGGGATGTTGTTGATTGATCCCAGCTATGAGATCAAAACTGACTATCAAGACATTCCCAAACAGATCGGCAAACTGGCCCGCGCTTGGAACGTCGGGATTATCGGGCTGTGGTATCCGATCCTGACCAACAAGGCGCATCTGCCGATGCTGCAAATGCTGGGCCAAACGCACCCCGACGCCCTGCGCTCCGAGGTCCGGTTTCCACCCGCGCGTCCCGGCCACGGGATGGTGGGTTCGGGCCTGTTTGTGATCAACCCGCCCTATGGTCTGGCCGATGAGGCCAAGCGTCTGGCCGCTCTCTTCGCCAAGTTGTGAGACCTGCGGACAACTAAAACGATACGCATCTCGAAAAATATGCTAGGCTTTCGGGATGACACGTCTCGGCGCAATTTTTCTGGCCTTGATGCCCCATGCCGCATTGGCCTGCGGTGCGCCGGTTTGTCTGGTTGATCCGGACGGGCTGGTCCTGCCGCAAATTATCACCTTTGATGACATTCAGGCGGGCGGCGGACCGGGCTTTCGGGTCGATGATATTTTGCCCCTGCCCGGCGCCACCTTTGGCGAACGTTTTGCCGGCCAGATCGTTGAGGATGTCGGCACACATGACCAGATCGCCGGCACCGCCTTTGCCCCCTTGACGATGATGCCGGGCGATGCGGGGCAGAATCTGTCGGTGGTGCGGTTCGGCGGCACAACCGTGCTGAACGGCTATGGCGCAGCAGGCTATCCCAAGCGCGAGGCGCAGGGCGAAGGGGCTATTGCGGTGCTGTTTGATGAGGACCAATCCGCCTTTGCTTTTGATCTGCGCGGCGGTGAGGCTGGCGTGGCATTGGTCACTTTCCACCGGCGAGACGGCACGTTGATTGGCACAGTTCCCATTGACCCAACCGGCGAATTCTCTGTCGGGTTTATCCGCAACCGCGGGCCTGACGACATCGCGGGCTTTATTGTGACAAATACTGACCCTCAGGGGCTTGCGATTGACACTTTACGCTTTGGAAAACCACCCAACCTCAGCTAATAACGGCTTATGTTTGAACGTCTCTTCCCGCGCCGCGCGCCTGAACCAAAGCCCCTGCCCCAACCCAATGCCCAGCTCGCGCTTGGCGCATTGCTCGTGCGTGTGGCCTTTGCTGACAAGGACTACAAAGCCGCCGAAATTGGCCAGATTGATCGTATCCTTGCACAATCCTTTGACCTGAACCCGATTGAGGCAGCCAAACTGCGCGCCACATGCGAGGCGCTGGAACGTGATGCCCCCGGCACACCCGAATTTGCCGCGATCCTGCGCGAAGAGGTGGATTACGCTGATCGCAAGGCGCTGGGTGATGCGATGTGGTCCGTGGCGCTGGCCGATGGCGACCGCGATGATGCCGAGGAAGAGCAGTTGTCGCAGATCGAGGCGGCCCTTGGCCTGACCGATATCGACATTCAGGCAGCCCGCGAAAACGCTCTGCGCTCTATCTGACTTGGCCTGCGCGGCTGCGCACCCTATATCGCTCTTATGTTTGCAGATTTTATCAAACGGCTGACCCAGCCTGATCCCGCCCCGCTGCCTGATGATGACGCCCGGCTTGCGCTGACCGCCCTACTGGTGCGAATCGCCCGGTCCGATAACGACTATGCCGCCAGCGAATCCCGCCTGATCGACCAGATCGTGATGCAGCGCTATGGGCTGGATGCTGATGCGGCCCGCGCCCTGCGCAGCGATGCCGAAACCCTTGAGACCGAAGCGCCGGACACCGTCCGCTTTACCCGCGCCATCAAGGATGCGGTTGCCTATGAGAACCGTCTGGCGGTGATTGAAGCACTTTGGCAGGTGGTTTTGGCCGATGGCAGCCGTTCTGACGAGGAAAACGCACTGCTGCGTCTGGTGGCGAGCCTACTGGGAATCACGGATACAGACAGCGCAATGGCCCGAAAACGCATCGAAAACGCGCCAAACTGACCAGTTTCGGGGCGGAATGTGATCGAAACGGCCCGCAGGCAAAGCTCTGCGTTGCATTTGTTTTGGTTTTGGCTCTTTATGACCTACCGAAACGCCTAAAAAAGAGACACGTCACACGTGAACACACAAACGCCGGTCATCCAAATCAATAACCTCCACAAAGCCTATGGCGCACTGGAGGTTCTCAAAGGGGTGAGTATCACCGCCGAGCGCGGCCATGTGATTTCATTGATCGGATCGTCCGGTTCGGGCAAATCAACCCTGCTGCGGTGCTGTAACCTGCTTGAGGACAGCCAACAGGGCGAGGTGATTTTCAAGGGCGAGCCTGTCGCGTGGAAAGGCACCGGCCATGGCCGCCGCCCTGCCGATGCCAAACAGGTGCTCCGCATCCGCACCAACCTGTCGATGGTGTTTCAGCAGTTTAACCTCTGGGCGCATATGTCGATCCTCCAAAACGTGATGGAAGCGCCGCTGACGGTGCTGGGCCGCGACCGCGCCGAGGTGGAAAAATCCGCCCGCGCCTATCTCGACAAGGTTGGCATCGGCGACAAATGTGATGTCTATCCGGCGCAGTTGTCGGGCGGCCAGCAACAACGCGCGGCAATTGCACGAGCTCTCTGCATGGAGCCTGAGGCGCTGCTCTTTGATGAACCAACCTCGGCGCTTGACCCCGAGTTGGAACAGGAAGTTGTCAAAGTGATCAAGGATCTGGCCGCCGAAGGCCGTACCATGATGATTGTGACCCATGATATGAAACTGGCCGCGGATGTGTCGGACACGGTGGTGTTCCTGCATCAGGGCCTGATCGAAGAACAAGGGGCGCCGGAGGCTGTTTTTGGCGCACCCAAATCCGAACGACTGCGCGGGTTCCTTTCGGCGACCCAACCTTCGTAAACTAAAAAAACCAAACGGGAGACTACTCATGAAGAAGATTATCCTCGCTACGGCAGCGCTGGCGCTGACTGGCACGATGGCTTTCGCAGAAGGCAAAACCATCCGCATGGGCACTGAAGGTGCCTACCCTCCGTACAACTATCTCAATGATGACGGCAAAATTGACGGCTTTGAAATCGAGCTGGGCAATGAGCTGTGCAAACGCGCTGAGCTGAAGTGCGAATGGGTCACAAACGAGTGGGACAGCATCATCCCCAACCTCGTCTCAAGCAACTATGACACCATCATGGCCGGCATGAGCATCACCGATGAGCGCGACGAAGTCATTGATTTCACTCAGGACTACTTCCCGCCCACCGCCTCTGCCTATGTTGCTGCCTCCGAAGGTGCGGATCTGGAATCCGGTGTGGTTGCCGCACAGACATCCACCATTCAGGCCGGTCACATCGCGGCGAGCGGCGCACAGCTGGTTGAATTTGCAACGCCCGAAGAAACTGTCGCAGCCGTGCGCAAGGGCGAAGCAGACGCAGTGTTCGCGGACAAAGATTACCTCGCGCCACTGGTCGAAGCCTCCGGCGGTGAGTTGATGTTTGTTGGGCCAGACGTTCCATTGGGCGGCGGCATCGGCATGGGCCTGCGCGAAAGCGACGCCGAGCTGAAAACAAAGTTCGACGCAGCCATCACCGCGATGAAAGCGGACGGCACGCTCAACACCATGTTGAAAAAGTGGTTCGGCGACGAAACCGCAACTTACTAAACCAATCAGGGGGAGGGCATCGCGTCCTCCCCTTACCTTTTGATAAGACACAGTTTCTACAGCATCCACAGGTGCCGCCATTTTCGAATATTGCGCAGACCCCAGCCAGCTTGAAGGCTTTCGCTGGCTCAGTTGCTACCTGACCACGGGCAAGCATATGTCACTGTACTGGTCGGTCGTGACCGTGCTGACGCTCTTGGCAATCACCGCACCTGTTGCGCTTGCCTTTGGATTTGCCGGGGCATCCGCCGCGCGGTCGTCATTTTTCCCGCTGCGCTGGTTCGGCAAGGCCTATATCGCACTGGTGCGCGGCGTGCCGGATATCGCGTTTTTCCTGTTCTTTGTGATCGCGCTGGACCAAGCAATCGAATTTCTGCGCCACAAGGTGCTCTGCCCCGATTGGGAAGAGCCCATTCGGCAGGGCAATGATTTTGTTGTCTGTCAGGCCGCCAAAATGCCGCTCAGCAGTGCACCGCAATGGGTGCATGAAAGCTATGGTTTCGGCATTGCCGTTGTGACCTTTGCCATTGTGTTTGGCGCCTTCGCCGCCAACGTTCTGTTCGGTGCCATGAGGGCCGTGCCCCGCGCCCAGCTTGAAACCGCCGAAGCCTACGGGATGTCACAGCGCCAGACCTTCTGGCGTGTATTGGTGCCGCAAATGTGGGTCTTTGCCCTGCCCGGCCTCAGCAACCTCTGGATGGTTTTGATCAAAGCCACACCGCTGCTGTTCCTGCTAGGGGTCGAAGACATCGTCTATTGGGCCCGTGAACTGGGCGGGTCCAAAACACCCCGCTTTACCGACTATCCTCATGGCGACTGGCGCATGTGGTACTTCCTCGGTCTATTGGTTTTTTATCTGCTGTTCACACGGTTCTCCGAAGTGGTGCTTGACCGGATCATGGCGCGGCTCACCCATGGGCAGGCCACCACCGGCGGCGAAGCACAAAGGAAAGCGGCATGAGCTGTTGGCAAACCATTCAGGACTACGGCCTGCGTTCCCTCGGCTGGGGCGAACGCCTGCTGCCGCGTGAAAATTTCACCTTGTGTGATCAGTTTACCCTGATCGGATCAGGTATGATCTGGAACGTCTACTTTGGCATTTTTGCCCTCGTCAGCGGTTTTTTCTTTGCCACGCTGGTGGCCCTTGGCAAGGCCAGTCCAAACCCCTGGCTGCGCAAACCGTCCGAGTGGTTTATCTTCCTGTTTCGCGGCTCACCGTTGTTTATCCAGTTCTTTTTTGGGTATTTTTTCTTTCTCACGCTGAAAAGCCACTTTGCATTTTTCAGCCCCTTCACTGCCGCATGGCTGGGCGCGTTGATTGTACTTTTCCTCAACACCGCCGCCTATTCGGGTGAGATTTTTTATGGCGCGTTGCAGTCCATCCCCAAAGGCGATGTAGAGGCGGCGGATGCTTACGGTCTGTCAGGCTGGAACCGGTTCCGCCGGGTGATCTGGCCGACGATGCTACGCCTTGCATGGCCGGCCTATACCAACGAGGCGATCTTTCTGTTCCACGCTACAACTCTGGTGTTTTTCAGTGGTTTCCCCGCATGGCAGCAGCGCGGTGATGCGCTCTATTATGCCAGCTATTTTGCGGACAAAACCTTTAACCCCTTTGTCCCCTATCCGATCCTTGCGGGCTATTTCATCTTGCTGACGATCATCGTGATTTCGGTCTTTGGGCTGATCAATGCGCGGCTGAACCGGCATTTGCCGCAGGCAGCAAAACGCAAAATTCGCTTGCGTCCCAATCTGATCCGGTAGTATCCAGAATTTGATCAAATTATCCGGCGCGTGGGCGGCGGGTGCCTTTTGGACCGTGATGTAGCCCATCACGCCCGAACAGAGCGGCGTATGCCCACCGCCTTTTCAGGTGTGTTATGAACAATTGGCTCCGCAAACATCCTCAAGTCCGCACAATCCGTGTGGCCGCCGCTGATCTCAATGGCCAGCCGCGCGGCAAACGCATTCCCACCCGCTTTGCCGATAAGGTCACAACCGACGGCACCCGCTTTCCTTTCTCGGTGCTTAGCCTTGATATCTGGGGCGAAGACATCGACGACAGCCCGCTGGTGTTTGAAACCGGCGACCGCGACGGCGTTCTGAAACCAACCGAGCGTGGCTTTATGCCGATGCCATGGCTCGATGCGCCCTCCGCCCTGCTGCCGATCTGGATGTTCCATGAGGATGGCCGCCCCTATGGCGGTGATCCGCGCCATGCCTTGCGCGCGGTGCTGGACCGGTTCAAGGCGCGCGGCCTGACGCCTGTCTGTGCGGTCGAGCTTGAGTTTTTCCTGATCGACGATTCGGGTCGCAACCTGCAAATCCCGATCTCGCCACGCTCTGGCAAGCGGCGCAAAGCGGCTGAAACTCTGTCGATCCGCGCATTGGACCAGTTCGATGCCTTCTTTACCGATCTTTATGACGCCTGTGAGGAAATGGATATTCCCGCCGACACCGCGATCAGCGAGGCAGGTTTGGGCCAGTTTGAGATCAACCTGATGCATTGCGACGATGCCTTGCGGGCGGCGGATGATGCATGGTTATTCAAAATGCTGGTCAAGGGACTGGCCCGCCGCCATGGGTTTGCAGCCTCGTTCATGGCCAAACCCTATGAGGATTATCCCGGCTCCGGCTTGCACACCCACTTTTCCGTGCTGGATCAGGACGGCAACAACGTCTTTGACAATGGCGGCGAAGAGGGCACCGATACAATGCGCCACGCGGTTGCGGGCTGTTTGCAGGCGATGCCCGGCTCCGCGCTGGTTTTTGCGCCCCATGCCAACAGCTTTGACCGGATGGTGCCGGGCAGTCACGCGCCCACCGGCGTCAGCTGGGCCTATGAAAACCGCACCTCATCCATCCGTATCCCATCGGGCAGTCACAAGGCCCGCCGGATTGAACACCGCGTGTCGGGCGGCGATGTGAACCCCTATCTGATGTTGGCCGCCGTTCTTGGCGCCGCGATCAACGGGATCGAAGACGGGATTGAGCCACCTGCCCCGATCACCGGCAACGCCTATGCCGCCGATCTGCCGCAAATTCCCGGCGATTGGCCCTCGGCGATTGATATGTTTGAAAAAGACCCTGCCGTCGCGCGGATCTTTGCGCCCGAGCTGATCCGCAACTTCGTGCTGACCAAACGGCAGGAGGTCCATTATATGGCCGAGCTGACCCCGCAAGAGCAGGTCGAAATTTACCTCGATACCGTGTAAGGCAAGAACATGAAGATTGGCATTCTCCAAACCGGTCATTCCCCCGATGAGCTTAAGGACGAGTTGGGCAACTACGGCGAAATGTTTCCCAAGCTGCTGGACGGCCACGGGTTTGATTTCGAAGTCTGGTCTGTGGTGGACGGTGTGTTCCCCGATCGCATGGATCAGGCAGATGGCTGGCTGATCACCGGATCAAAACACGGCGCCTATGAGGATCACGACTGGATACCACCGCTCGAAGAGTTCATCCGCAATAGCTATGCCGCGCATCGCCCGATGGTTGGCATCTGCTTTGGTCATCAGGTCATTGCCCAAGCGCTTGGCGGCACTGTCGAGAAATTTGATGGCGGCTGGTCCGTTGGCCGCACCGAATATGACATCGACGGGCGCAAACTGGCGCTCAATGCGTGGCATCAGGATCAAGTCACTGCCCTGCCCGAAGGCGCAAAGGTGATCGGCTCCACTGATTTTTGCAAGAACGCGGCGCTGGTCTACGATGACCGGATCTGGACCATCCAACCGCACCCCGAATTTGGTCATGCCTTCATTGACGGGCTGATCAAAACACGCGGCAAAGGCGTTGTCCCGGATGACCAACTGGCCGCCGCCGCAAAAGAACTGGGCGCCCCTCTACACAATCAGGACATCGCCAATCAAATAGCAACATTCTTCAAGACAAAGCTGAAAGAGAGGGCCTAATGGCCGACTGGACCCAAAACCTGCCAAAACCCGCACAGGACTACCTCACGGGCCGGCGTCTTGACGAAGTGGAATGTGTCATCCCCGACCTGCCCGGCATCGCCCGCGGCAAGGCGGTTCCGGCCAGCAAATTTGCCCGGCAGGATTACTTTCATCTGCCCGACAGCATCTTTTACCAAACCATCACCGGCAATTGGGGCGAGGCCGCAGGCGATGAAGGGTTCATCGAAAAGGACATGATCCTTAAACCCGACATGGACACCGCAACCGCCGCCCCCTGGACCGGGGACTGGACGCTGCAAGTGATCCACGACGCCTATGACCGCGACGATCAGCCGGTGCCTTTCTCGCCGCGCAACGTCCTCAAACGGGTGGTGCAGCTTTACCGCGACAAAGGCTGGGAGCCGGTCGTGGCCCCCGAGATGGAGTTTTTTCTGGTCGCCCGCAACCTGGACCCCGCCCACGAGATTGAGCCGATGATCGGCCGCTCTGGCCGCCCCGCCGCCGCGCGGCAGGCCTATTCCATGACTGCCGTGGATGAATTTGGCCCCGTCATCGACGACATCTACGATTTCGCCGAGGCGCAGGGGTTTGAGATCGACGGCATCACCCAGGAAGGCGGCGCAGGCCAGCTTGAGATCAACCTGCTGCACGGTGATCCGGTCAAACTGGCCGACGAGGTGTTTTACTTTAAACGGCTGATCCGCGAGGCGGCCCTGCGCCACGATTGTTATGCCACCTTTATGGCCAAACCCATCGAGGATGAGCCGGGATCGGCCATGCATATCCACCATTCGGTATTGGACAGCAAAACCGGCAAAAACATCTTCTCTGCTGAAGACGGCACTGAAACCCCTGCTTTCATGCATTTCATTGCCGGCCTGCAAAACCACATGCCAGACGCGCTTGCGGTGATTGCGCCCTACGTGAACAGCTACCGCCGCTATGTCAAAGACCACGCCGCACCGATCAACCTCGAATGGGGCCGCGACAACCGCACCACGGGCATCCGTGTACCGCTTTCCGGCCCTGCCGCGCGGCGCGTCGAAAACCGCCTCGCTGGTATGGACTGCAACCCCTATCTGGGCATCGCCGCATCGCTGGCCTGCGGGTATCTGGGACTGACCGAGGGCAAAACCCCTGCCGAGGAATTCAAAGGCGACGCCTATGACGGCGACGGCGATATCCCTCAGGTTCTCGGCTCTGCCCTTGATTTGTTTGATGAGGCATCGGCCCTACACAGCGTTCTCGGCACCGAATTTGCCCGCGTCTATTCGATCGTGAAACGCGCCGAATATGACGAGTTTTTGCAGGTGATCTCCCCGTGGGAACGTGAACATTTGTTGATGAACGTCTGATCCCCGGACCACCAAGAGGTGACCCAAGTGAACCTGCTTTATGCCAATGACCGGCGCGGCCAGTATCCAGACAGCTGGTACGCCGCAACCGCCACGCCAATAGACCGTTTCCCAACTCTGAAAGGGGCGCAAAGGGCCGACGTTTGTGTGGTCGGCGGCGGCTATACTGGCCTTTCAGCGGCGCTACATCTGGCGGAGGCCGGTCGCGACGTGATCTTGATCGACGCGCAGCGTGTCGGCTTTGGCGCATCGGGACGCAATGGCGGGCAATTGGGCAGCGGACAGCGGGTCGAGCAAGATGCGCTGGAAAAGATGCTGGGCGATCCGAACGCCGCCACCCTGTGGCAGATGGGCGAAGAGGCAAAGAAGTTGGTCAAGTCCCTGATCAAAGAGCATAATATCGACTGTCACCTTAAACCCGGCGTGGCCTGGACTGCTTCAGACAAGGGCGATCTGAACCATCTGCACGCCTATGCCGACCATCTGCAAACCCGCTATGGCTATGACCAGATCGAAACACTGGACCACGCGGCACTGCAATCGGTCTGCCCTTCACCGGACTACGTGGGCGGCGTGCTCGACATGGGCGCGGCGCATCTGCACCCCCTCAATTATGCGCTGGGTCTGGCCAAGGCCGCCGCCGCTGCGGGTGTGCGTATCTTTGAAACCAGCCCCGCCCACCACATCAGCGAAGGTTCCAAAACCACCGTGCAAACCGACGCGGGCCGGATCGAGGCCGACCACGTGATCCTTGCCTGCAACGGCTATCTTGGCGGGCTGAACCGCAAAGTGGCGGCGCGGGTGATGCCGATCAACAATTTCATCGCCGCGACTGCCCCCTTGGGGGAGGGCATCAAAGACGTGCTGCCCCGCGATGTCGCCGTGGCCGACAGCCGCTTTGTGGTCAACTATTTCCGTCTGTCCCACGATGGCAGATTGCTGTTTGGCGGCGGCGAAAGCTACGGCTACCGTTTCCCCACCGATATCGCCGCCAAAGTCCGCAAACCCATGACCGAGATATTTCCACATCTCAAGGACGTCCCCATCGACTACGCTTGGGGCGGCACACTTGGTATCACCATGAAACGCCTGCCCTATGTGGCGCGTGTGGCCTCGAACATTCTCTCTGCCTCTGGCTATTCCGGCCACGGCGTCGGCACCGCAACCCACGCCGGCGCATTGATGGCCCGCGCGGTTCAAGGGGACAGCGACGGTTTTGACACAATGGCCGCGATCCCGACCCGCCCCTTCCCCGGTGGCGCGGCCCTGCGCAACCCGCTACTGGTCCTCGCGATGAGCTGGTATTCCCTGCGCGACCGGCTGGGCATCTGAGCAACCCGTTACAAGAGTTTCACACCGCCACTATTGCTTGGCTCTTGGTCTGTTCTAGCATTTGTTTTACAAATTCGAAAACAACAATTCGGATTCTTGAAATATGCCATTGCCCGACCTGCACCAAGCCGAAGCCATCCCAACAGCCGCTCAAGACGATCTGAACCGGATTTTGCAAAACGGCGACCTGTTCCGCTATACCGCCGCTTCGGACGCGCCGGTCACCCTGTTGGAACAGGAATTTGCCCGGATGATGGGCAGCGCCTACGCACTTGCAGTCTCCTCCTGCTCTGCGGCGCTGTTTTTGTCGCTTAAGGCACTGAACCTGCCTGCACAGGCCCGCGTCTTGATCCCCAGCTTTACCTTCGCTGCCGTCCCCTCCGCAGTGCTGCACGCGGGGTGCCGCCCGGTGCTATGCGAGGTCGCGAATAATTACCGTATCAACATCAATGACTTTGCCGAAAAACTGCCCTCCGTTCAGGCGGTGATCATCAGCCACATGCGCGGTCACACATCGGATATGGATGCCATCCTGCGCCTGTGCGCTGCTGCGGATATCCCCGTGATCGAAGACGCCGCACATTCCCTTGGCACGCTCTGGAACGGTCAGAAAATCGGCACTTTGGGCAAAATCGGCTGCTTTTCCTTCCAGTCTTACAAAATGATCAACGCAGGCGAAGGCGGCATCCTGATCACCGATGATGCAGATCTGGTCGCGCAGGCCATCATCATGTCCGGTGCTTATGAACACAATTGGAAGAAACACACCGCGCTGCAATCCAGCTTTGCCCGCTGGCAAAACAAACTGCCGCTCTACAATCTGCGCATGTCGAACCTCGCCGCGACCGTCATCCGCCCGCAGCTGGCCGAATTGCCCCGCCGCACCGCAAATGGTCTGCGCAACCACGATCATGTCGCCGAACACCTGTCCCGCGCGCCCCAGATCGAAGTGCCCGCGCCACTGCCCCCCGAAACACGGGCGCCCGATTCCATTCAGTTTAATCTCACCGGAATGACAGACAATGAAGTTGCGCGGTTCGCCCAAACCGCCGCCGATATGGGCGTCAAGGTTCAGGTCTTCGGCATGTCAGACGACAATGCCCGCGCGTTCTGGAACTGGCAGTTCATCCCCGATCTGCCCGACCTGCCGCAAACCCGCGACATGCTGATGCGCGCCTGTGACGTCCGCCTGCCCGTGCAACTAAGCTTGGATCAACTGGATGCGGTCTGTGCGGTGCTGCTCAAGGCGCTGGATCTCGCAACCCAAGAGGCGGCCGCCTGACCCCTGCTTCATTTGGCAAGAAAAACTCAATCCCGCAGCCGCAGACTGCGCCGCCGGTGAAAAGGCGGGCTCAGATCAAGGCATATTCCAAAAATCAAGCCGCGCGGCACCGCCGCGCGACCTTTGGATCACTTCAACTTTGACAATTTGTCCTGAAGTTCGGCCAGCTGCTTTTTGATCGCATCCAGATCTTCACCCTGATCCGGTGCATCCGCCTTGGCCGCCGGTGCCGCATCCGGCGCGGTGCTGCCACCCCAACCACCGGTCATGGCTTTCATAAAAGCCTGCTGCTGCGCTTGCATAACTTCGAGGCCGGGCATTTTTGCCATCGGGTTCATCGACGACATATTTTCCATCACCCGCGCCTGCCCGTCGCGCAGCATATCAAAAGACGTCTGCAAGAACTGCGGCACCACCGACACATCGCCGGACATATAGCTGCGCACCAGATCATTGAGCACCTCTACCGGCAAAACAGATTCGCCCCGGCTTTCGTGTTCTGCAATGATTTGAAGCAGATACTGCCGCGTCAGGTCATCGCCCGACTTCAAATCGACGATCTGCACCTCGCGCCCATCACGGATAAATCCCGCAATATCTTCAAGCGTCACATAGTCGCTGGTTTCGGTATTATAAAGCCGCCGAGACGCATAGCGCTTGATAAGCAATGGCTTGGGTTTATCCGCCACGGTTGGTCCTCCCCGTTTACGTGCTGCATTGCAGCTTATGGGAGTGCTGCACAAAAAGAAAGGGCGGGCTCAATGAGCCCGCCCTGCCCTCACACCCTATGGGGAGGAAGTGATGTGAGGTCTAGTCCGTCTTACTTCGCTGTTGCTTTTTTCGCCGCGGCCTGAACGTCGTTGGACGCTTTTTTAACGGCTGCTGTGGCGTCTTCCTGCATGTCTTTGCCGGCGGCCATCATCAGCTCAACTGTGTCCATCTGGACTTTCTTGGCGATCTCGGCGAAGGCTGCCATGTGCTCGGCCGCTGTTTCAGCAGAAGCAGACGCGAAATCGGTCATGGCTTTTGCGTAGTCGGCTGGCTCTGCTTTGGCTTTGGACATATCGGCCATTTTTGCCAGTGTGTCTTTTGTCCACTTGCTGGAAATCTCGGAGGATTTCTCAACAGCTGTCAGGGCAACGCCGGACAGTTTTTCATTCAGTGTCGCAGATGTTTTGAATGCGTCTTCCATCGCGGCTGTATCCACTGGGAAAGAACCCATTACGTCTTTGAACATTGCGGTCATGTCTGGTGTCTTAGTCATTTCAAGTATCCTTAAGCTCTGGTTTGTGCTTGGCGGATGCCCCGCCTTTCTGCGTCTGCTAAAGGATATAGATGCTGCAGCGCGGCATTTCAAGTATTTTTTCTGCACTGCAGCATAAATTCAGATGCAACTCAAAAGATTCATCGAAATCAAAGCTTTGCCTTTTTCGCGACGTATTCACCGGGCGCGTCTGAGACAATGACATGCCCGTCATCACCGGGAAAACGGGCGGGAATCATCTTGCCCGACCGCTTTTTCAGCCACTTTTCCCAACGGGGCCACCAAGATCCCTCATGGAATTTCGCGCCTTCAAGCCAATCGGTATGATCCAGACCCAGATCATCATTGGTATAGTGACCATACTTCTTTTTGGATGGCGGGTTTACGATCCCGGCGATGTGTCCGGACTGCGTCATGATAAAGGTCTTGTTGTCCGACCCCATCTTTTGCACGCCGCGATAGCTGTCTTTCCACGGCGCGATATGATCGGTCTCGCAGGCAATTGCGCACAGCGGCACGTCAATATCGCCAAGCTCCAGATGGTGACCCATCAGATCAAAGCCACCATCGGCCAGCTCATTGCGCTGGCACAAACCCCGCAGATATTGCATCGCCATCTTGGCCGGCAGATTTGCGCCATCCCCGTTCCAATAGAGCAGATCAAAGGCGGGTGGCGTTTCCCCCATCATATAGCTTTTGACCGCTGGCCCGTAGACCAGATCATTGGACCGCAGGAACGAAAACGTCCGCGCCATGATCACAGAGGGCAGCACACCTTTGTCCGCTGTCTCGGCCTCGATCCCGTCAATAAAATCATCCGTCAGAAACGGTTGAAACTCGCCCTGATCGGAAAAATCGGTCAGCGCAGTAAAGAAAGTCGCAGACTTGATCGAAGTATCACCGCGCTGTTTCAGGAGAGACATCGTCAAAGACAACGTGGTGCCTGCAATACAGTAACCAACGGCATTGACCTGTTTTTGCCCGGAGATCTTCTTGGCCTCGGCAATCGCGGCCAGATAGCCATCCTCGACATAATCTTCCATGCCGATATCGCGGTAGGCCGCATCGGGGTTGACCCAAGACACCATAAACAGCGTGTAGCCTTGATCGACGACCCATTTCACCAATGAGTTCTGCGCCTTGAGGTCCAGAATATAGAATTTGTTGATCCATGGCGGGAACACGACCAGCGGCGTGGCATGGACCTCTTCGGTGCTGGGGGTGTATTGGATCAACTCAAACATCTTGTTGCGGAACACAACCTTGCCCGGCGTGGTCGCAATGTTTCGGCCCAACTCAAACGCCTTTTCATCTGCAAGGCGCACGATCAGTTCCCCGTCATTGGCCTCCAGATCCGAGATCAGGTTTTCCAGGCCCTTGATCAGGCTCTCACCCTCGGTCTCGACCGCGCGTTCCAATGCGTCTGGGTTGGTCGCCAAAAAATTGGTCGGGCTCATCATGTCGATGATCTGGCGGCTGAAATAGGACAGCCGCTGTTTCTCGCGCGGCTCCATGTCGCTCATATCTTCGACGGCCTGCGACAAAGCTTCGGAATTGATCAGGTACTGTTGTTTGACGAAATTGAAGTAAGGATGTGTCTCCCACAGCGGATTGGCAAAGCGCCGGTCGCTTCCTGTCTTGTCTTCAGGTGCGACAAATGAGCCCTTCGCCAGCGCCTGTTGCGCCTCCATGAAGTGGGTCACGGTCTTGGCCCAATAGCCCATCTGATGTTCCATCAGTTTGGCTGGGTTTTGCACCGCTTCGGCCATATATGACTGCGCAGCCTTGGAAAAAAGCTCTTGATTCGGGCCATCGAGAGATTGTTGATGGGTTTTGCGATGGGTCATGACCTCGGTCAAACGCCCCGTCAGCTCCTCAACTTTCTTTAAATTCTCGGCCATCCGCGACAACGAAGCCTCAGTTGGCGTGCCCTCTTCCGTGGTTTCAGTTGTCATCTTAACCTTTTGCTCCTATCTTCGCACCTGCAGCATAACATCACGCCTCGCTTTGAGGACTGTGACAAAATAACTGGCACCGGGCTTACAACGAGGACACCCTTCATGCGTTACATGGCTACTTACGACCTGATGGAAACCTTTCGGAACACCAATCAATGGCTCGGCGCCTCTGCACTTGCTATGGCATCCTACCCTGCTTTTTCGATGTTTCCAAACCCTACGCTTGAATGGATGGCCGCCTGGGGCGAAGTGACGGAACGTACGTTCTCGCGCATGGTCATGAAACCCGATTGGAACATTCCTCCCTTTGTTGGCGTCAATGGCCAAGACCGGCTGGTGACAACCGAAACTGTGGTTGAGGGCGACTTTGGCGATCTCATCCACTTCCGCGTTCAGGGCCGCACTGACAAAAAGCGCCGCGTTCTGCTGGTCGCACCGATGTCTGGCCACTACGCCACTTTGCTGCGCTCCACCGTGATCAGCTTGCTGCCTGATTGTGACGTCTACATTACAGATTGGCACAACGCGCGTGACATTCCTGTCAGCGCCGGCAAGTTCGATATCGAAGATTACACATTGTATCTGGTCGACTACCTGCGCGAGCTGGGCCCGGAAACCCATGTGATCGCCGTGTGCCAGCCTGCCCCCTTGGCATTGGCAGCAACCGCCTATCTGGCCGAAGAAGACCCCGATGCACAGCCGCGTTCGTTGACGTTGATCGGCGGGCCGATCGACCCCAATGCCGCTGCAACGGACGTGACCGACTTTGGCCGCCGGGTCACGATGGGCCAGCTTGAGGAATCGATGATCCAGCGGGTTGGGTTTAAATACAAAGGTGTAGGCCGGATGGTTTACCCCGGCTTGCTACAACTGGCCTCGTTCATCTCGATGAACGGCGAGACCCATATGGACGCCTTCAAAAACCAGATTTCGCGGGTGATGCGCGACGAGGCGCATGAGCACGACAAGCACAACAAGTTCTACGACGAATACCTCGCCGTGATGGACATGACCGCAGAGTTCTATCTTTCTACGGTTGAGCGGATCTTCAAAGCCGGCGAGATTGCCAGCAACAACTTCACCGTTGCAGGCAAGAAGGTCGACATTGGCAAAATCACCACCGTCGCTGTGAAAACCGTTGAAGGGTCCGAGGATGACATTTCCGCACCCGGGCAATGTGTTGCCGCGCTGGACCTGTTGACCGGCCTGCCAGACAGCAAAAAAGCCAACCACGTCGAAGAAGGCGCGGGCCACTACGGCATCTTTGCAGGCAAAAGCTGGCGCAATAACATCCGGCCATTGGTGTTGAACTTCATCGACGCCAACGAAGGCAAACCAGCCGCAAAGCCCGCCAAGAAAACCAAGGCGGCCTGATCCATTGACCGATCTGCCTTTCTCCTGCCGATGCGGTCAGGTGAAAGGCACTCTGCATGATGCTCGTCCCAACACCGGAACTCACGTCCGCTGTTTTTGCAGCTCGTGCCGGGCGGCGATGATCCACACAGGCGATCCTGATCCCGGCGATCAAGGCGTGACGCTGTTTCAGACAACACCGGACAAAATCAGCTTTCAGCAAGGGCAAGATCGGCTGGCGGTGTTCTCTTTTGGACCCAAAAACATCCTGCGCTGGCAGGCGTCATGCTGCAACGCGGCGCTATTCACCACACTTCGCAGCCCCAAGATACCATTGGCCGCACTCATCATCCGGCGCTTGGCAGACGCCACCGCCATCGGTCCGGTGAAAGCGCAAGCCTTTGTCCCTCAGCCCGATGGCACCCGCCAACATCAGGGAAAAATGGCATTGTTTGGGGGCGTTCTACGGCGCGGTTTGATCGCTCGGCTGACCGGCCGTTGGAAAAACACGCCCTTTTTTGATATCAAAACCCGAATGCCTACGGCCCCCGTAAAGGTTCTGCCTCAAGAAACCCGCACAAACCTAATTGACTAGCGTCACCTCAGCGCAGGATCACCGGCAGCCCCATCCATTCGCGCAGCGCCGCGGTGGTTTCCATCGGCTGTTCCAACATCGGATAATGGCCGGAGTTTTCTAACACCGTCAGCTTGGCCGACGGGATCAGCTCCGCCATAAAACTGTGCCGTTTGACCGGGCACAACGCATCATGCACCCCGCAGAGCACCAGCGCAGGCACTTTGCATTTGCGCAAGACCGCCTGTTGATCCCGCCGCCGCTGCATTGCACGCGATTGCCGAATGAACACATCCGCACCCAGCACCTCGGCCATATCCGCCACCAATGCCATCACTTCCATCCGCTGTGGACCCGGAGCCAGATGATCAGGCGACAGCGCGGTGCTCATCACTTCGGCCATGCGACCAGACCGTGCCTTCACGATCTCGGGCTCGCGATTGGCCGCCATCACCGGCGTTTCCGCCAACGGATTGGCCCCCATGAGCGCAATCCGCGAGACACGGTTTTCGGCGCGGCGCAGGATTTCCATCGCAACAACCGCCCCCAGGTCGCTGCCCAGCAAGGCAAACCGTTGCGGGAGCATCTCAAGCAAGCTTGAGGCAATTTCCTCCACCCGTTCGCCTTGGGTGACCGGAGCGACCATGATCGGCATTTCCGATGACAATTCAGCGATCTGCGGGCCAAACAAACGTGCATCGCACATCATTCCCGGCAGCAGAACCAACGGTTCAACCATAGATCACCATGCAATCACTTGAATATTGGGTCATTTTGCCCTGCCTGCCTGTTTTCCTAGCTATAGCACGCGCGGGCCGTCCCGCAATGCGGCGCGTGTCAAAGTGGCAAAGCAATGCCCTTGAACGGTGGAAAATCAGCATAGGCTTTTTGCCGCTCTGCCAAAGTGACCTTTGGCGTGTCTCCGGCCCGCAAAAGCGTGCCACGCGGCGCGATATAGCTCGAGATTGTGCGCAGCGGTTTGGGCCGCCAGACAAGGTTGAACGCCGCCAGCTTGGGGAAGAACCACATCTCTGAATAGGGCAGATGGTCATGTACCCACCACGCCAGATCACGCCAGTCGCGCCCATCGGCATAGCGGTCCGCAAACCACGGGATCACCACCGAGGCACCGGCAATGGCCGCATCGCCAACACCGCGATCCCAGATATGGCACTCCAGCGGGTTGTCGTTGCGGGCGCAATTCAGCCGGTTTTCATTGCCGTACCGGTTCAAGTCCGGCGACCGATAGCCCGACCGCACAGCCACCCGGCCAAAGGTCTGTTCCAACGGGTCAAGGAGAGACCTGCAAAACGCTTTGCCATTCTCAATCACCAGGTCGGGGTTTTCCGGCACATTCGGCACCCCGTGAAACCCCGAGATTTCCGAATACATAAAATCCCGCATGTAGAAATATTTGGACAGGCGCACCCGGCCAAAGGTCTCAAGGCTCCACATGCTGGCCGGTTTGCGCATCAGCCGTATCCGTTCCAGCGAAATTCGCCCTTTGGCCCCAGCGCAGAGAACGGGTTATGCGCGACCTCCCAGATGTGCCCTTCGGGGTCGGCAAAGTATCCGATGTGACCGCCCCAGAAAATATCATGTGCCGGTTTCAAGATACGCCCGCCCGCAGCCTCTGCCGCGGCCAAAAGTGGTGCGACGTCTTCCTTGTTCGGCACGTTGTAGGAAAAGGTTGATGCGCCGCGCCCCAATTCTTCGGGCAGCAGACCAATGTCATCGGCAAGTTTTTCCAGCGGGTAAATTCCCAAGGTCTGACCAATCAGATCATAGGCAATGACCCCATCGGGGCTGTCCTCACGCGACCATCCGAGGGCATCATAAAACGCCGCCAATGCGGTGGGGTCTTTGGCGCCCAGAGTGATCAGGGAAATACGTTGATCCAATTTACTTATTCCTTTTCAAATATTTGCCGCCAAAACCTCTTCAATGGCACCAAGAATAAGATCAAGGCACGGCCCGTCCGAAAACCGGTGGTCGGCGTCCTTGACCAGTTTCAGCTGCATATCCGGCCCTGTGGCATGTTCAAGCAGCCGCACCGCCGTTTCGACACTGACAGCGGTGTCAGCCGTGCCTTGAAGGAACCGTACCGGAAACGGCAGATCCAGATCATCGCGCAACACCAATTGCTTGCGCCCGTCCTCAATCATCCGGCCCGTGATGATGTAAGGTTCCATATAATCGGACGGCAGTTCGACCTGCCCGGTCTCCGCCAATTGTTGTTTCTGCGCGTCGGTGAAATTGGCCCAATAGCCGTCTTCGGTGAAATCCGGCGCGGCGGCGATGGTCACCAAACCTGCCAAACGCTTTGGCATGGCACGCGCCAGCAAAAGCGCCTGCCAGCCGCCCATGGAAGACCCCACGGGCAAGATTGGCCCTTCGGTCAACTCGGCCACCACCTCTGCCGTGTCTTCGGCCCAATCCCCGATGCAGCCATCCGTGAAACTTCCCGAAGATTCGCCATGACCGGAGTAGTCAAAACGCAAAAAGGCGCGGCCCTGCGCCTGCGCCCATTCTTCAAGAAACACCGCCTTGGTGCCCATCATGTCGGATTTGAGACCGCCCAGAAATACCACACAGGGGCCGCGCCCTTGGGTCAGGTGATAGGCCAATTTGCGGCCCTGTCTGGTGATCAAAAAAGAAGTGTCGCCCATCTGCGTCCCCGGTGTTTTGCGCCATCATGCGCCGCACCGGGGCGGAGGGCAACCACCTCAGAACATTGGTTCAGCCGCCGATATAGGTGGCTGTCTTGGGGCGATAAAAAACCTTTTGATCGTGCATGCGGCCCAACAGTTCTTCGCCTGCGCGTTGATCAGCTTCGATCACCCGGATCGATTCTATATCCGCCGGATCCTGATTGCCCAACGCCAGCCGCATCTTGCTCAGCTCACGGCCCCGCGCCCGCAGCGCCTCTTCGATCAATTCAACGTCACTAACCGACAGGTCAAAGTTGCGATTATAGCTTGCCATTCTGCTCATCCCCCAAGGAAAGGTCGGGGCTGCGTTGCACGGCCCCTATGTCGTAAATATAGCCTGATACGTCGTAGTCAATCCATACCTGTGGATCATTTGACGCAGGCACCGTGGCTATTCGACCTCAGGCAGCCCTTTTGCCACAGCTGCCGCAGCCACGGCCATGGCCGCAAAAACCACCAAGGTCGCCTGCGGTCCGATCATCGCCGCGCCGCCGCCGATCACCCCGGCCAATAACAACAGACCGCCGATCACCGTATTGCTCACTGCGGCAAAGGCCGCCCTTTGATCTGCGGGTGCGAGGTCGACCAAATAGGTGGAGCGCCCCTGCCGCACCCCGTGATAGGCAATCATCAACACAAAAAGCACAACCGGCATCGCCCAGAATGCTGTCGCCAACCCGGCAAGCCACAGGCCCACGGCGGCACACATTGCAGCCGCGCCCGTGCCGCCTGCCAGCATCAGAACCTTGCGGCTGGACCTGTCAGACAAACGGCCCCAGACATAAGAACTGATCAAGGAGGCCAGCGCCGAGGCCAGAACCAATGCGCCAAGCCGTCCAAGGCCGCTGCCCTGTGATTGTCCAGCAAGGATCACCAAATAGGGCGGCGCCAACGCGGTCGAGACCAAAAGCCCCCGCACCAAAACAAACCGGCGCAGATCGGCGTTGTCCCGCAACACTGCAAATCCGGCTGATCGTGCAGCGGTCGCCTCGCTTGGCGCTTCTTCAAGGCTTGAAAATAACAGCGCCGCGGCCAGCCAAAGGCCCGCCGCCAGCGCGATGGCCAAGATGATCGCCGCGCGGTTTTGCGCAAGCCCCGACAACAGGAGCCCCGCAAAAACCAACACCGCGACTGAGGCGAAAGATCCGGCAAGCCCGGTCACCGCCCCGCGCCGGGTTTTGGCGACAGTTTTCCCCAGAATATCCTTGTAGGACACCGAACAGGCCGCGCGGCACAACGCCAGCGCGGCAAGTGCCGCACAGATGGCAATGCCCGCCGCGGTGCCTTCGAGAAACAATGCGGCCAGCACGATCAAACCGGCCGCGATCCCCTGCCCGGCGCTGCCAATCACCCAGGCCCATTTGCGCCGTGCCATACCCTGCACCCAAGCCGCCAGCGGCATTTGCGGCAACAGCGCCCCGGCCTCCCGGATCGGGACAAGCGCACCGGCATAGACCGCAGGTGCGCCGAGTGCCGTGAGAAGCCACGCCAACACCAGCTTTGGGTCAATCAGCCCATCCGCAACCTTGGTCATCGACAAAGACATCACATGCCGCAGCCCATTGCGGGCCTCGGCTTGATCAATGTCTTGCACGGCGCCTTCTGCCCCGGTGATCGCGGCAAAGGTCTGCTGGCTGGTCGGATGGGTCATGGGCGGTCCGTTTTGGCTGGCATGTGAGGCTCAACCAGCTAGGGCAACGCCCCGCATCCTCAAGTGCCGGGCCGGAATGCCACACCGCCAGCGCCATCGGCACGCAGATCTTCGGGCGCCGCCCATGTGTCTGGATCAGTGATCATCGCCGCAAGGGCATCCGCGCTCACTTCGATCAGCCGCTCACCCTTATAGGCAGTGGCCCGCGCCGGATTGCCAGCCACGCCATTGCCCGTCAAATGGGTGAAGGGCCGCCAACGATAGGACGCCTTGCCCGCCCTGAGAAAGCTTGGCCCATCAACGGCTTTGCTGGCCAATGCTGCCAGATCGCTGCTGTCCACCAGATCCCCCTCTAGCGCCATCATCATCGCGGTTTCCGCCTCGCAGGCGTGTTGCATACCGTCCTGATCCTCAAGAATACCGCGCAATTCTTCTGCCGCCTCAGCCGGATAGGTAGTGGCAACCAATGTTGCGTCCACAACCGGTGCCAGTTCGTCACAGATCTGATGCATGGCAATGATATTGCCGCCGTGAGAGTTGGAGATCAGGATATCGCGAAATCCGTGCCGGGTGATCGACACAATCAAATCCTTAACCAAGGCGCGAAACGTTGCATGGCTGATGGTGAGTGTTCCGCCAAAAGGCATGTGATGCTCTGACAGCCCCGACCAGACCACGGGGGTGACAACCACCGGACGGGTGTCACTGGCCTTGCGGGCCGCGCGAATTGCCACTTCATGGCCGAGCCGCGTGTCAGTCATCGTAGGCAGATGTGGGCCATGCTGTTCGATGGAGGCCACGGGCAGGATCACCACCGCATTTTCATCGGCCAAACGGCGCAGATCCTGCGCCTTGAGATTTTGCCATTCCACTTCGATCATCTTGTTCTCCTCTGCCGTCTGGGAATTGCCGGCGCTGCGACAGTCTTGCATGGCCAACTAGACCTGTTCGCCCCATGGGATGCAATCCATCGCCCAGCTGCATCTGTGGCTTTCTGTCCGCTATCCAGCGCAACGTTAACCCAGCACTTGACCTTACCAGCCTGCCACGCCAAACAGCGCCCACACATAACCCGCAACCGGGCGTCTCGTGGGCGCCAAACTGACGAGGAGCGCCCCTGATGGCTCAAATCTCTCTCACCCTTCCCGATGGCAATGCACGCAGCTACGACGCAGGTATCACTGCGGGCGAAGTCGCGGCCGATATCTCCAAATCCCTTGGCAAAAAGGCGATCAGCGCCACCGTGAACGGTGCGCATTTTGATCTGGCATGGCCGATTGAAACAGACGCCGATATCGCCATCCACACCATGGCCGACGAAGACCAAGCCAACGAACTGGTCCGTCACGATCTGGCACATATTATGGCCCGCGCCGTGCAAGAAATCTGGCCAGACACCAAAGTGACCATCGGTCCGGTGATCAAGGACGGCTGGTACTACGACTTTGACCGCAAAGACCCGTTTACCCCCGAAGATCTTGGCCTCATCGAGAAAAAGATGAAGGAAATCATCAACAAGCGTGACCCCGTGCGCACCGAAGTTTGGGACCGCGCCCGCGCGATCAAGCATTACGAGGACAATGGCGAGCCCTATAAGGTTGAACTGATCGACGCGATCCCCGGTGATGAGCCGCTGCGCATGTACTGGCATGGCGACTGGCAGGATCTGTGCCGCGGCCCGCATTTGCAACACACCGGCCAAGTGCCGGGCGATGCCTTCAAACTGATGTCCATCGCTGGCGCCTATTGGCGGGGCGACAGCGACCGCGCCATGCTGCAACGGATCTACGGCGTGGCCTTCACCGGCAAGGAAAAGCTGCGTGCGCATCTGAACATGCTCGAAGAAGCCGCCAAACGCGACCACCGCAAGTTGGGCCGCGAGATGGATCTGTTCCACATGCAGGAAGAGGCCCCCGGACAGGTGTTCTGGCACGCCAATGGCTGGCAAATCTACACCGAGTTGCAAGACTACATGCGCCGCCAGCAACGCAAGGGCGGCTACGTGGAGGTCAACACCCCGCAGGTTGTAGACCGCAAGTTGTGGGAAGCCTCGGGCCACTGGGAAAAATATCAAGAAAACATGTTTATCGTCGAAGTGGACGAAGAGCATGCCCGCGAGAAAGCCGTCAACGCGCTCAAGCCGATGAACTGCCCCTGCCACGTACAGATCTTTAACCAAGGTCTGAAATCCTATCGCGATCTGCCGCTGCGGATGGCGGAATTTGGCTCGTGCAACCGGTATGAGCCATCGGGCGCTTTGCATGGCATCATGCGCGTGCGCGGCTTTACCCAGGACGACGGGCATATTTTCTGCCGTGAGGACCAGATTGAGGCGGAAACCGCCGAATTCATCACCTTCCTCAGCAATATCTACAAAGATCTGGGCTTTGAGAACTTCAGCGTGAAATTCTCGGACCGTCCTGAAACACGCTCTGGCTCGGACGAGGTTTGGGACAAAGCCGAAGAGGCGCTTTTGTCTGCAACCCGCGCCGCCGGGATCGAACCGGAACTGAACCCCGGCGAAGGCGCATTTTATGGCCCGAAGCTGGAGTTTGTCCTGACCGACGCCATTGGCCGTGATTGGCAATGCGGCACCCATCAGGTGGATTTTGTCCTGCCCGAACGGCTTGACGCGACCTATGTCGGTGCAGATGGCGCAAAGCATCACCCCGTGATGCTTCACCGCGCGACATTGGGCAGCTTTGAGCGGTTCATCGGCATCCTGATCGAAGAACACGCCGGCAAACTGCCCTTCTGGCTGGCCCCGCGTCAGGTTGTTGTGGCCTCGATCACATCCGAGGCTGACGATTATGTGGTTGAAGTTGTTGAGACTCTCAAGGCCGCCGGTGTGCGGGCCGAGGCCGACATGCGCAACGAAAAGATCAACTACAAGGTTCGTGAACATTCGGTTGGCAAGGTGCCAGTGATCCTTGCCGTGGGTGGCCGTGAGGTTGAGGAAAAGACCGTATCTGTACGCCGTTTGGGCGAAAAACAGACTTCGGTGCAGGCATTGGCCGATGTCGCTGCGGCGCTTGGCGTTGAGGCCACGCCGCCCGATCTGCGCTGATCGAAGCCTTTGTAACATTCCTCACACGGGGCCGTTTGCGCGGCCCCGTTTTTTGTGGGCCTGTAACATTTCACACGGGCCAAACGCCAAAATCGCAACAAATCCCCCGAATTTTCCGGCAAATCCTGACAGGATCGTGACACACTCCCTCGTGAGTGGTGTTAGCTTGGGTTGAATGCTTTACTATTCCCATCACCCGTTGATTTGACCACTAAAGGAAGTTTTTACATGTCCAACACACTCAAATCCGTCGCGCTTGCAGGCGCCGTTGCCGCAGCAATGACCGCCCAAACCACCACAGCTGAGGCGGCCTCAAAAGAGAAATGCTATGGTGTCTCTCTGGCCGGTGAAAACGACTGTGCCGCAGGTCCAGGCACAACATGCGCGGGTACATCCGTCACCGATTATCAGGGCAACGCCTGGACCTTGGTCGACGCCGGCACATGCGACAGCATTGACCTGCCCGCCATGGCAGACGGTTCCGCGCGCAAAGGCTCGCTCGAAGCACTCGACCGCGACCTGCCTGCATAAGACATTTGTTCCGGGCGGCCCCTGCGGCGGCCCGGAACACCTTTGCTCCACCGGAGGGCGCATCATGCTCGACACGCGGCCCCGATTTGACCAGCTGCCAAATGCAGCCGGAATCGGATACAAACCCCAACATTTTCAAGAGCTTCTGGATGATCCCGGCGCTGTTGAATGGGTTGAGGTTCATGCCGAAAACTACATGGGTGACGGCGGACGCCCCTTGGCCCAGTTGCAGGCTTTGTCAGAAACCTTTGCGATCTCCATTCATGGCGTAGGCCTGTCCATCGGCGGCCAGCAACCGCTTGATAAGGCACATCTAAATCGGCTCAAACGCCTGTGCGACCGCATCAAACCCGCCAGCTTCTCAGAACATCTTGCTTGGTCCACTCATGGCGCGGAATTCATGAATGATCTGCTACCCCTGCCCTATACAGCAGAAACACTGACCCTCGTGAGCGACCATATCAATCAGGTACAGGACACATTGGGCCGTCAAATGCTGCTCGAAAACCCGTCCAGCTATCTGGCTTTTGTCGAGTCCACCTTTTCAGAAGCAGACTTTTTATCAGAAGTTACCCACAAGACCGCCTGCGGTCTCTTGCTGGATGTGAATAATGTCTTCATTTCATCCACAAATCTGGATCTCAGCCCGCAATCCTATATTGATGCCTATCCTACCGACTGTGTTGGCGAGATCCATGTGGGCGGCCATGACGAAGACGAGGATGATTTTGGCGCGCCTCTGTTAATTGACAGCCACGCCAAGCCCGTAGTTGATCCGGTTTGGTCTTTGCTGACCTACGCACTTGCACAAACCGGACCGAAACCGGTTTTGGTGGAGTGGGACAACGATATTCCGCCTTGGCCCACCCTCAGGGACGAAGCCAAACGCGCCGCGATGGCCCTTGCAGGATGACCAAAGCAGAACAATTTCGCGCAGGCTTGCTGGACCCGGCACTGGCGGTCCCAGACGGCCTGATCGACGGCAAAAGCCAACCGGCGGGCCGCAGATATGACGTCTATCGCAACAATGTCACCACCTCGCTTTGTGAGGCGCTCTCAACTGCATTCCCATTGGTCCGCAAGCTGATTGGTCCACAGAATTTCGACAATCTTGCGCCGCTTTTCGTTCGAAACCACCCCCCCAAGTCACCACTCATGATGCACTATGGCATTGATTTTCCAGTATTTATAAAGAACTTCGCACCCCTTGCGCATATTGGATACTTGGCTGACGCTGCGCGGCTTGATCAGGCGCTACGCCGCTCATATCACGCCGCAGATGCCCCAGCCTTTGACCCAAGCGGACTGCAAACCATGGCCCCTGATGCGTTGTCGGAAATGCAAATTCAGCTTGCTCCATCCAGCCTGATATTGCGATCTGAATGGCCTCTCTACGACATCTGGCGGTTCAATAATGAAGATGGCGCTCCCAAACCGCAGGCTGTTGCACAGGATATCCTGATCACTCGGCCAGAATTTGATCCACAGCCATGGTTGCTGCCCTCGGGGGCGGCGATTTGGCTGGAGGCCATGGCCCAAGGCCAGACTTTTGGTGCGGCGCATGACCTCACCTTAGCACAGATGCCTGATTTTGATCTCACCGCCGCTCTTACAACGGCCCTCACATCCCAGGCCTTTAAAGAAACCCCGTAAGGAACTGATATGAAACCTCTTATCTCTCTGCATGACGCAGTCTTTTCCAAACTTGAACAGGCCAATTGGCTGCTTCCAACCCTCGCAAGGTTCCTTTTTGCAGCTGTCCTGCTGGTCTATTTCCTCAACTCCGGCCTCACCAAAATCGGAGATGGGGTGTCTGGTCTGTGGACACCTTCCGTAGGGGCCTACGCCCAAATCTTCCCGCGCGTTCTCGAAGAGGCCGGCTATGACACGGACGCACTTGGACTTTTCCACCGGTTGATCGTGCTGGCAGGAACATGGGCGGAGTTCATTTTGCCTGCATTGATTGTCGTTGGCTTGCTCACCCGCCTTGCAGCCCTCGGAATGATCGGCTTTATCGCGGTGCAATCGCTCACCGACATCTATGGCCACGGTCAGGGCGGCGTATTAGGCGCATGGTTCGACCGTTTTCCAGACGCGGTCATCATGGACCAGAGGGCCTTGTGGGTGCTTTTGTTGTTGGTTCTGGTCGTCAAAGGCGCGGGGCCTTTGTCCTTCGACCGGGCCTTGAAGCGCGGCAGCATCTGACGTTTTAGACAACGCTGGCGCGTCTGTGTCGCGCCAGCCGCCCCCCCTAACTCAATGCTTGAACTTCCTGCTCTATCTCTTTGTTCCAAGACAGGAAAAGTGCGTTATCCACAACAATCAATGGCCGCTTCATCAGGGCCGGATGGGTTTTGATCAACGTCAACGGATCGCCTTGACGCTCTTCCTCGCTCAGCCCTCTCCAAGTCGTGGAACGCGTGTTCAAAAGCGCCGCACCAAATTTCTGATGGGCCGCAGACAACACCGCATCAGGAACGCCATCAACACGTACATCAACAAGTGTAGCTTCGGGCAATGCCTTCATCGCCTTTCGGCATGTATCGCAGTTCTTCAGGCCATATATTTGCATCATTTTCTCTCTTCTTTTGGCGCTCTCTGTGAAATTTGAACAAAATTTTTCGCGATTTACTTGATTTTTCTCCCGATTGCGCAATCCTTTCTACTGTAGGGCGCGCCGGAATGGTTTGGCATAGGCCCTATCCTGTTTCGGCAGGCCTATGAAAGACTAAAGGAGGCGCGGATATTATGCCGAATGGCACCGTGAAATGGTTTAACACCACCAAAGGTTACGGATTTATCGCACCAGAAGGTGGCGGCAATGACGTTTTTGTACATATCTCAGCGGTCGAACGCTCTGGCCTGACTGGCCTTGCTGACGATCAGAAGGTCAGTTTCGAACTATCCGAAGGCCGCGACGGCCGTCAAATGGCCTCCGATATAACCCTGTTGTAGCAGCAGATTTGAGCTGTCTGCCTGGCGATTTGGCGCCGCGTTCCGGCGCCAAGCGATTGCTTTTGACGTGCTCATGAAACTGCGCAGGGTAGCGATTGATACCCGTGAAATCTGATGCGTCCGCCACCCACCCGTCCGGAGGCTAGGGCATAATCTGGATAGCGGCGCAAAAAGCGTTCGATCGCAATCCGGCCCTCCATCCGCGCCAGCGTCAGCCCCACGCATACATGTGGCCCTCCGGCAAAGGCAAGGTGCCGGTTTGGCTGCCGCGCTATGTCAAATTCGGCCGGATTATCAAACACATCCGGATCGCGGTTGGCCGCGCCAATGCACAGATGCAGGTTCGTCCCCGGTTGAATTGTTATGCCGCCAATCGTCACCTCTGCGGTCGTCTCGCGATTGCCAAACTGATTTGGTGACCGAAGACGCAGCATCTCTTCCACGGCGGTGTTGATCAGCGATGGATCATCAATCAGCCGCGCCTTTTGCGCTGGATGATCGTTAAGCAAGGCCAGCCCATTGCCAATCAGGTTTGTCGTGGTCTCATGGCCCGCGTTCAGGATAAAAATACAATTCTGGATCAACTCAATCTCGGTCAACTGGCCCGTGTCGTCCCCATTGATCAACCGCGTCAGCACGTCGGTTTCCGGATCACCCGGCTTTGCCGTTCGCCGGGCGATGAGATCCGTGAGGTAAGCTTTGAAATCGCGCACCGCTTGATGGCCGGTCTCAAGCTGTTCCGGGCTCAACACCGGCTCCAACGCACCTAGGATCGACAGGGACCAATCCCGCAGGGGGCCGCGTTCCTCCATCGGGACATCCAGCAGATTACCGATGATTTGAATGGGGATCGTAGAGGCAAAATCTTCAATAAGGTCAGCGTGTTGCGGCATGACATTCAACAAGTGATCGACCGTTTCGATTAACCCCGGCTCCATCCGTGCCAAGGCTTTGGGCGTCAGGGCCGATGTCATGATCCGCCGCACCCGCGTGTGCAGAGGCGGGTCGTTGAACACCAGCGACGTGGTGTGATGTTCGAATAATGGGGTATCCAGCCCGAATTTGGGGGTAAATGCCGCCTTTTTGTCCGAAATATACGTGGTGGTGTCGCGGTAGATCGCGTTCAAATCGGCATGTTTGCAGATCAGTACAGAGCCGTCGGGCTGCGTCAGAACCGGGCTTTCTGCGAGCAGGCGGTCATAATGAGGAAACGGATTGTCAGTGAAATCGGCGGGGGGATTGGCAAGGTCAAACATGGCGGCAGTCTGGCTTTTGCCGCGCCGGTGTCAATGTGGCGCGTTACCCTCCGCGCATGCAATCGCGGCATTTCGGGATCGACGGATCCGCAGCAAGGCGGGCATCCTCGACCGCCTCGCCGCAATCGGTGCAAAAGCCGTATTCCCCCTCTTCCAACCTGTGCAGCGCCGCATTGATACGCAGTCGTTCTGCGCCACGCCGCCGCGCATGTGCCTGTGCCATCGCCTGATTTTGCAGGGCATCCATCCGCGAAAGCCGGCCAACCGCCTGTTGATCCAGCTCAACGGTCTTTTGTCCGTCAAGGCCAGCGGCATCTTCGGCATCAAGCGCCTCAAGCCGGGCATGCAGAGCGGTTTTTGGATCCATGCAATTTGGTAGGGCGGGGTTCACCCTGCCGTCAAGGGCATGGTGCAGGCATCGCCGGGCAGCGAACGACCTGGAGGGCGCCTCCCCCCTCCACGCGGCAACGGGGCCGCGCAAAATGCACAGCTTTCATGAGGTGTGATCCGGTGCAAAAGCGCCCTCTTGGGGGAGGTCGGGCGCTGCCCGGCGGTGCCGGGCGGGGTGGGTGGTGACGGTGAGCCGCTCAAGCAGGAGCGTTCAAAACCCCCTCAAACTCCCGCCATTCGCCTTTGCTCATGCCGGAGTTCTCCTGCGTGACCGCCTCGCCCTTGAGCATCCGGCGCAGGCAATCCAGCGCCTTGCCAGACAGTGTCGCGCCGCCCAGACGATAGTCCTCAAACGCGCCGTAAGCCGCTGGCACCCAGTCGGCCACCACCTTGCAGATCGCATCGGCATAAACCCGGATCTCATATTGCGCATGTGCATCTGCCCGCAGGCGTAAGAAGTGGAAAAGATTGTGCAAATCCACCTTCCAGTACCATTGTGTATAGATGTTTGCCGGCAGGTTCATCCGCGCCAATTCGCGGGCCAGACCGTCCTGACCCTCGTCCGAGATCATCTCTTGGTAATGGTCATAAGCACGGCTGCTGTCGGCCTTGAGGATCTCCAGCACACGGGCCGCTTCTTCGCCTTCAAGCAGGCCGCCCCGGCCCTGATTGTTCACCGTGCTTTGTGCGTTGATATGCTCGGGCGCGGGGATGTAAAATTCGCGGTCAAGAATGGAATAACGGGCGGAATACTCATTCACATTGGCGGTGCGGTGGCGGATCCATTGCCGCGCCACAAACACCGGCAGTTTCACATGCAGCTTGATCTCGCACATCTCGAACGGGGTCGAATGCCAATGCCGCATCAGATAGCGGATCAACCCTTCGTCGTTTTGCACCGATTTGGTGCCCTTGCCATAGCTGACACGCGCCGCCTGACAGATCGCGGCGTCATCGCCCATATAGTCGATCACCCGGATAAATCCGTGATCCAGCACCTCATGCGCCTTGTACAGATGCGCCTCCATCCCCGGCACGGTGGCCCGCAAAGTAGGCTGGCTTTCGCTGCGCAGGGCGTCGATCTCGGCTTGTTGGTCGGGGGACAGGGGCATGACGGGCGGTCCTTTTGAGGCACTCATGGGTGGAATGGATTCGCAGATCACTATATCTGCGCAAATCCACCTGAGGAACCGCCATATGCGGTATTGTTTTTTGACCACCCTTGGAAAGTTATTCAACCATGAGGGATGCAGCAGCGTTGACAAAACCGCCCCCGGTTTGAGACTGTTGGCCAAAATAAAACACAGAGCTGAAGGCAGGCTATCATGAAAATCAATGCAGCGGGGCTCTTGCTCTGTACCTTTCTTGTTGGATGTGGCGGCACGCCCCCTTTCAATGCCGATGAACCTGATGAGACGGAAGAGCCAACGACAGGCGGCACGATCGACAGCGATCGCACCCTGCCGCCCGGCACTACATCGCCGCAGCCCTCCAACACGATTTTCCGCAAAGAGGCGGTGAATGAGACCGGCAATGGCTTTGCCGAAGGCGTGGCCTACAACTCTACCGATGACACATTCACGGTCGACAACCTGCCCTTCGATGGTGGTTCCGATACGCCCTATGTGCGCGGCGAAGCTGTCAGCAGCCTTGGGCCATATGCCGTCTATGAGGCGGTGCAGCAGTACCCGGACACACAAACCAACGCCTCCATCAACCAATTCCGCCATCGGGCGATTTATGGGGTGAGCAACAGCGGTAACACCGAATTTGCCATCGTGCGCACCGGCGCCTACGTTGGCTACGGATTTGGCGGTTTTGTCTACGAACGCAACGGATCAGTTGTGCTGCCCACCACCGGTCAGGCACTGTACAACGGTCAAGGCGCGGGCCTGCGCGACTACAACGGGCGCGGCGGGCTGGAATACACCACATCCGACGTGCAGATCGCCATCGACTTTGATGATTTTAACCAAACAACCGGCCGCTACGAAGGCGCAGTGGATGGATTTGTATTCAACCGCAAGGTCTACAACCTCGCTGGCGAAGACATCACCAGCGATATCTACGGCCGCGTTGCTGCGGCAAGCGATGCCACACTGACGGCGATCCCGACGGCTGTTTTCACCGTTTCAACCAATGCACTTGATGCCAACGGCGAGATCACCGGCGCGCTCACGTCCCGCTTTGGCAACAACAGCGGCCAGGCTGTCGACTATGAGAATGGCCAATACTATGGCATCATCTCTGGTGACGATGCCGAGGAAATTGTTGGCATCATTGTCTTGGAATCAGGCGAAGATCCAACCGCTGACGGTGTCCGCGAAACCCTTGGTTTCACGATCTATCGCGGAAGTCAGTAAATGCCCAAGCGGCGCCCCTTTTACAGGAGCGCGGCCATCATCGGGATCTTGGCCTGTCTGACGGGCCTGCCTGCGGCTGCGCAAGTCACGTTGGATGCCCCTGCCCTGCGGCAGGCGGCGACCTTGGCCTTGCGTGCAGGCGATGCGCAGCGGGCCAAGGTCTATGCCGAGGCGTTGCTCACCCGCGATGCCAATGATCTGAACGCCCACCTGATCCACGCGCGGGCTCTGCGTGATCTGGGGCAAGTCGCCCCTGCACGCACAGCGGCAAAACGGGCGTGGCGGCTGGCAAAAACCGACGCTGAAAAATACTCAGCCGCGCTGATCACCGCTCAGGTGTTGTCAACAGCCGGCAAACGCACCCGTGCCCAGCTTTGGCTGCGCCGCGCGGCGGAACATGCCCCCAATGATTTGCTGCGGGCACGGGCAGAGCGAGACTTCAAATACGTCAAGAAACGCAATCCCTGGCACACCAGCCTGACGTTCACACTGGCCCCCAACTCGAACATAAACAACGGAAGCGCCCAGGACCGATCCGAGCTGAACTATGCCATCAGCGAGATTCTTTTTGGCCAGCCCATCGAATACAATCTGACCGGCAGCGCCCTCGCGCTCAGCGGGCTGGAGATCGGCGGCAGCCTGCGCACCCGCTATCGGTTTCACCAAACCCCAGTGACCGCCCATGATGTGAAACTTGGCCTATCCTATCGCACCTTTGCCCTCTCGGGCAGCGCCAAAAACACCGCGCCAAACGCATCCGGCTCGGACTTTGCCTTTGGAACGGCGACGCTTGGTTACGGCTTTCGGCGCATCAACTATGACCGCAAGGGCGAGTTTTCCTTTGACGGCGAGTTGGGTCAATCGTGGTATGGCGGATCACAATATGCCAGTTATCTGCGCGGTGCCGCCTTTCAAAGCTTTAGCCCTAGTCGCACCCAGAGATACCGCTTTGGCATTGATATCGAACGGCAATTTGGTCAGGCCACACCAGATCTCGACAGCGTCGCTCTGCGCGGCAGCCTGACCCAGCGCCTCAAATCCGGCGATACGCTTTATCTTGGGCTGAGCGGGGAAACCACGCATTCCGCCGAAAAGGACGCCGAATATAACGAGGTCGAGTTGCGCACAGGCTATGTCTTGCACAGGCCAATCATGGGGGCGGATGTACAATTTGGCCTTGGCGCGGCCTACCGCGATTATGACGTGTCCCGCCACGCAGCAGATGGCAGGCAGGACCACAAGATTTTTGCAGATGTCACCGCCACCTTCCGCCAGATCGATTATTACGGGTTTAACCCTTCCGTGACCCTCAGTGCGTCCAAAACCGACAGCAATATCGGCCTTTATGATGTGAACCGCATCGGGCTGAGCATCGGGATCAAATCGGCCTTCTGAGGGGCGCCGCTTGACGCTCAAAATCCCGCGAGGCGCTGGAATGCGCCGCGGGCTGTGCTAGGTTGTCGCCAACGCAGTGCAACAAAGGACCACAGCATGCCAATCAAATACCTGCACACCATGGTGCGCGTGAAGGATCTGGATAAATCCATCGCATTTTACGAACTTCTCGGGCTTGTTGAGCGCCGCCGCATTGAAAATGAGGGCGGGCGGTTCACGCTGGTGTTCCTCTGCCCTCCCGGTCAGGCCGATGGTCATGCGGACGTGGAATTGACCTACAATTGGGATGGCGACGACGAACTGCCATCCGACAGCCGCCATTTTGGCCATTTGGCCTATACGGTGGATGATATCTATGCAACCTGCCGCCACCTGCAGGAAAACGGCATCACCATCAACCGCCCGCCCCGTGATGGTCGCATGGCTTTTGTCCGCTCGCCCGACAATATCTCGGTCGAATTGTTGCAAGAAGGCGATGCGCAAGAACCCGCAGAACCTTGGGCCAGCATGGAAAACACGGGCCATTGGTGAAATGGCTGACCTCTGTCGCGGCGCTGGCCTTGGCCGCAGCCGCCCCGGCGGAGGCTTCGAACTGCCGTCTGGCGCTTTTGCTGGCGCTGGATGTGTCCAGTTCTGTCGATCCGGTTGAGGATCGTTTGCAGCGCGGCGGCTTGGTTGCCGCGCTCACGTCGCCCGAGGTACAGCGGGCTTTTTTCGCCGCAGATCAAAAGGTTGCACTGTCTGTCTACGAATGGTCGGGACGGTACAATCAAGAAGTGTTGCTGGATTGGACCCTGATCGACGATCTCGAAACCCTTGTGAACACCGCCGAGATCATCGCCAACAGCACCCGAAGCCACAACGAGTTTCCAACCGCGATGGGCTATGCATTGGGTCACGGTGCCAAGTTGTTGCAATCTGCCCCCGAATGCCTGCGCAAGACCCTTGATATGGCCGGTGACGGGCAAAACAACGAAGGGTTCGGGCCGCAAACCGCCTATCGGGAGTTTCCTTTTGACGAGGTGACAGTCAACGGACTGGTGGTGAATGCCGCCGATTTTGAAGGCGAGGTTGGGTTGATCGCCTTCTACCGCGCCGAGGTTTTGCATGGGCCGGGGGCATTTCTGGTGATTGCCGACGGTTTTGAAGATTACGAACGCGCCATGCGGCAAAAGCTGGAGCGGGAACTGACCCCGCCTGCCATTGGCGCCCTGCCGCGGCCCGATGGATCGGCGGGATGATCCGCGCCGGGCTGATCGCGCTGGCACTTGCGCTCGCGGCGACCAGTGCAACAGCTGGCTGCCGGCAGGCTTTGGCGCTTGGGTTGGATGTCTCCGGATCGGTGGATGCCAAGGAATACCGCGCGCAACTGGACGGGCTTACATCAGCGCTGAATGATGCAGAAGTGCGCAACAAGATCCTCGAAATGCCCTCAGCGCCGGTGCGCCTGCTGGTCTATGAATGGAGTGGTCCGAGCGATCAGCATGTCTTGCTGCCTTGGACAGCGATTGATCAGTCTGCCGCGCTGGATATCGCGATCGAGACCCTGCGCCAGACCCGCCGCCGCGATTCCACACCCGGTACGGCTCTTGGCGTGGCGATGACATATGGCGCGCGGCAATTGGCGCAACAATCCGATTGCTGGAAACGCACGTTGGATATTTCCGGCGATGGCAAATCCAACCTCGGCCCCCGCCCCCGTGATGTCAAACACCGGATTGAGCGCAGCGGCATCACCATCAACGGGCTGGTGATTGGCGCCGATGCGCCCAATATCGGTGATCTCAGGCAGGCAGAAATATCAGAGCTGTCAGCCTATTACAGTGCAGAAGTGATCCTCGGCCAAGAGGCCTTTGTTCAGGCGGCGCTGGGGTATGACAGTTACGCGGACGCGATGAAACGCAAATTGCTGCGCGAGTTGGAAGGTCTGATCCTGTCCTACCTGCCGCCCCTGCCTGACCGCTAGTAGATATAGCGGATCTGGTCCGTCCAATACCGTTCCATCCGTTTGAGGGAGACCGTGATCTCTGAGACACCCGCAGGGCCAAGCACGCCCTTGTCCTCAAGCCCGTCCGCATGGCGCGCAAACAGCTCTGACACGACGTCGCGAATGTGGCGGCCCTTTTCCGTCAGACGCACCCGCACGGACCGGCGGTCAATCTCACAGCGTTGATGGTGCATGAACCCCATCTCAACCAGCTTTTTCAGGTTATAGCTGACGTTGCTGCCTTGATAATATCCGCGACTTTTCAATTCCCCTGCGGTCACTTCGTTGTCGCCAATGTTAAACAGCAACAGCGCCTGCACTGCGTTGATTTCCAGAACGCCGACCCGCTCAAACTCGTCCTTGATCACGTCAAGCAGCAGCCTGTGAAGCCGCTCAACCAAAGACAGGGCCTCTAGATAGCCCACCATAAAGCCTGAATCATTGGCAGCGCCGGTAACTGATTGTTGAATGCTCATTTGTTTCTCCGACTCAATGTGTTGCCACAGAAAATGGGGAAAAAAGCAGAATAATTCGTTAAACCCTGAAACAGCTTCGGAGGGCGGCCAGAACAGCGGCCCTCCAATGGGGTCAGTTTTGATCAGACCTGACCGACGGGTTGGTCTGCGATGCGGCTTTGGATGCGGGCGATCAAATCGGAATATTCATCCGGAACAGCAACTTGCCCTGTGACCCATTGATAAAGATCATGATCATTCTCGTTCAGCATATTGTCATAAAGCGTCAGCCCGGCATCATCCATTGTCTCCAGATGATCTGCCGCGTAGGCCGAGAGTATCAAATCCATTTCCTTGATCCCCCGGCGCATCGACCGCATATGCAGGCGCTTGACCTTATGCGCCCGAAGCTCTTCAGGCATAGGTGGCATCCTCAAGCATTTTGCGCACCCGTTTCTCAAGGCGGCCCATCGCCTCGGCCCGTTTTTGCATCTCGATGCGCATGCCACGGATCTCTGTCAGGATCTCGCTCAGGTCGCTATTGTGCGGGGTGATGATGTCCGGATTGTCCAGCCCCTCACCTTCGCCGTTGATCAGCCACATCATCGAAACATTCAGCAGCCCCGCCAACATCGACAGCCGGTTCGCGCGTGGCTCGGACACGTCGTCTTCCCAACTGCGCAGTGTAGATTGCTTGACCCCCAGCCGCTTGGCCAAAACCGCCTGTGTCATGCCCGCGATTTCACGCGCCGCCGCCACACGATCCCCAAAGGTTGCGGCGTCCGGTCCGTACCAGTCTGCTGTCTCTGGCATCATTTCAGCTTGGTCTGTCATCGTTACTGTCTCCTCGATCTTTGCATTCTCACCAATGTCGCTTGATCGGTGCGGGGGTGGCCCCTATGAGTATGCTGCACACTTAGACAAATTGAGGCCAAAATGGAACTGCTCTCTCAATCACTCGCCCGCGTCAAACCGTCTCCGACCATCGCGGTGACGACGAAAGCCGCCGAACTCAAGGCTGCGGGGCGCGACGTGATCGGCCTTGGCGCCGGGGAGCCGGACTTTGACACCCCGCAAAACATCAAGGATGCCGCCATCGCGGCGATCAATGACGGCAAAACCAAATACACCGCCGTCGACGGGATCATCGAGCTGAAGCAGGCGATCTGCGACAAGTTCAAGCGTGACAACGGGCTGGACTACACGCCTTCTCAGGTCAGTGTGGGCACGGGTGGTAAACAAATCCTTTACAACGCACTAATGGCCACGATGAACCCCGGCGAAGAAGTGGTGATCCCTGCCCCCTATTGGGTCAGCTATCCCGATATGGTCCTGCTTGCAGGCGGGGAACCGGTGATTGCCGAGGCGTCTTTGCAGACCAACTTCAAACTGACGGCTGATCAGCTTGAGGCCGCGATCACGCCCAAGACCAAATGGTTCATCTTCAACAGCCCCTCCAACCCCACCGGGGCGGGCTACACCCGCGCTGAGCTGAAGGAGCTGACCGATGTTCTGATGCGCCATCCCCATGTCTGGGTGATGACGGACGATATGTATGAACATCTGGCCTATGACGATTTCGAATTCTGCACCCCTGCAGAGGTAGAACCGGCCCTTTATGACCGCACATTGACAATCAATGGCGTATCCAAGGCCTATGCCATGACAGGCTGGCGCATCGGCTACGCTGCCGGGCCCGAAAAACTGATCGCGGCCATGCGCAAGGTGCAATCACAATCGACCTCGAACCCTTGCAGCGTCAGCCAATGGGCCGCAGTGGAGGCGTTGAACGGCTCGCAGGATTTCCTGCCAACCAACAACGAGATCTTCGTGCGCCGCCGCAATCTGGTGGTTTCCATGCTCAACGAGATCGAAGGCATGGCCTGCCCGACCCCTGAAGGCGCGTTTTATGTCTATCCTTCCATCGCGGGGTTGATCGGCAAAACATCTGCGGCCGGAACCAAAATCATCAACGACGAGGTTTTTGCCACTGCGCTGCTCGAAGAAACCGGCGTGGCCGTTGTCTTTGGCGCGGCTTTCGGGCTGTCACCAAACTTCCGGGTCAGCTACGCTACGTCTGACGAGGCCCTGAAAGAGGCCTGCACCCGCATCCAGACCTTCTGCGCGGGACTGACCTGAAAGGGGCAACATGGCGGCAGAGTTACCTGAGTATTACTTCCGGGTCCGCGAGAATGGCGCGGCGGTTTTTCGTGTCGACACGGAGAACCGCCACCGCCGCATCGAGATGGATCAGATCGCCGTGGTGAACATTCGCAACGGGGCCATCAAACCCCATGGTGAATATGTCCTGACCGACGCGGATCTGGCCCAAATCCAAAGCTGGATGGAAGACCGCAATCAAGTTCTGGCCCACCGCGACATCGACGATATTCATCGTGCCGTGGATTACATGAACCTGACCACGCAATGGGTGCAATCCAAAGCCACCGACGAACAGTTGGATGCGGTCACAGACGGCTTGCTTTTGGCAATGCACGATCTGCGCAGCACATTGGTGCGCAAAAAGGCGGATCGCCTGATCAACAAGGACTAGCCCTGCACGACCGGCGCGGCACTGCGCCGTTGCGACCAGATTACCGCTGCAAATATCACCACTCCGCCCAGCAGAACCTGCGGCTTTGGCACTTCTGACAGCAGTGCAAAGGCCAAAACAGGTGCCAGCGGCATCTCCAACGTCGATAGCAATGCGGTTTCGGCTGATGGCAATCGCCGCGCCCCTTCCGACAGTGTCACGGAGGCCACAGCAAAGACCAACCCAAAGGCAATGAGCACAGGCATCTCAGCGGCAGGGGTCGCCATCGGATCGCCAAAGGTTAGGGCCAATGGCAACAACACCACAGAAGACAGCGCCGCTGGCAAGGCTGCCGTTGCCTCCGGATACATCCGGTAGGCCACCATCACCCCCGCCATCATCAAGGTCATGAACAGCGCCAGAAAATCCCCCTTGAGCGCGCCACCGCCAACCGATCCCGACAGGATAACCAAGACCCCGCCAAAGGCCGCGCCAGAGGCCAGCATGACCCGCCTGCCGGGCGCTTCTTTGATGCATATCCATGACAGCCCTGCCGCAATAAAAGGCGCCGCGGCATAGATCAGCGCGACATTGGCAACGCTGCTGTGTTTGAAGGCCGGAATAAACGCCGCCGTGCCCGCTGCCATCATTGCGGTGATCCAAAAAGCGGGCCAGCCGAAGGCCCGAGCCTCTGATCGCAACTGCCCGCGCATCACCAGATAGGCCAGCGTGAACCCCGCCGCCGCCACCCCGCGCCAAAAGATCACGCCCCAGGCCGCCGTTGTCACCGATTTGGTAAAGATACCTGCCGTGGAAAACACCACTGCCGACACCACGACAAGGAGGACGCCTGTGGTGCGGGTTGTTTGCTCAGCTCTGTGCATGGGTCGGCCTTTCTACTGGATTGGCCAACCCCATAGCGTATCACTGCTGCCATCTATGTGTCAGGAGTGTTAGGTTAAGGTGCAGATAATCGGAGGCGCCTCATGTCAAAATCAACGCGGTTCTTTGAAGTCATCCAACTGCTGCGCAGTGCGACCAAACCGATCCTCGCCCGCGAGATCGCCGCCGCGCTCGAAGTGTCGGTGCGTACTGTTTATCGGGACATTGCCAGCCTTCAGGCCATGCAAACCCCCATTCTTGGCGAGCCGGGCGTGGGCTATGTGATGCGCAAAGGCTATGACCTGCCGCCGATCAATCTGGATGTGGATGAGGCCGAGGCCATCGCTGTGGGGCTTAGCCTGATTGCCCGCACCGGTGATGCGGGGCTGTGGCGGGCCGCCGGCCGCGCGGCACGCAAGCTTCAAGAGGCCGCGCCGGGCACCCGCAAGCTGGTGACGTCTTCATGGGGGGTTGGCAACACCGCCAGCGTGGATATATCGCAGATCCGGCTGGCCATCCGCCGTGAATGCAAGCTGAACATCCGCTACCGCGATGCTGAGGGCCGCGAGACCGCCCGTATCGTCTGGCCACTTGTCATGATCTATTACGTCGACAATGCGATGATTGTTGCATGGTGCGAAAAACGCCAAGACCTGCGGCACTTCCGGCTTGACCGGATGGCGCATTGCGCCTTCCTTTCGGAGGATTTCAAGGGCCAGGGTGATGCCCTGATCGCGCAATGGGAACAGACCCAAAAGCACGACACCGTGTCCACCAAAGACCTTTGAGATCAGCCCGCGACGGGTTGCCCGACCTGTTTGATCGTCACCCGCCAGAACCGCAGGTTCAGCAATATCGCCGCGACACCAAGACCAAGAACCAGACCGGCCCAAACGCCAATCCCCTCTAACCCGAAGGTGAAGCCAAGCAAATAGGAGGCCGGAATCCCCACCACCCAATAGCTGAACGCGGCCATCCACATCGGCACACTGGTGTCTTGCACCCCGCGCAGCAGGCCAAGCGCGACCGCCTGTGCCCCATCGACCAATTGAAACAGCGCCGCCATCGCCAATAGGCCCACACCCACAGCGAGGATCTCAACCCGCGCCGGTTCGCCCTTTTGCATGAACGCCGAGATCAGCGACTCTGGCCAGCCGACAAAGCCGATGATCGTCAGCGCGGCAAACCCAATCGACAACGCCAGCACGATCACCGCACCGCGCCCCATGTGACCGGCATCGCGCCGCCCATAGGCATTGCCCGCCCGGATCGTCGCCACATTGCTGAGGCCCAGATGTACCATGAAGGTGATCGAGGCCAGCTGCACCGCAATCCCATGCGCCGCCAGCGGGATTGTCCCCAGCCAGCCCATCATCATCGCAGAAGCGGCAAAGAGACCCACCTCGCTGAGCGCAGTGAGGCCGATGGGCAGGCCCAATTTGAACACCCGTACAAACATCGACGGATCAAGCCGCCACAGGCGCACAAACAACTGATGCTGCGGCACCACAACCAGAATGTAGATAAGAATACCGATCAGCGAGACCATCTGGGTAGAAAGCGATGCAATGGCCGCGCCCACCACGCCCAGTTCCGGCGCCCCCCAATTGCCAAAGATCAACGCGTAATTCGCAATCGCGTTAAAGACTGCAGCGACGACAGTGATCCACAACACCACCTGCGTGCGTTCCAATGCGGCCAGGTAGGACTTTAGCACCATCACAAACAGCGCCGGAATGATGCCCCAACCCGCGACCTTGAGGTATTGCCCCGCCACAAAAGCCAGATCATCGCCCTGCCCCAACAGGCGCAGCACAGGTTCGGCCCAAACCAGAATAGGCATCGCGATCATGGCAAACATCAACGACAGCCAGATCCCCATGCGCGTGGCGCGGCGAATGCCGACCTCGTCCTCTTCGGCGGCAAAGGAGGCCACAAGCGGCATCACCGCCCAGGCAAAGCCCGAGCCAAAGATGAACAGCACGAAAAAGAACGTGCTGCCCAAGGTCACCGCCGCCAAAGCCTCAACCGAGAACCAGCCAAGCATGACCGTATCGGTCACGCCAATGGCAATTTGCCCCAAGTGCCCGCCGATCAACGGCAGGCCCAAGGTGAGAATCGCGCGGACATGGCCGCCATATGTCATAGGTTGTGTCATGGCCCCGAATTAGGCGCGAAATTTTCAAAGGTGAAGAGCCGGTTATACACGGCCCAAATGCGTGTCTTTGAAGTGACCATTGTACTTAAGTCCATAGCCGATGGCCCGGTCCAGCCCGATATGCGCACCCCAGATCAGCGCCAGCTCTGCCGCCAGCGATAATCCAAACCACACGCCTGCCGCAGCCAGCAAGAGCGGCGTCAGATAACTGTGGCCGATATTGTAGCACAAAGCCCCAATCCGGTAGCCCGTGAGATAGCCCAACATGAACAGATCCGGCAGCAGAAAAGCCAGAAAATACAGCCACCAGTCGCCACTTAGATGGCTGAAATACAATGTGCATAGCACCGCAATGGCCGCACCCTCGCTGCGCAGAACAACGGCAAGGTTCTGGCGGGATCGGGCCTGCGCGGGGAAGTGTGCGTCTGTCATGTCAATCTCCTCAATTGGGTTGGATGGCAGCATCGCCTGACGCCCGCCTGAAAGAAATTGTTCAAATGCGTTCATTCAGATATCATCTTTTGATGAGTACAATTTTCCCCTCGCTCGATCACATCCCGGCCTTTCACGCCGTTATGACCACCGGCAGCCTCAGTGCCGCCGCCCGCGATCTGCGATTGGCACAGCCCACCGTGCGCCGCCACATCGAAGCGCTGGAGCAGGAGTTGAACACCCAATTGTTCACCCGCGCCGCCAATGGTCTGACCCCCACAACCATGGCCGAAACACTGTTGCCGCTGGCCCGCGCCGTGCTGGAAGAGGCCGCCGCGATGCACCGCGCTGCCTCTGCACAAAAGGACGCGCTGGCCGGTGTTGTGCGCATCACCTCAAGCCGCGTTGCAGCCGCCCATGTTCTGCCGCCGCTGCTTTCCCAGCTGGCCAAAGAAGCCCCCGGCCTGCGCTTTGAACTGGCCGCCACGGATCACGCCGAAGATCTGACCCGCCGCGCCGCCGACATCGCCTTGCGATTTACCTCGCCCAAGCAGCAATCCCTGATCGCGGCCCCCCTCGGTGCGGTTGAGGTGGGTCTTTTTGCCCATCCCAACCTTGATCTGCCCGAGCCGCTGGACAACCTTCAAGGCATCCCGTTCATATCGGATGATCGCGAGGGGATCATCCTGCCCGCGATCCAGAACGCAGGGATACCCCTGCCCGACCACATCGTCCTGCGCTGCGATGATCCCTTGTCGCAGATTGCCCATATCCAATCGGGGCTGGGCGTTGGGTTTTGTCAGGCCAAACTGGCGACACGTCTGGGGTTGCGCCGCATCTTGCCGGACTGGACCTATGAGATGCCCGCATGGCTGGTCCTGCACGAAGATCAATCACGCATCGCCCGCATTCGTTTCGTTTTTGATTATCTCAAGGCCCAATTGCGCCATTGGATGTGAGCGGCTTGCACCTCTGATCTGCCCGCGCCACAGTTGCCACAGCCAAAGGCGGCAGAGCAAAAAAAGGGAACAGGCCCATGCGTACCGAAACCGTAACCTTAAACGGCCAGCCTTTTTTCCTGCGCCGTTGGGGGGACGAAACCCTACCCAAACTTTTGATGCTGCATGGTTTTCCGGAATATGGCGGATCATGGTCCGATCTGGCGACACGTCTGGAACACCGCTTTCACATCATCGCCCCCGACCAACGCGGCTATGGTCAAAGCTGGGCACCTGCGGATGTGTCTGCCTATACAACTTCGGAGCTGGTCAAGGATATGGCCGCCCTAATCGGAGATGATCCCCTGATCGTTCTTGGCCATGATTGGGGTGCAGCGGTGGCCTATGGCCTTGCGATGTTCCGCCCAGAATTGGTGCAAAAGCTGATCATCATGAACGGCGTGCATCCAGCCCCCTTTCAACGGGCCATGGCGGCAGGCGGGCCACAAACAGAGGCTTCGCAATACATCCATTACCTGCGCAAGGATGGGTCCGAAGATCATCTTGCCGCCGACAATTACGCCAAATTGCAGGCGCTCTTTTCTGCAAAAATGGATATGTCATGGCTCAAGGGGGCCACCCTTGATGCCTATCTCGCGGAATGGTCGCGCCCTGGCCGGTTGCGCGGCATGGTCAATTGGTATCGCGCCTCGCCTCTGCAAGTGCCTCTAACGGGCCAGTCGCTTCCTGATCTGCCCGCGTTCGATCCGGCCCGCCTTCAGGTCCGCTGCCCACATCTGTTGATCTGGGGCAGCGATGATACCGCGCTGTTGCCCGAAGCCACCGAAAGGTTGGAGGACTTTGCCCCCGATCTGACACGGGTAGAGATTGCAGGGGCAGATCATTGGATGCATCACCAAAAACCCGATGAAGTGGCGCAGGCAATTCTGGATTGGCTGGATTGACCCCTATTTGTGGCCCCAATCGTCCGGGTCGTCCGAATTGCCGGGGCTGAGGCCGATCACATCGCCATCTGTAGAACACCCAAGCCCCAAAACCGTGCGGTTGGCATAGGAGAAATAGGCGCTGACCTGATTGATCTCCAGAATCTCGCCATCGTCCCACCCCGCATCGCGCAGGGCCTGCACATCCGCCTGCACCATCTGCCCCGCCGCTTGCGTGAGCTTTTGCGCGTAGACCATCGCGGCCTTCTGCGCATCATCCAGCGGTGCCCCCGCCACGTCACGCGCGGTGATCGCCGTGCGGATCGCATCGGCCCGCGCGTCATCGCGCAACAGACGTTTCATCCCGGCAAAATGATGTTCCACGCAATAGGTGCAGTCATTCAGCGAGGAGACCCAAACGCCCAGCACTTCCAAAAACCATTTGGGGATCTCGTTGTCCTTGTGATGCAGCACATATTTGTAGATCGCCATGTGCCCTTCCATCGTGTGAGGGCGCAGCGAATGCATCATCATGATGTTGTCGACGTTGTTGCCCGGCCCTGTAACCCGTTGATAAAGCTGCTTGAGCTTGCCGGTCGCCGCGTCAAAGGGAATGGTCGTGATCCAAGGCATTGGTGCCTCCTTTATGATTTTTCCCTACACTGCGTCCATGGCTGGACTACTGCAAGACCCCTTGCAAAAGCGCCACTATAATGTATATTTAGATATGTATTTTGGAGCATGTTATGACCCGTATCCTGACCAACCACATCGCCACCATGACCGAAATGCGCGAGCCGCACAAAGTGCTGGAACGCTCGGGCGGTAAACCTGTGGCGATCATGAAGAACTCCAAATGCGTAGGCTATTTTGTACCCGCAGAGGCGACGTTGCAAGAAGAGCCACGCTACGCCACGCTGGATGAAGTGATGCAGAGTATTGCCCGTAGGAAAAGCGTCAATCAGCCTGTCCTCGACTACCTTAAAGACAAATGAGTTTTGTCCTTATCGATGCGGATCTGGTGGTTGCCATTCACGATGCGGTTCTCAACCCCGGCGAGTTGCAAGGCTTGGCTGGAGACAAATCCATCGGCGGCGCACTGGCGCGCGTCGACAATCGTCTGGTCTACGGTTTGATTAACGACGTTTTTGATCTGGCTGCAGCCTATTGTGTCGCAATCGCGACCGGCCATGTATTTAACGATGCCAACAAGCGAACCGCCCATCAAACAATGGATGTCTGTTTGGATCTCAACGGCGTGCAATTGGCCCATGAAACCATCGAAGCGGGTGATCTGATCCGCAATGTGGCGCAGCGGCGGTTGGATGAGGACGATCTGGCCGCATGGCTGCGCAAGAAGGCTGTGGATTAACCGCGCAAACGCATTGCCGGAAGCCCTTCGGCCTGTCAAAATAGCGGCCACATATAAGAAAGAGCAGCCACATGTCCGATCTTCTCACCGGAACACAGCCCAGCAAAGAATACGATGCCTCCTCCATTCAGGTGCTTGAGGATATGGAGCACGTGCGCCTGCGCCCCGGCATGTACATTGGCGGCAAGGATGATCGCGCCTTGCACCACATGGTGGCCGAAATTGTCGACAACTCCATGGATGAGGCGGTCGCGGGCCATGCCACCTGGATCGAGCTGGAATTGCATGAAAACGGCCATGTCACCGTGCGCGACAACGGCCGCGGCATTCCCACCGATCCGCACCCCAAAGACCCCAGCAAATCGGCGCTTGAGATCATTTTCTGCACGCTGAACGCAGGCGGCAAATTCTCCGGTGACAGTTACGAGACATCGGGCGGCTTGCACGGCGTTGGCTCTTCGGTTGTGAACGCCTTGTCGGATCATTTGCGCGTCGAAGTGGCCCGCAATCGAGAGCTTTTCGCGATGGAGTTTTCGCGCGGCATTCCACAAAGCAAACTGGAGAAGATCGGCGCGGCCCCCAACCGGCGCGGCACAGCGGTAACATTTCATCCCGATCCAGAGATCTTTGGCTCTCTCAAGCTCAAACCTGCCCGGCTTTTTGCCATGGCGCGGTCCAAGGCCTATCTGTTTTCGGGCGTCGAAATCCGCTGGAAATGCGGGCAGGACGACGGCACCACTCCGCAAGAGGCCAGCTTTCATTTTCCTGGAGGCCTGTCAGATTATCTGAATGAAACTCTAGGCGGGTCAACCACTTACGCAGACGCGCCATTTGGCGGCATGGTGGATTTCAAGGAAAAGTTCAACACGCCGGGAAAGGTCGAATGGGCCATCAACTGGACCCCCTCACGCGACGGTTTCATCCAGTCTTATTGTAACACCATCCCAACCCCCGAAGGCGGCACCCACGAGGCCGGGTTTTGGGCCGCGATCCTCAAGGGGATCAAGGCTTACGGTGAATTGGCGGGCAACCGCAAGGCGGGCACGATCACCCGCGAGGATCTGATCACCGGCGGCTGTGCGCTGGTCTCCTGCTTTATCCGCGAGCCTGAATTTGTCGGCCAGACCAAGGACCGGCTGGCCACCACCGAGGCACAGCGCATGGTCGAAAACGCCGTGCGAGACCATTTTGACAACTGGCTCGCCGCCGACACCAAATCTGCCGGTGCGATCCTCGATTTTCTGGTGCTGCGGGCGGAGGAACGCCTGCGCCGCCGTCAGGAAAAAGAAACCGCCCGCAAGACCGCCACAAAAAAGCTGCGCCTGCCCGGCAAGCTGACCGATTGCACCAGCAAGACCCGCGAAGGCACCGAATTATTCATCGTGGAGGGCGACAGCGCGGGTGGCTCTGGCAAGGGCGCGCGCAACCGCAACATTCAGGCACTTTTGCCGCTCAAGGGCAAGATCCTCAACGTGTTGGGCGCGGCCTCCAACAAGTTGACCACCAATGCGGAGATCAGCGACCTGTGCGAGGCTTTGGGCGTCGGCATGGGCACCAAGTTCAATCTGGATGATCTGCGCTATGACAAGATCATCATCATGACCGATGCGGATGTCGATGGCGCCCATATCGCGGCGCTGTTGATGACGTTTTTCTTTACCCAGATGCGGCCGCTGATTGATGACGGGCATCTGTATCTTGCCTGCCCGCCGCTTTATCGCCTGACCCAAGGGGCCAAGCGCATCTATGTCGCGGATGACACCGAAAAGAACTACTGGATGGAGAAAGGTCTGGGCGGCAAGGGCAAGATTGACGTGCAGCGGTTCAAAGGTCTGGGGGAGATGGACGCCAAAGACCTCAAGGAAACCACGATGGACCCCGGCACCCGCAAGCTGATCCAGGTCACGGTGGACGAGGATGAGCCGGGCGAAACCGGTGATCTGGTGGAACGTTTGATGGGCAAAAAGCCCGAGCTGCGGTTCCAGTACATTCAGGAAAACGCACGGTTTGTGGAGGAATTGGATGTTTGAGAGTAATGCGCTTTGATTTGGGAACACCTTACTCCTGAAGATTCGAACAAGGCCAAGAAATCTTTGATCGTTGTGGCCTGCTGCACTTTGATTTTCGCAACATTTGAATTCAACGAGAACGTACTTCGGTTCTTGAATCTTGAACTCGTGGTTTCTCAAGAAAAGATTGTCCGCCTTGGTCAATATTCTTGCCTCGTACTTCTAGCAATTTTTGTTCTGCGAGAACTTCCAAACTATATTTCCAAATTGGGCACGCTATCTTTCGAACGTGAAGAAAAATTACAGGACAAAGAAACCAAAGATTATCACTTTGATTATTATGGCCATACCCAACCCGAAACGAGCCAAGAGGCTATCTTAGAAGAATTGAAGGACCAGCAGCGGATTCGAACAAATCGCTTAAAAAGCAAGTATCAGCGACTGTATTTTCTGTTTGCTGTCATTAACGTAGGAGTTGTCGACCTTCTGTTCCCAATTTCGATGGGACTTCTTGTGTTTTTTGATCCGTATTTCTTAGACTTCAAAGTTTCCGACCAACCACTCCAATAGGTAGTTGGACCTTTGGTTTTGATCACACATTGAAATAACTGAGTGATCCAAGCAAACCTGTAGCTGAATAACCAGCTACCAAAAACGCGCCCCTATCCGCCATAAGCGCATAGCCCCTTCCCTTCCCCCCATGGGGAAGGGGCTTCATCGCTCCGTCACAAGGCAACGGTTCACGGCTGTTCCTGAATAACCCCGAGATAGGCCACCAGATCTACAATCGCGCGGCTGGTCATAATCGGCTGACCGGTCTCCGCCTTCAGCGGCGTGTCATCCCCCTCAAAGAACGGTCCATAAACCGGCATCGGTGATCCGTGACTCACGAGCGGATCACGCCCGTCAATGCGCGTCACCACTCGCGTCACCGGGAATTGCCCGTGCCGCACTGTCAGATCGTTCAGCGGCGGCGGTTGCAACATCAAGGCCGGTGCCATCGGGCCATTGCCGCGCCCCTCCAGCCCATGACAGGTCGCGCAATGCGCATCATAAAGCGCGGCACCTGCCCCTACATCCTGCGCCTGCGCCGCCCCCTGCATCATGCCAAAAGCCACCGCCGCGATCACAAGTCTTTGCATCCTATCCTCCATCATTGTTTTCCCAATGATACTGCACCCGTTGCCGGCCTGCCCTGCGCTGGATCAAATTTTGCAACTTGCGCCTGTGGAATGCCTCGCTAGGCTGCTGCCATTGCACCAGCGAGGCCGCTATGACCCCAGAAATTGTCGAAAAGTTTCTTTATGACCACTTTGCCCCATGGGTGCTGGCGCTGGAGCCTAAAGTGACCTTGGCAGAGGCGCAAAAGACCGTTCTGGAAATCCCTGTCACCGATGCATTGAACCGCACTGGCGGCATCGTTTGTGGGCAGGCGTTATCCGCTCTGGCAGATACGGCAATGGTACTGGCCTGCGGTGCCCATGAGGGGCAGATGATCCCTGTTGGTACAGTCACATTGGACACGCAATTCATGCGCCCGGCCAGCGGCAACAGCATCCGTGCAGAGGCGGAAATCACCCGCGCTGGCAAAAGCATGATCTTTGCCCGTTGCACCCTTTTTGCCGAACCCTCGGGCAAGGCCGTTGCCACAGCCACGGCCACTTTCGCACGATGATCCGTATCCTGCTTGTTCTGGTGCTTTTGGCCGGCTGTGGAAGGCCGCTGACCGACAACGAACGCGCCTATTTGACCACGATCCACGGTGCATCGCTCGATATGGACAAGGTCCGCCTGCATGACGGTGCCCCCACCCGCGCTGTCACATTTCGCCGCAAACCACGCCCGCGCACCACTTGCAGAGAGCTCATCCTGCCCCCCGCGACCGAAGCCATCGTGACATCGAAACCTGCGGCTGTGGCGCTGTATAACACCGTGCTGTTCGACAAGGACTGGTACATTGACGATTACCTGCCCGACTACCCCGACCGGATCAATCTGATCGCAGCGATGCTGCTGGCCCATGAGATCACCCATATCTGGCAGTGGCAGAACCGCGCCACCACGGGATATTCACCGCTGCGGGCCGCGTCGGAACACGGCAACAAGGCCGACCCCTATCTATTTGATATAAAAGCAAACCCCAAGTTCGGAGAGTTTGGTTTTGAACAACAAGGCTCCATCGTCGAGGAATTTGTCTGCTGCCGCGCCCTTGCCCCGCAGGCGCCGCGTACCAAACGATTGCATGCGCTGATCAGGCAGGTGATGCCTGTGGCCCCGCTGCCGCAAAGCCGCCAACATGATGTCAGCTTGCCGTGGAAGGGCGTCAAGATCGACGGGATCTGCGGTTAACGCTGGATCGCTTCGAGATAGGCAAGCAAACCCGCCAACGCCCGCGGCGTGGGTGTCATCACCCCGTCCACATCAACCGGCACCAGATCATCCGCCATCGCGCCGCCGAACTGTGGCATCACCCGCGCAAGGTGGCCCTGTTCAGGATCGCCATAAATGTAGCTAAGGGCGCGGGCTGTCGGGAAACTGCCGCCATTCGCACGGGCCAGCAATGTTAGATCGGTTGGCTTGCGGTCAAGCCCTGCGGCCAGTGGCCCATCTCCCTGTCCGCTGGTGCCATGACAAGACACACAGTTTTCCGCAAAGAACGCCGCGCCATCGCCCGCTTCGGGCATGGCATTGGGCGCGCAGGCCAGCAAAAGAGCACACCCGCCTGAAAGCGCGAGAGAAAACACAAAAGGCCGCATAAGAAAACTCCTGATCCAGAGGCGTTGCCATCTATCCTTGTGTCTTTGCCTACAGCTGGCCATGATCCAGATCAAGTCACACAGGAAGGCAGAAAACATCATGGCCCACTACGCGCTGATCATGCTCGTTGCCGGGATCGGCATTCCGGTTCTTGCCGCCCTCAACGCAGCGCTTGGCGCTTGGGTCGGATCCCCTGCCGCGGCGGCTATGGTGCTGTTTGTCGTGGCCTTCATCAGCTGTCTGGTGGTGGTTCTTGTAACCGGCCCCCATGCACTGGACCGGTTCATGACCGCGCCCAAACATTTGTTTTTGGGCGGTGTTTTGGTGGCGTTTTATGTACTGACCATCACCTTTATCGCCCCGCACTTTGGTGTCGGGAACGCGGTGTTCTTTGTGCTTTTGGGGCAGTTGATTTCGGCCGCCGCTATTGATCACTTTGGCCTCTTCGGGGCGCAGGTCTCATCGCTGGGTCTGGCCCGCACAGGCGGGATCGTGCTGATGGCGGCCGGTGTCTGGCTGACCCAGCAGGTCTAGACTAGGCCTTCGCGAACCCTTCGATCATCGCCCAAACCGCATCATCAACTTCGACCGGATCATTTTGCTGTTTGTTCTGGCCGGGCATCCGCGCGCCCTCATCGGTGGCGGCGGCAGCGGCCAATGCCTCAAGCCGTGCACCAAATTCCGGCGATGAAGACGGATCAATAATGATGTAATACTGCCCCAGATCATGCGGCGCCCCTTCAGGCGCTTTAAGAGGTTTGACATCCTTGGACAGAATGCCGCCCGTCATGCCAGCCGCCAGAATTTCAGCCATCAAGCCAAAGCCCCAGCCTTTGTAGCCACCCATCGACACCAACGACCCCGCCAGCGCCGCCTCGGGATCTGTAGTGGGGTTGCCATCGGCGTCCACGGCCCAGCCTTCGGGGATCTGCCGTCCGGCGGCCTTGGCCATAGTGATCTTGCCCAAAGCCACGGTTGTGGTGGATTGATCAAACTGCATGGCAATGCCGCCCGCGCCATCGGGCACGGAAAAGGCAATGGGATTGGTGCCGATCACACGCGTCTTGCCGCCCGGAGCAGCCACGATGGGTGAGGCATTGGTGAACCCGATGCCGATTAAGCCCGCATGGGCAATCTGCTCTGTAAAATATCCCAATGATGTACAGGTGTGGGCATGGCCAACCGCCATCGTGGCCACGCCAGCCTCCCGCGCGGCATCCAGCGCCACCGGCAGACCATAGGCAAAGGCAGGCTGTGCAAAGCCAAATCCCGCGTCCACATGGATGGCCGCACTGCGCCGCGCATTCACAACCGGCACCGCCTTGCCCTTAACCCGGCCAGAGGCCAATTGCTGGCAATAACTTTCGACATAGTACAAACCACAGATCTTGTTGCCGACCGCTTCGGCCTTGGCCACGGCCCGCGCAACCTCTGCTGCGGGAAATGCGTCGGCCCCATGGGCGATCAATGCCGCCTGCGTGGTTTCCTCGATGGTTTTGAGCGAAATATGCGCCATGCGTCTTCCTTCTTGGCCCCTCCCCTTGGGGGCGAAGATCAGTCTGACCTTAGGTCAATTCTCACGTCAAGCGTTTGAAACCTGCGGAACGCCAATATTTTGCACAGGGCACGCATTTTACGGGAAATCAGCCAAAAGCCACACGCAAACCGAGAAGATCAAAGGTTTTCAGCGCCTAATCAGCCACCAGTTGCCCTGCATCCAGCCGGATCTGCCGATCCATTCGCGCCGCCAGGTCAAGGTTATGGGTGGCGATCACCGCCGATAGGCCAGTGCCGCGCACCAGATCCATCAACGCCGCAAACACCTGATCCGACGTGCCCGGATCAAGGTTTCCGGTTGGCTCATCCGCGAGAAGCAACTTTGGCCCATTGGCCAACGCCCGGCAAAACGCGACCCGTTGCTGTTCGCCGCCCGACAAGGCCGCCGGACGGTGATCTGCACGTTCTGCAATCCCGACGCGGTCCAACAGTTCTTGCGCCCGCGCCTCGGCCGCCGCTTTGCTCACACCATTGGCCAGCTGCGGCAAAACGATATTCTCAAGGGCCGAAAACTCAGGCAACAGATGATGAAACTGGTAAATAAATCCCACATCGCTGCGCCGCACTTTGGTGCGTTGCCGATCACCACGCCCGGTCATGTCCTGCCCGGTGATTTCAACCTTGCCCGCATCCGGCGTGTCGAGCAGCCCGGCAATATGCAGCAAGGTCGATTTGCCCGCCCCTGACGGCGCGACAAGGGCCACAACCTCGCCCGTACCCACCTCCAGATCAATGCCGCGCAACACGTTCACCTCATTGGGCGCCGCGCGATTATAGGCCTTGGTGATCCCGGACAGCCGCAGCACAATCTCACTCATAGCGCAGCGCCTCCACCGGATTCATCCGCGCCGCCCGCCGCGCCGGAAAGATTGTCACAACAAACGACAGCCCCAATGACAAAGCCACCGCAGACAACACATCGGCCAATTGCAACTTGGCCGGCAGGAAATAAATCCCGCGGATCGATGCATCCCACGCCGTGCCACCCGAAAGGTAGTTCACAAAACCAAAGATTTGATCGACATAAAGCGCAAAAAGGCATCCCAAAATGACGCCCAGTGCGGTGCCGATGATCCCGGTAAACGCGCCGCAAATGAAAAACACCCGCAGTACCGACCCTTCGGTCAGCCCCATGGTCCGCAAAATCCCGATATCGCGGCCCTTGTTTTTGACCAGCATGATCAGCCCCGAAACGATGTTCATCGCGGCGATCAAGACCAGCACGGACAGGATCACAAACATCACCCGATCCTCGATATCCAGCGCATTGAGAAACGCCCCAGATGCATCTCGCCATGTCCAAACCTGCGCCCTTGGTCCAGTTGCGGCCAGAATAGGCAAGGCATATTTATCCACAGCTTCGGGATCTTCCACCATCACTTCAAGTTCGTCCGCCACCCCTTCGCGGTTAAAGAAGATTTGCGCGTCGCCTATGGGCAAATAGGCGCGCGTGCGGTCGATGTCATAGCGCCCCGCCGAAAAGATATACACAACCTCATAAGCGTTCACCCGCGGGCTGGTGCCGAAAGCGGTCTTGACCCCATTGGGCGAAATCAGCTTGACCCGATCCCCCACCCCAACGCCCAGCGTATTGGCCACACCGATGCCCAGCGCGATGCCCTCTTCGAAACGGCTTATGTCGCCCTGTGCACGGGTCTGATCAGCGATCCGGGGGATTGTTTTCAAATCCTTTGACGCAATGCCAAACACCTCGACACCCGCATTGGATTGGCGATGGTTTGCCATGACCTGCTGCCGGATCAGCGGCGCAACTCGCGTCACCCCCGGCACCGTTGCGACGGTTTGGGCCAAGGCCTCATAATCGGCAATGCTGCGATCAATCCGCCCGGCGGCGTTGACCTCGCCCAACTGATAGACCGTCACATGGGCATTTGCGCCAAGGATCGTATCGACAAATTCCGCCCGAAATCCCGAGCGCACCGAAAGCGTTGCAATCAAAGCAAAAACTGCCAGCGTGATACCGATCAAGCTGATCCATGTCATCACCGACACGCCGCCCTCGGCCCGCCGCGCCCGCAAATAGCGCCAGGCAATCATCCATTCAAAAGGCGCAAAAGGCGCAGTGCTCATCTTGATGTCCATCCTAAGGAGGGTTTTGACAATTTCGCCGCAACCTGAGGCTTTGCCCTCATAGGGTCAAGCGCCCATCGCGGGATCGGCGGGGCGGCGTCGAAACGGCCAGGACAGAACGCGCAAAACGATCCCAAGCACTGCCAGCCCCATAACAAAACCCACAGCCGCAAACACCGCCCCCGCAAAATTGAGCGGCACCGCAGGTTGATACTCCGCCCAAGCAGCCCGTGCGATCTCGGGGTCCGTCAGGTTTGGCATGTGATAGGCCCGCATGAACGGGCCCTGGCTTTTCAACAGGTCCAAATCGGACCGCAACCGTGCATAGCGGTCAAAAGTTACGGTCATATCCTTGCGCCGCCGCTCCAGAAAGTCTGTGCCTTGCATCTGTGCCAGCGCATCATCTCGGCTCAACCCAACTGCCGCCGCCGAGGCATCAAAATCCGCCACCACCCCGGACAACGCATCAACCGCACCGCCCAGTCTTTGGATATATTGCTGAGAAAACTCAGGGAATTGCGAACTCGCAGTGGCCCCTGCCAACCCGCCCGCAAGGGTCAAGGCCCGCAGGATCATTGTTCTTGCTCCACAATGGGTGCCATGCTCTGCCTCCCGTTTGAAACGCAGGCTAACATACGTCAGCCTGCGATCAAGGATCAGGCGATGCCAGCGTAGATCTGCGCGATCTTCTCGACCGCCGCTTCCGGTGGCATCTCTTCGCTCTCGCCTGTGCGCCGGGAGGTCAGTTCAACCACTCCGTTCTTAAGTCCGCGCGGCCCGACAGTGATCCGCCATGGCAGGCCCAGCAGATCCATCGTGGCAAACTTGCCCCCCGCCCGCTCGTTGCGATCATCATAAAGCGGATCAAGACCCAAAGCCTTGAGCGAGGCATAAAGCGCATCACAAGCGGCGTCCGCTTCTTCATCGCCCTGCTTGAGGTTCACAATCCCCGCATGGAACGGCGTTACACCTTCGGGCCAGATGATGCCCTTGTCATCATGGCTGGCCTCAATGATCGCGCCCAAAAGCCGGCTCACACCAATCCCGTGACTGCCCATATGCACCGGCACGGTCTTGCCATCCGGCCCCTGCACCTTGGCGCCCATAGCCTCGGAATACTTGGTCCCAAAGTAAAAAATCTGCCCAACCTCAATGCCTCGCGCCGTGCGCTGACGCGCCTCGGGCACCTCTGCAAACAAGGCCTCATCATGGGTCTCATCCGTGCGGGCATACTTCGACGTGAACTCCTCCAGAACAGCAGCACATTGATCGACGCTGTCATAATCAATCGCGCGATCGCCAAAGGTCAGATCGGTCACCGCGCTGTCATAAAACACCTCGGATTCGCCCGTTTCGGCCAAAACCAGAAACTCATGGGTGTAATCACCGCCAATCGGCCCGCCATCTGCCCGCATCGGAATCGCTTGCAAGCCCATCCGCTCATAGGTCCGCAGATAGCTGACCAAATGGCGATTATACGCATGCAGCGCATCCTCCTTGGTCAGATCAAAGTTATAGCCGTCCTTCATAAAAAACTCACGGCCCCGCATCACACCAAAACGCGGACGGATCTCATCGCGGAACTTCCACTGAATATGATAAAGCGTCAAAGGCAGATCTTTGTAAGACCCGACATGGCTGCGGAAAATATCGGTGATCAGCTCTTCGTTGGTCGGACCATAAAGCATATCACGCCCATGCCGGTCCTTGATGCGCAGCATCTCTTCGCCGTAATCATCATAACGCCCGCTTTCGCGCCACAGATCCGCCGATTGCAGCGTCGGCATCAGCATCGGAATATGCCCGGCCCGCTGCTGCTCTTCATGTACGATATTCTCAATCTTGCGCAGCACCTTAAAGCCAAGCGGCAACCACGAATAAATCCCGGCACTGGCCTGCTTGATCATCCCCGCCCGCAACATCAGACGGTGGCTCACAATCTGCGCCTCAGAAGGGTTCTCTTTCAGCACAGGCAAAAAATAGCGGCTCAGACGCATCACGCGCTCCTCGGCAAAGTCAAAATTCCCTGCCTTGCCTAATTCAAAGCCCGCGCAGGCACAATCACCATCCCCGGCCCTACGCCTTTTTGGCTCTAAATATTCCGGGGGTTTGGGGGCAGCGCCCCCATTCCATTGATAATTCAAATGCGGCGCAGCCGCTCATTCTGATCCGGCGGCCAATTGCGCAAGCTCCAACGCCACCTGCGTGGCCTGCGCCATATCCTGCACCGATATCCATTCAAGCGGCCCGTGGATCTCCTGCATGCCGGTAAAGATATTCGGGCATGGCACCCCCATCTCGGTCAGGCGCGATCCATCCGTGCCGCCGCGGATCGGAATGGAAACCGGCTCAAGCCCCGCTTTGCGCACCGCCGCATGGGCCAGATGCACCGGCGTCATGTCTTCCTCCAGCCAATAGCGCATATTGCGATATTGCGGGCGGATCTCGCAGGTGATCTCGGCGCGCGGCTCGGTCGCGGCAACTGTCTGGCAAATCTGGCGCAGCAGATCGCCCTTGGCCGCCAATCCCTCGCGCTCAAAATCACGCAGGATCAGCACAATCTCCGCTTCGGTCGATCCGCCATTCACCTCGGAGACATGAATAAACCCTTCCGTGCCTTCCGTAGTGTCCGGCGTCATTCTGACCTGCGGCAAAGTCATGATGATCTTGGACACCAGATGCAGCGCATTGACCATCTTGTCCTTGGCAAAACCGGGATGCGCCGACACGCCCGCGACCTTGATCAAGGCCCCATCCGCCGAAAAGGTCTCAAACTCGACCTCGCCGGGCTTGCCCCCATCAAAGGTATAGGCAAAATCAGCCGCCAGATCGGCCGGCAATCGCGCATCCACACCGCGCCCGATTTCCTCGTCGGGCGTAAAGGCCAACCGGATCTTGCCATGGGGGATCTTCGGATTGCCCAGCAAATGCCGCGCCGCCGTCATCGCAATTGCAACCCCGGCCTTGTCATCGCCGCCCAGCAGAGTTGTGCCACTGGCTGTGATGATATCCTCGCCCATCTTCTCGCCAAGATAGGGCGAGTTCTCGGGCGACAACTTCAACTCCGGCGCATCGGCAAAGGTGATATCTCCACCATTGTAGCCGCGATGCACCACCGGTTTCACGCCGCTGGCATGGAACTGCGGCGCGGTATCCACATGGGCCAGCCACCCCATCACCGGGGCATCCTCAACGGTGGCCGGGATCGTCGCCAACACAACACCATAATCCGTCAAGGTGACATCCCCAGCGCCCATTTCCAGCAGTTCCTCGACCAGAAGCTGCGACATCTGCAACTGGATTTCGGTGCTGGGTGATGTAGGCGATGTCGCATCGCTTTGGCTGTCGATGGCGGCATAGCGGACCAGCCGCGCTTCGAGTTCGTCGTCAAATGCACTGCGCATGGCGTTCTCCCTATTATTGGCCGATAGAGCCGCCTCTTCAGGCCCGGTGTCAAGGCGCCGTAAAAATTGCATCCAACACCCCAATGTCGCAGACATCGTGCAGCATCCGCCACTCATCAGCGCCGTGCAAACCACCCTGACAAAAGAAGGCGTGCGTGTTTTCTAACACCCCCGCCCCTTGAAACAGCGGTCCGCATGGGCGATGTGATAGGAAGCCCAAACCGGAGACATTCATGGCCCTGCCCGTACGAGATCAGCTGAAATACTGGGGCGCCGCAACAGCGGTGTTCCTGATTGTGCTGTGGTTTCTGGGTGATGTGTTGCTGCCGTTTATCTTGGGTGGGGCGATTGCCTATTTCCTTGATCCGGTCGCCGACCGACTTGAGAAAATGGGGCTCACCCGCGCCCTGGCAACCGCTTGTATCACTGTGGTGGCCTTGCTGATCTTTGTGGTTATGGCGCTTTTGGTGGTGCCGACGTTGGTCAACCAAACTGTCAGCCTGATCGAAATCGCGCCGCAACTGACCCGTGATTTCACCAATTTCCTGACTGAACGGTTTCCGTCCCTGCTGGATCAGGATTCGACCCTGCGCAGCTCGCTCAATTCCATCGGGGCCACCATTCAGGAACGCGGCGGACAGGTGTTGCAAACGGCACTGGCCTCCTTTGCCTCAATTATCAACATCATCCTGCTCTTTGTGATCGTGCCTGTGGTCGCGGTATACCTCTTGCTGGATTGGGACCGGATGGTCGCAGGCATTGACGCATTGCTGCCCCGAGACCACCAGCCGGTGATCCGCAGGCTGGCCAAAGACATCGATAAAACGCTGGCGTCATTCATTCGCGGCATGGGCACGGTTTGCCTGATCCTTGGCACCTACTATGCCATCGCACTAATGGTTGTGGGGCTGCAATTCGGCCTTGTCGTTGGATTTATCGCGGGTCTGGTGACCTTCATCCCCTACCTTGGCGCGATCCTCGGCGGCGCTTTGGCCATCGGTCTGGCGCTGTTCCAGTTCTGGGGGGACTGGCTATCCATCGGGCTGGTCGCCGGGATCTTTGCCCTTGGACAGGTGATCGAAGGCAATGTGTTGACCCCCAAACTGGTGGGCAATTCTGTGGGCCTGCACCCGGTGTGGCTGATCCTGTCGCTGTCGGTCTTCGGCACACTCTTTGGATTTGTCGGGATGCTGGTTGCGGTGCCTGTGGCAGCCGCCCTTGGCGTGGTGGCGCGATTTGCCGTTGATCAATATCAGCAAAGCTTGCTGTACAAAGGCACCAGCCAGAACGCCAAATCATCGGGCGACAGCTGACATGCACAGACAACTGGGACTGGACCTGCCCAGCCGCACGGCGCTGGAACGGGATGCATTCTTCGTAGCGCCCTCCAACGCAATGGCGCTGGCGATGATTGATGGCTGGCAGCATTGGGCCGGCGGCAAACTGGTGCTGACCGGACCCGCCGGATCGGGCAAAACCCACCTCGCCCATGTCTGGGCAGAGATGTCCGGCGCCGCCATCGTGCAGGCCAGCAGCCTGCCGGAGGCAGACATTCCCGCCCTCGCCCAAGCCAATATCGCCGTCGAAGACATTCCGGCCATTGCAGAAAACCCCGAGGCGCAGACGGCCCTGTTCCACCTGCACAATCTGGTGCTGGCCGAAGGGCACGCCCTGCTGCTGACCGGCACGCCGCCGGTGCAACATTGGGGTCTGACCCTGCCCGATCTGGTCAGCCGTCTGCGCGGGGCAACCGCCGTGGCGCTGGAGGCACCAGATGATGCGCTCCTGTCGGCCTTGCTGGTCAAACTGCTGGCCGACCGGCAGTTGACGCCAAAGCCCGATCTGATCCCCTATCTGCTGACCCGGATGGACCGTTCCTTTGCCGCCGCGATTGACCTAATTACCCGGCTGGACGCCGCCAGTATTGCGCTCAAACGTCCCATCACGCGCCATCTGGCGATGCAGGTGCTGGACAAAGACCACCCTGCCGCGTGATACTGCATTGAAATACGGCTAGAAAACCGCTCTGGCCTGCCGCAATTCCGTTACACACCAACGCCATAAGGCGCCCATGACCCACGCAGATTTTCTCGAAAGCCCCTTCCCCGACGCGACCGACCTGCCAGAGCTGGATATCTCGGGAACGGGCCGGTTCTTTAATCGCGAACTGAGCTGGCTGGCCTTCAACTGGCGGGTTCTGGAAGAGGCCGAGAACCCGCGTGTACCGCTGCTTGAGCGGCTGCGGTTCCTGTCGATCTCTGCCGACAACCTTGATGAATTCTATACCGTGCGCGTGGCCGGCCTGCGCGAACTGGCTCAGGCGGGCAACACCACTCCGGCTGCTGACGGGCTGACGCCTGCCGAACAACTGGTGCTGATCAACGAAAACGCCCGCAATCTGATGATGAACCAACAGCGGGTGCTGGTCTCTCTGATGGCCGAGATGGACGCGCAGAACATCATGTTGGAACGGATCGCGGACCTGACCGATGATGATCGCGTGTACCTCAAGGAAGTCTTTCTAAATCAGGTGTTTGCGGTTCTGTCTCCACTTGCGATTGACCCTGCGCATCCCTTCCCGTTTATACCCAACACCGGCTATGCGCTGGCCCTGCAACTGGAGCGCAGCGCCGACAAACGCCCCTTGCAGGCGCTCTTGCCGATCCCCGCACAGATCGACCGTTTTGTCTCCCTGCCCGCCCCCGACGGCGGCATCAGGTATCTGCCGCTCGAAGACCTGCTCGTTGTGCATATTCCGGACCTGTTTCCCGGTTACAAACTCAAGGCGCATTTTGAGTTTCGCGTCCTGCGTGACAGCGACCTCGAAGTCGAAGACGAAGCCGAAGATCTGGTGCGCGAATTCGAGGTGGCCCTCAAACGCCGCCGCCGCGGCGAGGTGGTGCGCCTGACCCATTCCGCCGGTGCGCCGGAAAAGCTGAAATCCGTGATCATGGCGGAGCTGGGCGTGCACGAACGCGACGTGATCGAGATTGACGGCATGATTGGCGTGGATGACCTCAGCGAGCTTGTCACTGACAGCCGCCCGGATCTGCTTTGGCCGCAATTCACCCCGCGCGTGCCGGAACGGGTGTCGGATCATGATGGCGACATGTTCGCTGCGATCCGGCAGAAAGACATGCTGTTGCATCACCCCTATGAGACCTTTGACATGGTGGTGCGGTTTCTGGCGCAGGCGGCCCGCGATCCCAATGTCGTCGCGATCAAGCAGACGCTGTACCGCACCTCGCGCGATAGCCCGATCGTTGAGGCGCTGTGCGAGGCCGCCGAAGATGGCAAATCCGTCACCGCCTTGGTTGAGCTGAAGGCCCGCTTTGACGAGGCCGCCAACATCCGCCAGTCCCGGCGGCTGGAACGGGCGGGCGCCCATGTGGTGTACGGGTTTATTGACCTGAAAACACACGCAAAAATATCGACCGTGGTGCGCCGAGAAGGCAATCAGCTGGTCACCTATACCCATTATGGCACCGGCAATTATCACCCCATCACCGCCCGCGTTTACACCGATCTGTCGCTCTTTACCTGCGATCAACGGCTGGGCCGAGACGCCACCAAAGTGTTCAACTATCTGTCCGGTTACGCCCAGCCCGATAGCCTTGATAACCTTGCCATCTCGCCCACCACTCTCAAACCGCGCTTGCTTGAGATGATCGCAGCCGAGGCTGAACATGCCGCCAAGGGCAAACCGGCCGAGATTTGGGCCAAGATGAATTCCATCATCGATTCCGAAGTGATTGACGCGCTTTATGCTGCCTCACAGGCCGGGGTGAAGATCAGCCTCGTGATCCGCGGCATCTGCGGGTTGCGCCCCGGCGTAAAGGGGCTCAGCGAGAACATCCGTGTCAAATCCATTGTCGGACGATTTCTGGAACACTCCCGCATCGTCTGTTTTGGCAACGGCCATGGGTTGCCCCATAAAAAGGCGCGGGTCTTTATGTCCTCCGCTGATTGGATGGGCCGCAACCTGAACCGCCGTGTTGAAACGCTGGTTGAGATCGAAAACCCAACGGTCAAGGCACAGATCACCAGCCAGGTGATGGCCGCAAATCTGGCTGACGTGGCGCAAAGCTGGGTGATGGCACCGGACGGCACCTTCAACCGCCCGCCAATCCCCGAAGGCCAGTTTGCCTTCAACTGCCACCGGTTCTTCATGGAAAATCCCTCGCTGTCCGGGCGCGGCTCTGCCGGGGCATCGGACGTGCCAAAACTGACCCATACCGAAGACTGATTTCGCCTGCTATACCGCCGGTTTTGCCCTGATTAACGATTGACCTAAGAACGGCGCTGGACCATTTTGCGCCCAACTGCCACCTGCCCGCAGGAGACGCCCATGGCCCATCTCACCGACCCCGCCACTCGCGCGGTGCCAGAAACCGGACTGGCGGATCTGGGGCTATTTGGCAAACCCCTGTTCGAAGACCCAAGCGCACGGGCGCTGGCACGGGTCGGGGTGGTTGATGTCGGGTCAAACTCTGTTCGTTTGGTGGTGTTTGACGGTGCGGCCCGATCGCCCGCCTATTTCTACAATGAAAAAATCATGTGTGCCCTTGGCGCGGGCATGGCCGAAACCGGCCATCTGTCGCCCAAAGGCCGGACCCGCGCCTTGTCCGCGATGCGCCGCTTTAGCAAACTGGCCGAAGGTATGGGCCTGTCAGAACTGACGGTGGTTGCCACAGCGGCGGTGCGCGATGCCTCTGACGGCCAAGATTTTTGCGATGAGGTGCGCCGCGAGACCGGTTTGCGGATCTGGGTGATTGATGGGCGCGAAGAGGCGCGATTGTCGGCGCAGGGTGTCTTGCTGGGCTGGCCCGGCGCTTACGGTTTGGTCTGCGACATCGGCGGCTCTTCGATGGAACTGGCAGAGATTTCCGGCGGGCGCGTCGGGCGGCGGGTCACCTCGCAGCTTGGCCCGCTGAAACTGCGCGATCTCAAGGGTGGGGCCAAGGCACGCGAGGCACACATCAAAGAGGTGATGGAAAGTATGCACGCCCAAATGGGCGCCCAACGCGACCGGCTGTTTCTGGTGGGCGGCTCATGGCGGGCCATCGCGCGGATCGACATGCTGCGCCGGGGCTATCCGCTGCATGTGCTGCACGAATACCGCATGACGCCCAAGGCGGTCCGGGCCACGGTGAAATACATCAAAGATTGCGATCTGGATGAGTTGCGCAGTGCCTGCGGTGTCTCATCCACCCGGATGGCACTGGTGCCTTATGCCGCCGAAGTCCTGTCGCGGCTGGTGCGCACGTTCAAACCCAAAGACATCGCAATCTCAAGCTATGGCATCCGCGAAGGGATGCTGTATGAACAAATGCCCCAGCGCCTGCGCGACCGCGACCCTCTGATCGAGGCCTGCCGCTTTGCAGAAGCCAAGGATGCGCGGATGCCCGGCTTTGGTAAGGTGCTCAACAATTTCATCGCGCCGCTTTATCGCTCCGCGCCCGCCCCGCGCAAACGTCTGGTCAAAGCCGCCTGCCTGCTGCACGACGTCAGCTGGCGCGCGCATCCCGACTACCGTGCGGAGGTGTGTTTTGACAACGCCACCCGCGCCAATCTGGGGGGGTTGAAACATTCAGAACGGATCTATTTGGGTCTGGCCTTGTTGCACCGCTATTCCAACAAACGCGAAAACACCCGGTTTGAAGATCTCTACGAAATGGTCGATGAACGCACCCGCCAAGAGGCTGAAATCCTCGGCAAAGCGATGCGATTTGGCGCGATGCTGTGGATGAACAAAGACGCAGAACGCGGCGAAATGCGTTGGTTTCCAAAGAAAAAGCTGCTGCAACTGCGCCTGACCGAAGACATGTTGCCCCTGTTCGGTGAGGTCGCCGAGGCGCGGTTCAACTCTTTGGCCAGCTCGCTTGAGGCGCAGGTCGAGATCAAGACCGTGCGCGAAGGGCGTCACGATTGAACACGCCCGCCCGGCCGAGAGTGCGGGATTGAGTTTTTCTTGCCAAATTAAGCGGGGACCAGCGCCGAACAGCAGCCGCAATCAAAGATCGATCTGCGGCGCAGGTTCGGTTGGAGTTTCCGGTTTGACCAATGGATGATCCGGCTTGCGGCGGATGACGATATCGCCGTTTGGCAACATCTCTGGCGCTTGATAAGCGCTCCAATCCTCGACCTCTTCCAACAGCTCGGTCAGTTTCGGCCCCATCTCCTGCGCAAAACTTCTCAGCGCCGGACCCATCTGATCGGCCAGTCCTGAAAACTCTTCGATGGCGGGCTCCATCTCTTTGAGGATGCCTTCCATAAACATCTGCGCGCCGCGTTCCATGAGGGACAATCCGCGGTCCTCTTCGGCGGCAACAGCCATCGGTGCCATAGCCACCGCAATGATCAAACTGATACGTTTCATGGGGCCAATATAGTGGCTTTGTCTCAAGTTTTCGAGGGGGTGGCCGGACCGTCAGCGAATTCCAGCGTCACTGGAAAATGGTCGGAGGCCGTGACCAGCGCATCGCGCAGCTCTGGCGTATGCCAGCAATCTGGATCATCCAGTGGATGCCAGATCCGCCATGCCGCGCCGCGTTGGCGGAAATGCGGGGTGACCATGATGTAATCGAGCAGCGCCTGCAAAAACCGCTTTTCCGGCCTGATCCAGAACCGCGAGGTTGTTGGCATCGCCCCCAAACGGCGGCTCAATGCCTGCCGCGCATGCGGATCAAAAAGTGCATCCGGACCATCATCGCCCATGACAATCTCGACCGAAGAGCGCCCGAACAGATGCTCAAACTCATCCAGGCCCGGCCCGTCATTCAAATCCCCAAGCACCACCAATGGCACTGCATCACGCAAATGGTCCTCAATACGCCCCCGCAACCATATCGCCTGCGCCAATTGTTTGCGCCGGTTGGCGATGGCAAAGCTCATAACTTCGGCCGGATTGCTGGCCCCGTGCGGCGCTTTGGATTTGAGATGCGCCCCGATCATCCGAAAGGCAAACCCGCCCGCCGTTTCGATCGCAAGCTCTAGGGGGGGTTTGGAAAACACCACCCGATCTTCGGTTGCATCAATATCCAGATCAATCCGCAACGCTCCGTCAAACCGCGGCGCACCTTCGGCCCCCTCAGGACCAGAGGCAACGCCCTGCGGATCATGCCGGACCTTCATCACATCCGGGTCAAACAGCAGTGCGATCTCTTGCTGGGTGTCATTGGGAAAGCCGATCACCGCATCCCGCGCTCGCAGCCCAAAATGCGCGGCAAAACCGGTCAAAGCTTTGATAGTTGATCTGTTTTTGCTTTGATCCGGCGCTTCGATGATCATCACAGCATCAGCATCCAGGGCCTGAAACACCCGGCCCAAGGCTTGGGTCTGCTGCGCACGCGTCACGTTGTAACGCGCCGACCAGCCACCGTCATCGAAGAGCTGATCCTCATCGTCAAACAGGCTCGAAAACCACTCAATGTTATAAGTGGCAATCCGCATCAGGCAGCTTTGCCCGACAGGGTTTCCCAAGCCCGGTTGATATCAATCAACCGCTTTTCCGCCATGCGCACCGCCTCTTCGGGCAGGCCCCGCGCCACCAAGGCATCGGGGTGGTTGGCCCGCACCAGCTTGCGCCACGCCGCCCGCGCCACATCCATCGGGGCATCAGGCGCAATGCCCAAAACCGTATGGGGCAGTGGCGATGTATCAGGCACAAACCGCGCCTTGAGCGCTGGAAAGGTCTCGTCCGCCAGCCCGAATATCTCCGCCACCCGCTCCAGAAACGCGTCCTCGTTGGGATGGTAGGTGCCATCGGCCATCGCAATGTGAAACAACCCCTCCATCAAATCTGTCAAGATCTCGGGTTGCTCGGCAAACATCTCGGCGATCCGGCGGGCGTAATCGTCAAATCCGGCCACATCGCGCCGCGCCAGATTAAACACCCGCGCCGCGCCATCGGCATCGGCCTCGGCAATCTGAAACACTTCGCGAAATGCGGTGACCTCGTCGCGGGTGACCAAACCATCGGCCTTGGCCATCTTGGCCCCCAAAGCGATCACCGCAATGGTAAACGCCACCGACCGCTCCGGCGGGCTGCGCAGGCGGTCGAATACTTCCGTCAAACCCTGACCGGAGGTCAGAGCTGACAGCGCTTCGGTGATGCGGGTCCAAATCGACATGCGCGAACCATAGACGCTGCCGCAGGGGAAGTCAGGACGTTCAGAGGGTTTTCTGCATCAAAATCAGGTCAAGCCATTCGCCGTGTTTGCGCCCCACCTCTGGCAGACGCCCGGTCTGGACAAATCCTACCTTTCTGTGAAACGCAACCGCCGCGCCGTTGGCCGCGCTAATCCCGGCCACCATGACGTGAACCCCTTGATCTTGCGCTGCTTTCTCGGCCTTCTGCATCAGACGCGTCCCGACGCCCTGCCCGCCAAAACCGTCCGCCACGATCACCGTATGCTCGACCGTATGGGCATATCCGGGCCCGGACCGAAACGCGCCATAGGTCACAAACCCGGCCAGCCTCTCCGCCTCGGCCACCCAAAAGGCGGAAGGCCGCTCATTCATCAAAGCCGCAACCTCGGTTGCCGATTTCTCAAGGGTGGTGAACGTGAACGCCGTGTCGCGGATCATTCTATTCCAAAGCGTTGCAATACCCGCCGCATCCATTGCACTCGCGGGCCTGACAATCACCGCAGCACCCGCGCCTGACCCGCAACGTCAAACCGCGCCTCAAGCCCGGCTAATCCGGTCTCAAACGCCACAAATGCACCCTGCAAATGCGGCGCAAGCAACTGCGCCAATTCCGCCGCTTGCGGATGGCGCACGGTCAACCCTGTCATCCGGCACCCCTTTTGGTCCAACCGCGCCGCAGGATGCGCGGCGCCCTCCCACTCAATCAGCGCTGGGGCACAATTGTCATAGGGCAAAATCCCGCTCTCCGGCACCGCCATCCGCCAACGCAAATCACCCCGTTGCAACGACACAGGTGCACCAAAGCCATCCGGCAAAGCGGCCAATGTCGCGTCCAGATCGGTGCAACGGCAAATCCAGTTGCTGAGCCGGGCAGCACCAGAAAACCGGTCCAGATCAAACCACCGCGCCCGTATTGGCACCGCCCCGTCAGGATTGATCGCGATTGCCTCCAAATACAGCCCCTCTTCGAGACCCAGCAGCATATTATGGGTGAAAAACACATCATGCTCCCCGCCCTGTTGCAATGATACTTCCAAAGCCGCCTCAACATGCGCCTGCGCCGCCGCAAGGGTCTCCCCCGCAACCGCAACATGATCCAACTCCATCATTGGCTCTCTCCCCACTGCACCCCCTTTTTGGCTACAAATATTCTCGGAGGGGGTTTGGGGGAGGCAGACAGCCTCCCCCAACTTTTCCACTTGCGCCATCTGCCCAGTCAGATGGACGACGGGGAGGCAGACAGCCTCCCCCATTCAACACATCAAATCATTTGGCCCCGGCCAAATGTCCTTTGGATCATCCCCTCGCTGCGCGGATCAGCTTGAGAATGTCCTGCGCCGCCGATGGGATGTTGGTCCCCGGCCCAAAGATCGCCTTGACCCCGGCATCATAAAGGAACTGATAATCCTGCTGCGGAATAACCCCGCCGCAGATCACCAGAATGTCCTCGGCGCCCGCCTCCTTGAGCGCAGAAATCAACTGCGGAGCCAGCGTCTTGTGGCCCGCGGCCTGCGAACTGATGCCAATCACATGCACGTCATTGTCCACCGCATCCTGCGCCGCCTCGGCTGGCGTCTGGAACAACGGCCCCACATCGACGTCAAACCCGATATCGGCAAAGGCCGTGGCAATCACTTTGGCGCCGCGGTCATGACCGTCTTGGCCCATCTTGACCACCAACATGCGTGGGCGGCGGCCTTCGGCCTCGGCAAATTCTTCCACGGATTTCTGGATGTTGGCAAAGCCCTCATCCCCTTCATAAGCCGCCCCATAGACACCTGCGAGGGTTTTCACCTCGGCCCTGTGGCGGCCAAATTCGTCTTCCATTGCCATGCTGATCTCTCCCACAGTGGCGCGTGCGCGGGCCGCTTCGACTGCCCCTTCCAACAGGTTGCCGCCTTCTTTTGCCCGGCGGGTCAGTTCCGACAATGCGGCGGTGCAAGCGGCCTCGTCGCGGCTAGCGCGGATGCTGTTCAACCGTTTGATCTGGCTTTCACGCACCGCGACATTGTCCACATCCAGAATATCAATCGGATCTTCACTTTCGCGGCGGTATTTGTTGACGCCCACGATCACCTCGGTGCCGCGATCAATATTCGCCTGCCGCGTCGCCGCCGCCTCTTCGATCCGCAGTTTCGGCATGCCAGAGGCCACAGCCTTGGTCATGCCGCCCATTTCCTCAACTTCTTCGATCAGTTTCCAGGCGGCCTCGGCCAGATCATGGGTCAACTTCTCAACATAGTAAGACCCCGCCAGCGGATCGACCACATTTGTCACCCCGGTTTCTTCTTGCAAAATCAACTGGGTATTGCGTGCAATGCGCGCGGAAAAGTCGGTCGGCAAGGCAATCGCCTCGTCCAGCGCATTGGTGTGCAGCGACTGTGTGCCGCCCAGTGCCGCCGCCATCGCCTCATAGGCGGTGCGCACCACATTGTTGTAAGGGTCTTGTTCCTGCAAAGACACGCCAGATGTCTGGCAGTGGGTCCGCAACATCGAGGATTTGGCGTTCTTCGGCTCAAACTCCGACATAATCCGGTGCCACAACAGACGCGCCGCCCGCAATTTCGCCGCTTCCATAAAGAAGTTCATGCCAATGGCAAAAAAGAACGACAAGCGCGGCGCAAACCGGTCCACATCCATGCCAGCAGCTATCGCGGTGCGCACATATTCACGGCCATCCGCAAGGGTAAAGGCCAGTTCCTGCACCAGGTTCGCACCGGCCTCTTGCATGTGATAGCCCGAGATCGAGATCGAATTGAACTTCGGCATATGGTCCGAAGTATATTCAATGATATCGCCAATGATCCGCATCGACGGCTCTGGCGGGTAGATATAGGTGTTGCGCACCATGAACTCTTTCAGAATGTCATTCTGAATGGTCCCGGCCAGCACCGATTTGTCATGGCCCTGCTCTTCGCCCGCGACGATGAAATTGGCCAAAATCGGGATCACCGCGCCGTTCATCGTCATCGACACGCTGACCTTGTCCAGCGGAATGCCGTCAAAGAGGATTTTCATATCCTCAACGCTGTCGATGGCCACGCCCGCCTTGCCCACGTCACCTTCAACACGGGGGTGGTCACTGTCGTAGCCGCGGTGCGTGGCCAGATCAAAGGCCACCGAGACCCCCTGCTGCCCGGCCGCCAATCCGCGCCGGTAAAATGCGTTGGATTCCTCGGCTGTTGAAAAGCCCGCATATTGCCGGATCGTCCAGGGGCGGCCCGCATACATCGTCGCTTTCACCCCGCGCGTAAACGGCGCACTACCGGGGATACTGCCCAGATGATCGACCCCGTCCAGGTCTTCGGCTGTGTAGATCGGCTGCACCGGAATGCCTTCAAGGGTGTTCCATGTCAGGTCGTCAACACTGCGCCCGCGCAACTCCGCCTCGGCGGTGCTACGCCATGTTTCCTTTGATGTGTCCTTGTCCGCTGTCATGAGCTTGTCCTCTTGTCCTCTGATCCGGCGGCAGCGTTTTTTCTGCTCTTGTCCGGATCTTATCCTCTGTCAAATGGGCCAGACCATCCGCACCGGCGGTCAGCCAATGCAAATCGTCCGCATAGTTTTCCGCCAGTCGGGCGGTTTGTTCTGGGGTGAAGGGATGCCAACGGCCCGGTCCTTCGGGCAATTGCGCCGGGTCCGCGCCCTGTGCGGCCAACACCTCGCGCAGCTTGGGCAAATCAGGCGACCGGTTCAGCCAAAGCGCATTGCGGTCCACGGGGGCTGCGCGGCCCATGGCCGCTTCCAGCAGGCTGTCGGGACGGCCGGCAAATGTTTCAAACGGCAGCACTTCGATATGGGCGTCCGGCAGGGCGCAGGACAGATCGGTGATGACATCCCGCCAACCGCGCTGGCGGTTCGAGATCACCTCAAACGTGCGCGGCTTGGGGATCGGGTGCCCCCGCGCCACGGTCATCGCCGCCACGGATGACCACCATAGATCAGGCGAACGGACGCACAAAACCACACGGCTGATCTTGCCACCAAAGGCCGCAGAAACCCGCGCCAAACGTTCGCCAATTGCCGGATACAGGATTTTGGCCCGCAGGCGGGCGCGGGGCGTTCCGATCATGTTCTCGTCGCTGACCAACAAATCGCGCAACCCCAGATCCGCAGCCCGCGCCGCCAGAACCCGAACCCGGCCTTGTGCATGGGCCTGTCTGTTGCGCCCGTTGGCCGCTGCCGGCCCCGGAAACAAACCCGGAAACACCGATTTGCGGGTGCGCCACGGCCCCCAGAACCCGGTGCCCTGCTGGCCCAGATCATCGGCATGGTCCCGCATATAATGCTGGAACGTGGTCGTCCCGGTGCGATGCGCACCAAGGTGAAGTATGACATCCATAACAGCGGCGCCAATCGTGCTGAGCAAGGCCGCCCCCGTCGGCCTGAACGCAGGGGAATACCCCGTCATGTGCCCAAAGCCCTTGCATAATGCTTAAAGCGAAAATCGAACCGATTTTGCATCGCAAATCTTGCAAAAGCGCCTATATCTGTTCCAACAGGAGCCTTTATGAAACCGCTTATACCGCTTGTTATTGCAGGATTTTTTGCCACCGCACTGGGTGCTGACACGGGCGCACCATCGCCCGAAGATACTGTGTTTCGCGCCGCAGATATGGCCGATTTAAGCGAATTCCACTGGAAAAAGCGCCCCGTCGTAGTCTTTGCCGACAGCGAGAACGATCCTGCCTTTATTGAACAGATGGAACTGCTGGCGGCCCGCACGGAGGCGCTGATCGAACGGGATGTCGTTGTTTTGACCGACACAGACCCTGCCGCCCGCTCTGCGCTGCGGCTCAAAATGCGGCCACGCGGCTTTATGTTGGTGTTGGTGGGCAAGGACGGCGGCATCAAGCTGCGCAAACCCTTCCCATGGGACGTGCGCGAAATCAGTCGCAGCATCGACAAAATGCCCATCCGCCAACGGGAGATCCGCGAAGAGAAAGAGGCCAATCGCCCCGAAGGCCAGTGATCCTTGATCCCTGGCACGGCGCTGCCTATATTAAAGCTATGAGCAACACGAAGGTCTGATATGGACAAAGATCCCAACATACCCTTCACACCGATCCCTGTGACGTGGCGGACAGGTCCGCGCCCTGGCTACTGATGATCTGCTGGGCCGCTCTGGCGCCGCCGTCCGAATAGGCTTTGATCAAACGCAGGGCGTATTTCCCGAACAAATACGCCTGCTTACGCATTCCGACATAATCTGAATACATCGCCGTGCGCCGTGGCGGATCGAGCGTTTTGAAAGTCTCGCCGCGCATGTCATCGGCGAGGGCCGACACAGATTTGATCAGGCTGTAGTAGGCCACGATGGCGTCAATCGTTTGCCGTGGCAGCACGTCAATCTCCGCAATCACCGCATCATAGACATGATCGTGATGCTCACGTGGGATAAACGGCACATAATCCGCCTCTTTTTCCATACGTTCGGTCAACGCGGCGACATAGGCCTCTGTTTCCCCCACAACCCATAGCGATTCCAGCGTATTGCCGATCTCGGCATAAAGCGCCTTGTGATAATCCCGCAGCCGTTCCGCACGTCCACGCGACTTGGCCAATTCGGCAAAGATCGCCGTGGTCAGCCAGCCAACGGCAATCACCAAACCCGCGATCATCGCCTGCTGGATACCTGTCTCCAACTGCCCCAGAAACGGCAGCGCCGCCCAGACCAAAGCGCCAAGGATCACGACAACCGGCAGGCCAATTGTCAGAAAGAACTGCGCGATGATCAGACCTGCGGTGCGCGCCTCTTTCCACAACAGCAGCAGACCGGCGCAGAACACTGCGCCAATCGCCAGAAGCCATGGAAGTGACAGCACCGCATCGGTCATCGGATCATTCGAACTCCATGATCACGTCGTCCACTGCAAGGCTGTCGCCCGCACTGGCGTTGATCTTGGACACGACACCCTTTTTCTCGGCGCGCAGGATGTTTTCCATCTTCATCGCCTCAATGGTGCAAAGCGCTTGGCCTTCCTGCACCTCATCGCCCACAGCGGCCTCCAGTTTCACCACCAGCCCCGGCATCGGGCACAGCAGCATCTTGGACGTATCAGGCGCGACCTTCTCCGGCATCATCAGGGCCAGTTCGGCCTGACGCGGGGTGCGCACATGTACCCGCAGATCCGCGCCGCGGGTGCGCACACGGAAACCGCCCGAAATCTTGCCAACCTTCAGGATCAGCGGCGCATCCGCCACTGTCATGGTTGCCAATTGATCCCCCGGCGTCCAATCGCCACTGACGCGCAGCGCCTCACCATCGGCAAAATTCACGGTCGCGCCGTCCTGATCGGCCTCAATGGTCACATCAAAGGACTGTCCCTGAATGGCAACATTCCAATCCGAACCGACCTTGCGTTCGTGGTTGTCCATCCGGCCCGACACCCGCGCCCGGCGGATCTCGGCCACGCGGTGCATGGCAGAGGTCGCCGCCGCAATCCGGCGCAATTCGCCCTCGGGCAGTTCAACCCCCTCAAACCCATCAGGATATTCCTCGGCGATAAAGGCCGTGGTCATATCCCCGTTGATAAAGATTGGGTGATCCATCACCGCCGACAGGAATGGCAGGTTGTGACCAATCCCCTCAACTTCAAAACTGTCCAGCGCAACGCGCATCTGCTCAATCGCCTCGGCGCGGGTCGGGGCCCATGTGCACAGCTTGGCGATCATCGGATCGTAGTACATCGAAATCTCGCCGCCCTCGTAGACGCCGGTGTCATTACGCACCGCGGTCGCCCCTGATGGCGCATCATCCTGCCACTTGCTGTTATCGAGCAGCGGCCCCGCAGCCACCTCTTGTGGTGGGCGATAGCGTGTCAGACGGCCAATGGAAGGCAGGAACCCGCGATAGGGGTCTTCGGCATAAAGACGGTTCTCAATCGCCCAGCCATTCAGCTTCACATCCGATTGTTTGATCGACAGTTTCTCGCCATTGGCCACGCGGATCATCTCTTCGACCAAATCAACGCCAGTGATCAACTCGGTCACAGGGTGTTCCACCTGCAAACGGGTGTTCATCTCAAGGAAGTAAAAATTCTTGTCACCATCAACGATAAATTCCACCGTCCCGGCAGAGGCATAATCAACCGCCAGCGCCAGCGCGACCGCCTGTTCGCCCATGGCCTTGCGGGTGGCCTCATCAAGGAAGGGCGATGGCGCCTCTTCAACGACTTTTTGGTTACGGCGTTGGATCGAGCATTCCCGCTCGCCCAGATAGACACCGTTGCCATGGCTGTCACAGAGCACCTGAATCTCAATGTGGCGCGGTTGCGTGACGAACTTTTCGATAAAGATCCGGTCATCGCCAAAGGAATTGGTCGCCTCGTTCTTGGACGATTGGAACCCCTCGCGGGCCTCTTCGTCATTCCAGGCAATCCGCATGCCCTTGCCGCCGCCCCCGGCGGAGGCCTTGAGCATCACCGGATAGCCAACTTCATTGGAAATCTTGACCGCCTCATCAGCGTCCTCGATCAGGCCCATGTAGCCCGGCACGGTGGAGACCCCGGCTTCCTGCGCGATTTTCTTGGAGGTGATTTTGTCCCCCATCTTTTCAATCGCACCCACTGGCGGGCCGACAAAGGCCACACCGGCCGCCGAAAGCGCCTCGGCGAACTTGCTGTTTTCGGACAGGAACCCATAACCGGGATGCACGGCCTCGGCGCCCGAAGATTTGATCGCCTCCATCACCTTGTCAATGACGATATAGGACTGGTTCGCAGGGGGCGGGCCAATATGCACGGCCTCATCCGCCATCTGCACATGCAGTGCTTGCGCATCCGCGTCCGAATATATTGCGACAGTGGTGATGCCCATCTTACGGGCGGTCTTGATAACGCGGCAGGCAATCTCGCCCCGATTGGCGATCAGGATTTTCTTGAACATGGGATATCCTTCTGGGTCTTGAGGAAAACACAAAAACCCTGTCGCAGCGAAGGCTGCGCAGGGTTCAAATAAGCGGGTGCCAGGCGGGCGGGCCAAATAACGCGGCCTGCCGTTTTGGCAATGATTAGAGAGGGATCAGTTGCACTTGCCCGGATTGAGCTGGCAATAGGCGATGTTGCCCGCAGCACCGATGGCCGCACCTTGCGCAAGGCTGCCGCTGGTGATGGCCGCAGCGCCCGCGCCAATGGCCGCGCCGCCAAGCGCCTGTTCGCCAAGCGTGTCACCGCAAGCGGCCAAACCGCCGCAGGCCGCAAGACTGAGAATGATATGTTTGATGGACATCTGCCTGTTCCTTCACTGCTTTTATATGCAGGAACAACGCGGCACGCGCCCAATGGTTCCGCGCAGCCGGGCCGATCCTGTGCCTGACCATCCAGACCGCGCCACCTGCGGGAAAAAACGGGCAGCACATTCGGGGGGACGGTGCGCTGCCCATAAGGGGAAGGGGTTTGGTCTTGATGTGCAAACAGCGCATGGTTTTTGGTCGCGCCGCCTGCAGGTCCGACCCTGTCCAAATCCGCCCCAAGGGCCAAGCCCGACGCGCCCCATGCCGAAAAATCGGCTGAGGATCGCGCAAATGCGGGGAGGAGTGGCGCAAACATGCCGATTACCCCTCAAACGCTTCGGGGAAAGCGGCGCGGGCCATTGCTTCGTCGATGACCATGATGGCTTCGTAGTCTGCCGGATCGAAGGGATCGGTGGCAGGCAAAACCTCACGGCCAAACAGCCACGACAGACGCCCCGCATCCAGATTGCCCCGCTCAAACGGTTGATCACCAAATGCCTCCCACAAGGCCTTCATAAAGGCGGCATCGGCCCGGCGATCCGGCGGGCGACGATCTGGGCGACGCTCGCGCCGGGTGATCGGCGTGACCCCCTTGGGGTTTGGGCGGCGAATGGTGAATTGAAAGTCAGTGCCGGGCAAACGGCCCGGAAACCCGCGGTGTTTCAACATATAGGCAGGCATCACACACCCTCCTGACAAAGGGTGGTGGGGATCAAGGCAGGCGGGGTCGCCTGCCTTGTAACAGACTTACTTGTATTTGCCTGTGTATGTGGGCTCAACCGAGATGGGCTCTGGGTCGACAACCACGAATTCTTCTTCGGTCTGGCCGCTTGTACATGCGGCAACAACGGCAACAAAGCCGAGCGTTGCCAACAGTTTGATGCTCTTTGACATCTGTGTCTCCTGTCATTGTTGATGGGGCGCTGCACTGCTAGATGCCTCGCACGCCCCGGTTCTGAGGTAAGGAATACATGGGTATGCCTTGGCCGCAGAATAAGCAAAACGCCTGTCGATTGATATGGTTCCGCCGTCAATCGGCGGGTTTGTGACGCCAAAGCCTCATTCATTCGTGTCTGTGGCAAACCGCCCCCTACATGTTGTGGTTGCATCAGTAACTCTCCCAAATACAGGAGCCATTATCGGCGCGAAACGCTTCGAAAAACTGGGTTGCATCCGGGTCGGCCACGCCAAATTCGGTGGGCCGGTCGGCCAGCGACACAACGATCACATCCCCGTCCAATTCGAAATCCGAGATATAGGTCAGCGCAGTTTCCTGGCACAGATGCAGCATGTCCTGCGCGTTGACCTCGGCCATCGCATCATCACGAGAGATCTTCGGCGCAACAAACCGGAACCGCAGCCAGATCTCGTCGCCCAGATCGTCAATCAGCACCTCTTGCAGATCCACAGGTTGCCCCGATGGCACCTCGAAGGACCAGACAGGCGTCGCTGCCAGCAACAGTGCAAAAGCCAGACGGATCATGGCGCGTCTTCCTCTTGGGTGGCAAAATCGGCGGGCGAGATGATCTCGATCAGCTCCATATCATCAGAATGGCGCAGTTCGCGGTGTTTGATGCCTGGCGGCTGTAACACACAAGACCCGGCCCGCAGCAGATGCTCCCCCTGCCCCTCATATTCGAACACCACCCAGCCTTGGGTGACATAGACCATCTGAAAATCCAACTCGTGCGAATGCCATGCACCGGGGCTTTCCATCCCCGGAACCGCGCGGATCACATGGGCGCCGTAGCCGCCCTTGGTCGCATCCTTGATGCCCAGATCACGATACTCAAAAAACGGCCGCAGGCCCGCACCCTCGAATTTGCCATCATCCGCATGGGCGATGGCGAAGGCTTGGTTTTTGAAAAGGGTCATAGCAAAATCCTCTCAATCCTGCGCGAACCGTGCCTTACGCAGCGCCAATGACCGCTTCGCAAACATGATAGGTGCTGTGTCGCTAATTGATAAGCTCGCACAAAGCTCCAATCTGCAGGCCAGAGACGCCTCTGTGCTGTTTTCTTGTTGCAAGCTATCACTACAAGAACTCGCAGGTCTTTGCCCTTACGTCTGCAATGACGATTACACGCCCGACGGCCGGAATCCCTCGATAGTCCGAGGCCACACGAGGTGCGCGGTTTATCCAGAAAAGCCTGACTTCTATCTTTTCAGGCCGCTGTCCTTTTCTCGAGCCAAAGGCCACTAGCTCGCGAAAGTACTGACGACAAAGACTGAGGCCCTTCGTTGCATTCTCTTGCTTATCCCGACGCTTGTACCGCGCGTCTGTCCAAAAGTTCGCATACAAAAGTTTAGTCTTTGTGCCATCTTCGAGTGTCAAAACTGCATTAGCTCCCGCCCCAAAACAGACACGTCCATTTTTGAATTCATGCGGCGGGTTTTGACCAACGCAAAGTAGCCCGGACTGAGCTTGAAACGCCAAGCCAAAGCAAAGAAAGAGGCAAAGAGATACAAACCGCATATCACCACCTCACAACGGAATGTTGTCGTGCTTTTTCCAAGGCCGGTTGACCTTCTTGTTCCGCAAGGATGCAAAGGCCCGCGCGATCCGCTTGCGCGTGGTGCGCGGCTGAATCACCTCGTCGATGAACCCGCGCTCTGCGGCGACAAAGGGATTGGCGAACCGGTCTTCATAATCCTTGGTGTGCTGCGCGATCTTTTCTGCATCGCCCAGATCCTGACGGTGAATGATCTCTGTTGCGCCCTTGGCGCCCATCACGGCCACCTCGGCTGTCGGCCAGGCATAGTTGAAATCGGACCGCAGGTGTTTGGACGCCATCACGTCATAGGCCCCGCCATAGGCCTTGCGGGTGATCACCGTCACCATCGGCACGGTCGCCTCGCCATAAGCAAACAGCAGCTTTGCACCGTGTTTGATCACGCCGCCATATTCCTGACTGGTGCCGGGCAGAAAGCCGGGCACATCGACCAGCGTCAGCAGCGGGATTTCAAAGGCATCGCAGAACCGCACAAACCGTGCCGCCTTGCGAGAGCTGTCAATGTCCAGACAGCCCGCCAAAACCATCGGTTGGTTTGCCACCACACCCACAGTGCGCCCCTCAAGGCGGACAAAACCGGTGATGATGTTCTTGGCGAAATCTTCCTGAATCTCGTAAAAATCACCCTCATCCGCCAGCTTTTGGATCAGCTCTTTCATGTCGTAGGGTGTGTTTGGATTGGCCGGAACCAAGGTATCAAGCGAGGCTTCAATCCGGTCCGGCTCATCAAAGAACGGGCGCACGGGTGGCATCTGGGTGTTGTTGGCCGGCAGGAAATCGACCAGGCGGCGCACCTCTGCCAGGGCTTCCACATCGTTTTCAAACGCCGCATCCGCCACCGAGGATTTGCGGGTGTGGGTTGTTGCCCCGCCCAGCTCTTCAGCGGTGACAACCTCGTTGGTCACGGTCTTGACCACATCAGGGCCGGTCACGAACATGTAAGAGGTGTCTTTGACCATAAAGATAAAGTCGGTCATCGCAGGGGAATAGACCGCGCCGCCTGCACATGGCCCCATGATGACACTGATCTGCGGGATCACGCCGGAGGCTTCGATGTTGCGCTGGAACACTTCGGCATAACCGGCGAGCGATGCAACGCCTTCCTGAATACGCGCCCCGCCAGAATCGTTGATGCCAATCACGGGTGCGCCGTTCTGGATCGCCATATCCTGAATTTTGCAGATCTTCTGCGCGTGGGTTTCGGACAGTGATCCACCAAAGACCGTGAAATCCTGACTGAACACATAGACCAGACGGCCATTGATCGTCCCCCAGCCGGTAACCACGCCATCACCCGCAGGCTTTTGTTTTTCCATGCCAAAATCGGTACAGCGATGGGTGACAAACATGTCAAACTCTTCAAAGCTGCCCTCATCGAGCAACAATTCGACCCGTTCCCGCGCGGTCAGTTTGCCGCGCCCGTGTTGCGCGTCGATGCGTTTTTGACCACCGCCAAGGCGCGCGGTTTCGCGGCGCTCTTCAAGCTGTTCCAGAATATCTTTCATGGTGAACCCCTGCATAAGTTTGGCACATCTTATCCAAGCGAGGGCGGCAGCCAAAGTGAATTTGTGAATATTTGCAAAGTATTTCCATCATGGATGCAGCTAATTGCAAACTTGCAAATTCGCCCACCTTCTCTGGACATTGCCCAGACATGGGAATACTTGCATTTGCATGAATGCCCCTCCCGTTATCCGGTTTCTGGATCGGACCACCCCACCGCATATCTCGACATTGATCCTCCTCGCGGGGCTGTCTGCGATGGTGATGAACATTTTCCTACCCAGCCTGCCCTATATGGCAGAGTATTTCGGCACGGATTACGCGGTGATGCAGCTATCGGTGCCGCTGTTCCTGTTTTGCAGCGGTATTTTGCAACTCTTCATCGGCCCGATCTCTGACAATCTGGGGCGCCGCAAGGTAATGATGGGCGGGCTTGTCCTGTTCATCGGGGCGACTTTGGGCTGTATCTACGCGCCCAACGCCACCGTTTTCCTGATCTTTCGCATAGGCCAAGCCATCATCGCCACGGCAATGGTCCTCAGCCGCGCGGTGATCCGTGATCTGTATTCACAGGACCAATCCGCCTCGATGATGGGCTATGTCACCATGGGTGTGGCCCTTGTCCCGATGATCAGCCCGGCCATCGGGGGCGCAATTGAACAGGTCTTTGACTGGACTGTTACGTTCTGGTTGATGGCCGTTTTGGGCGGGGTGATTTTGTTGATCGTCTGGGCCGACATGGGCGAAACCGCCCGCCATTCCGGCAAGACCCTGATCGGCCAGTTCCGCGAGTACCCCGAACTTCTCCGCGCCCGACGGTTCTGGGGCTATGCGATGGCCTCCGGTTTTTGTTCCGGCGCGTTCTACGCCTATCTTGGTGGCGCGCCATTTGTGGGCAGCACGGTCTTTGGGCTGAACCCGTTCTGGCTTGGCATCTACTTCGGCGCCCCAGCCATCGGCTATTTTGCAGGCAACTTCCTCACCGGCCTCTACGCGGTCAAATTCGGCATCAACGCCATGGTGCTTTGGGGCTGTATCGCCAATGCACTGGGAGGCGCGGTGTCTTTGCTAATTTTCCTCAGCGGATATGGCACCGCTGAAACCTTCTTTGGACTGATGACATTGGTCGGCCTTGGCAATGGCCTGTGTATACCCAATGCTGCCGCTGGCATGTTGTCTGTGCGCCCCCATCTGGCGGGCACAGCCTCCGGCCTTGGCGGCGCGATCATGATCGGCGGCGGATCCGGCCTTGCGGTGTTGGCCGGTGCGCTCCTGACCCCCGAAACAGGCGCCTATCCCCTGCTGTGGCTCATGCTGCTGACGGCCATCGCCGGTGTTATCTCAATCGCGCTGGTGATCCGCCGCGAAAAAGCACTGGGATTAGCATTACGTTAACTCTTTCACCGCACCTTGCTGCTGACAGTTTGCAAAGCTAGGCTATCGCAAACTGCAAAGTTGCAAAGGGCGGCGTCATGGCCAATCAAAAACTCTATGCCGGGGCCAAGCTGCGCGAGCTGCGCACGCGGGTTGGTCTGACCCAAAAAGATTTTGCTGGCCGGCTCGGCGTGTCCCTGCCCTATCTCAACCAGATGGAAAACAACAACCGTCCGGTCAGCACCACTGTTGTCCTGTCTTTGGTGACAGAGTTCGGTATGGACGTGAGCGAGCTTAGCACGGGTGACGGCGAACGCCTTGTCAGTGACATGCGCGAGGCACTGGCCGACCCGGTCTTTGGCGGGAACATGCCACCGCTCGCCGATCTGCGCCTTGCCGCATCCAACGCGCCGGGGCTGGCGCGGGCCTTTCTCGAATTACACCAAAGCTACCGCCAAACCCACGAACGCCTCGCCTCACTGGACGAGGCACTGGGCCGGGGTGACGCAAGCGCCTCCCCCTCGCCATGGGAAGAGGTGCGCGACTTCTTCCACTATTGCGACAACTACATCGACGCGGTTGACCGCGCCGCCGAACATTTCGCCAGCCGCGAAGGTGGGCATCACAACATGCGCGTTGCGGCTGCATCAGCCCTTGCCAACGCCGGGGTCAGCGTCAGCTTTGCCGATGCCGACCGCCTGCGCCAATACGACCCTGCGCAAAAGGCACTGACCCTCTCGGCCCGCGCCGCACCTGAAACCCAGACCTTTCAAATGCTGCTGCAAGTTGCCCTCACCCGGCAGGAACCCCTGCTTGAGGCGACCCTCGATCTGGCCCGCTTTCACTCCACCGGTGCCCGCGAAATTGCCAAGATCGGTCTGGCCAACTATTTCGCCGGCGCCGCCTTGATGCCCTATGGCCAATTTCAAGACAAAGCACAGGACTGCCGCCATGATCTTGAGGTGCTGGCCGGACATTTTGGCGCCTCCATCGAACAGGTCGCGCACCGGCTTTCCACCCTGCAACGCCCCGGCGCCAAGGGCATCCCGTTCTTTTTTGTGCGGGTCGATCAGGCCGGCACCATCACCAAACGCCACTCTGCCACGCGCCTGCAATTTGCCCGTTTCGGCGGAGCCTGCCCGCTTTGGAATGTGCACCGCGCCTTTGAAACGCCGGGGCATTTCCTGCGGCAACTGGCCGAAACACCGGACGGCGTGCGATATATATCGCTGGCTCGCGACATCACCAAACCGGGCGGCCGCTTTGGCGCGCCCGTGCGCCGCTACGCCATCGCATTGGGCTGCGAAGTGGGCCACGCGGATGCCTTGGTCTACGCAGATGGCATGGACACCAGCCGCGACAGCGCCTTTGAACCGATCGGGATTTCCTGCCGGATTTGCGAACGCAAGGGCTGTCACCAACGGGCGGTGCCGCCGCTGGAACGCCGCCTTGTCGTCGATCCGAACCGCCGCGATGTCCTGCCCTATCAGGTCGAATAATCAGCGCCGCGCAGGCCGCCACCCAGAGGCCCGCGCCTGCGCTTCGGAACAGAACCACCGCTCGCCCTCGGCGGGCTGAATGCCGGTGCGGTCATAAAACTTTTGCCCTGGCATGTGGTAGATCCGTTTGCCCTTGGCCGAAATATTGCCCTTGATCGCACAGTTCGGATCTTGCGCATCGCGCCCCTTGATCCGGGTCAGACGATAACGTGCGGGCGATTGCAGCGTGAACCCGTGAATGCCGCGCTTGGCAACCAGGGCCGCTTTTTCATCCAGATCATAATCCATCGCATATTTGCGGTAGGCATAGGCCAGACCATCCTGCACCAGCCGCGCCCCGATATCCGCAACCCCGGCATAACACTTGGCCACCACGCGCCCGTAACGGTCTGTATCCTTGGCCACACAGCGCACCCGCTGCCCGCCGAACAAATCCTGCACCTGCCGCGTGACCCAATCACCGCAGGCCCAGTTTTGCCCGTTCAGCGTTGTGCACGGCTGATCTCGCTCTGGCGCATCAATACCATAAAGGCGCACGCGGGTCCGCCCGACATCCACCGTATCGCCATCAATCACACGCAGGTCTCCGGTGATATCTGCCGCCTGCGCAGGGGGCGCCAGCAGCCAAAGCGCACACAGCGCAAATCGTAAACAAATGGTTAACATGGCGTCACTATGGGCGCTGCGCCCGCAGGACGAAAGCGATTCTGTTAAGAAAGGTTAACGCCTATCACAACACGCCTGAGACCCGCCTGATGCCATGGCGCAGCAGATCACCGCTGCGATGTTTCCCACTCCGGATGAACCCAGGGCACATCATTGGCCCGCGCCAATGGATCAAGGCCAAGTAGCAAATCCGAAACCTTCTCACCCACCATGATCGACGGCGCATTGAGATTGCCATTGGTGATGCGCGGAAAGATCGAACTGTCCGCCACGCGCAGCCCCTCAACCCCGATCACCCGTGCCTGCGGATCAACCACGGCCATCGGATCGTCCACCGCGCCCATCTTGCAAGTGCCGCAAGGGTGATAGGCGCTCTCGGCATGTTCTGCGATGAAACTGTCAAGCTCCGCATCCGTTTGCATCTCCGCACCGGGCTGGATCTCATGCTTCACAAATGGCTTGAACGCCTCCTGCGCAAAAACCTCACGGGTCAAACGGATACAGGTGCGAAAATCCTCCCAGTCTTCGGGGTGAGACATATAGTTGAACCGGATCACCGGATCATCCGCAGGATTGCCTGACCGCAGGCTCACCGCCCCCCGCGACTTGGACCGCATCGGCCCAGTATGGGCCTGAAATCCATGCCCCTCTGCCGCGGCCTGGCCGTCATAGCGCACGGCGATGGGCAGGAAATGATACTGGATATCCGGATAAGGCACCCCGGCCTTGGAGCGTACAAAGGCCGCGCTTTCAAACTGGTTCGATGCGCCCATACCGGTCTTGGTAAACAGCCACTGCGCCCCGATCACCGCCTTGGACAGGACGTTCCAATGTTTATACAGGGTGATCGGCTGCGATGCCGCCATCTGGATATAAAGCTCAAGATGGTCTTGCAGGTTTTGCCCCACACCGGCGCGGTCCGCGACCACCTCGATCCCATGCTCGGCCAGATGCGCAGCCGGGCCAATGCCCGACAACATCAACAGTTTCGGCGAATTGATCGAAGAAGCGGCCAAAACCACCTCACGCTCGGCGCCGATGACCTCGATCTTGCCGCCGCGCAGCACCTCAACGCCGATGGCGCGGCCCTCCTCGATCACCACACGCTGCGCAAGGGCGCGGATCAGCTCGACATTGCCCGTGCGCTGCGCAGGCCGCAAATAGGCATTGGCCGCCGACCAGCGCCGCCCGTTCCACACGGTCTGCTCCATCGGGCCAAAGCCTTCTTGCTTTTCACCGTTGTAATCATCCGTGGCCTCATATCCAGCCTGCGCACCTGCCTTCACAAAGGCCTCGAACAAGGGGTTCTTGCGCGGCCCGCGGCTCACATGCAGCGGACCGTCCGTGCCGCGCCAACCCGCATCGCCGCCATGACCGCCGTCATGCCAGCTTTCCATCCGTTTGAAATACGGCAAAACATCCGCATAGGCCCAGCCCTGCGCGCCGCTTTCCTCCCAATGATCATAATCCATCGCATGACCGCGCACATAAACCATCCCGTTGATCGAGGACGATCCGCCAATCACCTTGCCGCGCGGGCAGGCCAGTTCGCGGTTGTTCAAATGCGGCTCCGGCTCTGACCGGTAGCCCCAGTCATACCGTTTCATATTCATCGGATAGCTGAGCGCCGCAGGCATTTGAATAAACGGGCCCGCATCGGTGCCGCCATGTTCAATCACGATCACCTTGCGCCCCGCCATCGCCAAACGATAAGCCATGGCACAGCCGGCACTGCCAGCCCCAACAATTACAAATTCCGCCTTCATACCTACCTCTTCGTGATTCCGCGCAGGGTCAAGGAGGCGCAAAGCGCCCCAAGCTGTGCTTGGCTTGTCCTTGACGCTGCGGGGAATCGCACCGCCATCATTGAACCGGTGTCTTGAGCCACAGACCTGTGGCGCAAGCACCTCTCAGCAAATCTCAAAACCGCCACAGAACAAAACCACCGATCCTGATCCGGGCTCACCTCGCCAAAAGCGCCAAAAATGAAACGCGCGTCAGCGCTCCTTTTGGCAGAGCCCTAAAAGGGCGCCTCCACGTCATCCATGCGCACAAACACCGATTTCAACTGGCTGTAATGCGCGATCGCCGCCTTGGAGTTCTCGCGCCCCACACCGGAGTTTTTGGATCCCCCAAAGGGGGCCTCGACCGGCGCGTCATTATAGGTGTTGATGAAACAGGTGCCCGCCTCAAACCGCGCCGCAACGCGGTGCGCACGGGTCAGATCCTTGGTGAACACACCCGCCGCCAGACCAAATTCGGTGTCATTGGCCCGCGCCATCACCTCATCTTCGTCCTCAAAATCCAGCACTGCCATCACCGGCCCAAAGATCTCTTCGCGGGCGATGATCATATCATCGGTCACATCGGCAAACACCGTCGGCTGCATGTAGAACCCTTCACGGTCCAAACGCGCCCCGCCCGTGACCAGACGCGCGCCTTCAGCCTTGCCTTTTTCGACATAGCCCAGCGCGATATTCATCTGCCGCTCTGACACCATCGGGCCAAAGCTGGTGTCGGGGTCCATCGGATCGCCGATCACCGCATTGCCCAGACGTTCCGTCAAACGGGTCAGGAACTTTTCCTTGATCGCCTTGTGCACAAACACCCGCGTGCCGTTGGAACAGACCTGACCAGAGCTATAGAAATTGCCCAAAATCGCCCCGCCAACCGCGTTCTCGATATCCGCGTCATCAAAGACGATCATCGGGGATTTGCCCCCCAGTTCCATCGTCACATGTTTGATGCCTTCGGCCGCAGCGGCATAGACCTTGCGCCCCGTCGGCACCGAACCGGTCAGCGATACCTTATCAACCCGCGGATCGGTGACCAATGCACTGCCCACCTCGCCCATGCCCTGCACGACATTGTAGATGCCCGCCGGCAGACCCGCCTCATGCAGGATCTCGGCCACCTTGAGCGCACAAAGCGGCGTTGTCTCGGAGGGTTTGAAAATCATCGCATTGCCGCACGCCAGCGCCGGTGCGCCCTTCCAGCAGGCGATCTGCGTTGGATAATTCCACGCGCCGATCCCCACACAAACGCCCAAAGCCTCGCGGCGGGTATAGACCCAGTTCTCGCCCAGCTGGATATGCTCGCCGGTCAGTGTCGCCGCCATGCCGCCGAAGTATTCCAGCGCATCGGCCCCGCTGGTGGCATCCACCACCGAGGTCTCCTGATAGGGTTTGCCGGTGTCATAGGTTTCCAGCACGCTCAGATCGTGATTGCGCTCGCGCATGATCTGCTCGGCCCGGCGCAGGATACGCCCGCGCTCAGTTCCGCTCATCGCGGCCCATGCCGCTTGGGCATTGCGCGCCGATTCAATTGCCTGATCGACAATCGCGGGCGTCGCGGCATAAACCGTTGCGATCTTTTCCCCGGTTGCGGGATAGATCACATCAATCGGCGTGCCGCTTGTGTCTTCGACGTAGGCGCCATTGATAAAATGGCTGGCCTTGGGCTGTGTGTCATAGGGCATGGGTTAACTTTCTGCCTCCGGCGGGAGTTTAGGGGCCAAATGAAGGGTCATTCACCGCGCGGGAAGCGTTTGTTGTCTTCCAGCACGTTGAGGTCCATGTGATTGCGCATGTATTGTTCGGATGCTTTGCGCAGCGGTTGATAATCCCAAGGGTAATACCCCCCCTCGCGCAGCGCCTCATAAACCACCCAGCGGCGGGCCTGACTTTTGCGCACATCGGCGTCGAAAGCTGCCAAATCCCAGCGGGCGTCCGCTTTGGCTTGCAGGGAATTTAGCGTGCCTTGGTGATCAGGGTGATCTGCCAGATTGGTCATCTCGTTGGGGTCGGCTTCCAGATCAAAGAGCTGATCAGGGTCAAGGTCGCAACGGTTGTACTTCCACTTGCCATAGCGCAGCGAAACCATCGGCGCGTAGGTCGCCTCGGCGGCATATTCCATCGCGACGGGTTCGGTCCGCTCCACCCCTTGGCCCATCGGCACCAGCGACTGTCCGGTGGTCCATTCCATCACCTCGTCCATGCTGACCCCTGCGAGATCACACAAGGTGGGACAGACGTCTATGTTGCTGACGGCGGTTGTTTGCAGGCCCGGCTCCATCTGCGGGGCCGAGATCATCATGGGCACGCGCGATGATCCCTCAAGGAAGGACATCTTGAACCAAAGCCCCCGCTCGCCCAGCATGTCGCCATGGTCGGAGACAAACAGGATGATCGCCTCTTGCCGCGTGTCTTCCAGCGTTTGCAGGATCTCGCCAATTTTGTCGTCAAGATAGCTGATGTTGGCAAAATAGGCTCGGCGCGACCGGCGGATGTCTTCTTCTTTGATGTCAAAGCTGCGCCAATCGTTGGCGTCAAAGATGCGCTGCGAATGCGGGTCGTGATCCTCATAGGCCATCGCCGGAACTTCGGGCAGCAGATGTTCGCTATCCTCGTAAAGATCCCAATATTTCTTGCGCGCCACATAGGGGTCATGCGGATGGGTAAAGCTGGCCGTCAGGCACCAAGGACGCCCGTCCTCCCCGCGTGACAGATCATAAAGCTTGCGCACCGCATTGTAGGCGACATCATCGTCGTATTCCATCTGGTTGGAAATCTCGGCAACACCAGCGCCCGTGACGGACCCCATGTTGTGATACCACCAGTCAATCCGTTCCCCCGGCTTGCGGTAATCGGGGGTCCACCCAAAATCGGCGGGATAAATATCGGTGGTCAGGCGTTCCTCGAACCCGTGCAACTGGTCTGGCCCGACGAAGTGCATCTTACCCGACAAGCAAGTGTGATAGCCCGCCCGGCGCAGGTGATGCGCATAGGTCGGGATCGACGAACAGAACTCTGCCGCGTTGTCATACACACCGGTATCGCTTGGCAATTGGCCCGACATAAACGCCGCCCGCCCCGGCGCGCACAGAGGCGATGCCGTATAGGCATTGGCAAACCGGGTGGACCGCGCCGCCAGCGCCTTGAGATTTGGCGCGTGCAGGAAATCCGCCGGACCATCGGGAAAGAATGTGCCGTTGAGCTGATCCACCATCAGGATCAGAATATTTGGTTGTGTCATCTAGGTGCCTTAAGCAAGAGATCGAGTGTTGTAAGGGCTGAGTTCAGCGCCGCCTTGGCAGTGCCGGAGTGCGACAGCGCCGCACGTAGATAGAGGCCATCAATCAAGGCCGCTATGGTATCTGCATCCGCTTCGGGATGGGGGGATGCGCCGCGCAGGGCATGGGTCAGGTTGGACCGCAACCGGCGCTGGTAAATTCGCAAAAGCCGCTGGGTGCCGTTGCTGGTGCGCGATGCCGCATAAAGCGTCATCCAGGCGGACACCGTTTCGGGCGCAAAACATGTCTCGTCAAAGCTCGCGATGATGATCGCTGCTGCCCGGTCGCGGGGCGTTTCGGCCTGTGACAAACGGTGCAGAACCTGCGCTTTGTATTCCTCAAGGATATGGGTCATCGCGGCGAGGAAGATCTGGTCCTTGCCGCCAAAATAATGATGCGCCAGCGCTGTGGACATGCCCGCACGTTTGGCGATCTGCCCCACGGTGACATCCAGCGAATGCGCCGCGCCGATCTCGGCGATTGTGGCCTGCACCAGCGCCGAGCGCCGGATGGGCTGCATTCCTACTTTTGGCATGACGGATTCTATCCTTTGGCGTTACCGCGTCAGGATAGTTCGATCTTTATTGACCCGTCAATCAAGAAAAGTCAGAGCTTGGTCGCATTTGCATTCGGCGTGATCTGCCGCTTTAGCATAGCCTCGCGCCAGGTGATAAATGTCACCGACCCCAGAATGACAAACCCGCCGACGATCACCCAGATATCCACCGGCTCGTTAAACGCCAAAACCCCAAGGGACGTGGCCCAAAGCAGCTGCAAAAAGGTGATCGGCTGCGTCACCGTCACGGGCGCGGCAGCAAAGGCCAGCGTCATGGTGTAATGCCCCGCCGTGGCAAACACCGCGACCGCCGTGAGCAGCAAAACCTCGCGCAATGTCGGCGTGACCCAGACCGGCAGCGCAAATGGGGCCAGCGCCAATGTGACAAAAATCGACAACATGGCGACCACCACTGCGGGCCTCACCTCATCGGCCAACACCTTGGCCAACAGGTAAGATCCGGCAAAAACCACAGCCGCAAACAGCATGGCCAGATGGCCCAGACTGACCTCGCGAAACCCTGGCCGGAGGATGATCGCCGCGCCCATCAACCCCAGACAGACCGCCGCAATGCGCCGCGCCGCCAGCTTTTCCCCCAGAAACACCGCGGCCCCCAATGTGACATAGATCGGGGCGAGGTAATTCATCGCCGTGACCTCGGCGATGGGGATGCGGGTCATGGCGTAGAACCACAAGATCACGCCCAGCGCGTGACAAAACCCGCGTAATCCGAACAGGGACCATTGGCGGCGGCTGAGGTTGGTTTGCCGCAATGCCCCCAACGCAGGCAGCAGGAACACCAGCCCGATAGCATAGCGCAGAAACGCCGATTCCGCCGCAGGCAGGCGCGGCCCCATGTATTTGACCAAGGCCGTGACGGCGATGAAAAGCAACCCCGTGACCAACATCCAAAGAATACCGGTAAGCGGGCGTTGAGGGACTTCAGTAACCATAACGCGACAGTTTCCCAACGCGCCGCAAAGGGCAAGGTCACATCAGCAATAGTTTTGCCGCAATGCCCCACATCGTCGCCGCGATCAGCCCGTCCAGAATGCGCCAGCTGAGCGGGATGGCAAACAGCGGACCAAGCAGGCGGGCGCCATAGCCCAATGAAAAGAAGAAACAAAAGCTGGCGAGCGTGGCCCCGATGCCAAAGGCCAGCCTATCGGGATATTGCGCCGAGATCGAGCCGATCAGAACCACGGTATCAAGATAGACATGCGGGTTCAGCCAGGTCAGTGCCAGAACCGTCAGCAGTGATTTTCTCAATGACCCCGCACCCTTCCCGTCCGCCTCAAGCACCGCGCCGCCAAACCATGCCGCGCGGGCGTTCAGGTAGCCATACCAGATCAGAAAGGCCGCGCCGCCATAGCGCATGATGGTCTCGAACCACGGCCATGCCTTTGCCAATGCCCCAAACCCCGCGACCCCGCCGGCGATCAAAACAGCATCGGACAGCGCACAGGTCAGGCAGACCCAGAACACATGCGCTCGGCGCAACCCTTGCCGCAGCACAAAGGCGTTCTGCGCCCCAATGGCCAGAATGAGGGTCAGGCTCAGGGCAAAGCCGGGAAGGAAAGAGGTCAGCACAGGCTTGGTCCTTTTACAGGTCTGGCGTTTGACTACAGCGCCCCTGCAAATTAGACAAATTAAAGATGCTAAATCTGAATTAGGAAAATTGATGTCGCTTGACCCGACCCATCTGGCCGCCCTGTCCGCCATTCTAAGGCTGGGCAGTTTTGATGCGGCGGCGGGTGCGCTTGGGGTCACGCCATCGGCGGTGTCGCAACGCCTCAAGGCGCTGGAAGAACAGGTCGGCGCAACTTTGGTTCACCGCAGCCAGCCTTGCCGCGCCACCACGCTGGGGGCACGGCTGGCCAAACATGCGGAGGACATCGCATTGTTGGAGGCGCAGGCCCTTGGGCAAACCTCAGCACCGCGCCCAAGGCTGCGCCTTGCGGTACCGGCCGATGCATTGGCCACATGGATGATACCCGCCTTGGCGGCAGTGCCGGATCTGCTGTTTGATGTGGTGAACGACGATCAGGACACCGCGGATGATTGGCTCCGCCGTGGTGCGGTCAGTGCCGCCATCACCGGCCATGACCGCGCCGCGCCCGGCTGTGATCTGTTGTCGCTGGGTGCCATGCGATACATCGCGACGGCCAGCCCTGCGTTTATGCGCAGTCATTTTGCGAAGGGCGTCAATGCCAGCACCCTCGCCTATGCACCGATGATGGTGTTCAACAGCAAGGATCAGCTGCAATCGCGCTGGATCGCCCAAGTGACCGGCAGGCGTCTGCATCCGCCCAGTCATCACCTGCCCTCCACCCATGGATTTGTTGATGCAGCGCTGTCCGGTATGGGCTGGGGCATGAACCCGGAGCCGCTGGTGCGGACGCATCTGGCCCATGGCAGCCTTGTCGCCCTGACCAAAAACGCCCCGCTGGATGTGCCGCTGTATTGGCAATGCGCACGGGTGATGGCCCCTGCCCTCACCCCGTTGACCCGCGCGGTACAGAATGCCGCCCGCAACCATCTGCATCCCACCTCCGGTTGATTGCAACAAAACGGACACAATTCGGTGAATTTGGTTGCGGCTCTCTGGCAGAACGGCAGCGCCGCACCTATGTGCTGTTCATAACCAAAGGAAGACAGATGAACGATTTTCAAAGCAAGCTGGATTTGAACCAGTCACAACTGGAGGTGATCGAGGCCGCGTTGCACACGCAGTCCAAGATCTTGAACGTACAGGCCAGCACCGGCAGCCGCGCCGCCCGCACAAAACTGAACGAAGTTAAAACCGTTCTGGCCCAGATTTCCCAAGCCAAAGCCCCCGAGCCGATGAAGCCATGCGCACGCATCGGCAGTGGATGGCTCGGTATGTCGCGCATCTTCGGATAAGTCAGCGCCTGCCATTGGCCTTCCACCGCCCCTGTGGGGGCGGTTTTTTATTGCCCAAAGCCCAACTTTTGGGCCGCCCGATTTACGCCGCCAGCCACGCCTCTGCCGCCGCGGTGCCATCAAGCGGAAACGCCTTGATCGTCAAACCCGGCATCAACGCGCCCTCGACCTCAGCTGCCGTCCGAATCCAGCCAGCATCGGTCAGAACGGCACATTTGTCATATTTGCCCAGCAGGCCAAACATCTTGGGCAGCATGGTCAATTCCACGCCCAAAGCCTCCAGTGTTGGCAAGGCAAACTCGGGAATTGTATAAAGCATCGTGCCGTTCGTGACCCCTTCGGACATCGACAACAGATCCTCCAGACCTTTGCGCATCATGTCCGCATCCAGTGACCCGCGCAGTTCGATATCGACACGGTTGTCCGACGGTTTGGTGATGGTGAGCATATTATCCTCCTATACAATGTCCAAAGTATCGCACATCGCCGGAGGGCCGTCCTTGATCCGGGTCAAAGCCTGCTATGATCAGCAGTTATCCGCCACAAAAAAACCGGCCCTCGTGAGGCCGGTTTCAAAAGCAGTTCAATAGGCGCAGATCAAAGCTGCGACATCACCTCGTCGGAGGCTTCAAAGTTGGTGGTGACCCGCTGCACGTCGTCATCATCTTCGAGCGCATCAACCAGCTTCATCAGCTTTTCCATGCTTTCGAGGTCCATCTCGGTGGTGGTGGTCGGACGCCAGACCAGTTTGGTCGATTCAGATTCGCCCAGTTCCGCCTCAAGCGCCGTGGACACATCGTTCAAATCGGTGTCCGCACACCAGACCACATGGCCATCTTCGGTGCTTTCGACATCTTCTGCGCCCGCCTCAATGGCGGCCATCATCACGGTGTCGTTGTCGCCGACCTCAGCCGGATAGGTCACTTCACCCTTGCGGTCGAACATGAAACCAACGCTTCCGGTTTCGCCCAGATTGCCGCCGTTCTTGGTAAAGGTCGAGCGCACGGTAGACGCCGTCCGGTTGCGGTTGTCGGTCATCGCCTCGACGATGACGGCAACACCGTTGGGGCCGTAACCCTCATAGCGGATCTCTTCGTAATCATCGCCTTCGCCGCCCTGCGACTTTTTGATCGCGCGTTCGATCACATCTTTTGGCACCGACTGCGACTTGGCCTCTTTCACCGCCATCCGCAGACGCGGGTTCTTTTCTGGGTCGGGATCGCCCATCTTGGCCGCAACCGTGATCTCCTTGGCCAGTTTGGAGAACAATTTGGAACGCTGTGCGTCCTGACGCCCTTTGCGGTGCTGAATATTTGCCCATTTGGAGTGGCCGGCCATGGATACCTCATAACTTGGATGATCGCGTTGCCACTCTATAGGGCAGCCCACCGCCCAAGGGCAATCCCCCCTGCCGATTGCCCCTTGCGTTGACGCATCAGGCGCGGTGTCATGGTGGCAAACACCATGTGAGGCCGTGATGAGTACCGATCAGATTATCCTGTTTTGCCTGTTTGGCGCTGTCTTTGGCTTGCTGCTTTGGGGGCGGTTTCGATATGACATCGTGGCCTTTTCGGCGCTGATGGTCGGTGTGGTTTTGGGCGTCGTTCCTACCAAGAATGCCTTTGACGGGTTCGGCCACCCCGCCACTTTGGTGGTGGCGCTGGTGCTGGTGGTCTCTGCCGGTTTGGTCCGGTCCGGTGCGGTGCTGTTGATCACCCGCACTCTGGTCGATGCCTCCCGTTCGCTGGGCGCGCATATCACCTTGATGGGTGCAGTGGGCGGAATCCTCTCGGCCTTCATGAACAACGTCGCAGCACTGGCGCTATTGATGCCTGTGGACATCCAGACCGCCCGCAAGGCCGGACGCCAACCGGGGCTGAGCCTGATGCCGCTCAGCTTTGCCACGATCCTAGGCGGTATGGTCACATTGATCGGCACGCCGCCCAACATCATCATCGCCTCGATCCGCCAGGATGCCTTGGGCGAGCCGTTCAAAATGTTTGATTTTGCCCCCGTGGGCGGGGTGGCCGCCATTGCCGGTCTGATCTTTGTGGCGCTGATCGGTTGGCGGCTGATCCCGGCGCGCGACGATGCCAGCATCGGCGAAAGCGATCTGGCGCAATACATCGCCGAATTGACAGTGCCAGAAGGCAGCAAACACATCGGCAAACGGCTGGCCGAGCTGACAGAGATAGCGGAAAAGTCCGACGTCGCGATCCTTGGGTTGATCCGCGATGGCAAGCGCCGCTATGGGCAGGCCCGCAATGTCGCACTTAAGGCCGGGGATGCCTTGGTGCTGGAAGCGGCGCCAGATGCGCTGGACGAATTTCGCAGCACGCTGGATCTGGCCCTGTCCGACACGGACCGTGAGGATCGCTTGAAAGCAGGCGGGGAAGGCGTTGAAATCATTGAAGTTGTGGTGCAGGAAAACTCCCGCCTGAATGGCCGCACCGCACAGGCCGTGGGGCTGGCATGGAGGCAGCGCACAATCCTGCTGGGCATTTCGCGACAGGGCCGCAAGATCACATCGCATCTGCGCGGCACACAGTTGCGCACCGGTGACATCCTGTTGCTGTTGGTGCCGCGTGACACCGCCGCCCATGTCACGGATTGGCTGGGCGTGCTGCCGCTTGCAGATCGCGGATTGGCCGTCACCGAAAATTCAAAGGTCTGGCTAGCCATCGGCCTTTTTGCCGCCGCCGTGGCCGCCGCTAGCGTCGGGCTGATCTATCTGCCCATCGCGCTGGGACTGGTGGTGGTGGCCTATGTTCTGGCCAAGATCGTGCCGCTGTCCGAACTCTACACCCATATCGAATGGCCGGTGGTGGTGCTGCTCGGCTCTATGATCCCGCTGGGCGCTGCACTGGAAACCTCGGGCGGCACCGAATTGATCGCGGGCGCCTTGATCGGGCTGACCGAAGGTTTGGCGCCGTGGATTGTGCTGACGGTTCTGATGGTGGTCACGATGACCCTCTCGGATGTCCTCAACAACACCGCCACCACAATTGTCGCCGCCCCCGTGGGCATCCAGATGGCGCAAACCCTCGGGGTGTCTCCGGACCCGTTCTTGATGGCGGTGGCGGTTGCGGCATCTTCGGCCTTCCTCACCCCCATTGGCCATAAAAACAACACGCTTATCCTTGGGCCGGGCGGCTATTCCTTTGGCGATTATTGGCGCATGGGTCTGCCGCTTGAGATCATTGTTGTTGCAGTCTCAATCCCTGCAATTCTGGTGTTCTGGCCCCTCTAGGCCAAAACCGCCCCAGCAAATCGCTTGTTTTTCAGGCTGATGCGTTCCTAATGGCCGCAACCAAAGGAGAAAGCCATGGATATCCTGATCAACGTCGTGCTGCCGCTGTCACTGGCGATCATCATGCTAAGCCTCGGTGTCGGCCTCAGCATTGCCGATTTTGCCCGCGTGGCACAGCGGCCCAAAGCGTTTTCCATCGGTGCAATCAGCCAGGTGGTGATGTTGCCCCTGATCGCCTATGCCTGCGTGCGGGCCTTTGGGCTGGGCGGCGAGCTGGCGGTTGGCGTGATGCTCTTGTCGCTATGCCCCGGCGGCGTGACCTCCAACATGGTTAGCAAACTGGCCCGCGGCGATGTGGCCTTGTCAGTCTCGTTGACGGCAGTGGTGTCCTTGTTGTCGATCCTGACAGTGCCAGTGCTGGCCGCATGGGCGGTGCAGCACTTCATGGGCGATGCCGCGCCGGATGTGTCTGTGACGTCGCTGGCCTTTGCAATGTTCCTGATCACTACCCTGCCCGTGGCAATCGGCGTTGCCATCCGCCACTTTGCCGCGGCTTTTGCTGACCGGATTGATAGCGGCCTGTCGCTTCTGGCTACGGTTCTGTTTGTGCTGATCGTCGTCGCCGCACTGGCGGGCAACTGGGCGCTTTTTGTTGAAAATCTGCCCCGGCTCGGACCCGCTCTGATCACGTTGAATGTGGTTCTGATGGCGCTGGGTCTGGCATTGGCCGCACTTGCCGGATTGGCATGGCAAGCGCGCAAAACCATTTCCATCGAAACAGGCATCCAGAACGCCACATTGGGCATCACCCTCGCCGCGATCATCTCGGGCCAGTCAGAAGGGTTCAGCACCATGGCGCTGCCCTCTGCCGTTTATGGGATCACCATGTATCTGGTGGCATTGCCGTTTGTCGCATGGTTCCGCAGCCACTGACCCGCCAGCACCCTACCAGAACAGAGGTATCACCGCACTGGCCAACAGCGACATCGACAGGTTCAGCGGGATACCGATCCGCATAAAATCGGTAAACCGGTAGCCCCCCGGCCCGTAAACCAACGTGTTGGTCTGGTACCCAATGGGCGTGGCAAAGGCGCAAGAGGCCGCGATCATTACCGCTACCACCAAGGGCCGCGCGTCAATGCCAAGCGCAGCGGCAAGGCTGATGGCAATCGGCGTCATGATCACCGCCACTGCATTGTTCGATACGATCTCGGTCAGGATGGTGGTCAACAGGAACACACAGAATATCACCACGGTCAGCGGCAGCGTGCTGAGCACCGGCGCGATGTTGTCCACCAAAAGCGAGATCGCACCGGAGTTCTGCAAACCTGCACCAACCGCCAGCATCGAGAAAATCAACGCCAATAGCCGCCCATCCACAAAAGAAAACGCCTCTTCGGCATCAATGCAGCCGGTGACCAGAACCAAGGCCACCGCCAACACAGCCAGCAACAAAATCGGAGCCACATTCAGCGCCGCAAGGGTAACGATCCCGATCAACGCCGCAATCGCAATCGGCGCATGACCCCGCCGATAGGCCCGCGCCGACGGTTGGCTGACATCAACCATATCCATATCCGCCGCCAGTCGTTGAATATCCTCCGCCGCGCCTTCCAACAGCAGGGTATCGCCCACCTTGACGATCAAATCGTCAAGCTGCCGCCCGATGTTCTGGTTGCGGCGATGCACCGCCAATGGATAGACCCCATAACGCCGCCGAAGGCGCATACTGCCCAGCGTCCGCCCCACCATCCGGCAGCCTGGGGTGATCAGAACTTCAACGGTGGTGGTCTCGACCGCCGACAGCTGATCCACACGTTTTAGCTCTTTATTGGCCTGAAGGCTCAACAGTTCGGTCATCTGGGTGCGCAAGACCACACGGTCCCCGACCTGCAGCGCAACCCCCTGCAACGCACGCCGCAAAGAGGTGTCGCCGCGCACAACGTCGATCAGGCGCACGCCCTCGCGCTTGAACAACTGCACATCGAGAACCTCGCGGCCGATCAGGTTGCTTTCGGGGGGGATCACCGCCTCGGTGAAGAATTTCATCTTGGAGCGATCCGACAACATATTGGCCATGCTGTCCCGGTCCGGCAGCAATCGGCGCCCGATGGTGGACATGTAAATCACCCCCCAGGCGCAAACCACAAGGCCAATCGGCATGATCTCGAAAATGCCAAATGGCTCCATCCCCTGCGCGCGCGCGACCCCGTCAACCAGAAGGTTTGTGGACGTCCCCAATAGCGTCAAAGAGCCGCCCATGATCGCCGCATAACTCAGCGGGATCAACAGCTTGGAGGCCTTGGTGCCCAAGGTCTTGCTCAACTGAACCACGACCGGGATCATCACCACAACCACCGGCGTGTTGTTCATAATCGCAGAGGCGCCCATCACCGACAGGATCACCCCGACAACGGCCAATCGCGGATTGCTGCGGGCATAGCGTTCGGCCAATCGGGTCAACACATCCAAAGCCCCGGTGCGCACAAGCGCGCCCATAACAATGAACATCGCTGCAATGGTCCAAGGCGCCGGATTGGACAGAACCGCCCGCGCATCCTCGTAAGGCAGAACTCCCATGGCCAGCAGGCTCGCCGCGCCAGTGAGCGCGACTACCTCCGTCGGGAAGGTCTCGCGCAGGAACAGGATGAACATGATCACCACAACCGTCAGGGTCAGAACGGCGCTGCCGGTTTGGGAAAGGCTAAAAAGCTGCATATGTCAGGCCCGTTCGCCAGTGAGGTTGAAGACAAGTGTCGCCTGTCCGCGCATCCGCTGCAAGGGCGCCGTTGGGTGCAAGCGCTGGTGCAAAGGGGGCCAGCCCCCACCGCCGCTGCGCGGCGCTCCCCCCGGAGGTTTTTCTGGCCAAATGAAGCTGGGTGCCGCTCTTCTTCATTTGGCCCTTAAACCTCTGGGGTCCGGGGCAAAGCCCCGGGTGTTTGCCTCGCACATGGAGCGGAATTAGGGGGCGCTGGTTTGCAACAAACCGCCATCGCGCACCGGAACAATGCGGGTGGCGCGGCCCGTGCGGTCGTCCGTTTCGATATAGACGCCCGAAAGTGTGGCCTCGGAATTGGCCGGGGTAAACCGTTCCTTGGGCATGCCGGTGATAAACCGGCGCATGGGTTCGGTTTTTTCCATGCCGATCACCGAATGATAATCGCCGCACATGCCAGCATCGGTTAAATAAGCCGTGCCGCGCGGCAGGATCATTGCGTCCGCCGTGGGGACATGGGTGTGGGTGCCCACAACCAGCGAGGCGCGGCCGTCGCACCAATGCCCCATGGCCATTTTTTCTGAGGTTGCTTCGCAGTGCATATCGACAATGATCGCCGAGGCCAGCCCGCCCAGCGGATGGGTTTTCAAGACTGTATCCAGCGCCGAAAACGGGTCATCAAATGGCCGTTTCATAAACACCTGGCCCAGCGCTTGGGTGACCAGCACCTTGCGCCCGTTCTTGGAGGTAAACAGCCGTGCGCCCTTGCCCGGTGCGGATTTGGAAAAGTTCAGTGGCCGGATAATGCGCGGCTCTTGTTCGATAAAGGACAGCATGTCCTTTTGGTCAAACGCATGATCCCCCAACGTCAGGCAATCCGCCCCCGCATCCAGCAGCAGTTTGGCATGCGCGCCCGAAAGCCCCATGCCGCCGGTTGCGTTTTCGCCGTTGACCACGATGAAGTCGAGCTTCCAATCGTCGCGCAAACGGCCCAGATTTTCCGTGATGGCACGGCGCCCCGCGCGGCCCATCACATCGCCAAGAAACAGTATTTTCATGGTTTCAACGGGTACGCCGACACGGTCCGAACAGCAAGTCAAACCTGCGGGCTAACCGCCGCGCGGGATATCAATGACGCCTCGTTCGGTCACGATCAGATCCAGCGGCTGATCCGTCGGCTCCAGCGGGACATCGGCGTGTTCCTGCCCGGCAAAGGCAAAGCCGATCGCCATAGTGGGCCGTTTGGCACGCAGCATCTCAAGCGTACGGTCATAAAATCCGCCGCCATAACCCAGCCGCCCGCCGCCTCGGTTGAAGGCCAAGAGCGGCACGATCAAGATCTCTGGTTCAAAAAACACCGGATCGGCGGGGATCATCGCGCCAAAGGCGCCGCTGACCATTTCAGTGTCCGGTGTCCATTGCGCGAACTTGAGCGGCGTCGCTGCCGCCTCAATCACCGGAACACCGACGGGGCCGTGGGCGCTGGCCTCTGCCATGGCGGGGGTCGGGTCAATTTCGGTGCGGATCGGCATGAAGCCGGACAAAGGTACCCCGCGATAGCCTGCAAGTACCTCGCTCAGATAGCCCGCTTGCGCGGCATTTGCATTGTCAAACAGGGGCTTGCGCCGTGCAAAGGCCGCCTTTCGGGCCGCGTCTTTGATCGCTGCGAGATCGGTCATAGCAGCACCGCCGCCGCGAGGCCGAGAAAGGCGAAGAAACCGACAACATCTGTCACCGTGGTCACGAAGGCCCCCGAAGCCAGCGCCGGGTCAACGCCGACGCGTTCCAGCAGGATCGGGATGCCTGTGCCCGCCAGTCCGGCCACCACCATATTGATCACCATCGCCACCGCGATCACATAGCCCAGCGCAGGCGAGCCGAACCAGATGATCCCCACGACGCCCATCACCAAGGCAAAAATCACCCCGTTCACCAGCCCCACCAGACATTCGCGCCGGATCACCCGCCAGACGTTGGAGCCGGTCAAATCCTTGGTCGCAATGGCCCGCACGGCAACGGTTAGACTTTGGGTGCCAGCATTGCCGCCCATGGAGGCCACGATGGGCATTAGTACCGCCAGTGCCACAATCTGGGCAATGGCCGCCTCGAACTGGGAAATCACCATAGAGGCCGCAATTGCCGTCACAAGGTTCACCGCCAGCCATGGCAGGCGCTGTTTGGTGGTCTCGACCACGCGGTCCGAAAGCGACCCCTCGCCCACGCCGGCCAGACGCAGGATGTCCTCCTCGTGTTCTTCATCCAGCACCGCCATCGCGTCATCAATGGTGATCACACCAATCAGCCGCCCCTCATCATCCACCACGGGGGCCGAGATCAGGTGATATTGGTTAAACGCATAGGCCACGTCGCCCTCATCGCGCATCGCGGGAATGATCTGAAAGGTCTCTTCGAGGATATCGCGCAAAGGTGTGGCGCGTTTGGAGCGCATGAGCTTGCCCAGCGTCACATTGCCAACGGGATGCAGCCGCGGATCGACCATCACGATGTGATAGAATTGATCCGGCAGATCCTCTTCGGCGGTGCCTCGCAAATGGTCAATCGCCTGCCCCACGGTCCAATGTTCAGGGGCCATCACCACCTCGCGTTGCATCAGGCGGCCCGCGGAATACTCCGGCCAGTTCAACGCCTGTTCCACCGCAACCCGGTCGGCGTCTTCGAGCACCTCAAGGATCGCTTCTTGCTGGTCGTCCTCCAGGTCTTCAATCAGGTCAACAACATCGTCGCTGTCCATATCCCGCACGGCCTGGCTCAGAACTTGCGGGGTCAGAACGGCGATCACTTCCTCGCGGATAGATTCGTCCAGTTCCGACAGGATTTCGCCGTCAAATTCGCGGTCATAAAGCCGGACAAGGCGGCTCCTGTCGAAGGCGTTGATCTGCTCAAGAAGGTCAGCAATATCCGCCGCATGCAGCGGATCCATCAGTTCGGTCAGCTTTTCGCGGTCGTCGATATCCACCGCATAAAGCACGGAGGCAACGGTCTTCGGCTCCAGCTTGTAGGCCTGACGCTCCGCATCCTCGCCAGTGGCCAGTTCAAGGTCTTCGATCTGTTCCGACATCGCTTGGCCCTCCGTTTGAGGGCGACCATAGGCAAGCGTTTGGGTGGTTTCAATGCCACTTGAGACGGCTTTGCGATTGTCCCCGACCTCTGCGAGGCTTAGGGTTGGATCATGACAAATCTGACCCTCATTCTTGGACCCGTTCTGCGCTATGCGGGTGATCCGTTGCGCGGCCCTTGGCAAGATGCCGTGCACGTGGACGGTGCGGGCGGAGTGTTGATCGAGGACGGCCAGATCATTGAGGTCGGCTCGGGTGCGGATCTGCAAAAGGCGCATCCGCAGACGGATCTACACCGCTATGGCAGCGATCACCTGATTGCGCCGGGATTTGTGGATGCGCATGTGCATTATCCGCAAACAGCAATCATCGCGTCATGGGGTAAGCGTCTGATTGATTGGCTAAATTCCTATACATTTCCCGAAGAAATGCGCCTGTCCGATCCCGCGTATGCCGATCAGATCGCCGGGCGTTATCTGGATTTGACGTTGGCCCATGGCACCACCACGGCCGCGTCTTATTGTACCATTCATCCCCATTCTGCGGATGCATTGTTTGAGGCAGCGGCGGCCCGCGGGCAACGGATTGTTGCAGGCAAGACATGTATGGACCGCAACGCGCCAGAAGGGCTGCGCGATACGGCGCAATCGGCTTATGATGACAGCAAAGCCCTGATTGGCAAATGGCATGGTAAGGGCCGCGCCAGCTATGCCATCACCCCGCGGTTTTCGCCCACATCAACGCCAGATCAACTGGCAGCATTGGGGGCATTGTGGGCGGAGCATCCCGATTGCCTGATGCAGACCCACCTGAGCGAGCAGACCGATGAGATTGCTTGGGTGAAAGAGCTGTTTCCGCAGGCCCGCGATTACCTTGACACTTATGAGGCGCATGGATTGCTGGGTGAGCGGGGCCTCTACGGTCATGCGATCCATCTGGAGCCGCGGGAGATTGACCGCCTAAAAGACTGCGGCGCAGCGCTGGTGCATTGTCCTACGTCAAACACGTTCATCGGCTCGGGCTTGTTTGACATGGCCGGATTGACGGCGCGCGGCATTCCGGTTGGTCTGGCCACGGACACGGGTGGCGGATCGTCCTTTTCGATGCTGCGCACCATGGCGGCAGCTTATGAAGTCGGTCAGTTGCGCGGCACCCCACTGCATGCGGCACAGCTGATTTGGCTGGCCACAGCAGGATCGGCGCGTAGCCTGCATCTTGGCGATAAGATCGGCAGCCTAAGCACGGGAATGGAGGCGGATCTGACGATTCTCAACCTCAGCTCAACCGCCGCAATTGCACAGCGGGCCGATCAAGCCAGTGACATCTGGGAAAACCTGTTTGCCACCATCATGATGGGCGATGATCGTGCCATCGCGGATGTATGGGTCAACGGGCAGAAACGCCCTTAACATAAAAGCCTTAGCAGGGCGCGGCCAGCACCATAACCCACAGATGCCCCGGCCCCCGCGCCACGCCGATCTCGCGCAGTTCGGGGCGGATCATATTGGCAAGATGTCCGGGGCTTTCGGCCCAATCCTGCATCACTTGGGTCAAGCTGCGTTGTCCCTTGGCGATGTTTTCCGCCACCAGACACCACTCATACCCTTGCGCGGTGACCCGTTGCCCGACAGTTGATCCATCGCGGCCTTCATGGGCGAAATACTTTCGCTGCGCCATGTCTATGGCATGCAGCAACGCCGCATTTTCCAGCGAAGGTGCATAAACCATTGGCGCATGGCCTTGCGCGACGCGCAGTTCATTGACCGGGCGCAGCACCGCCGGATCGGCCAAGGCCGGCATCCCAAGTGCCATCGCAAGCACCAACAAAAGTGATCTCATGCGGCCTCCGCCAATTCACGTGCCATTTGGTTCTGACGTGAAATGGTTGCCCCAAGGTTAATCGTTTGCACATGCCCGTCCCGCACAATCTGCCGACCTTCGACAAAAAGGTCACGCACCGTGGTCGGCCCCGCCAGCAAAAGCGCCGCCGGATCCCAACTGCCTGCGCTGGCCAATCCCTGCACATCCCAAACCGCTATATCGGCGCGTTTGCCAACCTCCAGCCGCCCGCAGTCGGGCCGCCCAAGAATATCCGCCCCGCCGCGCGTGGCAATTTCAAGCGCCTCGCGGGCGCTCATGGCATCGGCCCCCTGCGCAACCCGTTGTAGCAGCATCGCCATCCGGGCCTCTGCCACCAGATTGCCCGCATCGTTGCTGGCCGATCCATCCACGCCCAAGCCCACAGGCACGCCTGCATCGCGCAGCCTCCGCACTGGCGCGATACCAGAGCCGAGGCGGCAGTTGGAGCAAGGACAATGGGCAATCCCGGTACCCGTTTCCGCAAAAAGTGCAATTTCGGCTGCGTCCAGCTTCACGCAATGGGCGTGCCAGACATCACGGCCAACCCAGCCCAGATCCTGCGCGTATTCACCGGGGCGACAGCCGAATTGTTCAAGGGAATAGGCAATATCCTCATCGTTTTCAGCCAGATGCGTGTGCATCATCACGCCCTTGTCCCGTGCCAGAACCGCCGTGTTGCGCATCAGATCACGGCTGACAGAGAACGGCGAACAGGGTGCCAGCGCCACACGGCACATAGAGCCCTCCGAAGGGTCGTGGAAGCCATCCACCAAGCGGATGCAGTCTTCGAGGATGGCATCCTCGTTTTCAACCAGCGCATCAGGTGGCAAGCCGCCATCACTTACCCCGATACTCATCGAGCCGCGGGTGGGCTGGAACCGAAGGCCCAGTTCGGCGGCAGCATGGATGGTATCCTCCAACCGGACACCGTTGGGGTAGAGATAAAGGTGATCAGAGCTAAGCGTGCATCCCGACAGCGCCAGTTCTGCCAGCCCGATCTGCGCCGAGGTAAACATGTGATCCGGCGTCATCCGCGACCAAATCGGATAGAGCGTTTGCAGCCACCCAAAGAGCAGCGCATCCTGCCCGCCCGGCACGGCACGGGTCAGGTTCTGGTACAAATGGTGATGGGTGTTCACCAGCCCCGGCGTGACCACACAGCCCGAGACATCCACCACCTCCGCGCTGCCCGACAGGTCTTGGCCGATCTGAGTGATCACGCCATCTTTGATCCGGATATCAGCGAAGCTGAGCTCGCGCCGCCCGTCATCCATCGTCAGAATTGTATCAGCATTTTTAAGAAGAATTTCGGACATGGCTCACCTATATCGCGGTAAACCTGTCTCAGACCATGCATGCATCCGGTGGAAAACAGGTTGAAGAACCAGATGCAGGCAGACCCTACCCTGCCTTTGACCGCTTGGTCAACAATCTTTGAGAATGGCCAATGCCGCGGCGTGAATGTCGGCATTCGCGGCGGCAATCGCGCGGCCACCATCATGGGCTGGGCCACCTTGCCAGTCCGTGACAATTCCGCCTGCGGCCTGCACCACGGCAATGGGCGCCTGAATGTCATAGGGGTTCAACCCGGCCTCAATCACCAGATCCACCTGCCCCGCCGCCAAAAGCGCGTAGGCGTAACAATCCATGCCATAGCGCGTTAGACGCGCCTGCGCTGCAACCGCATGAAACCCGGCTTGATCCGCCGCAGTGCCAACCTCTGGGAATGTAGTAAACACCACCGCATCGGACAGCGGCTTTGGCGCCAGTGTCTGTATGGCACCTGCACTATGCGGACCTTCGAAGGCTGCACCATCTGGCGCGCCTTCATAGCGCTCGCCAATGTAGGGCTGATCAATGATGCCATAAAACGGTCCCTGCCCATCAGACACCGCGATCAATACACCCCAAGTGGGCGTGCCGCTGACAAACCCACGGGTGCCGTCAATCGGATCCAGCACCCATGTGAGGCCCGATGTCCCATCTGATGCGCCATATTCCTCGCCCAGAATCCCGTCCGCAGGGCGTTCTCGCGCCAGAATATCCCGCATCGCCCGTTCTGCGGCGCGGTCGGCTTCGGTCACGGGGTCATAGCCGCCATCGAGCTTGTTTTCAGCGGTCAATGCGGCATTGCGAAAATAGGGCAGAATCACCAAACGGGCCGCATCCGCCATCAGATGCGCCACGCGGCGAATATCGCTATCGAAATCGTTGTGTTTGGTCATGGCACTGGCCTGCCACCTCTGGCGAGGTGATGCAAGCCAATGTCATCAATGCTTTCAGGCAACGTCGCTCAACACACGCGCCAGTTCGAACAAGCGGCGGCGTTGATCTTCGGGGATCGCATAATAGGACCGGATCAAATCCATCGCTTCTTTGTCACCCATCACGTCAACGGGCACCTTGCCAGATGTCGTCACTTCGGCGCCTTCGCCTTCCATGCCTTCAAAGAAAAATGCAACGTTCACGTCGAGGGCATCGGCGATATCCCAAAGGCGGGACGCGCTAACGCGGTTTGCCCCGGTTTCATATTTCTGGATCTGCTGGAACTTAATCCCCACCAGTTCCGCAAGCTTTTGTTGGGTCATCCCGGTGAGCCATCTGCGTTGACGGATCCGCTTGCCTACATGCAAGTCTACTTTATGAGCCATCGTGTACACTCCCCCTTCGGCTTAAATGTGCAGTTCGGCCATTTTCATGTTCCCCTTCCGCAACGAAGGAGCGCCGACTGTTGAATAAGTCTACAAAACTTAACGGTTGCGGGCAAAACCTTTTGACGCTGGTTTGGCAATAAGTCCGGTCTGAACGCGCAAACCGGTGATCAACGGACGACTCTCCCTATGCTTGCGCGCCGGAATGCCGCAGGTGACTCAACCGCCCAACATAGATGAAGAGATCGCCGCAAAACATTGAAAAACAATAAAGCTTATGGATGTGGAAAAAATTCGATTCCACTAAAAGTTGAACATTTGTGTAACAACAAAAATTTGTGCTGCGCGATTTTATCGCAACGCACAAATTTTAGGCATTCGGCAAAGACCCGCCTCAAACCGCTCGTAAACGGCCAACTTGACTGGTCGAAAACGCATTTCGCAGCAGCCCGACCAGGGTATCATGCACCTCATTCTTGGCCGACCGACCTCCGTAAAGATTGATCAACTGCAACGGCAGCTCCGGCAGGGCACCATCGTGATCGATCTGCTCCATATGCGGGGGTTCGGTGCCCTCGATCATCGCATTGACCGCGAGATCTGCGCTGACGGCAGCTTCAATCGTGCGGTCGCTGTCCGTATCGAGCGACATCTCCCATGGCATATCGACCTGATCCAGCGCTGCGGTGACATGGGGGCGGAACGTGCAATAGCGGCAAAACGCAAGTTTCAGCGGCCGTTGCCGCCACGTCGCCCCACCGGGCGCGCCCAGCCAGACCAGCCGTTTGCGGGCAATCGTATCGCCGCCGCTGTCCACTTCGGGTTCGGTGGTCAGGATGATGTCGCATTCCCCTTTGGAAAATTGTTCCTTCAGCGTGCGGGTATATGAGGCTTCAAGCTGGATCTTCACGCGGGGAAAGGCGGCGTGGAATTGTTTCAGCACCTGCGGGATCGCCGGATAAACGATGTCATGCGGCACACCCAGCGTGATTTCCCCTTCATAGGCGTGATCAGTCAGCCGGGTGATAATTTCGTCATTCAGCGCAATCATGCGCCGCGCATAGGCCAACAATTGTTCCCCCGACGCAGTGAGCGCAATGGTCCGGCCCGTCCGGTCAAGCAGTTCGAGGCCCAGCATTTCTTCCAGCCGTTTGAGCTGCATTGAGACCGCCGATTGCGTGAGATGCAAAAAACCAGCGGCGCGGGTCACGCCGCCGGAATCGGCCACCGCCACAAAAGACCGCAGGGTCGTGATATCCAGATTTCTCATTCATCAATATCCTTGATGGCCAACATAACAAACATTCAATTTCATTATGCCCATTCGTTGCCATATATCAACCATCGAAATGAATTAAGAAGTTATCATCACGAAATCAGAAAGGTCACTCCCATGACACAGATCACTCTCCGCTCCGCACACCTCGCCTCTTCTCGCAGCACCTCTCGCGCTGCTGCCGCACTGAACGCCGTCCAACTGTGGCGCAGCCGCCGTGCGCTGGCGCGTCTGGATGCACGTATGCTTGAGGATATTGGTGTTTCCGCCGAAGCCGCCGCGACCGAAGCGTCCCGCGCGCCATGGGATGTCCCTGCATACTGGTTGAAATAAACCGATGCCAATCCCGCTCCAGACGCAGGTTCACCCTTGAAAAACGGGGCCATAGGCCCAATATTCCCCTCAATACTTCGCGCGCGTCGCGTGAGGGTGAACCTATTAGTCAATTGGAGGTCTTGAATGGCTGACGTGAATACAATCCGGGCCGCAGCCGGAGCCCGCGCCGCCGATATCGATGCGGGGCTGCGCGCCCACATGAACAAAGTCTACGGCACAATGTCGATCGGGATGCTGATCACATTTGCGGCCGCTTGGGCGCTGTCCGGTCTTGCCGTGACAACGGATCCATCTGCTGCTTCCGCGCAGATCGGCCCTGACAAGTATCTGACCGGCCTTGGTTACGCGCTTTATGCATCTCCGCTGAAGTGGGTTGTGATGTTTGCACCGCTGGCCTTTGTCTTTGGTTTTGGTGCCGCGATCAACCGGATGTCCGCTGCCACCGCGCAAACAGTCTTCTATGCGTTTGCCGCTGTGATGGGTGTCTCCATCAGCTCGATCTTTTTGGTCTTCACCGGTTATTCGATCGCACAGGTGTTCTTGATCACTTCGATCGCCTTTGCCGGTCTGTCCCTCTGGGGCTACACCACAAAGAAAGACATCTCTGGCTGGGGCAGCTTCTTGATCATGGGTGTAATTGGCCTGATCGTTGCATCCATCGTGAACATCTTCCTCGCCTCTTCGGCGCTGATGTTTGCCATCTCTGCCATCGGTGTTCTGATCTTCGCCGGTCTGACCGCCTATGACACCCAGAAAATCAAAACCGAATATCTGGCCCACGCCCACCACGGCGATACAGAATGGCTGGGCAAAGCGGCGATCATGGGCGCGCTGAACCTCTATCTGGACTTCATCAACATGTTCATGTTGCTGCTCCAGCTGTTCGGCAACCGCGAATGATCACGCTTTGAGCGTTAAGTGAACCGGACCGGCCCCGCAAAGGGCCGGTCTTTTTTTTGTATGATCCATAGGATGCCCCATGCTTGAGCTGCGCCCCAATTGTGAACTTTGTGACTGCGACTTGCCGCCAGAAGCCACGAATGCCCGAATCTGCAGCTATGAATGCACTTTCTGTGCCGATTGCGTTGAAAACATCCTTGAGAATGTCTGCCCCAACTGCGGTGGAGAGTTTGTGCCCCGCCCCATCCGCCCGGCAACAGCACGCCGTGCAGGCACCAGCCGCGCACATCAACCGCCAAGCGATAAACGCCGCTCGCTCAGGCACGATATGGACAACGTCAAAGCGCTGGTCGCTGCGACCAAAGACATTCCCCCTGCTGATCGCTAAGGCTGTTTGTCCAGCCATGCCTGAACCTCGGGAGGGCTGCGCAGGTGGGCCACCTTCAGCCTCATCCGCCTCGGCCAGTAGCTTGGCGATCTTGGCGCGAGAATCATGTCTGGTTTGCCAGATGAAGTGGTAAAACCGCAGGGTTTCAGGGTGAAGCCTTTCGTGGCAACCCGGCGGCAGATCGGGCCGCGCTTTGCCCAGATAACGAAACAGGCGTTTGGTCACCCGCCACAGACGCAAGCCCACCGGCAGATCCAGCCAGATCAGCATATCGGCACGCTGCATCCGGTTGCCATAGGTCACGGACATACCGCCCTCGAAGACCCACCTGTCCTTCCTCTCTACGGCTAGCGCCATAGGCAATTTCTCTTCCATCGGACGTTCGACCCAGTTTTCCTGCCAGTGGATCTGGTCCATGTGAAAAACCGGCAACCCAAGTCGCGGCCCCAGTATCCGCGCCAGGGTCGATTTGCCCGATCCCGGTCCGCCAACAATCATCACACGTTTCATCAAACGCCCTCCCCCTCAAACGCAAAAAGCCGCGCATAAGCGCGGCCTTAGAGCGATCCAAAGAGACTGATCTTACTTGATCTTGCCTTCTTTGTATTCCACGTGCTTACGCGCAACGGGGTCGTACTTACGGACAACCATCTTTTCCGTCATGGTGCGTGCGTTTTTCTTGGTCACGTAGAAATGGCCTGTGCCCGCGGACGAGTTCAGACGGATCTTGATCGTGGTTGGCTTTGCCATCTTGTCATCTCCTGCTGCACCTTAGACCATCGGGCGGGGTGCGTGAATTCTGAAACCTGGCTTGTAACGGGATGCGGGCGCGTGTCAACCGCAAAAGCTATGGGAAATCATGCTTTCCTCACAACTCAATCCGCACGTCATGCATCCACAGTTTTGCAGGCCGCGACAACATGAAAACCACTACATCGGCCAGATCATCCGGTTCAGTGAAAATATGGTTCGGCACATCCTCGCCCGCCTTGTCGAACATGCCCGTGTTGGTGCCACTTTGATAAAGCCCCGCCACCCGCACGCCGCTTTCGGCCTCATCTTCCTTCAGTACGTCGGTAAAGCCCCGCATGCCGTATTTGCTGGCGGTGTAGACCGATTGCCCGGCCTGCGCCAAAACGCCGGATTTGGACACAACATTGAGAATCGCCGCCTCTTCGCGGCTGCGCATTCCCGGCAACAAAGCACGGGTCAGATGGATGGCGCCGCTGAGATTGGTGGCCAGAGTGGCCTCGATCATGGCCGGATCAATGCTGTCGAGTGGGCCCGCCTTGTGCCAGATGCCCGCGTTGTTGATCAGAATGTCGATGGGGCCAAAATCATCCAGAATCGCCATTGCAGCGGTATCGATCTGTGCCGAATGGGCCAGATCACAGACAAAGCCTTGCGCGGCTGGTGCGCCCGCTTGCAGCGCCTCTGCAGCCACGGCATCCAGACGGTCTTTGTTGCGCCCAAGCGCCGCGATACGCAGGCCCTGTGCCGCCAGTTTCAGGCAGATGTGCCGCCCGATGCCATCGCTGCCGCCGGTGACAAGGGCGGTTTTTCCGGTGAGTTGCATGGGCTTGCTCCTGATTGCGCCGCCCGATGGGTGGGGCGCGGAAAATTTGAATTTTCCGTGCCGTTTTCTTGGAGGAAAACGACGCCGGTTTGAAAATGCGCGGAAGGCCTATAAGCCGGATTCTGTCCAGGGCTTGCGCCCCTGGATGACCATTCCTCTGACCGCACCGTTGCCGATGCAGCTATAGCTGCCAACCCGAACCTGCTGGGGCAAAAACAGCCCCGCCCCCTTGCGGCGGCACGCGGTCCCTATTTGGCATTGCTCCCGGTGGGGCTTGCCATGCCGCCCCTGTTGCCAGCGGCGCGGTGGGCTCTTACCCCACCGTTTCACCCTTACCCGTCCGGCGGTATCGGTTGCCCGACACAGACCCGAAAGGGCGGTTTCATTTCTGTGGCGCTCTCCGTCGGGTTGCCCCGCCCGGGCGTTACCCGGCACCGTTGTTTTTTGGAGTCCGGACTTTCCTCGACAATTTGCATCGCCGCGGTCATCCGGCCTTCCGCGCAGGGTGCGGCGTAGCGTGTCATTGCGGCTGCCGTCAATGGCTGCACGGGCGGGATTGAGTATTTGAGGGCCAAAAAGGGAGAAGGAGGTCGATTAATCCAGCACCGGTAGGTTCAGATCATCTGGATGCAGGGCACCCAGCCGCCACGGCGCAAAGCGCAGGCGTGTGGCGGTGAGCAGATCCTCCAGCGACGCCTCTGCGGTAAAGCCTGCGGCGCAAGCGGCGGTGCGAAAGCTGTTTTCGGTTGGGGTCTGGTCCTTGGCGGTTTGGACGGCGGGCTGCGCGAGTCCCTGCCGCGCAAGACGCGCCCAGTCAAATTGCGGACCGGGATCGCATTTGCGCCCCGGTGCCATATCAGAGTGACCGATGACCCCCGCTGGCACAATCGACCAACGGTCCATGATCTGGCGCAGCAGGGCTTCCAGCGCCTGCATTTGTGGTTCTGAAAACGGCTGTGAGCCGGTGTTGTCCAGTTCAATCCCGATGGAGCGCGAGTTGATATCGGATTGCCCGGCCCATTCCCCGGCGCCGGCATGCCATGCGCGGCGATCCTCCGGGACCAGGCGCAGGGTTTCACCGCTGTTTGCAATCAGGTAGTGCGCGGACACCTCTGCCTCAGGATCGCACAACCGGTCGCGGGCGGCCAGTGCGCTGTCCATGGCGGTGTAGTGGATCACGATCAGGCTGGGCGTCAGCCCGTTCCGGCGCGGGCCGCAATTGGGCGAGAGATGATCGGTGATCTCAGGCCCGGACACGTCAGCCTTGGGCCGCGCGGCGGAACGGGGTTGGATCCCAGTCGCAGGCAAAGCCATCGCCGTCCGGGTCCATGCCTTTGCGGTCTTTTTGCGGACCGCCGCGCGCGAGGAAGTCAATCTGTGCCTGATCTGGCGTGCTGAACGACCGGCAGGACCGGGCGTATTTTGCCGCCTTGTTCAGGCCGATGCGGCGATAGACCTGCTCTCCCACTGCGTTTGACGTGCTCAGGGCGTAGGCCACGATGTTGGGGCCAGAATCAACGCGGGTTGGCAGGGCCTCAGGTGTGACCACCTCATACTGCGCCTTGTTGGCGGCAATGCGGGCGGCGTCATCATCAATGCTGCGCTGGCCTGACACCGCGTCAAAGTTGTTCTCGTTCGAGATCCCTGCCGTGTTCACCACTGCGGGCGGCGGGTTGGACGGGCTGGCGTTGATCGGCGCCGCACCGCTGTTTGGCACACCCGGACGGGTCGCCGCCAACACACGGGCAGTTTCCGCCGCCGTGGCCGCCGCAGATGGATCGCTTGGCGTTGCGGTCCGTAGCGGGGTTTCCGCGATCACAGGTGCAGAGGGCACGATCCCGGCCAGCGCTGCGTCACGCTTGCGTTGCTCTGCCTCGAAACTGTCAAAACCGGCGCCCTGCCCCGAGTCCGGGATGGCAGGCTGACAAGCAGCGAGAACCGCGCCAGCGGCGAGAACGAAAAAGGCCTGTTTGATCATGTGCACTGCTCTGTCTTTTTGACGGTTATTGGCGCAGGTTTACCACCATTTGTCTGCCTTGGCTACAAAGCCTGCGGCCTTCTCCAGCGCATAGGCAGAAGACAGCAGATCCGCCTCTTCCCAAGGTCGCCCGATCAGTTGCAGGCCCAGTGGCAGACCCTGACGGTTCTGCCCCGTCGGCACCGCGATGCCCGGCAAGCCCGCAAGGTTGACCGTGACGGTGAACACATCGTTGAGATACATCGCCACCGGATCGGCATCGGTCATCTCGCCCAGACCAAAGGCCGCAGACGGGGTGGCCGGGGTCAGGATGCTGTCGATGCCTTGGGCAAAGACATCTTCGAAGTCTTTCTTGATTAGGCTGCGCACCCGGCGGGCACGGTTGTAATAAGCGTCATAAAAACCGGCGGACAGCACATAGGTGCCAATCATCACGCGGCGCTGCACCTCGTGGCCAAACCCTTCGGCGCGGGTGTTTTCATACATCTCGGTGATGCCGTCCCCAGCCTCAAGCGTGGCGCGGTGGCCATAGCGCACACCGTCATAACGCGCGAGGTTCGAAGACGCCTCAGCGGGTGCAATCACGTAGTACGCGGGCAAAGCATATTTGGTATGCGGAAGCGAGATATCTACGATCTCGGCGCCGGCGTCCTTCATCATGGCGATGCCGTCCTGCCAGAGCGTCTCAATCTCTTCTGGCATGCCGTCCATGCGGTACTCTTTGGGAATACCGATCTTCTTGCCGCGAATATCACCGGTCAGCGCCGCCTCAAAGTTTGGCACCGCCAGATCGGCCGAGGTGCTGTCTTTGGGGTCATGCCCGCACATTGCCTCAAGCATGATCGCAGCATCGCGCACCGATTTGGTCATCGGGCCTGCCTGATCCAGCGAGGAGGCAAAGGCAACAATGCCCCAACGCGAACAACGCCCGTAAGTCGGCTTGATCCCAACCGTGCCGGTAAAGGCCGCAGGCTGGCGGATCGACCCGCCTGTGTCAGTGCCAGTCGCCGCAAGGCAAAGGTCCGCTGCAACCGCCGCAGCAGAGCCACCGGAGGAGCCACCGGGCGTCAGCGCCGCATCATCATTGCCGCGCCGCCACGGGTTCACTGCATTGCCGTAAACGGAAGTCTCGTTGGAGCTGCCCATGGCGAATTCGTCCATATTCAGCTTGCCCAGCATCACCGCGCCATTGTCGAAAAGGTTCTGGCTGACGGTGCTTTCATACTCTGGCAGGAACCCTTGCAAAATACGCGATCCGGCCTGAGACGGCACACCCTTGGTGCAAAACAGATCCTTGATCCCGATGGGCAGACCGCACATCGCGGGCGCGTCACCGGCGGCAAGACGCTTGTCGGCAGCATCCGCTTGCGCCAAAGCCACATCCGGCGTGTTATGGACAAAGGCATTCAATGCCCCCGCGCCATGGATTGCAGTGAGGCAGGCCTCGGTCAGGTCTTTGGATGTCACATCGCCGCTGCGCAACGCATCGCGTGCGCCAGCCAGGCCCAATTTGTTCAGTTCAGTCATTATTCCACCACCTTCGGCACGGCAAAAAACCCTTCGCGGGCATCAGGCGCATTGGCCAGCACTTTGGCCTGCTGGTCCCCATCGGTCACCACATCTTCGCGCCGCTTCAGCTTTTGCGGCGTTACCGAGGTCATCGGCTCGACCCCTTCAATGTCCACTTCGTTCAGCTGTTCAATGAACCCGAGGATATTATTGAACTCCTGCGCCAGCGCCGGCAGCGCCTCAGGCTCTACCTTGATGCGGGCCAGTTTCGCCACGCGGGCGGCGGTGTTTTCGTCGATCGACATGAAGGCTCTCCATCTGCTTGGGCGGCGGTGTATCCTTCCTTTTGCGCCCTCGCAAGGGTGCGCCCTGCCCGCCTCTTCATTTGGCCCAAAAAACCTCCCCCCGGAGGGCCGGTTTGCCGCCAGATGCCGCACTTGCCGCAGCGCCAGAACAGATTATGCTTTCCCCAATCGAAGGGGAGAACACATATGAATATCATCTGGCTTGGCCACGGCTCATTTCGCATCGAAATCGAAGATCAGGTGGTCTTGATCGACCCTTGGCTGAACGGCAATCCGATGATGCCCGAAGACGGTTATGGGGCCGCCACCCAAGGCGCGACGCATATTCTGGTCACACATGGTCATTTTGATCACATCACCGATGTTGTGGAGATCTCCAAATCCACCGGCGCGCCGGTTTCAGGTATGTATGAGCTGGCGCAATACCTCGCGGCGGGCGGTGCGGTGGAGGGGGCGGCTTATAACATCGGCGGCACGATCCCGCTGGGCGATAACGTGACAGCCGCGATGGTGCCTGCGATGCATTCGTCGTCCACCATGGAGAGGGACAAACCTCTGGCTATGGGCCACGAGACAGGATTTATCCTGCGCGGTGAAGGGCATACGGTCTATATCTCGGGCGATACCGGCATCATGGCCGACATGGACTGGATTGGCGATTTTTACAAACCCGACATCGGTATTCTGTCGGCGGGTGGGTTCTACACCATGGGCATGGCCGAGGCCGCCTATGCCGCAAAACGTTATTTCGACTTCAAAACCGTGATCCCCTGCCATTACCGCACCTTTGACGCGCTCGAACAATCGGCCAAGGCGTTGGCAGACGGGTTGCCGGGGGTCAATGTGATTGAACCGGAGGTGCTGGAGCCGATCCGCCTGTAACGTCTACTGGATCGCCCATTTCATGCCCACGCCAGTGCGGGCGTGGACCACACATCCCTCCGCCCCGTCGAATGTGATGTCCTGAAAGGGATAGCGGTCGCGGAGCTGGGTGTCGGTTTGAAAGGTGGCGCAGACCTCAAATTGATCGGCGCTGCTCCAGATGAAGACGTATTCTTCGTTCGTGACCGGATCGCGCGCATCTGGTTTGCGCACATGGCCGGCGCACCGATCTGGCGTTTCTTGGGATTCGCGATCACCCAGCGATGGCTCAACCGGAAGGTTGCAACGGTAATACTGCCCCAGTATGCGCAGGTTCGCTGCCCGCTGCGCGTCGTTCTTTTCCATGCAGGCATGTCCCGGACCGCCCACGACCATCAACGCGGCACCCAAAGCGCCGCACACAAGGGCCACGCAAGCCGCAAAAAGCAGCTTGTTCATGCCGCGTCCCCTTTGCGGATATCCCCCAGATAATACAGGAAAATCAGGCCAGAGACCGCGCCGACAACCAGCGCCTTGGCCAAAAACTGCAGAGTGAAATCACCGCTGAGGAAGGCATAGATCACCGACACCAGATCGCCCAGCAACACGCCGGACGCGCCCAGCAGGGTCAGATAGGTCATCCAACGCCGGATCGCCGACCGGTACAGCGCCGGATCGGCGGCCAGTTTGCCGCGTTCCCGCGCGGTCAGCCACAGATAGGTCGGCGCCGTCACCACCAGAACCGCAATCGCCCAGCGGATGCCATGGCTGCTGCGGTAGCCTCCATCATCAAAGGCCCGATCAATCAGATGGTTCAGCAAAAGCACCAGATGGATCGCGCCAAACAGCAAGACCCCGAACATCAGCGCGTAGATAAAGAAATCCCGCGCCGAAACGGTGGATTGCGGCCTTGGCACCGGGGGCGCGAACGGGGTGTCTGCCCAGGCGCTCAATGCATCCGACACTTCTGATGCGCTCCAGCCTGAGGCGGTCAAGGCGGTTGCAATCTCATCGCGGCTTTTGCCTGCGCTCAATGCATCTCGGGTAAAGCGGGAAAGCTCTTTACTGACAGCCATACCAATTAACCTTTTCTTTTCGCTTCAAAAAACTCTTTCAACATGGCCTCCGCCGCCGCCCCGTCAATGCCGTCAAACACCTCTGGCACATGGTGGCATTGCGGATGCGAAAACACCCGTGCGCCCTGCGCGACCCCACCTGATTTGGGATCGGAAGCGCCATAATACAACCGCGCCACCCGCGCCGCCGATATCGCGGCGGCACACATCGGGCAGGGTTCAAGCGTCACGTAAAGCGCATGATCCGGCAGCCGTTCGGACGCAGCCGCCGCGCAGGCGGCGCGGATTGCCAGCACCTCGGCATGGGCGGTCGGATCGTTCAATTCACGCGTGCGGTTGCCCGCCCGCGCCACCACTTGCCCCGCCGGATCGACGACAACAGCGCCCACCGGCACTTCGCCGCGCACGCCAGCGGCGGCCGCTTCGGCCAGGGCGGCCTGCATGTGGGATCGAAACACCATCCCTTTTCATGCCCGCAATTGCCGCCCTTTCGCAACCCGCACAAACAGGGTAAGCGGTCGGCATGACAGAGAATGCCCCCAAAGAGACCCCGAAAGGCGACCGGATCGCCAAAGTTCTGGCCCGTGCCGGTGTTGCCTCCCGCCGTGAGGCCGAGCGCATGATCGAGGCAGGCCGTGTGCGCGTGAACGGGGAACAGATCCTGTCTCCCGCGCTGAACGTGACCGAGAGTGACGCCATAATGGTCGATGGCAATCTTGTGTCAGAACCGGAGCCGCCGCGCATGTGGATGTATCACAAGCCCACCGGGCTGGTGACCAGCGACCGCGACGAAAAGGGCCGCGAGACGATTTATGACAAAATGCCCGAAGACATGCCGCGTGTGATGTCGGTGGGGCGTCTTGATATCAATTCCGAAGGGCTGCTGCTGCTGACCAATGACGGCGGCATCAAGCGCAAACTGGAACTGCCCAGCACCGGTTGGCTGCGCCGCTACCGCGTGCGCGTCAACGGGCGGCCCAGCGACGCCGCGTTGGAGCCATTGCGCAAAGGCATCACCATTGAGGGCGAGCGGTTTCAGCCGATGACCGTGACGCTGGACCGGCAGCAGGGCGCAAATGCCTGGCTGACCGTGGGGCTGCGCGAGGGCAAGAACCGCGAAATCCGCCGCGCAATGGAAGCTGTGAACCTCAGCGTGAACCGCCTAATCCGCATCAGCTATGGCCCGTTCCAACTGGGTGAGCTGAAATCCGGTGAGGTCGAAGAGGTGCGCCGCAAGATCGTGCGTGACCAATTGGGGCTCGAGATCGAAGACGCCAGCGGCACCGCGCAGAAAAAGCCCAAAACGGTGCAGCGGTTTTCAAAGCGCCGCAGCAGCATGGCCGGAAAGCCCGGCAAACCCCGCCGCTAAATCACGGCTGCCGCGCCGCCAGAGTTACCAAGCGGCTTCAGGTTCGGCAGTCTCGGCGGGCAACAACGGTCCGGCGGGCTTCAAACGCGCCTCACCCAGCCTCGGATGCAGGCGCCCTGCGATCCCCCAAGCAACAAAGCTGGCCGCCCCTGCCGCGACAAAGATGCCCGAGATCGGCGCAGCCAGCAGGATCAGCCAGGCAATCCCCGGCGTGGCAATGCCCGACACATCGCGGAACGAGGAATAGATCGCCGACATCTCGGTCCGCTCGGACGGTTTGACCGCCATCAAAAAGGGCAGCCCGGCGCAGATATCCAGCAAAATCAAAAAGAAACTTCCGCAAAACAGCAGCGCAATCGTGGCGAGCGGCAAACCCGCCACAAAACCGGCCAGCGCAAAGAGCATCCCGCAGGCCATGAACCCAGTGCGCACAGAACGGCGGATGGACCCCGCCTGCATCCAGCGCAGCATCATCGGCGACAGGAACAGCGCTGCATTTGTCAGCGACAGTAAGATCCCGCCCAACTGTTCCCCTAACCCGTTTTCCACAGCAAAAATAGGCAGATACACCACGTAGGCCCACCAGCCACAGGACCGGATCACCGCAAAAAGCCAGCCTGCGATCAACCTTGGCTGTTCAAAGAACCGCCCCAGAAACGACAGCGGGTTGGGCGGTGCCCGGCGGGCCCGCGTGATCAACTTGCCATTGCCCAGCCGCATATAAAGGAACACCGCCAACATCAAAGCGGCCGCAACAGCAGAGACAACGAAAGGCGCAGGTTGCCAGACAGTCCAAAGCACCACGCCCAACACCGGGCCGAGCGTCCAACCCAAAGCCGAATAGAACATGCGCAGGGTCTCGCATTTGCCCAATTCCACCCGCGCGATGTAGTCCAGCACATAGGCGTTAAAGCAGACAAAGGTTGTCACCGTTGCCAGTGAATTCAGCACCAAGGACGCCACGATCATTTCGGGCCGCCCCGTCATCGCCAGCCCTGCCGAAACAACAAAGCCAAACGCCCCCACACCATACATCCAGCGGCGCGGTACAAACCGGTTCAGGAAGGGCACCAGCAGCCCCACAATCAAGGACACAACCCCGATGCAAAAGTAGATCGAGCTGATCAGCGCGGCATCTTTGAGAGCATCATAGATCGCCACAGGATAGACCGAGATCAAGATCCCTCGCGCAACGGCTTCACATCCCGCCAGCATCGCGAACCCTCTGACAGAGGGGGCTGGCGCGTGGCGGATCCATTCGGGAATACGGCGTTCGAACATAAGAAAAATTCACCCCATGTTTTTGGCCAACTTGACTGAGAATCCCGGCTTTTCTGTTCGCCCTGCGACACCAAAGCGGGATCGCGATGTCGCAAAACCTCTTTGGGCTGCGGTGCGATGCACATCTCATGGGTGAGTTTTGACCGGTTTTTCCCCGTCACATGTCATTCACAATGGTCGGGTAAACCCCTATATCTTATGTACAAATTTACAGAGCGCACGCTTGATGGCGCCATGTCTGTCTGCCGCCAATCTGTGCACCAAGGTAGATCGTCTGGCACGGCGACAAAGTTGCGCCTATGTTGGCAGCACGGGGGAAAATAGTGGCACGGCTCTTGCTGATCGTATTGTTTGTTGTGGTGATCGTTGCCATTGGCGCGATAATGCTATCAATCTGGACTGCGGCTACAGCCCCCCGGCCTTCTGGGTCCGAAACGGGCATCGCGGGAATAAAGGAAGATCTGATGGGGTCACGGTCCGTTCGTAAAATGGCATATGTTGCGTTGATTGTGGTGCTGTTTGGCGTCACCAGCGGCTGGCTTGGGGGACTTTGAACCATGGCCAAACGTTTTGGCGGAAAATACAGCCCCGATGGGCAGGCTGCACCGGACGGCACACCGCGCAAGCGCATCGAAGTGGACCCGGCAGGCGGGCGCTCTAATGTGCTGTTTGCGCCGGCTATTGTATTGGTTTTCACTTCATTGAACGATGGTGCCACCAGTCTTGCGCTGGGTCTGGCGGGTGCGGCCAGCCTGATCCTTGCTGCGTGGCTGCTGCGCGAAGGTTTGCGCGCGGAGGCAGAATTCAACAGCCGCAAAGTGGCCCGCAAACCGGCAATTCCGCGCAAGATACTGGCCTCTGCCGCTGCTGGCCTTGGCGCCGCGCTTGCGGTTCTGGCCCATCAGGACGGCGGATTTGCCATCCTTGCGCCGCTGCTGTTTGGTGGCTGTACAGCCGCGCTGCAACTGACGGCCTTTGGCCTTGATCCAATGAAAAGCAAAGGCATGGAAGGCATCGACACCTTTCAGCAAGACCGCGTTGCGCGCGTGGTGGATGAGGCGGAAAAGCTGCTGGCAGGGATGAGCGACGCCATGGCCCGCGCCAAAGACCGCAGCGCAGCGGCGCGGCTTGCGGCCTTTCAGGACACCGCCCGCGATCTGATCCGCACGGTTGAGGAAGATCCCCGCGATCTGACCGCCGCCCGCAAATATCTGTCGGTTTATCTGCGCGGCGCGCGGGACGCGACCGCCAAATTTGCCGATATCTACAGCCGATCACAGGACGAGCAGGCCCGCGCCGATTACCTTGCCCTGCTTGATGATCTTGACCGAAACTTTGCCGCCCGCACACGCAAATCCCTGCTCGAAGATCGCAGCGATCTGACCGTAGAGATCGACGTGCTGCGCGAACGGCTGTCCCGCGAAGGGGTCCGACTGGACTGACTTTGCCCTGCAAAACGCATGAAGGAAACTTGATATATGTCTGAAACTGTTCGTGAAAAAGCCAACCAATCCCTTGCTATGGTCGAAGAAGTGACCGCCGTTGTCCTGCCTGAACCGGCGGCGGCCAATGCGGTTGTCCCGCTGGAAAAGGCCAACAAGACCCAAAGCGCCGAGATCAAGCGGCGCATGGCCGAGATCGACATGGAAGACACACAATCCATCGTGTCCTTCGGATCGGCCGCACAGGCGGAGTTGCAGGAAATCAGCCAAGCGATGCTGGCCGATGTGCGCAACAAAGATGTTGGCCCGGCAGGCGACAGCCTGCGCAGTATCGTCAGCACCATTCGCGGGTTTTCGGTTTCTGAACTGGATGTGCGCCGCAAACGCAGCTGGTGGGAAAAACTTTTGGGCAAAGCCGCGCCCTTTGCCAAATTCACCGCCCAGTTTGAAAAGGTTCAAGGCCAGATTGACCGGATCACGGACAACCTGCTGAGCCATGAGCACACCCTGCTCAAAGATATCAAATCGCTTGATATGCTTTATGAAAAGACACTGCAGTTCTACGATGAGCTGGCGCTTTATATCGCGGCGGGTGAGGCCAAGCTGGCCGATCTGGACGCAACCGTGATCCCCGCCAAGGAGGCTGAAGTCAGCAAGGCTGCCGAAGCCGATCAGGTGATGGTCGCCCAAGAACTGCGCGATATGCGTGCCGCGCGGGATGATCTGGAACGCCGCGTGCATGATCTGAAACTGACCCGTCAGGTCACCATGCAATCGCTGCCCTCGATCCGGCTGGTGCAGGAAAACGACAAATCGTTGGTGACCAAGATCAACTCCACGCTGGTCAACACCGTGCCGCTGTGGGAAACGCAACTGGCGCAGGCCGTGACCATCCAACGCTCTGCCGAGGCGGCCAATGCAGTGCGCGAGGCCAATGACCTGACCAATGAATTGCTGACCTCAAACGCGAAAAATCTGCGTGAAAGCAACAAGATGATCCGCCAAGAGATGGAGCGCGGAGTGTTCGACATCGAAGCGGTGAAACAGGCCAACGCCGATCTGATTGGCACCATCGAAGAAAGTCTGCAAATCGCCGACGAAGGCAAGGCCAAACGCGCCGCTGCCGAGAAGGAATTGCAGGAGATGGAAGCAAATCTGCGCGACACACTGGCCGCTGCGAAGGCCAAGAAAACCGGCCTTGGCGACACTGCTAGCGGCGCGGTTCCGGGGTAAGCACTTGATGGCGGCAGGCATTTTCCAGCGCATGACGCGCATCGGGGGGGCGGGCATTCTGTCCGCCGCCCTTGCCGCGTGCAACCTGATCGCGCCTGTTGAACCCTCGCTGAAACCGCAGGCGCGGCCTGCCGCCCTGCCCGCCCCTGTGGTGGCCAAACCCACCTCACAAAAAAGCGCGATGCTACGCAGCTATCTCAATCAGGTGCAGACCGCGCAATTGACCCAAGGGTTGCTGCGCCGCGATGGTGGCGGCGCGGACACGCCCTTTACCGCCGATATGCTGGCTCGCAACTTTGAGAAAATCGCATTTTTCAACGAATACGATGGCAATTTCTCGGGTCGCGGCGGACAAAGCCCACTGCGCCGCTGGGATACGCCGGTGCGCATGGACGTGATCTTTGGCGCTGGCGTGCCGCCGTCACAGCGCAATGGCGACACCTATGATGTGCGCCGCTATGCAAGCCGACTGGCGCGGATCACCGGCCATCCGATTTCCACTTCCGGCAGTCCTAATTTTCTGGTGATCATCGCCTCTGAGGACGACCGCGCCGAAGCTTTGGTCGAGGCCGCAACACGGGTGCGCGGCATCACCGCCAACAGCCTGCGGGCCCTGCGCAACATGCGCCGCGACACCTATTGCGCCGTCGCCGCCTATGCCGCCGGGCCGGACGCCAACACCTATACCGCAGCGGTGGCAATCATTCGCGCCGAGAACCCCGACCTTCTGCGCCTCAGCTGCATTCACGAAGAATTGGCGCAGGGCCTTGGCCTTGCCAATGACAGCCCCGCCGCGCGGCCCTCGATCTTTAACGATGACGACGAATTTGCGCTGCTGACGGGCCATGACGAGCTGCTGCTCAAGATGCTCTATGACAACCGCTTGCGCCCCGGCATGAGCGCCACCGAGGCCGCGCCGATCACCCGTATCATCGCACGCGAACTGACTGGCGGGCCGTTGTGAGCCTTCCCATTTCTGACCAATAAAGGACCAACCTCATGGGTATTTTCGATTTCCTTTCCGGCGAATTCATTGATGTCATTCATTGGGTGGATGACAGCCGCGACACCATGGTCTGGCGTTTCGAGCGTGAGGGCCATGAGATCAAATATGGGGCCAAACTGACCGTCCGAGAGGGGCAAGCGGCGGTGTTTGTGCATGAGGGGCAACTGGCGGACGTCTTTACCCCCGGTCTTTATATGCTTGAAACCAACAACATGCCGGTGATGACGACCTTGCAACACTGGGATCACGGGTTCAAAAGCCCGTTCAAATCCGAGATCTATTACGTCAACACCACCCGGTTCAATGACCTCAAATGGGGCACCAAGAACCCGATTATCGTGCGCGATCCGGAGTTTGGCCCCGTGCGTCTGCGGGCCTATGGCACCTATTCGGTGCGCGTCAGCGATCCGGCACGCTTCCTGACCGAGATTGTCGGGACCGATGGCGAATTTACCATGGACGAGATCAGTTATCAGATCCGCAACATCATCGTGCAGGAGTTCTCGCGCACCATCGCCCGCGCCCAGATCCCGGTGCTGGACATGGCCGCGAACACCCGCGAGCTGAGCAAGCTGGTCGGCACCGAGATCGCCGCTCAATTGGCTGAATACGGGCTGGCCATGCCAGAGCTGTATATCGAAAACATCTCCCTTCCGCCTGCGGTTGAGGATGTTCTGGACAAGCGGTCCTCCATGGGGGTGATCGGGAACCTGAACGAATACATGCAGTTTCAGGCGGCTGAGGCCCTGGGCCGCGATGGCGGCGGGGCTGCTGCGATTCAGGCGGGTCTGGGTGCCGGTCTGGGTATGCAGATCGGCCAGGCCGCTGCGCAAGCAGGGCCTTGGGGCGCAAGACCGCAGGTTGCTGCCGCCCCCGCCACGGCACATATCCCGCCCCCGCCGCCACCTGTTGAACATGTCTGGCATATCGCCGTGGACGGCGAGACAACCGGGCCGTTTTCCAAAGCCGCCATGGGGCGCAAGGCCGCCGACGGCAGTCTGAGCCGCGAAACCTATGTTTGGACCCCCGGTCAGGACGGGTGGCAACGGGCCGAAGATGTGGCCGAGCTGGCACAATTGTTCACTGTATTGCCGCCGCCCCCACCCGGCGCGTGAGGGCTGCGCGAAACTTTTGCGCGGTGTTGTCCGTGGCTTGGCCATGATGATCCGCATACCTCGCCCTTCGTTTCACCTGCCCAAGTGGCTGCCCCAACGGCGCACATGGCTCAAGGCGATGCATTGGGCGATGGTGCCAATGCTGATCTGGTTCATCCTGGTCACGCCTGATGATGTGCTGCCGTTTGGGCCAAAGGCGTTTCAGGCCCATTCGATGCTGGCGTTGATCTTTGTTACGCTGTGCCTGCTTTGGACCGCCGATTATATGCGGCGCGGATTGGCCAGCCGTCCGGGACCGAAATTGCCGCCATGGGCGCGGCGGGCGCATCAATGGATGCACAAGGCGTTGATCTGGGGATTGTTCGGTGTCGCGCTCAGCGGTTTTTTCCTTGGGCTGACCTCCTTTACCCTGCTCAAGGCCGGAGGGTTCCTTCCCATCGCCCCGCCCCTTGGCCTGCGCCGCGCCAATGAGATTATCGGCCAGATCCATATCTATGAATTCTACCTGCTGGCGTTGATTGCCATCTGCCACGCCGCTTTCCACATCTGGCGGCATTTGCGCCTGCGCGACAATGCCCTGCGGATCATGGCGCCTAAACGACTGCACCGATATTTGTAAGCCGATGGGCAGCGGCACTGGCACCCGGTGCCCAAGGCCGCTATGTCTGTGGCAAGACTGACGAGGCCCCAGATGACTGACCCTCACATGCCCCCCGCCCCTGTGGCAGAGCATCGCTTTCCCTGCGACACTTGCGGATCCGACCTGCGGTTTGATCCCGGCCCGGCGCAGTTGGTCTGTGACCATTGCGGCAACACCGAAGCCATCGCAGGCGCCGCCCCGCGCAGCCACGCCATTGCCGAACTTGACCTGCAAACGGGTCTGGCCGCCGATCTGCCCAGCGCCGAGATGGAAGAAACCCGCGTCACCACCTGCCCCAATTGCGCGGCGCAGGTGGAGTTTGAGGCGGGCAAACACGCCGCTGAATGCCCGTTTTGCGCCACGCCGGTGGTGGTCGATACCGGCACCCATCGCCACATCAAACCCCGCGCCGTATTGCCCTTTGCCTTGGCCGAAGAAACCGCCCGCGATGCCATGACCAAATGGTTGGGCGGGTTGTGGTTTGCGCCAAACGGATTGCAGGATTATGCCCGCAAGGGGCGGAAAATGCAGGGGATTTACGTGCCCTATTGGACCTATGACGCACAGACGCGGTCGTCATACCGGGGCGAGCGCGGTACGGTCTATTACGTGACCCGCACTGTGACGCGAGATGGCAAACGGGTGCAGGAACGCGTGCAAAAAGTGCGTTGGTCCCCGGCATCGGGCCGGGTGGCGCGGTTTTTTGATGATGTGCTGGTGCTGGCGTCGAAATCCCTGCCCAAGAAATACACCGACGCACTGGAGCCGTGGGATCTGTCCGGGCTTGCGCCTTATGCGCCGGAATATCTTGCCGGTTTTCGCGCCGAGGCCTATGCGGTTTCGCTTGAGGATGGCTTTGCCGAGGCGCGTGCGCATATGGACCGGGTGATCGAACGGGACGTGCGATTTGACATCGGCGGTGATCGGCAACGGGTGCATGATGTGGATACCGCCATGTCGGATCTCACGTTTAAACATATCCTGCTGCCGGTCTGGTTGGCGGCCTATAAATACCGCGGCAAAACCTATCGGTTTGTTGTGAACGGAACCTCTGGCCGGGTGCAGGGCGAACGCCCCTACTCGGCCATCAAAATCACCATTGCGGTGGTCCTTGGCCTGTTGGCCGCCGGGGTCATCGGCTATTTTGTGGCGCAGAATAAATGACCCAGATCGACACCCTGAATGATATTCTCAAGGCGCGGCACTCCTGCCGTGGCTTCCGTCCCGATCCCGTGCCTGATGCAGTGATCGCCCAAATCGTGAAAACCGCCCGCCATGTGCCCAGCTGGTGCAACGCCCAGCCCTGGCAGGTCAGCGTGACCAAAGGCGCCGGCACCGAGGCGTTTCGCCAGTTGATGCTGGAGACCGCCAGCGCGGGCGGCGTGCCACAGCCCGACCTGCCTTGGCCCAAAGGATATTCCGGCGCCTATGCTGAACGGCGTCGCACCTGCGGTTTTCAGCTTTACGATGCGGTTGGGATCGACAAATCGGACCGCAAAGGCAGGCAGGACCAGATGTTGCGCAACTACGCGCTGTTTGATGCGCCGCATGTGGCGATTGTGCATTCCCCGGCAGAGCTTGGCCCCTACGGCGCAATGGACAGCGGTGGATTTGTCACCGCCTTTACCCTTGCCGCCACCGCGCTGGGGGTGGCCACTGTGCCGCAAGCGGCGATTGCCGCCTACGCCCCGCAGGTGCGCGAATACTTTGAACTCGGGGAGGATCGTCTGGTCCTCTGCGCGATTTCGTTCGGTTACGCCGATGCCGATCACCCCGCCAACCAGTTCCGCACCGAACGGGCGGAACCGTCAGATATTATTGAGTGGAAAGAATAAGATGCGGGCAGTTCTTCAACGGGTGACGCAGGCCTCCGTCACAGTGGATGGCGCGGTGATCGGGCAGATTGAGGCGGGGTTGATGATCCTTGTCTGCGCCATGCCCGAGGACGATGAAAAAACCGCCGAGGCGCTGGCGCTCAAGATTTCCAAGCTGCGGCTGTTCAAGGATGACGCAGGCAAGATGAACCTGTCTTTGGCCCAGACCGGTGGCGCGGCCTTGGTGGTCAGCCAGTTCACCTTGGCCGCCGACACCTCACGCGGCACCCGTCCGGGCTTTTCTTATGCGGCTAAACCGGACGCGGCCAAAGCGCTATACCTCCACTTCGCCGATCACCTGCGCGGCCTCGGCATTGCTGTGGAAACTGGTGAATTTGGCGCGGATATGTCCGTGGCGCTGGTCAATGACGGTCCGGTGACGATCTGCCTGGATACCGAACGGCCCTAGCCCGGTTTCGGCTCCAACAGCTCCACCTCGACAAAGGCGCATTCGAAATCATTGCCGTTGATCACATCATGCGAGACCCCAAGGTCACGGTAATAAGGCACGCCGTTTTGCATCTGAGCGGTGACACGCTCGCCCTCGCCGAGATCTATTTCAAGGACGCCATCAAACAGCGGGATCACCACGTAATCATAAGCATGGCGATGCCATCCGGTGTTGTCCCCGCGCGCGGCAAAGCGCCATTCGGTGACTTTGACCCGTTCGTTTTCGATCATGATACGCGGCACGGCGGTGCCAGCCTCGGAACACATACAAGGTCTCCTTTGGGCAATTTAGGTCAGGCTGGTTGGATTGACGATCAATCGATAGGTCCAATTCACAGAAGGACTTAGCTCCAGACAGCCCTGTTACCGGGTCCATCTGCTTGACAGAATCAACGATCCCTCGGACGGTCGCGACATGACAAGCACCCCCAACGCATTGCGCGAGATCACCGAAGAGCCCGACATGGGCATCACTCTTTCTGATGGATGCCGCCTGTCGGCGCGGGTCTGGATGCCCAAAGACGCGGACGATGATCCGGTGCCGGTGATCCTTGAATATCTGCCCTATCGCAAACGCGACGGCACCTGTGCGCGGGATGCGCTGACCCATCCATGGTTTGCAATGCGCGGCTATGCCTGCTTGCGCGTCGATATTCGCGGCAATGGTGACAGCGAAGGGTTGATGGAGGACGAATACACCGCACAGGAACTCAACGACGCGGTTGAGGTGATCAACTGGGCCGCCGCCCAGCCGTGGTGCAACGGCAATGTCGGCATGATGGGGATCAGCTGGGGCGGGTTCAACGGGTTGCAGGTGGCCGCCCTCGCCCCTGATCCGCTCAAGGCGGTGATCACCCTGTGTTCCACTGTGGACCGTTTTGCCGATGATATTCATTACAAGGGCGGTTGCCTGCTGAATGAAAACCTCGGCTGGGGCGCGACGATGTGGTCTTATTCCTCTCGTGCGCCGGACCCGGCCCTGCGCCCCGAGGATTGGCGCGAGATGTGGCTGGAGCGGTTGGAGAACGAACCGTTCTTGCCCGCCACATGGCTGCGCCACCAGCGCCGCGATGCCTATTGGCGGCATGGATCGGTCTGCGAAGATTTCAGCGCAATCAAGGCCAAGGTGCTGGCCGTTGGGGGCTGGGGTGACGCCTACAAAAACGCGGTGCCGCAATTGGTCGAGGTGCTGCCGGGGGCCAAGGGGATTGTCGGGCCTTGGGTGCATAAATATCCGCATTTCGCTGTGCCGGAACCGCGCATCGGCTTTCTGCAGGAGGCGCTGCGCTGGTGGGATCACTGGCTCAAAGGTTTGGATACCGGTGTTGAGGATGATCCTGACTACCGCGCCTATTTGATGGACGGTGTGCGCCCCGCAGCATGGTACACAGAACGCCCTGGCCGCTGGGTGGCAGAAGACAAGCGCGCAACCAGCCATCTGGACACCGCACAATTGCACCTGACCGATGATGGATTGACCGACATGGCTGGCCCACTGGATGCGCTGGTGTCTTCTCCCGCGCATTGCGGGGCGGACGCGGGGGAATACTGCGCGATCTGGCTGGGGCCGGAAATGCCCGGCGACCAGCGCCATGATGATGCGTTGTCGCGCTGTTTTGACAGTGATCCTTTGACCCGAGACATGGATATCGTCGGGGCGCCGCGTCTGTCATTGACCGTGGCCTCCGACCAGCCACAAGCGCAGATCGCCGTGCGCCTGAACCACATTCACCCCGATGGTGCCTCGACGCGGATCACCTATGGCGTGCTGAACCTCAGCCATCGCAACAGCGCAGCAGAGCCGCAGCCGATGCAGCCGGGTGTGCCTGAGGAGGTTTCTTTTGCTCTTGATCACATCGCCTACCGCGTACCCAAGGGGCATCGCTTGCGGGTGTCGATCTCGGACGCCTATTGGCCGCTGATCTGGCCGTCGCCGGAAAAGACCGAGCTGCGGCTGACCCAAGGGCGGATCGCCCTGCCCCAACGCCCCACGGCTGGCGGGGATGAATACGCCTTTGCACCGCCCACCGCCGCCGACCCGTGGCAGATCGAAACCCTGCGCGATGAAAACCACATCCGCCGGCAGGAGACCGATATGGTCATAGGCCGCGTCAGCCTGATCATCGAGGATGATTTTGGCGCTGTGCGCGATGCCGATCACGGGCTGATCACCAGTTCCATCGCCCGCGAAAACTGGAGCGTTCATCCAAACGATCCGGCCTCTGCACGCGGCACCTGTCACTGGATCGATGAATTGCAGAAGGGCGACATCCATCTGCGCACCGAAACCCGCTGCGAAATGTGGTCCGACAGCACAAAATTCCACCTGACTGCCCGAATCGAAGCCTTTGAAGGGAATGATCTGATCTATCAAAGGGATGTCGAAGACAGCATTGATCGGGACAATCTGTAGTCACAACGACATGAAGACCCGTTATTAACCCTTGCAGCAACAGACGAAATGCGCAAACTTGACTCCACAGTCAATAAAACCGCGAGCAACGCGGCGAACCACGATACAACCGGGAGAACCTAAATGAATGATCAACTGAATTACCTGACGGAGAAAGTGGCCAAGGGCCTGATGACCCGTCGTGAGTTTGTCGGCCGTGCCGCCGCTTTGGGCGTGACGGCAGCCGTTGCAAACACCATGCTGGCCACGTCTGCCAAGGCGGACACGCCCAAGCGTGGCGGCATGATGCGCATCGGCTCGTCCGGCGGCGAAAGCACGAACACCCAAGATCCGGCTCTGACCGCATCCGAAGTGCCATTGAACAACCTGCGTGCCTGGGGCGAGACCCTGGTCGAAGTCGACCCGAACGGCGAGCTGGACTACCGCATGGCCGAGAGCGTCGAAGCTTCCGCAGATGCGAAGACATGGTCCTTCAAAATCCGTAAGGGCATCCCGTTCTCCAACGGCAAAGACATGACGCCAGACGACGTTATGAAAACCATGGAGCGTCACAGCAACGAAGACAGCCAGTCGGGTGCATTGGGCATCATGAAGGGCATCGCGAATATGAAGGTCGACGGCGACAACTTTGTGGTTGAGCTGGACACGCCTAACGCTGACCTGCCGTTCCTGATGGCGGACTATCACCTGATGATCCAGCCCGGTGGCGGCATGGACAATCCAGGCGCGGGCATCGGCACCGGCCCCTACACCATCGAAATCGACGAACCCGGTGTGCGCCACGCGTTCAAGCGCCGTGACGATTATTGGGACAGCGAGAACCGTGGCTGGGCCGATGAGATCGAACAGCTTGTTCTGAACGATGCAACAGCCCGTACCGCGGCGCTGCAATCTGGTCAGGTACAGATCATCAACCGCGTTGACCCAAAGGTTGCCGCGCTGCTGGACCGTGCCCCGAACCTGAGCGTTCAATCCGCATCGGGCCGTGGCCACTATGTGTTTATCATGCACATCGACACCGCGCCGTTTGACAACAACGAACTGCGTCTGGCGCTGAAGTATGCGATCGACCGTCAGGAGATGGTGGACAAGATCCTCCGTGGCTATGGCTCCATCGGGAACGACATGCCGATCAACGCCTCCTATCCGCTGTTTGACGAAAGCATCCCGCAGCGCGAGCATTCCATCGAAAAAGCCGCCGAGCACTATAAAAAGTCCGGCCACGATGGCAGCCCGATCATCCTGCGTGTTGCAGACGGTGCCTTCCCCGGTGCGGTTGACGCCGCAGCCCTGTTCCAGCAGAGCGCGGCCAAGGCGGGTATCCCGCTGGAGATCAAGCGTGAGCCAAACGATGGTTACTGGTCCGAAGTATGGAACGTACAGCCTTTCTGTGCCTCCTACTGGGGTGGCCGTCCGGTGCAGGATCAGATGTATGCCACGGCATATCTGTCCACCGCAGATTGGAACGACACCCGTTGGAAGCGTGATGACTTTGACGCCCTGTTGAACTCTGCCAAGGCCGAACTGGACCAAGGCAAGCGCAAGGCGATCTATTCCCAGATGGGCCAGATGCTGCGCGACGAAGGCGGCTTGATCCTGCCAATGTTCAACGACTTCGTTGCGGGCGTGTCCAACAACGTCGGCGGTTACGTGAATGATCCAAACGGCCCTGTGATGAACAACAAGTCTCACATTGCCTGCTGGCTGAAAGACGCGTGATCCGGGCCATTAGCAAATGCACCCGATTTTAAAACTCATTGTCCAGCGCGTTGCGCTGGGCATTATGCTGCTGTTTGCAGCGTCCATTCTCATATTTGGCGGCACGATGATGCTGCCCGGCGACGTGGCCCAGCAAATCCTTGGCCAGTCTGCGACCCCTGAAAACCTTGCCAATCTGCGTGAAAGCCTTGGCTTGGACGAACCCCCAGTATCCCGCTACTTTCAATGGCTTGGCGGTATCCTGCAAGGCGATCTGGGCACCGCGCTGACCAATGGCCGCGATATTGCCGAAAGCCTTGGCGGACGTCTCAAAAACACGTTGTTCCTTGCCTTCTGGGCCGCTGCGATCTCGGTTCCGCTGGCAATTTTTCTTGGCCTGCTGGCCGTGCGTTACAAGGACCGCATCCCTGACAAGGTGATCTCGGCCGTGACACTGACCACCATTTCGATCCCTGAATTCATGATCGGCTATGTTCTGATCTACTGGATTTCTATCCGCCTTGGCTGGTTCTCCTCCGTTGCGATTATCAATGACAGCATGTCGCTTGGCGCGAAACTCAACGCCATTGCGATCCCGGTTATGGTGCTGACCCTTGTGGTACTGGCCCATATGATGCGCATGACCCGCGCGGCGATCCTGAACGTTATGCAATCGGCCTATATCGAAACGGCTGAGCTTAAGGGTATGGGCATGCTGCGCATCATCGCAAAACACGCCTTTCCCAATGCCATTGCGCCCATCGTCAACGTTGTGATGATCAACCTTGCCTATCTGGTTGTGGGTGTGGTCGTGGTCGAAGTGGTCTTTGCCTATCCCGGCATGGGGCAATATCTGGTGGATCACGTTGCCAAACGCGATGTGCCTGTGGTGCAGGCCTGCGGTCTGATTTTTGCCGCCGTGTACATCGGGTTGAACCTGATTGCTGACATCGTCTCAATCCTCGCGAACCCACGGTTGAGGCATCCAAAATGAAGAACATACCTCTTTCCGCCCTCATCGGCCTGTTCTTCACCGGCCTGTTTTTCCTCATGGCACTTTTTGCGCCGCTCATCGCGCCTTATGGCATGGCCGAAGTTGTCGGCGATGTCTGGGAGCCGTCCTCATCCGAGTTCTTGCTGGGCACGGACAGCATCGGCCGCGATCTGCTGACGCGTTTGATCTATGGCGGGCGCACAACGATCTTTATCGCGACCATGGCCACGATCCTGAGCTTCACACTTGGCTCCGTCCTTGGCTTTTTTGCTGCGGTGTCGGGCGGTTGGGTTGACCAAGCCATCAGCCGCTTTGTTGATTTGATCATGTCGATCCCATCGCTGATCTTTGCGCTTGTAGTTCTGTCGGTCATGCCGACAACCACATTCATCCTGATCCTTCTGATGGGCCTTTTGGACAGCACACGCGTCTTCCGGTTGGCCCGTGCTGTCGCTGTAGACATCACGGTCATGGACTACGTCGAAGCGGCCCGTCTGCGGGGCGAAAAAATCGGCTGGATTATCTTCCGTGAGACCCTGCCGAATGCGCTCTCCCCCCTCGTGGCCGAGATGGGTCTGCGCTTTATCTTCGCGGTACTTTTCATCTCCACACTGTCTTTCCTTGGCCTTGGCGTACAGCCACCGCTGGCGGATTGGGGCGGGATCGTGAAAGAGAACAAGGAAGGCATCAACTACGGCATTCAGGCGGCGCTTTATCCAGCTTATGCCATCGCCATTCTATGTATCTCGATCAACCTTGTTGCGGACTGGATCCTGAACCGCACCACATCGCTGAAAGGGGGCCGGGGATGACCGAACCACTGCTTAAGGTACGCGGCCTCAAAATTGGCGCGACGATCTATCCACCCGGCGAACGTCCGCGGGATATCGAAATTGTCCATGGCGTCGATTTCGATCTTGAGGCGGGCAAGGTGCTGGGCCTGATCGGCGAATCCGGCGCGGGTAAATCCACCATCGGCCTGGCCTCCATGGCCTATGGCCGTGGCGGTGTGGAATTGACCGGCGGCGAGGTTTGGGTCAATGGCCGCGACATCCTGCAATCAGGCCTGCGCGATGTGCGCCGCTTGCGGGGCGCCGAGGTTACTTATGTGTCCCAATCTGCGGCGGCATCGTTCAATCCCGCCAAAAAGATCATGGAACAAGTGACCGAAGCCGCGATCTTTCAAGGTAAGTTCTCTCGCAAGGAGGCCGAGGAACGGGCGATCAACCTGTTCACCAAACTTGGCCTGCCGGATCCCGAAAACATCGGCAACCGGTATCCGCATCAGGTTTCCGGCGGCCAGTTGCAGCGCTGCATGACGGCGCTCGCGCTGTGTCCCGAGCCGGACATGGTGGTTTTTGACGAACCCACCACCGCGTTGGACGTGACCACCCAGATTGACGTGTTGGCCGCGATCAAAGAGGCGATCCGCGACACCGGTGTGGCCGCGCTTTATATCACCCACGATTTGGCCGTGGTGGCGCAGGTCAGCGATCACATCATGGTTCTGCAACAAGGCGAGATGGTCGAATACGGCACTACCGACCAGATTATCAACGCCCCGCGCGAAGACTACACCAAGGCACTGGTTTCTGTCCGGTCGATCAACCACGAAGAAAAAGTGCCCACCGACACGCCGCTGTTGCGAGTTGAGAATGTCACGGCCCGCTATAAAGGCACCAACTTTGACGTGCTCAAGGGCATAAATGTGGAACTGCATCCGGGCCAAACGCTGGCCGTTGTCGGGGAAAGCGGATCTGGCAAATCCACCCTTGCGCGGGTCATCACCGGGCTTTTGCCAGCCTCGGACGGGCAGATCGTCTTTGACGATCACACGCTCACCCCCGATCTGGCCACACGCCCGCTGGAGGATCTGCGCGAATTGCAGATGATTTACCAGATGGCGGACACCGCGATGAACCCGCGCCAGACCGTAGGCACGATCATCGGCCGCCCGCTTGAGTTCTACTTTGGCCTCAAGGGCAAGGAAAAGCAGACCCGCATTCAGGAACTTCTGGATGAGATCGAATTGGGCGAAGGGTTTCAGGACCGTTATCCGGCGGAACTGTCCGGCGGCCAGAAACAACGTGTCTGCATCGCACGGGCGCTGGCGGCGAAACCCAAGCTGATCATCTGCGACGAGGTCACATCGGCCTTGGACCCGTTGGTGGCGGACGGCATCCTCAAGCTGCTGCTCAAGTTGCAAAAGATCGAGGATGTTTCCTACCTGTTCATCACCCACGATCTGGCCACGGTTAAGGCGATTGCCGATAGCATTGCGGTGATGTTCCAAGGCGAGGTTGTGCGCTATGGCCCCAAGTCGCAGGTGCTGGCACCGCCCTTTGATGACTACACCGATCTGCTGCTCAGTTCCGTTCCGGAGATGAAGCTTGGCTGGCTCGAAGACGTTCTGGCCCATCGCAAGATGGAAAGCGCCGGGAACTGATATGGATTGAGAAAAGGAAAGGCCGGGCGGACTTGCCCGGCGTTTTTTGCTATGAGGCTGCTTTGGTGGTACCCGCAATAGGCACACTCCCAACCAACTCACAATCAAAGATTGAACTTGCGACCAACGCATTGGGGGGGGTTAACAGGTTACTGTACACCCATCAACGACGGGCAATTTTATGTCACAATTCTTTATTTGTTCGGAGCCAGCTTTTGTGAGGCCGGTCTCCGAGGATTATGTCGATCCAACAGGAGCCTACACCACATTCAACAACCATTTTTCCACAACCTCAGTCACATTTGAAGCTTTGGGCGAAGCGGAGTTGAGGACCACCTTAACGGGTACTTTTCAGCAGGACGGCGACGGCAGGATCACAGGCACCATCATCGGCATCAGAACGACGCGTGAGGAACCGTCCTATGTTTACGATGGTGTCCCAATCGAGCAAACGGTTGTTCAGCTTGACCTCAATGGCGTTGATTTCAGTCACTACCCCAATGCCGTAAACGGCAATGGCCAATCCAATGATCTGCCTTGGACCAACGAATTGGATGCGGCCTTTTTTGCCGGAGATGACGAAATCACCGTTGAGGCATTGTCAGATGGAACAACCCCGCTTGTCGTAAACGGGCATGATGGCGATGACCGTATTCAGATAGAGCCTGAGTTTTACGATTTTTTCGGCAATGTGTTGGTCAGCGATCAGATATTACCAGATCCTGACATCGATCTCACCTATGATGAACGCTGGAAGACATTTGCCCCCTCAGCGAACGCCGTAATCGAAGGCGGCGCCGGTGACGATTATATCCAGTCCTCCATCGGTGATGATACAGTGTTTGGCGGAAGCGGCGACGATTTCATATTCTCGTATATCGGGCAGGATCGTCTTTACGGCGGGCCGGGAAATGATGAACTGAGATCGACCGAAAAAGGGATGTTTGGCGGCGATGTGTCTTCGGGTGCAACAGCTGTTTATGACTATCCAAGCTCTAATTTTGTCATAAATGTCGAACAGAACGTCGCAAGGTTTCATGTTGGCCAGCAGCCCCTCGTACCGATAGACCTTTACGAGGGCATTGGCCCTTCTGTGCCGCTGGACACAGTTTTGCTGATGCGAACGATCACCGTCGAAGACAAAGTGGCTGACAGAGAAGGCACAGACACCCTGTTCAACATTGATTTCCTGGAATTTCAGGACCGCACCATTGATCTAAATGAGCTGAGCACCTTTCATTTCCATACCAACGATGAGGTGCATCACATGACAGGAGACGCCGCAGCCCTCAACATTGGCGCGCTTCGGGATGCGGTTGAATTGAGTGACGCACAGGCCCGCGAATTGGTTGAGATCTACACCGCGTTTTTCGACCGTGCGCCGGATGCTCTGGGCCTGTATTTCTGGGCGCAGCATGTGGTGAAGGGGATGTCCCTCGAAGAAGTCACGGGCCATCTCGCCAGTTCTGTCGAGGCGCAGGCGTTGTTTTCCTTCGACGATGACCCTTCTGCATTCATTTCCTCCGTTTATCAAAACGTCCTGAACCGTGCGCCGGATGCCAATGGCTTGGCGTTTTGGTCCGGCGTTTTGGAGGGCGGCCAGATTAGTCGCGGCGAATTGGTGCTTGAGATCATCCGCGGCACCCGGGCCGAAGCTTCCGCAGATGACAGTGCGGAAACTTTGTCTCAACGGACCGCCGATGCCCTGTTTCTGGAGGCGAAAACCTATCTGGGCCTCTATTTCTCGTCCTACATGGGGATGAGCAATGTCGAACATGCAGATGCGGTGTTTGAAACCTTTGACGGCGGTGCCTCCAGCTTTGCCGAGGCCAAAACAATGATTGAGGACTGCCATAATGCAGCAATGGATCCGAATACGGGTGAATTGCTGATCACTATGGTTGGCATCACCGGCGGGATGTTTGACGCGTAAATGCGAGCGCATGGCAGGTTTCTTCGCCGAGCGTTAGGCAACTCTTAGAACGTCAACTTCGCCCCGAAAGTCAGCGTGTGGCTTTACACAATCACCAGACCCGGGTCCGGTGCGATTGCCCGGTTTAACTATTTTTCCGCATCTTATTGACATTACAAATGTCATAATGACATCTATAGTGTCATGAATCACTTGCACCAAATATATCAAGTTATCTGGCAATCCCGCCCCCTGATGCAGGCTGCGGAAGCCGCAGTGGAACGCGGTCTTGAGGGCAGCGGGTTGACCGTGCGGATGCGCGCCGTGCTGGAAATCCTCGCAGATGGCGGCGCAGCGACGGTGCCGGACATCGCGCAGCGCCTTGAGATCAAGCGGCAATATGTGCAGCTGATGATCAATGACACCCATGCCGCCGGGTTCACCGAGGCGGTGCCAAACCCCCGCCATCAACGCTCCAAGCTCATTGCCCTGACTGAGGTCGGGCAAAGGCTTATCACACAGGTCATGCAGCGCGAGAAGGAATTGCTGAAAAGGATCGGGGGCGATCTGCCTGATGGCGAGTTGGGGATCACGCTCAAAACCATGCAGCAATTGATCGCACGGCTAAAGTCCGCGACCGAGGAGAAGACTCCATGACGTTCCTTCTTTCTGCTCTTGTCATTGGCGGTATCGCCCTCTGGCTCATTCGCGGCATCTGGCGCATCGGCCGAGTCAGTAGCGGCCCGCGCATAGAGAGCCGGCCGGCCACGGCGCTTGTGATGATCGATTTACAAACCGTTTTTTGGAGGGATGGCCCCTATAGCCCTGATCAGAAAGCCGGTGCAGAAACCGCCATCTTGCAAGCGGTGGAACGGGCCAAGGCTGATGACATCCCCGTCATTGCCCTGCGGCAGGAATGGTCGATCCCTGCAACCAAGGTGATTGCCCGTCTGGCCATGGAGGGGGCTGCCGTGGCCGGCACCGAAGGCACTGAAATCGCCCCACCCTTTGCGGACAAGGCGGATCACACCTTGGTCAAACGGGTGCAGGACGGTTTTGAGACAGGTGCCCTCGATCCCCTGCTGAAAAAACTTGGCGTTGGTCATCTCCATCTGATGGGGCTGGATACCGCCTATTGCGTGGCCAAAACGGCGCTTGCTGCCCGCGCACGGGGTTATCAGGTGACAATTGACAGGCGGACGATCCTGGCCGCAGATCAAAAGACCGCTGACAAAGCCTTGAAACAGCTCGAAGAAACAGGCGTTACGTTGATCTAGCCCGGATCAAAACGTCAGTTTCGCCCCGATGATCAGCGTATGAGATTGCACACCCGCATCGCCAACCGCCTTGGGCATGATCAGCGGGACAAACCCGTCGTTGAACATGTATTCCACGCCCAATTTCAAATGCTTGTTCATGTCCACTTCAAGGCCCAGCACCGCCTGATCCATCTTTTCCCACTCCGTGCCCTTGGCCCCCTGCACACCGCGGCTCAGCGATAGGGAATAGGTGGCGGGTTTGCCAAACAGCTTTGACCGGTAGCGGCCCTGAAGGGTTAGTGCGCTGACCTTATGCCCCGTGGCAGGCCAGATGCCGGTGGTTTTGGTGAATTCTGCCATCAGGTCATAGCGATCCCCGCTCAGCGTTGCGTTCAGGTTATAAGCGCCGTTCCACACGCGGGCGGTTCCGGCAGAGGGCGGATGATGGGCAATCGCGCTGTCATAGATCGTACCGCGCAGATAACCGCCCCCGAGTTGCAGTTGCATCCCGCCCTTCAGGTCCAGACGGTGCGCAAGGTTGAGCGCGTAATTCTCATAATCACCATCGTTGTCCGGGCTGTCCACAACCCGCAGGCCGCGATGGCCGGGGATCAAGGTGAACGCCAGTTCGGTATCCTTGCCCAGATACCCCACTTCGATCACCGGATCTTTCGATTGCGCCCAAAAGTAGTGATTGCTGTGGGAATGGGTGAAGGGGGCATAGGTGGCAAAATTGCCAAAATTCACCGTTTTGCGCCCCACGGCGAGATAGAACGGAGACCGATCCAGATCGCCAAGCGCCACCCAATATTTGCGCAGCTGCAGCGCATCCTGACCGGGGTATTCGACTTCGGTGTATTCGGCTTGGGCAAATGCGGTGACCAATGGCAGGGCCAATGTGGCATGCACGGTGGCCTCATTGACCACGCTGTAGACGTCAGAGGTGCCGCTGGTGTGGGTCGGCGGCAGCCGCGACAGGATGGGGAATTTGCCAGCAGTGTTAGTACGCTCGGCAATGATGGTAGCAAAAAGCCGCCCGCCAAAGGTCAGCATACCAATCTCGCCCGATTGCTGCGCCCGCAGGGCAATGCCCACTTTGCCCGTTACATCCTCCTGCCGGTCCAGCATCCGTTCCGAATACCGCAGAGAGGTACCCACCGGCGGCTTGGCCTCATCCGCCCATCCCCCACCTGCCCCGGTCAACAGGCAGAGCCCTGCCAAAGCACCAGTAAACTTTTGAAAGTACGACATGAAATACGCCCGCCTGATTTGCTGCCCACCCAGAATACGGTGTGTCCAGTCAAATTATCACGGTTTCGTGATCGACTGAATGGCCTTTATTGCCACATGGGCCAGTGGCCTTGGGTGACGTGGGGCAAAGGCATAAATTTTGCCCGCACTGCCCCCTTTCTATTCAGAAAAACATCTGTGATGGTTCTTCAAACCACAAGCAATGAGGTGCCACATGGACAACAAACTTCTGCTGATCATTCTGGACGGCGTACCCTACCGCAACTGGCGCAGGCTGTTTGGCAATCTCGAAGGCTGGGTGGACAGCGGCGATGCACGGGTCTGGAAAATCCGGTCGGTCCTGCCCTCGATCTCTGCCTCTTGCTATGCTTCGATCCACACTGGCGTCGCGCCTGCGGTGCATGGCTGCACCGGCAACGGCAATGTATTCCGCCTGAAGGAAAAGGACGTGTTCAGCCAGGTCCGCGAGGCGGGCGGGGTTACGGGCGCGGTTGCGCACAGCTTCTGGTCAGAGTTCTTCAACCGCCATCCCTTCGATTATGTCCGCGATGTGGAATATGACGAACCGGACAGCGCCACGATCAACCATGGCCGGTTTCACACGATGACAGGCTATGGTCAGGCCAATCAGATGACGCCCTCTGATGTGGATCTGTTTGGATCGTTGACCAACCTGTGCCTGCGCTTTGGTCTCAACTACGGCATGCTGCACACCTGCACGCTTGACAGTATGGGCCACCGGTTCTTTCACGAAAGCCAAGAGATGGACCACGCCTGTTTCGTGATGGACGAAATGCTGGCGCCGTTCATCCCCAAATGGCGGGCGGCAGGGTATGAGGTGATTGTGACCGCCGATCATGGCCAAGATGCACGCGGCCACCACGGCGGGCGCGACCCGCTGCAACAAGAGGCGGCGCTGTACTACTTTGGCCCCGCCGAAGGGCCGGCGGAGGATACCGTGATTGACCAATTGCAATTGGCACCAACGATCCTGCACCGGCTTGGCGCCCCCATTGCAGACACTATGAAAGCCAAAAGCTTTCTAACTTAATGGATTAGGACGGGCGGGGTTACTCCCCCGCCTGCGCCGTTTCATAGGGCCACTGCCCTTGCCCCAGTGCCGCGACGCCCTCGACCACCCGGTCAAAGAATGCCGCCGCCCGGACCGAACAGGACCGCGCCCGCAAGCAGGCATGCACCATGCCATCCACGTTGAACCACACCGCCTTGCCGCCCGCACCTTGCACCGCATCTCGGTACGCGCCGCCATCGCTGGACAGTGGATCACATTGAGCGGTGATCAAAACGGTTGGCGGCAAACCGCTGAAATCGCTATCATGCAGGGGGGCATATCGCGGATCATCTTTGGGCGGCTCCAACCCGCCAGTGCGCACAGTGAGGTAAAACTCCATATCCGCAACAGTCAGCTGCGGCGCATTGGCATGTTCCACATAAGACCCATGCGCCCAATCCCCGCCCAGACCGGGATAGATCAACACCTGCCCTTTGACGCGCCCGTCAATGCGGCCCCGCGCATGGTGGGCCATCGCCGCCGCCAGATTGCCGCCCGCACTATCACCGCATAGGATCAGATCACCATCAAACGCATCTGAAATGGCCGAGAAGGCCGCCCAGGCATCGTTGAAACAGCCCGGAAAAGTCACATCCGGCGCAAGCCCGTAATCCACCGAAACCACCCGATAGCCCGTGCGTTTGCAGATTTCGGCGCAGACATCGTCGTGGCTGTCCAGACTGCCCACCACAAAGCCGCCACCGTGGTAGTAAACAACCGTCACCGCGCTATTGGGCACTTCATACCGGCGGCAGGGCACGCTGCCGTAAGGTTCATCCGTGACCGTGACGCCCTCGGGACGCCCCTGATAAAAGATCGCGCACATATCGTCATAAAGACGCCGCTGATCCTCCACCGTCATTTCAACCGCATTGGGCGGATAGGCCGCGTCGAGCCGGGCCATATAGGCCCAGGTCTCTGCGTCGATCAGCTTTTGATAGTCAGGCGAATTCACACCAGATCCCACGCACCGGTGAAATCATTCAGCACATTGGCCACATCCCCTTGGGATGCGCCATTGCCCGCAACCTTGGCGACCAAACCGCGCTTTTTGTCATCAACCACCGAAGTCACACGTGCCGCGACGCCTGCTTTCTCCAGCTCTTGGTTAAAGATCCGGGTGATCGCGTTTTTGCGCAGATCCGGTTTGAAGATCTTGCCAACCGCCGTCTTGGGCAACTCATCCAGGATGGTCATATGCTTGGGCCGCGCGGCGCGTTCATGCACTTCTTTCTCGCAATGCGCCAACAGCTCTTCCGGAGTGACGGATGCACCATCCACCAGTTCCACAAAGGCACAAGGCAGCTCGCCCGAATGCGCGTCCGGCTGGCCAATCGCACCGGCAAAGGCCACGGCCTCATGGCTCAGCAACGCCTCTTCGATCTCAGCGGGATCAATGTTGTGACCGCCGCGGATGATCAAATCCTTAGACCGGCCAGTGATCCACAGATACCCATCACTGTCCACACGGCCCAGATCGCCTGTGCGCAGGTATTTGTCTTTGTAGTAAAGGTCCGCGTTCTTTTCCGCCTCGGTATAGGTGTTGCCCACATAGACACCGGGGTTGGACACGCAAATCTCGCCGATCTCGTCAATCGCCGCCTCCACATCACCCTTGGCAGTGCCTTTGATGATTTTCACATCTGTATAAGGGAACGGAATGCCGATCGAGCCGACCTTTTTTACCCCATCCACAGGGTTGCCCGACACAAGGCAGGTCGCCTCGGTCATGCCGTAGCCTTCGACAATGGTCATGCCCGTGGTTTCCTCAAATCGGCGGAACAGTTCCAGCGGCAGCGGCGCAGAGCCTGAAAACGCGGTTTTCACGGTCGAGATGTCAGCATTCACCGGCACCTGCATGGTGGCCGCCAGTGCCGTCGGCACCGACACAACAAAGGTCACTTTCCAACGCTCAACCAATTTCCAGATGTTGTCGAATACCCCTTCGCCCCGATAACCCTGCGGGGTTGGGAAAACGATATGCGCGCCAGAGGACAATGCCCCCAACAACATCACCTGACAGGCCATCACATGGAACAGTGGCAGCGGGCAAAGCATCACGTCGTTCTCATCCAGCAGCAAGGTCGAGCCGACCCAGCCATTGTAGATCGTGCCGGAATACAAATGCTGTGCGACCTTGGGCATGCCCGTGGTGCCGCCCGTGTGGAAATAGAACGCGACGCGGTCTTCTTGGACATCCTCAAAGGTCAGCGTTGTGGGCTGTTTGGCCACTTCGGCATTGAAGTTCTTATATTTGGCCTGGTTCTCGACCCGGCCCTTGGGCCGCACCAGTGGGACAATCCAGGACTTCGGCGGCGTCAGATAACGCACCAGATCCACTTCGAGAACCGTATGCACACCCGGCGCCAGCTTCACCGCTTCGGCGGTTTTCTCGGCCACATCTGTCTTGGGGAACGGGCGCAGAGTCACAACAACCGATGCGCCGGTTTCACGCAGGATGGAGCCAATCTGTTCAGCATCCAAAAGCGGGTTGATCGGATTGGCGATCCCCGCCACACCGCCACCCAACAGGGTAATCGCGGTCTCATTACAATTGGGCAGCACATAGGCCACCACGTCTTTGGGCCCTATCCCCAATGACCGGAACAGGTTCGCCGCCTGCGTCACACGGCCATGCAACTGGGTCCAGTTCAGCGTTTCCGCCTTGTCCTTCGGACCCGAAAAAATCTGATACGAAATCGCGTTGTGGTTCGGAAACTTCGCGGTTGTATCACTCAACAACCCATAAAGCGTCTTGGGCACACCCCGATCCGCCCACGGCATTTCCGCCTCAATCGCATCGCGATCAACCATCCCGGCAAATGTCATCGCCATTCCTCCCCTAAAGTGCCTTTTTCGGCTTTGTTTTCCCTAAAAGGCAGGATGCGGCGAAATGCGTAATTTCGCAAGCTTGCAAGGACCATGGACGCCGCGTCACCTTCTATGACGTCACGACAAAAGGCGCCGCGCAATCCTGCTCCGGCGCCTTTCACCTTTTTGGCCTTCAATACTCCGGGGGGTGCGGGGGGCTGGCCCCCCGCCTTTTCACCAGAATAAAGCGATCAGGCTGCGGGGATGCGCAGCACCTGACCAGGGTAAATCTTGTCTGGATCGCTGAGCATTGGCTTGTTGGCCTCAAAGATCTCCATGTAGCGCGATCCCTTGCCCAATGCCTTTTCCGACACCGCCCAAAGCGTGTCACCCTTTTCAACCGTGTGGAACACCGGATCGGCGTCGCCGCCCGACACGTCATCTTCTACCGCTGCCACGCCTTCGACGTTGCCAACCGCAAGAATGACCTTTTCTTTCATTTCCTGGCTGGCCGCCTTGCCGCTGACCTTGACGGTGTCGCCATCGACCGTGATGTCCAGATCATCGGAATCCAGACCCAGCTCTTTCAGCTCGTCCTTCAGAGCCGCACCGGTCACCTCTTCATCATCACCGCCGCCAAAAACTTTTTTGCCAGCGTCCTTCACAAAACTCCACAAACCCATCTCAATACTCCCATTGATGATAAAGGTTCGGCAACAGCGCCGAACCGGAACAGATCCCGCTCAGGCTACTCTGCCGCCATCCCGTCTGTAAACTGCAACCGTGCCAGACGCGCATAAAGCCCGCCTTTGGCGACCAGTTCATCATGGGTGCCGGTTGCCACGATCTGGCCCGCCTCCAAAACCACAATCCGGTCCGCCTTTTTCACGGTCGCCAGACGATGCGCCACAATCAACGTGGTGCGATCCGCGCTCAGCTTGTCCACCGCCAATTGCACCGCCCGTTCGCTTTCGGCATCCAGTGCCGAGGTCGCCTCGTCCAGCAGCAGCACCGGCGCATCCCGCAAGATGGCTCGAGCAATCGCGATCCGTTGTTTTTGTCCGCCAGACAGCATCACGCCCCGCTCGCCAAGATAGCTGTCGTAGCCCTCTGGCAGTGCCGTGATAAACTCGTGCGCGGCGGCGGCGCGAGCCGCCTGCTGGACATCAGCGTCCGAGGCATCAGGGCGGCCAAAGCGGATGTTTTCGGCAGCGCTGGCCGCAAAGATAACCGGATCTTGCGGCACCAGCGCAATTGAGCGGCGGAAATCGTTCCGTGCCAGCCTGCGCAGATCAACCCCATCCAGGGTGATGCGCCCGGACGCAGGGTCATAGAACCGTTGGATAAGCTGGATGATCGTGGTTTTGCCCGCGCCAGACGGGCCGACAAAGGCCACCGTTTCACCCGGCGCGATGTTCAGTGTCACCCCGTCCAGCGCAACAACATCGGGACGGGCCGGATAAGCAAAATGCACATCCTCAAAGGCGATCAACCCTTTAACCGGCTGCGCCAAAGGCGTGGCATTGGCCGGATCCTGCACTGCATCTTCGGTCTGCAACAGCTCGACCAGACGTTCTGTGGCACCGGCGGCCCGCTGCAATTCGCCCCAGATCTCTGACAGCGCGGCAACCGCCCCTGCGACCATCACGGCGTAGATGACAAATTGCACCAAGGCCCCAGCCGACATCTGATCCGCCCGCACATCTCGCGCCCCGATCCAAAGCACGCCCACCACGCCCGAGAAGACGAGGAAAATCACGATCACAGTCATCGCCGCGCGGGTCTTGATCCGCCGCCGCGCCGCGTCAAAAGAGGCCTCGGTCATCTGGGCAAACTGGCCCCGGCTGGCCATTTCATGGGTGAAGGCCTGCACCGTTTGCACCGCTGTCAGGCTTTCGGATGCATTGCCCGAGGATGCCGCGATCCAATCCTGGTTTTCGCGGCTGATGACACGCAGCCTGCGGCCAAGGGTCAAAATCGGGATCACAACCGCCGGAACAATCAACAGCACAAGCCCAGTCAACTTGGCCGAAGTGAGCAGCATCAACACCAAGCCACCAAGGAATATCAACACGTTACGTAACGCAATTGAGACCGAAGATCCAATCACAGACAAGATCAGCGTGGTGTCCGTGGTGATCCGACTGAGGACTTCACCGGTCATGATATTTTCATAGAACGCCGGGCTCATCCCGATCACGCGATCAAAAACCGCCTTGCGAATATCTGCCACAACCCGTTCGCCCAGACGGGTGACAAGCGCATAGCGCAGCCCCGTCCCAACCGCGAGAAGGCCCGCAATCACCAAGGCCGCGAGAAAGTACTGATCCAGCAGCTCAGGCTCACTGGTGCCAAAATTATCCACCACACGGCGCACCGCCAGTGGCAAGGTCAGCGAAATCACCGCCGTCGAAATCAGCGCAAGAACCGCGGCGATCATCAAGGCGCGATAAGGCCACATAAACGGTGCCAGCGCCCTCAGCGCCCCCAACTTGCGGGATTTCTCCCGTTCAGCGTTGGCAGTGCCTGCCGGAACCGGTGGAGGGGTGTTTGGGGTCGTGCGCCGGGCCATGAAACATCCTTTGTGGTGGTGCATCGGTCATGGCCCGAGCCAACGGCAGGGTCAAGCGCCCTACTGTCGCGGCAGGTCAAAATCGTCGGATGGGAAAATTGGAGCGGGCGGAGGGAATCGAACCCTCATCTTCAGTTTGGAAAGCTGGTGCGTCAATTCCAATAAATGTTTTATCTACAGTAGCATAACAAAACATGCTGTGGCTATTTGTAGGCTATCTGTCGGAAAAGAATTGTTGGAGCGGGTGGGGGGAATCGAACCCCCATCTCCAGTTTGGAAAACTGGGGTCTTAACCATTACACAACACCCGCTCAACAAAATGATGCATATTTCATGGGGTTGCGGGCGTCAAGACGGCGTTTATAGGTTCCCCGCAATTTCGCATCCAAGGCGAGCGAATATGGACCTGTCTCTATAGGCCCAAATCTGCACCGTTAAACGGCAAAACCGGTCTTCAAGCCATTCGCTCTCTTGCGCCGCCGTCAAACGAGCTCTCATGTCCCCCTGCCCGTCTCGCTAAGAACTCTGCTAGAGGCCGTGGCAATCCTCCCTCGTATTCAATTATGGCTGCCCGCTCTTCAAACTCATCTACCTGGTCTGCAAAAGCTCTGCATGCAGACGCTCTAGGCTGCGGCATTTGCGACATTTGCGGCAAAGATGCTGGCGAAGATTTATGCAGAACCCCGCCGCGTATGTCAGTTCATCCCAGACCAGCCGTTCATGCAACGCGCGGCGAACGGCGGTACAGAGCCCACTTTGACATAACTGCCCCTGTCGCTGATGGAACGGGATCGAGACCAACTCACCGGCAACGATGACCCAAGGTGGACGTCAATGACTATTTTTCGACAAGCGAATAAATTTCGGTCATCCCGCCAAGGTCTGGCACCGGAAATTTCCCGATTGAAGTAAGCCCCTCCGGACTGGATTGGAAAAATCGCGGCGACGCAAGCACCGAAATTGCCAAGGACTTCGTGAGCGCCTCAATGCGGGTGACTTGATTTGCTGAAGCGCCGATAACCGTCATATCAAGACGACCGGCAGTTCCCACATTCCCGAGAGTCACATCCCCCGCATGCAAGCCGATTCCAAAAACAAAGTCTCCCGCCGAACTAGCACTTGTTTTCGAGCGCAAGCAGTCCGCCTTCACAAGAGATTGCCGCGCCGCAGACAGTGCCGATGAGAATGCCATCTTCTCATCGCGCTCATCCAGGGGGAAAATAGCCATCACACCATCACCAATGAATTTCAGGACCTCCCCCCCATTCTCGATGACCGAACCGGCAGTACAATCAAAATAGTTGTTCAACAATTCCAAATACTCGTCTGTCGGTAGACTGGTGGATAGCCGGGTCGAATCCCGCAGGTCGCTGTACCAGAGAACACAGCTTATCCTGTTCCCGTCTCCACGCTCGATCATGCCAGACAGGATGTTTCGCGCTGGAATTCTGCCGACATAAGCCTCCAAAAGCTGCGCAGAAAGCATCTGTTCGGTGGCCGTTTTCAAAAAAAGAGAGAGTGCAGGCCAAAGGGACTTGATTTCATCTATTTGATCATCAGAAAAGCCACTGCTATTTTTTGTGGCAAATGAGCCGTAGACTCCCTCTGAATTTGTTGCGGTTTTCCGGGATTCCCAGTGTCGGCCATAAGATTGCTTAATAATAAAATAGTCGCAAAATCCGCGAGCGTTGAGTTTCTCGAAAACCGGAAACTTACCCCGCGTTTCCGAATTTCGAAGATCATAGCGCTCGAAGTCGGAAGCACTTCTGGCTAAACTTCCCGCGGGAGTGTTATTTGTATCGGAATTAATAATCACAGATTTGGGAACAAATTCCGTATCTGAGACCCCTACGTCTATTTCCCAGGTTGTATCCATCGCACCCATAATTTGATGCCGCTGAAATGTGGAGCAGTTGATCCGGTCAACGGGAATGCCGCAATTTGATAGCCGTTTTGAAAATGATCGGATTGTCTCCCTAATCGGTTGTTCGGTCAGTGCGCTGATAGCGAGCCAGTCGGTGATATCCGTTAGTTTTTCTTCGCGAGATACCATCTCAGAACCACCTTTATTACCGTAATTAGCTTATGCCTGAAAAACAGCCTAACCAACCACATCTAATTCTGCTTCGCTGTTGATCTAGTCGAGACTGGTCCCAAATGCACCTATACAATGATTAGCATTTGGAAGTACCTGCCAGAATATCCGCTTTTGGCACATTTTGATGTAAGTAGTGTTGTCGTAACCTGAACACCCGCTCTTGGTATACCAAGACAAATTGTCCGCTCAGCCGACATTGGCTCCTTTTTGTCGTGCCCTACTCTAGCAGTTGGCAAGGCCGACCGAAACTGTCAGATGTCGGCTATGAGCCCAAAGTTTGCGCAACTTGTAAAAACCACGCCGGTCTGACACCGTCTATCTACACCTCATCATGATTGATCATCGCACGCGAAAGGAAAGCAGAATGCCCTATCCAGATTTTATAACAGCATTTCCGAGTATTGACGTTCCGTTCCCCGATGATGTCGTGCAGACAGCGGTGGTGCGGTCAGACAATGGTCTGGTGGCCTTCTTCACCTTCCTCAAGGATATGCAACTTCCCCCACATTCTCATGGTGCGCAGTGGGGCACTGTCGTCGAAGGGCAAATCGAGTTGTCCATCGGTGGGGAGACGAAAATTTACAGAGCCGGTGACAGTTACTCAATTCCGGCAGGCGTTGAACATGGGGCTTTGATCAAGTCCGGAACGCGCGTCATAGACGTCTTCGAAGAAGCTGATCGATACTCAATCAAGCAGTAGCGTGCGTCCGCTTCGTCCGCATACCCGACATTTGGCGACTGTTAGCACCCAAGATTCCGACTGAAACTGTCAGATGTCGGCTGTGCGCCCAAAGTGACACGCGCCTTGACTAACTCTGGGCCGTTCGCAATGCTCAGTTGATGGAAAATCCAAGTACCGAATACTTTGGCTCTGAGGCTCAGCAAGGGCTCCAGTGGCGTGCCGATAAGGTATGGATTCTACTTAAAGAAGATCCTCAATTCTCCTGTCATGGGCGCGCGGTTGCTTTGGCCGAGTACCAAAAGAACAATCTCTCGACTCAATTGGCACTAGCAAGGCTCCAAGGAGTATGCCCGATAGAAGGTATCGACAGAGCTTCTGCTAAAATCAGGAAAACTGAGTTGGAAGCTGAAGGGCTTGTAACAGACGAATATGTTTCTTGGACCGGCGGGCCAGATGCGTTTGACGCTGCAGGGGTCGTTTTGCAAGAACGTGCGCTACCTGATGATCTGACCATGATGGAAATTGATACTTCTACACCGTTGGAAGATTTGAAAAAAGTCGATGCACTAACGCAAATATGTGATGTTCTTCTTCCAATGGGATTGTTCTTGCGCGGACTCCAAAAACCAAGCGTTTTCTTATTTGCAAAAGATAACGAAGGACGCGTTGTCGGTGCATCGGCAGCAGTGGCTCAATACCATTCAGATCACGACAAATCCAAAAAGGTCTGGTGGGGAATGCTCGCAACAGATGAAAGTCGACGCGGAGAGGGTATAGCTATGTTGTTGGGGGCGATGGCCTTGCGGAAAATAAATGCGAAATTCGGCTATACAGAGTGCTTCACAGGTATTCGTGAGGGCAACAAGCCATCAGAGGCTCTTTGCTCCAAACTTGCCCTTGCTGCCAGTTCCAATGTTGATCTGATCGCAATTTATCCACCCGCATTTTCTGGTGGACAGTTAACTAAGTAGACACCAAAGCAAACGTCACTTTGTCCCGCAACTTTCCAGTTCAGACATCGAACAGCGAAGGTCCGCATATCCTGAAAAACTTGATCTAGTCAACTTTTCGATCACAGCTCACCCGGCGTAAGAACTCGCAGAAACTTTCGTGACGAAATTTTTTGCAAAAACTTCCGCGAGGAAAATCATTGATCTTGACGAGCAATTTGCCGTCGACCCTGCACGGGTTGAAAGCTCGTTGGCGCGAACATAGGTACTCAACCCGGAACTGAAGATGGTTTTCAGTTCAATCCGATCCACCATCAAAGAGGGCAAGACACCCGGCGAGACCACATTATGGAACATGTTGACCTTCCCAAGTTTCCAACACGAACCGGCTACATGACAGAGAATATCCAGCGGGATTACATCACTTCAGCTATGACCAAGGGAATTCTGCCAAAGGATGCGCATCGGATGGCTGACATCCTGTCGTTGACCGCGCCCAGCGATACTTCAAAGCCGATCCAGTTTTGGCAACTGTATTCTGTGCTTGGCCAGGATCCCATCGTGGAGATTGTGCAGCGTTTCTATCAGCGTGTGTTTGAGCAGGATGATTGGTTCAAATCCGTCTTCGAACGTGTCGGCGGCATCAATCATCACATCAATACGCAAGCCAGCATGTGGATAGATGTGATGGGAGGTGGGCCGTATTATCACGGTGCAGAATTTCGTCTGAACTTTCATCACACTCACAATGCGATGGCATTGATGAACGACAAAGGTGCGGGTCTGTGGTCCAGGTTGATGTTGGAGACTTTGGATGCATCTTCGCATCTGATGGCGGATGACCCGCGTGTGCGAACCAGTATCAATACGTTCTTGTCGTTCTTCATGGGCAAATATGCGGAAGACTTCCAGTTTGAGAACCGCAGCTTCTTTGGCGAAACGAACTCTGCGTACAAACGGAAGATCAACTTCATGAAGATGACGGAGCAAGCCATTGCCGCGTTGAGCGAGGACGAACTCAGTGCAGCACTCACAGATCGCGGAGTAGATGTCTCACAGTATGAGGGCAAAGTAGCGAAAGTGAACAAGGCGCTGATGATGTGATCATCAGCGCCCTTCAAACAGGCGACATAATATGGATTGCTCTGTCTGCCAGCATGTCTTTGGTGCTGGCTCCGTAAGCTTTCATATGGTCCGAATTCGCATGGGCACCTAAAGCAGCCATACTCGCCCATTTTTCGACAACCACAAAAGTATCGGAGCCAAATTCGGTCTGCATCGGACCTGCGTTTTCAGTGTCGATTGTGGCTTCGTATGCGATACAACCGTCTTCAGCCAGCACAGCAGGGACATTGGCATTAAACAATTCTAGCACAGCATCGCGCTGGCCTGGTTTTGTGGTAATGATCGCGAGCACGTGGACTGCAGACATGATAAGTTTCCTGTCGTTGGAAATGGAGTTCCCCAACGCTAGCCGCGGGTATACCTAAGTGCAACAAATGAGCAGAGGCGCAATGCCCGTCGAGAAATCGGTTGAAAATCGTAACAGTCCTTTCACCTAAAGGAGCAAAGAATGAGAGCTTGTGGATGTGAAATTTCGGCTCAGCAGGTACGTCTTGCCGTGGTCCAGTTGAATGACGAAGGCCAAGTCGAAATGCTTCGGTTGAAGACCACACGCATAGAACTTGCAGATGACACGTCTGAGGCAGACTTGAGATCATTCCAAGCCGCCCTTCAAGCGTTTGCCCGCGAAAACCAAATCGATACTTTCGTTATCAAAACGCGCGCAAAGAAAGGAAAGATGGCTGGAGGAGCCGTATCGTTCAAAATCGAAACGCTCATCCAACTGGTAGAAGACTGCGACACCAAATTCGTTAGCCCCGTTGCACTTTCAAATTTCGCGAAGAAAGAAGTCGAAGCGTATCCGGAGAAATTGCTCGTTTATTTAAAGAACGCATACTTGGCTGGCGCATATGTTTTAATCAAAAGATGATATCCGGACACCGATTTCACATTCGGCATCTTTCTCACTAGACCAGTTGGAAGCGAGGCGGATGTGCCCATCTGCCAACACTGTTGGAACAATCCGACAGCAGGGAGTAATATAGATGACGGTTTCGAAAACTGATCAGATCAAAGCATTGCTGAAGAGCATTGAAACCGGCGATCCCGGACCAGTGGCTGTGGTAAATGAAGCCAAATACATCCAGCACAATCCCCAAACGCATGAAGGTAGTGAGGGGCTGGCTCAGCTTTTTGCACGGCTTTCCAAGACGAACCCCAAAGTCAACATGGTCAGAGGTTTCGAGGACGGAGATTTCGTATTCGCCCATATGGAGTATGACTTCCCGAGCCGAAAGATTTGTTTTGAGGTATTCCGTTTCGAAGATGGCCGAGCCGTAGAGCACTGGGACAACATTCAGCAAAGACATGGGCCCAATAAATCTGGCCATAGCATGGTGGACGGACCAACCACAGTGACTGACCATGAAGAGACTGAAACTAACCGATCCCTCGTTCGATCATTCGCTGAAACCGTGTTGGTTGCTGGGCAAATTGAACACCTAGCGGATTTCGTGGATGCCGACGACTACACCGAACATAACCCGCATCTTGAAGATGGATCTTCATCACTGCAATCAGCACTTAGCGAGATGACAGGCGGCAACAGGCACATTGATTACCATCGGGTTCATCGCGTTCTGGCACAAGGAAATTTCGTGCTTTGCGTAAGTGAGGGCGAACGAGGCGGAGTTCATTCCGCATTCTACGATTTGTTTCGTATCGCAAACGGGAAGATCGTTGAGCATTGGGACACGACGGAGGCTATTGCACCCCGTAGCGAATGGAAGAACAACAACGGCAAGTTTTGAGGTGCAAAAACCATGCGGCTCTTTCAAATGGTCATGAACCGCGAAAACCACAGATTTCCACCAACAATCCCATACACTTAAAACCACAATATCACAACTGAAGCACCATAAGCACGGCAAGGAGCGTTGGGACACGACTGTGCTGAGGTGCGCGGCGTGTAAAAACTGTGTCCCTGTAAGCGTTCTGGTTTAGTATACCAGAGAACACGGCAATGAGAACTGTACCAATGATGGCGATATGCCATGTTTTTGAGATATTTTTCGAAAGGCGATGCAATGATTGATGCACAAGCAGTGACCAAAATGGCGGCTGACTATACGGCGGCCTGGAACTCCAAATCCGCTGAGGCAGTTGCCTCTTTCTATGCTGAAGATGGCGAGATCATAATCAACAACGGTGACCCTTGGAGCGGTCGTTCTCGCGTTCAAGAAATGGCCGCAGGCTTTTATGCTGATGTTCCGGATTTGAAACTGACCTGTGATGATGTTCGTTGCTCAGATAGCCACGTGATTTTCGTATGGACCTTCACTGGGCATGATGCCACCTCCGGCAGACCACTTAACATTCGTGGCTGGGAAGAGTGGGAAGTTGGAGAAGACCTTAAAGTAAAAGCTTCACGGGGTTGGTTTGATGCTGAGGATTACGGGCGGCAGGCCGAAGGCAAATAGTCAAACCCAAAAACCACCAATTTCCGTCAACAATCCCAACAGCTTAACAACCGAAAGTAACGATTGAAGCACCATGAAGCAGGGCAACCAACGTTGGCGGCAGCGTTGTGCTAGGAAGCACCGTGGTATGCTCGTTGCGCGCGCCCAAAAGGCTCTCAATCTTTAGGGTCCTACTCGGTCAAGGCGATCTCATTGGGAGAGCGACTGAAGGGTGAAGAGGAACAGCAAACTTTGCAATCCGGTGCAGAAAAGATCGGCAGCTTGCACGCTCTACTTGGTTGTTCGGCCTTCAGGTATCTGGGCTTTGTCGACAGCAAATATGTCAAGGTACTCCGATTTCTTCAAACCAAGATTAGCACAAAGGTTTTCAGAAGGCGTATTCCCCTCGCGGATACCGGTGAATACCTGGCGGATGCCGTATTGCTTTTCCATCGCAAGCAATGCCATTGCACCCAGAAATACGGCGAGCCCCTGACCTCGTTGATCCTTCCGCGTTGCAAGCATCCCCCAAAGGGCTTGCCCACCTCTTTCGTGTGTTGGGTGGAATTGGGTTATCGATGCAGCCGTTGCAACAACATCTCCATTTGCGGTGCAGGCATAAAGGCAAACTCCTTCGCGGGCCTGACCGCGAACAAACGCGCCGTTTGGCAACAGGACACCACAGCTTTGCGCAACCACGTCCACCTCTGCCAGAATATCATGAGGTGTTTCGGCCTGGATCTGACTGACCTGTATTCCGTCCGGCAGACTACGAGATGCGACCACCTGCCTGGCAACGTCGAAACAGGCTTCACCGCCAAGCCACTCAACATAGGAATCAACTGCAAAACCCGCCTTTTCAAGATATTCAAGTCGTTGCACCGCATCTGCCTTTGCCACGCCGCAACAGCCCGCCGCGCCTTGCAATTGAGCCAATGCCATCTGAAGCTCAGTGTTGTCTGCGGTATGATTTGACAGCTGCACGTCGCGCCCATGGCAGCAGAATTGAGGATCATCCTTCAAGATGTGCCAAAGCGGTTCTGAGCGTTGCATCATGGCCCTTTGGGTTGGGGTTCCGTGGAATTCTCGTGCGATCATGGACATAGTTTGAGCCCCTCTTTGAGTGGTGGTTGTTTCGCACACACATTCGCACTTGTGTGCAATCCCGCCGCAACGTCCTCGCAATACAAGCATAAATAGACCGACAAAAACCAATTATACGGCCGTGTTTTCAAAACACTAATAAAGATGATCGCATCGCATGGGCGTGGTATGTTGCTAAGACAGGAAACTTGATCAGGAAAGCCGGCGCGGACCATCTCATGACGACACAACTGATCATCGACATAAATGGCCCGTTTGACGCACGTCGCTCTGACGATACGTCTATTGGTTCCCTTTCGAGGCGTGGGCAGGGTTTGCTGGCCTTCCTAGCAATGCAGCCAAGAATGATTGCCAGCCGTATGTCCGTGATGACGCTGCTTTGGGGAGATAGGGCAGAAGCGCAGGCGCGAGCATCACTGCGGCAGGAGCTTTCACTGTTGCGCCGTAATCTACCGGAGGATGTGCTTGAAGCCGACAGGCTGAATGTCTGGCTCACAAACACCGAACTGATCGTCTCAGCAGAGCATGAACTGCTTTCTGGATTCGATCTGAACACGCCTGTCTTCGAGGAATGGCTGCGCGACGCCAGATCAGCAACAAAAACTCACGCAGGCCCGTCGACCAAAGCCCAGTTGCGAAAGCGCGGCCGCCCGACCTTGGCAGTGCTTGCGTTCGAAGAATTTGGGGGAAACGAAACCGACAATTTCCCTGACGGGGTCGTCGAAGAGATTACCGGATCGTTAAGCCGGATACGAGAGTTTCACGTTATCGCCCGCCAATCCACTTTTGCGTTAAAGCGCCAAAATATCGATGCGGTCGAAGCTGCACGGCAGTTGGGCGTCGAATACCTGGTAAGCGGCGTGGTTCATCGTGTGCAGGACAAGGTAAGAATATCTGTTCAGCTTCTCAACGGAAGCGATGGGCGAACGTTGTGGACCGGTAAATTTGATGACCAGATGGATGACCTTTTCGCCCTGCTGGATCGCATTTCTCTGCAAATCGCGGGGCAAATTTCTCCAAGTTTGCGGGATGCCGAAATACGTCGCGTGCGAAACCGACCCACTGAGGATCTCACAGCGTATGAACATCTGCTCAGCGCATTCCCTCACTTTTGGACCCATAGCAGGGATCAAAACCTAAAGGCAATTTCCCATTTGGACGCGGCCTTGGACAAGGACCCTAATTACGCACACGCCCTTGCTCTGAAGGCGTGGTGTTTCGCACAGCACCCTATCTACATGTGGTCTGATCGCCCGGAGACGGATCGCGCACAAGCGTTGAAACATGCCTCCGCTGCGGCATTGCGGGCCGGGCATCATGCACCGACACTTACCGCGATTGGTGCGGCTTTCAGCATTGCCGGGGCCGATGCTGGAGAGGCCCTTTCCTATATCGATCGGGCACTTGAAATTGATCCTAGCAACGCCTGGGCATGGCTGCGACTTGGATGGCATGGCGCTTATACCGGCGATATCAAGTCGGCTGAGACAGCGTTTCAAAACGCACTTGAACTCAGCCCGTTGGACCCTTTCAAATTCAACGTGTTGGCTGGCCGTGCCAGCCTGCTGATACTGTGGACCAAACGAATTGATGAAGCGATTGCGATGCTGGAAGAAGGCATAAGGCTCAACCCGTCTGCAACATGGCAGCACCGGGAGCTGATACCTGCATATTGCAAGGTTGGCGACAAAGAGAAGCTGATGCAAGCGGGGCAGATGCTGATGAAAGCCTATCCCAGATTGACCGTCAAAGAGTTAAGCCGCTCATTTGCCAAGATAAACACAGCCGTGGATGATCAGCATTTGGAATATTTCGTCCAGGCTGGGATTCCGGTTCAGTGACTAGAACGATATGCTGGTGCAGTTATCGAGGTAGCTCGCAACGACGGTCGGCTAAGTCCCACGTCTTCCCAGTTCATGCAGCCTGCAGCGAACGCCGCATCACCCGGAAAACTTGATCTAATCAAGTTTTTCGTCGCAATATTGCCAGAAGAACCGCCAAGAACTTTCGTCACGAAACTTTCTGCAAAAACTTCCGCCGGGAAAAGTCTTGCTGCAAGCAACACAACCCAATTGGATCCCAATGTTGCCAAATGATTATGCTGAAACAAATCGATCCAGCCACAGTCGCCCACAACCCGAGAAAATCCGAAATTTATATCAACAATCCCATGCACTTAATAACTGAAAATAACACTTGAAGCACCATAAGCACGGCAAGGAGCGATTCCAACAAAGTTAAGCTGAAGATTGTCACGCTCAGCCCAACCGATATGCTCTCATCACAATCACAACAAAATTCACACTAGGCAACCAATGGCACAACCCAAAGACAGCAATCCGGACCCAGCACTAATTCCAGAAGATCAGCCAACCGACTGGTTTGAAGTGCTTTACTCGAGCGCCGACAAGGATGGAACAGGGGTTCCATGGGCCAATATGGCGACCCATCCGTCCTTTGCGAAATGGGTGGCCAGAAACCCGGTAGACGGACAAGGCAAAACAGCATTGGTCGTCGGTTGCGGCATGGGTGACGATGCCATCGCGCTTGAGGCACTAGGATTCCGAGTTACGGCCTTTGACGTTTCCGCCACCGCCATAGAGCTCTGTAAGGAGCGGTTCCCGCAGTCCACAGTCGATTTCCTGCAGGCCGATCTATTGGCAGACCAACCTCAATGGGACCGCAAGTTCGATCTGGTTCTTGAAATATTCACTGTGCAGGCGCTGCCTCCGAAATACGAAGATGGTCTGATTGAAAGTATCGCAGGTTTCGTCGCTCCAAACGGACTGCTGGTTGTGATTGCCGAGACCAGCGAAGAACCAAGAACGTTCGAAAACGGCCCTCCGTGGTTGCTGACGTCTGGCCATATCCAAGCGTTTGCATCACATGGACTGCTGATTGAGCAGGAACTTTCCGAACCTTCTGATTTTCCTTTAGCTGACCGTCTGTTGGTTACAACTCTCAAAAGATCGGAGGGTTCGGAATGAGTGGATCAGGATCAATTTTTGAGAAGCTGGAGCTCCCCTGCGGTGTCGCTCTGAAAAACCGCATTGTAAAATCGGCGATGTCGGACTCTCTAGGCGATGGAACGGGTCACCCGACAAATGAACAGAACAGGCTTTATCAACGTTGGGCTGAAGGCGGGTTGGCTGTGTCCATTGTGGGCGAAGTCCAAGGTACTTCGGGATTTGCTGAGAAGCCCGGAAATCTCGTCCTGAACGAAAACTCAGATCTTGCCCGCTTCAGAGAGCTAGCCCAGCGTGGTGAAGTGAATGGCAGTCATCTTTGGCTGCAGCTTGGCCACGCCGGTGCCCTTTCATATGCTCCGACTAGCAGCCCAAAAGGGCCAAGTGCCCTTGATTTACCTGGATTAAGTTGCGCGGAATTGACCGTTGATGAGATACGTCAATTGCCTGCGGAATTTGCTGGAACGGCGAGATTGGCACAGCAGGCAGGGTTTGGTGGTGTGCAGATACACGCGGCACATGGCTTTCTGCTCAGCCAGTTTTTGTCCCCGTTGTTCAACAAACGCACAGACGACTATGGCGGTTCAATTGCAAATCGGATGCGACTCTTGCTGGAAACCATTGAAGCAACCCGCGACGCTGTGGGCCCTCGGTTCCCAATTGCGATCAAACTCAATTCGTCTGACCAGTTGGAAGGCGGGTTTGATGAAAGCGATGCTCTCAAAGTGGTGGAGGCATTGGATCAGACCTCAATTGATTTGATCGACATCAGCGGCGGCACGTATTTTCCTGGGGCAAAGTCTGCATCCGACGGTGCAGGGCGCGGGCCATACTTCGTTGCCTTCGCGAAACGCGCTCGAGAAGTAACTACCAAACCACTCATGCTTACAGGTGGTTTCAAAACTCGAGACCAAGTCGAAGATGCATTGTCTAGCGGCGTAGTGGATGTGGTTGGCCTTGCCAGAGCAATGGTGCTTGAACCATCGTTGCCAAATCTCTGGATGCAAGACAAACGTCCCGAGCCAGAGTTCCCCCGGTTTGCCAATGCACCAGAAGGCGGGATTACCGCTTGGTACACGATGCGGCTAACAGAGATTGGTGAGGACAAGGACGCTCAGGGATTTGGCGATCTTACACAAGCAATCAGTGACTACGAAGAACGCGACAAAATCCGAACCGATGTTTGGCTGGAGCACTTTCCCTAAAAAGTCGACGGCTCACCATAAGGCACTGAACCTGCAATTCCTTTCAGTTAATTAAGATCTGCTAATACCACAAATTTGTTCCAACAATACCAAACATTTAACTCCACAATATCAACGATGAAGCATCATAAGCACGGCAAGAAGCGTTGCTAGGTCGGTGTGCTAGAACTGTGCTAGGTGCACGGCGCGGCGCTCACAACGCACTGCACGCGCACGTAGTTCGTCCGGATATCTCTTCCCAAAGTTCTTCTTTTCCATAACCCAGTATCCTTACTTCTGGGTCTCCGCCAAACAAGGGGCGGTTCATGTAGCCTGAGCTGCATGTTTCAGTCTCAGATGCCAGAGTTTCGGCACGGCACATCTGTGTTTGACCTACACAGATGTGACACGAGCAGGTTGCTCAAGTACAGCTTCTCTTGGGAAAGCAGGCATTGGTTTTGACTGCGGCAAACTTCGGATTAGTGTCCAGAGGCTCGGATGCTGCGCTTCGATTGAATGACGCATTAGCATCGCAAATCGATCATTAAGTTAGGGCTCTTGGCCTTTTCTTTCAGAGATTGAATTGGCTTGCTTGGATGATACGGGTTTGGAATCCTCCATGTGGCTTCGCACATCGAGCGCACCCCCGCTCGCCGGGCCGCGCAGCGGCTGAAACAGCATCCGGTCAAGCCAGAGGTCGCGGCGTGTGCGAAACTGCTCGATCCCGATCCCCATACCGATGTGCCCCTTCGCTGGTTGCGCGACGTAAGTTCCGAGAAGCCAATCCCACCACGGTAAATTGAAGCCGAAATTCGAGTT
>NZ_QBKU01000009.1 GCF_003054325.1 Sulfitobacter mediterraneus
ATAGGACCTCCCCTCAGGAATACCAAGTCAGGGGGGGCATTTTCGGGGGCATTCCTGGCCTCAGAGACACCCCAGAAGTAACGGTTCATCATGTACGGAAGAGTGGCTGGGATGGTAGGATTCGAACCTACGGTACACTGTACCAAAAACAGTTGCCTTACCACTTGGCTACATCCCAACTGAGGGGCTAATTAAGGGGACTGGGCGCTGGGTGCAAGCCTGTTTTCGCAAAAAGTTATTCCTCGGACGCATTCATATTCAGAAGATCGCGGCGGGCCAGTTCTGCGCGCTCTTGATCGACGATTTTTTCAAGCTCTTTGTCGGCTGTCGCTTCCACGTCCTGAACCGGTGCAGGGGCAGGGGGGCGCGTTTGCTCCGATTTTGTTGACGTTTCTGCGGGGGCCTTCAAAATCTCAGGCAGATTTTCAATCCGGTAGCTGGGCACGGGCGCGGCCATGTCTGCCCCGTCCAGCGCCGCTTGGGTCAGGCGGATCGCCTCGCTCCGGGCCAGAACGATGCTGGTCTCATTTTGATCAATCCACGCCGCCATCATCAAAGTGATCCAGAAATCATCGACCGATTCCACCCAGACCGACACCTCGGGGCTGTCCAGCACAAAAGGCAGATCGTTCAATGTCTGCAACGCCAGTTGACGTGCGGCGTCCAGATCTGTGTCCGAGGCGACACACAGCGCAAAGGTAAAGCGGCGCTCTGCGTTGCGGGAGAAGTTCACGATGCGGCTTTTGAAGACGGTCGCATTGGGGATCCGAATGTGATTGCCATCAAAGCTGAGCAAGATAGTGGCGCGGCTGGTCAGACGGATCACCTTGCCGGTGTCGCCGTTGATCTCGACCGTATCATTGGGGCGGAAGGGCTGGCGGATCGACAGCATGATCGAGGCGATGAAATTCTCCACCGTGTCGCGCACCGCAAAACCGATGGCGAGGCCGACAATCCCGGCCGCGCCCAAAATGCCCGACAGCAGCGCCGTTGCGCCGACGATGTCCAGCGCCACAACCAAGCCGCCGATCACAAACAACAGACGCAGGATCTGGCGGTAGATATCGGCGATAAAGGCGTTGGGCGACAACCTGTCCCAAGGCTGACGCAAACGGGCGATGAAAAACCCGGCAAACACGATCAGGACAAAGACACCCAGCGCGATCAGTGCCAGCGGCAAGAACGCCACCAACTGCACGGCGCGGGCCTTGAAACGGTCCACCGCGGGGTTCAGCCGGCGGGCCACATCCGTGGTCTCGAACACCTCGTTCTCGATCGCAACCACGCCCTCGACCCGGCCCACCAGCTCTGACAGGCGCACCGCCGTTGCCGTATCAAGCGTTGTGCCGCGCAGGGTGACAATGCCGGAGGACACTGTCACGCTGATGTCTTCATAGCCCTCCAGCTCGCCCAGAATATCGCGGATGCGCGTGGCAATCGCGGCATCGGCGCTGGCGTTGTCTTCGATGGCGATGGTGCCGTTGGGTTGGTCCACGCTTTGGGCGAGGGCGGCAAACGGCAGGAACAGGCACAAGATCAGGGCAGAAAGGCGCATAACAATATCCGTGGTAAAATCCGCCCCGATCTTAGGTTGCGCCCCTAGCTTTGACAATCAATCAGGATCGCCCCGGATCGCTCGGCGGCCTCAACCGCTTGATGCGCTTGCACGGTTTCGGCCAGCGGATAGATTTTCTCAACCGGGCAGTCCAACCCACCATCGGTCAGCGCGTTGTGCAGCCGGGTGATGGTCTGCTCCCGCTCGGCGGGGGGCAGCAGATAGATCAGGATGATGTCGATGGTCACCGCCTTGAACAGCAGCGGATAGAACGGCAGCGTGGGTGAGAGCTCCTTGGCCGCGCCATAGGCGGCAATCCGGCCATTTGGCGCGATCACCTCGGTGTCCATGGCGATGTTGATGCCGAACTCCACCTCGACAATGGTTTCGACAAATGCGCCATCATTGGCCGCCAATACTTGCGCAGGCAAATCATCGGCGCGGTAGTCGATCACATGGTCGGCGCCGGCCGCCCGTACCGCTTCCATATCCTTGGGGCTACAGGTCGCGATCACCTTTGCGCCGCCCCATTTCGCCAACTGCACGGCCAGCAGCCCCACGGTCCCCGCGCCGCCTTGGATCAAAACGGTGTCCCCCGCAACATCGCCGCCGCCAAAGACCGCATGGCAGGCGGTCAGCCCCGGAATGCCAAGGCTTGCCCCGGTTTCAAAACTGACGGCATCGGGCAGGGGCACGGCTTGCTGCGCAGGCAGGGTGATGTGGCTGGCCGCTGTGCCAAAGGGGCGTTGCCATTGGCCATTCCAGATCCAGACCCGTTGCCCGACGCGGGCCGCATCCACGCCTGCGCCGACCGCAACGACTTCGCCTGCGCCATCACTGTGCGGAATGATCTGGTCAAAGGCGGGTTTGGTCACGCCGGGCCGCCCGCCAGCGCGGGATTTGACGTCGGAGGGGTTCACCCCGGAATAGACCAGCTTGACCGTGACCTCGCCCGCCGCCGGATCGGGGCAGGGCAGGTCGGCGGATTTTAATACATCTGCGGCGCTTCCAAAGCTGTCATAGGTGATGGCGTGCATGGTTTGGTCCTTGAATGGGGAATGTGTCACGGCTTACCCTGATGCAAAGGAGAGACCCATGCAATTCCTACGGACCGATGATGCCCACTTTGACGGGCTAAGCGATTATGCTTTTTCCCCCAATTACCTAGAGGTGGATGACACCGAAGGTGGCGTCTTGCGTGTGCATTTTATTGACGAAGGGCCGCGCGATGCTGCGCCTGTACTGTTGATGCACGGGGAGCCGACCTGGAGCTATCTTTATCGCCATATGATCCCGCCGCTGGTGGCCGCAGGGCACCGGGTGATTGCGCCGGATCTGGTTGGGTTTGGCCGGTCCGACAAACCCACCGCGTTGGAAGATTACACCTACCAGCGGCACGTTGATTGGATGGTGTCCGCCGTGCAGCAGTTGGACCTGCAAGGGATCACGCTCTTTGCGCAGGACTGGGGCGGGCTGATCGGCCTGCGGCTTGTTGCCGCGATGCCGGATCGTTTTGCCCGCCTTGTGGTTGGCAACACCGCGCTGCCCACAGGAGATCAACCGATGAACAAGGCATTTGAAAGCTGGCGGGAATACGCATTGACAGTGCCGGACTTCAACGTAGGCCGGATCGTCTATGGCGGCACCACCACCAAGCTGACAGAGGCCGAGGTTGCCGCCTACAACGCGCCATTCCCCGAGGGCCGGTATCAGGCAGGCGCGCGTAAATTTCCGGCACTGGTGCCCTGCACACCGGATGATCCGGCGGCCCCGGCAAACCGGGCGGCATGGCAGGTGCTATCGGGGCTGAGCCTGCCAGTGCTGACCACCTTTGGCGCGGATGACAAGATCATGGCTGGGGTGGAAAAAGTGTTTCAAAGCCAGATGCCCGGCGCGGCAGGGCAGGATCATGTGATCTTGCCGGAAGCAGGACATTTCCTGCAAGAGGACGTTGGCCCGGAACTGGCGCGCCGCATCGCTGAATTTATTGAAAAGACCTGCTAAGGGTTGTGGGTGGTTTGGCCAAGTCCCTGAGATTGCGCTGTTATTTTCGGATCTCATGGGCGGCCACGCCCCAAACCCGTGCCTTGGGAGCCCATCCTTTGTAACCGCCTGAGCGCAATTCACACCATTCGGTGCCGCAATCGCCAAGCCGTGCCACCACGCCAATTTCCAGCGCCGCAGTCACAGGGGCATTGGGGTCAGGGCGCACATGCAGCGGCAACATGTCTTGCTCAACCAGAACCGTGCGGGTGCCCGACAGCAGCGAATAATGCACCCAGCCGCCCATGCCGTCGCGGTCTTCGACGCGGCGCCAATGGCCATGCTCAGCGGTGATGCGCAGCGGCATATCGCGGCGCTTGAACACCCAATCAATCCGGTGCGACAGGGACGGGCCGCGGCGCACATTGCCCTCAGAGGCCTTCATCGACACAAACCGCGGGAGCGGCAGATGGGTCACTGAACCTGTTTCCCCTGCCTGCACGGCGGCATGCGGGGCGAATGCCACAAGGGCCAGCGCCAAAATGGCGCTTTGCAACTTTGTTATGATCATGGGTGCTGCCTGCACTGTCATACTGATTTGTTTGCTCTTTTGCGGCGCGGGGTTCTTGTGCCTCGTCGCTGCATGAGACACCATGCCTTTCAAATAGACTGAGGCCAAGGCCGGGGAGATAAGCATGGCAAAGAAACGGTTGAGTGTTGTAGTCACGCGACGGTTGCCGGATGCCGTGGAAACACGGCTGTCCGAACTTTTTGATGTGCGGTTGCGCGAAGACGACACGCCAATGACCCGAACCGAACTGATCGAAGCGATAAAAACCGCCGATGTTCTGGTGCCGACCGTCACCGACGAAATTGACGCCGCATTGATCGGGCAAGCCGGTGAACAGCTCAAGCTGATCGCGAACTACGGGGCAGGGGTGGATCACATTGACGTTGCCACCGCCCGCCAGCGCGGGGTGCTGGTCAGCAATACGCCGGGCGTTCTGACCGATGACACAGCTGATATGACCATGGCCCTTATCCTGTCGGTCACGCGCCGGATGTCCGAAGGCATGGCGCAGATGCAAAAAGGCACCTGGTCAGGTTGGGCGCCCACGGCATTGCTGGGTGGGCGCGTCAGCGGCCGGCGGCTTGGCATTCTGGGTATGGGCCGCATTGGTCAAGCCGTGGCCCGCCGCGCCCATGCCTTTGGGATGCAGGTGCATTACCACAACCGCCGCCGCCTGCACGACCAGATCGAAGCGGATCTTGAGGCGACCTATTGGGAAAGCCTGGATCAGATGGTGGCGCGGATGGATGTGATCAGCATCAATTGCCCGCACACCCCCAGCACCTTCCATCTGATGAACGCGCGGCGCTTGAAGCTGATGAAACCGGACGCTGTGATCGTGAACACCTCGCGCGGGGAAGTCATTGATGAAAACGCGCTCACGCGGATGCTGCGCGCAGGCGAGATCAAGGGCGCAGGGCTGGACGTTTATGAGCATGGCACGCAGGTCAACCCGCGCCTGCGCGAATTGGAAAATGTCGTGCTGCTGCCGCATATGGGATCGGCGACTGTAGAGGGCCGGATGGAGATGGGCGAGAAGGTGATCATCAACATCAAGACCTTTGATGACGGCCACCGCCCGCCAGATCAGGTCGTTCCGTCGATGCTTTAGGGTGCCGGTGCGGGCAAGCCCGCAAGTGATTTATATAGGGATGAAGGGGCTTTGCCCCCTCAAACTCCCCCAGAATATTTTGAGCCAAAAAAGGGTAAAGGAGCGGTGTCATGCGATTTGCTTTGGTAGGACTTGCCTTGTGTCTTGGATCAGCTGCGCCAGCGCAGCAGGTGGCAGACAGCGTTGCGCCCGAGGCGTCAGGGGCGGGTGTCTTTGCAAATCTTCCGGCGGGTTTGGCGGCATCGGCCGGGGCCAAGGCGCAGGGCCGTCCGGTCGCGGCGGACAATTGGATGGTCGCGGCGGCCAATCCCCATGCGGTGCAAGCCGGGGCAGATGTGCTCGCGGCGGGTGGCACGGCGGCGGATGCCTTGGTGGCCGTGCAGGCAATGTTGGGTCTGGTCGAACCGCAAAGCTCCGGTCTGGGGGGCGGCGCGTTTCTGGTTTGGTATGACGCTGACACGGGGGCAGTGACCACGCTTGATGGCCGGGAAACCGCGCCCTTGGCGGCGACGCCGCAGTTGTTTCAGGATGAAACGGGCGCACCGCTGAAGTTTTTTGATGCGGTTGTGGGCGGACGGTCTGTTGGCACGCCCGGCACGCCGGCGCTGATGACGGACGTACATGCCCGCTGGGGCAATCGCGACTGGGCGTCTTTGCTCACCCCGGCGCAGCAATTGGCGCAGGACGGGTTTGCCGTATCGCCGCGTTTGGCCAAGCTGGTGGCCGGTGATGCGGCACGTTTGGCAACTTCGCCAGACACGGCGGCGTATTTTTTGCCGGAAGGGGTGCCGATTGAAGTGGGGGCCAACCTGCGCAATCCGGCCTATGCCCAGACACTTGCGACATTTGCCAAGGATGGAGCGGGAGCGTTTTATGGCGGTGCCATCGGGCGGCAGATCGTTGCGGCTGTTCAGGGTGCAACTGGCAATCCCGGTGTACTGTCCGAGATGGATCTGGCGATCTATCAGGTCAAGGAACGCGCCGCTGTCTGCGCGCCCTATCGCGGCCATGAGGTTTGCGGCATGGGGCCGCCATCCTCGGGCGCGGTGGCGGTTGGGCAGATCCTAGGGCTGCTCGAAGGTTCCGACCTGAGTGCCGGACCGCTTGACCCAGAGGTGCGCCGTTTGATGGGGGATGCAGGGCGCTTGGCCTTTGCCGACCGCGGCCGCTATCTGGCGGACAGCGATTATGTGCCGGTCCCGGTGCAGGGATTGCTGGAACCGGGTTATCTGGCGGAGAGGGCGACATTGCTTTCCGGGGCGGCAGCGCTAACCGAAGTGGCGCCGGGCAATCCGGCCTTTGATCATGCGCTGAACTGGGCTGACGACGCGTCGATTGAACTGCCCTCGACCAGCCATGTGTCGATTGTTGACAGCTATGGCAATGTGGCCAGTATGACCACCACCATTGAAAACGGCTTTGGCTCGCGCGTGATGGCGGGTGGTTTTCTGCTTAACAACGAATTGACGGATTTTTCCTTCCGTTCGCACCGCGACGGGGTGCCGATCGCCAATCGGGTAGAGCCGGGCAAGCGGCCACGGTCCTCTATGGCACCGAGCATTGTATTGAAAGACGGCAAACCCGTGCTGGCCGTGGGCAGCCCCGGTGGCAGCCGCATCATAGGATATGTCGCTCAGGCCATCGTCGGGGTGATCGACTGGGGGCTGGATGTGCAGCAGGCGGTGATGGTGCCCCATGCGGTCAACCGCTTTGGCACCTATGATCTGGAGGCGGGCACACAAGCCGAAACACTGGCCGCCCCGCTTGAGGCGATGGGGTTTGAGGTGAACGCGCGGGGGCTGACCTCTGGTCTGCATCTGATTGCCATTGGCGATGACCTGCAAGGCGGGGCCGACCCGCGCCGCGAAGGCATCGCATACGGAGAATAAAGGGAGAGAGAGTATGGGGCACGCCGCAACCTTGCCGCGCAACGAAGAGGGGATCGCCACTGTTGTGGGGATCTTGAAGCAACAGTTTGGCGAACGGCTGCAAACCGGGCATTCGATCCGCGAACAGCACGGCCATACCACCACATGGATCGAAAACCAGATGCCCGATGCGGTGGTGTTTGCCCAATCCACGCAAGAGGTTTCGGACATTGTCAAAGCCTGCGCCGCGCACAAGGTGCCGGTGATCGCCTATGGCACGGGCACCTCGCTTGAGGGGCATGTCAACGCGCCCGCGGGCGGCATTTCCGTCGATCTCAGCCAGATGGATCAGGTGCTTGAGGTCAACGCAGGTGATCTCGATTGCCGGGTACAGCCGGGCGTGACCCGCGAGGCGCTCAATACCCATCTGCGCGATCAGGGGCTGTTCTTTCCGATTGATCCGGGGGCCAACGCCTCTCTCGGGGGGATGACGGCGACGCGGGCCTCCGGCACCAATGCGGTGCGTTACGGCACGATGAAGGACAACGTGCTGAGCCTTGAGGCGGTGATGCCGGACGGCACGGTGATCCGCACTGCCAGCCGGGCGCGGAAATCGTCGGCAGGTTATGATCTGACCCGGCTTATGGTCGGCTCTGAGGGGACGCTGGGGATGATCACCGAGATCACCTTGCGGCTGCAGGGCATTCCCGAGGCGATCTCGGCGGCGCGATGTTCCTTTCCCAGCGTTGAGGCGGCGTCAAAAACCGTGATGGCGGTGATCCAATATGGCCTGCCTGTGGCGCGGATCGAATTGATGGATGCGCAATTGGTCAAGGCGGTGAACGCCTATTCCAAACTGTCCCTGCCGGAAACGCCGCTGCTACTGCTGGAATTTCACGGCTCGGAGGCAGGGGTGGCCGAACAGGCCGAAACCTTCGGCATGTTGGCCGAAGAGGAAGGCGGCACCGGCTACGAGGCCACCGCAACCTTGGAAGAGCGCAACAAGCTGTGGCAGGCGCGCCATGATGCCTATTGGGCGATGATCCAGGCCTGTCCGGGGCGCAAGGGTATTGCCACCGATGTCTGCGTGCCGATCTCGCGCTTTGCCGAAGCTGTGACGGCAGCAGAGGCCAAAGCGACAGAGATGAACCTCTTTGCGCCGATTGTGGGTCATGCGGGAGACGGCAACTTTCACGCCTCCATCATGATCGACATGGAAGATGCTGATGAAGTGGTCCGCGCGGGGGCATTTGTGAGCTGGCTCAATGAACTGGCCATTTCCATGGACGGCACCTGCACCGGGGAACATGGCATCGGGCAGGGCAAACGCCCCTATCTGATCAAGGAACTGGGCGCTGGCACCGTGGGCATCATGGGTGCGATCAAATCCGCGATTGACCCGGACAATATCATGAACCCCGGTAAGATTTTGCCGGAGTGACGTGGGGGGCATCCTGCCCCGGACCCAAGCAAGGTGAGGTGCTAGCCTGCGTTTGCCAAGCGAAAGCTGGGGCGTGCTTGTGATGTTGCGGCGGCGGGTAGGTCTTTGGTGACAACCGCCGAGGCCGGCAAAGACAGTGTAAAGGTTGTGCCAGCCCCCAGATAGCTGCGCACCTTGATGTCGCCGCCATGGGCAATGGCCAGCCGTTTGCAGATCGCCAGCCCAAGGCCGGTGCCGCCTTCGGATCTGTTATCTGCGGTCTCAACCTGCTGGAACGCCTGAAAAATGCGGTCCAGATGTTCCTCGGGGATGCCGCAGCCGTTGTCGCGCACATCAATGGTAAACCCGTCCTTCGACAGTTGCGCGGACAGTGCAATCTTTGATCCGTTGGAAAACTTCACCGCATTACCGACAAGGTTGATCAGTATCTGCAAAATCCGGCCACGGTCCGCAAGCGCCTCGATCTGTTCGGACTGGACCTCAAGCGAAATGGACTTGTCCAGTGCCAGTTTCTCAAACTGATCGGCAACCTGATCAAGCAAGGCAGGCAGTGGAAAGGTCTCTTTTGTCAATTTGGCGTCGTCCAGCTCCATGCTGGTGTAGTCGAGGATCTCATTGATCAGCGTCAAAAGATGGTCCGCCGCCACGGTGATTTTCTGCCCGTAAAGCTCGGCCTGTTCGCCAATGGGATTGGGCCTGAGGTCAAGCGGTTCACCATTGCGGGCGGCCACTTTTTCGTGGTGTTCCTTAAGCTTGGTCAGGATCCCCGCGTACCCCAGAACGATGGTTAGCGGCGTGCGCAGCTCATGGCTCAACACGCTCATAAACTCGGATTTGGCGCGGCTGGCTTCCTCGGCAGCGTTGCGCGCTTCGGTCAATTCCTTGATGCTTTCAAGACGGATGCGGTTTTCCACGGCATAGCTCATGAACCCTCCGACAACGATCAAGACCGCGGTGCCCGCAATCGCCAGCGCCAGCATTTTGAAAGCCTCAGGATTCACAAATTCGCCGGAAATGTTCATCGGCTCGACGTGAAATGCGGTCATGCCGGTGAAATGCAGGCTGACGATACCAACGGTCAATGCGCCGGTCATCTGAAACTCGCTCCAGCGTTTGGTCTTGCTGCCCAGACAAAGAGCCAGAGCGGCAAAAACAACCGCAAGAACAATGGAAATCGCAAGAAAGCTTTTGTCCCAAAAGACCACGCCCTGCACACGATAGGCGATCATCCCGGCATAGTGCATTCCGGCAATGGCAAGGCCAAGGATCGCACCGCCAAATACCGGGGCAAGTCGCATCTTGGACAGGCTGGCAAAAAGCACCCCAAGGGCGCTGCCCGCAATTGCGATGATCAGGGACAGAATGGTCAATGTGTAGTCAAAATTCACCGGTGCGCTGGGGCGATAGCCAAGCATCGCAATGAAATGGGTACACCAGATTGTCACACCTGCGGTCAGGGCCGTCAGAAAATGCCACGAAATCGCGCGGTGTTTGGGTCGCAACTGCGCGGATTTATAAAGCCGCGAGGTGACCCAGCTGCCAAACGCACAAAGCAATCCGGCCACAAGGACCAAACTAAGATCATGTTCAACGGTGATACAGGAAATGACTGTTAACATTAAAAACAAACCGGGGCTGACAATAATTGCGCCGACAAGTTGCAAAGCTTTGTGTTCGGAGTGGGGCGGTTTGCAGCCATTATTTGGATCGCAGCAACACTCGCCAGAAATCAGGCACCACGTCGGCCGGGCTTGATCCCTTGATGCCAATAGATAAAATCAGACCTCTGGCGCCTGCTTTCTGCCCCCGGATTTCGTCAAATTTTCACGAAACAGGTCACTTTACGTCACCACGGCAGAGCGCAGGTCGGTTTTTTGCCATGTTGGGTCGGCTGGTGCCCGCGTTTTGAAAGGCCAATCCGTAAAACAGGATCAACTGAGATCAAAGGAATCGTCATATGAAAACGCAAGTCAAAGCATTGGTCGTGGGCGGGGGTGCTGTCGGCACGTCCATCGCCTATCACCTCGCCCGTGCGGGCTGGGATGATGTTATGTTGCTGGAACGGGATGAACTGACCTCCGGCTCCACTTGGCATGCGGCGGGGTTGCTGCCGTATTTCAACATGTCCTATGCCACGACGCATATTCATGACTATTCCATCAAGTTCTACAAAACGCTGGAAGAAGAGACCGGGCTGAACGCCGGTTTTGCCGTTGTTGGCAACCTGCGCATGGCCCAAACGGACGCGCGTATGGACGAATATATGCTCTACGCCTCCACTGCCGAAACCTGCGGTGTGCCGTATGAGTTCATGACCCCCGATGAGGTCAAAGCGAAATGGCCACTGATCCGCACCGAGGATCTCAAGGGCGCCCTTTATCACCAGACCGACGGCTACATTAACCCCGCCGATGTCACCATGGCGATGGCCAAAGGTGCCCGTCAGCGCGGCGTGATGATCGAACGCAAATGGCAGGCCGATGCCTTCCACTGGAACGGCGAAGCATGGGAAGTCACCGCAACCAAGATGATTGAAAAGGGCGGCAACCTTGTGCCCTCCGACGAACAGATCGTCATCACCGCTGAACATGTCGTGACCGCCAGCGGCAACCACGCACAGCGCACCGCGCAGATGCTGGGCATCAAAATGCCTGCCATCCCGGTTGAGCACCAGTTTATCGTTATGGATCAAGATCCCGAACTGGTGAAATTCCGCGGCGAAGGCCATGCCGAACATCCCGTCATCCGCGACGCCGACGCGCAGTCCTATGTGCGCGAAGAACGCGGCGGCTGGATCTTGGGCGTCTATGAAAAGGATGCGCCAGCGCGTTTTGAATACGGCGTGCCAGACAGCTTCCGCGCGGACTTGTTCCAACTGGACCTAGAGCGGATCGAAGACCAATACGCCGCGATGATCCACCGCGTGCCGTCCTGCGAAGATTGCGGTCTCAAGGACGATTTCAACGGTCCGATCTGCTACACCCCCGATGGCAACCCGCTTGTCGGTCCCGCACCGGGCCTGCGCAACATGTGGCTGGCCGAAGGTTTCTCTTTCGGCATCACCGCTGCGGGCGGCACCGGCTATTACCTTGCCCAGATGATGGTCGAGGGCGAGGCCGAGATCGACATGGCGTCGCTTGACCCCAAACGCTATGGCAACTGGATGACCACCGAATTTGCCGCGCGCAAAAACGAAGAGTGCTACGACCACGTCTATGTCCTGCACCACCCGGACGAAGAGCGCCCCGCCTGCCGCCCTCTGCGCACCTCGCCGTCTTATGACCGTCAGGCCGCACGCGGCGCGCAATTTGGCTGGGTCAACGGCTGGGAACGCCCCAACTACTTTGCCCCAGAAGGGTTCAACGATCACGACAGCCGCAGCTTCCGCCGGGGCGGTTGGTGGCAATACGCCGTGGAAGAGGCCAAAGCCGTGCGCGAAGGTGTTGGCCTGATCGACGCCACAGCCTTTACCAAGCATGTGGTCAAAGGGCCGGGCGCAACCCAGTTCTTGGATTGGTTCACCTGTAACAAACTGCCTTCTGTGGGCCGGATCAACCTGACCTATGCGCTGACTTCCCATGGCACCACGCGCACCGAATACACCATCGTGCGCACTGGCACTGACTCGTACTATCTGGTCTCCGCCGGTGGTTGGACCGCCTATGACAGCGACTATCTGCGCAAGGCGATCGAGGATAAAGCGCCCGAATTTGGCTACATCGAATGCCACGATGTGACCACGCAATGGGGTGTTTTTGCCATCGCCGGCCCAAAATCCCGTGATGTTCTCAAAGAGATCATCAAAGATGCAGACCCAGAAACCGCCCTATCCAACAAGCGTTTCCCATGGCTGACCATGCGCAGCATCGAATTGGGCATGTGTCCGGTTCAGGCGATCCGCGTGGCCTATACGGGCGAATTGGGCTGGGAATTGCACCACCCCATCGAGATGCAGAACTATCTCTTTGATCAGCTTGAAAAAGCCGGTGAAAAGCACGGGATGAAGCTGGTCGGCGCACGGGCGCAAAACTGGCTGCGTCAGGAAAAATCCTACCGCGCCTTTGGCACCGAACTGGGCCGCGATGCGACCCCGCTTGAGGCCGATTTGCCACGCTTTGTTGACCTGAACAAAGACTTTTACGGCAAAGACGCGATGCAAAAGACCGGCATCCGCGCCAAATGCGTCACCATCCTGATCGACGGGCCGGATGACGCTGACCCGTGGGGCCGTGAGGTTCTTTATGTCGAAGGGGAACGCACGGGCCGTTTGACATCAGGCGGCTATTCCGTGGCCTTCGGCAAATCCATCGGCATGGGCTACGTCAAGCCAGAGCATGCGGTGGTCGGCACCAAGCTGAAGGTCAAAATGTTCGATCAGCTTTGGGATGCCGAAATTGTCGAAGACAGCCCCTATGACCCGAAAAACGCAACCATCCGCGTAGACGGTTAAACAAAACGTAGGCCGGGCATTTTTTGCCCGGCTTACCCACCCTATCCGCCAGAGATCTTAGGGTCCTGACCCTAGGGTGCAGCCCGCCGCGCGACCCATGCGTCCCACGCCGCTGCTGATCCTCCAAAGGCATTCAAATCCACCTCCCCGACAATCCCCGGAACACTCCCAGTTGCGGTGTATTGCCAGAACGTCCAGTTTTGGCCCGGATAGGCCTCTGCCGGTGTTTTGGCTGTGGTGCGCAGCCAGAAATCATACCCTTGAAACAGGCCCAGCCCATTCTCGGAAAAAAACTTGGGCGTGGTGTAGATGATCGGTCTTTGGCCATAATGTGCCTCCACGATCCGCAACCACTTGCGCATTTGCGCCCGCACCTCGGCGGCTGGAGGGCGCACATGGGCGCAGGTGGGTGAAAACGGGTTCCACTCCATATCCAGCACCGGCGGCAGGGCCCCGGCACTGCGCGGCACATTGCGAATGAACCATGCGGCCTGCACTTCGGGCGCGGTGCAGAAATAGTAGAAATGATAGGCGCCGCGATACATCCCTGCACGGCCCGCCCCGCGCCAATGGCTCTTGAACGATGGGTCGAGCAGATCACCACCCTCTGTGGCTTTCAGAAAGGCAAAGTTCACTCCGTTGCGCCGTGCGGTGTTCCAGTTGATACTTTTTTTGAAACCGCGCCGCATCAATCCCGTGAACGGCAAAGCGCGAGGGCTTGGGGTGGGCAAAATCAACCGGGTCCGTGTCACCAAACCGGGCGGGGAACAACACGCCGGGCTCTGCCGGTGGTCCGCTGGATCCGCCGCAGGCTGCAAGGGCAAGAAGGGCAAGAACAGCAAGGCACCGGGATAATTTCATGATCAAATCTTTCGCGCAACAAAAGCCAGATTGTTGGCGGGCATCTCAATGGTCCGCACCGCCGTCATCCCAGCATCCCCAAGCCAGCGATGCATGTCGAGCGTATCTTTGTAACCGATGGCCGGATCGGCGGTGCGCAGCTGATCGTCAAACCGCACATCGCCGTCGCTGGTCAGCCGCCCCTCACGTTTGAACGGGCCATAAAGGACCAGCACCCCTTGCGGCCCCAGTGCCAGCGCAGCCTCGGTGATCACGGTCCGCACCTCCGCCTCGGAAATCAGATGCAAAAGGTTCACCAGCACAATCAGATCCAGCGGCGCATAGGTGCCATGCCATCCCGCCTCTGACGCATTAAGATGCGCGGCAGGGGCCACGTTGGCCAGCCTCGCCTCGGCCACATGGGCATCAATACTGGCAAGGCGCTCCGCCTCAATATCCGTCGGCTGCCAGTGAATCTCCGGCAGGGCAGTGGCAAATTCCACGATATGCTGTCCCGTGCCGCTGGCTATCTCCAGCGCCCGCCCCGCCTTTGGCGCATGGTTCACAAGCAAATCACTGAGGGCCAGCGCATTCCGCGCCGCCGCAGGGGCGTGCAGTTTTGCGCCGTCTTGGGCGATGGCCACACTGGCGGTTGAGGGCAACTTCCGGGTCATGTCCGCAACCGATCCGGCAAAAGCTGCGCCACCAGATCGTGGGGCAGGGCAGGCGTCACCCCACGCACCAGATCAGCCAGCAATTGCGATGCCGCCGGGGCGGTCTGAAACCCATAGCCGCCTTGCCCGGCGCACCAGATGAAATCCGGCTCATCCGGATCAGGCCCTAAAACCAGCGCTTTGTCGGGCGCAAAACTGCGCAAGCCCGCCCAAGAGGCCAACAGCCGCGTGACCGGCGTGCGCACCATGCCCTCGTACCGCGCCAGCCCCTCGGCCAGCACCATATCGTCGGCCCATGCATCCTGCGGCGCAACCACGTCTTCATCGGCGGGAGAGACCAGCAATGCACCCGCATCAGGCTTGGCATACCAGCTTTCGCCAACGCCAAAGAACATCGGCCAATCCCGCAGATCACGGTCTTCGGGCGCTGGAATGCGGGCCATGGACCTGCGGCGCGGTGTGATCCCTATCGGCGCAATGCCTGCGGCTTGTGCCACCGTATCGGCCCATGCCCCTGCCGCATTGACCAGCTTGGCCGCATCATAGGTCTGGCCTCCGGCCACAACCTGCCAACCATCCGTTTGACGGGTGATCGCCGTGACCTCGGCCTTGGTGACAATTGCACCGCCGTTGCGCCGGATCTGCCGGATGAAATCCTGCATCAAACGGTCGGTATCGATGTCATAGCCGGCTTCGTGATAGCCGGCGAACGTGAACTTGGCCGGATCAAGGATCGGGACAAGCTCCACCGCGCGGTCCTTGGAAATCCGTTCGATGCCCATAGTAACCACATCATCGTCAAACGCCTCGGCGTCCTCGCGGGCAGCGATGATCATCAGCCCGCGCGGGCTGAGATATCCGCCATTGGCCTCGCGGTGGTATTGGGCGCTGGCCTTGTTCAGTGCAACAGTGCTGGGCAATCCGTAGTTCTGTTCAAACATCGCCGCCGAACGACCAGAGGCATGATACCCCGTGGCCTGTTCCCGTTCGAGTACTGTAACGCTGAAATGCTCCGACAGCCGCGCCGCTGCCGACAGCCCGGCAATGCCGCCGCCGATAACAACAATATCACTCACCTTGTTCCTCCAACCGGTCCGTGGCCGGGGGCGGCGTCACGGAAAGCGCGGTGATCTGATCATAAAGCGGATCAGACATCACATAGCTCAGCGCCGCCAACGAAGGCTGCAATTGTGCGGCGCTGCGGGCGGAAATGATCGGCGAGGGTGCGGTGGGATGTTTGGCCACCCATGCCACGGCCAATGTCGCTGGATGTACGCCAACCTCCGCCGCGATCTGGCTCAACCCCTTTGCCGCATCATGCATCTGTTGCTGGCCATATCGTGCGGCATAGCGGCTGTCTTGCGCCAGACGCCCCGCGTCATCACCCGCCGCATATTTCCCGGTCAACAACCCCCCGCCCAGCGGCGAATAGGGCGCAACAAGAATGCCCAGATCATCCGCCATTGGCAGGATCTCGACCTCGGCCTGCCGCTTGACCAGATTGTACATCGGTTGCAGCACCGCGATCCCAAGATCAAATTTAGCCGCGATGTTGGCGGCCTTGACCACCTGCCAGGCGGCAAAATTCGATAGGCCGACATGGCGGATATGCCCACGCTCCCTCAAATCGGCGAGGGCCTCAAAGCTTTCGTGCATATCGGTGTCCGGATCGAACCGGTGCAGGTACAGCACATCCAAAGTGTCCAGATCCATCCGCTGCCGTGAGGTTTCCGCCGAGGTCAGCAGGTTATCGCGCCCCGCGCCGCCATCATAGGCGGCCTTGGTCGCAATGATCAGATCCTCGCGCCGGTCCTGCACAAACTGGCCCAAAAGCGTTTCTGATGCGCCGCCCGTGTAAACATGCGCCGTGTCAAAATGGGTGATGCCAGCCGCAATGCAGGCATCAAACATCTCGCGCGACTGCGCTTCATCGGCGCGTCCGCCAAATTGCATGGTGCCAAAGGCAAAGCGGCTGGCGGGGGTGCCATTGGGGCTGGTCAATGTCTGTTTCATCCCGCGACGGTGGCACGCGGCGCGAGGCGGTGCAATGGGGCGCGGCGCTACTCTTCGGACTTTTCCAACGCCCGTTGATAGGCGGGCCGGTTCTGGATCATCTGGACAAATCCGGCCAGCGCGGGAAAGTCCTTGGCCCGTTCCTGCCGCATGGCAATTTCCGCTGGGAAGCTCAGCATGATATCCGCCGCCGACAGGCTGTCTTGCACAAAATGCCCCGAGGGCCGCACGAGGCTGTTCATATAACGGTAGTGGTTGTCCAATTCCGCCGTGATGCGCGGATGCAGCGGTTTGCCCGCATCCCCCAAGCGCCCGACATAAAGGTTCAACAAGATCGGCGTCATCGCCGAGCCTTCGGCGAAATGCATCAGCTCCAGATGTCGCAGATAGGCTGCCGTGTCCCGCTCTGGGATCATCTCTGGCGCATAACGGCCGCAAAGCACCTCAACGATTGCCGCACTTTCGGTGATCAAGGTGCCATCCAGTTCAATCATCGGGGATTTGCCCAAGGGGTGCACCAGTTGCAATTCCGGCGGCGCCAGATTGGTCTGCGCGTCCCGCTTGTAATGGGCGATGGTATAGGGCTCGCCCAGTTCCTCCAGCAGCCACAAAACGCGGTGCGAACGGGATCGGTTGAGGTGGTGAACATGGATCATGGCATGGACTTTCAAATGCGGCTGTTGTCAGTCTAGACCTTGGATGCGGAATGAAAAGGGATGCGGTGAAATGATTGTTCTCGATCACAGACAATTGCGCGGCACAGACCGAGATGCCGCCGGGCCGGGCTGGACCAGCCTGCGGCTTTTGGTGAAATCTGACGGCATGGGGTTTTCGATGACGGAAACGCAAGTCCTGCCCGGCGCGGTGCTGCGGCTGGAATACAAACACCACATCGAGGCCTGCTATTGCATTGGCGGGGCAGGGACGGTGATTGAGCTGGACAGCGGCACGCGCCACGAGATCACACCGGGGGTGCTATACGCCCCCAACGCCCATGACCGGCACGAGGTCCATGTGCCAGAGGACGGCGAGGCGCTGCATTTGATCTGCGTCTTCTCACCCGCGTTGCAAGGCGATGAGGTGCACGGGCCAGATGGCAGCTATGCCGCGCCGGAGGGGTGAGATGGCGGGGCGCTACTCGAACCTGATTGCGGGCGCGGTGATCTTGCTGATCACTGCACCGGTGTTCACCGCACGATAAATAGATCTGGGCGGGCGGGCGTCCTGATCAACGCTGCGGCACACCCACTGCCTGCTTTCCATCGCCTTCAACGATTGGGACAAAGCCCGATCCGTGATGCTGCGCAGATTTCGTTTGATCTGGTTGAAATGGCGTGGCGCATAAAGCGAGGTCAGAACCGGCAATGTCCATGACCTGCGCAGCAGTTCGCGACCTTCCTCCACCGGAACGCTTTGAATTTTGCTGGCGATTGCAGCCGCGGCAATGCCCTGCGCCGTCAGGCGGAACTCCGGGCGCAAAGGATGACCATAACCGGGGTTTCTTTCCACCAGCCCCATCTTGATCAGGTGATCCATGCTTTGGGCAAATGCCGTCCGGCTCGCCCCGGTCGCAGCCAGCAAAGGCGCCTGCCGCGCCGCGATGCCCTCGTGCAGTTTTGACAGAATGGGCAGCGCCCATGCGCGCGAGGTAATGTTGACAAACAACTCAATGTCCATAAAGTATAGTTAGTATATTTAGAATCAAAAGGAAAGACCATGCCCCTCATTTCGTTGGACAAGACCATCACCATCGCCCTTTCCGTCAAAGACCGGCACGCCAGCGCCGCATGGTATGAACGCATGCTGGGGTTTGAAACGCTCTACCACGCCGACGAGGCGGGCTGGTCAGAGCTGCAAACCAACACGGCAGGCGTCACGATCGGCCTGGGCGAGCACACAAAACCCGCTCCCGGCAATTGTGTGCCGGTGTTTGGCACCGCTGATCTGGATGCCGGACGCCAAGCGCTGGAACAGGCCGATGTCAAATTCGATGGCCCAACCGATGTGGTCGAAGGGATGGTTAAGACAGCAACGTTCTATGACCCCGATGGCAACGCCTTGATGCTTGCCGAAGATCTCACCGGACAGGCGGAATAGGGTGAAACGGGCCAGAGGCGGGTAAAAACGGCTATCCGGCCAATTTTGGCCGGGTAGATGCAATTGGTTTGTGGCAGATGTCGGCTATGCGGACTTAGCTGCCCATAAAGTGCCACCGCGCCCGAACCGAGGGGCAGGAAGCAAAGCGCCCGCCCCGTCAAACCCTAGGTTTGCCTTCGGCAAAACGGGGCGGTTCGGGCGCTGCCAAATCGGAGATTTGGCAATTCGGCTTCATCTCATAGGATATCAAAAGGCTCATAGCTGACATCCGACTGTCTTCCTCAGCCCTCCCAGCAGGCAAGCAAGCTTCATCGCCATCATTCTGCTGCGGTCTGGGCGGAGTAATCAAGACAGCTTTCACCGCGGCAGATCAGACCCCCAACAACCACTGTCAGCCCGAATGCCCGATCAAAATCCCGCAATGAACCTGGCAAAGATCAAAGCGCAGAAACGCCTCTTTGCAGTAGCCTCCTCGCATCGTGATAGATCTCTTCGACGATATCGGCGGCCGGCATCATTTCGCGCACAAGTGACACACCTTGCCCTGACCAAAGCGACATCGCCTCCACGTCACCAGAGGTTTCGGGCAGGGGGGTATAGCTTTGATACCGGACAACCGGATCGCCATTTGGGCGTGCGCCAATCTGTTCATCCTCATTTGGCCTGAGACCGGGGGCAGATCCTCCTGCCTCCAACCAGCCTCGCGAGGTTGTATTGGACAAGGCCCGATGCGGCGCGTCTGGCCAGCCGACGTCATATAGGTCATGCGCCCATTGCGTATCGGCCTCTGAGGCCAGCAAAATCCGGTCGCGGTACACCTCGTGAATTGTCGCCTCCGAACTGGCCAACAGCCGTGTTCCGATCCAAACACCCGATGCGCCCAGCATCATGGCGGCTGCCATGCCCCGTCCGTCGGCGATCCCGCCTGCGGCCACGACCGGAATATCGACCGCATCCACCACGGAAGGGATCAGGGCCATGGTCGACACCTGCCCCCAAACGTGACCTCCGGCCTCCCAACCCTGCGCAACAATCACGTCGGCACCGGCCTTGGCAGCTGTTTTCGCTTCCTTGGCGTTTCCGACGCTCGCCAGCACCTTCAATCCACCTGCCTTTGCCCGCGCAATGGCCGATGGCTCCATTCCCCAGAACAATGACACGCCATGCACCCCTTCGGCGATGCAGGCGTCCAGTTGTTCCTGATAGGGGAAAGACAGGTTCAGATTTACCGCAAAATTCCGATCCGTCAGGGCGCGCAGCGCATCAATCCCCCGATGCACCTGATCCTTCGGCCTTCCCCAAAGGGGTATGACACCATACCCGCCCGCATTGCAGACCGCAGCCACCAGTTCCGGCCCTGCCGCGCCGGCCATCGGGGCTGAGAAAATTGGTTTTGTAACTTGCAAGATATCCAAAAGGTGCATCGGCAAAGAGTCTCCTTTATTGATGCTCTGCATTGAGCGTCCAACATGTGGTGCTGTCAATTAAGCTTAGGCATCATTTGGGCTTTCCCAAACCTCTGATATGGAAGTTGAGATGCATGCCCGTGCCATATCAATGGCCAATCCCCGCCAGTCCGGTTTCGTTTGAATGCAGGGCAGAACCCTATCCACAACAAAAAAGCCCCGCAAAACGCGGGGCCTTTCTATTTCTCAAAGCATGATCCGCTTATTGCGGGATCGTGCCCTCGATGCCTTCGACGTAGAAGTTCATGCCAGCCAGCGTGCCATCATCAGCTGTCGCACCATCGGCCAGAAACGCGCTGCCGTCCTGCTTGTTCAGCGGGCCGGTGAAGGCGTGGTAAGACCCATCGGCCAATGCCGCCTTCAGCGCCAGTGCCTCTTCCTTGACTTTGGCAGGCACCGCATCGGAAATCTCGCCAATGCCAACCATGCCTGCGCCGATGCCATCCCATGTGTCTGTGCTTTCCCATGTGCCATCCATCACGGCCTTGGTCCGTGCGATGTAGTAAGGCGCCCAGTCATCAATGATCGAAGACACACGCGGATGTGGTGCATATTGACCCATGTCAGAGGCCTGACCAAACGTAATTACATTGCCCGCTTCCTGCGCTGCGGCCTGCGGCGCGGTGGAATCGGTGTGCTGCAAAATCACGTCAGCGCCCTGTTCGATCAGAACCTTGGCGGCATCCGCCTCTTTGGCCGGATCAAACCATGTGTAGGCCCAAACGATCTTGAACTGCACATCAGGGTTCACCTTACGCGCGTGGATAAAGGCAGAGTTGATCCCACGGATCACTTCGGGGATCGGATAAGACCCGATATAACCGATGATGTTGCTCTCGGTCATGGACCCGGCAATATGGCCCTGAATGGCGCGGCCTTCATAGAAACGTGCCGAATAGGTCGATACGTTGTCTGCCCGCTTGTAGCCGGTCGCATGCTCGAACTTCACCTTCGGGAATTTCTTGGCGACATTGATCGTTGGATCCATATAGCCGAAAGACGTGGTGAAAATCAGATCCGCACCGTCCAGCGCCATCTGCGTCATCACCCGCTCGGAATCCGGGCCCTCGGCCACGTTCTCAACGAACACGGTCTCAACCTTGTCGCCGAATTCTTCTTCAACGGCCAAACGGCCCTTGTTGTGTTCATATGTCCAGCCGCCATCGCCAACTGGTCCAACATAGACAAAACCAACCTTGGTCTTGTCGTCAGCCGCCGCCGCCGTGGCCAGCCCCAGCGCAAGCGCCGCGCTTGTCAAAAGTGCAGAGAGTTTCATTCAGGGTTCCCCATTGATTTGGCCCCGGATGATCCGGGGCAGTGGTCTGATTTGGCCTCTAATGCGAGGCATGGAAGGTGCGGCCAAGCGAGGCCGGAGCCGCCGATTTGTCCGCCGACAGGATCACCAACACGATGATCGTGATAACATAAGGCGACATTGCCAGATACTCGACAGGAATGGCAACGCCTGCGCCCTGCAAGTTCAGCTGTAATTGTGTAATGCCGCCAAAAAGATAAGCACCCAGCAACAGCCGCCAGGGCTTCCAACTGGCAAACACAACCAGCGCGAGCGCGATCCAGCCAACACCGGCGGTCATGCCTTCGGTCCATTGCGGCACGCGGATCAGGCTGATGTAAGCCCCGCCGATACCCGCGCAGGCCCCACCAAACATGATCGCCAAGGTGCGAATGCGCACCACCTTATAGCCCAAAGCATGCGCCGCATCATGGCTTTCGCCCACCGCGCGCAGGATCAGCCCGGCACGGGTGAATTTCAACACCGCCCAAACCCCGGCGACCAGGGCAATGCCCAGATAAAGAATGATGTCATGGGTGAACAGGATCGGCCCGATCACCGGAATATCCGCCAATGGGCCAAAGTTGATATCGCCCAGCCGTGGCGGTTTGATCCCGACGTAAGATTGCCCCAAAAGCGCCGAAAGCCCCAGCCCGAACAGCGTCAGCGCCAGACCAGAGGCGACCTGATTGGCCAGAGTGATCTGCGTCAGGAACGCGAAAAGCAAGCTCAGCGCCGCACCCCCAACCGCCGCCGCCACAAAGCCCAGCATCGGCGACCCGGTTTCCACGGCCGTGGCAAAACCACAGATCGCCCCGGTGATCATCATCCCCTCAACCCCGAGGTTCAGCACCCCGGATTTTTCGACAACGAGTTCGCCAATGGCCGCAAAGATCAGCGGTGTCGCGGCCACGAGGAAACCGGCGATAAACAGGATTGGGTTGATTGCTGAAAGGTCCATTAGACTTCTCCCGCCAGTTTCAGGCCGATCCAAGAGCCGCAGATCGCGCCAATCCAAAACCCGGTTAGTTCAGTCAGACTTCTTTCCCGCCTCTCTTTCGGCGAAAAGACGAGCGCGAAGCAATATCCCGCAAACGGAGCGCCTGTAATGAGCAGAAGCAAAAGAATTCCAGGCATGCCTGAGAAGGGAAACAAGAACATCATCGGCACTACGGAAAGTGGCGTGAAGGCCAGAACCGCGAATACGGCACCAGAAACGCCAAAGGCTTTAACGAGAACTCCGATCAGGGTATCCATCACGCCACCTCCGCCCGGCCAAAGCGCAGCCGGTAATTTGTGAACATATCCAGCGCCAGCAGGAAAAACAAAAGCATCCCCTGAAACACCTGAATGGCAGCGGCAGGCAGGCCCAGATTGCTCTGCGCGATGTCCCCGCCAATATAGGTCAGCGCCATAAGCAGCCCGGCCAGCAGAATGCCAACCGGATGCAACCGGCCCAAAAACGCCACGATAATCGCGGTGAACCCATAGCCAACGTTGAAATCAATGGTCACCTGACCCGCGGGACCAGAAACCTCGAACAGCCCCGCCAAACCTGCCAGCAGCCCCGACATGCCCATGCAGAACAACACCAGCCGCGTTGGGTTCACCCCTGAAAACTTTGCCGCACGCGGCGCTTCGCCGGTGACGCGAATGGCAAAGCCAAGGCGGTGCTTGCTCAGCAGCACATAGGCAAAGATCACCGCGATCATCGCCGCGACGACACCCCAATGCATGCCGGAACCGGCAATCAGATCGGCGTTATACGCACTCTCATATTGTTGCAGGTTGCGCGAGCCGGGAAACCCGAACCCTTCGGGATTTTTCAACAATCCCAATGACATGGACGCCAAGAATTGCTCTGCCACATAGACCAGCATCAAGGACACCAAAATCTCGTTGGTGCCAAAACGCACCTTCAAAAACGCCGGGATCATCGCCCAAAGCCAGCCACCAAAGCCCCCCGCCATCACCATCAACGGAAAGATGTACCATCCCTCAAGCGGATAGAACGCCAGCCCCATTCCCGCGCCAAACAGCGCGCCCATGATGTATTGCCCCTCGGCCCCGATGTTCCAGATCCCCGCCTTGAACCCAAGGCTGAGCCCGATCGCAATCAGCACCAGCGGCGCGCCTTTGATCAACAGTTGCGGGCGATAATAGAACGCAAACTCACCAAAGAGCGGCTCCCAGAAAATCGTCTGGATCGAGGTCAACGGATCTTTGCCAAGCGCTATAAACAGCAGCCCGCCAAACACCATCGTCGCCACAACCGCCAACAACGGCGTCGCCAGCGAAAATGCACGGCTTGGTTCTGGTCGCTTTTCCAACCGGATCATGCGCGGCCCCCTGCTTCATTTGGCAAGAAAAACTCCTGCGCTGCGTGATCAAACATGCGCCACCTCCATGCCATGCGCCCCGCCCATCATCAGGCCAATCTCATCCACCGTCAGATCATGCGCGGGCCGTGGCGGCGACAACCGCCCTTCGTTCAATGCCGCGAACCGATCGGAGATTTCCATCAACTCGTCCAGATCCTGGCTGATCACCACCAGCGCCGTGCCATTCTCCGCCAGATCCAGAAGCGCCTGCCGGATCGACGCCGCGGCAGAGGCATCCACGCCCCATGTCGGCTGGTTCACTACCAACAGTTCTGGCCGTTGTAAAACCTCGCGGCCAATGACAAATTTCTGCAGATTTCCGCCCGACAGCGACCGCGCTGCGTTGCCGGGGCCGGGGGTGCGCACGTCAAATTGCGCAATGATTTTTTCGGCAAACTGCCGCGCCGCGCCCCAGTTGAGCAACCCGCCCTTTTCCAGCCCTTCACGGGCGGCTCCGGTCAACATGGCATTTTCCGTCAGCGACATATCGGGCGCGGCGGCATGGCCCAGCCGTTCTTCTGGCGCGGTCAGAATGCCCAGCCCCCGGCGCGGGTTCGGGCCAAGCAGGCCGACCTCGCGCCCCTGAAACAGGATCATCCCCGGCGTGGTCAACATCTCGCCGGACAATGCCGCCAGCAATTCGTCCTGCCCGTTGCCCGCAACCCCGCCAATGCCCAAAACCTCGCCGCGCCGCACCTCCACGGAAATGTCGCGCAGGGGCATGCCAAAAGCGCTTTGCGATTTTGCCGAAAGTGATTTCAGCTCCAGCACCACCTCGCCGGGGGTTTTGCCCGCCCGTGTCGGGGTTTGCAAAACTGTGCCCACCATCATCTCGGCCATATCGCGGGCCGATGTTTCGGCAGGAACACATTCCCCCACCACCTTGCCGAGCCGCAGAATCGTCGCGCCATCGCATAGGGCGCGGATCTCTTCCAGCTTGTGTGAAATATACAGGATCGCCGTGCCCTCGGCGCTGAGCTTGCGCAGGGTTTTGAACAGGATTTCAACCTCTTGCGGGGTCAATACGCTGGTTGGCTCGTCCATGATCAACAGCTTGGGTTCCTGAAGCAGACAACGAATAATCTCAACCCGCTGCCGTTCCCCCGCGGACAGATCCCCCACCACACGGTCGGGCGACAGCGGCAAACCATAGGTGTCCGACACATCGCGGATCTGCTGGCTCAGCGCGTTCAGTTTGGGGGCATTCTCCATGCCAAGAGCGATATTCTCCGCCACGGTCAGCGCGTCAAACAGCGAGAAATGCTGGAACACCATGCCAACCCCAGCCGCCCGCGCCGCGCGTGGCTCTGCCGGAGCAAAGGCCTCGCCGTTCATTTTCATGCTGCCTGCGTCCGGCTTGACCAAGCCATAGATCATCTTGACCAGCGTCGATTTACCCGCGCCATTTTCGCCCAGCAGGGCATGCACTTCGCCGGGCATAATGGCGAGGGAAACGCTGTCGTTGGCGACAACGCCCGGATAGGCTTTGGTCAACCCGGTGAGATCAAGTAGGGGCGTGTCGGTCATGAATGGCTCACTTTCCGGGGCGTTGAAACAGGCGCTAGCATATGCGCCGCGATGCTTAGCGCAATGGCTTGCGGGTGTTTTCCAAAGGCTGGATCGCCAATCGGACAAGCAATGCGGGAAATTTGGGCGGGGGCATGTCCCAATGCCGCAAGCCGTTTGCGGAACCGCGCCCATTTGGTGGCTGATCCGATCAATCCGGCATGGCCAAAATCGCGGCGCAGCAGGTGGTGACACAGCTCCAGATCATAGTCATGCTCGGGGGTCATGATGTAATGCGCCGCATCGGGCGCGGCCTTGGCCATCACCTCGGTCGGCATCGCCGCATCACTGCGCACGCCCATCGGCACATCCGCCAATTGCTCTAGCCGCAGGTCGGTCAACACCACGTCAAACTGCGGCAACGGGGCCAAGACCGCAGCCAATGCTTTGCCCACATGCCCCGCGCCATAGATCACCACCTGCTGTTGCGGCTGCCACAATGCCTCGGCCAACCACCCGTTTTGATAGGTCAGGGGCAGGGGCGCTGGGCCAGCCGCCGCACGGGCCAGTTTCCGGTGCAGCTTTTCAGGGAGCGCCGCCTCTGCATCGGGGGACACCGCCCGCGCATGAATCGCCGGATAGTCGCTGCGCCAACCGGCCAGTGTCTCTGGGTCAAACACCTCCGTGACCACAGTAACCGCACCGCCGCAGCATTGATTGAGCGCCGGACCCAGCGCCGCCCGCCGCAGATGCAGCCTCTGATCACCCGCCAACATCTTGCGGGCCTGTTCCATACATTGCAGCTCAAGCTGGCCGCCGCCAATCGTGCCGGAACTACCGCCATCCCAGACCAGCATCGCGGTTCCCGCCTGCCTGGGGGCCGACCCTTGCACCTGCGCCAGAACGATCCGTGCCACTTTGCCGTGGTGCTGGGTCGCTTGGGTCAGGGCCGCCAGATCAAACATCAGTTGCGTGCCTTTTGGACGGCCCGCAACACCCCTTCGGCGGTCGCGGGCGCTTGCAGATCACCGTAAGCGGCACCGCAAGCCGAAACCGCATCGCTGAGCGCCATGAATGCCGAAATGCCCAGCATGAATGGCGGCTCGCCCACCGCTTTGGACCGGTAAATCGTCTGCGCCGGGTTCGGCTCATCCCAAAGCGCGACGTTGAACACATCAGGCCGGTCCGAACAGGCCGGGATCTTGTAGGTTGATGGCGCGTGGGTGCGCAAGTTGCCTTTGTCGTCCCAGACCAGTTCTTCGGTGGTCAGCCAACCTGCCCCTTGCACATAGCCACCCTCGACCTGCCCGATATCAAGCGCAGGGTTCAAGGACGCCCCTGCATCATGCAGGATATCAGTGCGCAAAATCCGGTTCTCGCCGGTCAGCGTGTCAATCACCACCTCCGTGCAAGCCGCACCATAGGCGAAATAGAAAAACGGCCTGCCGCGCCCGGCGATCCGGTCCCATTCGATATCCGGCGTTTTGTAAAATCCGGTAGACGACAGGCTGATCCGGTTCTCATAAGCCGAAGCCGCAGCAGCGGCAAAGCTGATCCGCTCAGCGCCTGCCTGAACCATGCCACCGTCAAATGCGATGTCCCTCGCGTCGCAGCGATACCGCTCCGCCAGATGCGCGGCAATCCTGCCGCGAATGGTGTCGCAAGCGTTTTGCACCGCCATCCCGTTCAGATCGGAACCAGAGGAAGCCGCCGTGGCTGAGGTGTTAGGCACCTTGCCCGTGTCGGTCGCGGTGATCTTGACCGCTTCCAAAGGCACGCCAAACCTGCTGGCCGCGACCTGTGCTATCTTCTGAAACAGCCCTTGCCCCATCTCGGTGCCGCCATGGTTCAGGTGGATCGAACCGTCCTGATAGACATGCACCAACGCGCCGGCCTGATTGAGATGGGTCAGCGTGAAGGAAATGCCAAACTTCACCGGCGTCATTGCAATGCCGCGTTTCAACACCGGCTGATCGGCATTCCATGCCGCAATCGCGGCGCGGCGCGCTTGGTAATCGGCGCTGTCTGCAAGCCGGTCCGTCAGGGCGTTGATAATGCAATCGGTGACCGGCTGATGATAGGGCGTGGTCTGTCCCCCGCTTTGCGGAACAGATACATCCCCCGATGCCTGCGGCGCCCCGCGTGAGGCCAGATCGCCCGCGTCTGCCGGAACCTCGCGCCCGTCGATCGCTTTGCCTGCCGATGTTTCCTGTCGGTTGTCGGCATAATAATTCGCCCGCCGCACCGCCAATGGATCAAGGCCTAGCTCTTGCGCCAGATGATCCATGACCTTTTCAATGCCCAGCACCCCCTGCGGCCCGCCAAACCCGCGATAGGCCGTGGCCGATTGCGTGTTGGTGCGCAGCCGGTGCGAGGTGATGCGCACATGTTCCAGATGATAGGCGTTGTCGGAATGCAGCATGGCGCGGTCCGCCACCGGCAGGCTCAGATCCATCGCCCAGCCACAGCGGGTGTAATGGGTAAATTCAATCGCCTGAATGCGCCCATCGGCGTCATGGCCCACGGTATAATCAATGCGGAAATCATGGCGTTTGCCGGTGATGATCATATCGTCATCGCGGTCATAGCGCATCTTGCAGCAGCGCCCGGTCTCCATCGCTGCTACGGCGCAGGCCACCGCCAATGCGTTGCCCTGACTTTCCTTGCCGCCAAATCCGCCGCCCATCCGCCGGGTTTCCACCCGCACCGCATGCATGGGCTGGCCGATGGCATGGGCCACCTTGTGTTGGATTTCCGTCGGGTGTTGGGTGGAGCTGTGCACCACCATATCGCCATTATCCTGAGGCAAGGCCAGCGCGGCCTGTCCCTCAAGATAGAAATGTTCCTGTCCGCCCATCTCCATACGGCCGCTCAGGCGCATCGGGGCATCCTCCAGCGCAGCGTCCGGTTCACCCTTTTGATAAATGCGCGGCCCATCTTCAAACCGCGCATCTGCGGCCAGCGCCGCTTCGATGGTCAAAATAGGCGTCTCTTCGGCAATCTCGATCCGGCCCAGCTTGGCCGCCATGCGGGCCGCCAGATGCGAGGTGGCAATGACCAGAAAGATCGGCTGCCCGACGTAATGCACCCTGCCGTCCGCCAGCAGCGGCTCATCATGGTTTGACGGGGACACGTCGCAATCATGCGCCAGATCATCCGCCGTCAAAACCCGCACCACGCCCGGCGCGTCTGCCGCGGCGCTGAGGTCCGTTGCAGTGATCCTGCCTGCCGCCACGGTGCTGAGGCCAAAGGCCAGATGCAATGTGCCCTGCGGCGTGGGGATGTCATCAACATATCGCGCCGCACCCGTCACATGCAGGCGGGCGGCGTCATGGGGCAGGGACTTGGCCACGCTCATAGCGAAACCTCCTGCACGTTGGTCTGATGTCCCTGCATCTCATGCAAGTACCGCAGCAGCATGTTCTGCGCCGTTTCTAGCCGGTAGCCGGCACTGGCCCGCATGTCCGACAGGGGGGCAAAATCATCCGCCATCGCCGCCATTGCGGCCCGCATCGTGGCCTCGCTAAAGGGCTGCTCGATCATCGCCGCCTCTGCCGCCGCAGCGCGTTTGGGAATGCCAGCCATACCGCCATAGGCCAACCGCGCCTCGGTGATTGTGTCGCCCTCTCGGATGATCGACAAACAGCCGCAAACCGCAGAAATATCCTGATCAAAACGCTTGGACAGCTTGTAACAGCGCAGGGTGTCTTTCTGTTTCGGCACGCTCACCGCCTCGACAAATTCACCCGGCGCCCGGTCCTGCTTGCCGTAGTCCAAGAAGAAATCCTCAAGCGCGATCTCACGCCGCGCACCGCCCTTGCACAGATGTAACCTTGCGCCCAGCGCGATCAACGCGGGCGGGCCGTCGCCGATGGGCGATCCGTTCGCAATGTTCCCGCCAATCGTCGCGGCATTGCGCACCTGCACGGACCCATAACGCCGGATCATCGCGGCAAAGCTGGGGTAATAGGGGGCAATCGCCGCCTCAACATCTGTCATCGTGGTCATCGCGCCAAAGCGGATTGTGTCCGCCCCATCCTCGACGCCGCGCAGATCGGCGCAGCGGCCCAGAAATGCCACATCGCCCAGATCGCGGAACTGTTTTGTTACCCAAAGCCCCACATCCGTGGCCCCCGCCACCAATGTCGCTTCTGGATGGGCCTCAAACCACATCGCCAGTTCATCTGCGCTGGAAGGCTGCACCACATTTGCAGCCAGCGCATCCGCAACCTCCGCCGCCTGAGGCAAACCGCCCCGCAGATCGCGCAGATGCTCCGGCACCGGCGTGCCTTCTGCCGCCTCGGCGGCCCGGATGATCGGCGCATAGCCGGTGCAGCGGCACAGGTTCCCCGCCAGCTGCACGTCATGATCCCGCGCCCCGTTCAAATGTGCAGTGGCCATCGACACCACAAAACCCGGCGTGCAAAATCCGCATTGGCTGCCGTGATGCTCCACCATCGCTTGCTGCGCGGGGTGCATGGCTCCGTCCGGCGCGGCCAGACCTTCGATTGTCGTCACCCGCTTGCCGTTGATCTGCGGCAGAAACAGGATGCAGCCGTTCAACGCCCGGCTTCCAGCCTCATCGGTGATCATCACCGTGCAGGCACCGCAATCGCCCTCGTTGCAGCCTTCCTTGGTGCCCGTCAGACCGCGCGCCTCGCGCAGCCAGTCCAGCAATGTTGTCGTCGGAGATACGCCAGTAAGCGACACAACCTCTTCGTTGAGAAGAAAAGTGATGTCCATGTGTTTGACCAGCCGCGGTACTAAAGGGCCCAAGGGGTGCGCGGCGTTCGATGCGGCGTAGAACGCGGCGCGGGCAATATCAGCACTCAGGCTAGTCGGGGGCAGGGCCATTTGGCAAGCGTTTTACGGCCTCATTTGCGGCGGGATGCGCAAATGGCTGTCAAGCAAACTCTGGCTCTGGCGGTGGCAGGGCGGCTGGCTTAACCTACGGTCATGACCGACACACCCCGATTCATTCACCTGCGCACCCATTCCGAATATTCCCTTCTCGAAGGGGCGCTGCGGCTGAAAAAGCTGCCCGGCATGTGTCGCGATATGGGCATGCCCGCGCTGGCCCTGACCGACACCAACAACATGTTTGCGGCGCTGGAATATTCCGTTGCAATGGCGGGCGCCGGGGTGCAGCCGATCATCGGCTGTCAGGTTGATCTGGCCTATGTCCAGGTGCAGCCGGGCGAAAAGCCCCGCGATCCTGCGCCGGTGGTTCTGCTGGCCCAGACCGAGGCGGGTTATGAAAACCTGATGAAGCTGAACTCCTGTCTGTACATCGACAAGGGCGGTGCGCTCCCCGAGGTGACACTGGACGAGCTTGAGGCATTGAGCGCCGATGTGATCTGCCTCACCGGCGGTGCGGACGGCCCGGTGGGCCAACTGCTGCAAAATGGCCAACGCCCCGCCGCCGAGACGCTGATGGCGCGGCTGCACAAGGCCTTTGGCAACCGGCTTTATGTTGAGTTGCAGCGCCATCCGGGCGAAGACGGCCTGCCCGAAAACGAACGCCTGACCGAACGCGGCTTTATCGAGATGGCCTATGCGATGGACATCCCGCTGGTTGCCACCAACGATGTCTATTTCCCGGACACCAAGATGTACGAGGCCCATGATGCGCTGATCTGCATCTCCGAAGGGGCTTACGTGGATCAACAAGACCCGCGTCGCCGCCTGACCGCGCAACACTACTTCAAAACGCCAGCCGAAATGGCGACCCTCTTTGCCGACCTGCCCGAGGCGCTGTCCAACACTGTTGAGATTGCCAAACGCTGCGCCTTCATGGCCTATCGCCGTGCGCCGATCCTGCCGAAATTCGCCGATGACGAGATCGAAGAGCTCAAGCGCCAATCCCACGCGGGCCTCAAGGCGCGGCTGGCCGTCATCCCCCATGCCACCAGCGTCGAGGAATATGAAAAACGCCTCGATTTCGAACTCGGCATCATCGAAGGCATGGGGTTTCCCGGCTATTTTCTGATCGTTGCGGATTTTATCAAATGGGCCAAGGACCACGACATTCCGGTGGGTCCGGGGCGGGGGTCCGGTGCGGGCTCTCTTGTGGCCTATGCGCTGACCATCACGGACCTTGATCCGCTGCGCTATCAACTGCTGTTTGAACGCTTCCTCAATCCTGAACGGGTCTCGATGCCCGACTTCGACATCGATTTTTGTATGGACCGCCGCGAAGAGGTGATCCGCTATGTGCAAGAGAAATATGGCCGCGACAAAGTGGGCCAGATCATCACCTTCGGTGCGCTTTTGTCCAAGGCGGCGGTGCGCGACATCGGGCGGGTGCTGCAAATGCCATACGGGCAGGTGGATCGCCTGTCCAAGATGATCCCGGTCGAAGGGGTCAAACCGGTCTCCATCGAAAAGGCATTGGCGGACGAGCCGCGCCTGCGCGAAGAGGCCAAAAACGAAGAGGTCGTCGCGCGATTGCTGGAATACGGCCAACAGGTCGAAGGGCTGCTGCGCAACGCCTCGACCCACGCCGCGGGCGTGGTGATCGGGGACCGCCCCTTGGATGCGCTTGTCCCGCTCTATCAGGATCCGCGCTCCGACATGCCCGCAACCCAGTTCAACATGAAATGGGTGGAACAGGCCGGTCTGGTCAAGTTCGACTTTCTCGGCCTGAAAACCCTGACCGTGATCCAGAACGCGGTGGATCAGATCAAATCTTCGGGCCGGCATCTGCACATCGCGGCGGATGGCTCCGAACTGTTTGAGCCGCCCGAAGGGTTGATCGACGACATCGCCACCATCCCGCTGGATGATGAGGCGTCTTACAAACTTTATGCCAGCGCCAAAACCGTGGCCGTGTTTCAGGTGGAAAGCTCGGGCATGATGGATGCGCTCAAGCGGATGAAACCCACCTGCATCGAAGACATCGTGGCGTTGGTGGCCCTCTACCGCCCCGGCCCGATGGAGAACATCCCGACCTATTGCGAGGTCAAGAACGGCAAACGCGAACGCGAATCTGTACACCCTTCGATTGATCACATCTTGGAGGAAACCCAAGGCATCATTGTCTATCAGGAACAGGTGATGCAGATCGCACAGGTCATGGCCGGATACAGCCTTGGCGGCGCCGACCTGCTGCGCCGGGCGATGGGTAAAAAGATCGCCGAAGAGATGGCCAAGGAACGCCCCAAATTCGAAAAGGGCGCGATGGAAAACGGGGTGGACAAGAAAAAAGCCGCCGAAGTTTTCGACCTTCTGGAAAAATTCGCCAACTACGGCTTTAACAAATCCCACGCTGCGGCCTATGCGGTGGTCAGTTATCAAACCGCATGGCTCAAGGCCAACCACCCGGTCGAGTTTATGGCCGGCGTGATGAACTGCGATATCCACCTCACGGATAAACTGGCGATCTATTTTGAAGAGGTGCGCAAACGGCTCGAACTGCCTTGGGTGCCGCCCTGTGTGAACCGCTCCGATGCAACGTTCAAAGTGGTGGACGGGGCGCTGGTCTATGCGCTGGGCGCGTTGAAAAACGTTGGCGTTGAGGCGATGAAACTGATCACCGATGGCCGAACTGTCGAAGGCGTGGACAAACCCTTTGCCACGCTCTTTGATCTTGCCCGCCGGGTCGATCTCAAACGGGTGGGCAAGCGGCCACTGGAAATGCTCGCCCGCTCCGGTGCCTTTGACCAGCTTGACCCAAACCGCCGCCGCGTGTTTCAGGCACTCGATCCGCTGGTCAACTACTCCGCCGCAATCCACGAACAAAAAGCCTCCAATCAGGTCTCGCTCTTTGGTGAGGCGGGCGATGATCTGCCTGAGCCGCGCATGTTGCCCAGCGACGATTGGCTGCCTGCCGAACGCCTGACCGAAGAGTTCAAGGCCGTGGGCTTTTATCTCTCTGGACACCCGCTGGACGACTATATGGGGCCGCTGAAACGCAAGGGCGTTCTCACCTTGGACGAAGTCACCGCCAAGGCCGAGGGCGGCGCATTGGTCGCCAAGATTGCGGGCGTTGTCGCCGGTCGGCAGGAACGCAAATCGGCACGCGGCAACCGCTTTGCCTTTGCACAATTGTCCGACACGACGGGCGGTTACGAGGTTACACTGTTCTCTGACACGCTTGAGGCCGCACGCGAACACCTTGAAACCGGATCAAAGGTTGTGGTCACAGTCGAGGCCACGATGGAAAGTGATCAGCTCAAGCTCTTGGGCCGGTCCGTCACCCCGATCGACACTGCCGTCGCCGATGCAGGCAGCATGGGCTTGCGGGTTTTCATCGACGAACCCGCCGCCATCGCCGCCGTGGCAGGTGTGCTCCAAGGTGCGCCCCAAGCCATTCGCGGGCGCGGCCCGGTGCAACTGTGCCTGATGGACCCCAGCCTGCCCGGCGAGGTCGAGGTGGACCTTGGCCGCGAGTTCCCTGTAACGCCCCAGATCAAAGGCGCGATCCGGTCGCTGGGCGGGGTTTTGGAAGTGCAGGAAATCTAGAAAATCGTCCGGCTCAGTGGACGCGCGGCCTCCTTTGGTTTAGTTAACGCCGGTGCGGGAGGGGGGATCCATGCTCAAAAAACTGTGCCTTGTGGCCCTGTTGGCCAGTGTTGCCGCCTGCGGTGATCCGCTGCGCAATCTGGATCGGCTGTCGGATGTGGATCTGGCCGAAACCGAACCCGTGGCACAGGCGCTCCCGACCGAAGCCGAGATCGCCCGCGAGGGCTTTCTTGGGACAACCGCGGCTGATCCAGCCACCAACACCGCCGCGCAGTTGCAGCCCGCAGACCCCGCGCCGGAAAAACGCGGCGGTCTTCTGGGCCTGCTGCGCCGCGTGGTGCCGAACACCGACCCAGCCTCGCAAGATACCGCTGCCATCGCGCCCGTGGTTCTGGACACCGAAACAGCCCCCCAAACCCCAGTTGAGCAAACCACCACAGTGCTGGGGACAACCCCGGAAGACCCCGCCACGGACGAACCGGTCCTCTTGGCCAGTCTGACCCCCACCGAAGAAACCCCGCGCAAACGCGCCGGACTGTTTGCCCGCATCGCTGCCCCGAAAAAGGACAAGCCGCGCACCGGCCCTGATGCGGCGGACGTGTCCTATGGCACGATCCTGCCCTACGGCGTCATCGCCCGCGTCTGCGAGGCCCGCCGCAAACCAATGGGCCGTAAGGTGGAGAAAGCCAACGCGCGCGGCTTTGCCCTGTTTGACAGCGATCCCGATTCCGCCGCGCCCCGCACCTTTTACCTCACCGGATTTCCGGACGGCTGCCCGCGCCAATTGACCGCTGCCAGCGTCCTGCTGGGGGCGCCTTCGTTTTATGAGCAACTGCACTATGGCCCCGCAGGCAAACATCTGGCTTACGGCGACACAGACAAAGCCTACGAAAAGGTCAAATCCCGCGTTTGCGGTGCCCGCAAAGGCAAACCCTGCGGCAGCAAGATCGGCCAGCTTGAGAAAAGCACGTTTTTTGTGAACACCTATGAACGCTTTGGCGGCAATGCCCGGTGGTCAGAATTGTTGATCCACGACGGTGAAGTGCTGGCCGCCTCTCTCAAAAGCAACGACTGACATAGCCCCGGAATTTTTAAAAATTCCGAACCGATTTCTTTAAAGAAATCGCCACCAACCGCAACAGCGGCACCCGGACGTGCCCCGCATTCTTGAAAGAATGCGCAGCGATCTTTTCAAAAAGATCGCCGCCAGCCGATCAATAATGCGGCGGACGCTCATCCCCGATCACCACCGCTCCGCCGCCTGAGGAATCGCGCTCACCCTCGCGCTGCATCAACATATGAACCCGGCGGTTCAACGTGGTGATCTCGCCCTCTTGCCGCGCCACGATCTCGGAAAGGTCATCCACCATCCGTGTCAGATGCGCGATCTGTTCTTCCAGCTTTTCCATGAGCACTCTCCTTGTTGCCGCGCTGCCCTAACATGCCTTACCCGGCGTGACAAAGGCCAGACCGCAACCGCCCCTGCGACACCATCAACCCCGCCATTGCTTGCCCTCTGACAGGGGCTGGGGTAGATGCGAGACGCGCGAAATCACGCCTCAAGGAACATGATCCATGACCAAACCCAAAAAGACCCCACGCCCCAAGGCGGAAACGCCCAAGGGTTTCCGCGACTATTTCGGCAGCGAAGTCACCCATCGCGCTGAAATGCTGTCCAAAATTGCGGCGGTCTATCATCGGTACGGCTTTGACGCATTGGAAAGTTCCGGCGTCGAAACGGTTGAGGCGCTGGGCAAATTCCTGCCCGATGTGGACCGCCCGAACGAGGGGGTTTTTGCATGGCAGGAAGACGCAGACTCAGACAAACCCGGCGATTGGCTGGCCCTGCGCTATGACCTGACCGCGCCGCTGGCCCGCGTCTATGCCCAGCACCAGAATGACCTGCCCAAACCCTACCGCCGATATGCAATGGGTCCGGTCTGGCGCAACGAAAAGCCGGGGCCGGGGCGTTTTCGTCAATTTTATCAATGTGATGCAGACACCGTTGGCGCACCTTCCGTGGCCGCCGATGCTGAGATATGTGCGATGCTGGCCGATTGTCTCGAAGAAGTCGGGATTGACCGCGGCGATTACGTGGTACGTGTCAACAACCGCAAAGTGCTGAACGGCGTGATGGAAGTGGCCGGTCTTGCGGGCGAGGACAAAGAGGCCGAACGCGGCATTGTGCTGCGGGCCATCGACAAGCTCGACCGGCTTGGCCCGGACGGCGTGCGTGCGCTGCTGGGCGAAGGCCGCAAGGACGAAAGCGGCGACTTTACCAAGGGTGCGGGGCTGGATGACACGCAAGCCGAAGTGGTCATGGGCTTTATGGATGCCAAGCGTTCTACCGGCGCTGAAACCGTTGCCCGCCTACGTGAACTGGTTGATGGATCGACCATTGGTGCGCAGGGCGTGGACGAGCTGGAACTGATCGCAGATCTGCTCAGCGCTGGCGGCTATGGCCCCGACCGGATCGTCACCGACCCTTCTGTTGTCCGCGGCCTTGGCTATTACACCGGACCCGTCTACGAGGCCGAGCTGACCTTCGACATTCAGGACGAAAAAGGCCGCACCCGCAACTTTGGTTCTGTCGCGGGGGGCGGGCGTTATGACGATCTGGTCAAACGCTTCACCGGACAAGAGGTGCCTGCAACGGGTGTTTCCATCGGGGTGGACCGCCTGTTGGCCGCGCTGGATGCCAAAGGGCGTCTGGACAAAACGGCGGATGGCCCCGTTGTCGTCACCGTGATGGATAAGGCCCGTATGGCCGATTATCAGACCATGGTCGCCGAATTGCGGCAGGCGGGCATCCGCGCTGAGGTCTATCTGGGCAACCCCAAGAACTTCGGTAACCAACTGAAATACGCAGACAAACGCGGCAGCCCTGTCGCGGTGATCGAAGGCGGGGATGAACATGAAAAAGGCGTGGTGCAGATCAAGGATCTGATCCTTGGCGCCAAACTGGCCGAGAACGCCAGTCTGGAGGAATGGAAAGACCGGCCCAGCCAATACGAAGTGCCGCGCGACCAACTGATCGCCAAGGTGCGCGAAATTCTGGACCTGCACAGCTGATGCCAACCCGTTCTGAAACACTGGCCTGCGCTGCGGGTCTGCGGGCGTTGTTCGAGGCGCAGGGCGCGGCCCTTGTCGAACCACCGATCCTGCAACCCGCCGATACCCTGCTGGAGCTTTACGGCGAGGACATCCGCGCCCGCGCCTATGTGACCTCTGATGCCCTGCGGGGCGAACAGATGCTGCGCCCCGACTTTACGGTGCCAGTGGTGCAAATGCATATGCGCGAAGGCGCAGAGCCGGCCCGTTATACCTACGCAGGCGAGGTCTTCCGGCGGCAGGAACATGACCCCAGCCGCGCCAATGAATATATTCAGGTCGGCTATGAGGTCTTTGACCGCACCGATCCCGCTGCCGCAGACGCCGAGGTCTTTGCCCTGATTGCAGCTGGCCTGAAAAACCTGCCCGTTGCGCCAGTGACGGGCGACATCGGCGTGCTAATGGCTGCGGTGGAAGGGCTCAACACCACGGCGCGGCGCAAACATGCGCTGATGCGGCATATCTGGAGGCCGCGCCGGTTTCGCGGGTTGCTCGAACGGTTCGCAGGCCGCACGCCTGTGCCGCCCACCCGCGCCGCCCTGCTGGCCGGAGAGGCGCCCAAAGGCGCGCCGCTTGTGGGCCTGCGCAGCGCCGCCGAGATCGACGCAAGGGTGGCCGCCCTGCGCGAAGACGCCGCTGCCGATCCGATTTCGGCCCGCGATGTGGACCTGATCGAAGTGTTGCTCGAAGTGCGTGAAACCATGCCAAACGCCCTCAGCCGCCTGCATGATCTGGCGGTAGACCTGCCCTCAATTGCGCCCGCCGTGGCGCGGGTGGCGGCACGGGAAAAGGCACTGCAAGCCCGCGGCGTGAATACGGGTGATCTGATCTTTGAGGCCAGCTATGGCCGCGCCTCGATGGAATATTATGATGGCTTTGTCTTTGGGTTCCGCGCCGAGACCCGCCCGGATCTGCCCGCCATTGCCAGCGGCGGACGCTATGATGCGCTCACCCGGCAATTGGGGCAGGGCGACGAGATTCCGGCGGTGGGCGGCGTGATGCGCCCCGGATTGATGTTGCTACTGGAGGGCAAGGCATGACGCTGAAACTTGGCGTGCCGTCCAAAGGGCGGCTGATGGAAAAGACCTTTGAATGGTTCGGCGCGCGCGGCATCACCCTGCAGCGCACCGGCAACGAACGCGAATATGCAGGCGCGGTGGAAGGCATCGACAACGTCAGCCTGATCCTGCTGTCTGCGGGGGAAATCCCCCGCGAACTGGCCGCAGGGCGCATTCATCTGGGCGTCACCGGCACCGATCTGGTGCGCGAAAAACTGGCGCTTTGGGACCAATTGGTTGAGCCACTAGAAGAATTGCAGTTTGGCCATGCCGACCTGATCATCGCAGTGCCACAAGCCTGGGTCGATGTGGACACACTGGATGATCTGGACGCCGCCGCCGCGGCCTTCCGCCAGCATCACGGGTTCCGGATGCGGATCGCCACAAAATACCACCGACTGGTCCGCGAGTTCCTGCGCAGCGGCGGCGTGGCCGATTACGCGCTGGTCGACAGCCAGGGCGCGACCGAAGGCACCGTGAAAAACGAAACCGCCGAGGCCGTGGCGGATATCACCTCAAGCGGCGAAACACTGCGGGCGAACCATTTGAAGATCTTGAGTGATGGATTGGTCTTGCAGTCGCAAGCCACGCTCTGGCGCAGCCGCATGGCAGAAATGAGCGATCTCGATCGCAAGACCCTTGGCGAGATCAATCGCCGTTTGGGGTGAGGTGGCGTTGAACCGGGGGCCAGCCCCCGGACCCCCGGAATATTTAGGGCCAAAAAGGGGGAAGTGGTGGCGCTGCCTAAACGGCTCAGAGCACGCCAATTTCCGCGAGAGCCTGATTGAGTTCCACCGGCAAAGCCTCTTCGTTTTCGCGGCCCTCGGGCAGGTCCAGAGGTGCGTCTTGGGTGGTGAGGTAACGCCAGCCTTGAAAGGGGCGGCGCAGACTGCTTTGGGTGCGGACCAGTTGCGGGTCAAGAACGATGGCGCAGCGGCGGATGCCGTCTGATCCGATTTGTTCGTCCAGCCGCAGGATGCGCTGGCGACATTGGATCGCGCCTTTGATCACCCAAAAGATCGATCCGCCGTTCAAAATCTCGGCCTCGCGTTTGGGCCACATGCGTGTGACGTGCCGTGGCAGCCCATCGGCGGTTTGCGCCCGTTTTGTGGCGTGCCATTCGGCCAGCCCTTCGACGGTTTCGGTTCCGACAGAAAGCTTGATCAGGTTCACGGTTGAGGTCATGAGGTTTCATCGCATTTAACGGATTTGAGGGCAAGAGGCTTTGCATCGCATTTTACCTGATATTGTTGTTGCGCCAGCAAAGGTCACAACATATAGAAATCGTCCGGGCATTTGAAATCACCCGTTTCAGAATCCCGCCGCCCCGCCTAAGATAAAGATCTCCCTGCCAATGCCTGCTCAGAAAGCCCCTGCTATGACCCGTTTTGCCGCCCCGATTGCCGAACAAATCTGGGATATGAAATACCGTTTCAAAGCGGCCGATGGCACGCCCAAGGATGCCACTGTCGAAGACAGCTGGCGGCGTATTGCGCGGGATCTGGCGCGGGTTGAAGACGATGCCGCGCAGTGGGAAGATCGGTTTTACACCGCGCTTGAAGACTTCAAATACCTGCCCGCAGGCCGGATCACCGCCGGCGCTGGCACCGCGCGGCGCGTGACGTTGTTCAACTGCTTTGTTATGGGCACCGTCCCCGACAGCATGAGCGGCATTTTTGATATGCTCAAAGAGGCCGCGCTGACCATGCAGCAGGGCGGCGGCATTGGTTATGATTTTTCAACCATCCGCCCCAAGGGCGCGGATGTTCTGGGCGTATCGGCAGATGCCTCCGGCCCGCTGAGCTTTATGGATGTGTGGGATGCGATGTGCCGCACGATTATGTCAGCCGGATCGCGGCGCGGTGCGATGATGGCGACCATGCGCTGCGATCACCCCGATATCGAGGATTTCATCACCGCCAAATCCGACCCCGCCCGCCTGCGTATGTTCAACATGTCGGTTCTGGTCACGGATGATTTCATGGAAGCGGTCAAAGCTGACGGTTCCTGGGAGCTGACGTTCAACGATCGGGTCTATCACACGGTGCAGGCCCGCGATCTGTGGAACAAGATCATGCAGGCCACCTATGATTATGCCGAACCGGGTGTGATTTTCATCGACCGGATCAATGCGGCCAACAACCTCAGCTATTGCGAAACCATCGCCGCCACCAACCCTTGCGGCGAACAGCCACTGCCGCCCTATGGCGCTTGCCTGCTCGGCTCGATCAACCTTGCGCGTCTGGTGTCGGACCCGTTTGGCGATGACAGCCAACTGGACGAGGCCGCGCTGCAAGAACTTGTCGCCACCGCCGTGCGGATGATGGACAACGTTGTGGACGTCTCAAAGTTCCCGCTTGAGGCTCAGGCCCGCGAGGCGCAAGCCAAACGCCGGATCGGGCTGGGGGTCACGGGCCTTGCCGATGCGCTTTTGATGGTCGGCCAACGCTATGGCTCTGATGAAGCGGCGGCGCAAACCGAAAGCTGGCTCAAGGCGATTGCGCGGGCGGCCTACTTGGCGTCGGTTGATCTGGCTAAGGAAAAGGGCGCCTTCCCGCTGTTTGATGCGGACGCCTACCTCGCCTCCGGCACCATGCAGCAGATGGACGACGATGTGCGCGACGCGATCCGCGAACATGGCATCCGCAACGCGCTTTTGACCTCCATCGCGCCCACCGGCACGATCAGCCTTTATGCCGGCAACGTCAGTTCGGGGATCGAGCCGGTCTTTGCCTATGCCTACACCCGCAAGGTCTTGCAAAAGGATGGCTCGCGCACCGAAGAGGAGGTGGTCGATTACGCGGTGCAAATGTGGCGCGACCTGAAAGGCGATGCGCCGTTGCCCGACTATTTTGTCAACGCCCAGACGCTTGCCCCTTCCGATCACGTCAAGATGCAGGCGGCGGCGCAGAAATGGGTCGATAGCTCCATCTCGAAAACCATCAACTGCCCCGAAGATATTGATTTTGACGCCTTCAAAGATGTCTACATGCAGGCCTGGGACAGCGGCTGTAAGGGCTGCACCACCTACCGGCCCAATGATGTGACCGGATCGGTGCTGAGCGTGAACGAAGACACCAAGGCCGACAAACCCGTGCCCGTCGATGAGGGCGGAGAGGTGGTCTATATGTCCGAACCGCTGGACCGTCCGGCGGATCTGGAGGGCAACACCTACAAGGTCAAATGGCCCGACAGCGAACATGCCATCTACATCACAATCAATGACATCGTGCTGAACGGCCACCGCCGCCCCTTCGAGGTGTTCATCAACTCCAAGAATATGGAGCATTTTGCATGGACGGTTGCACTCACGCGGATGATCTCGGCGGTGTTCCGGCGCGGCGGCGATGTGTCCTTTGTGGTTGAGGAACTCAAGGCGGTCTTTGACCCGCGTGGCGGAGCATGGATGCAGGGCAAATACATCCCCTCCATCCTTGCGGCCATCGGCGGTGTCATCGAACAGCATATGATCGCGACCGGTTTCATCGCGGGCGAGGGCATGGGGCTGAAAAACGATCCCAAAGCGCAAGTCGTCGGCCTTGACGCCCCACGGGGCAAATCCTGCCCGTCCTGCGGCCAATACGACCTGCGCATGGTCGAAGGCTGCATGACCTGCGCCTCTTGCGGGCACAGTAAATGCGGCTGAGCCAAGACGCATAAACAGCAGTTGAAGAAGGGCAGGGCATGACCACAACCACCACGCTGGACGGCACCTATGATTACATCATCATCGGCGCGGGCACGGCGGGTTGTGTTCTGGCCAACCGCTTGACCGAAGACCCCAAAACCCGCGTTTTGTTGCTGGAGGCAGGCGGCAAGGACAATTACCATTGGGTCAAAATTCCCGTCGGCTATCTCTATTGCATCGGCAATCCGCGGACCGACTGGATGATGAAAACCGCGGCAGAGCCGGGGTTGAACGGGCGGTCCTTGGTCTATCCGCGCGGCAAGGTTCTGGGCGGCTGCACCTCGGTCAATGGTATGATCTACATGCGCGGGCAGGCGGCGGATTATGACCGTTGGCGGCAGCTGGGCAACACCGGCTGGGGCTGGGATGACGTGCTGCCCTATTTCCTCAAGTCCGAAGACCATCACGCCGGCACATCGGATATGCACGGCGCGGGCGGTGAGTGGAAGGTCACGACCCAACGCCTCAGCTGGGACATTCTCAAAGCGGTGCAGGAGGGCGCCAAAGAATTTGGTATTCACCCCCGAGCCGATTTCAACGATGGCAATAACGAGGGGTCGGGCTTTTTCGAGGTCAATCAAAAGGCTGGTGTCAGATGGAGCACGGCAACCGGTTTTCTGCGCCCAGCGATGAACCGGCCCAACCTGCGGGTGCTGACCCACGCCCATACCGAAACCCTGATCCTTGAGGGCAAAACCGTCAAAGGCGTGCGGTACAACCGGCGCGGCCAAAGCTTTGAGGCCCATTGCACCGCCGAGGTGCTGCTGGCGGCAGGGGCGATCAACTCACCCAAGATTCTGGAGCATTCCGGCATTGGCCAACCCGATCACATCGCGGGGCTGGGTCTGACGCCGAAACATGATCTGCAAGGGGTGGGCGAGAACCTGCAGGACCATTTGCAGATCCGCACTGTGTACAAGGTCAGCAACGCCAAGACATTGAACACAATGGCCAATTCCCTGTTGGGCAAGGCACGGCTTGGCTTGCAATATCTGATCAGCCAAAGCGGCCCGCTGTCCATGGCGCCCAGCCAGTTTGGCATGTTCACCAAATCCGATCCCGCGCTGGAAACCCCGGATCTGGAATACCACGTACAACCCTTGTCGACCGACCGCCTTGGCGATCCGCTGCATCCGTTTCCGGCGATCACGGTTTCAGTCTGCAACCTGCGCCCTGACAGCATCGGCAGTTGTCATGCGACCTCAACCGATAGCGCCCAGCAACCGCATATCAAGCTCAACTACCTCTCTGCCCCGCGCGACAAACAGGTTGCGGTGACCTCGATCAAACAGGCCCGCGAGATCATGACCGCCGCCGCGCTCAAACCCTACACTCCTGAGGAAATCCTGCCCGGCCCCGACCATCAAAGCGATGCAGCATTGGTCGAACAGGCGGGCAATATCGCCACCACGATCTTTCACCCTGTTGGCACCTGCAAAATGGGTGCGGATGAAAACGCTGTGGTCGGAACCGACCTGCGGGTGCACGGGCTGAACGGGCTGCGGGTCATTGACGCCTCTGTGATGCCGCGCATCGTGTCGGGCAATACCGCATCGCCTGTGGTGATGATCGCGGAAAAGGCCGCCGATATGATCCGCGCCGCCGCGCGATAAGACTTCACTGTATTCAACCGCGCTTGCGGCCCTATACTGGCGGCAACACTGATTGTTCAGGGGGATCACATGACAAAAGCGGACCCATCCACGCCGCCCGACGGCTTTACCCAGATGATCGACGACAGCAACGCCTTCTTTGCCGAGCTGCGCCAGAACAACACCAAAGACTGGTTCAATCCCCGCAAGGATCACTACAACACCGCGATCAAGAAACCGGCAGAGTTCTTTGCCGATCTGCTGGCCGAGGATTTCAGCCGGATCTCCGGCAAGCCCTTCAAGCCCAAGCTGTTTCGCATCTACCGCGATGTGCGGTTTTCCAAGGACAAGACCCCGCTCAATGCGCATCTGCACATGATGTGGTCACAGGCCGGGGATGATCCCTTTGCGCCGTTCTTTTTCTTTGGCTCCGAGCCGGGCGAGATGACCGTTGGCTTTGGCATCGGCGGGTTCAAGGGTGAAACCCTGACCCGGTTCCGCGCCTTTGTGGACCGCGACGGGGATGAATTGGCCGACCTGATAGATGCCACTGGCTTCCAGTTCTCCACATGGGGTGCGCCGCCGCTCAAAAAGGTGCCAAAACCCTATGCCGAAGATCACCCTCATGGCGATCTGCTCAAACGCAAGAACCTGATCCTCAGCGGCCCGATGGATGACACATGGCGGCACGCCGAGGGCGGATTGGTCAAAGCGGTGCGATCCGAGTTTGAAAAAGCCCGTCCTGTGATGAAACTTTGGGAGGACCGGCTCGCGTGAGAAACGCCCGCCTCCGCCGCGCCGCAGCATCAGACGCCAGCCCCTTGGAAAGGCCGAACCTTTTCCAACCTGCCCAAGATTTCGCCCATCAGACGTCTTGCCCGCACAAGTCTTTGGCAGTTACAAATTCAAGGCCTAAGCTTGCCAAAGCCCGACACAGAAAGCTTGACTCAAGGCGATTTTAACCAAACGGTAAAAAATATCAGACGTCCAACTGGGGGATAACCAATGAATAAGCCACAAACCAATAGTATCACACGCCGCAGATTGCTCGGCAGTGCCGCGGTTCTGCTGGGGGCCGCTGCCTTTGCGCCCAAGGCCGCCTTTGCTGCAGACAAGATCAAGGTCGCGGGCATTTACACCGTACCTGTCGAACAACAATGGGTCAGCCGCATCCACAAAGCTGCCGAAACCGCGCAGGCCCGCGGCGACATTGAATACACCTTTACCGAAAACGTCTCCAACACCGATTATGCCCGCGTGATGCGCGAATATGCCGAAAGCGGCAACACCCTGATCATCGGCGAGGTCTTTGGCGCCGAGCAGGAAGCCCGCGAAGTGGCGGCAGACTATCCAAATGTGGCCTTCCTTATGGGGTCCAGTTTCAAGCAGGACGCGGCGCTGCCGAACTTCTCTGTTTTTGACAACTACATCCAGGACGCTGCCTATCTGTCCGGCATCATCGCTGGCGCGATGACCAAATCGGGCAACATCGGCATGGTCGGCGGCTTCCCGATCCCCGAGGTGAACCGTTTGATGCATGCCTTCATGGCGGGCGCGGCGGAAATGAACCCGGATATCAAGTTCCAGGTCAGCTTCATCGGCTCATGGTTCGATCCGCCCAAGGCCAAAGAAACCGCCTTTGCGATGATCGAAAATGGCGCGGATCTGCTCTATGCCGAACGCTTTGGCGTGTCGGACGCGGCGCAGGAAAAAGGGGTGCTGGCCATCGGCAATGTGATCGACACCCAAGCCGATTATCCCGAAACGGTTGTCGCCTCCGCAATCTGGCATTTTGAGCCGACGCTGGATGCCGCGATTGCCGCGGTGCAGGCGGGCAATTTCACTGCCGATGACTATGGCAAATATTCCTTCATGGCCGAAGGCGGCTCTTCGCTTGCGCCACTTGGCGCCTTCGAGGGCAAAGTTCCCGAAGCGGCGATGAAACTGGTCATGGAAAAAGAAGCAGCGATCAAAGACGGCTCTTTCAGCGTCACAATCAACGACGAAGAACCGAAGTCTTCTTAAATGACAAATCATAAAGAGGCGCAGGTTGTCCTGCGCCTCGACAATATCACCAAAAGATTTGGCAGCCTGACAGCCAATGACGCGATCAGCTTTGATCTCGCGCAGGGCGAAGTGATTGCTTTGCTTGGCGAAAACGGCGCGGGCAAGACCACGTTGATGAACATCCTCTTTGGCCATTACACGGCTGACGAGGGCCGCGTAGAGGTGTTTGGTCAGGCATTGCCGCCCGGCAATCCCCGAGCCGCATTGGCGGCGGGGGTCGGCATGGTGCATCAGCATTTCACGCTGGCCGACAATATGACCGTGCTGGAAAACATCGTGCTGGGCACAGCCCCCCTGTGGAAGCTCGGCTTTGGCAAGGCAGCGGCGCGGCGGCGCATCCTTGCGCTGGTGCAGGACTATGGCTTGCAGGTCGATCCGGATGCCCAAGTGGGCAGCTTGACCGTGGGCGAACGCCAGCGCGTCGAGATCCTCAAAGCGCTCTACCGCGATGCCCGCATTCTGATCCTTGATGAACCCACCGCCGTGCTGACCCCGCAGGAAACCGATGACTTGTTTGCCACCATGCGCAAGGCCGTGGCGCTGGGTCTGTCGGTCATTTTTATCTCTCACAAGCTGCATGAGGTCACAGCGATCTCCAACCGGGTTGTGGTGTTGCGCCACGGCAAATTGGTGGCCGAGGCCCGCACCGCCGACACCGACAAACATATTCTGGCACAGATGATGGTCGGCGAAGAAGTCGCGCCGCCTTCCGTGCGTGCTGCCAATCCCGGCGATGTTCTGATTGCCCTCGATCAGGTCTCAACCCCTGATCGCGGCAGCGCACCGGGGCTGAAATCCGTCAACCTGAACCTGCGGGCAGGGCAGATCATTGGCCTTGCGGGTGTCTCTGGCAACGGGCAGGCGGCGCTGGCCGATCTGATTGGCGGCTTGATCGCCCCGGCCTCCGGCAGCCTGCGCATCCATGACGCCGCGCCAAAAAGCTGGACCCCGCGTGCAGCCCTTGCCGCCGGCATCGCCCGCATCCCCGAGGACCGCCACAAAACCGGCACCATCGCCGATTTTGACCTGACCGAAAACGCGGTGCTTGAGCTTTACACCAAACCGCCATTCAGCACCAAAGGCTGGATGCATTGGCAGGCCGCCCGCGATTTCACCCAAACTGTGATCGAAGGCTACGACGTGCGCTGCCCTGGCCCCGACACCCGCATCCGGCTGCTGTCCGGCGGCAATATGCAAAAGCTGATCCTGGGCCGGGTCCTTGAAACCACGCCCGAGGTGGTGCTGGCCAACCAACCCGTGCGCGGGCTGGACATCGGGGCGCTGACCTACGTGCATGAACAATTGCTGGCCGCCCGTGATCGCGGCGCGGCGGTGCTGCTGATCTCCGAAGATCTTGATGAGGTCACTGCATTGTCCGATGTCATCCATGTGATCTCCGAAGGGCGATTGTCGCCCGGATTTGAACGCGGCGCCCTTAGCACAACAGAACTGGGTGTCTGGATGGCCGGACACGGTTTTGAAGAGGAAGGGGGCAGTCATGCGGCTTGAACCTGTGGCCAACCCGACCCTGACACGGCAATTGGGCCTGCCTGCGCTGGCGCTTCTTTGCACAGTGGTGATTGCGTCTTTGCTGGCGATGATCGCGGGGGCGCAGCCGTTCTCGGTGCTGGGCCTGATTGTCAAAGGCGCGTTCGGCTCAAAATTTGCGGCGCTCGAAACCCTGAACCGCGCCACGCCGCTGATCTTCACCGGATTGGCTGTCGCCGTCGCCTTTCGTGCGCAGCTGTGGAACATCGGTGCCGAGGCGCAGCTTTATATGGGCGCGGTTGTGACCGTGGTCTTGGGCACCGGGGCGCTCTCGTGGCCCGCCTTTGCCCTGCTGCCTACAATCGCCATCGCCGCGATGCTGGCCGGGGCGGTGGCCCTGCTGGTGCCGACCTTCCTGAAAACCCGCTTTGGCGTCGATGAGGTGGTGACCACCCTGTTGCTGAATTTCGTGGTGCTTCTATGGGTCTCTATGCTGCTCGAAGGGGCGCTGAAAGATCCGATGGGCCTTGGCTGGCCCAAATCCGCCCGCCTGATTGCCGAGGCCCGTCTGCCACGTATCATGGACGGGCTACGCCTGCATTGGGGGTTTGGCCTTGCGCTGATCTCCGCGCTGGTGGTCTGGGTGATCCAGCGCCGTACAACGCTGGGCTATGAAATGCGGGCCGTGGGCCTGAATGCCGAGGCCGCGCGCTTTGCCGGTATCCCCGTCAACGCCGTGTTGATCAAAACCGCGCTGCTGTCTGGTGGCCTCGCCGCGCTGGCAGGCTTTTCCGAGGTCGCAGGCCTCAAGGGCAATCTGACTTTGGATATCTCCCCCGGCTTTGGCTACACCGGTATCATCGTGGCAATGCTGGCCCTGCTCAATCCGCTGGGCGTGGTGGTGGCGGCGCTGTTTGTGGCGGGTATTTTTGTGGGCGCCGACAGCATGAGCCGCGCCGCAGGCGTGCCGACCTATCTGGCCGATATTATGCTGGCCTTTGCCCTGCTGTTGATGGTGCTGGCGATTATGCTGACCAAATTCCGGGTGAGGCGCAGCTGATGGATATTCTCGACATTCTGATCTCCGCCAGTTTCTGGACCGCCGCAATCCGCATCGCATCGCCGTTGATCTTCGCCGCATTGGGAGAGTTGATTTGCGAACGCGCGGGTGTCCTGAACCTCGGGATCGAGGGCATCATGGTCGTGGGCGCATTTGCCGGATGGCTGACCGTCTATCTGGGCGGCGGTCTGTGGTTTGGTGTGGCGGTGGCGATGCTGTCGGGCATGGCCTTTGGCCTGCTGCACGCGACGCTGACCGTGCCCTTTGGCCTCAGCCAACATGTGGTCGGCCTTGGCATCACGCTGCTGGCCACGTCGCTGACCTACTATTGCTACCGCTTGGCATTGCCGTCCGTCACCTCGCCGCCCAAGATCGAAGCTTTCCAACCCTACGAAGTGCCGTTCCTGTCCGACATTCCACTGATCGGCGAGGCCGTGTTTTCACAAACCCCGCTCACCTATCTGGCCTTTGTGCTGGCCGTGGTGGTCAGCATCACACTTTACCGCACACCGCTGGGGCTGGCGGTGCGGGCGGCAGGTGAGAACCCTGCGGCGGTCGCGGCGCAGGGGCTTTCTGTCACGGGCATCCGCATGGGCGCAGTGATGGTCGGCAGCGGCTTGATGGCGGTCGGCGGGGCCTTCCTGACCATGAGCGCGTTCAACTCGTTCTTCTTTGAAATGGTCAACGGGCGCGGCTGGATCTGCATCGCGCTGGTGGTGTTCGGGTCGTGGAAGCCCGGCAAAACCTTGCTGGGCGCGGTGCTGTTTGCCGCCTTTGACGCGCTGCAAATCCGGGTGCAGCAAACTCCGCTGGGTGCGGACATTCCTTATCAGATCTTCCTGATGGCGCCCTATATCCTGTCCATTCTGGCGCTGGTGATCATGTCGCGCCGTGCGCAAGTGCCCGCCGCCCTGATGGTGCCGTTCAACAAGGGCGAACGGTGAGGACGTCTCACCAAGGGCTGGCCCTGACCGCGGGCGGGGCGAATGCCCCCGCCCATGGGGGCGGTCGGGGGCAGCCCGGCCTACGTCCGGGCGCAACCACATTTCCGACAGCACAGGAGCTTCTTCATGTTTGACCTGATCCTCAAAGGCGGCACCCTGCCGGATGGACGCACTGCCGACATCGGTATCACCGGCGCCACAATCACCGCCATCGAAGACCTCTCCTCCGCCGAAGCAGGCGAAGTGATCGACGCCAGCGGCGATCTGGTCAGCCCGCCCTTAGTCGATCCGCATTTCCACATGGACGCCACCCTCAGCTACGGCATTCCGCGCATCAACGCCTCCGGCACCCTGCTCGAAGGGATCGGCCTCTGGGGCGAGCTGAAACAGGTCATGCAACCGGATGAGATCAAAGCCCGCGCATTGGAATACTGCGATTGGGCCGCCTCATTAGGCCTGCTGTGCATCCGCAGCCACGTGGACACCTGCCACGACAGTCTGATCGGGGTCGAGGCGCTGCTAGAGGTCCGCAAAGAGGTGGCCGATTACATCGACCTGCAATTGGTCGCCTTCCCCCAGGACGGCCTCTACCGTGATCCAACCGCATTGCAAAACACCATCCGCGCCCTCGACATGGGCGTCGATGTGGTGGGCGGCATCCCGCATTTTGAACGCACTATGGCGGACGGTGCACGCTCCGTCACAGCCCTGTGCGAAATCGCGGCAGAACGCGGGCTGATGGTGGATATGCACTGCGATGAAACCGACGATCCGCATTCACGCCACATCGAAACGCTGGCCTATGAGACCCAGCGTCTGGGCCTGCAGGGCAGGGTGGCCGGATCACACCTCACATCGATGCATTCGATGGACAACTATTATGTCTCGAAGCTGTTGCCCCTGATGGCCGAGGCCGAGGTCGCCGCGATCCCCAATCCGCTGATCAACATCGTGCTGCAGGGGCGGCATGACACCTATCCCAAACGCCGCGGGCTGACGCGGGTCAAGGAAATGCAGGCCATGGGTATTGACGTCGGTTGGGGTCAGGATTGTGTGATGGACCCGTGGTATTCGATGGGTACCGGCGACATGCTGGATGTGGCCTTCATGGGCCTGCACGTGGCCCAGATGACCAGCCCCGACGAGATGCGCCGTTGCTTTGACATGGTCACCAATGTGAATGCCCGGATCATGGGGCTGGAGGATTACGGCCTGCGGGTCGGGGCCAAAGCCTCGATGGTGGTGCTGGACGCGGGCAACCCGATCGAGGCGCTGCGCCTCAGACCGGACCGCCTGTGCGTGATTGCAAGTGGCAAGGTGATCTCGCGCCAGTCGCGCAATGACGCCCGGCTGGACCTGCCGGGACGCCCCGCCAGCATCCGCCGCCGCCACAGCGCTCATTCGTGATCACTCAGCCAATGCCGCCCGCCCGGCCAGCGTAAATGCGCCTTGCAAGGCATTGCCCGCAGGCGGCGTCAAATGGCGGGTGAATGGTTCTGGCAGATAGGGCGCATAATGCGGCCCCACACCGCCAGAAAGGCAAAGCCGGTCACCGGCCGCGAACCCGAGCACACCCAGCGCTGATACGATAAACGCAGCGCCCTCCTGCATAAGGGCCAAACCGATCTCATCGCCGTCTTGCGCGGCGGGGATCACCTGCCGCGCCAATGCGGCATAATCCCCCGGTGCGGCAGAGGCGCTAAAGATCATCGCTTTTGCAGCCCCGCCAATCTCAGCCAAGACCTGCGTGCCAAGCGGGCTTTGCGCGATCATCCCGTCCTCGCCCATCATCGTCTTGCGCAGCAATTGATGACCCAGCCATGATCCCGATGCCTGATCTGACAAATGAAAACCCCAACCACTGACGGTCTTGATCACCCGGTCCTTCTGCCGGGCCACAATGGTGCCGGTGCCAAGGGTCACAACAAACCCGTCCGCTTCCTGCAATGCTCCGACAACGGCGGTGTCCCGGTCGCTGGTCACATGAACCGCACCATAGGCAAACTCCGCCGCGACCCGCGCCATTTCATCGGGAAAGTTGGCCCCTGCAAGCCCCATGAAAACACAGATGTTCGATGCAGGCGTGTCCTCCAGTCCCGCCTCGGCCAAGGCGGCGTTCATGGCGCTGCGAATGTTGCCCGTGGCCGCTTTGAAATTTGTACCAACATTGCCCAGTCCGCCCGCCGCTTCGCCAAGAATACCCCGGCGCAACGTGCCCGCCGCCGCCCGGCAACCGGTGCCGCCGCCATCCACGGCAATCAATACGGTGTCTTGTTGTTCTGTCATCCTACCCACCTTGTTGCCCGCATTTCCTAACGCGTCATAGCCCGCAAAGCCATCACCGCCGCAAGCAACCTGCCGATCAAATCACAATGCTGTTGCTGCGCTGCCCCCGATTAGCAGTTGAAAAAGATCTATGATAGCGCTAACAGTGAGCCAAATCGAAAAATCCGGCCATGAGGTGCTATTATGACAATCAAAATCGCGATCAATGGATTTGGCCGTATCGGCCGTTGCGTGCTGCGGGCGCTGCTGGAAAATGGCACCGACGGGATCGAGGTTGTTGCGATCAACGATCTGGCCGCACCGGAAACCCTGCTGCACCTGCTGAAATACGATTCCGTTCACGGACGCCTGCAAGGCAGCGCACGGCTGGAAGGTAACACGCTTCATGTCGGCCCCTACAGCATCCGCCTCACGGCAGAACGTGACCCGGCCAAACTGCCTTGGGCCGAGGTTGACATCGCCTATGAATGCACCGGCCTCTTTACCCAACGCGATGCCGCCGCCAAACATCTTGACAACGGCAGCAAACGGGTGCTGATCTCGGCCCCCGGCAAAGAGGTGGACCGCACCGTGGTCTACGGCGTCAACCATGATGAGTTGACCTTTGACGATGTGATCGTCTCAAACGCCTCCTGCACAACCAACTGCCTCGCGCCTCTGGCGATGGTGCTCGATGACCTCTGCGGCATTGAAACCGGCTATATGACCACAATCCACGCCTTCACCGGTGATCAACCCAGCCACGACACCGCACACCGCGATCCCTATCGCGGGCGGGCGGCATCGCTGTCGATGGTGCCCACCTCGACCGGCGCCGCAGCTGCAATCGCCCTGGTGCTCCCGGCACTGGAAGGGCGGCTCGAAGGATCTGCTGTTCGGGTGCCCACGGCCAATGTCTCGCTGGTCGATCTCAGCTTTGTGCCAAAACGCCAAGTCACAGCAGAGGACATCAACGCCGCCGTCGCCGCCGCTGCACAGGGACCGTTGGCAGGGGTGCTGTCCTTCGAAGACGATCCACTGGTCTCGGTTGATTTCAACCACGACAGCCACTCATCCTGCTTTGCCGCCGCCCAGACCAAGGTCACCGAGGGCGGCATGATCCGCGTGGTCAGCTGGTATGACAACGAATGGGGCTTTTCCAACCGGATGAACGACACGGCCCGCGTCATGGGCCAGTTGATGGAAACCGCACCCCTGAAACAATCAGCCTAACCGGCCAACGAACCGTTCAAGGGGGCCAGCCCCCACCGCCGCTGCGCGGCGCTCCCCCCGGAGGTTTTTCTGGCCAAATGAAGACAAGGACGCCTTTTTCTTCATTTGGCCCTTAAACCTCTGGGGTCCGGGGCAAGGCCCCGGGTGTCTGCGGCGGATACAGGCTTTTGATTTGAGCGTCGTATTGCCCCATCTTCAAAGCGAGGCCGCCGCGCGGCTGGCCTGGTCAAACTGCCCCGACATTGTGCGCAGGCTGGCGGCGACCTGACGCAACTCCTCGCCGCTGGTGTCCATGCGTCCGAGCCCCTCAAGAAGACAGGTCTGCCGGATCGTCCGGTATGCCTCGCACAGATCGCTGCCCGCCTTCGAGGTGCGATAAAACACTTCCTTGCCGCGTTTTTCCGCCTCGACCAGATCCGATTTCAACAGCTTGCGCAGCGCATAGTTGACCGTATGCGTGTCTTCGATGTTCAGCAGGAAACAAATGTCGGTCAGCCGTTTTTCCCGGCCACGGTGATTGGTGTTGTGCAGCACCAGAATTTCAAGCGGCGTCAGATCGGCATTGCCTGCCGCCGCCATGCAACGCGACATCCACCGGGTGAAGGCGTTGTAGGCAATGATCATCCCGTATTCGAGTTCGGAGGCCTCCCAGCCCTCACCCTCGGCCAGATGACGGGATGAAACGATGCGCCGTTCAGGCAGCGGTTTGGGCGTGTCAGCCATAATAATTCCTCAAAAAAAGCCGTCTAACGCTAACATTTTAACGATGATATGCAAGCGAAGTTGGGGTCAATGCACGCAGTTTTGACTGACCCGACAGCGTTTTGGTTATCCGGGCGCGACGACTCGCGTCGGTTGAGCGACACCGCAAATTTTCCCACTTCCCAGAGCACGTTGAATCTGTTAACTTTTCCTTAATAAAAAGACTGAGGCAGGTGGACAGCAATGAGAACGGGCTTTCGAGGCACGTTTGTCATAAGCTGGTCGCAAACAGAAATTGACGGCCTTGAGGCCGCGCCGGTGCAATCCCTGACAGTGGGGGCCGCATGGGCATGGCGCGGGGACGCCATCCGGGTGGATGGGCCAAGCGATGTTTTGCGGCTGGATCAGGCAGACGGAGCGGAAAATCTTCGCAAACGTGCAGCACGGATGGTGCACCGCCTTGTGGGCGCGGCCCTTGACCGTGAACCATCGCAGATCCGCAAGCCGGAGCGGGACGGCAATGAACCCCCTTTGATGGACAACAGCTTTGTCATCACGGATGGCGGCAAAAGTTATACCGTGACCTTGATCGAGGTCGGGCGCGGCAGTCAGCCTTTGTTGATGTTCCTGGACGAAATACCGCCGCGTGATTGTGAGCTTTGGATCGTGCATCACACGCTGAGCGCCGCGCCCACGGGTGATGTGGCCTCGGGTGATGGGGGCGTGATCTGTTTCACCCCCGGCACGATGATCCGCACGCCGGGCGGCCTGACCCGGATCGAAGAATTGCAAGAGGGCGACGCGGTCCAGACCAAAGACAACGGCGCCCAGCAGATCCGCTGGATCGGCAGCCGCCGCATGTCGGGTGCCCGGCTTTTTGCCATGCCCAAGCTGCGCCCGGTGCGCATTGCGGCGGGCCTGCTTGGCACGGATGTTCCCGAAGGTGATCTGGTGGTATCGCCCGAGCACCGCATCTTGATCAAAGGGCCGGTGGCGCTGGACCTGTTCAACACGCCAGAAGTTCTGGTTGCCGCCAAAGACCTGATCAACGGCACCTCGATCAGCGTGGACCTTCGGGTGCGCGAGGTGACCTACATCCATCTGCTGTTTGACCGCCATCAGGTCATGTGGGCCAATGGTGTCGAAACCGAAAGCTTCCATCCTGCATCGGCCTCCCTCAATGCGCTCGATGACAGCGACCGGGTGCGCCTGCTGGCGACGCACCCGTCGCTGGAGTTTGATCCGCATACCTATGGCAGCTTTGCCCGTCGGCATCTGTCAGGCTCAGAGGCGGCGATTTTGAACCACGCGGCCTAGGTATCAAACCTTGCCCCGAATTTTTCAAAAATTCGCACCGGAAATCTTGAAAATTTCCGCTTTCCTCAGCTGCCCGCAGCGTTGTTTATCAGGGCTTTGACAATTGCTTTGGCACTGTCACTGTCCCAAGTGGCATCGCCGCGCAGCCGCGCAATCTCGCGGCCCTCAGGATCCAAAATCACGGTGATCGGCAGACCAAAAACCGCCATCTGGCTGGCCAGTGCCTGTTTCGGGTCTTGGTGGCGGGGCAGGGCATCCACGCCGGCCTCCTTGAAGAACCGTTTGATGCCTTCGGGCGAATTGCGGCCCGCCGCGATGGTCAACACCTCGAAATGATCACCGCCAAATTCCTTTTGCAGTGCATTGATCTGCGGCATTTCCTTGCGGCAGGGCGCGCACCATGTCGCCCAGAAGTTCAGCAGGATGTATTTGCCGCGGTAATCCTCAAGCGTGGCTTTGCCGCCGTCGTCTTCCAGATCGAAGGCCGCGCCTGAGGTCGCCTTGGGCACGTCATGCACCACCAGCTTTTTCATGTCACCTGTCCGCAATGAGGTAATGTCCGGGCCTGCGGCGAAGGCAACATTTGCACCTGCCATAAGGGCCGTATACATGACAGCCAACGCGAATTTTTTCATCTGTCCCTCCGAGGGTTTATCAATGACTGACACGAAATCGAACAAGATGTGGGGCGGCCGCTTTGCCGCTGGGCCAGACGCGATCATGGAGGCCATTAACGCCTCGATCGGGTTTGACAAGCGGATGGCGGCGCAGGACATTGCCGGATCGCGTGCCCATGCTGCCATGCTGGCGGCCACGGGCATTCTGAGTGATAGCGATGCCGAGGCCATTCGGGAAGGCTTGCTCACGATCTTGTCAGAAATTGAGGGCGGGCAGTTTGAATTCTCAACCGCTCTGGAAGACATCCATATGAACGTCGAGGCACGTCTGAAAGAGGTGATCGGCGAACCTGCGGGCCGCCTGCACACCGGGCGCAGCCGCAACGATCAGGTGGCGACTGATTTCAAGCTTTGGACCCGTGATCAGTTTGACGCCTTTGAGGGCGGGCTACTGGCCTTGATCAATGCCCTGTTGGGGCAGGCCGAGGCGGGCGCCGATTGGGTGATGCCCGGTTTCACCCATCTTCAAACCGCACAGCCGGTGACATGGGGCCATCACATGATGGCCTATGTCGAGATGTTTGGCCGTGACCTGAGCCGGGTGCGCGATGCCCGTGCGCGGATGAACGAAAGCCCGCTGGGCGCGGCGGCGCTTGCCGGAACTTCCTTCCCGATTGACCGCGAGATGACCGCGCAGGCGCTTGGCTTTGACCGGCCCTCGGCCAATTCGCTGGACGCGGTCAGTGATCGTGATTTTGCGCTGGAATTTCTGTCATGTGCCAGCATTTGCGCCATGCACCTCAGCCGTTTTGCCGAAGAGCTGGTGATCTGGTCCTCGGCGCAGTTTCGTTTTGTGGCGCTGTCGGACCGGTTCTCGACCGGATCCTCGATCATGCCGCAGAAAAAGAACCCGGATGCAGCGGAATTGATCCGCGCCAAGGTGGGCCGGATCTTTGGTGCCAACACCGCGCTGATGATGGTGATGAAGGGGCTGCCGCTGACCTATTCCAAGGACATGCAGGAAGACAAGGAACAGGTGTTTGACGCCGCTGACAACCTGATGCTGGCCCTGGCCGCAATGGAAGGCATGGTGCGCGATATGAACGGCCAGCGCGAAAATCTGGCCGCCGCCGCGGGCAGCGGGTTCTCCACCGCAACCGACCTGGCCGATTGGCTGGTGCGGGTGCTGGGCCTGCCGTTCCGCGATGCGCACCACATCACCGGATCGCTGGTCGCCATGGCCGAGGGGCAGGGATGCGACCTGCCCGACCTGACGCTGGAGCAGATGCAAAGCGTGCATGCGCAGATCACCGGCGATGTTTTTGATGTGCTGGGTGTGGAAAATTCGGTGAACTCGCGTATGTCTTATGGTGGCACCGCGCCTGCACAGGTGCGCATGCAGATCAAACGCTGGAAGGACATCCTGTCATGAAACGCCTCATCGGACTGTTGGCCCTGACCGCGCTTGCCAGCTGCGGCGCGGATGGCGAGCCGGTCCGGCCGGCCGCCAACGACACGGCTGCGGAAGCTGTGGTTCTTGCTGCGGCCCTTGAAATGGAACAGTCCCTGTTCGGGCCCGCAAAAGGACAAAACACATGATCCGCATTGTCGCCCTCATCGGCGTGATCACATCGCTTGTGGGCTGCGGCCCGCCTGACCCCAACGACGATCCTGCCGGTTATTCCGACACCCGCCAGCAACCGACAAACACAACGCCGGGCATTCATGTGACCGGCTATATCAATGTCGGCGTGGCAAAGACCTTCTGAGATGTCAGCGCTGCGCCTTCTTTATCTGGCACTGGCGATCTGGGGTGCGGTGCATCCGATGTATTATTTCCTGCGCTGGTTCGGGCAAAACGGTTTTGACCTTGGCGGGATGGTAGAGGCCTGGCACGCCAATGCCGCCAGCAGCGGGCTGGTCTGGGATCTGACCATTGCCGCCGTTGCGCTGACGGTCTGGATCTTGGCTGAGGTTGCGGTGCGGCGAAACTGGACCGCGCTGATTGCCATTCCCGCAACCTTCTGTATTGGAGTAAGCTGTGGGCTGCCGCTTTATCTATTTCTGCGATCAGCACCCATCAGATAGCCGGGGAGCCTCCGGCGGGATTATTTAGGGCCAGAAAGAACATGGATCACTTTCTTTATCGTGACGGCACGCTTTACGCAGAGGATGTGCCTATTTCAGAGATCGCAGCGGCGGTCGGCACCCCATTTTATGTCTATTCGACAGCGACGTTGCAGCGGCATTTCCGTCTGTTTGACGAGGCGCTGGAGGGGACCGAGCATCTGGTCTGCTATGCGATGAAGGCCAATTCCAATCAGGCGGTTCTCAAGACTTTGGCGCAGGCCGGCGCGGGCATGGATGTGGTGTCGGGCGGCGAATACCGCCGGGCGCGGGCCGCAGGTGTGCCAGGCGACAAGATCGTGTTTTCCGGCGTTGGCAAAACCCGCGAGGAAATCAAGCTGGCCCTGACAGGGGGCATTCGCCAGTTCAACGTGGAAAGCGAGCCGGAAATGGCAGTGCTGAGCGCGGTGGCGGATGAGATGGGCGTCACTGCCCCGATCACCATCAGGGTGAACCCCGATGTCGACGCCAAAACCCACGCCAAGATCGCCACCGGCAAATCCGAGAACAAATTTGGCATTCCCATCGCCCGTGCGCGCGAGGTCTACGCCATGGCCGCCGCCCTGCCGGGGCTGGAGATTGTCGGTATCGACGTCCATATCGGCAGCCAGCTGACCGAACTTGCCCCCTATGAGCAGGCCTACCTGAAGGTGGCGGAGCTGACCGAGACACTACGCGCGGACGGCCACACCATCCGGCGGCTGGATCTGGGCGGCGGCCTTGGCATTCCTTATGAGCGCAGCAATGCCGACCCGCCTTTGCCCTCTGACTATGGTGTTATGGTCAAGCGGGTGTTGGGGCATCTTGGTTGCGAGATCGAGATTGAGCCGGGGCGCTTGATCGCCGGAAACGCGGGGCTGATGGTCAGTGAGGTGATCTATGTGAAATCCGGCGAGGGCCGCGATTTTCTGATCATTGACGGGGCGATGAACGATCTGATCCGCCCGGCGATGTATGAGGCCTATCACGACATCGTGCCGGTCATTGAACCCGCCGTCGGGGTCGAACCGCAGCCGATTGATATTGTCGGGCCGGTTTGCGAATCCGGCGATACATTTGCCAAACAGCGCCCGATGCCACCCTTGCAAGCAGGGGATCTGGTCGCCTTTCGCAGTGCAGGCGCTTACGGCGCGGTGATGGCAAGCGAATACAATTCACGCCCCATGATCCCCGAAGTTCTGGTGCATGGTGATCAATTCGCGGTTATCCGCGCAAGGCCGACCTTTGACGAAATGATAAATCGCGATACCATTCCTGAATGGCTTTGATGGCATCTTGCTGACAAGGCTTTCTGGAAAGGTTTGTCATGGCCACATTCACCCCCAATGAACAACGCCGCGCGCTGGCGCGTCTGCGCTGGCCTTTGCGCCTGACACGGGCGGGGATGGTGGCCGAGGTTTTGCTGCGCCGGTTCTGGCCATTGATCAGCATTGTTCTGCTAGGATTGGCCGCGCTGATGCTTGGCCTGCAAGACATTGCACCTGTGGAACTGGTTTGGGGCGCTGCTGCTGCGCTGGTGGTTGCAGGGCTTGGGGCTTTGCTGCGCGGGGTCTGGGGGCTGCGGTTCCCGACCGCGGCTGACGCCATGACGCGGCTGGATCAAAGCCTGCCGGGACGGCCCATTCAGGCGATGCTGGATGATGCGGCCATCGGCACGCAGGACGATGCGGCGATGGCCCTGTGGCGGGCACATAAGGCGCGGATGGCAGCCCGCACCGAGGCCGCCAAAGCCGTGCCTGCGGATCTGCGGATTGCATCGCGTGACCCCTATGCCCTGCGCTATGCCGCGCTGCTGGCCTTTGTCGTGGCACTGGTGTTTGGCTCGTTCCTGCGGGTGGCTTCGGTTGCGGATATGGCGCCGGGCGGCGGTGATCTGGCGGGCGGGCCGGTTTGGGAAGGCTGGGCAGAGCCGCCGCGCTATACCGGCAAGCCGACGCTGTATCTCAATGATCTGGCCGAAGGGGCGCTGGAGCTGCCCGAAGGCACGTTGATCACCCTGCGGTTTTACGGCGATCTGGGGGCCTTGCAATTGGCCGAAACGGTATCTGGCCGCCTTGCCGAAGAAGGGGCGGAAGGCGATGCGCCTGCGCAAGCCGCGCAGGACTTCACGGTTTTGCAGGACGGCGAGATTGCCATCGACGGCCCCGGCGGACGCCGCTGGCAGGTGGCCCTGCGCCCGGATACGGCCCCCGAGGTGGAGGTGATCGGCGATCCGCAAGTGACAGCATTGGGCGAGATGCGCCTGCCGTTTGCTGCGCAGGACGATTACGGCGTTGAGGCAGGCGAGGCGCGTATTATTCTGGATCTGGCAGCGGTGGACCGGCGCTATGGTTTGGCCGCGAATCCCGATCCACGCCCCGAGGTGATCGTGCCCCTGCAAACGCCGATCTCTGGCAATCGGGCGCAGTTCGAAGAGAACCTGATCGACAATTTCTCCAAGCACCCTTGGGCCAACCTGCCGATCAAACTGACGCTCAGCGTGTTGGACGCGGCAGAGCAACAGGGCCAGACCGTGCCGCGCGATATGACACTGCCCGGACGGCGGTTCTTTGCCCCCGCGGCGGCGGCGGTGATCGAGATGCGGCGCGATCTGCTCTGGTCCAAATCCAACGGGCCGCGCATTGCGCAGGTGCTGCGGGCGGTGTCTTATCGCCCGCGCGATGTGTTCCGCACCGAGGTCTCTGCGTTGCGGCTCCGCCGGGTGGTTCGGCAGTTGGAGGTGCATGCCAGCTATGGCCTGTCGGACGAGGTGCAAAGCGAGATTGCCGAAGATCTCTGGGGTCTGGCGCTTGAGCTGGAAGAGGGCGTTTTGGCTGATGCGCTGGACCGGATGCGCCGGGCGCAGGACCGGTTGAACGAGGCGATGAAGAACGGCGCCTCGGACGAAGAGATCGCCGAGCTGATGGACGAGCTGCGCCGGGCGACCGAAGACTATTTGCAGCAATTGCAGCGCCAACAGGCGCAGGAGCAGGAAGAGGGCGGCCCGGAGGGGCAGCAACAGCAACAAAGCGAAGGCATGCAGATGACCCAGGACGATCTGCAAGCCATGATGGACCGTATTCAGGAGCTGATGGAAGAAGGCCGGATGGCCGAGGCCGCCGAAGCGCTGAAAGAATTGCAGGAACTGATGGAAAACATGCGTGTCACCGAAGGGCAGCAGGGCCAGCAAGGCCAGACCCCCGGTGAACAGGCGATGGAAGGGCTGGCCGATACGTTGCGCGAACAGCAGGGTCTGAGCGACAAGGCGTTCCGCGATTTGCAGGAACAATACAACCCCGGCGCACAGGCGGGCGAAAGCGATGGCAACGAGGGCCGCAATGGCGGTCAGGGGCGCGGCCAGAGCCATGAAGGCCAGGGCGGGCGCGGTCAGGGCGAAGGCGAACAGCAAGGCCAGAACGGTGAGGGCGGCGAAGAGGGCGCCCCGCGCGAAGGCGATGGCAACGGCGAGCGTAGTCTGGCCGAACGGCAGCAGGCGCTGCGCGATGAGCTGCGCCGCCAGCAGGGCCGATTGCCCGGTGGCGGCACCGAAGAGGGCGAGGCCGCCCGCGAGGCGCTGGATCGTGCGGGCCGTGCGATGGATCAGGCCGAAGAGGCACTGCGGGGTGGTGATCTGGCCGAGGCCATCGACAATCAGGCGCAAGCCATGGAAGCGCTGCGCGAAAGCATGCGATCACTGGGTGAGGCATTGGCCCAGAACGAGCAGAACCAGCAGCCCGGCCAAGGCGCAACGGAGTCGGATCGCCGCGCCAACAACGAAGACCCGCTGGGCCGCGAACAGGCTGGCAATGGCGCCAACAGTTCGGATGGGCCGCTGGCACAGGGGCCGGACGGCGCGGACCGTGCCCGCCGTTTGCTGGATGAAATTCGCCGCCGCTCCGGCGAGACAGAGCGCCCCGAACTGGAACGTGACTATCTCAACCGGTTGCTGGAACGGTTTTAACGTAAGGTCGGCGTTGTGATCAGGAGGCCGACTGGCTCGCCATTGTGTCGAGCCATGTCAGCAAGCGTTGCAACTGCACATCCAGCATCGCCCGCAGCCCATCCACCCAGGTCACATAGGACGACAGGTAGGGATCTACTTGTGGCAATTGCTGTGCGATCTGCGGCGCAAAGATATAGACCAGCGCCATCACGGACACGATCAGGATCATCAGCGCAAACCCACGGCGGAACCCGCGTTTGCGCTTTTTCACCTCTTGCGGCGCATGGCTGCCATGGGCATCCCGGCTTCCGGCGCTGCGATCACTGTCGCTGCGCAGGGTGGAATTGATTTCGTCGATATCGGGCAGCAATTCACGCCGTGAGGAAAGTGCCGCCGCATTGGCCGCCGCTTCGGACACCGGCTCTGCCTCGCCGCGCATACGCGCCATCCGGCGCTTGGCCTCCAGCGCGCGCTGATCCTGCGCGGCGGCGGGGGCATCCTCTTCGTAGTCATCGTCATCATAGCCGTGTGGCGCAGGATCGTCGCCGGTGTCCAGCCCCAGATCGGGCTGGGTTTCCAGCGCCTGTGCCTGCCGCGCTTGGCGGGCCGCATGTTCGGCCTCTGCCTCTTGGCGCAGGATGTCGGCCACAGCCGGATCAAGCTGGCGGCGCTGCGGCTCTTCTACGGCAGATGGCGGCGGCGGAGGGGGCGCGACCTCTTCATCCTCGTCGGGGGCGCTGTTGCCCAGACCAAGGTCGGTTTCGTCCTCATCGGCAGGGGCGTGATCGGGGTGATGCTGAAACCAGGTCTGACCGCAATTGGAACATTGCACATCGCGTCCGGCCACCGGAACGACTTCGTCCGGCACTTCATACTGCGCGTCACAATTCGGACAGGTCAGCCTCATTTTGTTTCCTGCAACATTACTCAAACCAGATTTAGTATAACACCTGCACCATATGTCCAAGATTCCCACAGGAAAAGTGCAATCTGGGCCGGTTTGGTCCGAAGTGGTGCATTGAAACCCAAGCGATGCTGAGGCACAACAGGTCAATTATAACGGGGTATTTTCGTGATCGAGCTCGAAAACGTGGCCTACAGCTATGGCGGCGGCGAATTGTTATCCGACATATCGCTCAAGCTGGCGCCAGGTTCCTTTCATTTTCTGACCGGCCCATCGGGGGCGGGCAAAACCACATTGATGAAGCTGTGCTACGGTGCCTTGTTGCCTACGGCGGGGCATGTCCGTCTGTTTGGCGCGGATGTGCGCGGGCTGGATCGTGATGACATCGCGCAGATCCGCCGCCGCGTCGGGGTGGTGCATCAGGATGTCAAATTTCTGGATCATTTGGGCGTTTCGGAAAACGTCTGCCTGCCGCTGACCGTGTCGGGGCGTCATGCAGAGGCGGCCAACGGCGATCTGGATGAACTGTTGTCCTGGGTGGGGCTGACCAACCGCGCCGACGCCCTGCCGCCAGAATTGTCGGGCGGTGAACGTCAACGGGCCGCATTGGCGCGCGCTGTGATCATGTCGCCGGATGTGGTGCTGGCGGATGAACCTACGGGCAACATCGATTGGGAAATGTCGCAACGGCTGCTGCGGCTGTTGATCGAGCTGAACAAGATGGGCAAGACCGTGCTGATTGCCACCCATGATCTGAGCCTGATCCGCGCCACCAAGGCACATGTTCAGGCGCGGGTGCTGCGCATTGCCAACCGCCGCGTGCAACTGGCGGGGGCGGACCTATGATCGCCAACATGAAATATCTGCGCGGGTTGATCGCGGGTGATCGGCAAGCGGACCGCGTTGTCCCGCCCTCGGGCTTTACCGCGCAGCTGACCCTGTTTGCTGCGGCGGCGATGGCGTTTCTGGCGGTTTTTGCGCTGGCTCTGTCCCTTGCGGCAGGACGTTTGGCAGACCGTTGGGGCGATGAATTGGCCCGGTCCGCGACCCTGCGCATTGTTGCGCCGCTGGACCAGCGGCAGGCCCAGACCGATGCCGCCCTGCGCATTCTGGAAACCACCAAGGGCGTGGCCAGCGCCCGCGCCCTCACGGATGCCGATCAGCAAGCCTTGTTAGAGCCGTGGTTTGGCCCGGATCTGGCGCTGGACACATTGCCGGTGCCGCGCCTGATCGAAGTGATCGAAAACGACGAAGGCATGGATGCCGCCGGTTTGCGCCTGCGTTTGGCCGCCGAAGTGCCGGGCGCGGTGCTGGATGACCACAGCCGTTGGCGCAAGCCGCTGATTGACGCGGCCGGGCGGCTGCGGATGCTGGGCTGGATCTCAACCCTGTTGATCGCGGCGGCGGTGGCGGCAATGATCACCCTTGCCGCGCAGGCCGCACTGGCCGCCAATGCACAGGTGATCGCGGTGCTGCGCCTTGTCGGGGCGACAGACGATTACATCGCACAGGCCTTCATCCGCCGCTTTACCCTGCGGGCGCTGTCCGGCGCGGCGGTTGGCACGGGCGTTGGGCTGATTGCGATGGTGCTGATGCCCGATGCCTCTGACGCGCCGGGGTTCCTGACGGAGCTTGCGTATCAAGGGGTTCACTGGATCTTTCCGCTGCTCATTCCGGTGCTGGCCGGGGCCGTGGCCTTTGCCGCGACGGGCACAGCCGCGCGGCGGACATTGAGGGAGTTGGCATAATGCTGCAATGGGTGCGTTCGATCATCTATATCATACAGGTCACCATCGCGATGCCGATCATCGGGCTGGCCTTTGCCCCATGGGCGATGTTTTCCAAGGCCGGGGCCTATAAAGCCTGCAAAACCTATGCGGCCTATGCGATGTGGTCGGCCCGCTGGCTGATCGGCTTGCGCAGCGAAGTGCGCGGCGAGGTGCCGCAAGGCGAGGTTCTGGTCGCGGCCAAACACCAGTCATTTCTGGATATCATGATCATTTTTCACGCGCTGCCACGGGCCAAGTTCATCATGAAGCGCGAGATCCACTGGACCCCCGTCATCGGCCAATACACCAAGCGGATGGAGATGATCGCGGTCGATCGCGGCAAACGCGGCAAAGCCATCGCCAAGATGATCGAGGATGTGAATGCGGGCCGCATGGAAGGCGGGCAATTGGTGATCTATTCCCAAGGCACCCGTGTCGCGCCGGGGGCGCATATTCCTTACAAGGTCGGCACCTCTGTGCTTTATGGCCAATTGGGTCAACCCTGCGTGCCTGTGGCCACCAATGCCGGCTACTTCTGGCCGCGCCGGGGGCTTTATCGGCGCCCCGGAGTGGCCGTGGTTGAGTTTCTGACACCGATCGAGCCGGGCCTGACCAAGGAGGCCTTTATGGCCGAGCTGGAAACACGGGTTGAACGGGCCTCGGAAGATCTGCTGCTTGAAGCGGGGTGGAGGAGGCCAGATGTATAAGATCACCGATATCACGGCGCTTGAGACGCTGTATGGGCAGGCAGGCGCACCGTCGTTGCGCAAGGTCGCAGACCGTCTGACGCCGCTTTATCGCAAGTGGATCATGGCCTCAAAACTTTGTGTTCTCAGCACCGCCGGGGCCGAGGGTACGGACGCCAGCCCGCGCGGGGATGATGGCCCCGTGGTAACGGAACTGGATGAATTCACGCTGGCCATGCCCGATTGGCGCGGCAACAACCGATTGGATTCGCTACGCAATATCGTGACGGATGGCCGCGTGTCGCTGATGTTTGTGGTGCCGGGCTCCAACAACGTGGTGCGGATCAATGGCACTGCTTTTCTGACCGATGATGCAGACCTGCGGGCGCGGTTTGAAAAGAAAGGCCGCCAGCCTGCCACTGTGATCGTGATCCAGATCGCGGAGGTCTACACTCAATGCGCCCGCGCCCTGATGCGGGCGGGCACATGGGCGGGTGTGGACGAAAGCACCGGCTTGCCGACTGTGGGCGAAATTCTGGCTCAGATGACCAGCGGAGAAGAGGGCGGTGCCCCCTATGACGCCGCATGGGGCGCGCGGGCCAAAGACACCATGTGGTGACAGGCGATTTGACAGGCACAATCTTTTTTCGACTTTGACCGATTTTCGACACTTTTCCCGATTACTACTGCCGTAGGCAGTGGGAAAGAAAAGAAAATGCAGACAGGAATTGACCTTTTAGACCGCTTCATCGCGCATGCCATGGACATCGTGATGTTTCCGTTCGACTCGCAACAGCGGATCTTTGCGCTGTATCTGGCGTGCTCAGTGGTGATCGCATTTGGGATCTATTTGCTGGCCCGGCGGCGCGGCGCACAGACCGAGGGCGGGTTTCTGCGATTTCTGTTTCCCAAACACGTCTGGCAACACCCTTCGGCTTGGCTTGACCTGCGCTATTTCTTCTTTCATCGCATCTTTGGGCATTTCTTTATTCTGGGGCTTGGCGCGTGGTTTACCGTGCTGCCCTACAAATACATCACTGGCACCGACCAGGTGGTCGCAAAAGCGTTGGAGAATGTGACGCCGCCTCTGTCTGAGCTGGGGCAATCGCTGGGCTTTATGGTTGTTGCGGTGATTGTTGCTGATCTGATCGGCTATGTGGCGCATTACCTGCAGCACAAGTCGGTGTTTCTGTGGCAATTCCACAAGGTGCATCACAGCGCCGAGGTGATGCATCCGGTGTCAAACTACCGAGAACACCCCGTCGATAACCTGTTTTACATCACTTTGAACGGGTTCGGGTACGGGGCGATCCTGGGTCTGGCGACCCTGGTCTATGGTTTCACACCCAGCTTGCCGACCCTGCTTGGCGTGCCTGCGATGCATCTGCTGTTTAATGTGGCGGGGTATAACCTGCGGCATTCGCATATCTGGCTGAAGTGGCCGGGCAAGCTGTCGATGATCTTTCCCTCGCCCGCGCACCACCACGTGCATCACAGCTGCCACCCTGATCACATCGACAGAAACTTTGCCTTCATGCTGCCGATTTGGGACGTGATCTTTGGCACTTACCACATGCCTGAGGACAATCGTGACGTGAAATTCGGGATCGGCAAAGAGGACAAGGGTGAATTCACCAGCTGCGCCCGTCTTTATTGGGTGCCTTGCCGGGATGCTTATCGGGTTGTGCGGCGCCGTTTGCGTCGCAAAAACGGGCAAGCGCAGGCCGCAGCGCCGCAAACACCGAACGTGCCCGCGGAATAATCACGCCAAGCAACCGCGGCAGGCAGCGCCTGCGCGGTTTGTTTTGCAATCCTATCTGGATCTGTGGGGCCGTTAAGAAATGGCGGCGCCGCCGGATCGGAGATGTGAGACAGGTGTCACCCTGCACCCTGAACTGTTCAGTGCGGTCTGCCTGTATGGCAGACCTCGTTTTCCGAATGTGCCACGGAATGTCAGCCCGCAGCGGTGTCGCGACGGGTTGGGTTGTAGGCGGGCAGGGTGAAGGAATGGTGAGGCCAGCGTACGGTGGTCGTTACACTCAAAACCTTTCCAAATGATTAATGCGGTGCTGCCTTGCAAGACAATTCATGGTAGAGGTGATTCTTTACATTTCAACTATGAGAATCGTACATGAAGAATACCATTTCAGCCGCATTGATCGGCGTTGTTGGCCTTGCGGGATGCGCCCAGAAAGCTGAGGACGTCACGGCTACATATATTTCACCGATGGCCTACCAGTCCTACTCTTGCAAACAAATTGCCCAAGAAGCCAGCCGCGTGAGCGGCCGCGTTGGCGAATTGTCTGGCGTTCAAAACAAGAAAGCCAGCGACGATGCTGTCGCGACCGGGATTGCCCTGGTGGTCTTTTGGCCTGCTGCTTTCTTTATCAAGGGCGACAAACAAACCGCAGCTGAACTTGGACGGTTGAAGGGCGAGTTGGAGGCATTGGAGCAAGCAAGCATTCGCAAGAAGTGCGGTATCGTGTTCAAGCGGGCCGTACCAGCGGAGGCCGAGAAAGAAGAAACTGAATAGTGGATCGGTGACGGGTGAGGATCAACTTGCCCGCCACCAAATGCATCAACTGTGGATCGGACCATCGCCGCAGGCCAGCGCGGCCTCGCGCACGGCTTCGGAATAGGTCGGATGGGCGTGACAGGTCAGGGCCAGATCCTGAGCAGATGCGCCAAACTCCATTGCCACACAAATCTCGTGGATCAATTCGCCCGCTGCCGGACCAATGATATGAGCGCCTAGAATGCGGTCGGTTTCTTTGTCTGCGAGAATTTTCACAAACCCTTCACCGGCGAAGTTCGCCTTGGCGCGGGCATTGCCCATAAAGCTGAACTTGCCAACCTTGTAGGCACGGCCTGCTTCTTTGAGGGTGGCTTCGGTTTCACCAACGCTGCCAACCTCGGGGGCGGTGTAGATCACGCCGGGGATCACGCCATAGTTCACATGACCATGCTTGCCCGCAATCACCTCGGCAACGGCCATGCCTTCGTCTTCGGCTTTGTGGGCCAGCATCGGGCCTTCGATCACATCGCCAATGGCATAAACGCCCGGCACCGAAGTTTGCCATGTGCCGTTCACGGCGATCTGGCCGCGTTTGGTCATCTCGACATTCAGCGCCTCAAGACCCAGCCCTTCGACATAGGGTTTGCGCCCCGTTGCGACCAGCACAGTGTCGGCATCCAGCACATGTTCGCTGTCATCCTTGCGCAGCTTGTAATGCACCTTGGCTTTGGTTTTGGTCGCTTCGGTCTTTTGTACCGCGGCGCCCATGACAAATTTCATGCCCTGTTTCTTGAGGGTGCGCTGGAAGGTTTTCTGGACCTCGGGGTCCATGCCGGGGGTGATCGCATCGAGGAATTCGACAACGGTCACTTCGGCGCCCAGGCGGGCATAGACGCTGCCCAGTTCCAGCCCGATCACGCCTGCGCCGATCACCACCAGTTTCTTTGGCACCTTGTTCAAGGTCAGTGCGCCGGTGGAGGTCACGACCACCTTTTCGTCCACTTCGACGCCCGGCAGGGCCGATGGCTCTGACCCGGATGCGATGATGATGCTTTTGGCTTCATGCACCTCTTCGCCCACTTTGACTTTGCCGGCCTCTGGCACGGAACCCCAGCCCTTGAGCCAGTCGATCTTGTTCTTTTTGAACAGGAATTCGATGCCCTTGGTGTTGGTGTCGATGGTGTTTTGCTTGTAGGTCAGCATCTGCTTCCAATCGACAGAGGGGCTTTTGCCCTTCAGACCCATCTCGGCAAAGTTATGTTCGGCCTCATGCAGCATATGCGAGGCATGCAGCAGCGCCTTGGACGGGATACAGCCGACGTTCAGGCAGGTGCCACCAAGGGTTTCGCGCCCTTCGACAACGGCGGTTTTCAGGCCAAGCTGGGCACAGCGGATGGCGGCCACATAGCCGCCGGGGCCTGCGCCGATCACGATGACATCATAGCTGGACATTGGGGGTCTCCTTGGGTGTTTGGGACATGTCTGAATTTGAATTTGTGGATGAGGTTAGGCGCCGCGAGGGGCGCGGGCAAGGGCGGCAGGTCATACAAGCGCCGCCAGCAGCATCAGCGTGGTGGCCAGAAATCCGGCGCTCCAGATGGCAGAGCGGCCGGGGCGCAGGCCCTTGGCATAGGCAGGGATATAGGCCACCCGCGCCGCCAGATAGATCCATGCGCACAGACCGGTAAAACCGGAGTTCTGGCCGGACATTTCGATCACGCCCACAGCGATGGTGAACAGGATCAGCCCCTGAAAATGGTTATCAAAGGCGCGGCCCAGCCGTGCGGTTTGGTCCGACATCGGACGGCTTGGCGCGCGGTCGCGGGGCGACATGGTATAGCCCGGCCCGACCTCGCGGTTGGCAGGCACCGCATAAAGCAAGAACTGCACCACCTGCAAAAGCGCGGCGAGGGTCAGAACGGTGAGTTCGGTGGACATGGACATCAATCCAGTTCAGGGGGCAGGGTCAATGAGAAGGCAGGCCATTTGCACAGGCCCAAACATCAAAGCGCCAGAAGATACAAAACGGCGGTGGCGGCAAAGCCGACCAACCAGGCCAATGTGCGGATCGCAGGCACGCCCAGTGCATAGACCGGCAGATAAATGATCCGCGCCACGAGAAAGAGTTGTGCCACCAACAGGGTGGTTGAGGTGGTCTTGCCCTGCACCACCAAAAGCAGGATCGCGGGGGCAAACAGCGCCATTGCGGTGATCGAATTGGTCAGTGCCCGGTTCATCCGCGCCGTCATGCGCCCCACCTCGCGCGGCTCATCCCGTGCGGACATCAGATAGCCCATCGACAGGGTTTGCAGAGAGCCGAGGACTTGCAGCAGGATCGTCAGCAGAACCAACAGGCCATAAGCGGCGAGGATGGTTGTTTCGGTCATGTCGGGAACTCCTCAAAGATCGCGGTGGGCTTCGGGACGGAAGGGCAGGCCGGGCAGGATGCCCGGCCTACGGGGTCTTTTACAGATCCATCAGCAGGCGGCGTGGATCTTCGAGCATCTCTTTGACGCGGACAAGGAAGGTCACCGCGCCTTTGCCGTCGATGATCCGGTGGTCATAAGACAGCGAGATATACATCATCGGACGGATCACGACCTGACCGCCAATGGCCATCGGACGGTCCTGAATTTTTGCCATCCCGAGGATGCCCGATTGTGGCGGGTTCAGGATCGGCGCCGTCATCAGCGAGCCGTAGACGCCGCCGTTGGAGATGGTGAAGGTGCCGCCGGTCATGTCGGCCATGGTCAATTTGCCATCGCGGGCCTTTTTGCCCATTGCGCCGATAGCCTTTTCGATACCGGCAAAGGACATCGTATCCACGTCGCGGATCACCGGCACAACCAGACCTGTTGGCGTGCCTGCGGCAACGCCCATGTGCACGTAGTTCTTGTAGATCACATCGGTGCCGTCGATCTCGGCGTTGACCTCTGGGATCTCCTTGAGCGCGTGACAGCAAGCCTTGGTGAAGAAGGACATAAAGCCCATGCGCACGCCATGCTTTTTCTCAAAGTCGGCTTTGTAGGTGTTGCGCAGTTCCATCACCTCGGTCATGTCGACCTCGTTGAAGGTGGTCAGGATCGCCGCGGTGTTCTGTGCCTCTTTGAGGCGGCGGGCCATGGTCTGTTTCAGACGGGTCATGCGCACGCGTTCCTCGCGGGATGCATCGTCTGGTGCGGATGCGGCGCGGGCCGGAGCGGCGGCGGGTGCCGGTGCAGAGGCCGCAGCGGAGGTGCCAGCGGCCAAGGCGCGGGCCACGTCGTCTTTCATGATGCGGCCATCGCGGCCAGAGCCTTGGACCTGATCGGGGCTCAGCCCCGCTTCGGCCATGGCTTTCTTGGCAGAGGGGGCATCTTCGACGTCTTTGCCGGTGCCGCCCGAAGGTTGGGCCGCGGGCGCCGGTGCGGCAGCGGATGCGCTGGCCGAAGCCGCCGCGCCCGCGCCGGAGGCGATGACTGCCAGCTTGCCGTTGGCCTCAACCGTGCTGCCTTCGGCGGCGATGATCTCGGTCAATGTGCCAGCGGCGGGTGCGGGCACCTCAACGCTGACCTTGTCGGTTTCCAATTCGCACAGCATTTCATCCTGCGCGACGGTATCGCCGACCTTTTTGAACCAGGTGGAAACCGTCGCCTCTGTCACGGATTCGCCAAGGGTCGGCACCATCACATCAACGGCTGATCCGCTGTCTTGTACAGCGGCGGCTGGCGCGGCCTTGGCTGGTGCGGCGGCGTCTTTGGCGGCGGGCGCGGCAGCGGCGGCGCCACCTTCGGAAATCGTGGCCAGCAATGCGTTTACACCGACAGTTTCGCCCTCGGCGGCAACGATATCGCCAAGAGTGCCAGCGATCGGGCTTGGCACTTCGACGGTGACTTTATCTGTTTCCAACTCGCAGAGCATCTCATCAACAGCCACCGCATCACCGGGTTTCTTGAACCACGTTGCAACGGTTGCCTCGGTAACAGATTCGCCCAGTGTCGGGACGCGTACTTCGCTAGTCATTATGATTTTCCTTTAACGGTAAGCGCCTCGTCCACGAGGGCGGCTTGTTGTGCTTTGTGCTGGCTGGCGAGGCCAGTCGCAGGAGAGGCCGCAGTGGCGCGGCCCGCATAGATCGGGCGGGTGTGCTTGGCTTTGATCCGGCCCAGCACCCATTCGATGTTGGGTTCAATAAAGGTCCAGGCGCCCTGGTTCTTGGGCTCTTCCTGACACCATACCATTTCGGCCTGTTTGAACCGTTCCAGCTCCTTCACCGCGGATTGGGCGGGGAAGGGGTAGAATTGTTCAAAGCGCAGCAGATAAACATCGTCGATGCCGCGCGCGTCACGTTCCTCAAGCAGGTCAAAGTAGACCTTGCCGGAACACATCACGACCCGTTTGATCTTGTTATCTGCCACCAGTTTGGTGTCGGAGTTGCCCTGCTGGGCATCATCCCAGAGCACACGGTGGAAGGAGGATCCGGTGGTGAACTCTTCGGCGCGGCTGACCGCGAGTTTGTGACGCAGCAGCGACTTGGGTGTCATGAGCATCAGCGGCTTGCGGTAGCTGCGGTGCAGTTGGCGGCGCAGGATGTGGAAATAGTTCGCAGGCGTGGTGCAATTGGCGACGATCCAGTTGTCACCGCCGCACATGGTCAGGAACCGTTCCAGACGCGCGGAGGAGTGTTCCGGCCCTTGCCCTTCATAGCCATGCGGCATCAGGCAAACGAGACCCGACATGCGCAGCCATTTGCTTTCGCCCGAGCTGATGAACTGATCGAACATGATCTGCGCACCATTGGCAAAATCGCCAAACTGCGCTTCCCACAGGGTCAGCGCGTTGGGCTCTGCCAGCGAATAGCCATATTCAAAACCCAGCACCGCATATTCAGACAGCATGGAATCGATGACCTCGTATTCGGCCTGACCCTCGCGGATGTTGTTGAGCGGGTAATAGCGTTCTTCGGTCTCCTGATTGACCAGACCGGAATGGCGTTGCGAGAACGTGCCGCGGGTGCTGTCCTGACCGGCGAGGCGCACTTTGTAGCCTTCGGTCAGCAGCGACCCAAAGGCCAGCGCCTCGGCTGTGGCCCAGTCAAAGCCTTCGCCCTCTTTGAACATCTTGGCCTTGGCATCCAGCAAACGCCCCACTGTTTTGTGCAGCGGGAAGCCGTCGGGCGCGGTGGACAATGCGCCGCCAACCTCGTCCATGGTTTTCTTGGCGATGGCGGTTTTGCCGCGCTGGTATTTGTCTTTCTGCTTGTCCAGATGGGACCATTTGCCATCCAGCCAATCAGCCTTGTTGGGGCGAAATTCTTTGCCCGCCTCGAACTCATCGTTCATGCGTTTCTGGAAATCGGCCTTGAGGTCTTCGATTTCGCCCTCAGGCACCAGACCGTCACGGACCAGACGATCAGAATAGAGGCTGAGCGTGGTTTTCTGGTTCTTGATCTTTTTATACATCACCGGGTTGGTGAACATCGGCTCGTCGCCTTCGTTGTGACCAAAGCGGCGGTAGCAGATCAAATCAATCACCACGTCTTTGTGGAACTTCTGGCGGAATTCGGTGGCCACTTTGGCGGCGTGTACCACGGCCTCGGGATCGTCGCCGTTGACGTGGAAGATCGGTGCCTCAACCACCAGCGCATTGTCGGTGGGATAGGGCGAGGAGCGCGAGAAATGCGGCGCGGTGGTGAAACCGATCTGGTTGTTCACCACGATATGCATGGTGCCGCCGGTTTTGTGGCCGCGCAGGCCCGACAGGGCGAAACATTCGGCGACGACACCCTGACCGGCAAAAGCCGCATCGCCGTGCAGCAGGATCGGCATCACCGCGATGCGGTCATGATCGTTCAACTGGTCCTGCTTGGCGCGGACCTTGCCGATCACCACGGGGTTCACCGCCTCAAGGTGGGAGGGGTTTGCCGTCAGGCTGAGGTGGACGGAGTTGCCGTCAAAATCACGGTCGGAGGAAGCGCCGAGATGGTATTTCACATCGCCGGAACCGTCGACGTCTTCGGGTTTGAAGCTGCCGCCCTGAAATTCATTAAAGATCGCGCGGTAGGGTTTCTGCATGACGTTGGCCAGCACCGACAAACGGCCCCGGTGCGGCATGCCGATCACGATATCGCGCACACCCAACTGGCCACCGCGTTTGATCACCTGTTCCATCGCGGGGATCAGGCTTTCGCCGCCATCAAGGCCAAAGCGTTTGGTGCCCATGTATTTCACATGCAGGAATTTCTCAAAACCTTCGGCTTCGACCAGCTTGTTCAGGATCGCTTTTCGGCCCTCTTTTGTGAAGGCGATCTCTTTGCCGTAGCCTTCGATCCGCTCTTTGAGCCAACCGGCCTCTTCAGGGTTGGAGATATGCATGTATTGCAGCGCAAAGGTGCCGCAATAGGTGCGTTTCACGATATCGACGATCTGTTTCATCGTCGCAACTTCGAGGCCAAGCACGTTGTCGATGAAGATCGGGCGGTCCATATCCGCATCGGAGAACCCATAGGATTTTGGGTCAAGTTCGGGGTGGCTGCCCATGTCGCGCATGCCAAGCGGGTCAAGGTCCGCCGCCAAATGCCCGCGAATACGGTAGGCGCGGATCAACATCAGGGCGCGGATACTGTCCAGCACGGCCTGTTTGACCTGATCGTCGGTGATGCTGACGCCTTTTTCGGCGGCCTTTGACTTGATCTTGTTCCCGGCGGCGGTGGCCTCTTCGGCTTCGGGCCAAACACCGGTCAACGCGCCCATCACCTCGCCAACGGGGGCGGGGGGCCAATCGGGCCGCGCCCAAGACGGGCCAGCAGCCTCAGCCGTGACATCGCCGGAGGTGTCGCCCATCGCCCCAAAAAACGCCTGCCATGCCGCATCCACTGCATTGGGATCATTGGCATAGCGGGCATACATCTGTTCGAGGTATTCGCCGTTTTCCCCTTCGAGGAAGGAAGAGGCGTGGAATTGGTCGTTGCCGGGTTGTTCGGTCATGGGAATACCTCGTTTGAGTTAGGACCGTATGTCTTGGGGCCGGAATATGGAGCAGGCGCTGCCCAATCGGGCAGGGGCGCAGGCCGGACACAATTGCCCGGCCTGCGATTTTTGGTTTAGCCTTTTGCGATGGCTTCTTTCACCGCTTCGCCCAGTGTTGCGGGGCTTTCGGCGACGGTAATGCCCGCGGACATCATCGCTTCGATCTTGTCTTCGGCGCCGCCTTTGCCGCCCGCAACAATTGCGCCGGCGTGGCCCATGCGGCGGCCGGGAGGGGCGGTGCGGCCCGCGATGAAACCGGCGGTTGGCTTCCAACGGCCTTTTTTCTTTTCATCGGCGAGGAATTGCGCCGCTTCTTCTTCGGCAGAGCCGCCGATTTCGCCGATCATGATAATTGACTGGGTCTCGTCATCGGCGAGGAACATTTCCAGCACGTCGATGTGTTCGGTGCCTTTGATCGGGTCGCCGCCGATACCCACAGCCGAGGACTGGCCATAGCCCAGATCGGTGGTCTGCTTGACCGCCTCATACGTCAGCGTGCCGGAGCGCGAGACAACACCGCAGGAGCCGCGTTTGTGGATGTGGCCGGGCATGATGCCGATTTTGCAGGCGTCAGGCGTGATCACGCCGGGGCAGTTTGGCCCGATCAGGCGGGATTTGGACCCTTCAAGGGCACGCTGCACGCGCATCATGTCCAGCACCGGGATGCCTTCGGTGATGCAAACGATCAATTCCATCTCGGCGTCGATTGCCTCAAGAATGGAATCGGCGGCAAAGGGGGGCGGCACGTAGATCACCGATGCGTTGGCTTCGGTCACATCTTTGGCCTCGTGCACGGAGTTGAACACCGGCAGGTCGAGATGGGTCTGGCCACCTTTGCCCGGTGTCACGCCGCCGACCATTTTGGTGCCATAGGCAATCGCCTGTTCGGTGTGGAATGTCCCCTGAGAGCCGGTGAGGCCCTGACAGATCACGCGAGTATTTTCGTCTACAAGTACGGCCATTGGTTTTCCTTAGTTAGCGGGCAGGGGCTGCGCGTTCGGGATGAACGCAAAACGCCTGCGGGTCATTTGAATGGTGAGCGGGTTGCCATCGCGCCGGTCTGCCGGAGCGGCAGGTGGGGCAAGGCGGTCAAGGGTTTGGGCGGAAACAGACGAGATCATGCCGTTCCCTCCGGTGATTTGCGCAGCAACACCGAGACGTTGTCATCAAGGGGCAAGGTCACGCGGTTGATCAGCGTTGTCGAAAATCCGGCGCGTCTGGCGGTGTCCGTCAGGGTGGCCAGCGTGAAATAGTTGACGTGGTCAGGATAGCGAAAGCCGCACCACTTCGGGCCAATCGCCTTGCGGTTCAGCGAGCCGTAGTTGGGCACACGCACAAACACACCGCCGCTGTCCTTGAGCGCCCGGTGCGCACCGCGCAGCACCGACATCACGTTGGTTTCATGCTCAAGATAGGAGAACATCACGATGCCATCAAACTGGCCCTCGTCGAATTTCCAGATCGCCTCGGCCCCGGCGCCGTGGATGCAATATCCGCCGGATTTGCGCATTTCGCTGTCGGCGCGGGCATGCAAGGCGGTGGACAATTCGATGCCATAGGGGGTCATTGGCGGTTTGATCCGCGCCCCTGCGCCGCAACCGATGTCCAGCACATGACCATCGTTAAACCAGCGCCGGAAAGACGCGGTCTTGTCGCGGGTCATGCCCAGTTTGGTCCGGATGGCCCGCACATATGGGCTCAGCGGAGTGGACCCTTTGGTGGCGGTTTTCTTTTCTTCGTAGGTTTTTTCCCAAGCGAAGTCTTCTTCGAGGGCGGCGTATTCTGCGGGGTTGCGCAGATAGACCAGATTGCAGCCCGCGCAGGACACCATTTGCCAGTGATCGGGGGAATAGTCGGGCAGCGGGGTGCAGGTTGCACTGCTGCACACCGGACACTTGCGCAGCTCGGGCGCGGCATCGGGGGCGGGCAGTTCGGCACCGGGGAGGGCATGTAGCGTGGCGCTCATGATCCGTCCTCCGGCAGGCCAAGCCCGGCATAGAGGCGATCAACGCCCATGTAGGTCTGAACCCTGCCTTGCGCCGCGCGGGTGCCAACCTGCACAACCGCCACACGCCCGCGCAGCAATTCCCGCCCTTCGATCAGGGCGGTGCCGTCGTCTGCGGTATGGGTGTCGGGCAACGGGATCTTGGTGCCGAAAACCGGCGGTGTCGCCATCTGCACGCGCAGGGCTTTGATCGCGGCAGTGCTGTGATCGCCGTCAAAGGAGACCTCGCAGCGCCGTTCCACGCCCTGTGGTGCACCGTCAGGGCGCGGCTCTAGGCTGTCATCCCAGAAGGTCAGAGCAAAGGGCGCGTCATCAACGCCCATATTGGCCCGCGCCTGTGCCTCTGTCTGGCCAGCCTTGAAACACCAAGCGTTGAAGGTGTCGATGGCGGTATGGGCCGATCCCTGCGCAACAGCAACAGACGCCGCCCCGAAAAGGGCGATGCCTGCAAGCAGTGTTGCGGAGGATCTGGTGATGGCACTCATACCGATATCTTCACCTTAGATGGCTAAGCCGAAGCTTAACCCTTAACAGCCTGCACGATCTTCTGTGCGCCGTCTTTCAGGTCGTCGGCGGCGATCACATCAACGTCGGAATTGTTGATGATGTCCTTGCCTTCCTGCACGTTGGTCCCTTCGAGGCGCACAACCAGTGGCACCTTGAGGCCAACCTCTTTCACAGCGGCGACAACGCCTTCTGCGATCACATCGCAGCGCATGATGCCGCCGAAGATGTTCACGAGGATGCCTTTGACCTGTGGGTCGGAAGTGATGATCTTGAAGGCTTCGGTCACTTTCTCTTTGGTCGCGCCGCCGCCCACATCGAGGAAGTTGGCAGGCTCGGCCCCGTAGAGTTTGATGATGTCCATGGTGGCCATCGCCAGACCCGCGCCGTTCACCATGCAGCCGATTTCACCGTCAAGCGCGATGTAGTTCAGATCGTATTTGGAGGCTTCGAGTTCTTTGGGATCTTCTTCGGTCACATCGCGCAGTTCGGCGATGTCGGCGTGGCGGTAGATCGCGTTGCCGTCAAAGGACACTTTGGCGTCCAGCACTTTGAGATCACCGGAATCCGTGACGATCAGCGGGTTGATCTCAAGCATTTCCATGTCTTTTTCCATGAACGCTTTGTACAGCAGACCCATCAGGCCAACGCATTGCTTGACCTGCTTGCCCTCCAGACCCAGCGAGAACGCGATGCGGCGGCCATGGAAGGCTTGGTAACCTGTGGCCGGATCAACAGAGAAGCTGAGGATTTTTTCAGGGGTGCTGGCGGCGACCTCTTCGATGTCCATGCCGCCCTCGGTGGAGCAAACGAAGGACACGCGGGATGTCTGGCGATCGACCAGCAGGGCGAGGTAAAGCTCGGTCTCGATGCCGGAGCCGTCTTCGATATAGATGCGGTTGACCTGTTTGCCGACCGGGCCGGTCTGATGGGTGACCAAGGTGCGGCCGAGCATCTTTTTGGCTTCTTCAGCGGCTTCTTCCACGGATTTGGTCAGACGCACACCGCCTGCTTCGCCAGCGTCGGCCTCTTTGAATTTGCCTTTGCCGCGGCCACCTGCGTGGATCTGGGCTTTAATCACCCAAAGTGGGCCGTCAAGTTCACCGGCGGCGGATTTGGCGTCTTCGGCTTTGAGCACGACGCGGCCATCGGATACAGGGGCGCCATAGCTGCGCAGGAGGGCTTTCGCCTGGTATTCGTGGATGTTCATGAAAAACGGTCCCGTTTTGGTTCAAGTCACCGTGCAGTATGCCGATGAATCTTATGGTTCGGTAAAGGTTTTTCGCAGTTTGCCTCATATTACCAGTATAAAGTGACATTTGTGATCACACGAGAAAAAAGTGTGATCACAAAAACTGGGGATTATGCGAATCCCCAACAAAATATGAAGGTCATTCGATGTTTTGGGCGGCGCGTTCAAAAAGGTGCGACTCAAGTTCGAGACACATTGTAATCGTTTGATCCGCCGGATCGTAGAATGCGTTGGCCTCGCCGCAGGGTTCGGCACGGATGGTCACAGGATAGGGCAGGGTCAGCTGATCGTTCAAGGCCGCGACCTCGGTTGCGATCACATCTTGCAGGGGGGAGGGGCCAGCATCCTCAAACACCAAGGATGCGCCGCCACCATTCTGAGTGATGTCGTCCAGCACCGGCCCCCAACTGGCCAGCGCAAGATCAAATTCCTCGGCGCAGGTTTCGGCGCGGTCTTGTGGCAGGTCAAGATCCACCGCGATGTCCGCGCGCAATTCCGGGTCCGCGCCGTAGAACAGGCAAACGAGGTTATAGTGCCTTTGCAAGTCGGGGCCGTGGACATCCCACCAGAGCGGCTCTTCCCCCTCTGTCGCGGCAGCCTCGTCCAGAAAACCAAAGGCCGCGTCGCGGGCGATGGACTGCGCGGTGTCTTCCTCAAACAGCGCATCAATCAGCAGGATTGACGCGGTGTCGGCGGCGTCCTCTTCCTGGCCAAAGACGGGTAGGGCCATGACATCAATCAAAGCATGGCCCAATTCGTGATAGAAGATCGAGATCAGGTTGGCCTCGACATAGGCCTGAGTCTCTGTGGGTGATTGCGCAGCAGCGGGACCGTTCAGCGCCATGGCGGCGAAAAGAGAAAAGCCCCGCAGCCAGATCACAGCGGCATCAACGCCCAATAGTCGAGATCGAGCAGCACATCGGGCAGGTATTTGCCGTCCGCCCCGCGCAGGGCAAAGGGATCGCCGCCTTTGGTCGCCACCAGTCGAAGCCGGATTGCACCGACGCCGGGCGCATCCGTTTCGGCTTTGTCTAGCACCTCGGACCAGGCCCGCACGGTGTCGCCGGACAGGCAAGGGTTGGCATGGGCGCCGCCATTGAGGCCCGCAATCATCTGCGCATTGGCCAGCCCGTTGAAAGACAGCGCCCGCGCCATCGAGATCACATGCCCGCCATAGATCAGGCGGCTGCCATCGGGGCGGGCGGAGGTGTCGAAATGCACTTTGGCGGTGTTCTGCCACAGGCGGGTGGCCATCATATGTTCGGCCTCTTCGATGGTCACGCCATCGACATGGTCGATCTGTTCGCCGATCTCATAGTCGCCCCAGCGGTGCGGCTCGCCCGCGAGGGTGAAATCGTAGTTGGAGAAATCCAGCCCCGTCGGCACCACCAGTTGATCCGGGGTCAGCGCCTTTGGCAGATCGGGGATCACGGTTTCGGGCGCGGGGGCATCCAGATCGCGTTTGCGCACCATCACCCAGCGCACATATTCCAGCACGGTTTCATCCCGTTGGTTCACCCCGGTGGTGCGCACATAGACCACACCGGATTTGCCGTTGGAGTTTTGTTTGAGGCCGATCACTTCGGATTGGCTGCGCAGGGTGTCGCCGGGCCAGACAGGGGCCAGCCAGCGCCCTTGGGCATAGCCCAGATTGGCCACCGCATTGAGCGAGACATCCGGCACGGTTTTGCCAAAGACGATGTGAAAGGCGATCAGATCATCCAGCGGGCTGGCAGGCAGGCCGCTGTTTTTGGCGAATTGGTCGGAGGAATAAAGCGCATGCCGCGCGGGGTAGAGCATATGATAAAGCGCCCGTTCGCCCCCCGAAACGGTGCGCGGCACCGCGTGGTGCAGGGTCTCGCCCAGGCGGTAGTCTTCGAAAAAGCGCCCTGTGTTGGTCTTGGCCATCAGTGTGCCCCCAGCTTGGTTTCGGGGGTATAGGTGCCATCGACCTCTTTCACCACGGATTGGCCGCAGCGCATGACGCCCGCCTTGTGATCCCATGTCTGGGTGGGCGATCCGTAAAGTTCCCAGCCTTTGTTCAAGGCATCGGTGACCTTGTGGCAGAATGCGGATGTGTCCTCTTCGGAGAGGAAGCGATAGAGTTTCATGGCAATTTCCTTAGCCGAAGGGGTTGTAGCCGAGCCAGCTGTGGACAAGGCCGATCACGGCCAAAAGCACCAGGGAGATGACAAGGAACATCGCGTCCTTGGCGATGCTGCCCTTTTGTGGCGGGGTCCAGCCAGGTTCGGCACGGTTGATCACGACCATTTCGGCCAGCGCCCAGACGAGCAGCCCGCCAAAGAGCACCACCGAAGGTGTGTCGCCATTGACCAGCAGGTGGGCTATCGCCCAAAGCGAAAAGCCGGTCAGCATCGGGTGGCGCATCTTGTAAAAGATCGCCCCTTTGGAGGGGCCGGGGCTGACGAAATAGAGCGCGGCAACCATCAGCAGGTTGTTGATCCCCGTCAGGGCAGAGGTGCGGCCCCAGAAGAATGTGCCGTCCCACATCCGGTAGCCGAAGATCATCAGCAGGATGGAGAGGCCGATGGCCAGTGCCACAAAGCCTTTGCCCTTTTCGCCAAGGGCCGCGCGTTGGGCGGGGAGGGCGCGTTTGTAGAAATGGGCGGCCGCCCAGAGGGCGAGGCCGAGGAAAAGAAGGATCATGACGGGTTACTCCTGCTGAAGGGCTTGGATCGCTTCCAGTTTTGCCAGTGTTTCACGGGCAGTTGCAACATGCAGGTTTTCGACAATACGTCCATCGACCACCGCAACCCCCTGACCGGAGGCTTCGGTTTCTTCAAAGGCGGCGATTTGGCGGCGGGCCAGATCGGCCTCTTCTTGCGAAGGGGAGAAGGCGGCATTGGCCACGGCAAGCTGTGCCGGATGGATCAGGGTTTTGCCGTCAAAGCCCATGTCGCGGCCCTGATCGCTTTCGATTTTGAGACCGTCGTCATCTTTGAAGGCGTTATACACACCATCAATAATCGCAATCTGATGCGCCTTGGCGGCCAGAACGCAGAGGCCGAGACCCGTCATCAGTGGCAGGCGGTCAGCGCGGGTGCGGGTTTGCAGGTCTTTGTTCAGATCGTTGGTGCCCATGACCATCGCCTCAAGCTGGGGATGTGCGCCGATGGCCCCGGCGTTGAGCATGGCCATCGGGGTTTCCATCATGGCCCAAAGCGGGGTGTCGCCCACCAGAGCGGCCAGTGCATCGAGATCGGCAGGGCTGCCGACCTTGGGCAGCAGGATGGCATCGGCGTCCATCTTGGCGGCGGCGCGGGCGTCATCAGCGCCCCATTCGGTGTCCAGACCGTTGATGCGGATCACCTTGTAGCGCGCGCCATATCCGCCCTCGGCCAAAGCCGCCGCGAGGGTTTCGCGGGCTGATACTTTTTCTTCGGGCGTGACTGCGTCTTCGAGATCAAAAATGATCGCATCGCACGCCAAAGTCCGCGCCTTGTCCAGCGCACGGGGCTTGGAGCCGGGGATATAAAGGACAGAACGCAGGGGGCGGGTGATCTTGGGCATGGGCAGCTCCGTTCGAGGGCGCAGATGCGCCGGGGTCATAAAGTTGCGCACAAAGGGGCATTTCTTTCAGAAAAGTTCAAGCCAAAACGTGCCGCGCTGCAGCAAAAATCAAATGCAACAGGTATGAGGGCGCATCATTAACCTTAATTTCAGTCCTCTGACGCAGGCTGGCCCCGTCACCTTTCGTGGCTTGGGCACTCACCGCGCAAACGCCGGATCGCCTGATCGGAAGTGCAGACATGTCATAACCGGGCTCGCCCCCCGTTCTGCCGGCAATACCGGACAGGTCATGAACCGGAGGCGCCGCCTTTTGAATGAAGGCAATGGAATGCAACGTATGGACAAATATTTGAAACTTATCGGGCTGACCGCCGCGGCGGTCTTTTATCTGGCTGCGGTCACGGATGCAGCGGCGCAATCGTCGCGCAATTGCGGGCCGCGCATTGCGGTGGTTGAACGATTGGCCGAAGGGTACGGAGAGACCCGGCAATCCATGGGCCTTGGCGCGAACAACGCGGTGGTTGAGGTTTTTGCCTCTGAAGAGACCGGCAGCTGGACCATCACCATCACACGGCCAGGCGGCTTGACCTGCTTGGTCGCGTCGGGTCAGGCGTTTGAAGAGGTGGCCGAGGCGCTGCCGACCAGCGATGAGGATGCCTGAGGCAAGAAGGCCGATCTGAACAATACCAAAAGGCGGGCTTTGGCCCGCTTTTTCTATGTCAGACCATCCCAGATCAATTTTGATCCGGTGACAACCAGCAGCACATAGGTCAGCGCAAAGAACAGCCGTTCCGGAACCAGCACATGCGCCCGCACGCCCAGCCATGTGCCCAGAATCGCAAAGGGCGCAAGGATCAGATTGGCCAGCAAGGTTTGCGCAGTGAACATGCCAAGCGCGGCATAAGGCACAAATTTGATGATATTGAGAATCCAGAACAACAGGACCGTGGTGGCCTGATACTGCGTCTTGTTCAGATCGCGGGTGAGCAGGAAAATGGCGGCAGGCGGGCCGCCTGCGTGGCTGACGAAGGTGGTAAAGCCGACCACGGTGCCGATCACCACACCCGCCCAATCGGGCATGCGTTGTTGAGCCAGACGGACGATCCCGAGCTTGAGCGCCATTTGCCAAAGCACAAAACCCACCGAGACACCGCCGATCAAGAGCCGGAACACATCGGGAGACGCCACCCGATATAGGGCCGCGCCAAGGATCACACCCGGCACGCCGCCTAGCACCAAAAGCCGCACGTCCGGCACGCTCCATTTGCGCCAATAGGGTTTGAGAGATCCCGCGTCGATCAACATGAGCAGCGGCAACATCACCCCAAGCGCCAGCCCAGGTTCAATCACCAGCGCCAGCACAGTGGCCGACGCAAAGGCCGCGCCAGAGCCAAAACCGGCCTTGGACACCCCGGCAAACACCACCGCCGCGCCTGCGATGCATAAAAACCAGAGGTCAAAGGTGATCATGGCGGCGGGGCTTCACATTTTTTCGAGAACGACCGGAACAAGACCGGCAATGCGGCGTTAGGTCCACACTCGGTAACGTTAACTTAGTAACTCTTAGGAGAACAGTACAATGAAACGCTTTCTGACAACAACAGCCGTAGCTTTGACCCTGTCCAGCGCCGCCTTTGCAGGCAGCCATTCGGGCATGATCACAACTGTAGAAGCTGAGAAAAGCGACTTTTTCGCATCCGACCTGATCGGCATGCGGATCTACAATTCCGAAACAGATATTGACCCCATGACGCCCCTTGCGGACGGCGCGGAGCGTGAATGGGATGACATCGGCGAGATCAACGACATCATCATCAGCGAGAGCGGCGATGTGCGGGCGGTGATCCTGGGTGTGGGTGGTTTCCTTGGTTTGGGGGAACGTGACGTGAGCGTCTCAATGGATGACATCAAGGTGCTGCGCGAAGCGGGCGACAGCGGGGACCGTTTTCTGGTTGTGACGACCTCAAAGGAAATGCTGGAGAAAGCCCCCGCTTTTGAGCGCGAGATGGAGCAGGCAGCAAACAACATCAAAGCCGAGACACATGCGATGGCCGAAACAGCCGAAGCCGAAGCGACGGATCTGAAACAAGATCTGGTTGCCTCTGCCAATGACGCGGCAGAGGGCGTTGAAACCCGCATCAAAGAGGTCGCGCAGGAAACCGAAGCCGAAGCAGAGCAACTGACGGCAGAGGCGGACGCGGCGATCGACGCGCCAGTTCTGGGCCGCCCGATGGTAGAGCGTGACGGATTTGAGCCGATGGACATCGACGTGGCGCGGGCCGATCCGCTGACGGCGGAAAAGATCCAAGGCGCCGCTGTGATGGGCCAGAACGACGAATCCGTAGGCGAAATTGACGCATTGGTCCTGACCGACAAGGGCGAGGTGGCCGAGGTCGTGATCAATGTGGGCGGCTTTTTGGGTCTAGGGGAAAAGCCGGTCGCAGTTCCCTTTGAACAGTTGCAGATTCTGCGCGATGTCGATGGCGATGATCTGCGGATTTACATCGACGCCAACGAAGCGGCGTTGAAGGCCAAGCCCGAATACAAGGGCTAAGGAACCCGTTTCGTTCGGGCAAAGCCCGGACAATCAGTTAGTATGTTAAAGAGTATGGGCCATCGCATTTGCGGTGGCCCGTTTTTATTGCATTTGTGATCACGAATTCTTAACCACCTGCGGCGTTTAAGCCTGTCTTGATCGCGCAACTTGCAGCGCGGCGCGCATTTCGCTATCTCACGCGCAACGTAACCTGGACGGAGACATATCATGGCCAGACCCAAAATCGCGCTCATTGGCGCCGGTCAAATCGGCGGCACCCTTGCCCACCTCGCAGCATTGAAAGAACTCGGCGACGTTGTTCTGTTCGACATCGCAGAAGGCATCCCGGAGGGCAAAGCGCTCGATATCGCAGAATCGGGCCCATCAGCCAAGTTCGACGCCAACATGTCCGGCACCCAAGATTATGCCGATATCGCGGGCGCAGATGTGTGCATCGTGACCGCAGGTGTGGCCCGCAAACCGGGCATGAGCCGCGACGATCTGCTTGGCATCAACCTCAAGGTCATGAAATCCGTGGGCGAAGGCATTGCCAAACACGCGCCGGACGCCTTTGTGATCTGCATCACCAACCCGCTTGATGCGATGGTCTGGGCCTTGCGCGAATTTTCTGGCCTGCCACATGGCAAGGTGTGCGGCATGGCCGGTGTGCTGGACAGCGCCCGCTTCCGTCATTTCCTGGCAAGCGAATTTGACGTCTCCATGAAAGACGTCACAGCATTCGTGCTGGGCGGTCATGGCGATACCATGGTGCCACTGGTGCGCTATTCCACAGTTGCCGGTATCCCGCTGCCGGATCTGGTGAAGATGGGCTGGACCACGCAAGAGAAGCTGGACGCGATTGTGCAGCGGACCCGTGATGGCGGCGCCGAGATTGTTGGCCTGCTGAAAACTGGTTCTGCATTCTATGCGCCCGCGACATCGGCGATCGAGATGGCAGAAAGCTATTTGAAAGACCAAAAGCGCGTCTTGCCTTGTGCAGCCTATGTTGATGGCGCTTACGGTTTGGACGGGTTCTATGTTGGTGTGCCAACAGTGATCGGCGCAGGCGGGATCGAGCGTGTTGTGGAGATTTCCATGAACAAGGACGAACAGGCGATGTTCGACAGCTCGGTCAACGCGGTTAAAGGTCTGGTCGACGCCTGCAAAGGGATCGACGGCAGCCTGAAATAAGGTTTGCATTGAGAGATTGAGGAAGGGCGTGCCGCTGGGCGCGCCCTTTTTTGTTTGAGTGGGCCCGGAACAAGGCGTAGCCGCCGGGCCATCGGCGGCCCGCCCCACGGGTCGGCGATTTTGATGGGTGGTTGGGGGCTGGTGGGCGCGCGTGCGCTTGGCTGCGATAAAGTGCCGAACTGCGAAGGTTGGTCGCCCACCCGCAGGCCGCCGATGGCCCTGTGACGCTTGCTGAAATCTTGTACTTTCCTCTGTTTTTGCGAGATGCGCACTCTTAGCCCGGAACAAGGCGTAGCCGCCGGGCCATCGTCGGCCCGCCCCACGGGTCGGCGATTTTGATGGGTGGTTGGGGGCTGGTGGGCGCGCGTGCGCTTAGCTGCCATAAAGTGCCGAACTGCGATGTTTGATCGCCCATCCGCAGGCCGCCGATGGCCCTTTGTGCCAATCTCAGGATTGTGTGATGCGCAGGCGGGCGCGGTGATCTAACCTGCGGCCATGCGTGTGCTTTTGACTCTTCTGGCGTTGCTGGCCCGTCCTGCCCTGGCCTGTGAACTGGCGCTGGTTTTGGCGGTGGATGTCTCCGGCTCGGTTGACCGGGATGAATACCGCATCCAGATGGACGGGCTGGCTGCGGCCCTGTCAGACGGCATTGTGACGGAAGCCTTGGTTGAGCAACAGGCCAGGGTGACGTTGATCCAATGGTCTGGCACCTCGCGGCAGGAACAGACGATCCCCTGGACCGTGATCACAGATTTTTCAGATGTTGCGGCGCTGGCAGAACAGGTCGCTCATGCACCACGGCGCTGGCACAATTATTCAACGGCCATTGGCGAGGCGCTGACCCTGTCTGCACAGGTCTTGGAGACCGCGACAGAGTGCCGCCGCAAGGTGGTGGATGTGTCGGGGGATGGCAAATCCAATGAAGGGATTGCCCCGGCAGATGTTCTGCCACAGATGCGGGGCAAGGGCATCATTGTGAACGCTTTGGCCATTGAGACTGACGATACGGACCTTACGGCCTACTTTTTTGAGAATCTCATTTCCGGCGAAGGCGCTTTTGTTATCACAGCCAACGGTTTTGAAGACTATCCGGCCCAGATCCGGCGCAAATTGCAGCGTGAAACCACCAAACAACTGAGTCTTGCTCTGCCATTTGAGTGAGCGTGTGATCACAGTGGATTATCGTGTGATCACAAAACGCAAGAATCGCTACTATTTTGAAAAAAATGTGCCTAGATGCGCCAACAAACCGCGCCCATACCCCCGCTAGACCCGTGACAGGCCGTAAAAAAACGCTATCACTGGGGTAACCAACAGCAAAGGACCTGTGCCATGGCCGATGTAAACCGGGGCAACCGCCCGCTGTCGCCTCATTTGTCGATCTACCGACCGCAACTGACGTCGATGTCATCCATCCTGACCCGGATCACCGGCAATGCGATGCTGGTGGCGGCGTTGTTGATTGTCTGGTGGTTCCTGTCTGCGGCCACCTCGCCTGCATATTTTGAGATTGTGAACGGCCTGCTGACCTGCTGGTTCGGTGATCTGGTCATGTTCTTCTCGGTGCTGGGGCTTTGGTATCACACGCTGGCCGGGATACGGCACCTGATCTGGGACAACGGCTATGCGCTGGACATTCCTACGGCTGAAAAACTGGGCTGGGCCGTGATCTTTGGGTCTATCCTGCTCACCCTGATCACTGTCGTGATCGTTTAAGGAGGTCTGAGAAATGGCATATCTTACCGACCGCAAACGCGCCCGTGGCCTTGGCTCTGCCAAAACCGGCACGGCGCACTTCTGGGCCATGAAGGTCAGCTCTGTTGCGCTGCTGATCCTCATTCCGTTTTTTGTGTTCACCTTCGGGTCGGCGCTGGGCGGAAGCTATGAGGAAATCCTTGCCTATTACAGCCGCCCGTTCCCGGCGATTGTGGCGGCCCTGACCATTCTGGTGGGCTTTAAACATTTCAATGATGGCGTGCAGGTTCTGATCGAGGACTATGTGCATGGCACCAGCCAAAAAGTGGCGATCATCCTGATGACCTGCCTGAGCTACGGCGCAGCGGCGGTTGGCGTTTTTGCCATCGCCAAGCTGGCGCTCTGATCCAAACATTCCCACGGGAGACCGAATAATGGCCGCATATGAATATGAAACCCACGAATATGACGTGGTTGTGGTGGGTGCCGGCGGCGCCGGTTTGCGCGCAACCCTCGGGATGGCGGAACAGGGGCTGCGCACGGCCTGTGTGTCCAAAGTGTTTCCGACCCGTTCGCACACCGTTGCGGCGCAGGGCGGGATTGCCGCCAGCCTCAGCAATATGGGCCCGGACAACTGGCAGTGGCATATGTATGACACGGTCAAAGGGTCTGACTGGCTGGGCGACACGGACGCGATGGAATATCTGGCGCGTGAGGCCCCCAAGGCCGTTTACGAGCTGGAGCATTACGGCGTGCCGTTCTCGCGCACCGAAGAGGGCAAGATTTATCAGCGGCCCTTTGGCGGTCACACCACCGAATTTGGCGAAGGCCCCCCGGTACAGCGAACCTGCGCCGCGGCGGACCGGACCGGCCATGCGATTTTGCACACCCTTTATGGGCAAAGCCTGAAGAACAACGCGGAATTCTACATCGAATATTTCGCCATCGACCTGATCATGTCCGACGATGGTGTCTGCCAAGGCGTTTTGTGCTGGAAGCTGGACGATGGCACCATGCATCTGTTCAGCGCCAAGATGGTTGTGCTGGCCACGGGCGGCTATGGCCGCGCCTATTTCAGCGCCACTTCGGCCCACACCTGCACCGGTGATGGCGGCGGCATGACGGCCCGTGCGGGCCTGCCGTTGCAAGACATGGAGTTTGTGCAGTTCCACCCCACAGGGATCTACGGCGCGGGCTGTTTGATCACCGAAGGGGCGCGGGGCGAGGGCGGATATCTGACCAACTCCGAAGGGGAGCGGTTCATGGAACGCTATGCGCCGACCTACAAGGATCTGGCGTCACGTGACGTGGTAAGCCGCTGCATGACCATGGAAATCCGCGAAGGGCGCGGCGTCGGCGAAAATGGCGATCACATCCATTTGCACCTCAACCACCTGCCGCCCGAAACGCTGGATCTGCGCCTGCCGGGCATTTCCGAAAGCGCGCGCATCTTTGCCGGTGTCGATCTGACCAAAGAGCCGATCCCGGTACTGCCAACCGTGCATTACAACATGGGCGGCATTCCGACGAACTATTGGGGCGAGGTTCTGGCCCCAACCAAGGACAGCCCTGATGCAATCTCGCCCGGTCTGATGGCCGTGGGTGAGGCGGGCTGTGCCTCTGTGCATGGGGCGAACCGTTTGGGTTCAAACTCGCTGATTGACCTTGTGGTCTTTGGCCGTGCCGCTGCAATCCGCGCGGCTGAGATCGTCGATCCCAAAACCGCAGTGCCAACGCCAAATCAGGCCTCTGTCGATGCGGCCTTTGATCGGTTTGACGGGCTGCGCCATGCCAAGGGCGGCGTGCCAACTGCGGATCTGCGCCTTGAGATGCAAAAAACCATGCAGGCTGATGCGGCGGTGTTCCGCACCGACAAGACGCTCGAAGAGGGCCGTCAAAAAATGGTCGCCGTGGCGGACAAGATGGCCGATCTGCATGTCACCGACCGGTCGCTGGTCTGGAACTCTGACCTGATGGAAACGCTGGAACTGACCAACCTGATGCCAAATGCGGTGGCCACAATCACCGCAGCGGCGGCGCGTAAGGAAAGCCGGGGCGCACATGCCCATGAGGATTACCCTGATCGCGACGACAAAAAGTGGCGCAAGCACAGCCTGTGCTGGTTTGAGGGCAACGCGGCCAAGCTGGGCGACCGGCCTGTGCATCTTGATCCGCTGACCCAAAAAGACGAAGGCGGCATCGACCTCAAGAAAATCGCACCCAAAGCGCGGGTGTACTAAGCCGATGCGTCTGGTGGCCCTTGTTCTTTGCGCGGCAACGCTGGCGGCCTGCACCGAGGTGGAGCAGGCCGTGGACAACACCGCGCGGCGCGGGGCCAAGGGGGTGGTGACAGAAACCCTTGCCACCCGTTTCCCGCAGGTGCCCAAAGAGCTGATCACGCCCTTCACCGATTGCATCATCGACAATTCCTCGGCCGTGGAAATCCGCGAATATGCCAAGGCTGCCGTGGTGGGTGTGGACGATGGCACGGTCGAAACCGTGCGCACAGTGTTGGGACGGCCCGAAACCGCCGCCTGTTTGCAGGCCAAGGTGCTGGCCTCCGCCACAACGTAGGGCGGACAAAAATTTACATCCTGCGCCCCGGCGCAGGGCCAAGTGAAACGCCCCAAGGGGCAGATGAGATGACACAGGAGACGCGAAATGGTTCAGCTGACGCTCCCCAAAAACTCCCGCATGACGAGCGGGAAGACATGGCCCAAGCCGCAAGGCGCCACCAACCTGCGTGAGTTCCAGATTTACCGCTGGAACCCCGATGACGGCAAAAACCCGGCGATAGACACTTATTTTGTGGATATGGACAGCTGCGGACCGATGATTTTGGACGCGCTGATCAAGATCAAGAACGAGATTGATCCAACGCTGACTTTCCGCCGGTCTTGCCGCGAAGGGATCTGCGGATCCTGTGCGATGAACATCGACGGGATCAACACGCTGGCCTGTACCTACGGTATGGAAGAGATCAAAGGTGTGGTCAAAATCTATCCGCTGCCGCATATGCCTGTGGTCAAGGATTTGATCCCCGATCTTAACCACTTCTATGCGCAGCACGCCAGTATCCAGCCCTGGCTTGAGACCGACACGCCCGCCCCTGCAAAGGAATGGAAACAGTCGATTGACGACCGTGCCAAGCTGGACGGTTTGTATGAGTGCATCATGTGCGCCTGCTGTTCCACGTCCTGCCCCAGCTATTGGTGGAACGGTGACCGCTACCTTGGGCCAGCAGCGTTGTTGCATGCCTATCGCTGGATCATCGACAGCCGCGATGAGGCCACGGGGGAGCGTCTGGATGAATTGGAAGATCCGTTCAAACTGTACCGCTGCCACACCATCATGAACTGCGCCAAGACCTGCCCCAAGGGTTTGAACCCTGCTGCAGCGATTGCGAACATCAAGAAACTGATGCTCGAACGCACCGTTTGAGCCTGATCCCAGCCCCCTTGCGGGGCTGGATATCGCCCTATGCCCCTATTCATTGCCTTTGTGATCGCTGTGATCGTCGTTGCCATCGTGGCGCGGCGCAATGCCGGCACGCGCTTGTGCCGTTGGCGCGAAGATCGCGCGGGCAGCAAAGGTGCCTTGGTCAAATACAATTGCATCAACTGCGGGGCAGAGGCATTCCGCAGCACCGGCAAGCCGGATCGCTGTCTGAGCGGGCAACCCAAATCGGGTTTGTGAGCATAGCCAATCCCTGACCCAGCGTCCGGCTCGACAGAATGGTTTGATCCTGCTTACCTAACGGCAAAGCGGGGGACCAAATGAGCGACAGTAATTTTCAGGCAGACGTGATCATCGTGGGTGCAGGACTGGCCGGGATGGTGGCCGCCCATGGGGCCGTGCAACGCGGGCGCAAGGTATTGCTGTTGGATCAGGAGGCGCCGCAATCTCTGGGTGGTCAGGCATTTTGGTCGCTTGGCGGTTTGTTCATGGTAGACACCCCCGAGCAACGCCGTTTGGGCATCAAGGACAGTGCTGAACTGGCGTTGAGTGATTGGATGGGATCGGCGCAGTTTGACCGCGCTGAGGATGCCAATCCCCGCGCCTATGCCGAAGGGTTCATCGATTGGGCCGCAGGCGGCATGCGCCAATGGTGTTACGATCTGGGTATGCGCTGGTTTCCGGTGGTCGGTTGGGCCGAACGCGGCGGCGAACAGGCCCATGGGCATGGCAACTCGGTGCCGCGGTTTCACATCACCTGGGGCACCGGCACCGGGGTTGTGGCCCCCTTTGCCAAGCGGATGAAGGAATATGCAGCGCAAGGCAGTTTGCAACTGGGGTTCCGGCACCGGGTGGCGGATCTGATCTCGACCGATGGGCGGATCACAGGCGTGCGCGGCGACATTTTGGAAAACAGCACCGAGGCACGGGGCAAAAGCACCACGCGCGACGTGATCGGCAGCTTTGAACACAGCGCTGATGCGGTGGTTTTGACCACGGGCGGGATCGGCGGCAACCATGACGTGGTGCGCAAACATTGGCCCGCCGAACGGCTTGGGCCAGCGCCGGATGTGATGGTTGCGGGCGTGCCGGATTATGTGGATGGCAAGATGCACGAGATTGCGCGGCAGGCGGGTGCGGGCCTGATCAACGAAGACCGGATGTGGCACTATTGCGAGGGTCTGCAAAACTGGAATCCGATCTGGCCCAATCATGGCATTCGCATTCTGCCCGGCCCGTCTTCACTTTGGTTTGATGCCAAGGGCGACCGGATGGAAGCGCCGTATTTGCCGGGTTTTGACACCCTTGGCACGTTGAAACGCATTCTGAGCGTCGGGCAGCATTCGTGGTTTATCCTGACGCAAAAGATCATCGAAAAGGAATTTGCCCTGTCAGGGTCGGAGCAGAACCCGGACCTAACCGATGGTGGCTGGCGTGACGTTTTGAAGGCCCGATTGGGCAAGGGGGCGACACCAGCGGTGGAGGCGTTCAAGAAAAATGGCGCGGATTTCATCGTGGCGGATGATCTGGAAACGCTGGTGGCAGGGATGAACAGACTGACCCCGGATGCGCCTGTGGCGCTGGATCATATTCGCGGGCAAATCAAAGCGCGGGATCTGCAATTGACCAACCCCTTTGCCAAGGACGCACAGATCACCGCCATTCGCGGCGCCCGTAATTATCGCGGCGACAAGTTGATCCGCACGGCCAAACCCCATGCAATCCTTGATCCGGAAAACGGCCCGTTGATTGCGGTGCGTTTGAATGTGCTGACGCGAAAATCGCTGGGCGGGTTGCACACAGACATGCAGGGCAGGGTGCTGACGCCCGCGGGCGATGTTCTGGAGGGGCTTTTTGCGGCTGGCGAGGTCTGCGGCTTTGGTGGCGGCGGCTATCATGGCTACAACGCGCTTGAGGGGACGTTTCTGGGCGGGTGCCTCTATTCAGGGCGCATCGCCGGGCAGAACGCCTGAAGCAGGCTTTACAGGGGCGCAGCCCTGCGGCACCGTTGGCCAAATGTCGAAAGGATGCCAGATGACCACCACGCCTGATGATGCCGAAGCCCGCCGCGCCGTGAAGCCTGTGATCTGCTATCCGGTGGAAACCCTGCCGCAGCCGGATATGGCACTGCTGACAGGTGCGCGGCAGGATCTGCGCAAAACCGGCGAAGTCTTGGTACAGCCCCGCGATGCGGCGACGTTCACAGTGCCAGCAGGGCATTTTTTCCGCATTACTTCGGTGGAAGGGTCACAGGTGGGGGATCTGAACCTGTGGAACGCCAATGATCTGAACGAACGGTTTTATTCCGGCAAGACCCGCGCCCTGCATGGCACCCATATCACCACGGGGGAGCGGATGTGGTCGTCCTTTCCCGGCATGCGGCCCATGGCGACGATCAGCCATGACACATTGGGCTGGTACGGGATCGATGCCTATGGTGGATCGGTGCATGATGTGATCGGCACCCGCTGTGATCCTTATACCCATAACCTGCTGAAAGGCGGGCATTATCACCATTGCTGCCATTCCAACCTGACCCGCGCCATGGCGGCGCATCTGGGTGTGCCTGTACGGGAGGCTGAGCCGTTGGTGCATGATGTGTTAAACGTGTTCATGTGTACCGGGTTCACCCGCGATACCGGCCAGTATTTCATGAAGGCCAGCCCGGTCCGGCCCGGCGACTATCTGGAATTCTTTGCCGAGATGGATCTGCTTGGCGCGCTTAGCGCCTGTCCCGGCGGGGATTGTTCGGCAGAACATTCATCGGATGCTGCCGCCTGCTACCCGTTGTTGGTAGAGGTGTTTGCGCCGCAGGACGGGGCGCTGGACGGTTGGACCCCTCCGCCCGTCAACGGGTATGATCGCAGACATGGCGCATGACCAGCGACCGACACGCCCTATGTGCTGGCTTATTGATCAGATTTGAAGGGCAGCGCACGGCCGAGGTGGGGGCAAAGCCCCCGCCTGGGGGCGGGCGGGTGCTGCCCGGCGGTGCCGGGCGAAGAAGACCCTAAGCAAACGCCGCTTCAAGCGCGATCTCGACCATATCGCCAAAGGTCTTTTCACGATCTTCGGATGGCAGCGCCTCACCGGTTTGCAAATGGTCCGAGACCGTCAGAACCGCCAGCGCACGGCGACCATGGCGGGCGGCAAGCGTGTAAAGCTCTGCCGCTTCCATTTCGACGCCAAGAATGCCATGGCGCACCATCTGTTCGTCCAGATCAGGACGTTCGGCATAAAACACATCTGACGAATAGATGCCGCCGACATGGGTTGTGCATCCCTTGCCCTCGGACGCGGCAACAGCGGCGCGCAACAGCGACCAATCGGCGGTGGGGGCATAGTTCACTTCTTTGAAAATGCCGGAAGACGGCGATGTGATTGTGCTGGCGGTCATGGCGATGATCACGTCACGAATACCAACCTGCGGCTGCATTCCGCCGCAAGACCCGATGCGGATCAGGGTTTTGGCGTCATAATCGCGAATCAGTTCATTGGCGTAGATCGACAATGATGGCATCCCCATACCGGAGCCTTGGATGGTCACGCGGTTGCCTTTCCACGTGCCGGTAAAGCCCAACATGCCGCGCACTTCGTTGACCAGTTCGGCCCCCTCCAGAAAGGTCTCAGCCGCCCATTTGGCGCGGTAAGGATCGCCGGGCATGAGGACTGTTTCGGCGATCTCGCCGGGCTTGGCTCCGATATGGACGGTCATTGGAATCTCCGCTTTTGACAGGAGTGTAACCTGCCTTTCCGGCGGCGCGGGGGCAAGGGGATTGTCAGAATGCAGGCAGGTAAAGGGCCGGTTGCGTGCAACCGGCCCATTTCACGATTTGACAAATAATGAAGAGAATTGCCGCTCTGGAATTGCACCCGCATTCAGAATGCAATTAGAAGGCGTTTCAATTCCCCATTAAGATGTATTAACTTCAAATAGCCATCGTTTCTGGTGCAGTGCCATTTTCAACCGCGGCGCGATACCAATTGGGTTGGCGTCCCTTTCCCGTCCATGTCTGTGACGGATCTTCGGGGTTTGCGAATTGCGGCTTGCCCTTCTTGGCAGGTGCTTTTGCCTTGGTTTTCCGAGGCTTGGATGCCCCTTTGATTTCGGCAGACAATTCATTGAGAGAAAAGCCGTATTCGGCTGCGGCTTTCTCTGCGGCTTTGCGGGCTTTTGCGCGGTCGCGGGCGCGGGCATTTGCCAGAGCTTTCTTGGCATCGCCAACCAGTTTTTCCAATTCCTTGGAGGTCAGTGATTTCAGATCGATTTTCATGCGTGCAGGTCCATTTCCTAATTCGGAGATGGACCTACACTAATTGCGAAAAGATTAAAATGATATTGAAATGGAGGAGGCCTATTCCGCCGCCACCGCTTCGGGATCGGCGAGGGTGACGATATCGCCCATGATCACGTTCAATTCAAAATCCTTGGGCGTATAGACCCGCGCCACGCCCATCGCAGACAGGCGGGCGGCGTCATCGTCGGGGATGATCCCGCCGACGATCACTGGAATATGGCCCAGACCGGCCTCGCGCATTTGGGTCATCAGATCTTCGACCAGCGGAATATGCGAGCCCGACAGGATCGACAGGCCAACCACATGGGCATCGTCCTTTTGTGCGGCTTCGACGATTTCAGCCGGGGTCAGTCGGATGCCCTCGTAAGAGATGTCCATGCCGCAATCGCGGGCGCGGACAGCAATCTGTTCGGCGCCGTTGGAATGGCCATCAAGGCCGGGTTTGCCGACGAGGAATTTCAAGCGGCGGCCCAGACGGTCACTGACCGCATCAACGGCACTGCGCAGATCATCCAGACCTTCGGTCTTGTTGGACTGACCTGCGGCGACGCCGGTTGGCCCGCGATATTCACCATGCACCGCCCGCATTTGCGCGGCCCATTCGCCGGTGGTCACACCCGCCTTGGCGGCGGCAATTGACGGTTCCATCACATTGCGCCCTTCGGCAGCGGCGGCCCGCAGATCGGCCAGCGCCGCATTCACGGTGGCTTCATCCCGGTCCGCCCGCCATTGGTTCAGCCGCTCAATCTGTTCGGCTTCGACCGCAGGGTCCACAACCATGATGCCGCCATCGCCGGTCATCAGCGGCGACGGTTCGCCCTGCTGCCATTTGTTGACGCCCACAACCACGGTTTCGCCAGCCTCAATCCGGCCAAGGCGTTCGGCGTTGCTTTCGACCAAACGGCCTTTCATATAGTCGATGGCGGAGATTGCGCCGCCCATACCGTCAAGATTGGCCAGTTCGGCGCGCGCCCCGTCTTTGAGCGCCTCGACCTTGGCATCGACGGCGGGATTGCCGTCAAACAGATCGTCAAATTCCAGCAAATCGGTTTCATAGGCGAGGATCTGTTGCATGCGCATCGACCATTGCTGATCCCAGGGGCGCGGCAGGCCAAGCGCCTCATTCCATGCGGGCAATTGCACAGCACGGGCGCGGGCCTTTTTGGAAAGGGTCACGGCCAGCATTTCGATGAGAATGCGGTAGACGTTGTTTTCTGGTTGCTGTTCGGTCAGGCCAAGGGAATTGACCTGCACACCATAGCGGAAGCGGCGGTATTTCGGATCTTGCACGCCATAGCGGGTTTCGAGGATTTCATCCCACAGATCGACGAAGGCGCGCATTTTGCACATCTCGGTCACGAAACGGATGCCCGCGTTCACGAAGAACGAAATGCGGCCAGCGAGTGCGGGGAAGTCTTCCGCAGGGACGCGCGGCTTGAGCGCATCGAGAACGGCGGTCGCGGTGGCCAAGGCAAAGGCCAGTTCCTGCTCGGGCGTCGCGCCGGCCTCTTGCAGGTGATAGGAACAGACGTTCATCGGGTTCCATTTGGGCACGTTGGTATAGCAGTACTCGGCCACATCCGCGATCATCTTGAGCGAGGGGGCAGGCGGGCAGATATAGGTGCCACGGCTGAGGTATTCCTTGATCAGATCGTTCTGAACCGTGCCTTGCAGGGCGGAAACATCCGCGCCCTGTTCCTCAGCCGCCGCGATATACAGGGCCAAAAGCCACGGCGCGGTGGCGTTGATGGTCATCGAGGTGTTCATCTGTTCCAGCGGGATATCCTTGAACAGCATCCGCATGTCGCCCAGATGGCTGACCGGTACGCCCACCTTGCCGACCTCGCCGCGCGACAACACGTGATCACTGTCATATCCGGTCTGGGTGGGCAGATCGAAAGCCACGGACAGGCCGGTTTGCCCTTTGGCCAGATTGGCCCGATAAAGCGCATTGGACGCCGCCGCGGTGGAGTGGCCCGCATAGGTGCGGATCAACCAAGGGCGGTCGGCCTTGGGCGCTGCGGTTGCATCTTTGCGGTCGGTCTTTGGGTCTGACATGGCGGGCCTCGCTGAATCGGTCGGGCAATATTCTTGCGTTTGATTGTGTTTACGAGACACTTTATACCAATGTCAATTCGCTGCAATGCGGCATGTGCCGGTGCAGCATCTTTTTTCAACTCTGCCTGCCAAAGATGCAAAAGGGCCTGTGGGTTGGCCTGTGTTTTGGCCGCAAAGGGCGGCCCCGCGTGCAGATAGATATTGTTCTTGAGCGCGGGCACTGCGAGGGTGCAGGCATGACCCAGACGGTGCAGCTGCCACTTTGGCTTTTTATCCTGATTTTGCTGTTTGCGGCGATGACGGCGCTGAGCCATTTTCTTTTGCCGTCCGTGCGCTGGTTCTTTCGGCGGCGGCTGGAGCGGGCGGTGGCGCGGCTCAACACACGGCTCAAGCGCCCGATTGAGCCGTTCAAGCTGGCGCGGCGCTATGACATGATCCAGCGGCTGATTTATGATCCCGAAGTGACGCATGAGATAGTGGTCTATGCCCGCGAACATGGAGTGCCGGAAAACGTGGCCTTTCAAAAGGCCCGCGACTATGCCCGCGAAATCGTGCCGAGCTTTTCGGCCTTTGCTTATTTCAGCTTTGGCATCCGGGTGGCGCGGTTGTTGGCCAACGCGGTGTACCGGATCAAAACCGCCGACAGCAATGACCGGATCTTCGATGCGATCCCCAAGGAAGCGACAATTGTTTATGTAATGAACCACCGGTCCAACATGGACTACGTGTTGGTGACCTATCTGGCGGCTCGGGATTCGGCGCTGGCCTATGCGGTGGGGGAATGGGCGCGGGTTTGGCCGCTCAGCCGGTTGATAAAATCCATGGGGGCCTATTTCATCCGCCGCAAATCGCGCGGGGCGCTCTATCGCAAGGTTCTGGCACGATATGTGCAGATGGCCACGGCGGGGGGCGTCAATCAGGCGATGTATCCCGAAGGCGGGCTGAGCTTGAACGGCAAGTTGCAGCCGCCGCGGATGGGGTTGCTGTCCTATGTCGCGGACGGGTTTGACCCTGAGGGCGAGCGGGACGTGGTGCTGGTGCCGGTGGCCATCAACTATGATCGGGTGCTGGAAGACACGGTTCTGATTGCCGCTGACCAACGGGGCGACCGGCGCTTCGGGGCGCGGATCACCGTGGTGTTGCGGTTTGTGTTGCGCAAGCTGTGGCAGCGGTTGACCCGGCAGGAAACCCGATTTGGCATGGCGGCGGTTGCCTTTGGTGCGCCGATGTCGCTGCGGGAGGCGGGGCCGGACGCAAGTATTGAGCAGATCTCCGAAGATCTGATGGGCCGGATTTCGCAGACCATGCCGGTGCTGTCGGTGCCGGTGGTGGCCTATGCCCTGCTGGAACAGACCGATGGCTATAGCCCTGATGCGCTGAAAGCGCGGGTTGGTGCATTGCTTGAAATGGTGCCGCAGGCCAACCGGGTGATCAAAGCCGATGCGATTGATTTTGAGCTGGGCCGCGCGATTGCCGGGCTGGTGGCGCGGCAAATTATCGAAATGCGGGATGGGAAATGGCACATGGCAGAGGGGCAAGCGCCGGTTTTGCAGTTCTACGCCAACTCCATTGCGCATTTTTTGCCCGAGAATGCTGCGCTTGCACAGGAAATTTCTGCACCCGCTGGGTCATAAAGTTTCAAAAAGTGCCGTTGAGAGGTTGCATTGTTTCGCGCCCGCCAATATTCCATGGGCAAGCGATTTGATTCTGCATCGCGGCAAAACGCAAGAAACGCAACGCATAGACCAGCCGACAGGAGGCCCATCATGGCACTCGATACATCCATCGCGCAGTACGACGCACCGGAAAAAGATCTCTATGAAATGGGCGAAATGCCCCCGATGGGCCATGTCCCGAAACAGATGTACGCATGGGCCATCCGCCGCGAACGCCACGGCGATCCGGACAGCGCCATGTTGCAAGAAGTTGTTGATGTGCCACAGCTTGATAGCCATGACGTGTTGGTTTTGGTGATGGCCGCAGGCATCAACTACAACGGTGTCTGGGCCGCACGCGGCGTGCCGATCAGCCCCTTTGATGGCCACAAGCAGCCCTACCACATTGCGGGCTCCGATGCTTCGGGCATCGTTTGGGCCGTGGGTGACAAGGTCAAGCGTTGGAAAGTTGGCGATGAGGTGGTGATCCACTGCAACCAGGATGATGGTGATGATGAGGAATGCAACGGCGGCGATCCGATGTATTCGCCAAGCCAGCGTATCTGGGGTTATGAGACACCGGACGGGTCGTTCAGCCAGTTCACCCGCGTTCAGGCACAGCAGCTTATGCCGCGCCCCAAGCACCTGACTTGGGAAGAAAGCGCCTGTTACACGCTGACGCTGGCCACTGCCTACCGGATGCTGTTTGGGCATGAGCCGCATGACCTGAAGCCGGGCCAGAACGTATTGGTCTGGGGGGCATCTGGCGGTCTTGGCTCTTATGCGATCCAGTTGATCAATACGGCGGGTGCCAACGCGATCGGGGTGATCTCTGACGAAAGCAAGCGCGACTTTGTGATGGATCTGGGTGCCAAGGGTGTCTTGAACCGCAAAGATTTTAATTGCTGGGGCCAGTTGCCTGAGGTTGGCAGCGATGAATATGCCACCTGGTTTGCCGAGACCCGCAAGTTTGGCAAGGCAATCTGGGATATCACCGGCAAAGGTGTGAACGTCGATATGGTGTTTGAACACCCCGGCGAGGCAACTTTCCCCGTGTCCACGTTCGTGGTGAAAAAGGGCGGCATGGTTGTCATCTGTGCGGGCACAACAGGTTTCAACCTGACTTTTGATGTCCGCTATATGTGGATGCACCAGAAGCGTTTGCAGGGCAGCCACTTTGCCCATCTCAAGCAGGCTGCATCAGCCAATAAGTTGATGCTGGAGCGTCGCCTTGATCCATGTATGTCCGAAGTGTTCACATGGGCCGATCTGCCCGAGGCGCACATGAAGATGATGCGCAACGAGCATAAGCCGGGCAACATGTCCGTGCTGGTACAGGCACCGACAACCGGCCTGCGCACGTTGGAAGACGCGCTCGACGCACGTTAACCTCCGGTTAGCGATAAATTGAAAAGAATGGCCTGTGGATCAAATGACGATTCGCGGGCCATTTTTGTATTCAGGATCAATACTTTGGATTTTGAGCGATCACATCACGGTGAGACCACAAGTTGACGCTGCGTAAGCTCGGCGTGTCTCGCTTTTGGGTTGTGTTAACTCGCTATTAATTTTTGAGGGGAGCGTGTAAAGATGCAAACAGATTGGATTTTAGATGTTCTGGCTGACCTGAAAACCTTTGCAATGTCCAGCGACCTGCCCAAGTTGGCGGCCCAGTTGGACAACAGCGCAGTGGTTGCCGTGGCCGAGATATCAGCATTGCAAGAAAGACGACTTATTTTAGGTCATGATAACGACAAAGAAATTAAATCCCGTCCTCAAGGCACTGGCCTGCGCTGACACAATTGAGGATCTCAAAGACGCCTGTATCGAATTGCGCGATATGCTGCAGATTGATCATGTTTCATACTATTGTTTTGGGCCCGGTGACGGGCTTTATGGCTATGCCACCTATTCGATGGAATGGAAGGCCCGCTATGCGCAGGAACAATATATGCGCATTGATCCGGTGTTGATCGGCGGCAGCTCTCGCTTTCAGCCCTTCAATTGGGGTGATCTTGATTGGACCCCCAAAGCGGCCCGCAAATTCCGGGTCGAAGCCGCAGTTCATGGTGTTGGATCGCAGGGGTACTCTGTCCCGGTGCATGGACCAAAGGGGCAGTTTGCGCTGTTTTCCGTCAATCACTCTTGCGAGGACGCGGAATGGGCCGCCTTTACACGCAAACATCAGAACAGTTTTATCCTGCTGTCGCACTTTTTTAACCAAAAAGCGCTTGAGGTGGTTGCGAACGTGGACGAACAGCCGACCAAGGCGTTGTCTCCGCGGGAATTGGGCGCGATGACCTTGCTGGCGCGGGGGCTCAGCCGGGCCGAGGTCGCCAAAGATCTGGACATTTCCGAGCATACGTTGCGCGTCTATATCGAAAGCGCTCGCAGCAAGCTGAACGCCCAGAACACCACCCATGCGGTGGCGCGAGCGCTGAGCCGGGGATTGATCGTCGCCTGACCGATCTGGGGCGAGAATCCGATTCAAGTTCGATCCGAAAAGATCTAGTGTCGCGGCATGACATTGACCCCCGTGACCTATTCCGATGATCAAGCCGCCGCTTATGATAGCGTCACCGAAATGCTGCGCCATGCGGGGATTGATCTGGACGACAGCCTGTTGATGCCCCCCTCTGGCGGCGCCGATCAGGTGATGGCCGTGACCGGCAAGGCCGGATCGGGGAAAACTCTATTGCTGGCAGAGCTTTACAAGGCGTTGGAGCAGGCCGGCGTTGAGGTCGTATCGGGCGATTACGAGTCGCGTAAACGCAAGGACAAACGCACTTTGGCGATCCTTGCGCCAACCAACAAGGCCGCGTCGGTGCTGCGGCTGCGCGGGGTGCCAGCCACCACGATCCACCGCATTCTCTATACCCCTGTCTATGACCCCGAATATGAAAAAATCGCCGAGTGGCTGGCGGGCAGCGGCGAGCGACCGGAGATTGAGGGCCTGACCGATCTGGCGCTCGACCGTGCGGCGGCGTTCTATGCAGGCAACAAATCCATTCCGGGCGCTTTGGCGGCCGCGGGTTTGCGCGGATCGGATTTCATCACCGGTTGGAAACGCCGGGAAGAGCCGTTGGACATCGGATTTGTCGATGAATCCTCGATGTTGGATGACAAACAATTCGAAGACCTCAAAGAGATCTTTCCGACGCTGCTGTTGTTTGGCGATCCGGCGCAGCTTGCGCCCGTCAATCAATCCGGCACCATGGTGTTTGAAAAACTCCCTGAAAAGCGGGTTCTGACCCTCAACCGCATTCACCGGCAAGAGGCGGACAACCCGATCCTTGATCTGGCCCATGCTTTGGCAGATCCCGATCTGGGGTTCGAGGATTTTGAACGGATGATCGAAGCGGCCTCTCAAAAGGATGAACGCGTGGTCTGGGGCCAGCGGGTTGAGGTGGATTTGATGGCGCGTTCACCTGTGCTGGTTTGGCGCAACGCCACGCGTATCCGACTGATCAATGCCTTTCGCGCCGTCCATGGAGCGCCCGAAGATGCGCTTCTGGCCGGAGAGCCCTTGATCTGTGACGGCATCGAGCTGCCGCTGAAGCATCGCAAGAAACGGCTCGATCTTGAGGCCCGTGGATTGATCAAAGGGGCGCAGGTTGTGTTTCTGGGCGAGGGGCGCAAGCCGGGGTTCAGCCGACTGCATGTGATGGGCGCCGAAGATCCGCAGGTGTCGGCGGCCTCCATCGTCAAGATCGAAAAACCCGATGAGGAAGAGCCGTTTATCCCCTTTGCCGCCCGTATGGGGGCCACGTTCCTGCATGGGGCGGCGGTGACCATTCACAAGGCGCAGGGCAGCCAGTGGGAAACGGTGCAGGTCTTTGCGCCCGATCTATACGCGGCTGCGCGGATGGGCCGGATGGAGGCAGGACAGCCCCTATGGAAGCGTCTGGCCTATGTGGCGATCACCCGTGCGCAGGAACGTCTGATCTGGGTGGTGCGCAACCGGTTGTCGAAACCCACCGGACCGCTGGTGGTGGATGATCTGCGCGCGACACCGGTTGCGCCCCTGACCCTTGATCCCACAACGGAGGATTTTGCATGACGTCGATTATCATCACCGGTGCCAGCTCCGGCATTGGCCGCGCCACGGCAGAGCTTTTCTTGCGCGAAGGCTGGCGTGTGGGTTTGATCGCGCGGCGGGCCGAGGTTTTGGATGAGATGGCGGCGGCGCATAAAAACGCAGTGGCCTTGCCAGCGGATGTGACGGATGCCGATGCGATGCAGGCGGCCTTTGACCGCTTTGGCGAACTGGATGTGTTGTTCAACAATGCCGGTATGTTTGGCCCCGCTGGCCCGATTGATGAGGTTGCCTTGGAGGACTGGGCGCAGGTCATGGGTGTGAACCTGAACGGCATGTTCATCGCCGCGCGTCTGGCCTTTGCGCGGATGCGGGCGCAGGGTGGCGGGCGGATCATCAACAACGGATCGCTGTCGGCCCATGTGCCGCGCCCCGGATCGGTGTGTTACACCACAACCAAACACGCGATTACCGGATTGACGCGGTCGCTTTCGTTGGATGGCCGGGAATTGAACATCGCCTGCGGGCAGATCGACATAGGCAATGCCGAAAGCGAGCTGGTGGCGACGTTGAAGGAAAAGCAGCCGGAGATGCAAACCATGGATGTGGATCATGCCGCAAAATCGGTGCTGCATATGGCGCAGCTGCCGCTGGAGGCGAATGTGCAATTCCTGACAGTGATGGCGACCAAGATGCCCTATATCGGACGCGGGTAGGGGGCAGCCTAGGCCCGCACCCAGGCGCAGCCGCCGATGGTCTTTGAACTACCGGCGGAACACCGAGAAGATCGCGGAAGCGCCCCAGCCTGCGGCGATGGCAATGGCCAGTGACATCAAGCCATAGAGAAACGCGTTTTCCCGCGACAGGGTAAACAGCCAGCGTTCTAGCCCGACCTTGCGCACGTCGATAATGGTCTCGTATTGCGCAACCACATTGCCGCTGCGGGTCAAGAAAATCCGGGTGTCATAGGCCCCTTCGGTCAGGGCTGCGGGCAGGCGCACGGCGGCGCGGAACAGGGTCTGTTCGTCCACGGTCACGCCGCCTTCGATCACCTGATATTGTTCGGCAGCTTTGCGAATGCGGATCAATGCCTGGGTAAAGCTCGCGGCATCTGCGATCTCCATTGGCGCACCCACAGAGCGGATCGCGCGGGGGATCGACACCTTGTGGCGCAGGTCTTCTGTCCGTTTCAGAACGTCAGCCATCGGCGCACTTGTCACCACGGCGTAGTAACTCGGGGCGCGGTCCACCTCGACGGCTTCGGTGTTCACCCAGATGCCAAACCGCTTTTCCTTGCGGCGCACGATCACCGGCTCTGACGGGCCGGACACTGTCATCACCACTTGCAGCTCTGGACCGTCGGGGATGGGCTGATCACGTTTGACCGCGCCATAGACCAGGATTTCGGAGCCGTTGAAATTGGTGGTGATGGACACCTCAGCCTGGCTGAGGCCCAGCACGATTTCCTCGTTGGCTCGTGCCGGAAGCGCCAGCAGCAGCGCCGCCAGCAAGAGGGGCAAAAGCGCCCGCATCAGTGGCCACCTGCCGCGCCAAGCGAGAAGACCTCACTTGGCTGCAAAAGCAGATCCAGCGCCAGCTTGCCGCAGACCGCCAGCACCATCAGCGCCAGCAGGATGCGCAGCTGTTCGGCCTTCATCTTGACGCCAATACGGGTGCCGATTTGTGCGCCGATCACACCGCCGACCAACAGCAGAACCGCCAAGACGATGTCCACGGTGTAGTTGGTTGTGGCGTGCAACATGGTGGTGAACGCAGTCACAAAAATGATCTGGAACAGGGATGTGCCCACAACCACTTTGGTCGGCATGCCCAGCAGATAGATCATCGCAGGCACCATGATAAAGCCGCCGCCAACGCCCATGATCGCGGCCAGAATGCCCACGGCGATCCCCACAATCACCGGCGGGATCACCGAAATATAGAGGCCAGACACGCGAAAGCGCATCTTGAATGGCAGGCCGTGAATCCAGTTGTGTTTCTTGCGAGCGGGCGGCTTGCCGCGTTTGGTGTTGCGGATCGCCTTGAGCGATTCAAAGAACATCAGCCCGCCGATGACGCCCAGAAAGACCACATAGCAAAGCTTGACCAGCAGATCGACCTGACCCTGCGCCTTGAGGTAGTTGAACACCATCACACCCAGTGCCGCACCGATCAGACCCCCGATAAGCAGCACCGTGCCCATCCTGAGATCCACGGTCCTTCGCTTGAAATGGGCAAGAACGCCGGAGAAGGAGGACGCCACAATCTGGTTCGCCTCGGTGGCCACAGCCACGGCGGGCGGGATGCCGATAAAGAACAACAGCGGCGTCATCAAAAAGCCGCCGCCCACGCCAAACATGCCAGACAGAACGCCCACAAGACCGCCGAGCCCCAACAGAAGGAAGGCATTGACCGAAACTTCGGCGATGGGAAGGTAGATTTGCATGGCATCCCTTAGCGCAAGTTAACGCGGGAAATCAACCATGCCTGCTGCCATGCGGCGAAATGGGCTCATCACCCTTGATAAACTGGACTTATCTGCCGCTGATTTGGGCTGTCTGACCCCCCTTCCGGGGGGCCGAAACTTAGCGTTCCTTGACGTAGGGTTCACCGCCGGCGCGGGGGGGAATCGCCTTGCCGACAAAACCGGCCAGAATGATCACCGTCATCAGATAAGGCAGGGCGCCCAAAAGCTGGCCTTGGACCTTCATGCCGATCACGCTTTCGATCACGTCGGGGCGGGTCTCCAGCGCGCCAAACAGACCAAACAGCAGTGTTGCCCAAAGCGCATACCATGGCCGCCACTTGGCAAAGATCAACGCCGCCAGCGCGATAAACCCGCGCCCGGCAGACATGTCCTTGACAAAGCCTGCCTGCAAGGCCGTGCTGAGGTATGCGCCCGCAATGCCGCACAGGATGCCGCAGATCGCCACCGCCGCATAACGCAGCCCGATCACCGAAACGCCAGCCGTGTCCACCGCCGCGGGGTTTTCCCCCACCGCCCGCAGACGCAAGCCAAAGCGGGTCCGATACAGCAGCCACCACGTCAGCGGCACAGCGGCCAATGCCATGTAGACCAGTATGGAATGGCCCGAGATCAGTTCCGAATAGAGCGGCCCGATGATCGGCACATTCGCCATGGCATCTGCGCCGGGCAGGGTGATCCCCTCAAACCGGGCATCCCCCGTCAGTGAGGGCGTGCGCCCGCCTTGCTTGAACCAATCCTGTGCAATCAGCACGGTCATGCCAGCGGCAAGGAAATTGATCGCCACACCAGAAATCAACTGATTGCCGCGGAACGTGATAGAGGCGACCCCGTGTAGCGCGCTGAGCATCAGCGATGCACCAATGCCTGCTAGCAGGCCAAGCCAGACGGAGCCGGTGACAGAAGCCAGCGCAGCGGAAAAGAACGCGGCGGCCAGCATCTTGCCCTCAAGGCCGATGTCAAAAATACCCGCGCGTTCGCTGAAAAGGCCCGCAAGACAGGCCAGCAGCAAAGGCGTGGCCAGACGGACAGAGCTGTCGAGCAGCTGGATGAGCGTCATATAATCCATCAGTTCGCCCCCGCCGCTTTGTTCCGGCGCAGGGCCAGGAACATCCGTTCCAGCGGCATCCGCACCATGTTGTCCAGCGCCCCGGTGAACAGGATCACCAGCGCCTGAATAACCACGATCAATTCACGCGGGATCGAGGTCCAAAGCGCCAGTTCGGCCCCGCCCTGATAGAGAAAGCCAAAGAGAATCGCGGCGATGAACACCCCTAGCGGATGCGACCGCCCCATCAGCGCCACGGCGATGCCGATGAAACCGGCCCCTTCGGTGGCGTTCAGCACCAGCCTTTCGGCCTCGCCCATGACGTTGTTGATCGCCATCATCCCGGCCAAAGCGCCCGAGATGATCATTGCGATCATGGTGATCTTGAAGGGCGAGATGCCTGCGTATTTGGCACCGCTTTCGGATTCGCCATAGCTGCGGATCTCGAACCCCAGACGGGTGCGCCAGATCAGGAGCCACAGCGCAAAACAGGCCGCAATCGCCACCAGAAGCGAGACATTGGCCGGAGCCGATTTGGAAAAGGCGATGCCAAAGGGCGCCAGCAGATCATGCAGCGTCGGCAGGTTGGTGGCCTCGCGGAAATGTGCGGTGGCGGGATCCATGCTGCCCTTGGGGCGCATCAGATTGACCAGCAGATAGTTCAGCAATGAGGCGGCGATAAAGTTGAACATGATCGTGGTGATCACGATATGGCTGCCGCGTTTGACCTGAAGCCAGGCCGGGATTGCGGCCCAGACCGCGCCAAACAGGCCCGCCATCGCCGCCGCGCCAATCAACGCCACAGACCAATGCGGCCAAGGGATATAGAGACAGGCAATCGCCACGCCCAGACCGCCCAGCATCGCCTGACCTTCGCCGCCGATGTTGAACAGACGCGCGTGAAAAGCGATGGCCACAGCCAGCCCGGTGAACATAAAGTTCGTCGCGTAATAAAGCGTATAGCCCCAGCCGTAGGTTGAGCCGAGCGCCCCATTGACCATCAGCTTGGCCGCGCCCCAGACAAAATCAAGCCGGGCGCCGATGCGGTCCATCATGGTGATGGCGGTGTCGGGGACATCCGCGATGGCAAAGACGACCAATCCGGAAATAAACGCCGCAAGCAGCAGGGAAATGAACGGCACGAGGATCACTTCGGCCCATTTTGGCATCACATCCATGTCAGACCTCCTTGCCTGCGTCGCCGCCCGCATGGGCGAGGTTTTCTTCGATCTCATCAACAGAATGGGCGTTGGCGGTGTCGGTGATCCCCGCCATCAGCAGGCCCAGTTCTTTCTCGTCGGTCTGATCCGGCATCCGCTCGCCCATCACTTGTCCGTCAAACATCACCGCAATCCGGTCACTGAGCGCGAGGATCTCTTCGAGTTCAACCGAGACCAGCAAGATCGCCTTGCCCTGATCACGCAGCGCGACGATTTGTTGGTGGATAAATTCAATCGCGCCGATATCGACGCCGCGTGTCGGCTGGCCAATCAACAACAGATCGGGGTTCCGCTCAATCTCGCGGGCCAGCACGATTTTCTGCTGATTGCCGCCGGAGAAGTTCTTGGCTGCCAGATTGGGGTCGGGCGGGCGCACATCAAAGCGTTCCATCTTTTCGGCGGTGTCCGCCTTGATCGCGGCGTTGTCCATCAACATGGCGTTCTTTTGGTAAGACGCATCGTGGTGATAGCCAAAGGCGGTGTTTTCCCAAGCGTGGAAATTCATGATCAGGCCTTCACGCTGGCGGTCTTCGGGTACATGGGCCACGCCCCGCGCACGGCGCGACTGGCCGTCCGAATGCCGGCCTGACAGATCAAGCGGCTGACCGTTCAGGAGCAATTCGCCGGTGCCGTCCTGATAGCCGCCCAGCACCTCAAGCAATTCTGACTGACCATTGCCTGCAACGCCTGCAATCCCTACGATCTCGCCCGCGCGGACCCGCAAATCAATGCCGCGCAAGCGTTCGACGCCTTTTTCGTCTTTCACTTTGAGGTTTTTGACATCCAGCACCACGTCACCGGGTGTGGCGGGCTTTTTATCGACCCGCAGCAATACTTTACGCCCCACCATCAGCTCTGCCAGTTCGGCAGGCGAGGTTTCGGAGGTTTTAACGGTCGCGGTCATCTCGCCGCGCCGCATCACCGACACGGTGTCGGTGGTTTCCATGATCTCGCGCAGTTTGTGGGTGATCAGGATGATGGTTTTGCCTTCGGACCGCAGCCGCCCCAGAATGCGGAACAGCTGGTCCGCTTCGGCAGGGGTCAGAACCCCGGTGGGTTCATCAAGGATCAGGATATCGGCCTGCCGGTATAGCGCCTTGAGGATCTCGACCCGCTGTTGCATCCCAACGCCAATGTCCTGGACCAGCGCATCGGGTTCCACATTCAGCCCATAGTCATTGGCCAGTTCGATCAAGGTGCGCCGCGCCTTGGCTAGCGAGGGCTTGAGCAGCCCGCCGTCTTCGGCGCCGAGGATGATATTCTCAAGCACGGTGAAATTCTCGACCAGCTTGAAATGCTGGAAAACCATACCGATGCCGGATGCAATGGCGGCCTGACTGTCGGTGATATTGGCCTTTTTGCCGCCGATAAAGATCTCGCCGGCGTCGGCCTTGTAAAAGCCATAGAGGATCGACATCAGCGTGGATTTGCCCGCGCCGTTTTCGCCGATGATACCGTGAATGGTGCCGGGCATCACCCGGATCGAAATGTCTTTGTTGGCCTGAACCGGCCCAAAGGCCTTGGATATGCCTTTCAGCTCAATCGCTGGTGCCTGATTGGCCATATGTCCCCCCGGAGTTGAGAGGGCCGCGCCGATTTCTCAGCGCGGCCCATGTCGTATTGTCTTGAAACGGACTTTAGAAGTCCAGCGCTGGGCAGCTGTCGTTGGCGTAGTAGGCCACAACTTCCAGCTCACCGTCGATGATCTTCTGACGCGCGTCTTCAACGGAGGCTTTCATCGCGTCGCTAACCAGAGGTGCGTTGTTGTCATCCATTGCGTAGCCCACGCCCTCTTCGGCCAGACCCAGAACCATGGAACCGGTCACACCGTCAGCGCCGTTTTTCATGGCGTTATACACGGCCACGTCCACACGCTTGAGCATAGACGTCAGAACCTTGCCCGGATGCAGGTGGTTTTGGTTGCTGTCCACACCGATGGACAGGATGTCTTCGTCCGCTGCGGTTTGCAGAACGCCAACACCCGTGCCGCCCGCGGCCGCATAAACAACATCAGCGCCCTGGCTGATCTGCGCTTTGGTCAGCTCGGAGCCTTTGACCGGGTCATTCCATGCAGAAGGTGTCGTGCCGGTCATGTTGGCCACGATCTTGATGTCAGGGTTCACCGCTTTGGCGCCCTGAGCATAGCCGCAACCGAAGTGACGGATCAGCGGGATGTCCATACCGCCGATAAAGCCGATGGTGCCGGACTTGGACGCCTGAGCGGCCAGCATGCCCACCAGATAAGAGCCTTCGTGTTCCTGGAAGCTGATCATCTGCACGTTGGCAGGGATCTCTGGCAGCCAGCCATCGATGTTCACAAATTTGGTGTCGGGATAGTCGCCCGCAACCGCATCAACAGGTGTCGCGAAAGCAAAACCAGTGGTGATGATCGGGTTTGCACCGGCCTCGGCAAAGCGGCGCAGGGCCTGCTCACGCTGGGCTTCGGACTGCAATTCAATCTCGCGGAAGGTGCCGCCGGTTTCTTCGGCCCAACGCTGTGCGCCGTTAAAGGCGGCTTCGTTGAAGGACTTGTCGAACTTGCCGCCCAGATCGAAGATCAGCGCAGGTTCGGCCAATGCGGCGCCGGCACTCAGCGCCAATGCGGCGGCAGCACCCATAAATTTGGTCATAAGGGTCATATTTGTCTCCCAGGTTTATACTGTTGGGGCGCGGCCTATGTTGGCCGATTGCCCAAGATCAATAGATCAGAGCCAATTTAGGCGGTATGCGGGGGGGAGGGTCAACCGCTTTCTGGCATTTTACCGTGTGAAACACCGCCATGACCAAGGGTCACGGCACGGCGCATCACAATGGCATCGGCCTTTGTACCATTGCTCCGGCTGTAATAGGCGGCGCGGCGTCCGGCCTCGATAAATTTGAACTTCTGGTAAAGATTTATCGCAGGTTGATTGTCGGATGCGACCTCAAGAAAGGCGGTTTCGGTGTCAGTGGGCAGGGTTTCAAGCCAGTTTTGCAGCAGTTTCTGGCCGATTCCCTTGCCCTGATGGCCGGGATCAACGGCAAGCGTCAGCAGCTCGCTTTCACCGGCCAGCGTACGAGTGAGCGCAAAGCCGGACGCGTGGTCAAAGCAGTGAACAAAGCGGTTTTGGGCCAGTTCGGAGAATTCCTCAGCCGACCATGGACGCTCACGCAGGAAAGCGGCGCGGTGCAATTGTGCCATCCGCGCCGGTGTCACGGCAAAATGGCCGGAGGGGCATCACGCGCGGGGGCCGCATCCGCAGGGCGCAGATAGAGAGGGGCAGGGCGGTCAGTCGCAGCGGTGTAACGCTGCGCGGTGATATGGGCGATCGCCTCGGCAACGGGCAGGACCGGCGGCTGGCCCCCAACGCCGATCAACGGCCCATCGAAGGGGGGCAAGGCGTCTGTTTCATACAAGGCAGGTTCGGCCAAAGACGGATTTGCGATGCCTTGCACAAAAACCTGACCGCGCCGGGCATCTACCGCACAAGCGCAAGGTCCGTCCTGCCCAAACGCCAGCGCGTCAAAGTTGGACACCCCCACCGAAGGCACGCCAAGACCCAATGCCAAACCGCGGGCGGCGGACACCGAAATGCGAATGCCGGTGAAATTGCCGGGGCCGACACCGACACCGATGGCATCAAGATCCTGAAAGCTTTTGCCGCTGGCCTGCAATAGCTCTTCACAAAGGCCAAGCAGGCGTTCGGCCTGTCCTTTGGACATCTCTTCGACTGCGCTTTGAAGGATCTGGCCATCGGACAGCAAAGCGGCCGCGCAATGCGCGGCCGATGTGTCAAACGCCAGAATAAGTGGGCGATCAGGCAACCGGGCGCACCTCGGTCACTTCTGGAATATAATGGCGCAGCAGGTTTTCGATGCCCATTTTCAGGGTCAATGTCGAGGAAGGGCAACCCGCGCAGGCGCCTTGCATGTGCAGGTAAACCACGCCGCGGTCAAAGCCGTGGAATGTGATGTCGCCGCCATCCTGTGCCACGGCAGGGCGCACACGACTGTCCAGCAGTTCTTTGATCTGGCCGACAATCTCGCCATCTTCGCCGTCATGCGCGGCATGGCCAGAGCTGGCCTCGTGACCCTCGCCCATGACCGGCTGGCCGGACTGGAAATGTTCCATGATCGCGCCCAGAAGGGCAGGTTTGATGTGGTCCCATTCGATGCTGTCGGCCTTGGTCACGGTGACAAAATCAGTACCAAAGAACACGCCTGTCACGCCATCCACCGCAAACAGCCGCGTGGCCAACGGGGACGAACCCGCCGTATCAGGGGTTGGGAAATCCGCCGTGCCCATTTCCAGAACGGATTGACCGGGCAGGAATTTCAACGTGGCCGGGTTCGGGGTGGATTCGGTTTGAATAAACATCGCTGTGTCCTCAGATGGCTTGGCTTTGATATGCGCCTTGAGGGGCGAAGTGTCAAGATTTGGAACGATTCTAAACGCTGCAATCAGGTGATCGCCTCAAGCCGTTCCTTGCTCAGATCGCCGGGCACAATGGTGATCGGCACCGGCAAAGTGCCGGCAGAGCGGGACATTTGCGTGACCAATGGGCCGGGCCCTTTTTTCTTGTCTGAGCTGGCACCCAGAACCAGCACGCCAATTTCAGGATCATCGGCAATCTGTTGAATGATCTCATCGACGGGTTGACCTTCGCGGATCACCAATTCTGGATCGACACCTTGTTTGTCGCGCATCCATTTGGCGAAAACCTCAAAATGGACCTCAATCCGCTCACGGGCCTCTTCGCGCATGATGTCACCAACGCCGATCCAATGGTTGAACTCTTCCGGCGGTATCACCGCCAGAACCTCAACCCCGCCGCCCGTGTGAGCAGCCCTGAGCGCGGCAAAACGCATGGCATTGAGGCATTCTGTACTGTCGTCCAAGACAACAAGGAACTTGCGCATTTTCTGGTCTCCCTTGAGGGCGGATCATGACCTCAGTTCAGGCGCAGGGCAATCGCTATCTGCGGCTGGTGTGATCGGAATTGGGGGCCTGGACAGGCCGTTTACCGTTCGGAGGCGGCCCAGTCCCAATACATTTCGCGTACCCGGCGGGTCACGGGATTGGCGTTTGCGCCCACCTCGTAAGCGGTGTCGTCAAAGGCTTTGACCGGGGTGACTTTCATCATGTTGCCGGACAGGAATACCTCGTCCGCATCATGGAAATCGTCAAAGGACAGGACGGTTTCATGCACCTTGATGCCATCGGCCTGCATGTTCTTGATGTGCCGCGCACGAGTAATGCCCGCCAGGAAGGTGCCATTGGGGATCGGTGTGAACACTTCGCCGTCCTTGACCATAAACGCATTGGCAGAGGCACTTTCGGCGACATTGCCGGCCGCATCGGCCACCAAAGCATTGCCGAACCCTTTGGAACGGGCCTCGACCATCATGCGGGCGTTGTTGGGATAGAGACAGCCGGCCTTGGCGTTCACAACATTGTCCTCAAGCACCGGACGGCGGAAACGGGTGCGGGTCAGGGTTGTTGCGGCCTCGGGCGGGGCCATCGGGATCTCTTCGAGGCTGATGGCAAAACCGGTTGCCCCTTCGCGCGGCACGATGCCTAGATCGTCCCCCGCCAGCGCCCAATACATCGGGCGGATGTAGACGGCGCTGTCGCGGCCATAGCTTTTCAAGCCCTCGCGGACCATCTCGATCATGTCGTCGGTTTCAACGGTTGGCGTAATCATCAGCGCCTTGGCGGACCGATTGATCCGGGCGCAATGCGCCTCAAGATCGGGGGACAGCCCGTCAAACAGGCGTGCGCCGTCAAACACGGTGGTGCCCAGCCATGCGCCGTGATCGGCGGCATTGATCACGGTCTTGTCGCCGTCATGCCAGCGGCCGTCGTAATAGGTTTTGATGTTGGTTCCGGTGGCCATCTTGGTTGGTCCTGTTCTTATGGTGCGCTGCGATAGATGCCCTCGGGCAGATTCAGCGCCGCCGTCAAATCGCGCAGCTGATCTGGAGAAAGGGTGATTTTGGACACGCGGTCGGTGCGCGGATCCCATTGTTCAAAGGTGATCTCGCCTGCAAATGCCTGCACTGTCACATCTTCTCGGAGGGGGGCGCTGCCTTCGTCCACAAGGGTGATCACCGTGGCGTCGAATTCGTGTTCAATGGTAAACATGGGGCAAACCTGATGGTTTCGGCGGAGCATTGCAAGCGCTGTGTCACGTGGTGGTGATCGGGGTGGCTCTCTGTGCGGGGCGTGCTAGATTACTGCACAGCAGATGTTGCCCAAAGGACGTTGGCAAATGATCAAAAAGACGATGTGTGCGATTGCCGCCGTGGCGGTGCTGGCAGCCTGCGAAGTGGTGCCCGTACAGACCGAAGCGCAAGGCGGTGCGGTGCAGGCCAAACCCTCCGCGCCGACATTGACGCAATCACAGGCCGCACGGAGTTTTGCGCGGGTGGTTCAGACCGTTGAGCCGGTGGCAGAGCGTGAATGCCGGGTGCGGACCTCTGGTGTGAATTGCGATTTCAACATCATTATTGACGATCGTCCGAACCAACCGTCGAATGCATATCAGACATTGGACAAAAAGGGCCGCCCTGTGGTGGTCTTTACTCTGCCGCTCATCCGTGATGCTCGCAACGCCGATGAACTGGCCTTTGTCCTAGGTCATGAGACCGCGCATCACATTGCGGGCCATATTGAACGCCAGCAGCAAAACGCGGTGGCCGGTGCGGTGATTTTTGCCGGATTGGCCACGCTGACCGGCGGCGACGCAAATGCGGTTCGGTCGGCGCAAAAGTTGGGTGCGCAGGTCGGCGCGCGGACCTATTCCAAGGATTTTGAACTGGAGGCAGATGCGCTGGGCACCATCATCACCGCCAAGGCAGGCTATAACCCGATACGGGGAGCGGAGTTCTTTACCCGTATTCCCGATCCGGGTGACAAATTCCTTGGCACCCACCCGCCCAACGCTGCGCGGATCAAGATCGTGCGCCAAACCGCTGCGGGGCTTTGATCAGTCGGTGGTGGTGGCTTTGGCGGCTGATGTGACCTAAACTGCGGGGACAAACCAACCGCAGGAGAGACCGATGAGCCGCAGCATTTTCACCCGCAGGGCTTGGATCGCCGGAGCTATGGCGGCTTGCCTGGCTGCTCCTGCAGCGGCGCAAACTATTGGAATCTCTGGTGTTTTCACTGCTGAAGGGCGCAACCCTGATGGGTCGGCCTATTCCGGTGTGGCAGTTGTGAACGAACAAAACGGATCGGTGCAGGTCACTTGGACTGTGGGCAGTCAGACCTACGCAGGCAGCGGCGTGCGGGATGGACAGATTGTGGTGATCAACTGGGGGCAGGCGCATCCCGTGATTTATGTGGTGATGGCCAACGGCAATCTGCATGGCACTTGGCAAAACGGCACCGCGTTAGAGCGTTTGACCCGGCGCTGAGAGACACCGATATGCACAAGAAACTGGGCGTGATCCTAAGCGATCGCGGATCGAAATATGCGGTGTCCGGCGGGCCTGCCAAGAACCGGGCCGAGGTAGACGCCCTGCTGAAATCGCTCAAGCGGGACAAAGCCTATGCCAAGGCGACGCATAACACTTGGGGGGTTCTGTTCGCAGACGGCACGCCGCTCAAGGGCGATGACGGGGAATCGGGCGCAGGCATGGTGATCTTGCGGATGCTGGAACGCGAAGGCCTGACCGATCACGTGATTGTTGTGACCCGCTGGTACGGCGGCAAACATCTGGGCGGCGACCGGTTTCGCCATGTGCAGACCTGTGTAAGCGCCTATATCGACGGCGCGTGAGCCCAAAGGCTTAGCAAAATCGCGGCAAAGAAACAGGCCGAGGCGACCAGTACAAACCCATGCCAGATCGCATTTTGGAATCGCATTCCCTTGTGGACATAGACAAAGGTGCCAACTGAATAGGTCAGCCCGCCCGCCACGATCAGCGCCAATGCGCCGCCCGGCAGTGTCATCCACATCGGCCAGATCAGCAGAACCGACAGCCAGCCCATCAGCAGATAAAGCGCCAATGACCCGCGCCCGTCTGTGCCCCAGAACCACAGTTTGGCCACCGCGCCAAGGGCTGCCAGCGCCCAGACGATGCCAAGGATACCATAGGCAAACCCCGATCCGATCACCATCACCAATGGCGTGTAAGTTCCTGCAATCTTAAAGTAAATTGCGGCGTGGTCGATCCTATTCAGCACCGGACGCAGCCCGTCATACGGGGTCAGGTGGTAAATCGCCGATGCCATAAACGCAAAAATCATGCAGCCGGCATACAGCCCCGTCGAGGCCAGCGCTGTGCCGCTTTGTGCCGCTTGGATCAACAGGATCACCGAGGCTGGCACCGCCAGCAACAGACCCGCCACATGTACCGCGCCATCGGCCAGGGTTTCCGCTTTGGAGTAAGGATAAGCCATAGGCCAAGCCTAGCAGCGGTTTGTAAACACGCCATGCATGACCCTGGGGAAAGCCGAAGTTTAGGCGCGTTTTTGCCGCCAGAGGTGCCAACGATAGATCAGCGGCGCCAGCAGGTGGTCATAGCTCAGGACCGCCAGCCGATTGATTCCCGGCAGCGCGACCAGCCGTGCAAGCCAGCGATAGCGCGGGATCTCCTGCCACAACGCGATAAAGGCCGGAATGCCCAAAAACGTCTGTCCGTTTTTGCGCAGATGCAGCCGCCGGGCGGCCTGATCACCGTCTATGCCCCAATCAGCCAGCTTGGCCGGATCGTTCAGGTCATCATACCGGATCGGGATCGCGGCCTTGGTGCTGGCCTTGGCGTAATGATCCATCTCGCGGCTGCAAACCGGGCATTGGCCGTTGTACAAAACTTTGGTGTCGCTGCTCATAACGGTCCAGATAGGGCGCGGCGGCCCTGTGGCAAAGGCTCAGCGCGGTTTATTGCTGTCGATCCAGCGCGACATCATGGTTTTGTCGCGAAAACACTCGGGCGGCACCGGGTTGCGTTTGAGCCGCGCAATGCGTTCGGCAAAGGCCACCTGTTTGGAAGAAGGATAATTGCTGAACCGGCCCTGCGGTGCGGGCGCTTTGTGCGCGTCGATCCACTTGGACAGCGCCGCCCGGTCGGCCGTGATCCCATCAGGCAGCGCCGCGCCGGATTTGGCGGACAGCACGCGGGCATAGGCGATCTGTTTCTCCGTCGCGGGCTGCGCGGCGGATGTGTGCGGTTCGGCCTCGACCGGCGCGGCCCCGCGTGCGGGGGAAAACAGACCGGGAAATGAGGGTTGGAAGGACATGATATGCACCTCTCTTAACGATTGGTTAAGATGTAGAACATATAGGGAACATTTTCAAGGGGGAGGAGAACAACGGTAGTTTGACCACCCTCGAAACACAACACGCGCAGTGCTGCGGCAGACCGCGGGGTGGCGCATCTGGCCTAACAGTTTGGCAATTTATGTTGGATGATTAGGGCTTGGTATCGAGAGGGCGCACCCGGTCGCAAAAGCGCCAGACCGGTGGGGCGGTCTGGCGCTGCACGGCGGCTACGCCTTGATTCCGTGCAAAGGGAGAGTTGCTGGGCAAAAGGGCCTAAACCACCCGCCCCCAAAGATCATATTCGCCGGCCTCTTCCACCTCGACCGTGACCAGATCACCAACCTTCAGATCCGCAAACCCTTCGTCAATGAACAGGTTCCCGTCGATCTCCGGTGCGTCCGCCTTGGTGCGGCAGGTTGCGGCCTCTTCGTCCACCTCATCCACGATCACCTGCAGGGTCTGACCCACGTTGGCCTCCAACTTGGCTTCGGAAATTGCCTGCGCCTTGGCCATGAAACGGTCCCAACGGTCCTGTTTGACCTCGGGCGCCACATGGTCAGGCAGGGCGTTTGATCGCGCGCCTTCGACGTTTTCATATTGAAAACAGCCGACCCGGTCGAGCTGCGCCTCGTCCATCCAATCCAGCAGGGTCTGGAACTCTGCCTCGGTCTCACCCGGATAGCCGACAATAAACGTGGACCGCAGGGTTATATCAGGGCAAACATCGCGCCAAGCAGCGATTTCATCCAGCGTTCGGGACGCCGCCGCAGGCCGCGCCATGCGTTTGAGAACATCGGGATGCGCATGTTGGAACGGGATGTCGAGATAGGGCAGGATCAGCCCCTCGGCCATCAGCGGGATCAGTTGGCGCACATGCGGGTAGGGGTAAACATAATGCAGTCGCACCCAAAGATCGCGCCCGGCACCAAGCGCCCCAAGATCACGCGCCAGATCGGTGATATGGGCGCGGTGGCCGCGATCCTCGGCATGTTTGATGTCCACGCCGTAAGCCGAGGTGTCTTGCGAAATCACCAGCAGTTCTTTGACGCCATTATCCACCAGCCGCTCTGCCTCGCGGATCACCGCGTGGGCGGGACGCGATTGCAGCCGCCCGCGCATGTCGGGGATGATGCAGAACTTGCACTTGTGATTGCAGCCCTCGGAAATCTTGAGATAGCTGTAATGGCGCGGGGTCAGCGAGACTTGCTGTGCGGGCAGCAGATCCACAAAAGGATCCGGGCTGGGCGGCACGGCGCCATGCACGGCATCCAGCACCTGTTCGTATTGATGCGGACCGGTCACCGCCAGAATGCGCGGGTGATGTTCGCGGATGTAATCGGGTTCCGCCCCAAGGCATCCGGTGACAATCACCTTGCCGTTTTCGGTCAATGCCTCGCCAATGGCATCAAGGCTTTCGGCCTTGGCGCTGTCAAGAAATCCACATGTGTTCACGATCACCGCATCGGCCCCGGCATAATCGGGGGATACCCCATAGCCTTCGGCGCGCAGGCGCGTCAGGATGCGTTCACTGTCCACCAATGCCTTGGGACAACCAAGAGAGACCATACCGATGGTCGGCTGGCCGGGGCGGGAAGGATCGCTGATTTTGGCTTTGGGGGCCAGATCAGGGCGCAGATTGGGTGGGTTTGTGCTCATCCAATGGGCTATAAGGCAAGCAAAGGGGCGGTGAAAGCCCCCGCAAAACAGGAGAGCGGCAATGAAATGGATCATGCGGATTTTGGGGCTGGTGGTTTTGGTGGCTGTGCTGGTCGTCGTGGGGGTTTTGATGCTGCCTGCGGACAAGATCGCGCAGATCGCAGGGGACCAGCTGCGCAAGGTGACGGGGCGCGATGTGACGATCAGCGGCGATGTTTCCATGACCTTCTGGCCGGTGCTGGGCGTGACAGCGGGTGGGCTTGAGGTTGGCAATGCCAGCTGGGCCAAGGACGGCGCGATGCTCAGCACCACGAACGCGGCCATCGGGGTGGATGCCTCGGCCCTGCTGCGCGGCGAGATCCGGATCACAAACATCGAGGCACAAAGCCCGACGATCCGGTTGGAAAGCCGCAAGGATGGGCGGGCCAGCTGGGAATTCACCGATGCCACAGGCGCAGCACAGATCGAGACTGAAACCTCGCCCGCGCGGCCAGCCAAGGCGGTGACCATTCAAAAGCTCAAGATCACCGATGCCACGTTGATTTTTGACGCGGAAGGGTCGGATCTGGTGTCTTATCAAGGGGTTGATCTGGCGCTGGATTGGCCGGATGCCAATGGTGCGGCGGATATTGCGGCGGCCCTGCGCCCCGCCCGCGACAAGGTTAACATCGGCGCCCGCATTGAAAATTTCGGATCATTCCTGACCGGCACGGTGCAGCCTTTGCGGGCCAAGATCACGGCCAAGGGGGGCGAGTTGAGCCTTCAGGGACGCGGATCTCTGGAAGGGGCGGTTGCGGGTGGATTTGCGCTTCAGGCCGGGAACACGGCAACGTTTCTGGCGCAACTGGGGGCAGGCGCTGTGGAACTGCCCAAGGGGCTGGGGCAAAGCCTGAATGTCACCGCCGATCTGACGCTGACACCCGATAGGCGTTTGGCACTGCGGGATCTGGTGGCGGATCTGGGCGGCAACACCCTGCGAGGCGGGGTCGATGTGGCGCTGAACGGTGTGCCGCAGATCAATGCGCAACTGAACGCCGGGGCGCTGGATCTGCGCAGCCTCACCGAAGGCGGCGAGGGCGGCGGCAGCAATGCCGGGCCGGGTTGGCCCAAAGACCGGATTGATGCCTCGGGACTTGCGGCGTTCAACGGCACCATTGCCCTGAACGCGAGCAGTATTGATCTGGGCGCATTGTCCCTTGGCCCCACGCGCACGGTACTGCGCAACGACAGATCGCGGATGGTGTTCGAGCTGCGCGAGGTCAACGCCTATGACGGCAAACTGGCGGGGGAGTTTGTGATGAACAACCGCAACGGCCTGTCCGTGGGCGGCAAATTGCAGGCGCTGGGCGTGCAGATGCAGCCTTTGTTGGCCGATCTGGCTGATCTGAGCCGGTTTCGCGGGCAGGGCAACGCCTCGCTCTCGTTCCTCGGGGTGGGGCAAAGCGTGGATGCGATCATGCGCTCTCTCAGCGGTGAGGGCAGCCTCAAGGTGGGGCGCGGGGCCATCGAAGGGATCGACCTTGACGCACTGCTTGGCTCGTTTGATGTGGAGGGCGGCACCACCGTGTTTGACAGCCTGAACGCCAGCTATGCGATCAAGGGCGGGGTGCTGCGCAATTCTGATCTGCTGATGCTGCTGCCCAACTTTAACGCGGCGGGCGCAGGCGAGATCAATCTGGGCGCACAAACACTGGATTACACTGTCACGCCCAAGGCGCTGCGGGTGAACGGGGATCGCGGGCTGGCGGTGCCTGTGCGGATTTACGGGCCATGGGCCGATCCCAGAATCCGGCCTGATCTGAAAGCGGCGGTGGACCTGAACTTCCAGAAAGAAAAGGAAGAAGCCAAAGCCAAGGTTGAGGCCAAGGTCCAGCAAAAGATCGAAAAAGAACTGGGTGTGAAGGTCGAGGACGGCCAGTCCATCGAAGAGGCGGTCAAAGACGGGATCGAGGACAAGTTGAAAAAGGAACTGCTGAGCATCTTTGATTGACGTGTCAGGGGTACAATTTCCTATACGATCCTAGTGGCGGTCCGGCCTGTGCTGCGCTATGTCAGGCCAGACCACATGCCCGATTTCATGAAGGAGCTGCCGTTATGGCCACCGATCTTTTCAACAGTTTCATGACCGGCCCCGATGAAAAGGGCCGTTTTGGTGATTTTGGCGGGCGTTTCGTATCCGAGACGTTGATGCCGCTGATCCTTGAGCTGGAACAGCAGTACGAAAAGGCCAAGACCGACGACAGCTTCTGGGCAGAGATGAATGACCTCTGGACGCATTACGTGGGCCGGCCCAGCCCATTGTATCATGCGGAGCGCCTGACCGAACATCTCGGCGGTGCCAAGGTTTACATGAAACGCGACGAGCTGAACCATACAGGCGCGCATAAGATCAACAACGTGCTGGGCCAGATCATTCTGGCACGCCGCATGGGCAAGAAAAGGATCATCGCCGAGACCGGCGCGGGCCAGCATGGGGTCGCCACGGCGACTGTCTGTGCCAAGTTCGGGCTCAAATGTGTGGTCTACATGGGCGCCCATGATGTGGAACGTCAGGCGCCGAATGTGTTTCGGATGCGTTTGCTGGGCGCCGAAGTGGTGCCTGTGACCTCGGGGCGCGGTACGTTGAAAGACGCGATGAACGATGCGCTGCGCGACTGGGTGACCAATGTGCGCGATACGTTTTATTGCATCGGCACGGTGGCAGGGCCGCACCCCTATCCGGCCATGGTGCGCGATTTCCAGAGCATCATCGGCAAGGAAGTGCGCGAACAAATGACCGCCGCCGAGGGCCGTTTCCCCGATACAGTGATCGCCGCCATTGGTGGTGGGTCCAACGCGATGGGCCTGTTTTACCCGTTCCTTGATGACAAGGAGGTGGGTATCATCGGAGTTGAGGCCGGCGGCAAAGGTGTGAACGCCAAGATGGAGCATTGCGCATCGCTGACCGGCGGACGCCCCGGCGTGCTGCATGGCAACCGGACCTATCTGTTGCAGGATGACGATGGCCAGATCCTTGAAGGCTTCAGCATTTCAGCGGGGCTGGATTATCCCGGCATCGGGCCAGAGCATGCGTGGCTGCACGAGATTGGCCGGGCGAAATATGTCTCCATCACGGATGTGGAGGCGCTGGAGGCGTTCCAGCTGTGTTGTGAGTTGGAGGGGATTATCCCTGCGCTGGAGCCATCGCATGCGCTAGCCCATGTGATGAAGATCGCACCGGAATTGCCCAAAGATCACATCATCTGCATGAACATGTGCGGGCGCGGCGACAAGGATATCTTTACCGTGGCCAAGGCGCTGGGTTTTGAGATGGGTGAGTTCGCCTAGGTTTTCCAGCGGCCCCCAAACGCGCAGTCATTGGGCCCCAGCCCCCAAACAAGAGATCATTGGGCCCCAGCCCCCAAACAAGAGATCATCGGGGGCCAGCCCCCAAACCCCCGGAGGTATTTAGGGCCAAAAAAGGGGGGCAGGGTCAGTCTTTGGATGGCCTTTGTAATGCGTGATCTTTAAGGGTTTGCAAGGGCACCACGTCCAAGGCGCGAATGTGCGTGGCTTCGAGGGAGACCTTGGGCCCGCATCCCTCATCGGCCGCTTGCAGGAACCGGCCCGCGCAGAGGCACCATGTGTCGCCGGGGTTCAGACCATCAAATCCGAACTCGGGCCGCGGGGTGCTGAGGTCATTGCCGACATATTTCGAATAGGCGAGAAATTCGGCGGTCATTATAGCGCAGACCGTGTGGCTGCCGTGATCTTCGGCGCAGGTGTTGCACATTCCATCGCGGTAAAAGCCGGTGACAGGATCGGTGCCGCATAACGCAAGCGGGCCGTTCAGGACATTGATGCTTTGATCAGGTTCCATGGTCCCTCACAGGTTTTCGGCGATCAGGCGGAAGATGTCGATGTTGCGCTGGCTGACGCCTGCCTCGCGGAATTTTCGGTCGGCGGCGTTGGTGGCGATCACCACGTTGCGGGCGGTGTCGATATAAAGATATTGGCCGTAGACCCCGCGTGCCATGTATTCGCCCGGCGCGGCTCCTTGAGGGATCCACCATTGGTAGCCATAGCCGATTTTGCCCGGCGCAGTGGGGGCGCTGGCAGCGGTTGAGGCCGCGACCCAGGCCGCTGGAACGATCTGTTGGCCTTGCCACTCACCGCCTTGGGCGAACATCTGGGCAAAGCGGGCGTAATCGCGGGTGGTCAGGTTCAGACCGCCCAGAACAAAGGCGGTGCCAACGCCATCGGTGACGTAATAGGGGCTGCGCTCCAACCCCAGAGGCACGATGATTTTCTCGCTGAGCAGGTCGGCAATGCTGCGCCCTGTTGCGCCGCGCACCACCATGCCGATCACATGGGTGTCGATGGAAACATATTGCCATTGCTGGCCGGGTTCAGCCAAGCGTTCGGTCAAATCTGCGGTGAAGTCATCCATCTTGCCGCCCAAGGCAAGGATACGGCCCATCCGGTTGATGTCGGAGTTTTTGTCGAGGTAATCCTCGTCAAAGGTCACGCCGCTGGACATTTGCAGGACATTGCGCAGGGTCGCGCCGTCGTAGGCGCTGCCCTTGAGTTGCGGTGCATATTGGGTGACCGGATCGTCGAGAGAGGCGATTTTGCCTTCGTCCAGCAAGATACCAACAAGCGCCGAGAGATAGCTTTTGGCGACCGACCACGAGATCCGCAGATCATCCGGCCCGGTGCCCTGAAAGTAGTTCTCATAGACGATGTCGCCATCCTTGAGCACCACAAGCGCGGTGACGGCCCGGTCGGTGATCCATTGATTGACCTGCGATGGCAGGGTGGTTTCGGGGCCATAATCCAGCGCCGTGGTCGGGCCATTGCCGCGCGGCACTGGGGTGGTCAGAAAGGCCGCGTCCATATGGCTGAAGTTCGAGACAATCTTTTCTGCGCTGAACAGGGAGTTCACCGCCAGCAGGCGCGTGATCTCTTCGAGTTTCCACAGGCCAACGACCACAGCCGCCAGAACCAGCGCCAAAAGCAGCCGACCCAGCCATTTACCGAACCTACGCATCATGATCCCCCATCTGTCCCTGCATCATCCAAGCACAGGCGGGTCTTTGATGCCAAGCTTTACCCTGCGTAGTCCCAGTTGATCCAACGACCATGGAAATCGGCCCGCCCCAGATTGAGCGTGAGTTCACCGGGCCAAAGCCGCAGCACCAGTGCCGCGCCGATCTTGCCTGTGGTGTCGCCATCACTTTCCATCGACAGCCACGCCAGCGGGCGCCGGGCGGTGGCCTTTGCCCCTGCGGCCTCGATCAACGCACGGCCACGGTCCTGTGCGGCTTTGGGAAAGTATTGCCATGCGACCGTGTGCTGGATCAGGTGGAGCTGTCCGTCGGGGGCATCGTCAAGGCGTGGTCCCAGCCAGTCAATTGCATCGCCTCTCGTCAGCGGCGCATTGGCCACGCTTGCCGCTGCACGGGTCAGGGCAAGCCGTTCGGGTTGATCGGGCCAGAGATATGCCGAGAGGCGCAGCAGGTCATCGCCGGTGGTTGGGTCAAGCGGATTGAGGTCCACGCCAGCGCGATCCGCGATGATCGGCGTTGTTTCCGGGGGCAGGGCGCCATCCCACTCTGGGTTCAGAACCAAAGCCGGATCGGAGGCGCCAAAGCGCACCCCGCCAGCGTCAACAGCAAAATGATCCCACATCAGGTTGAGACCGCCACTTGCGCCCAATTCGCTTAGCCGGATGGGCAGGTCAAAATGGGTCGTGGCGACATGGGCACCCGCGATCAAGGCAGCGGAACGGCGTACCTCGTTGGTTTGGGGGGCGCTGTCTGTCCAGTCCAGCATGAACGCCTCGCGCTTTTGGAGGGCCGCCAGAACACCGTCCCGCAGATCGCTGTCAGAGGCGGCATGGGGCGGGTAAAGCGCGGCAAGCTCGGGGGATTGGCCGCTCAGCACCAGCGCGTGCAGCCCACCTGCGATGCGCAGCGGCAGCGAGTGGCCCGCAGGCCCGATATCACCGTCAAAGCCTGCCATCTTGGTGGCCAAAGCACCGGTCGCGGGCCAATGCTCTGCGAGGATGGTCAAGAGCTGGCCCATGAAAGGCGAGCCCAAGCCTGCGCAAGCGTCGGCTTGGGCGCGGAAGGCTTGTGTTAGGTTCACTTGAACTTCTCCATCAGTTTTTGAAACGGAGACTTTTGCGGTTCTTCAACGGCTTCTGTCGGGGTAGGGTCCGGCGCCTTTGCCGACTTGGGGCCTTTGGTGCCAGTACCGGACCGGGGCGGGTTCACCCGCATGGCCACGGCGTTCAAGAACTTTGCGGTGTCGCCCGCCGCCAGATAGGTCGCGCCATCGCTGATCCCGCGCAGCACATCGTCAAGCCAATCCGCGTCGGCCTTGGGGAAATCGCGCAGCACATACCCCGGCACCGCATCCTTGTGACCAGGATGGCCAACCCCAAGGCGCACGCGGTCATACTCCGGCCCGATATGGGCATGGATTGAACGCAACCCATTGTGCCCCGCATGGCCGCCGCCGCTTTTGCATTTGACCTTGCCGGGGGCGAGGTCGATCTCGTCGTGCAGCACGATCACATCTGCCGGGTCCAGCTTGTAGAACCGCATCGCGGCCTGCACCGATTGGCCTGAGTTGTTCATAAAGGTTTCAGGTTTCAGCAAGACGGCCCGGTCAGAGCCAAAACGCCCCTCGCTGACGCTCCCCTGATGTTTGCCCTTCCACGGGGCAAATCCATGATCCGCCGCGATCTGGTCAAGGGCCATAAAGCCGATGTTGTGCCGGTTGCGGGCGTATTTGCCACCGGGGTTGCCGAGACCAACAATCAATTTCATCACATCACTCCTGAACTGGGCGGCACTGTAACGCTGCTGTGCGGCGAGGGGAATGCTCGGGATGGCAGAAAACCTATGGATCTGCTGGCAGGTTGTCCCGCTTTTGGCGCAGGAACCGCAGAACCGCGAGATCAGTGGTCAGGGATATTGCCTTGTTAAAACAACAATTTGCCAATTTGAGGTCCGCCAGTTACAGCGCAAAATCCGCACGCGCGGCCCACAAGGGTTGAAAGCCGCTGCCGGTTTGGGCCTCGACCCTGTCCAGCGCCTCCAACCCTGCTTGCGCACCGTGCAATCGTGCTGTGACCACCGCCTGTGCGACCATTGCGCCCGCTGTGGGGGCCAGTTGCAACAGCGCATGGTAGAGCTTGTTCAGCGCGGTCCAATCGGTTTGCCCACTGTCCTTTCGGGTCATGTGAACCGCTTCTATCGCAGCCTCAATCTGAAAGCGGCCCCATTGACCCAAACTATGGGCCAGTGTCAGTTGGCGATTGCCATAGGCGATCAACCGATCATCCCAAAGGGTCACGTCCTGTTGCGGCGTTGGCACCAAACTGCGGTTTTGAACACGCGCCTGCGCCCTTGCATGGCTGAGCGCGATCAGCGCCGCCAGCCCTTTGATCTCTGGGTCATCCGGCAACAACTGTGCCAACAAGTCCGCGAGATATAGCGCCTCTTCTCCCATGCCATCACTTGGGTCGAGCCAGTCATGGGCGTGCACGGCATAGATCGCTTCGGCAATTGCGGTGCTGCGCAAGGGCAGTTGATCGGCGTCCGGAATTTGAAATGGAATGCCCGCATCGCGGATCTTGGCCTTGGCCCGCACCAGCCGTTTGGCCAGCGCCGCAGGCGAGACCATGAAGAGCCGCGCGATGGTCTTTGCGTCGATCCCCAATACCGTTTGCAGCATCAAAGGGGTGTGCAGGTCCGCTGCGATGGCCGGGTGGGCGCAGACCATCAGCAGGGCCAACCGTTCGTCCGGGAATGTGCTGTCATCTGCGTCGGTATCCGGCATGTCGGGGATCTCGCTTTGCGTGGGAAACCGGGTTTGGCGGCGCTGATGATCGGTTAGATGATTGCGCGCCACCGAAAGCAACCATGCATCGGGATTGTCCGGTACGCCCTTGGCGGGCCAATGGGTCAACGCGCGGGCGAACGCAGTCGAGAGCGCGTCTTCGGCCAGGGCAATGTCATGGGTGCGGGCCGACAGAAACGCCAGCAACCGCCCATAGGATGTCCGCGCCGCCATTTCGGCAGCGCGGGCGGCTTGGGTCATTCCCCGCCCATCGCCGAGGCGCGAATTTCGACCTTGCCAGTCTTTGCAGCGGGGCATTTTTCGGCCCATGCCATCGCGGCATCCAGATCAGGCACATCAATCACGAAATATCCGCCCAAGGTTTCCTTGGTGTCGGCAAAGGGGCCATCCTGCACCTGCTTGCTGCCGCCTTTGACCGACAGGGTTGTGGCGGTCTGCACCGGTTGCAGCCAATCGGTGTCCACAAACACGCCCGCCTCGTGCAGCGCACCGATATAGGCGCCATAAACCTCTTTTTCGGCCGCCCAATCATCAGGGGTCATATGGGCCAGATCAGCGGGGTCCGTATAAAGCAAAAATGTGTAACGCATTGTTCTATCCTTTGGTCTCAATAAATCAGGTTGCGGATGCCAAATTGGTCAGGCCCTGCTCAAAAGTCTTGCCGATCATGCCATCCATGAAAAGGCCAAAGACGCGCGCCACCGGGTTAAAGCCGAGATCCATGTCCATGCTCCAGGTCACATCCGTGCCATGGGCCGTTGCCACAGCCTTGATCATCTGTGTGGGTTGGCCCATGGCGCCCAGATCAATGTCATAACGCACGGCGTCGGCGCTGATTTCTGCAACTGTCTGTCGGCCTGTCCCGTCCTTGCCATCAAAATCAAAGCCGGATCCAACGCCGGATTGTGGTCCAAAGTGGCTGATCTTGAGGGCCGGATCTGCCGTCAGATAGGGGTTAAATCGCTGATAGCCTTCGTTGGATCTGGCCAGTGCCAGCACCGCGGCTGGATCTGCGTCGATCGCCGCGTGGCGTTCGACATGAATGTGGCGGGGCAACAGAAGCGTGCCGGCGGCGGTCAATGCGAGAAGGCCTGTGCCCCCTGCGAGAATGGTCCAAATGGTCATGATGTCCTCTCAATCTGTGTAGGAAAGCCTTGATGCTTTCATAGACATGACGAACGGGCAGACCGCAGATGGACATTGGTGGGAGATTTTTTTGAAATTTTCTCACGGCGGGGCACCGAAAAAAACAAAAGGGGCCGCAGATGCGACCCCTTTCAGCACTTGCGCATGGCGCGTGGTGCTTATTCTTCGCCGTCAGATTGCTCTGTGGATGGCACTTCGTCTGCTGCGACTTCTTCTTCGTCATCGTCGGACTGGCTGGCCAGACCGGAAGGCGCGGACACCTGAGCGATAACAAAGTCACGGTCGATTGTTGGCTTGGCACCTTCTGGCAATTTCACGTCGGAAATTGTCAGGTTGTCGCCGATTTCCAGTGCAGACACGTCAATGACGAGGCTTTCTGGAATGTCAGCAGCGGTCACAACCAGTTCAACTTCTGGACGGACCAGCGTCAGAACGCCGCCCATTTTCAGACCGGGCGATTCTTCTTCGCCGTGCACTTCAACGTTGATGAACAGGTTCACCTTTGTGGTGCGCTTGAGACGCATGAAATCAACATGCGTTGGCAGGTCTTTTACAACGTGGCGCTGAACGTCGCGGCAGATCACACGAACATCATCGTGACCTTCGACTTTCATGTTGAACAGGGTGGACTTGAACCGGCCCTTGCGCAGCATTGTCAGCAGCTTGTTGAAAGGAATGTTGATCGGCAGCGGGTCGTTGTCGCCCCCGAACACAATACCTGGTACCATACCGTCACGGCGCGCCTGACGAGCGGCGCCCTTGCCTGTCCCCGTGCGAACCTGGGCTTCAAGATCTGGAATCTCTCCGGCCATTTTAATCTCCAATATATTTAGGGCGGGAATCCTCCAAGGCTGTATTCCCGCGTGAAGCCGCGCGTATAGACGCCTTTTGCCGGTGTGGAAAGAGCAAAACCGCATCCGCGCTCTTGGCCTTTGCGGCAAGCCGTGGCAAGCCCGTTCCATGAGCTTGAAAAACGATCTTTATTTGACCCGAAAACCCCTGGCCGGATTTCTGGCTATTGGCATGACTTGGGCTGTGTATTTCGCCCAGATGCCGGTGATCAAGGCCAATGTGGAGGCCTCGGACGGGGCCTACGGCGCGGCGGTGCTGTTTTCCGCCTTCGGGGCGCTGGCGGCGATGTGGCTGGCGCCAGCCTGTCAGAAATACGCCAAGGGGCTGGCCCTGCCATTGGGCATTGCAGCGCTGGGGCTGGGGATGTTCGGGGCAGGGGCGGCGGCCAGTCTGGCGTTTCTCACGATTGCGCTGTTGCTGGCGTCTGCGGGGTCCGGGGTTGTGGACGTCCTGATCAACGCGCGTGTGTCCGAGATCGAAGAACGCTCCGGCAGGTCGCTGATGAACCTCAATCATGCGCTTTATTCCTTTGCCTATGCAGGCGGGGCGCTGGCGACCGGGGCGCTGCGTAGTTTGGAAGTCACGCCGGTGCCGGTGTTTGCCGGGGTCTGCGTGATACTTGTCTTCTTCGCTTGGGCCTCCAACGGGGTTGCACCAGATGTGCAGGATATGCCGGACACGCCACACAACGGCCTGCCGCATCTTCTGGTCTTTCTGGTGGGGTTGGTCGTCATGATGGCCTTTTTGGCCGAGGCGGCCTCAGAGGGGTGGTCGGCCCTGCATCTAGAGCGGACCTTGGGCGGCTCAGCCGGAGAGGGGGCCATGGGGCCCGCGCTTTTGGGGCTGACCATGGGCATCGGGCGGCTCAGTGGGCATGCCTTGTCGCGGTGGTTGCGTGATACGCATTTGATGCTGGTGGCGTCCTTGGTCTCTGCTGCCGGGCTGGTGCTGGCGGCACTGGCAGGCAGTGTCGCAGTGGCGCTTACCGGCTTTGCGATTGCTGGGCTGGGCATATCGGTGGTTGCGCCATTGGCGCTGGCGCTGATCGGGCGGGTCGTTGCCCCGCAAGTGCGGCTGGCGGCGATCAGCCGCGCATCCGTTCTGGGCTATGGCGCGTTCTTCTTCGGGCCGCCGCTGATGGGGTTGATTGCCGAAGGGTTCGGCCTGCGCACGGCTTTTGGCGCAATTGCTGCAATGCTCTGCCTGACCGCACTGGCGCTGATCCCTGCCGTGGCGCGGCGTGTGGCCTACGCCCGCGCGTGATGCAGATAGCCATCTGCGGCCATCAACCGGTCATACAGCGCAAATTCATCGGCCCGCGCCGCCCGCAGAAGTGCGGCAACATCATCGCTTAGCGGGGCATCCATGGTGGGTGAGACATTCTTGGGCGCGATCTCGACCGTGTCTTCGAGCCGTTCGGACAAAAACTGCCGGAATGCCAACTGGTTTTCATAGGCAAACAGATGTTCAACCTGCACCGCGCCATTGCCATCGGTGAGGAAATTGAACTGTGTGCCGATCTGGGCATAGGGGGGCGGATCATCCGAAATGACCGCCCGCACATAGGCGTCAAAACTGATGCCATCGGTGCTCAAATCGCTGCCCTTAAGCCGGGCCGCCGTGCGGTATTTGTACCAGCTGCGGATCTGGTCCACCGGATCGCGCATCACCGCCAAAGGTTCGGGGAAAACGCCAAAGGTGTCTGCCAGAAACGGGCCGATTTTACGCATATACCGCTGGGCATTGATATGTTTGCGATTGCGCGAAAAGACCACCTCTGCCTTGGGGCGCAGGGCCATCTCGACGGCGGTTGTGCCGGTTTTGGGGACCGCCAGAAAGGCCAGCCTATGCCGCAGAAAAATCAACATAGACCAGACCTATCAGGGGTGGCTCAAGACTGCCAGACCCCGCCAAAATCCTGCGGCACCAAAAGGTTGTGGCGCCCCAGATCGGTGACCTGTGTTTCCCCGCACAGCGCCATGGTGGTGTCCAGCTCGCGGTGAATGACTTCAAGCGCGGTTGTCACGCCCTTTTGCCCCATCGCCCCCAGACCATAGACAAAGGCGCGCCCGATAAAGGTGCCCTTGGCCCCCATCGCCAGCGCCTTAAGCACGTCCTGACCAGAGCGGATGCCGCTGTCCAGATGCACCTCAACCTGATCACCAACTGCATCCAGAATGGACGGCAGCGCGGCGATGGAACTCAGCGCTCCGTCAAGCTGGCGGCCGCCATGGTTGGAGACAATGATCGCATCCGCTCCGACCTTGAGCGCCATTTTGGCGTCTTCGGCGTCCAGAATACCCTTGAGGATCACCTTGCCGCCCCATTGCTCCTTAAGCTTGGCAACTTTGTTCCAATCCAATGACGGATCAAATTGTTCTGCTGTCCAAGCGCCAAGGCTGGAAGCGTCAGAGATGCCCTCCACATGGCCAACGATATTGCCAAACTCGCGCCGCTGCGCCCGCAACATTTCCAAACCCCACGACCATTTGGTCGCCAGATTGGCCATGGTCTTGAGCGTCAGTTTTGGCGGGGCGGACAGCCCGTTTTTCAGATCCTTGTGGCGTTGTCCCAGAATTTGCAGATCCAGCGTGATCACCAGCGCCGAACAATTGGCGTCTTTGGCCCTTTGGATCAGGCGGCTGACGTAATCTTGATCGCGCATGGTATAAAGCTGAAACCAGAAGGGTGCGCCCGTTGCCTCGGCGACATCCTCGATGGAGTTGATGGACATCGTCGAAAGGGTGAATGGCACCCCGAAATCCCGCGCCGCCTTGGCCGCTTTGATCTCGCCATCAGCATGTTGCATGCCGGTCAGGCCAACCGGGGCCAACGCCACGGGCATTGCCACATCCTGCCCGATCATTTGGCTGGCGGTGCTGCGCCCGGACATGTCGACCGCCACGCGTTGACGCAGGCGCAATTGGTCAAAATCAGAGGTGTTCTCGCGGAAAGTCTGCTCCGTCCAACTGCCGGATTCGCAATAATCATAGAACATGCGCGGCACGCGGCGTTCGTAGATGCGTTTGAGATCATTGATGTTCGTGATGACGGGCATGGTGTTTCGCTCCATATTGGTAATGTTTGCTTACCAATCAGAGTGGCAAAGATCAAATTTCTTTTTTTTGCAGGGTTGATTGGTGCGATATCGCACCATATATGTAGTTCGAAATCGCACTAAATGGAGATGAAGATGACCCTTACCAGACGAAAAGCCTTAACGCTGATTGGCGGCGGCACTGTGTTGGCGGCAACGGGAACGATTGGCGGTTGCAGCGCGATCACCACCCCAAACACGGCGATACGGCCATGGGCTTTGGCGGGCGAATATGACGACCCGCGGCTCAATGCGCTGAGCTTTGCACTGCTTGCGCCGAACCCGCACAATCTGCAACCGTGGCAAGTGCGGCTGGAAGGGAGCAATGGCCTGACCCTGATGCGCGACAGCACCAAAGCCCTGCCGGAGACCGATCCGCTGGACCGGCAGATCTTTATCGGATTGGGGTGTTTCATTGAACAGATGGAACTGGCTGCAGGCGCGGCGGGATACAGAACCAAGGTGAAGCTGTTCCCCGAAGGTCCACGCGGCCCGGTTGCCTATGCGGCGCTGGCGCAGGGCGGCAAGGCTGATCCCTTGGCGGCACAGATCCTGAAGCGGGGGTCGTGCAAAGAACCCTTTGAGGATCGCGCAGTGCCTGCCGTTCTGGCCAATCAACTGGAGCTTTTGGCGGATATCTACACAGATCCCGCAGAAGTCGCCCAATTGCGTAAACTGACCATTGATGCCTGGATGGTCGAAACCATGACCCCCCGCACGATGCAGGAAAGCGTGGATCTGATGCGGATGGGCAAGGCCGAGATCAACGCCAACCCCGACGGGATTGATCTGGGCGGTGCCTATATGGAAGGGCTGATGCTGGCCGGACTGCTCAGCCGTGAAATCCTGTCCGACCCAGACAGCAAAGGGTTCAAACAAGGTCTGAAGATGTACCATGATATGCTGATGGCCACGCCCGCCTATGCGGTGATCACCACCAAAGGCAACAGCCGGGCAGATCAGATTGCAGCGGGGCGCCGGTGGCTTCGGCTCAATCTGGCGACCACGGGCATGGGGCTGTCGTTGCATCCAGTCAGTCAGGCGTTACAGGAATATCCCGAAATGAAGGCGCATTACGCGCAGGCCCATCAAACGCTTGCGACCAAGGGGCAGACGGTTCAAATGCTGGGGCGCTTGGGCTATGGTCCTGCTACACAGCGCACGCCGCGTTGGCCACTGGAGACCAAGCTGATTGACGCATGAGTTCGACCCCGCCATGATCTTCGACTTTTTCAAAGAGGTCGGGATCATCGAACAACTCAGCCGCGCCCGACTTGAGGCGCGGTTGCCGGATGGATTGATCGCCCCGCATTTTGCGGTGCTCAACCATTTGACAGTGCGGGGGGATGGCGCAGTGCCCATCGACATGGCCCGCGCCTTTCAAATTCCAAAGACCTCGATGACCCATACGATCAAAGGGCTTGTGCAGCATGGGTTGGTCGAAATGCGCTCCAACCCCGATGATGGGCGGTCCAAACAGGTCTGGTTAACGGACAAGGGCATTGCGATGCGCCAAGAGGTGATCAACGCGCTTGGCGCAGATTTTGCCCTGCTGGCCGAGGGGTTTGACATGGCCGCGCTGGCCCGGATCAAACCCACCCTGACCGCATTGCGCGAATACCTTGATGATGCCCGCGATGTGACGGCGGGCGGTTAGGCCCTCAAGCCCGGTGTGCGCCATCTGAAAGGGTTTTCACAAAAGCCAGAACATCCGCCGTGCTGTCGCCTGCCGCGATGCGCGACACGATGGCAGAGCCGACCACGACACCATCTGCAACGCCTGCGATGGCTTCGGACTTTGCCGGGGTGTTTACGCCAAATCCCACAATGACAGGCAGGCCGCTGGCCTTTTGGATGCGTGTGACCTCGGGGGCCACGTCGCCCGCTTCGGCCTCAGCCGCGCCGGTGATGCCGGTGATCGAGACATAATAAACAAAGCCCGAAGTGTTCTGCACAACCCGTGGCAAACGCTTGTCATCGGTGGTTGGCGTCGCCAGACGGATGAAGTTGAGCCCGGCAGCCTGTGCAGGCAGGCACAGCTCTTCGTCTTCTTCGGGGGGCAGATCCACCACGATCAACCCGTCAATGCCCGCCGCCTTGGCTGCCACCAGAAACGCATCGACCCCCATCGAATAGATCGGATTGTAATACCCCATCAGAACAATCGGTGTGGTGTCGTCATCTTTGCGGAACTCTGTTGCCATCTCAAGGGTGCGGTTGAGCGTCATGCCCGCTTCGAGGGCGCGCTGGCCAGCGAGTTGGATCGTCGGGCCATCGGCCATTGGATCCGTGAAGGGCAGGCCCAGTTCGATCACGTCCACGCCAGCCTCAGGCAAGCCGCGCATCACGGCCAAAGAGGCATCAAAATCGGGGTCACCGGCCATGATATAGGACACAAAGGCTTTCTTGCCCTTGGCTTTGAGATCGGCAAATTTTGCGTCAATACGGGTCATGTCGGTGGCCTTTCAATGCTGTTGCCTTCGGCAATGCCCAAAACCGCCGGGGAAATCAATCCGCCACGCGGGGCAGGGGGCATTTTTGCATCTCCAGAGGGGCCAATTTACCTGCTCTCTTCAAATTTCGGCCCGGCGCCTTATCTAAGAGGGATGAATTATGTACTTGCCCTTTTTCTGCCGCCGCTTTCCATCCTGCTTTTGGGGCGGGTGTTTCTGAGCATCGTTGTGTTCCTGATCTGGGTGCCCGCGATATTGTTCACTGGCGGGCTGACCCATCCGATGTTTGTGCTGCTGGCCTGGATCTTGATCTATCAGACCCATGAGGACCGCCGCTATAAACGCGACGCCCGCTGAGGCTTGCGCAACGCCCTGCAAACCCCTAGGACAGCCCCTGATCTAAAAAGGACGGTATCATGGGTTTCAAGATGGGTATTGTGGGGCTGCCGAATGTGGGCAAATCCACCCTTTTCAACGCGCTGACCCGCACGGCGGCGGCGCAGGCGGCAAATTTTCCGTTCTGCACCATCGAACCCAACGTTGGAGAGGTGGCTGTGCCGGACGCGCGGCTGGATAAATTGGCGGCGATTGCTGGCTCCAAACAGATCATCCCGACGCGGATGACCTTTGTGGACATTGCCGGCCTCGTCAAAGGTGCCTCCAAGGGCGAAGGTCTGGGCAACCAGTTCCTCGCCAACATCCGCGAAGTGGATGCCATCGCCCATGTGCTGCGCTGTTTTGAAGACGGCGATGTGACCCATGTCGAAGGCCGCGTTGATCCGGTTGCCGATGCAGAAACCATCGACACTGAATTGATGCTTGCCGACATTGAAAGCATCGAAAAGCGCTTGCAAAACATCGTGCGCAAAGTGCGCGGCGGTGACAAAGAGGCCGTTCAGCAGGAACGCCTGATGCGCATGGCACTAGAGGCGTTGGAGGCAGGCAATCCTGCGCGTGTGGTCGAGGTGGACGAGGAAGACGCCAAAGCCTGGCGCATGCTGCAACTGCTGACCACCAAACCCGTGCTTTATGTGTGCAACGTTGGCGAAAGCGAAGCGGCAGAGGGCAATGATTTCTCAGCCAAAGTGGCCGAGATGGCGGCCGCGCAGGGCAACGCCCATGTGATCATCTCCGCCCAGATCGAAGAAGAGATCAGCCAGCTGGAAGCCGACGAAGCCGATATGTTCCTTGAGGAGATGGGCCTGAAAGAAGCGGGTCTCGACCGTTTGATCCGTGCAGGTTATGAGCTGCTGCATCTGGAAACCTATTTCACCGTCGGCCCCAAAGAGGCCCGCGCCTGGACCATCAAAACCGGCACCTCCGCGCCCAAAGCGGCCGGTGTGATCCACGGCGATTTCGAAAAAGGCTTCATCCGCGCCGAGACCATTGCCTATGACGATTTTGTGTCTTTGGGCGGCGAGGGGCCTGCAAAAGAGGCAGGCAAAATGCGCGCCGAGGGTAAGGCCTATACCGTCAAAGACGGCGATGTGCTGCACTTCTTGTTTAATACTTAAGCGCGTTCTGCTGCGTCGATCTTGGCCAACAAGTCGTCGCAGCGCTGCGTCTGATACTCGGACCCTTCCACAAAAATCGCCCGCGCCTGCGCTAAATAGTGTCGTGCCTCAACCAAATGCGCGGGGTTAGGATCGACTGTATATCGCGCAACGGCCAGATCGGCGATGTTCCATTGCAGACGTGCCCATTGGAAGGGAGCATGCGTTTTCAAATCGACCCCTTCACAGGCGGCATATCCCTCTCTGGCCGCGTCAAAAAAGGATGCCTTACCGGCAATCTCTCCGCGCCACCTCAGCGCAACGGCGAGATTGTTCTGTGTCGTCTCCCAGTCAAGCGGGTCTCTAGTCCTGTCTTTTAGGCTGAGTGCAGCTGTCAAGGCTTCTCCGGCCTCTTGCAACGTTGCATCGCTTCGGGTGAGTTCACCGAGGGATTGTAGCGATGATCCGAGGTTGTGCCAAGCGGCTTTCTGGTTCTCATCGCTTTCCGCAATATGCATTTTTAATGACGCGCGGTGCGCTTTGACTGCGTCTTCCAAGAATGTTGGATCATTTGCGCGCTCACCCATTTCTTCTAGAACACAGCCAAGACCACCCTGTGACGCGGCCCAATTCGCAGGTTCTTTTTCCTTGTTCGTCTTGCTGATTGCCGCAGTGAACGCTGTTCTGGCGATGCGCAAGTGCCTATCCTTTGTCGAGCGTTCCGCAAGGCGAAAATGACACCAACTTAAGGTATGCAGTGCCGAAGCCTCTAGCCGCCTTTTACCTTTCGCCCGGTCGTCGTAGTTGGCTTTGGCAAGGGCGAGCGCAACAGTGAGCGCAAACATATCCCCAACTTTGTCGCCCTCATCTCGCCAAGCCTGCGCAAGTCTGTTCAACGCCCAAAACACGCCGCCGGGCGCGGCTTGCCGGTACTGATCTGCAATCAGCCGTTTCGCCGCAAGATCAGGTCGATTGCGCAGGCGGTCTTGGTTCAGTTGCTTTTTCAGATGCAGCGCGGCCACCTGATCAAGCCGGTCCTGTTCCTCATCCAGTAACCGAGCCGCCTCGTCAAAGTCGCCATCATCGTTTAGCGCATCAACCTGCCACATCAGGGCCGCAAACTGTGCATCTGCGTTGCCCGCAAGTGCTGCAATATCCTTGTTCCGCACCAATTCTTCCAAGGCCGCCCGCACGCTGACATAGGCAGTCTCGCGGTCCTTGTGATCGCCTTCGGTAAAGCGGTTGGCGAGTTGGATCAAAAGATCATCCGTTGCACCTGCGGTCGCGCCCTCACGGCGCAAACGATCTACAACCTGATCGGCTTCCTGCTCGGCTTTCGTCTCGCCGCTCTCGGCGGTTTCTTCGGCATCAAGGAATTTGTCGAGCCAGCTTTCGTCAAGTTCCAGCAGTTTTACAAATCGACCGACAGACGTGAACCCAAGCGCCTCTTTTTGCCCCTTCTCCACCTTCGAGATGATCGAGTTTCCGACAGGAGGGTCAAAGGCGTCGCCAAGTTGTTTTTGATTCCATCCCCGCTTGCCACGCGCAAGTTTCACTGCGCGCCCGAAGGCTTTCAAAATATCCGGGTCAACTTTAGGCAGCTTTTCTCAAATTCGGGAAATCCCAGACCACTCTTAGCCAACTTGGGCATCTTTGAGCTGCCGCGTCAGACGTCCCAATCCTCCATATTTAAAGGTGTCATGACAACGTCTTAACCCAAAGGCGGGCCCGTCGCATTTAAAGGAACATATCCAATGATGTGGCAACTTCAACCAATGATTGCGTGGATGATGTCCGCGCAAGGCAGCAACGTAACCTTCGCATTGATCTGCACACTCGCACTTTGCGGTATCCCGGTGCGTTGGGTGGTCGTACTGACGATCATCTTGCACCTCAGTCTGGCTTTCGCCAGCGGCAGTGCTTCGGCCGCCCTCTGAACCAGCAAGAGGGGCAGGGACACCCCGTTCCCGCCCTAGAGCACCCCCGAAATTGCACCGCCCCCGTGTACGGGAGTGAACAGGGGGTGCACGCATGGCACTGCCTTTCAAAATCATGGCAAAAACCCCCTTGCCCTCCTCAGATCCCACAGCTAAACGGGTCAGCGGAGACGTGGCCGAGTGGTCGAAGGCGCTCCCCTGCTAAAGACCTGCGTTTCCACGCAGAGTGTTGATTTAGTTATGTAAATTTGCCTGATGCGCGAAACTGTACGGATTTTGCACAGCTCGTTGCTCGCTTCCTAGTTAAATTTGAACCTTCGTCGGAGCGAGAAGCCGATGAACAATAACAAAGCAATAGTGGTGATCCCATGGACCAGCATTAGGGTAGCGCTCGCAATGTTTGACGGAATGACTAGGCTTCGAGGAGAGATGCCAGCATACGGGAATACTAAGTTGGATAATGCTGCGACAAGCGCCCTAGACCAATCGTTCAGGTCTTTGACCCATTGAGGAGCGCTAGTCGCCGAGGTGGTGCCGCAGCACCATAGGGCAATCCACAAAACCGCAGTGGAAATGAACAACCAGAAAAGAGCTTTTTGGGGTCGCAATCCATAGTCGCAGGCAAATTTCCAAACTAGGAGCGCAAATTTCTCAAGGCCGGGCTCGGAGGTGGTGTACTCAAGCCCCAACTCAGTCCCCCTAGCCAAATGAGCTAGGTTAGACATGCCATACCTCTGCGCCCAGTTATGTAAGTCCCGATAGCTCTGAAGGCTAGCTTGCGGCGCATAGTAAATTTGGCTGTCAGCAGCCTTCACTACTTCCTGCAATGCGGTTCCGGTTTCAGCCTCCATCTCAAAGGGCCTGTTATCGAATACAAGATCAAAAGGCTTCCGGTCATCTGAATCTTCGAAGCGTAAATTAAGTATGCGGCAGTTTCTAAATTCAGCTTGTGTCTGCGAGACGTTACGGTCCAGTCGCAACTCTCCAATCACACAGTTTTCTATCAAAACAGTTTGATGGTCTTGATGAGTGCCAAAAAGAGTCAGTTGCCCCAGCTTGCAATTCTTGACTTCTAGCCGCTGACCAGAAAAATGAAGCCGATCAATAGATGCGTTCCAAATCACAAGATTGGAATGTCTTTTGAACTCCAGAAGTTTGAAGAGCTTTTTTGATTTGCTGGTAAGCGTTCGGTATGGATCCTGAGGGGAATCGGCTATGAAGGAGTTGATCTCGTCCATCGCCTCCCACTTTTCTTCAAACTGGGCCTGAGAAATGTTTGTGCCTTTACGGTCTTTAGCTTGGCCTTTTTCCAGTATGATCTGGATACCGGGCTGGTCGCGGTGTTTTGGCAGATTTTTGTAGAGAGCTGCCGAGCCTTTAGGTATCATGTTGAAAAACTGCCTCTTGCTAAGATCAGCGCGGATTTTGCCAGTACTCTCCATTGTAAATCTGTGTTGCTCAAATCTGTGCTCCTCGTCGAAACGAAAGTCCGGATCAGCTATCCCGACAGGTTACTTGTGCTCCAAAAACTAGTCCACCATTGAAGAGTAACTCTACTTAAAGAGCACGCGATCGTGCTTCTAGTCAACTTAAGATAGTTTCCCTTCGAAAGGGAGCGCCCTCGATGTAAATTCTGTTCCTATACATCAGGTTAGACCCCTCCCAAATGCGATTTGCACGGGATCTGCACACAAGTATCAGACGAGGTGTTTTTGCACGGATTTTGCACCGGTTTTGCACGAATTGTAGAAAAATGCCGATGAAACTCGTGGAAAATCAATAAAATCATGGACTTACAAATAGTGAAGAAATTTTCAATAAACCCCTTGTAATTACAGGGGGTTACAAGGCATACGGGTCAGCGGAGACGTGGCCGAGTGGTCGAAGGCGCTCCCCTGCTAAGGGAGTAGGCCCGGAAGGGTCTCGAGGGTTCGAATCCCTTCGTCTCCGCCACCATACCCCGAAATGTGAAGCCATCCGCCATGCTCGGGCGTTGATGTGGCGTTAGCCGTTTGGGCGACGGGTGCATGCGCCGATGGGTCTGCATTGCACCGCCAATATACTGCGCTCATGATCTGGCTGCCGAGAGATGCCTCACGGCGCGGGCGATGATGCGTTCTTCGTCGGTTGGGATCACCATCACCTTGGTCTGGCCCAATCCAATGTCGCTCGCGTTGCGAATGTTCAGTGCGGGGTCGATTTCAATGCCTAGAAATTCTAGCCCATCGCCAATGCGTTGTCTGATTTCGGCGGCGTTTTCGCCGATGCCGCCGCAAAACACCAGCGCGTCCAGACCGCCAAGGACGGCCGCCAATGCGCCCACCTCGCGCCGTGCCCGGAATACGTAGTAGTCAATGGCCTGCTGCGCCTCAGGCATTTCCGAGGCCAGAAGGCTGCGCATATCGCTGGTCAGGCCCGACAGGCCCAACAGCCCGCTGCCTTCGTAAAGCATTTGCATCACCTCATGCGGTGGCAATCCTTCTTGTTCGATCAGATATAACACCACGCCGGGATCAATCTGCCCGCACCTTGTGCCCATGGGCAACCCGTCGAGCGCGGAAAACCCCATGGTGGACCCAACGCTGCGCCCCGCCCGGATGGCGCACATCGACGCGCCGTTGCCCAGATGTGCCACGATGATCCGGCCTTGGTGCAACTCGGGATGATCGCGTTTGATCACCCCGGTGATGTAATCATAGCTCAGCCCGTGAAACCCGTACCTCCGGATTCCCGCGTCGTAATAGCGGCGGGGGATTGCGAAGGTATCGTTGACCCAAGGATGGCCGCGATGAAAGGCCGTATCAAAACAACCGACCTGAACGGCGTTGGGAAAGGCCTGCTGGGCTACGGCAACGGCGGCGAGGTTATGCGGCTGGTGCAAGGGGGCGAGGGACCTCAGATCGGACAGGGCCGCCAGTACATCTTGGGTCAGGATAACCGGCGCGGAAAACTGCGGGCCGCCATGCACAATGCGGTGGCCGACGCCAGTGATGGTGAGATCGGCCAGCGGCCCCGTTAGTGCTTCGATCACCCGCGTCAGGGCGTCGGCCTGGGTCGGCGCGGCAACTTTTGTTGCGGTTGTACCTTCGGACGTTGTGAGGATGAGCCGCGCAGCGGTGCCGATGCCGTCGATCTGGCCATGCAACAGCTCAACCGGGTCAGCAGCATCGCGGTAAAGCCCGAATTTCATCGAGGACGAACCGGCGTTGAGGGTCAAAATGCCAGTCATCGTATTTTTCCTTGCTCTGAATGCCTCATCATATCCCGGTCACTCACCCGCCGCGAGAGGCTGCAAGGCGAATATTCCTGTGCCGTCGCCCCCGATTTACACAGCAATTGATTAAGACGCTTTCGTGACATTTGGCAGGATCTTTTGTTTTCGGGCGGCGAATTAGGGCAAGAAATTGCGGTTTGGGCAACAATCGCATTGGCTAAGGTCGGCGGATATCGGCGCAACCTGTCGCGGTGCAGCGCTAGATCGCCCACAGCATATGGTGAAAATCGCAAAAATCGGCGGTGATCCGCCCTTGCGCGGCGGAAAGCGGCCTTTCTGACAATTGCTCGAATTCGAACATAGATTTTTCACGTTTTGCGGGAATCAATGGACGCCAACAATAAATGTGGCCACGGGTCTGAAGCCAGACCGGGCCGCACAATAACCTTGGGAGAGACCAAATGGCGGACAACGTAACCGGAACAAAATTTAGCGAAACAGCGATCCTTGGCAGCGGCGCACAGACCGTTGATATGGGGGCGGGCAATGATCGCATCATTTCCTACGCTGATGGAGGAGAGCCTGACCCGGCGCAGACGAACGGCGCAGAAGGGCGGGTTTATCCGCCTGTCACGGGCGGGACGGATGACATTCTGACCGGCGGGGCAGGCCGCGATACGTTTGAGTTCCGTGCGCTGATCAATGCCAAGGAAAGCGTCGTTGGCGCCCACACCAGCAGCTCTGGCCGCGTCAATTGGGGCGGCGTTGCGGGGGAAAACGACAACGTCCATGATCACTGGGTCGAAGGGTTCGGCCTCGACACGATCACCGATTACAGCAAGGCCGAAGGCGACAAGATCAAAATCACCGGCCATACGATGACAATTGGCGACATCACCTATGGATCGGATGAGGCCGGCGCGTTTTCCCTGATCACGGTCTACAGCCAGCAAGGCGACGGCGGTGCGGGCGGGGCCAATACGGCCACCGGTGCCCATGACGAAGATCCGCTGGGCCAGATCAAGGTTTACGGCGACAAGGTTGAACTGGCCGATCTGATTGTCGAGAAAAACAATGAGGGCATCGACCGGCTGGAGACGGCAGATGCGGTCTATGCCCCGATTGACCTTGGCATCACGCAGGTTGTCGCCAGCAACACCGATGACACCAGCTATACCGGGTCAATCCACCGGCAGACCGACCGGATCTCAATTGGTGAGGGGTCGCAAGCCGTGGATGCGGGCGGCGGCAATGACATCATCTACAGCTTTTCCGATGGCGGAGAGCCGGATCCAGCCCAGACCGAAGGCGCAGCGGGCCGGGTGAATGACCCGGTCCCGGCAGATCAATCGGATGACATCATCAAAGGCGGGCAGGGGCGTGATACTTTTGCCTTTCGTCTGTTGCTGAATGCCAAACAAGAGATTCAGGACGAACACACCCGCAGCGACGGCGAGGTGAACTGGCGGCGCGTGGCAGGTGAAAACGACAACGTCCATGACCACTGGGTTGAGGGGATCGGCAATGATGTGATCCTCGATTTCTCCAATCAGGATGGTGACAAAATCGACATTCGCGGTCACACGGTGGAGGTCGCCGCGATCACCTATGGTGCGGACGAGGGCGGCGATTTCAGCCTGATCCAGCTGCGGTCCCAGCAGGGTGATGGCGGTGCGGGCGGCGAAAATACCGCTACAGGCGCCCATGACGAAGACCTGTTGGGCACGATCAAGGTCTACGGCGACAAGGTGACCAAAGAGAATATCACGCTTAAGGCGAATGTGTTCTATGGCGTTGATCAGCTTGAGGATATCGCCGCCGCCGAAGCCGACGGTCTGGCCGACAATGACGCGCCGCAGATTAAGCATCCACAATGGGGCATTGAAAACCCCGAAAGCTTTGAGCGGACATTCGAAGGCACCGCACGAGGCGACATGTTCAAAGCGGGCAGTGGCACTCAGATCATTGAGGCTGGCGGCGGCAATGACCGCATTCTCTCTTACGGCGATGCAGGAGAGCCGGACCCAGCTCAGACCGATGGCACCGAGGGGCGGATCAACCCGGCCATTGGCGCGGCAGGGTCAGACGATTATTTCTTTGGCGGCGCGGGCGCGGACCGCTTTGAATTCTATGCGCTTCTGAATGGACGGGCCGAAGTGGTGGCCCAGCACACTGGCAGTACCGGCGACATCAACTGGCGCGGGGTTGCGGGCGAAAACGACAATGTTCACGATCACTGGGTCGAAGGCTTTGGCGTTGATACGATCCTCGATTTCTCGAAAGAAGAAGGCGACAAGATCCTTGTGCGGGGTCACACCGTCGAGATTGCCGAAGTGACGTATGGCACTGATGAAGGCGGTGCATTCTCGTCCATTCGTGTGATCAGCCAGCAAGGGAATGGCGGCGCGGGCGGGGCCAACACGGCCACCGGCGCCCATGACGAAGACCCGCTGGGCATCATTAAGGTCTATGGCGACAAGGTCACCAAGGAGGACATCACCGTGAAGCGTGACGGGGTGTTTGACGGCGGTGATCAACTGGCGGAAACCGACAAGCTGGCCGATTACAACGGCGGCACCCAAGCGTTCCAGATCACAGAAAATGGTGCGGTGCTGGAGACAGCGCCCGATGACGTCAAGACGACTGACCGGATTGAGCTGGGCTCAGGTGCGCAGCAGGTTTTTGCCGGATTGGGCAGCGATTACATCCGTGTCTATGCCGATGGTGGTGAGCCGGACCCGGCCCAGACAGATGGCGCAGGACGGATCACAGATCCGGTTGATCCGGCGCTCTCGACCGACATCGTGTCGGGCGGCCAGCATCGCGATACCTTTATGTTCAACTATCTGCTGGATGCCACCGACGTTGTGCTGGCCCGTCACACCCGCGAAGATGGCAGCATCAACTGGCGCAAGGTCGCGGGTGAAAATGATGCGGTGCATGATCATTGGGTCGAAAGCGGCGGCGATGATGTTGTCCTCGATTTTTCCAATCAGGACAGAGACAGAATTGAATTGCGCGGTCACACGGTAGAATTGGCCGAGATTACCTATGGCGCGGACGAGGGCGGTGATTTCTCCCTGCTCCATGTCCGTTCGCAACAGGGCGACGGCGGCGGTGCCCATGACGAAGACAGCCTCGGCACCGTGAAGATCTATGGCGACACCGTTACCGAAGAGGACGTGCGGGTCACGGCCAAAGGGGTCTTTGACGGGATCGACATTCTGGAATCCATCGAGGGGCTGCCGAACCATATTGCGGGCGACAAAGATGCCAACATGCTGAGCGGCACCGCAGAGGCGGACAATATCCACGGCAACAACGGCAATGATTTTGTGATGGCTGGGGATGGCGACGATTTCATTTTTGGCGAAGGCCACAATGATCTGCTGTTTGGCGGCGCGGGCAATGACTGGATCGAAGGCGGCTGGGGCAGCGATGCGCTGTTTGGTGAAATGGGCGAGGATACGCTGGTCTCCAACAGCGGCCATGACAACATGTCAGGCGGCAGTGAGGCCGATACATTCCTGTTCATGGACGGCACACGCGGCGGCCAGATCTTTGATTGGGAAGATGGTGCCGACAAAATCGACTTTTCCCGCATGGACGCAGTGCAGGGGATGGATGACGTGATGATCCTGCAATTGACCGACACCGCGGCGCGGGTGAGCTTTACCAATGACGCGGGCAAAGAAGGCAACATCGGTGTGATCGGGGTGAGCGGCTTTACCCTGTCAGACGATGATTTCAATTTCTAAGTTATAGCGTCACCGCCAATGCCCCGTCCAGCTATCTTGGGCGGGGCATTTGTCTATCCACTGTAGTCATACCACGTCAGGCAATTCGCCAAGGCTCAGACGCAGGCGAGCCCCGCATCCAATGCGGACAGGATCGTATCAGCCTCCGCTTCGCTGAGCACCAATGGCGGCGACAGGATCAGGTTGGGGCCGGACACCCGTACCATTGCACCGCTTTGATACGCACCTTCTTGCACTGCCAGCGCGGAGGCCCCGTCAATCGGAGCCTTGGTGGAACGATCACTGACCATCTCAATCGCCGTCATCAAGCCATGTCCGCCGCGCACGTCGCCGATGATATCGTATTTCTCCATCAAGGCCTTGCATCCGTCAAAAAGCTGCGTTCCCCTTGCTGCGGCATTGTCCACGACGTTCAATCGCTTGGTTTCTGCCAGACAAGCGAGCGCCGCCGCCGCGCCGACAGGATGGCCCGAATAGGTGTAGCCATGGCCGATCTTGGCGGAAGGGTTGCCCTCGAACACATCCACCATGCGATGGCCGATCATCACCGCGCCAAAGGGAAAATAACCATTGGTGATCGCCTTGGCAGTACACATCATATCCGGCTGAATGCCCCAAAGCCGCGCACCCGACCATGCGCCGGTCCGGCCATAGGCGGTAATCACCTCATCGGTGATCAGCAAAATGCCATGCCGGTTGCAGATCTCCTGAACCATTGGCGCAAAGGATTTGTGCGGTGGAATGACCCCGCCTGCGCCCAAAATCGGCTCCATGATCATCGCGGCGATGGTGCCCGCGCCTTGAAAGGCGATCTCGTCCTCCAAGGCCTGAACACAAAGCTGCGCCAGCCTTTCGGGATCACTTTCGTTAAACGGGTTCCGGTAGGTGTAGGGCGCCGGAATGTGGAAGCAGCCGGGCAAAAGCGGCTCATAAGCGGTGCGGAAATTGGCATTGCCGTTGACGGACGCGCCGCCGATATGGGTGCCGTGATAACCCTTCTTGAGGCTCAAAAACTTGGTGCGCCCGGCCTCTCCGCGCAGCTTGTGATACTGCCGCGCCAGGCGCAGGGCCGTTTCCACAGAATCCGATCCGCCAGAGGTAAAGAACGCCCGCGCCATCCCGTCAGGTTCAAAGAATTCCGACAGCTCAAAAGACAGCTCAATCGCCACATCGTTGGATGTGCCGCGGAACGTCGAATAATAGGGCAGGGTGTCCAATTGCGCGGCCATCGCATCTTTGACGGGCTGGCAGGAATACCCCAGATTGACGTTCCACAGCCCGCCAACACCATCCACGACCGTATGCCCATCAATGTCCGTGACGCAGACGCCGCTGGATCCAGTGATGATTTTGGGCGGGTTGTCGATGCTGTCCTGCGGTGAGGTCATCGGATGCCACATCAGCCGCCCGTTGTTTTCTTTGAGGAAGTTGGAGTCTTTCATGATGTGCTTTCCAATACGTTCGAACGTGACAGTGAAGTGGCCCATGCGGCCTCGATTTCGGCAGGGACGGTGCCGCCCCAATTTCGGGTGATGTCGCGGCTCGCCTCTATCAGGTTTTCTTTGACCTTGGCCTCAAGGCTCGGTGAAAACCGGGAGGCGACGCAGGCCACTGAGACCGCACCCGCAAAACGGCCAGATTGGTCAAAGACCGGGGCTGAAACGCCCTGGATGTCATCCTCATAACAGCGGTCGGATCGCCCAAAACCGCTGTGCCGCACCGCCTCGACTGTCTGACGCAATGCATCCTCTGTTGCGATGGTGCGGCCCGTAAAAACCTGCAATCTTGCAACCGCCGCGGGCCAAAGGCCAGATGGCCCAAAGGCCAAAGCACAAAGCCCCGATGCTGTGGCATGAAGCGGGAAAGATTGCACATCAATGATCGCGCGTGTGCTGTGATGTTGCGATTCTCTGGACACCAGTGGATAGACGGTGGTGCCCGAAAGCACGGAAACATGGGCGGTCTCGCCTGTTGTATCGACCAACCCATCGAGCACGGTTTCGGCCCCCGCTTTGCGCGGTACGGTCTCTTCGCGGATCTGTGCGAGTTGCAGCAGCGCTGGCCCAAGGCGGTAATGCTTGGTCGCCGGGTTTTGTTCCACAAATCCAGCATCTTCAAGTGCTTGCAAGTGCCGATACGTCGTCGCCTTGTCGCGCCCGGCCTGCCTGCACAGCTGGGACAACCCGATCTCGGGTTGGGCCGGTGTGAAATACGCCAAAAGCTCTAGCGTTTTCGTAGTGGACGACATGGAGGGTCTCTCTCTTTGCGGCTGCCTTGAGAAAAAGTTTGACAGACGGTGGTTAACAAGGCAACCTTTTTATGAAACGTCGGTTCAATATGTGAACCATATCAGGGAGAGACCAATGAATAAGTTTTCAATGTCTGTGACGGCTTTGGCCTTGGCCATGACTGCCGTTGCTGGAACTGCGCAGGCCGAGTACCCCGAAAAACCGGTCGAATTTGTTGTGCCGTGGCCTCCGGGTGATCTTGAGGATGTCCTGACGCGCATGATCGCCGAGGATTTCTCCGAAACTTACGGTGTGCCAACTGCCGTGGTGAACAAGCCGGGCGGCGGCGGTGGCCCTTTCCCTGGTGCAATCGAAGTGGCCAATGCGCCCGCTGATGGCTATACGATCGGATCGTTCATCATCGCCATTCCAGTGGTCGGACCGCAGATCGGCATTCCAGAGTTGAACCCGGACCCCTTTGTTCCGCTGGGCAATTTCCTGACCTATCCGTTTGTCATCGCGGCAGGCGGCAATGCCCCTTATGACGACATGGCCGGATTGGCCGCCCATGCCGCAGGTAATGATGTGGTGCTTGGACACTTCGGTGCACCGCTGGTGCCTACGCAGGTGACACTGGGTCTGGCCAAATCCATGGGCTTTTCCTACTCCTCTGACGCGGCTTTTGATGCGCTGGATTGCAACACCTTGGCCTCTGGCGATGTGGACGTGATCAACACCACGCTGCAATTGATCCTGCCCTGTCTGGATGATGTCAAAGTGCTGGCCTCCATCGGATCAGAGCGGATTGCGCTGACGCCGGATGCGCCCACTGTGGCAGAACTGGCGCCGGATCTGGACGTGGCGCTGTGGAATGGCTTGTTCGTGCATGCCGACACCCCGCAAGATGCCCGCGAAAAGATCATCGCCGTTGCGCAAAAGACCATGATGTCGGAGCGCGCGCAGAAGCTGGCGGCCGAAACCGGCGCATTGGTCTATTGGCAAGCCGCCGATGACGTGGCCGCGCAGATCGAAAAAGACATTGAGACCATGGGCCGCATCGAAGGTATGCTGTCCGAATAACCAAACAGCGTTCCGCCGGGCGACATTGTCGGCCCGGCGGAATGGTCGGTCATTGGGGGGTGATCCATGTCGCGCGTCAAAACGCTGCAATCTTTGTTCAAACGATACCGCCGCCCCGGCGATATCGTTTTTGCTTGGGTTCTGTTGATCATCTCGGTATTTTTGCTGTCCCAATTGTTTGAGCAAACGGCCTATAAGCCGCGCGGCAAACTCTTTGCGCAACCACGGTTTTGGCCCGCCGTGTCGTTGATGGGCATGGCCGGGTTTGCCGCGTTTCATTTGCTCGGTTCGGCGCTATCCGAACGGATCGAGGGGCGTTGGCGCGAGGTTTGGACGTGGATTGCGGCGTTGGAGTATGCGGGGTGGTTCATCGCATATGCCGCGCTTGTTCCCTTGGGGGGCTATTTGCCGACAACGCTGGTTTTTGCGCTGGCTCTGACACTGCGCGCCGGATACCGCAGCGCCCGCATGTTGATCGCGGCCGGAGCCTGCGCGGTGATTATCGTCCTGCTGTTCAAAACCCTGTTGCGGGTGAACCTGCCCGCAGGGCGGATCTACGAGCTGCTGCCGGATGGGCTGCGCCCGTTCATGTTGACCTATTTCTGATCGGATCACGTTATGGAAAACCTGCTTGCCGGGGCTGAAATGCTGGCCCGATGGGATGTTTTGGTTGCGCTTTTGGTCGGCTCGATCGGGGGGGTGATCATTGGCGCAATTCCCGGTGTTGGTCCTGCGGTGGCCATTGCGATCCTGCTGCCCGCGACCTTCTCGCTTGATCCGATTGTCGGGCTGACGATGCTTCTGGGGATCTATGGATCATCCATGTATGGCGGCGCGATCCCGGCAATCTTGATCAATACACCGGGCACAGCCGTGAATGCGCTGACCTCTTATGACGGCTATCCGATGACGCAGGCCGGCGAAGGGCACCGCGCCCTGTCCTTGGCCTATAGCGCATCGTTTTGGGGTGGCATCTTTGGGATTGGCTGCCTGATTTTGCTGTCCCCTGTTTTGGCGTTGATCGCGCCCATGTTCGGCTCCCGCGAGATTTTTCTTGCGGCGTTTCTGGGTATTCTACTGGTGATCCTTGCACATCGCGGCCAGATCTTCGCGGCTGGGTTTCTGGCGATGTTCGGTATCTTTCTGCAGACCGTTGGCTTGGACGCAGTGACCTATACCCAGCGCTACACCTTCGGCTTTTCGTTCCTCAGCTCTGGCATCAACTTGATTGTTGTGGTTCTGGGCCTCTTCGCGCTCAGCCAAGCGTTCTTCCTGCTCACCGCACCAGACAGCAGCCCGGACGCCAAGCCGGTCACCGGAAAACTGACCGCAGGCTTCAAAGAGCTGCTCAAGCACAAAAGGGTGGCGACGGTGTCCTCCAGCTTTGGCGTGCTTTTGGGCATGATCCCCGGCACGGGTGAGTTTACGGCCCAATTCATGAGCTATACCTACGCGCAAAAAACCTCTGCCAAGCCTGATGATTTTGGCAAAGGATCCCCCGAAGGTTTGATCGCATCTGAGGCGGCCAACAACGCGGTGCCAGCCGCCGCGATGATCCCGCTTTTGGCGCTGGGCATCCCCGGTGAGGCGCTGACCGCGATGATGCTTTCGGTGTTCTACATCCACAATGTGATCCCCGGTCCACAGCTGTTCCAGAACCAGATTGATCTGGTTTACGGGCTCTATTTTGCCCTGATCCTGCTGAATGTGATCGTGATGGTGTTCTTGCTGTTCTCAACAAATTTGCTGACCAAGATCATTCGCGTGCCAACCCGATTTTTGGGGGTGGTGATCCTGATCCTTTCGTTTGTCGGGGTCTATTCGCTGCGCAATTCGCTGACGGATTGTATGATTTCGGCGGGGTTCGGTGTTCTTGGTCTGATCCTGAAGCGGCTGAACCTGCCGATTGTGCCAATCATTCTGGGGATGGTTCTGGGCGGCATCATGGAGGTCAAGCTGCGCTCGGCCCTGCCGCGCCTCAAGACGCCGCTGGATATGATTGACCGGCCCATTTCCTTTATTCTCTTTGTGATCATCCTGTTGGTGGTCGCCCTGCATATCCGCACCCTGGTCAGAGAGTTTCGCGCTCACCAGCCCGAAGAGGACCACGACATGCATGACAGTCAAACACGGTAGGCCCATGGATCAAGATAGTATCAATGCACTGCGGGATCAGCCCGTTCCGGTTTTTCATCACCTGATCGAAGGGCGGCATGTGCCCGCCTCTGATGGCGGGCTGATGGATGTTCTGTCGCCCCGCAACGGGCGGGTTTTGACGCAGATCGCTGATGGTACCGCGGCTGACATGAACGCCGCCATCGCTTCGGCACGGGCGGCATTTGAGGATGGCCGCTGGGCCGGACAAGCGCCCGCAGACCGGAAAAAGGTGCTGATGAAATGGGCCGATCTGATCGACGCCCATGCGCTTGAACTCGCCGTGCTGGGCGTGCGCGACAACGGCACCGAGATCAGCATGGCCCGCAAAGCAGAGCCCGGATCAGCCGCCGCCACGATCCGTTATTACGCCGAAGCGCTCGATAAGATCTATGGTGAGATTGCGACGACATCATCTGACATTCTGGGCCTGATCCACAAAGAGCCGGTGGGCGTGGTCGGTGCGATCATTCCGTGGAACTTTCCGATGATGATCGGCGCCTGGAAGCTGGGTCCGGCGCTGGCGATGGGCAATTCGGTTGTTCTGAAGCCCTCCGAGACCGCGTCGTTGTCATTGATGCGGATGGCCGATCTGGCGCTTGAGGCAGGGCTTCCGCCGGGTGTTTTGAACGCGGTCACCGGCGCGGGCGCAGTCGTTGGCGAGGCCATGGGCCTGTCGATGGATGTGGATGTGTTGGTCTTTACGGGTTCGGGTGCCACGGGCCGGCGCCTGATGGAATATGCAGCAAAGTCCAATATGAAACGGGTCTATCTTGAGCTTGGCGGCAAATCCCCAAACATCATTTTTGCCGATGCCCCCGATCTGGATGAGGCGGCCAAGGTTGCCGCTGCTGGTATCTTTCGCAATGCCGGACAGGTCTGTGTCGCAGGGTCGCGCCTGTTGGTTGAGGCCTCAATTCACGTTGAATTTGTCGCTGCCGTCGCCCGCGCCACCAAAGCTATGCAGGTCGGCGACCCACTTGATTTGACCACCAACATCGGCGCGGTGAACTCGGAGCCACAGTTGCAGCAAAATCTGGATTTCCTGCGCAAAGCGGAACAGGAAGGCGGCGAGATTGTCAGGGGTGGCAGTCGTATCCTGCAAGAGACCGGCGGGTATTTCATGGACCCCGCCATCGTGACGGGTGTGACCCCGGACGCGACATTGGCCCAAAAGGAGGTATTCGGCCCGGTCTTGGCCGTTACCCCGTATGAAGACGAAGACGCCGCCGTGCGCATCGCCAATTCAACTGTCTATGGATTGGCGGGTGCGGTCTGGACATCAAACCTTTCCCGCGCCCACCGCATGGTGCGTGCCGTGCGCACCGGGGTGATGCATGTGAACACATACGGCGGCGCAGACGGTACAGTGCCTTTGGGCGGTGTCGGGCAATCGGGCAATGGGGCGGACAAATCCCTTCATGCGATTGAAAAATACATCAATCTGAAGACCGCTTGGATCAAACTCTAAAGGGGGTGCATATGACAGAGAAAACCATTCTGGTGATCGGCACTTATGACACCAAAGACGACGAGCTGGGATTTCTGGCAGATGTGATCCGCGGGCAGGGTGGGCGCGTTCTGACGATGGATGTCTCCGTTTTGGGCGATCCCTCAAAGCCTTGTGATTATTCCAAACATGACGTGGCCCAAGAGGGCGGCAGCAGTATCGCGGCGGCGATTGCGTCGGGGGATGAAAACCGCGCGATGCAGATCATGGCGGCGGGGACCGCCTTGCTTGCTGCACGGCTCAATTCTGAAGGGGCTTTTGACGGGATGATCGTGCTGGGCGGTACAATGGGCACTGATCTGGCGTTGGATGTCTGTTCTGCGCTGCCGCTGGGCGTGCCCAAATACATCGTCTCGACCGTGTCGTTTTCGCCGTTGATCCCGGCAGAGCGATTGGCGGCAGATACGCAGATGATCCTGTGGGCGGGCGGGCTTTATGGCCTCAACTCGGTTTGCAAAGCCTCGCTGAGCCAAGCCGCCGGTGCGGTGCTGGGTGCGGCGCGGGCGGTGCAAAAGCCCGACCCGGACAAGCCAATGATCGGCATGACCTCGCTTGGGACATCGGCGCTCAAATATGTGATCCCGCTCAAGCCTGCGCTGGAAGAGCGCGGATATGAGGTGGCCGTTTTCCATGCCACAGGGATGGGCGGGCGCGCCTTCGAAAGTCTCGCCGGGCAGGGGGCGTTTGCCTGTGTCTTTGACTTTTGCACGCAGGAACTGGGCAACCATATTCACGGCTCCAATATCTCGGCGGGGGCGGACCGGCTGACCAATGCAGGCCAGAACGGCACACCCCAGATTGTTGCGCCGGGATGTTACGATCTGGTGGATATTGTCGGCTGGCAGCCCTTGCCCGGCAAATGGTCCGATCACCCCAGTCACGAACACAACCGGCTTTTGACGTCTGTTGTTCTGAACGCGGCAGAGCGGATTGCGGTGGCGCAGGCCCATTGTACTCAACTGGCTTCGGCCAAAGCCCCGGTTGAGGTTCTGCTGCCAGAGCTTGGCTTGGGTGAATGGGATCGCGAAGGCGCGGATTTGCATGACGCGGATGGATTGGCAACGTTTCTAGCCGCACTGGAAGGCGGCCTGCCACCGCAGGTCAAAGCGCATCGCCTTGATTGCCACATCAATGATGCCGGATTTGCTGACAAGGCGCTGGAGATCTTTGATGATTGGCGGGCCAAGAACCTAGTTTGAGGAACCGGGATCAAGCTGCGCCAAAAGGTCCAGCAGGGATTCATAGTTGTCATCGCCCAATGCGGCCCTGAAACCCGCCACGATCTGGGCCGCTTGATCGGCGCGGTCGTCGATGATTTTCTGCCCCGCTTCGGTGATCTCGATCAGCTGGCGCCGCCGGTCGATCTCGTCGCGAGTCTGGGTGATCAAACCCTTGTTGCGCAGGGTTGTTGCGATACGGGTCAGGCTTGGAAACAGCAGGCTGGCCCGGTCCGCCAAAGTGGATGTGTCAAGTGATCCGTGTTCGGCCAACACCCGCAGAACGCGCCATTGTTGTTCGGTGATCCCGGTTTCTGACAACATCTCGCGGATCGGTGCCATCACGCCCTCGCGGGCACGGATCAGCGCGATAGGCAGGGAACGGGACGTCGAAGGAAGCGGATGGGTCATCGGATGCTTTCATTGAGTGGCGCAGGATCTGTTGCCCTGCTTGGGATTGGGCCTTGTGGGAAATATCAATTGTTTGCGCCCTGATGCCAAGAGTGGTTTCCTCTGCAAGTTGTCCAAGTGACCGGATGAAGTGAAATTGTTAGCAGCGGGCTTGACAAAACGACGATTAATTTATTAACTTCACAATTATTAACATGTTAAGGAAATCATGTGCCGCACTTCCACATCGACTATTCCGCCAACCTTGAAACGGTTCTGGATATTGCACAGTTGTGCGAAGTGATCCGCGCAACCGCCGCAGAGATTGAAACCTTTCAGATGGCCGGCATCCGTGTGCGGGCAATGCGGGCGGATCATGTCGCAATCGCGGATGGCGCGGCAAAACATGGGTACCTTGATCTGTCGGTGCGCCTGCGGGCGGGCCGTGCTGAGGCAGTCAAACAGGATGCTATCACGCGGGTCTTTGCAGCCCTCAAAGACTTTGCAGCCCCGACCATGGCCACCCATTCCATCGCGCTTTCTGCAGAAATCCGCGATATTGACGCCGACCTCTCCCCAAAATTCGGCAACATCCGCGACCATCTGGAGGACAACGCATGAGCGTGCTTGACGACAACATCACCAAGCTGGACGGATATTTGGACCGGTTCCGTAGCGGCGGGATCAAAAACCGCATTGCGGGGCAAGACTGCGCTGGCAGTGCGGGCGTGTTTCAAACCCTCTCGCCAGTTGATAAATCGGTCATCTGCGATGTGGCAGAGGGCAGCGCCGAAGATATTGACCGCGCTGCCAAAGCCGCCGCTGATGCCTTTCCGGCATGGCGCGATATGCCCGCGCCTGAACGCAAACGCATACTGATCCGAGTGGCCGAAGGGATCGAAGCCCGCGCCGAAGAGATCGCCCTGTGCGAATGCTGGGACACCGGTCAGGCGTTCAAGTTCATGTCCAAAGCCGCCCTGCGCGGCGCGGAGAACTTTCGCTATTTTGCGGATCAGGTGGTGCAGGCGCGGGACGGACAATTGCTGCAATCGCCAACCTTGATGAATGTCACAACCCGCAAACCCATAGGCCCTGTTGGCGTGATCACCCCTTGGAACACACCCTTTATGCTGTCGACATGGAAAATCGCGCCAGCGCTGGCCGCCGGTTGCACCGTGGTACACAAACCTGCCGAAGCTTCCCCCCTGACTGCGCGTTTGCTGGTTGAGATCGCCGAGGAGGCGGGCCTACCACCGGGCGTGTTGAACACCGTCAACGGCTTTGGCGAAGCGGCGGGCAAGGCGCTGTGTGAGCATCCCGATATCAAGGCCATCGCCTTGGTCGGAGAAAGCCGCACGGGGTCTATGATCATCAAACAGGGGGCAGATACGCTCAAACGCAATCATCTGGAATTGGGCGGCAAGAACCCGGTGATCGTTTTTGAAGATGCGGATCTGGACCGCGCCTTGGATGCAGTGATCTTTATGATCTATTCGATCAACGGCGAACGCTGCACTTCGTCCTCGCGGTTGTTGATCCAAGACAGCATCCGCGCCGATTTTGAGTCCAAGCTTGTCGAACGGGTGAACAACATCAAAGTGGGGCACCCCCTTGATCCGACAACGGAAATTGGCCCGCTGATCAGCCGCGAACATTTTGACAAAGTGACCAGCTATTTTGACATCGCCGCCCAAGATGGCGCAACCATAGCCGCAGGCGGCGCCGCGATTGGCGACGAAGGATATTTCGTCAAACCGACCCTCTTTACCAATGCCCGCAACGACATGCGCATCGCCCAAGAGGAAATCTTTGGCCCGGTTCTGACCTCGATCCCGTTCGAGACTGAGGCGGAGGCACTGGCGCTGGCCAATGACACGGCCTACGGACTGACCGGATACCTATGGACAAATGACCTGACCCGCGCCCTGCGCTTTACCGAGGCACTGGAGGCGGGAATGATCTGGGTCAATTCTGAGAACGTGAGGCACCTGCCCACCCCCTTTGGCGGGGTCAAGGCCAGCGGCATTGGCCGCGATGGCGGTGATTGGTCTTTTGATTTCTACATGGAGCAAAAGCACATCGGTTTCGCCACCGGAGCGCATAAAATCACCCGCCTTGGCGCGTTGTAAGGAGATCAGACCATGCCTGTACCTGCCCCGAACCTTTACCCTGATTTCAACACCATCCGGCTGTCTCATATCTGTTTGAACGTCAAAGATCTTGCGGTCTCCAAGGCGTTCTACACTGATACTCTTGGTCTTCAGGTCACTGATGAGAACGCCGATCATGTCTATCTGCGCGCAATGGAGGAACGCGGTCACCATTGCATCATCCTGCAAAAGTCCGACCAACCCGGCACGGTTGAGGTGATGGGGTTCAAAACCTTTGACGAGGATGATCTGGACAAAGCCGAAGCCTATTTTCGCGCCAAGGGCCGCCCGACATCATGGGTGGATCGCCCTTATCAGGGGCGCACCTTGCTGACCTCTGACAACATGGGCATTCCACTGGAGTTCTATCACAAGATGGACCGCCTTGCGCCGATCCACCAAAAATATGCGCTCTATCGCGGGGTCAAACCTTTGCGGATCGACCATTTCAACTGCTTTTCTCATGACGTTGATGCCTCTGTTGCCTTCTATAGCGACTTTGGCTTTCGAGTGACGGAATACACCGAAGACGAAGACAGCAACCGGCTTTGGGCGGCGTGGATGCACCGCAAGGGCGGCGTGCATGACATGGCGTTTACCAATGGCACTGGCCCGCGCATGCATCATGTTGCGTTCTGGGTGCCGACGCCGATGAACATCATTGATCTATTGGATCTGATGGCAACCACCGGCTATGTCGACAACATCGAACGCGGGCCGGGCCGGCACGGAATTTCAAATGCGTTTTTCCTTTATGTGCTGGACCCGGACGGCCACCGGATTGAAATCTATTGCTCCGACTATCAAACCGTTGATCCGGATCTGGAGCCGATCAAATGGGATCTGCAAGACCCGCAGCGCCAAACCCTTTGGGGGGCGGCGGCGCCCGAAAGCTGGTTCAAACATGGGAGCCGGTTTGTGGATGTGGACACGCAAGACTCCGATATTCAGGCCAGCCCGATCATCGCGCCCTGACGGTGCACCCGCCGCGTGGCATTGACCCGCGGCCCACATAAAGTCAGCAATGGCTGAAACACCGGAGGCTCCCCCATGGACTGGGATGAATTCGCCCATTGGGGCGCGCATATTTCGAATTGGTCAGCAGATTATCACAAAACCCTGCGGGACCGACCTGTGCGGGCGCAAACTGCCTTTGGGGAAACTGCCGCGCAATTGCCGCAAGCGCCGCCTGATGGGGCGGAGGCAATGGACTGCATCATGGCGGATTTCGAGAACATCGTGATGCCGGGGATCACCCATTGGCAGCATCCTCGATTTTTTGCATATTTTCCGGCCAATGCTGCGCCGCCCTCAATGCTGGCGGAAATGCTGGTCACGACCATCGCCTCGCAATGTATGCTTTGGCAGACCTCCCCCGCCGCGACCGAGGTCGAAACCGTCATGGTGCAATGGCTGCGTCAGGCGCTTGGGTTGTCCGAAGGCTTTACCGGTGTGATCCAAGACAGCGCGTCTTCTGCGACGCTTTCGGCGGTGCTGACGATGCGGGAACGGGCGACGGGATTCACCGGTAACCGCGACGGAATCGCAGGCAAGGGGCACTTGCGGATCTATTGTTCCGATCAGGTGCATTCGTCGATTGATCGCGCTTGTTGGGTGTCGGGCATCGGGCAGGCCAACCTTGTCAAAATACCGGGCACAGGCCCGCGCCACGGGATGGACGCCGCCGCCTTGCAAGCGGCGATCACCGCAGACCGCGCCGCCGGACACACCCCCGCTGGTATCATCGCGATCACCGGCGGCACAGGTATTGGTGCCTGCGATACGCTTGGCCCCATTCTGGAGGTCGCAAAGGCCGAAGACCTTTACACCCATCTGGATGCGGCTTGGGCCGGGGCGGCGATGATCTGCCCCGAGCTGCACGCGGATTTCTGGGCCGATGTGGATGGTTTCGACAGCATCGTGTTCAACCCGCATAAATGGCTTGGTGCCCAGTTTGACTGTTCGGTGCAGTTCCTGCGCGATGCACAACCGCAGCTCAACACGCTGAAGATTGAGCCCGAGTACCTCAAGACCACGGGCGAAAGCGTGACCAATTATTCGGAATGGACGATCCCGCTGGGCCGCCGGTTTCGGGCGCTCAAGATATGGTTCTTGATCCGGTCTTACGGGTTGGACGGGTTGCGCGACCGTATTCGCAATCACATCCTTTGGGCAGGAGAAGTCTGCGAGGCTATCCGCAAATTGGACGGGTTTGAGATCGTGACCGACCCGATCCTGAGCCTGTTTTCCTTTCGCTGTCCGGGATCTGATGATGATCAGCAGCGGCTTGTTGATGCGCTTAACGGCGATGGCCGGATCTATGTCACCCAAGGCAGTTTTGCAGGGCGCAAGATCATCCGCTTTCAGGTGGGGCAGTTCGACACAACCCGCGCCGATGTGATGATGGCAGAAACAGTGATCCGTGACGTGTGGGAGAAAATGCAATGAAGTTCGCGACATACACCGTGGATGGGGTGATGCACTACGGTGCTGCGGTTGATGGCGGCATGATCCCCCTCAATGATACTTTTCCGCAATGGAACAGCCTATTGGACGTGGTGAAAGCTGGCGGGCTGAACGATCTGGAAGTGGCCGCGCAGGGACAAACCCCGATACACCAAGAGTTCCAATATGAGATGGTGCTGCCAAACGCGCCGCGCATTCTCTGCGTCGGAGTGAATTTTCCCGACCGCAACGCCGAATACAAAGACGGCAGCGAACAGCCAAAATTCATGTCGCTGTTCCCGCGTTTTGCCAGTGGCTTTACCGGCCATGATCGCCCGCTGATCCGCCCGCCCGAAAGCCATATGCTGGATTATGAAGGTGAGGTTGCGATTGTCATCGGCAAAGCGGGCCGCCGGATTGCGCAGAAAGATGCTTATGATCACATCGCTGCGCTGACCCTGTGCAACGAAGGGACAATCCGCGATTGGGTGCGCCATGCCAAGTTTAACGTCACCCAAGGCAAGAATTGGGATTGTTCAGGGGCGATTGGCCCGTGGCTCGTGCCGTTCCGCGATGCGGCTCAGCTGGACGATGCACGGATCATCACTCGCGTGAATGGCGAAGTCCGGCAGGATGATGTGTTGTCCCGCATGATGCACCCCATCCGCCGCGAGATCGAGTATATCTCAACCTTCATGACCCTGCAGCCCGGCGATATCATCGTCACCGGCACGCCCACAGGCTCCGGCGCGCGGCTTGATCCGCCGCAGTACCTCGCCCCCGGTGATGTGGTCGAGGTCGAGGTGAACGGCATCGGCACCCTGCGCAATACCGTCGAGGATGAAGCGACATGACCCCGCAAGAACATGACGTCGCCGCCGCCGATCTGTTGAACGCCGAAGCCACCGGCAGGCAGATTGGCCTGCTCACCAAACGCCACCCAGAAATGGGCATGGATGATGCCTATGCCATCCAGAACGCGATTTATCGTGCCAAGCTGGATCAAGGGCGCCGCGTGACGGGGTGGAAAATCGGATTGACCTCCAAGGCGATGCAATATGCGCTGAATATCGACATCCCGGACAGCGGTATCCTGTTCGACGATATGATGTTCGACACAGGCGCGGTGATCCCTAAGGGCCGTTTTATCCAACCCCGGATCGAGGCCGAGATCGCCTTTGTCATCAAGGCACCTCTGGGCGGGGCCGATGTCACCCGCGCCGCAGTTCTCGCCGCAACAGATTATGTCGCGCCGTCGATTGAGATTCTGGACACACGGATCATGCGTGCCGACCCCGAGACCGGCCAAACCCGCAAGATTTTTGATACCATCAGCGATAATGCCGCCAATGCAGGCGTTGTTTTAGGGGCTGAGCGGCATGCGGTAGATGATTTCGATCTGCGCTGGGTCGGCGCGATCACCAGCCGCAATGACGAAGTCGAGGAAACCGGACTTGGCGCAGGGGTTTTGAATGATCCGGTCGAAAGCGTTGTCTGGCTGGCACGGCGCATGGCCCAATACGGGCAAAGCATCGAACCGGGGCAAGTCATCCTGTCCGGCAGTTTCATCCGCCCGGTGGAATGCCCCAGCGGTGCAAAGATCAGCGCTGATTTTGGCGCCTTTGGACGGGTGGATTTGTCGTTTGAATAGCGTCGTGGCCCAGTCGTCAAAGCACCGTGCACCATCGGGCACGTGATTGCGCTATACGATCCGATATTGGCGTCATCACCCTAGGAATGGATCATCAACAACGCCGACCAACTGCAAGATCAATGCGCCACTGTCAGCAGCAGAAGCTTCGGCGTAGTCTGCATCAATTCCGGCAATTGCGGTATCAATGCTGTTGTCGTCACCGCGCACAAACAGCTGCATCGCGGCGGCGGCATCATCCACGTCGGACAACCCTTTGATCACGGCAAAATAGGTGCCGATGTCGGTCTTGGTGCTGAGGTAGCTGCGATCCTGCAATTGCAGTTCGACAAAGCTTTGGCTGGCGTCTTGTGGTGGCTCCGCTTTGGCACCGCGCAGCACCTCAAGGATGAACGCATCGCGGCCAACCCCGCCGCTGTCGAGCTGACCCACCCAGAAGTTGAGCCCATCCTGATCGGCGGCGCGGCCCAGCACATTGGCATAGACCTGCGTTGCAAACTCAAGATTGGAGGCGTCCGGCGCATAGGTTGCCCGCGTTTCATCTTGATCGAGGAAAAAGGTCGCAGTCTCTTCGAGGCTCGTGCCATCCGCAAAGGCCGATCCCCAGAAGTACAGGCCAAGCGCGTCCGGCGCGCGGTTGAAATACGCGATATAGAGTTCGATGAACGTGTTGATCTCATCCGCGTTCAGGCCGGTGATGCCTTGGATGATAGACAAATCAAGGGTGGCGTCGTCAAAAATGCTGACGCCGGTCGAAAACGCGAGAGTTTCCACGCCTGTCAAGCTGTCGGTCCCTTGGCCGTCGGTCATCCGGTCTTCAGCAGAGATCGTGCCATCTTGCGCCAGTCGCAGAGTGTAGCGGCCCATGCCGGCATCAAAATGCGCCACATCGCCGATGCCATCGCCGCCATCTAGAGTATCGTCGCCTTTGCCGCCAAAAAGGTGGTCATTGCCAGCATTGCCGGTCAAGTTGTCCGCGCCGTCAAATCCAAAAAGAATGTCATCGCCGAGACCTCCGTCGAAGCTGTCATCGCCTTGGGTCAGGTAGAACCAGTCGCCCCGTTCTGACCCTGTTGCGATACCATTCGGGCTGACTGCAAAACTTGGGTCAGAATTGCGTGACCCGACGACCAGATCGTCCAAGGCGCCATCCAGACCGGGCAGGGCGGTGACCAAAGCCGCGACAAGCGCCTGAGACTGCGCATTTGCCTGGGCCTCAAACCCCGCGGCGCTTGCGGCCCCCTGATCCATCAGCTGTGCGCCAAAGGATTGCAGGCTTTGCAGGGCTTGCGCCGCTGCGGCTTTGGCGGCAGCTATGGCTGCATCGAAATCCTCGGGTTCTGCCCCTTGGGACAACAAGGCATCTATCAATCCATCCCGCCCATTGAGGTCTGACAGGATCGCCAGCGCCGCCGCTTCGCCAAGCTGGTCGAAAAGGTCATCTAAGGTTGCGCCGCTGACACTGCCATTGCCGGTGTCGGTCGAGGCCCAAGCGCCCGTCGCGTCGTCCACGACAAAGTTTGGCGAGGCATGGCCCGCCTCATCCTCGGCCCACAAATACGCATCCAGCCGATCCTGATAGGAGGCAAACAATTGCTCAATCTCTGTGGCGCCGCCGCCGGTGCCATTGCCAAAATCGTAGTCGGGGTTGATGGAAATGATAAAGGCCTCCATCGTGACATCCGGCGCAGCATTCGCCACGAAAGATCGCCCCAGATTGATGGAGGCAAAGGCCGTGTCGAAATCCTGATCAATCAGGGCCTGAACAATCGCCAGAGCTTCTGCATCGACCTGCTGGGAAATGAAAGAAAAGAGGTTGACCAAAGTCCCGACCGGAATGTCCCGCAGCGCCTGTTCCGAGGCGTCGAGCGAGGCCAAGTACTCACTGACAGTCAGGCTCAAAGCATCGTCAATAACAGGGAGTAAGGGCCGGCTGGTGACCTGCAATAGGCTGCGAAGCTGCGCGTAGGACGCATTGAATTGAATCTCGAATTGGTCAAGCGGGTTCACAGCGCAGTTCCTTAACACAAGCAATCGTACTGGCCTCTCTCTACACCAGCTTTGGCACCGCCGTCACCTTGGATCTGGAGCGCAGCACCAACGATTTCGTCATAGGATGCTGCTGGAATACCCTGTCCGCCATTTCAAAGCGACGGCCAAGAGGGCGTTCCACACCACAAGCGAAACCGCAGTCGCTATCGCTGCGCCTTCCATGCCATAACGCGGCACCAAAGCCAGATTAAGCGTTGCATTGACCAATACCGCAGTCGACACGCCAATCAGCGTGAGCTTTTGATGACCCGTCATATTCAGGACCAGTGCCACCGGACCAAAACAGGCGTTTGCAAGCTGCCCCAAAGTCAGGATGACCAAAGCCCAATAGGCCCCGCCAAAGCTGTCGTCGAAAATGACCGTCAGAAGAGCACCGCCAAACGCCCAGATGATCAAAGCGCCGCCGATACCGAAGGCCGTGATGATCCGCGCTGCCTTGGTGATCATGGTCTGAAGTTGTGTGCTGTTCCCCTCGGCGTGCATCTTGGCGATCTGCGGCATGATCACAGTGTTGACCGCGCCAAGACCGAACACGGTGATTGTGGAGAGGACCGTTGCGGCCTTGTAGAGACCGACCTGCGCGTCGGTGCTCAGGATGCCGAGCATCACAATATCAAGGTTGTTGTTGATCAACTGTACGCTTGCAATGGCTCCGAATGACAAGCTGGAGACGGTCAATGCACGGCTTTGGGTGGTCTTGGACTGGCCCCTCCCTTGTGGCCAGAAACGAAAGTCCGATCCTCGTTTGAGCAAGACCAAAGAGAGTGCGGCATCCGCCAGCAGGGTCAACGCAAAGATCAGCAAGGCCGTTGACACCGATAACGAGGGCGCTTCGCTGGCGATCCAGACGACTGCCAAAACTGTTATCGTCAGCAGTGGCCGCAGCACATGTTCGGGAAGCTGGCTTTGCACCGTGTGCCCCATGCCATGCAATACACCGCTGAGCAATTTTGGCGCAGGCAAAAGCAGATAGATCCCAAGACCCAGCGCCATGTGCCATTGCAGAGCCGGGTCGTTGATCCCCCATGCGATCCAGACGGCCAAAGCAACAGCAAACACGCCGGTGGCCCAGATCGCGCGGTGCAAGGCCCATGCCCAGATTTGCACGCTGTGCCCTGTGCCTGCATGGGCGCGGGCGTAGGAGATCTCGCGCACCAATGTTTGCCGCAGCCCGAACGCCAGCGGCATGGACAAAACCGTCACAACCGCAAGAACAAAGGCGTATTCACCAAACTTTTCGGGTTGCAGCAGCCGCGCGATGATCGCGGTAGCAACCGCGCCAAAGATCAGGCCGCACACCCGAATGACCATGGTCGCTAAAGTCTGGCGCTTTTCCATTTGGTCTTTGGTTTCCTTTGCCGCGCCCGGGGCCGCGTTTTAAGGTGTCCGCTAAAAGAACGCGGACAGAGAAAACTCAAAATAACTGTTCCCGTCCACAGAAGAGAGCGGATCTGTCAGGCTGTCGGACACCACATGGTTGGCATTTAGTCCCACCCGAAAGCGGTCGCCAATCCGGCGTGACGCCGACAGGGTGTAAATTTGAGATTTCTCATCAAGGTCATAAAACACCCCTAAATTGAAGCGACTGTCGTTTGTGTCATTGGCAATAAAATTCACACCGACAAACAGATCGTCGTCATAGACGGTAACCGATTGGCGGCCGCCCCGGTCATCATAGTGATATTCCAGAGCGAGAGTCAGAGTGCCATCGCCGCCCATCAGGTTGTGAAAGGAATGATCGCCCCCGACGATTGCACCAACAAAGCTTTCGCCAGAGGCGTCGCGCAGGAACCCCTCAAAGCGCAATTGGGTGTTGCCTTCGGCATAAACTGTGGTCAAGCCAAGCTGCTTGATTTCTTGGTAATAGGGCGTCACGGCGGTGAACGCGTCCGTGCCTGCATCCGCGGCGGCTTTTGTCACTGTCTTTCCGCTTTCGTATCCGGCCAGAACATCGGCGTTGAACTGCGCGCAGGCCGAGGCGCTGACGATGGTGTCGGCGAGAATACAGCCGGGCATGCGCAGGGACTCGCGGTTGGTGCCCTGATAGGCGGATACGCCGATGTCCAATGACCCGTCGCCCAGCGAAAATTCATGCGTGTATCGCAGCGCAAAATCGGGGCTGTTGCTGTCTTCGTAGCGGACCAATCCATCATCGGTATAGAACGGGCCGCGCTGGCGGGTGGCGCGGCCACCAAAATTGCCCCGCACACTGTCGCTCAACGCATAAAAACTGAATGTGCCGATATCCGTAAACAGGTTCGCATTGGCCATCGGTGTGCCGATCAGGTCGCTGTTGCCGACCTGATTGGTTCTATTCTTGGCGTTCATCACGTTGACGATGGTACGGCCATTGCTGACGCCCCAATCCTCTACGTTGTACCCCAGAACCAGATCCCAGTTTTCAAAACTTCTGGTGAAATATGCCTTTTGAATGTTGAAGAGAGACCGGTCGTTTTCGTCGTCGTTTAGGCCCGCGAATTGAAAGACAACCTCGCCCGCACCCACGCCAAAGTTGCCGTTCAGCTGAAAGCCGACAAATGGGTGAAACCCGGCATCGGCTTGCCCTGCATATTGGCCATCGTCAAAGTAGTAGCGATATCCAACGTCAAGCCGCCCACTGAGGTTCAGCGGATTGTTTTCCGCCCATGCCTGAGTGGCCAAAGCAGAAGCGAAAACAGCCGCTGTGCAAAGACGTTTCATACCCAACTTAACCCCGACCTAACTGTCATTCAGACGGGCACAGTATCGCAGCAATAACCCGGCGCAATCACATGCCCGCCGCGGGGGGAACAAACTTAACCATTGGTGCGAGATCGACACGCCTTTGGCTGGACATCAGGGCCTTTTGAGCAAGTTGGAATTTTCCCCGTCCCGACACTGTTGCTCCGCCCTGTTTGTGCTAAACGTAAAATTCTTGGGGAGAATGCAACGGACCGTTTTGGCGGCGATGCATTTTGGTGCGCGATAGGAAGACACGGATGAAAGATCAAAACTGCGACGCTGCAGCCGGTATTCATGAGCCGATTGCCATCGTTGGCATGTCCTGCAATCTGCCTGGCGACAACCGAACTCCAGCCGAGTTTTTCGATTTTCTGTTGAAGAAACAATGCGGTATTGTTGAAATCCCCAAAGACCGATGGGGTGTTGACGTCTTTTATGATCCCGATCCGGCAGCGATCGCCAAATCGGTGAGCAAATGGGCGGGCTTTATCAAAGATGTTCGTGGGTTTGATGCCAAGTTTTTTGGCATTTCCCCGCGCGAAGCCGCTGGCATGGATCCGCAGCAACGTTTGGTTTTGCAAGGTGCGGTTGAGGCGATGATGGATGCGCAAATTCCGCTAGAAGAATTTGCCCGAAAAAGCACCGGCGTTTTTATCGGGATCTCACAATCTGAGTACCGCACCCTGCAAGAAATGCGTATCACCAGTACCGAAAGCTATGCTGGCACCGGTTATGCGCTTTGTATCAGTGCCAACCGGATCTCGCATCGGTTGAACCTCACCGGGCCTAGCTATGCAGTTGATACGGCTTGCTCGTCCTCGCTGACGGCGCTGGATCAGGCGGTGCAAAACCTGCGCACCGGGGCTTGCGATATGGCGATTGTGGGCGGCGTGAATGCCATGACCCATCCTTCGCCGTTTTTGGCATTTTCCAAGGCTGGCATGATCTCTCCGACGGGGCGCATCTCGACCTTTGATGCCGCCGCCAACGGATTTGTGCGGGGCGAAGGCGCAGGTATGATCGTAATCAAACCGCTCAGCCATGCGCAGGCCGACGGCGACCGCATCCATGCCGTCATCGAAGGCACGGCGGCCAATCAGGACGGATCGACCAATACGATCACCGCGCCGAACCAGCAGGCTCAAACAGCGATGTTGCGCAGCCTGTTCAACGCGGCACCAATTGGCCCTGAACAAATCGGCTTTATTGAAGCCCACGGAACCGGAACACCCATTGGCGATCCGATTGAGGCAGGCGCAATTGGGACGGTGATCGGCCAGAATGCCCCGGACCATCCTGTCTATATTGGGTCAAGCAAGGCCAATGTTGGCCACCTTGAAAGCGGCGCTGGCATTACTGGTTTGATCAAGGCCGCGATGGCCGTGAAAACGGGCGTTGTGCCGCCCAACATCCACTTCAAAGACCCAAACCCATATATCCCGTTCGATGCCTTAAACCTCGAAGTCCCGGTCAAACCCGAGGCATTCCCGGATCGGGATGGACCGAATTATGCGGTGGTCAATTCTTTTGGCTTTGGTGGCGCAAACGCCTGTGCGCTGCTGTCCGCGCCGCCCGCGAAATCCTATGATTACCATCCGGTCGCGGCACAGCCATCAACAGCGCCCCTTGCAGGTGGCGAAGACGGATTTCCGCACTTGATTCCGGTGTCCGGCGCAACCGAAGAGGCCCTGCAAGCCAACGGGGCGGCGCTTTTGGAGGCTATGCGCGGCAAGGGGGCGTTGGCCAAAACAACGCTATCTGACATCGCAGCGGCTCTTGCCACCAAGCGCAGCCATCTGATGTACCGCGCTGTGATACTGGCCCATACCACCGCGCAGCTCAAAAAAGCGCTCAAGTCACTGGCCTCGGGCGAGAGTGACGCCCCCAACATCATCACCGGGCAAAAGCAGACCAGCAACAAACTGTGCTTCACCTTCTCGGGGCAAGGCAGCCAATGGTGGGGCATGGCCCGCGACTTGCTGGAACGCAACGCCGTGTTTTCGGATGCTGTTGACGCCTTTGATGCAGAGTTTATTCCGGTGGCTGGGTGGTCGATCCGCGCAGAACTCCTCAAGGATCAAGACAGCAGCCGCATTGACGACACTACCGTCACCCAGCCGGCGCTTTTTGCCATTCAATCGGGCCTCGCCGCGCTTTGGAAAGAATTTGGCGTTGAGCCGGATATGGTTGCGGGCCACTCCATCGGAGAGGCGGCTGCCAGCTACATCACCAATGGTCTGTCGCTGAGCGGTGCCGCCAAATTCCTGTCCAAGCGCGGCGTGATCCGTGACCAGCTGGGCGCCAAAGGCGCGATGGCGGCCATCGGCATGAATCAAGCTGACGTAGAGGCGATCCTGCCGACACATGGCAAATTGGGTATTGCTGCGATCAATGGCCCCGGCTCGACCACAATCAGCGGCGACTATGATGCCCTGCACGAGTTTGTGGAAGAGTTCGAGATGCTCAACCCCGATACCTTCATCAGGGCGCTCACCGTCGATACTGCTTGGCATTCGTATCATCTGGACGCTGGCGAGGGCTGGTTCCGCCGCGAGATGGCGACGATTGATTGGTCTGTGCCAACCTTGCCTTTCATTTCGACGGTCACGGGGCGGCCAGAAACGAAATTTGACACAGACTATGGCTGGCTCAACCTGCGGCGGCCAGTGCGTTATCAGGCGGCGATTGAGACCGCCATCGACATGGGCGCAAACCTGTTTCTGGAGCTGGGCCCGGCGGCAACCCTTGCTGGCCCCACTAAAAGCACCGCACTCGAAGCGGGCGCGTCGGTCACTGTCCTGAATTCGATCAATCGCAAGAATGACGACTTTGAGACCATGGCACGCGGCGCAGCAGCGCTTTTTGCCATGGGCTATCCACTGAACTGGCAGGCGATCACGGGCGCGCCAAGATGCCATGTCGAATTGCCGCAAAACCAATGGGTGGAAGAACCGTTTTGGCAAGACAGTGAAGAAAGCCGTGGTCTGTTGTTCACGCCTGTTAAACACCCTTTTTTGGGAATGCCGGAACGCGGCAATGGCACAACTTGGACATCCGAGATCAACCTCAAGGCTTATCCCTATCTCAAAGATCACCGGATGCAGTCCGATGTGATTTTCCCCGCCGCAGGTTATGTCGACACGATGATTGCCCTGTGCCGCGATCAGTTTGGCCCCGACAAAATCATCGAGGTGGAAAACGCGGTTATCCACGAGGCCTTGTTCATCAATGCGGATGACGAGGTACTGTTCAGCAATGTCTACGATCCCGAACGAGGGCGTGTGAAACTTTATTCGCGGATCCGCGACGCCCAGGATGATTGGGTGCTGCGCAGCGAAGCGAAAGTGCGTGTTCTGGATGTGAAGGCACCGAAAGCTCGGCCCTTTGATCCTGAAGATCCATCTTATGAAAAGATCGACGCAGCCTACGTCTATGATGTCGATGCCTCCACAGGATTGATAAACTACGGCACAGCGTTTCAGACTGTCGAAGACCTGTGGATGTCACGTTCCAAAACCGTCGCGCGGATTATCCTGCGCAAAGAGGGCGAGCCGACCAAAGACCGGCACCATTTGCACCCCACGATGTTCGACGGCTGTCTGCAAATTCTTGAACCAAGCATGACGCTCAAAAAGGTTGCGCAGGGCCGTCAGCCCGGTGATCCGGTTTGCCTGCCAGTTGGAGTGGGCCGGATGCGCGTGTATTCGGATTTCCCGGATGAGGTGATTGTCAGGGCTGATCAGTTCAAAAACACCAATGGCTCAGACGCCTCCGTTGGCTTTACCGTGATGGATCTGGACGGCAATGTTCTCATGGTGGTTGAGGACGTGCGGGTAAAGCTGTTGCCGTCAAAGCAGGCCGAAGAAGCGGGCGACAGCGTTCCGGCACATTTTGTCCGGCAAGACATTGTGGAACTGCGCGAACCTTTGGGCGCAGATCCGAACACAGGGCACTGGATCGTTCTGACGCACGGCGGCGCGGACGAACCCGAGTTGATTGCGGCGATGCAAGAGCTTGGCGCTGATGTTCGCTGCATCGCGAGGGATGTGTTGGGCGATGATCCCGGCGGCGCATTGGCCGATATGCTGGGCACCCAGATCGAAAACGGCGGCCTGAGCGGTATTGTTGTGGGCTGGCCGCTTGGCCTAAGCGAGGCGACCGAAGACACTGGAACAAACACGTTGTTCGAACCTATAGACGCTTGCGTAAAAGACATCATCTCGCTTGGCGAGTTGATGGATTATGCCCGTGCTGGCACCAATGGATTGCCTGACTTTGTCTTTCTGACCTCGGGTGCCTATCCCGACACAAACGGCAAAGCACGCGGCGCAGCGATCCTTTCACAAATGCCGATCGCTGCCATGGTGCGCGGGCTGGCAACCGAAGCGCCCGAATACAATGTGCGCGTGATTGATGCCGATGCAGATGCGCAAATAGCGCCGCAGCTGTTGGCCCGTCACATCCTAACGCCCAGTCCGGATACCGAAATCATCCTGCGCGGCGGCACATGTCTCGCGCCGCGCTTGCATCATGCCGACCCTCAGGATTTTGACCCCAAAATGCTGAGTGTCTTGTCAAGCGATGCCGTGACCAACTTTCACGCGACCATGCCATCACCCGGCGTGATCGACCAAGTTGGCTTGGTCGAAATCCCGCTTGCCCCCATTGGGCCAGAGGAGGTGCGTGTGCGCGTTTCTGCGGTGGGCCTGAATTTCCGCGATATTATGGCGGTCACAGGACTATTGCCCATCGAAGCCGAGCCAGAGCCCGCATGGCAAAACCTCGGGTTGGAATTTGGCGGCACAATCGAAGCGGTTGGCACTGAGGTCAGTCGCTTTCAGCCTGGCGATCGGGTGATGGGCCTTGGCAAACGGTGCCTGCAACGTTTCATGACCATCCATCCTGATGCTTTGACGCTGGTGCCTGATCACATCTCGCTGGCCGAGGCATCCACCATTCCCAGTGCATTTGCGACGGCGCATTACGCGCTCAACCACGTGGGCCGGATGCGCAAAGGCGAGAAAGTATTTATCCACGTGGCAACAGGCGGTGTGGGCACGGCGGCAGTTCAACTGGCGCAAGCAGCCGGTGCCGAGATTTTTGCGACAGCAGGCAGCCCGACCAAACGGCGGCACCTAAAGGCGTTGGGCGTGCAGCATGTGATGGATTCCCGTTCGCTGAAGTTCGCCGATGATGTGATGCGGATCACCAAGGGCAAGGGCGTTGATATTCTGCTCAATTCCCTGCCGGGGGACTTTATCGCCAAGGGGCTTGATATCATGGCGCCCTATGGCCGGTTTCTTGAGATTGGCAAACGCGATGTCTACGAAGACGCCGCCATTGGCATGAAGGTACTGCGCCGCAATGTGTCCCTGAGTGTGCTCGACCTTGCCGCGATGGGCGAGGAACGGCCGGATTTGATGGCAGACCTCTTTGCCGAACTGGCCGAGATGTTGACTGCGCAATCCCTGACAGCTCTGCCTCTGACGGAATTCCCGGTGAGCCGGGTAAGCGATGCGATCCGCTTTATGAGCCAGGCCAAACATATGGGCAAAGTGGTCGTCTCTATGGATGCAGACCGCTTTGAGATCCGGCGCGATGACAATCGCGCGGTAACGCTATCTAATGATGCCAGCTATCTTGTGACCGGCGGCACTGGCGGCTTTAGCCTGAGCGTTGCTGATTGGCTTTCCCGTGTCGGGGCAGGACACCTGATCCTTGCGTCCCGGTCCGGCAAAATTGCCAAAGCGGACGAAAAGAAGATCAAGAAACTTCGCGATCGTGGCACCGAAGTTTCGGTTGTTGCGCTGGATATCAGTGACACTGATGCGGTAGATCAGTTTGTCAGCGCCGTGCAGGCCAGTGACCGCCCGCTCAAAGGTGTGGTGCATGGCGCGGCGGTGATCAAAGATGGATTTGCCAACCAGCTCACGCCAGATATGATCACCGATGTTCTGTCCCCCAAGATCAAGGGGGCGTGGAATTTGCACCGCGCCTTTGCCGCCACCGGAACCGAACCGGATTTCATGATCGGTTTTTCCTCCATTGCGCAGGCAACGGGATCGGCTGGGCAGACCAACTATATTGCCGGCAATGCATTTTTGGACGCGCTGGCACATTACCGGTTGTCCATGGGCCGACCGGGCACCGCCATCGATTGGGGTGTGATTGCAGATGCCGGGTTTGTGTCCCGCAACAGCGCATTGGCGTCCTATCTGGAAAGCGTGGGCCAATTCGGGCTTGATCGCAAAGACACAGACGCCGCGATGGAACTGGCAATTGCCCGCGATGCGCCGACCTTTGTCTATTCCCGTGCTGATTGGGCGCAGGTGGCCCGCGCCAACCCAGCACTTGGCACGTCGCCGCGTCTGGCCAGCGTTCTTGTTGCAACGGGGGGTGGCACAACCGAAATTCGGGCGCGTCTGATGCAATTGTCGGGCGACGAATTGATCGCGGAGGCCGAAGATTACATCAAGGACGAGATCATCAACGTCCTGAAGATCGAAAAGAGCGTCATTCAGGTGGAGCGCCCGATGAGCGAGCTTGGCCTCGACAGCCTGTCATCGTTCGAACTGAAGATCCGCATTGAAACGGCCCTGCAAGCCTCGATCCCTGTGTCAAAGTTTTTGCAAGCACCGTCTATTCGCGAGTTATCTACGATGCTTGCCGCCGAGATCGAATTGATCCGCCGGGCCGAGGCGGCCGCTTTGGCGCAAGGCGAGGCATCAGGTGAAACCGTTGGCGATGCAAAAACATCCACCGGATTTGCCGCGAGTAATCGGCAGATTGGCTTGCTGCGGGATGCTGCCGCGCCGATGACATCGCCGTGCGCACTGGCCGCCATGGAACATTCGGCAATCTGCACGCTTGATGAGCAAACCAGCGTTGAGGATCTTGAAAAGGCCCTTCGCAAGCTGGAGCGCCGCCATCCGATGTTAACGATGCGCGTGGGCGCGGACGGGCAGATCATCTCTGACGGTCCCGGTGTCACCTTGGCCGAAGAACCTGTTGAGGCGCTGCTGGACGTGGCGAACAGTGAATGGGCGCGGCTGTCCTGGCAGCAAAAGGGTGATCAGACGATCCTTGCCTTGCGCCTGCACCACGCGGCAGGGGATGCGGCTTCGGCGGATCTGCTTTTGCATGAGATTGCACAGGTTTTGGCAGGTGAAGCGCTGCCAAAACCGATGCCGCGCCGCAAGCTCTTGTCATATCTGGCCAACAGCCGCTTTGACGCGGAAGACCCTGCCTCGCAGCAAGATCGTGCGTTCTGGTGGTATGCGCTCACGGCGACGCCGGCCCGCCCTGTGCCGTTTGGCACGCGCAGCCGCGCCCTTGTTCCGGCGCTGGCGGGCCGCAACCACGGACAAGCGGAGGCCATCACGAACAAGGTCTCGGGGACGCCTGCAACCTCTGTCTTGCTTCGCGCATTCGCAACCGCCTTGCGTGACGCAAGCCGCAGCACTGGTCCTGTTCTGATTGGGCGGAAAACCTCATTGCGCGCGGGTTTGCCAAAAGGATCGGCCATTGGCCCCTTTGAGATCGAGCAACCGCTGCCGGTTCCGACCACCCGTGCAGGACGTGCTGATCTGGCTCAGTTTGAGCGTGTTCTGGCCGCGGCGGACAGGCACCGCAAGTTTGACAGCCATGTCGCCGCAGCAGAGTTTACAGCTGCCTTTGAAGACTGGGATGTCTCGCCGTTCCAGTTCCTTTTTGAAGAGGTTGACGCATTGTCCAGCGCCGCGCCACAAAACCTGCTGCATGATGTCTGTTTGCAGGTGTGCAAGCATGAGGGGCAGACCCAGTTGCGCCTGGTTTACGACTCCGATGTCGTTGCGCCGCAGACCGCGCAGTCGGTGTCACACGCCCTGATGGCAGATCTATCGCAGGTAGAACGCGTCTGATGACAGGCAAACAGATAGAGGCCCAAGCAGCACAGCCAACAATCTATCCGGCCACAACCTGGCAACAATACCTGTTGGATGAGGCAACCCATCCCGACTGTACCGACGATCTGCGGGACAGGTTTATCCTGTCCAATGCCTTTCTGGTGCAGCCCAAAGTCGATCTGCGTCGCTTGCGCCGGGCTGTGGAAAAACTCCGCGAGCGACACGATAGCCTGCGCATTCGGCTTTGCCAAATCAAAGGCAAATGGCGTGCCGTGATTGACCCGCCACACGGTGAAACCATCCACGAAGTGGATTTAGGCGATCTGGACGACGAAGATTTCTTGCCCGCGGTTTCGGCGATTGCCAATGCGCCGATGCCGTTGATTGACGCCCCCCTCGCCGAGGTCATCGTGGCCCATTGCGGCATGCGCGGCGATGTCCTGATTACGCGGGTGCATCATGCGATCACTGATGGGTACGGCATGGTGGTCCTCACTGAGGATCTGACGAAATTCCTGATCGGGCTGCCGGTTACGGGCAAGGCAGTATCACACACCGACTACATTAAGCGGTTTCAATCCCCCCGACCCAGCCATGCAGCCAAGACCGAAGCCTTTTGGGAGGCATTGCACCGCGACCTGCCGCCAGAACCCAATGTCGGGCGCAAGGCAAAGGGGATCGAACCGCTGTCTTATGCGCTGGGAAAGGTCGACCAACGGCAACTGTTCTGCCGGGCAACTCCAGACAGCCTTCGAGCATTCGAAGCAGCGGCCAGAGCGGCGAACCTCAGCGCAACAACGCTCTTGTTCGCGGCCTACCTCGAGGCGATCTGTCAGTGCTACGGTCTGGACCGGCTGATGTTTATGGTTGCGATCTCTCGCAGTGATCCGGCCCTTGATACCTATGTGGGGGATCACACGCTTGATCCGTTTTTGCCATATCGCAGCTTCGGATCATTGCGGATCATTGACGCGGCCAAAGCTCTTGCCGACACCTTTGCCGAGGCGATGACCCATCTGCCATCTGATGCGGCACGTCGGGGAACGCCCTATCAGCGGGAGCTGATCGCGCGAGGATGCAATCCCAGCCAGTTTTCTGTCCACCAACCCCGCGCCATGTCCCGCCAAGACAGATCCATGTTCAGCGAGGGGTTTTATGCGGGGGTAGGTGTCACCCAAAAGATCGGGCCATTCACGCTTGAGGCATTGGACACTTCGGTCCGGCGGCGGCGATTTGCTGACATGCGGCTTGAGGCCGGATCGGCCAAGGTTCGCACCGGGTTTGGCCTGTCTTACGACGGGATCAGCTATACCGAGAACGAAGCCCGCGCGATTACCGACAGGATCTGCGACCTGCTGGATCTAGACCTGATTGATACGGAATTGACATGACCGTAAATCCGGACCGCAAAGAACCGATTAACCTGCGCCAGTTCGGGTTTCACCCCTTATCGCTGCGGCTTTGGCATGGGATGGCGCTAGACGCGTGGCTGCGTGCGATGAGGGGCAAATGGCATATGGTCTCACCCAGCCGTTACCCGCTTGTTGCGATGATCACCCTTTTCAGCATCAGCAACTTGGGTCTCAAATGGCTGTCGCAATTGATCTACGGACGGCGGTTGGCCAAAGTCGAAATCGTGCCAGACCCGATATTTGTCATCGGACATTGGCGCAGTGGCACAACTTGGCTGCACCAGTTGATGATCTCTGACCCACGGCACGCGGCTCCGGATGTCAGGGCCTGTTTCCGCCCGGAAACATTTCTGGTCGGGCGCGGGATTTTGACACCGATATTGCGCTGGGCGCTTCGGGAAAAACGCCCGATGGACAATGTCCGCCTGAAACTGGAAAGCGCTGAGGAGGATGAACACGGGATTTCATTGTCTGGTGCTCTGTCTCCCTATCGTCACAGCATGTTCCCCAATGATGAACGCCGTGTGCCGGCGAACCCCGATGACATGGCGGCCGAAGATGCAGCGTTCTGGCGCAAGAAATGGCTGGCGTTTCTAACGCGGGTCCAGTTTGTGAACCCCGGTAAACGCATGGTTCTGAAGTCCCCCACGCATACGATGCGCACAAAAGAGATCCTGCGCATCTTCCCGGATGCAAAATTCATCCACATTGTTCGCGACCCCTATAAGGTGTTTCTGTCCAACCGAAATTCGCGCACCGCGATGTATTCCGTTTCATCGCTGCAAGACCATTTGCCCTCACAAGAAAACCGCGACGCTAGTATGATCAAGCGATCCGTGGCGTTTCACAAACAGTTTGACCAGGATCGGCGCCACATTCCCGATGACCAGATTATCACCCTGCGATATGAGGATTTGAGGGCAGATCCCATGGCGAGCATCCGCACAATCTATTCTCATCTGGACCTTGGTGATTTTGCGCTGATTGAGGGCAATCTCGGCGCGTTGGTCGGGCCTGCGCGTCCCTATCAAAACAATCGTTATGAGCTGGACGATCAAACCCGGGCGATGGTGGATGATCAATTTGCCGACTTCTTTGAGCAGTACGGTTACGTGCCGATGGATCAACGCCCGGCAGCCGCGACATGACCTTGTCAGAGCGGATCACCCAGCGGTTCTTCCGGTTTCGGATTGTTGCATTGGTTTTGTTTGCAGCGCTGATCATTGGTCTGTCATCCGGCATCCCCCGTTTGGAATTCTCATCCGACAGTCGCGGGTTCTTTGGTCATAGTAACAAAGAATTCGCGTATGTTTTACAGATCGAAGAGACCTATACGATCTCCAACACTCTGCTGTTGATGGTTGTCCCACCGCCGGGCCACGCCTTTGCCCCCGGCACCTTGAAGATTTTGCAGCAGATGACCGATGACGCATGGCAAATGCCCTACGCCCTGCGCATCGATTCCGCGATCAACCACATGCATTCCTATGCCCAAGGCGACGACATCCTTGTGGAGCCGATGCTGGATGAAGATGCCGAGATCACGCCAGAAGCGGCGGAACGGTTCCGCGAATTGGCCATGGCATCGGGCACCCTGCGCAATACGCTTTTGTCCGAGAATGGCGATGCCTATGGGATCACCATTCGCGTTATTCTCCCCAAGGAAGAGGGCAAACCGGCGGCGCGCAGAGAGGTCGAGCAGTTCCTCAAACAATTGCGCGATGATTGGCAAGCCGCCTATCCGGGTTGGGAGGTGCGCATTGCCGGCGGTTTGTTGGGCAACACCCTTTTGGCTCAGGTCGCGGTTGAGGATATCCTCTATCTCGTTCCTCTTGCGCTTTTGGCTGTGGTCATTCTTTTCATCGTTGCACTAGGCTCCTTTGCGGCTGTCGCGGCGTCGGTGGTTGTCTTGGTCTGCGCAACGCTGGCCACCTTTGGATTTGCCGGATGGGCCAATGTCGCGTTGACGGCTGGCACGGCGATTGGCCCGCTTGCGGTGATGGTTCTGGTCTCGACCAGTTGCGTCCACATCGTTCTTGGCACCATTCGCGCAGCCGAAGCGGGGCAGGAGGGTGATCCATTTCGCTATGCCATCACGCAGAACCTAGCGCCGGTGACCGTCAGCCATCTGACAACGGCTTTTGGATTTTTGTGCCTGAATTTCGCCCCGTCGCCGCCCTTGGCCCAGATGGGCAATATCGTGGCCTTAGGATTGTTGGTCGGTCATGTGTCGGTGTTTGTGCTGCTGCCAAACTTGTTGCACGCCGCCTATCCACGCCGCGCAAGCCGCCTGATGGTCAGCGGGCAGGATATGCGCCGGTTCGCGCAGTGGGTTCTGGGAAAAAGCCGGATCTGGCTGATGCTGTTTCCGGTCACTGGTGGTCTGGCTGTTTTGGGTATCCTGCGGCTGGACTACGACGACAATGTCATCCGCTACTTTGATCAACGCTACGAATTGCGTCAAGATGCAGAGGCCATTCAGCAGCGGCTGACGGGCCTTGAGGCGATGCAGTTCAATCTGCAAGCTGCCGATGGCCAAAGCGTATTCGAACCGGAGTTCTTGAAAGCGGTGGATCGCTTTGCCGTGTGGTTAGAAGCGCAGCCTGATGTTGTGGCGGTGTCGTCTCTCACCCGGATCATCAAAGACCTGAACCAAAGCATGAATGGTGACGCGGAAGACGCCTTTGCAATAGCCAAGACCCAACCCGCGAATGCGCAGCTTTTGATGTTCTACGAATTGTCCTTGCCCGTAGGGATGGATCTGAACGTGATGATGGATGTGGACCGGACACAGACCCTGCTCACGGCGACCCTGCGAAGCCCGCACAGTTCTGCGGTGCGGGCGCTGGCGCAGAACGCAGAGACGTGGCTGTCTGAAAACGAGCCTGAAATTGCCACACGTGCGGCGGGCATGGGCATCGCTTTCGCCCGGATATCCCACCGCAACAACAGTCAAATGCTGTTTGGATTTTTGACTGTGCTGGGACTGGTCTCCGTCACCCTGGTCCTTACCTTGCGCAGTCTGCGGCACGGGATCATCAGCCTTGTGCCAAATCTGGTGCCTGCGCTGTTGGCGTTTGGACTTTGGGGCTGGACCATTGGCGATCTGAATTTGGGATCGACAGTGGTGACCACAATGACGTTTGGCATCGTGGTAGATGACACGGTGCATTTTCTGATGCACTACCTGCGAGAAAGACGTCGTGGGCTCAGTGTAGAAACCGCATTGGAAGAAACTTTTGCCGTGGTCGGCTCTTCCATCACACTTACGTCCATCGCTTTGATATTGGGCTTTGGTATCATGTCCGCCTCAGGCTTTTCCATCAATCAACACATCGGTATGCTGACCGCCACGGTGATCGCTTTTGCACTGCTGTCCGATCTGTTGTTATTGCCTGCCCTGCTTCGCACCTTTCAAGGAAAGTCACTATGATGCTGATCCGTCGCACCCTGTTTGGGGCCGCCCTTGGCCTGTTGGCCCTTGGGGCCGGCATGGCAGCCGCCGAAACTGCCGAACAGCGCGGTTTGCGCCTTGCGACCGAGGCATCGAACCGCAACGGGGGCTATGAAGACATCACCGTGTCCGGCGAGATGATCCTCAAAACGTCTGGCGGGCAATCTGCAACCCGCCGATTTGATGCCAGATGGGTCACAACAGGGGCAGGCGCCTCGCGGTCCATGCTTATCTTTCGCTGGCCGGGCGACATTCGCAACACCGCTTTGCTGACCCATGTCTTCACGGGAAAGAAAGACGACCAATGGCTGTACCTGCCGGCAATGGAACGGGTGCGCCGGATTTCGGGCTCGGGGCGGTCGGGCTCATTTGTCGGCAGTGAATTTGCATTTGAAGATATGGCCGATCAAGAGGTGGACAAGTTCAAACACCAATGGATTGCTGAACAGAACTGTCCCGGCGGCGGGCGCTGTCATGTGATCGACAGGTTCCCAACGTCCAAGTCTGGCTACAGCCGCCAGCGGATCTGGCTGGATACGGCGCAATTGCGGTTGCAGCAGGTGCACTACTTTGACCGCCGGGGCGCGCATCTCAAGACGTTGTCTGTATCTGGATACCGCCAGTACAACGGGCGGTTTTGGCGGTCATCTCGCATGGATATGGTGAACCATCTGACAGGCGCGCGCACCCGGCTGAATTGGAAAGGCTACACCTTCAATCAAGGGCTGCAAAAGAATGCCTTTACCGTCAACGCCTTGCGCCGGATTAGATAAGGCCCATCTGCCTACTCGGCCAGTTGCAGCGTGAAACCCTGCTTGGCCGCCGCGCCGGTTTCCTGTGGCGCGGCTTCGGTTACGATCAACGGCGTGCCACCCGCAGGGGGCAATACCAGCCCGACCAAAGCCGTTGCGGCCAAGAACTTGCTGCTGTCGATGGCATAGATCGTTTGCCGGGCGATGGCGGACATCGCGACCGAGATGTCATATTCGCATTGCTCGGCCACGCGAATGCCCTGCATGGGATCAACCTGTGCAGCGGTCAGGATGGCATAATCGACCTGCATCCGCTCAATCACCTCAAAGGCGGTCCGGTCGAACGAGGCACCGTCATAGTCGCGCAATTGCGTGCCCGCCATGAACACCCGGTTGCCGTGGATCAGGGCCAAAGTGCTGGCGATATAGGCAGAGTTGGTCACCACCGTGAGATCCTGACGCTTTTGCAGGGCTTGGGCCACAAAGGCCGCGGTAGATCCGGTGTCGATCGCAACAGACGCGCCATCGGGGATCATGTTGGCAATGTGGTCTGCGATCTTGGCCTTGGCGGTGCGGTTCTGTTCCATTCGGGCGGCAAAGGGCGCGGTCAATGGGTTGCCCACAGCGCGGATGGCACCATGCAGTTTCTCGATATGACCCTGATCGACCAGCGGTTTGATGATCCGGCGCACAGTCTGGTCCGTCACATCCAGCATCCGCGCCAGATCAGTGACTGAGACTGTCCCGCGCAAAGCGACGATGTTGGCTATTTGTTGATCATATTTCCCCATGTTTTCTGTCTATTGCAAATTCGCCTCACGGAAAAGCAACAAAAAATGTTGATTTGTGTTGATTTAACGTCATGCTGAGAGGGACTCAGCAGGCGGACTCACAATGACACAGCATCACGTAAAACATCTCATCATCGGCGGTGGCATCATCGGATGTTCAACCGCCTATCATCTGGCCAAGAACGGCGAGACCGATATCGTCCTGCTGGAAAAGGCGGCCTTAACCGAAGGGGCGACTTGGCATGCGGCAGGGTTGGTCGGACAATTGCGGTCCTCACGCAATACCACACGGATGCTCAAACGCTCGGTCGCGATGTATGATGCGCTTGAGGCGGAAACCGGCATGGCGTTTGACTGGAAAAAGGTCGGTTCGCTGCGGCTGGCGGCGACCAAGGAACGCTTGCTTGAGGCGCAGCGCCTGACCACCATGGCCCGCAGCTTTGACCTTGAGATGTCGATGATCACCGCCGGGGAGGCCAAGGATCTGTTCCCATATATTGACGCAAGCGGGTTGGAGGGCGCGGCTTATATCCCGTCTGATGGCCATGTGGACCCGGCCAGCCTGTGCCAGACCATCGCAGCCGCCGCCCGCAAGATGGGCGTGGATATCCGGCAAGGCGAAAAGGTCGAGGATTTCACAGTGACCGAGGGCAAGATCACCGAAGTCATCACCGATCACGGCAATTACACCGCCGAAACGGTGATCATGGCCGCCGGTATGTGGAGCCGCGAATTGGGTGCAAAACTCGGCATCAAGGTGCCGGCCTGCGCGGTCGAACATCAATACATCGTCACCGAACCCTTGCCGCAACCGGAGTTGGTCAAGGGTCTGCCAACCCTGCGTGATCCTGAACGGCTGGTTTACTACAAACCGGATGCGGGCGGGCGGTTGGTGATTGGCGGCTATGAGGAGGGCACTTTGCCCTTCGGGGACAACGGTATTCCAGGTGAATTTGTCCGCCAATTGCTGCCGGATAACCTTGACCGGTTTGGCCCGCTGGCTGAACTGGCCGCCGAGGTCACGCCGGTGTTGAACGAGGTGGGCATCCGGCAAGTGATCAACGGGCCGATCCCCTATTCGGCGGATGGCGATTTTGTCATGGGCTGGGCGCCGGGTTTTGACAATCTGATGATGGCGACAGGGTTCCTTTATGGCATCGCGGCGGGGGGCGGCGCGGGCGAGATGATTGCAGAGTGGATCATTGAGGGGCGGCCATCGCTTGACCTCTGGCCGCTGGATGTGCGCCGCTTTGGCCCGCACCACGGCAGCCGCTCCTTTATGTACCCCCGCGCGGTGGAACATTACGCGCATCATTACAAAATGCGCTATCCCGGTCAGGAACACGAATCCGCCCGGCAATTGCGCCTGTCGCCCCTTTATCAAACGCTGAAAGACAAAGGTGCGGTGTATGGATCGAAAAATGGATGGGAACGCCCTTTGTGGTTTGCGCCGGACGGGGTGGACCCCATCGATCAACTCGATTTTCTGAACCCCGGTTGGCAGCAGTTTTCCGAACAGGAACACAAGGCAGTGCGCGAGGCTGTGGCGCTGATTGATCAATCCAGCTTTGCCAAGTTTGAGATGTTTGGCCCTGCCGCCCTGGACACGCTGCAACACCTTGCCGCCTGCAACATGGACAAACCCGTGGGCAGCGTCATCTATGCGCAGCTGTGCAACGAGACGGGCGGGATCGAGGCGGATCTGACCATCACACGGTTGGGCGCAGATCATTTCTATATCGTCACAGGATCGGGCTTTGGCGTGCATGATGCCGATTGGATCCGCCGCCATATGCCCAAGGACGGTAGTTGCCATCTGATTGAAGTGACTTCGGCCCGCGCGGTGATCAACATTTGCGGCCCCAAATCGCGGGAGGTGTTGCAATCGATCTGCGAAGAAGATCTTTCAAACGCGGCTTTCCCCTTTGGCACGGCGCAAGACATCACACTGGGCGCGGCCCCAGTGCGGGCGGTGCGCATTGGATTTGTTGGCGAATTGGGCTGGGAATTGCATGTGCCAACCGAATTTGGCGCACATGTCTATGATCAACTGTGGCAGGCGGGGCAGGGGCATGGCATCTGCAATGTCGGCTACCGTGCCATCGACAGCCTGCGGTTGGAAAAGGGCAATCTCTATTGGTCGGGCGACATTTCCCCTGATTACACGCCCATCGAAGCGGGCCTTGGGTTCCGTGTGCATCTTAAATCCGGCGGTGATTTTATTGGCCGCGAGGTTCTGGCGCAGCAAAAGCAGGACGGGCCAAAGCGCCGGTTGTGTACCTTTGTGACGGAGGCCAAGCTGCCGCTTTATGGGGGAGAGACGATCATCCATAACGGGCAAACGGTCTCGCTCGCTACGGCGGCGGGGTTTGGGCATAGCGTCGGGAAAACCATCCTTTTTGGTTATCTGGATAAGTCTCTATGGGAAGAAGCCGATTTTGAGGTTGAGGTGTTTGGCAAACGCCATCCCATCGCCAAGATCGACGGGCCGCTATACGATCCTGAAAACACACGACTGAAATCTTGAGGGGAGGTGTGTATATGACAGAACATGCAACGCGGGTGTTAGAGCAGCTGAAGACGCTGCCGGAGTTTGCTGAACTGACCGAAGAAAACTGCACCATCACGCGGCTTGGCGGGCTGACCAATCTGGTACACCGCGTCGATTGTGCGGCTGGCAGCGTGATCGTGCGCATCCCCGGTGACGGCACCGAGGAATATATCGACCGCGCGGTCGAGATCACCAATGCCAACGCCGCCCATGCGGCGGGCGTTTCGCCAGAGGTTCTGTGGGCCGAGGCCCAGACCGGCGTGATGATTTCAACCGCCGTGCCGGGCATCACCACGATGACGCCTGCAAACTTCAAAACCATCACCGGGGCGGCGGGCCGGGCCGGAAAGGCGCTGGCACAACTTCACAATTCCGGTGAAGTCTTTGAGTTCCGGTTTGAGCTGTTTGCGATGATTGATGATTATCTCAAGATCCTGTCGACCAAGGACGTGGACCTGCCCGATGGTTATCACGATGTGGTCAAAGCCGCCGAACCGGTCAAGGCGGCACTTGCGGCCAATCCTGCGCCGCTGGCCCCCTGTCATTGTGATCCCTTGTCCGAAAACTTTCTGGATGACGGGTCAAAGATGTGGATCGTCGATTGGGAATACTCGGGCATGAATGATCCACTGTGGGATGTCGGGGATCTGTCCGTAGAGGCCGAGATGGATGCAGATCAGGAGGCAGAGCTGTTGCAAGGCTACTTTGGCCGCGCCCCCACCGCCGAGGAAATGGGCCGTGTTGTGATCTACAAGGCAATGTGTGATCTGCTGTGGACCCTTTGGGGCTTGATCCAGCATGCTGATGGCAATGAGGCAGAAGACTTCTGGGCCTATGCCACCGGACGGTTCGCCCGCTGCCGCGCGTTGATGGACAGCGCTGATTTTGAGGCGCATGTGGCGGCGGTCGCGGCGCGCTGATCAGCCGGTGATTTGTGCCAGCAACGCTTGATGCAAATCCGGCGTTGCGGCAGTTACCACCCGCCCATCGGAATGCAGTGTCAGGGCCGCGCCTTCCCAATCGGTCATCACGCCGCCCGCCGCTTCAATCAGGCTGACCAGAGGCAGGTAGTCATAAGGCTCCAGCCCAAAATCCACCACCGCGTCTATGCGCCCGGCCGCGACCATAGCGTGCGGATAACAATCATAGGCCATCCGGCGGGTGTGGCCGATCCGGCAAAGCCGCCCAAAGAGGGCGGGATTGTGCGAAAAGATCTGCTCTGCTTCGTTGATATAGACCATCGCTTGATCAAGCCGGGTGGTGGGCCGGCAATGAATGGGCGCTCCATTGCATTCGGCGCTGCCGCCGCGCTGGCCGACGAAGGTTTCCCCAAGCGCGGGCATCTGCACCAGCCCCAACTGCGGCACGCCGCCGTCCAGATGGCCGATCAACATGCCAAAAAGCGGTGATCCGGTGATGAAAGACCGCGTGCCATCAATGGGGTCGATGATCCAAGAGGGGCCATCCAATGATCCGGAGATCCCGTGTTCCTCGCCAAAGATCGCATGATCGGGAAACACCTTGGCCAGTTCTGCTCGGATATAGCTTTCGGTCTCGCGGTCGGCCACCGTGACCGGGCTGTCGTCGGCCTTTTCGATGATGTCCAAAGGGGCGCGGAAATACTGCATCGCCACGGCGCTGGCCTCATGCGCGATGCGCATTGCTTCTGACTTGATCATCGGGATGTCCTTATGTTTGCGGCGTATGGATGGAGATACCCCATCCGGCGCAGGCTGTGCTCAGATCCTCCGGCGGGCGCTGGTCCGTGGCGAGGATATCGACCAGCGTGGGATCACCGATCAGGATCGGCGCCTCGCGGCCAAACTTGCTGGAATCCGCTGCCATAATCCGGGTGCCGGCCCGCTGTAGAATCAGCCGCGAAAACTGCGCCTCTTCGAGATCAAACAGCGCAAATCCCTGTCCGGCGGTGATCCCGGCAGAGGACATCACGGCAAAGTCGGTGTTGAAGTTTGCCGCAAAATCCATCGCGGCATGACCAAAGGCGCCGCCATCATGGCTGCGCAACCGCCCGCCCGCCATATAGACGCAATTGTCATTTCGCATCGCCAGCTTGGACGCCACATGGATCGAATTGGTCACAACCGTCAGGCGATGCCGTTCGCGCAGCGCATCGGCGATATGGGCCGTGGTGCTGCCGATATCCAGAAACAAAGACGCCCCGTCAGGGATCAGCTTGCACACCGAACGCGCAATCGCCTTTTTGGCGTCGATGTTCTCGCTAAAGCGTTGTTTGAACGTGCCTTCTTCTTGTTCCTGATCCTGATCCGCACTGCTGAGCCGGACGCCGCCATGCATCTTTTCGACCAATCCGCCCTCGACCAGAGACCGCAGATTGCGGCGCACGGTTTCGCTTGTGACATTCAACTCGGACGCGATGGCACCGACCCGCAATGATCCGCCTGCACGGCGCAGGGCGTCCATGATTTCCTGTTGGCGGTGATTGGCGAGCGGGTCCATGACAGGGCACTTCTACAAAGGGGAAGGGTGACTTTCATTTAGGCATATCACGCCATGTCATGGCAAGTGAAACAACAAAAAACCTCAAAAACCAACATTATTTGCCAGATAACCACATTTGTTGTTGCTTTATGTGTTTTTTCGGGGAGATTAAAAGGAGCTCGTGATGCAGAGACAAAAACGCCGCACCGGGCGCAGACCAGCAAGGAGGCTGACGATGACTACATCTAAACTGACGGCTGCGGGACTTGCTCTCGCGCTATCGACCGCGGGCGCATTTGCGGACGTTGAATCTTCTGACCCGATCAAACTGACCACCCATGACTGGACAGGTCAGATCATCACCACGACCCTGATGGGCGAGGTGCTGAAGAAGGCGGGCTATAATGTTGAATACGTGCAGGCCGATTACATCGCGCAATTTGCCGGATTGAAAACCGGCGATCTGCACGTGGCTATGGAAATCTGGGAAACCACCGGCAAAGAGGCCATGGACGAAGCGATTGGCACCGGCAACGTGGTCAGCGCAGGCCCGACCGGCATGAAGGCCATCGAGGAATGGTGGTATCCGGCCTATATGGAAGAACGCTGCCCTGGATTGCCCGATTGGGAGGCGTTGAACGCCTGCGCCAGCGAATTTGCCACCGCCGAAACCGCGCCGATGGGCCGGTATCTGGGCGGCCCTGTCACATGGGGCGGCTTTGACGAGGAACGTATTGAAGCGCTTGAGATGGATTTTGAAGTGGTCCACGCAGGCACCGATGCCGCCCTTTTTGCCGAGCTTGAAGCGGCCTATCAGCGTCAGGATCCGATTGTTCTGTGGATCTATTCGCCACATTGGGCGCCATCAAAATACAAGGGCAGCTTTGTAGAGTTTCCGGCCTATTCGGCAGAATGCTATGCGGATGCTTCTGTGGGGATCAACCCCGACGCGGCCTATGACTGCGGCAAGCCGCGCGGCGAGATCTTCAAGGTGGCATGGTCCGGCGTGGCCGACAAATGGCCCGGCGCATCCGGGGCGATCAACGACTTCCACATCACCAGTGATGAAATGGGGGCCATGGTCGGCGCGGTCGATCTTGACGGCAAAACCGTGGATGCAGTTGTGGCCGAATGGATGGCCAGCAACGAAAGCACATGGCAGGGTTGGATCAACTAAACCCGCCTGAAATCTTCCGGGGCGGTGTCACATCGCCCCGGACCACACGTCCCTTTCTCATGTCACAGGATCACGCCGGATGTCGCGTAACGTTATGCTGGATTGCTCTAACGTCTGGAAGCTGTATGGCCCGCAGGCCGATGCCTTTCTGACCGCTCACAACGGGGCGCCAAGTGACGCCGATCTGGCCAAGGCCAAGATGATCGGCGCGGTACGTGGCGCCGATGTACAGATCCAAGACGGTGAGATTTTTGTGATCATGGGGCTGTCTGGCTCTGGTAAATCGACGCTGGTGCGCTGTCTGTCGCGGCTGGTTGAACCCTCTGCCGGGGCGATCAATTTCGAAGGTCAGGATTTGCTGACCATTTCCGAGACGGACTTGATCGAGATACGCCGCAAGAAAATGGGCATGGTGTTTCAGCATTTTGCCCTATTGCCGCATTTGACCGTGTTGCAAAATGTTGCATTTCCGCTTGATGTTCAAGGGGTTGACCGCACCACCCGCGAGGCGCGTGCACATGAGATGATCGAAACCGTGGGTCTGAAGGGCCGCGAGGATTATTACCCGCGCCAGCTTTCCGGCGGCCAACAGCAGCGTGTCGGGATTGCCCGCTCGCTTGTCACTGAACCCGATCTTTGGTTTCTAGATGAACCCTTTTCGGCCCTCGATCCCTTGATCCGCCGCGAGATGCAGGACGAGTTTTTGCGCCTGCAATCCATGCTCAAGAAAACCATCGTCTTTATCACCCATGACTTTGACGAGGCGATCCGCCTTGCCGACCGGATTGCAGTGATGAAGGACGGGCGGATCGAACAGACCGCCACCCCCGAGGAATTGATGACCAACCCTGCAACGCCCTATGTGGCGGAGTTCACGCGCCATGTGAATCGTTCCAAGGTGGTCAAGTTACGCTCCATCGCGGTGCCGGTTGATCCCGATGCCACCTATGCCGGCGATCTCCCCGCTCGCATGACCGTGGCCGAAGCGATGGAGCAAATAGACGCCGCCGCGCACCCGTTCAAAGTGGTTGAGGCGGACGGCGAAGTGATCGGCGCAGTGGATGCCCAAACCGCAATTTCGGTGATGATCGGGCGCAGCACCAAATGACGGATCAAGTGGTAGATCATCCCCCACCCAAGGGCGGCAAGGCGCGGTGGCTGACCGGCGGACGCTTGTTCTGGCTGATCCTTCTGGCGATCACATGGGCGGCTTCGACCTGGTCTTTTGCGCTTTATAAGGCGCTGGATGCCCGCTGGATCGTGCGGTTTCCCAAAGCCTACCAAATTCCAGTGGATGACTGGCTGTCGGATTTCACCAAATGGCTGGTTGAGGATCTCAGCTTTGGCTGGTTCACCTTTCGCGATATCACGCGTTTCATCGCCAGCCTGATTGAGGCGCCCTATGATCTGGTGCGGTCGCTGCTGCTGGATGGATTTGCCCAAGGGCAAGGCCAGCAGGCGGTCGAGATTGTGCCGGCCCTGAGCTGGATCGCGATCATCTTTGTTTTTGTGGCCTTGGCCAAATACGCGCGCGGTTGGAAGCTGGCCGCGTTGGTCGGCACTTGTTTTGCCTATCTCGCGATCTTTGGCCAATGGGCCAGTGCAATGGTCACGCTGGCCTCGGTCCTCATCGCGGTGCCCATCGGGGCCATCGGCGGCCTGCTGCTGGGCATCGCCGCCTATCGGTCTGTGCGGGTGGAACGGCTGATGCGGCCGGTTCTGGACCTGATGCAAACCGTGCCGGTCTTTGCCTATCTGGTGCCGATCCTTGTTTTGTTCGGCTTTGGCCCGGTGGCCGCGCTAATTGCGACTGTGATCTATGCCATGCCGCCAATGGTCCGCAACACAACGGTGGCCTTGCAATCGGTGCCCGAGCAATTGATCGAAGCGGGCAAAATGATGGGCTGCAAACGCCGCCAACTGATGTGGAAAGTCATGGTGCCTGCCGCGTTGCCGTCGATCATGGTCGGGGTCAATCAGGTGATCATGTTGACCCTGAACATGGTGATCATTGCCTCGATGATCGGGGCAGGGGGGCTGGGCTATGACGTGCTGACCTCTTTGCGCCGGTTGGACATTGGCGGCGGGGTTGAGGCCGGATTTGCCATTGTGGTTATGGCCATCGCGCTGGACCGGTTGAGCCAGGCGTTCGCCGAACGCCAGTTGCGCCCGCAGCCGGACAAGAGCCTGCCGTTGCCGAAGCGCTACCCTTGGGTGACTGCGACGATTGTTGTGGTGGTTTGTGCCACGCTGGCGAGCCTGTTCATCCCGTTCTTTCGGGTCTACCCCATCGAACAGGCACTGACGACGGGCACGATCTGGGAAAGCACAATCGCCTGGATCAACATCAATTTCTTTGATGCCATCGACGCGGTGAAAACCTTCTTGCTGACCTGGCTTTTGTTGCCAGTGAAACAGTTCTTTGGCGGCATTCCATGGCCCGTTGGCATCGTGGTGACCGGCCTTGCCGCGGGCCGCGCGGGCGGTTGGCGACTTGGCCTCCTTGCGGCGGCAATGATGACATTTATCGCGGCGACAGGGCTGTGGAACAAGGCGATGATCACCATCTACCTGACCTCCGTTGCCGTCTTGCTGGCCAGTGTGATCGGCATACCCTTGGGCATCTGGGCGGGCCAGAATGCGCGGGCCAATTCGGTCATTGGTGCGATCATCGACACGCTGCAAACGCTGCCTAGTTTTGTCTATCTGATCCCGGTGATCATGCTGTTCCGCGTGGGCGACTTTTCGGCGCTGATCGCCATCGTTCTTTATGCGCTGGCTCCCGCCGTGCGCTACGCCGCCCATGGCATCCGAAGCATTGATCCCGAACTGATCGAGGTGGGCAAGGTTGCAGGCTGTACCAATTGGCAACTGCTGCGCCGGATCAAACTGCCGCTGGCCGCGCCTTCGCTTTTGCTGGGTCTGAACCAGACGATCATGCTGGCCCTGTCGATGCTGGTGATTACCGCGCTCGTCGGCACCCGTGATCTGGGCCAAGAGGTCTATATCGCGCTGACCAAGGCCAATGTCGGCAAGGGCATTGTCGCCGGGCTTGGCGTGGCCTTCCTTGCGATCATAGCCGACCGGGTGGTCAACGCGCTGGCCCGTCAATCACGTGAAAGGTTGGGACTGGAATGACCGTATCTGCCGAACTTTTGGCCCGCGTAGGCGCATTGCCTTGCTTTGCTGATCCGCAGAACATCGAAACACTGGGCGGCGGCATCACCAACGTAAATCTCACGGTTGAGGATCAGGGGCGCAAATTTGTGGTCCGGCTGGGCGATGACATTCTGGAACATGGGGTCATGCGTTGGAACGAATTGTCGATTGCCCGGGCCGCCGCGCAGGCCGGGGTGTCACCGGCAGTGCACCACTTTGAACAAGGGGTGATGGTGCTGGATTTTGTCGATGCAGCCCCAATGTCAGCAGAAGACCTGCACGATCCGGCGCTGTTGGTCGAGGTCACCAAAATGATCCGCGCCATGCACAACGATGTTGAGGCGCAAGTGACCGGGCCGGTCCTATCCTTTCATGTGTTTCACATCTTGCGCAGCTATGCCGCGTTTTTGGAGGCCAATGGATCGTCCCATTGTCCCCTGTTGCCTGAGTTGATGTCACAGGCGGATCAATTGCAGGCGGCAGTCGGCAAGATCGACCTCGTGCTGGGTCACAACGATCTATTGCCCGCCAATATTCTGCGCGGTGCGGACCGGCTTTGGCTGATTGACTGGGAATATGGCGGGTTCAACACCCCGCTGTTTGATCTGGGCGGACTGGCCACCAATGCAGGACTAGAGCCAGAGGCAGAGGCGCTGATGCTGCGCAGCTATTTTGACGCGGACCCGGACGCCGATCTGATGCACCGCTACGGCGCGATGAAATGCGCCTCCCTGCTGCGCGAAACCATGTGGAGCATGGTGTCCGAAATCACCTCAGCGCTGGATTTCGACTATGCCAGCTATTCCAAAGAAAACCTGTCCAATTACCGACAGGCCTACGCCACCCAATTCCCTGCAAGAGGCCAATCATGAGTGACTTTCCCAAAACGGCGCAGGCCGTCATCGTTGGCGGCGGCATTGTCGGCTGTTCCACGGCCTATCATCTGGCCAAGCTTGGCTGGGAGGTGGTCCTGCTTGAGCGTAAAAAGCTGACCTCTGGCACCACGTTTCATGCCGCTGGCCTTGTTGGGCAGCTGCGGTCCAGCGCAAATATCACCCAGTTGCTGGGCTATTCGGTGGATCTGTACAAAACTCTTGAGGCCGAAACCGGCCTTGGCACCGGTTGGAAGATGAACGGCGGTTTGCGGCTGGCTTGTAACGAGGAACGCTGGACCGAGGTCAAACGCCAAGCCACTACTGCGCACTCCTTTGGGCTGGATATGCAGCTGCTGACCGCGAAAGAGGCGCAGGATCTGTGGCCGCTGATGCAGGTCGATGACGTGATCGGCGCGGCCTATTTGCCCACGGACGGGCGGGCCAACCCATCTGACATCACCCAAGCCTTGGCCAAAGGTGCCCGGATGGCGGGTGCGCGGATCTTTGAAGACACCAAGGTTTTGTCGGTCGATGTCGAAGGCGGCGTGATCAAAGGCGTCGAGACCGACAAAGGCCGGATCGACACGCCCATCGTGGTTGCCTGCGCCGGACAATGGACCCGCACCTTTGCCAAATCGGTAGGGGTCAATGTGCCGCTTGTCCCGATGGAACATCAGTACATGGTCACGGAGCGGATCGAGGGGGTGACGCCCGATCTGCCAACCCTGCGTGATCCGGACCGCTTGACCTACTACAAGGAAGACGTTGGCGGATTGGTCATGGGCGGCTATGAGCCGAACCCGAAACCATGGGCCGTGGACGGCATTCCAAAGGATTTCTATTACACCCTGCTCGACAGTGATTTTGACCATTTTGAGCAGATGATCGAACTGTCATTGGGCCGGGTGCCCGCCTTGCAGACCGCAGGGGTCAAGCAATTGGTGAATGGGCCCGAAAGCTTTACCCCCGATGGCAATTTCATTCTGGGCGAAGCGCCGGAGCTGAAGAACTTCTTTGTCGGTGCAGGGTTTAACGCTTATGGCATCGCGGCTGGCGGCGGCGCGGGTATGGCGCTGGCGGAATGGGTTGCCAAGGGCGAGCCGCCTTATGACCTGTGGCCCGTGGACATCCGCCGCTTTGGCCGCCCGCATTTTGACGACGATTGGATCCGCACCCGGACGGTTGAGGCTTATGGCAAGCACTACACGATGGCCTGGCCCTCCGAGGAACACGACAGCGGACGCCCGTGCCGCAAATCCCCGCTTTATGAACACCTCAAGGCCAAGGGCGCGGTGTTTGGGGAAAAGCTGGGCTGGGAACGCCCCAATTGGTTTGCCGATACCGCAGCGGGCGAGGCGCAGAAAGACATCTACAGTTTCCAGCGGCCCAATTGGCACGACGCAGTTGGGCGCGAACACAAAGCAGCACGCGACGCGGCGGTGCTGTTTGATCAGACGTCTTTTGCTAAATTCACCCTCAAAGGCCCGGATGCGGAGGCGGCGCTGGGATGGATCGCGGCCAACAATGTGGCGCGGCCGGTTGGATCACTGATCTATACGCAGATGCTGAACGATCGCGGCGGGATCGAATGCGACCTGACCGTGGTGCGCATGGCGCAGGATGAATACTACATCGTCACTGGCACCGGCTATGCCACCCATGATTTTGACTGGATCTCGCGTAACATTCCTGCGGGCATGAATGCACAGCTGTTTGATATCACCTCTTCCAACGCGGTGCTGTCCCTGATGGGACCAAAGGCACGGGACATTCTGGCCGCCGTCACCCGTGATGATGTCAGCAATGATGCCTTCCGATTTGGCACAGCCAAGACCATCGGCATCGCGGGTTGTCCGGTGAATGCCCTGCGCGTGACCTATGTCGGCGAGCTGGGTTGGGAGCTGCACCTGCCTGTTGAATATGCCACCACGGTTTACGAGGCATTGCACAAAGCGGGCGCGGAACACGGGCTGGTTGATGCGGGCTATCGTGCGATTGAAACCTTGCGTCTTGAGAAAGGCTATCGCGCATGGCCCTCTGATATTGGCCCCGATCATACGCCGGACGAGGCGGGCCTTGGCTGGGCGGTGAAGATGAAACAGAACATCGATTTCAAAGGCCGCGCCGCGGTTGAGGCGCAGCGGGCCGGGCAGTTGCACAAGATCCTGGCGACGTTCACCACCGATCCGGATGTCATCCTGTCGGGCCGCGAGACGATCTACCGCGACGGGGTGCGGGTTGGGTATCTTAGCTCCGGCGGGTTTGGGCATCATGTGAACAAATCCATCGGCATGGGGTATGTGCGCATGGATGGCGGTTTGACCGCCGAAGATGTGATGGCCGGAGACTACGAGCTGGAGGTCGCCACGGAACGTGTCAAAGCCGAAGTCAGCCTCGCGCCGCTTTATGATCCGAAAATGGAACGTGTCAAAGCATGACACCGGGCCGCGTCTTTTGAAGGTGGGCGCGATCCGAAAAGGGGGCATGTCGCACAGGTTGGTCACCTGCGCGGATGCCCCTTTTTCACGGCAGGTTCTCTGCCACGTGAATGTTGATGGCGCTGGGAAGGATGGCAGGCAATTCATCGGCCAACACGGCGCGGATCGCGATGCGGCCCATATCGACAGTGTCATGGGAGATCACAAACCGGAACAATCCGCTGTGCAGGGCATCGCGGCTGAACGGGGTCACTTCATGACCAATGATCACCGGGGCGGGATCAAACGATTGTGCAAATGCGGTCAAACCGCCGGGCTGGCTGCCGCCGACGATGTAGATGCCTGCCAAATCAGGATGCGCCTGCGCGAGATCGTTCAGGATCGCCTCAGACCGCGATGGGTCTTGGCCAAAGGGCGGCGCGGTGATCAAAGTCAGATCCGGGCGCAGCGCAGTGCAGATTTGTCCAAACCCGGCTTGCCGATCCAGAAAATGCCGGAACTGAAAATTGCTCAGCATGATCGCAAACGTGCCTGTTCGGTCGCCAAGCGCACCCAGCATCAACTGCGCCGCAGTGCGCCCCGCCGCAAGATTGTCCTGACCGATATATGCGGTGCGTTGGGCGCGGGGGGTGTCAGACACAAAGGTCAACACTTTGATCCCGCGCCGCTGCAACGCCCCAAAGGCGGTTTCGACCTTCGGGTCTTCCATGCCAACGGCGATCACGGCAGCGATATCCGATTTCACCCGCCGCAGCTGCCCCGACAATGTATCGGGGTCATAGGGGCTAAACTCGCGAAAACGGATGGTCATGTTGGTGTATTTGAATTCGTCGATCGCCGCCTCAAGCCCGTCGCGCAGCACTTTGAAAAACGGGTTCGGGCCAACCGGGACAAAGACCTCTACCGCCATCGGTTGCGCCGCCACGCGCGAGGACAAAACATCCGGCGCATAGCCCAATTCCCTGAGCGCGGCCTCAACCTTGGATTTGGTGCTGGATTTGACACCGGGCCTTGCATTGAGAACCCGATCAATGGTTGCACGGGACAACCCTGTCAGCCTGATAACGTCCCTGATCCGAGCGCGTTTTCTGGTCACAACGATCCTTTGCATCCCGTATGGTGCGTATCAGACTGGACTTGCTCAGCTTCTGCTTGCAGGTTCTGATGGCCTCTTGAATCTACCATGGATTGAACAAATTGCGAGTGTCATATTTTTGAGGCAATTGTTTCATGTTTTTGCCGTAATACATTCTTTTCCTTGCGAAAAGTTTCTTAACTCCATAGACAGTGAGTACTGAATATCGGAAAGGAAAATGTGATGGTGACCCGCAAGCCGGACGATCCGGCGGATGAGGTGCCTTCGGTCGTAGATCTGATTGCATTCAAATCACAACGCATTTCCCTCTACAGCCACGCGCTTGAGGCGCAGCGTCAGGCGACCGCGGACAACAACGGCGATCCCGAAACGAAGTTTCATCCGCTGCTGTCTACAGAAGGGCTGATGTTGGCGTCGAAATTGGTCGAAGATGTCGCCTATTCTTTTGCCACGCTGATACCCGAACAAGAAGTGATCGGCCTGCTGTCGCTCTCTGCCAAGATTGAGCGTGAAATGCACAGGCTTGATGGTTTGGATCTGGGCGCAGGCTAGCTCAGGTAGCGGTTGCATCGGGTTGGAAACGGCGGATGATGGCTAAGGCCGTTTCCACATTTCAGAGATACTATTATGCCCTCCGACGATCGCCCCCAAAACACCTCAACGACCTCGCGCGTTGAAGGGTTGCGCAACCTCTCACCGCAAGGCCGTTTGGCCCGCGTTGCAGCGGCGGCCGAATTGGATGCTGCGGATATCAAGGCATTGGCCGGGGCAGGGGCGCTTGATCCCGGCACGGCGGACGGGATGATCGAAAACGTTATCGGAACGTTTGAGCTGCCCATGGGGGTGGCCACGAATTTCATCGTGAATGGCCGCGAGGTGCTGGTGCCAATGGCGGTGGAAGAGCCGTCGGTCGTGGCTGCGGCCTCCCATATGGCCAAGATCGCCCGAGGTCATGGCGGATTTATCGTTCGCAGCACCGCGCCGATCATGCGGGCGCAGATCCAGATCCTCGGTTTGGCAGGTGTAGAAGAGGCCCGTGCGCAATTGCTGGGCCAAGAGGCGGAATTGGTGGCGCAGGCAAATGCCTGTGATCCGGTGCTGGTGGAACTGGGCGGCGGCTGCCGGGGCATTGAGGTGCATGTTTTCGAAACCTCGCCCATTGGTCCGATGGCGGTGCTGCACCTGCTGGTCGATGTGCGCGATGCGATGGGGGCCAATGCAGTCAATTCCATGGCGGAAACCCTCGCCCCAAGTATCGAAGAGATCACAGGCGGCAAGGTGCGGTTGCGGATCTTGTCCAATCTTGCCGACAAACGGCTGGTCACCGCGCGGGTGAAATTGCCCTTTGCGGCCTTGGACACTAAGACGCTGAACGGGCGCGATGTGGCGCAGGGTATCGTGGAGGCCTGCACGCTGGCACTGATCGACCCCTTCCGCGCGGCAACCCATAACAAAGGGATCATGAACGGCATTGATCCTGTGGTTCTGGCAACCGGCAATGATTGGCGGGCTGTCGAAGCAGGCGCACATGCCTTTGCTGCGCAGTCCGGCCAATACCGTGCGTTGACGACATGGGAGTTGGGAGAGGACGAAACATTGGTCGGAACACTTGAAATGCCGATGGCCGTTGGCATCGTTGGCGGCGCAACCCGCACCCATCCGGCGGCGCAGGCGGCGCTGCGCTTGATGAATGTATCGTCGGCACAGGAATTGGGCGAGATTTGCGCGGCGGTTGGCTTGGCCCAGAACATGGCTGCGCTCAAGGCTTTGGCGACCGAAGGCATTCAAAAAGGCCATATGGCCCTACATGCCCGAAACATCGCGATCACAGCCGGCGCCACAGGCGGAGATATCGATAAGGTTGCCAAGATGTTGGTGCAGCAAGGTGAGATCAACGTCACTGCGGCCAAAGCCATTCTGGCCGCAGGTTGACCCTGTTCCTCTAGCTTGCCTCGGCGGTGTAGATCTCGGCTGGCATCGCGGCGCGGTCAAATTCGATAAAGAACGTCGTGCCCTTGTCCGGGTTCGGAACATAGTCGATCGAGCCGCCATGCGCTTCGACAATCTTTTTAGAAATGTTCATGCCCAACCCGGTGCCGCCCGCGCGGCGTTGATCGGAGGAATCAAGCTGGCTGAAGCGGTCAAACACCTTTTCCTTGTCGCCGATTTCAAGGCCAATGCCCCGATCGCGGACCAGAATGCGCAATTTGTCATCGGTGGCGACCATTGAGATATCGACCTCGCCCCCCTCAAAGGAGAACTTTGCCGCGTTGGACATGATATTGGTCACAACCTGTTCCAGCCGCGCTTCATCCGCGTGGACATAAACATCGTCCGGCATATCGCCCAGCACGTAACGCACATTCAGCCCGTCTGCATAGGGCTCCAGCGAAGACACGCAGCGCCGGATCACCGTATCGGCTTTGACGGTTTCAAAGGTGAACGACATCTTGCCCGATTCAATCTGTTGCAGGTCCAGCAATTCGGCAATCAAGGCATGCAGCCGTGAGGCGTTCCGCTGGGCGATGCCCAAGGCGTTTTGCAATTTGTCGGGCATCGGGCCAAGCGCACCGGCGCAAGCCAGATCAAGCGAGCCTTTGACCGAGGTCAGAGGGGTGCGCAGTTCGTGGCTGATGGTGGCCAAAAACTCTGACTTGGAGCGCAGGGCGTTCTTGGTTGTTTCATGTTCGATCTGCAGTTTCTGCAACTGCTGGCGGTTGCGCTCATAGAACTTCATGTAGATGCGCGAGCAATCAATGATGAAATAGACCACAAAGATACTGGTAAAGAACTGCGCCCAAAGCTCGGAATTCAGCGGGGCACTGGTCTGCCAGATGTCCCAGATCGGGATGAACAGAAAGGTCACACCATAGATCAACAGCCGCATCACGATCAGTGACAGGATCTGGTGGTTGTTCATCGCCGCAAACAGTGCCGCCGCAAACAAGAAGAACAGTGGCATAAAGTGGGTGGTCGGCCCCTGCGCCAGCGAAATGGACAAGGCAAAGAACGCGATGATGCCCGCACTGACCACTGTTCCGACCTGAACCAACATCAGGCAGGTGAAGGCCTCGCGGTCACTGGAATAGTCATTGAGCAGCATGATCCGGCGAAAGCACATGAAATCGAAAATCTCGGATGCGATCACGAGACACAGCGTAAAGGCCGCCATCAAAGGGGAGTAATAGTAAGCCTCAAGCAAAAGCGCAGAGCCAAAAATGGCCTGACGCTGCCAAAACAGGCTCAATCCAGCCTTGGCATAATCTTTCAGCTGATAGGTCAACATCTCTGCGACGCCGTCCTGTTGCTGTGGGTCTGTTATTTGCCCGGTCTCGTACATTGCTGTGAGCCATTCTGTTGTTTCATAGCATGCAGACACAAAAATGGTTCTGCACATACCACTTAGCAACTAGACAAACACCAAAGTAAGGTGCAATTGTGGCGTGAATGGGGTCATGTCACTCAACTATAGGGTGATTAGGCGAAGATGAGGCAACAGTTGGCGTGACTGCGGAGAAGCGGATAACTCAATATTCTAAGGCTCAAAGGGTCTTTCCTGATCTTGCGCGGCCGGAATTGCCCATAGCGAAGGGCACGTTCTCGGCACAATTGGCCGAACCTGCGCGTGGCTCAAGGCTGGGTGAGGGGCCTGTCATCGTGGATGGCCATGTCCGGGCCAGTACAATTTCGATCCATAACCTGCATCTGCACGGCGAATTGTTCACCAGCTATCTGCGCGCCCGCCATGAGACGTTTATCGTGGGCCGGGGCTGGAAACTGCCCGAAGTCGACGGGATGGAATTTGACCAATACGATACACCGCTGAGCCGCTGTGTGGTTTTGCATGAATATGGTGAGATCCTTGCGGGGATCCGGCTGACGCCAACCACGGCCCGCTGCGGTGCCTATACCTATATGATCCGCGACGCCCAGTTGGGCATGTTGCCCGACATTCCCGCGGACCTTCTGTTTATGGAAGCGCCGGTCAAGGATCACATCTGGGAGGCCACCCGTCTGTTTGTCTCGCACAACGTCAGCTCGGACCGGCGGCTCAAGATCCAGACGATCCTGATGCAGCAGATGGCGCTCTCTGCGCAGGAGCTTGGAATTTCCCATATCATCGGGATTGTGCCTGCCGTGTTCCAGCGCTGGATGAAACGGATCGGCATGAGCGCGTTTCCCGTGGGGCCCCTTCTGAGCATCGAAGGTGACAGAACCCAGGCCGCAATGATGCGGGTCGGTGTTCGGTCTAACTGAATCATCAGCCCATCAGCGCGGCGGGCCCTCTCTTATACTATATAGGCCAATACGCGTTCCGGGCTGCTGACCGGGTGAAACCACACACATCTGGCTTTCACCTGTCCCAATCCCGCGCAGCTTCTCTCTCTATATACAACCGACTCATAAAACCGACCGATGGGGCAGGGGTTTTGCAGGATTCGCAGACTGGGGGAATCAAATCGGGGCCGTCTGGGCGGAATCGGGATGCCCGATGAGGTGAGTCTGGGTGATTTGAACGTGAGTCTCCCCCCAGACAGGGCTTAAGCCTGTGGATAACCCCGATAGGACCGCTTTCCAGCCGTTTGCTCCCCTAGGGTAAAGCGCTCAATCCAATAGGTTCAGCGGAAATATGCAGCGATCAATTCCGCTAACACGCTGTATTTGTTTACTTTTCATGAATATCAGCAAAAAATGCATATTTCCCGAAAAAAGGGGTTGCGGGCATCGGTCCATAACTCTAGAACCCCCCTTACCGGACGAGCAGAGACGCTCCAACGGGG
>NZ_QBKU01000010.1 GCF_003054325.1 Sulfitobacter mediterraneus
CGCCCGCAGATGTCTACTTCGGGCGTGACAAAGCCATTCTAAAACAACGCGAAAGGATCAAACGCAAGACGCTCGAAACGCGACGCTTGCATCACGGCAAACACGCCGCATAATCACACTAACCAGATGAGCCAAACTCTCACTTAGTTTAAGCCGCTCTTGGTTCCAAAATCCCTGACGACGGACAGTCTGTGGATGACGCCGAAAATGGCTGCTGCGCCACTCGAAGCGCGAGACTAAGCTGGGCGCTCCGCGACCGATCCGACACATGCATGCAGCGGTCCAACCGAACCGGACCAACAATGACTGCGAAGAGAAGCTTGACCCGGATGAGAGACCTGATCCCAAAGAACGGAAACAAGACGATGAATTGAACTTGACCCAAACGCCCGATTAGAGAAGCGGCCAATCGCCAATCCGCTGGTCATAACAGGCACGCCCACCTACCATGCCGACAAAGTTCACAGCATGGCTTGGGGCATCTTGGCATGAATAAACAACTCAGTGCTGATCTGGCGCGCCTGAAAGAAGAGCTAAACGGCGCGCGGGAGCGACTGGCTGCGACGCAAGAGATTCTGGGAGTTGTCAGCCAGAGCCGGAAAGATGAGCAACCCGTTTTCGAAGCCATCCTAAATAGCGCCACTCAACTGTGTGACGTGCCGGTGGCCGCGCTCATGCTTCTGAACGAGGCGCAAGGCACCTTTCACATGGCAGCGCATTTGGGAGATTGGAAGGTCCCTGTCGCTACTGAAACCACATGGTCCGTGGACGCGCCACTGCCAGTCGCCCAGTCCTTTCGCGAGGCCCGCACGATTCATGTGACGGATATGAAGGAGAGCACGCCCTATCTGGACGGGGATCCAACCTATCGTCGCATGGTTGATGCCGAGGGGCTGCGCACTCGGCTTTGTGTGCCGCTACTAATTGGAGGCAAAGCGATCGGGACGATTGTGCTGAGTCGTTTGAAGCTGCAGCCGTTCGATGACGACGAAATCGCCTTGATCGAAGGCTTCGCGGCTCAGGCGGTAATCGCAATCGAGAACGTGCGCCAGTTCCTCGAGGTTAGGAACCGCTTGGAACGAGAGAAGGCCTCTGCGGAAATCCTGAACGTGATCAGCCACAATCGCGATGACGACTTGCCCGTCTTCGATGTCGTTCTGCGTAATGCTGCGCGGCTCTGCGACGCGCAGCTCGCGGATCTGGATCTTGTGGACGAAGACAGGCAAACCCTGCGCGAAGTTGCGACTTGGGGCCTATCCGAGCGTGTGATCCCTTCGGATCGCTGGGTCTGGCCTCTCGACAGCGACTTTCTCCACGTTGCCGCCGTGCGCAATGGCAAGGTCGCACACGTGGCTGACGTGCAGCAGACAGACCGCTACCGCGATGGCGATCCCATGACGCGTGCGGTTGTAGACGAAGAGGGCATCCGCGCGTTTCTCGCCGTGCCACTCATATCCAGTAAAACTAGCCTTGGCTGTTTGGTGTTGTTTCGGAAAGAACCTATCCCATTTACCGAAGATCAGATCGCGCTAGTGAAAACCTTCGCGGATCAGGCGGTGATCGCGATCGAGAACGTGCACCAGTTTCGAGAGGTGCAGGAGCGTTTGGCGCGCGAGGCGGCCTCGGCAGACATCCTCCATGTCATCAGTCAGTCGCGCGACGACGATGTGCCGGTCTTCGAGACGATCCTTGAGAATGCCTCGCGGCTCTGCGAGGCTCCGTTGGCCTTCATGAGTGTCGTCACCGAAGACGGCACTGCCTTCCGCGTGCCCACCCATCTGGGCGCAGGCCCCGAGATAGGCAAGATCTGGAGCCACCAGCTGGAAGCGCTGGACGGCTCGGATCTGACAACCTCACACGCCATCCGCACCCTCAAGGCCATCCATGTCGAGGATCTCTCTAACGATCCGAACTTTGGAATGGATGATCCGCGCCGCGCCGAGCTGGTCACTCTGGAAGGTGTGCGTTCTTACCTGGTGGTACCCTTGATCAAGGACGATCTTTGTTTCGGCACTATCAACCTGTACCGCCGCGAGGTGCGTCCCTTCGCGCCCGATCAGATCGCACTCTTAGAAAACTTCGCCGCACAAGCTGTGATTGCCATCGAAAACGTCCGTCAGTTCAGGGCGCTGGAACTGCTCAATGCCGAACTTGAAACACGGGTGGAGGATCAGGTGGGCGAGATCGAGCGGATGAGCCTGCTGAAGCGGTTCCTGCCCACCGCCGTGGCGGACACCGTGGTCTCGTCTGGCTCAGAAGATATGCTCAAGAGCCACCGCGCGCTGCTTGGCGTGTTATTCTGCGACATCCGCGGCTTCACAGCCTTTTGCGAAACCGCCGAGCCGGAAGAGACCATCGAAGTTCTGCAGACCTACCACGAGGAGATGGGCAGGCTTATCAACGCGCATGGAGCAGGGGTCGATCACCGTTCGGGCGACGGGATCATGGTGCTGTTCAACGACCCCATACCCTGCGACAATCCGGCTGGGGATGCCGTTCGACTGGCCATCGCGATGCGCACCCGGATGTCCGAGCTGTGCCAGAAATGGAAACGCATGGGCTACCGGTTGGGCTTCGGTGTCGGACTCTCGCTCGGGTATGCAACGGTTGGAATGGTCGGGTTCGAAGGCAGGTTCGACTACACCGCCTCGGGCACCGCGATCAACCTTGCCTCACGACTGTGCGACGAAGCCGAAGATGGCGAAATCCTTCTCAGCCCGAGAGCGGCCATCGCGGTCGAGGACGAATTTCAGATCATGTCGCGCGGAGAACTGACCCTCAAGGGGCTTCGTGAACCACTGGAGGTTTTCCAACTGGTTGTTGGTGCGGCGACATAACAGGGAACATCGGCAAGGCTTCCCATACGCCTCCTCTGGGCTCTCTGCCGTCATCCGACTCTTTCTGTCAGGTTTCGCTGCCCGACGGATGCCTGAGCGACGGCACTGCAGGACGAACCGGTCCTTGAATTTGGGTTCGTGCCACGTCAAGCTCTTTAAAGTTTATGGGGTGACTTGGCATGTTGGAAGTATGGGGTCGGAAAACTTCATCGAATGTACAGGCCTTGATGTGGTGCATCGGAGAGCTGGGCTTGAAATACGTCCGTCATGATGCGGGAGGTATCTATGGCGGTACTGATAGTGACGACTTTCTCGCCATGAACCCAAACGGTACCATCCCTGTGCTGAGGGACCCGAACCTCGGGCCGCTTTGGGAAACCGGCGCAATCTGTAGATATCTCGCAGCAAGGTATGGCAGTGATAGCTTTTGGCCCGGTGATGTGGTCGCTCGGGCTGACGTTGATCGATGGGCAGAGTGGGCCAAGCTCAACGTTGCTATGGCCTTCACGGTACCGGTCTTTTGGCGTGTCGTGAGAACTCCAATGGCGCAACGCGATCAAAAGACTATTCAGACGGCAGTCGATGCTCTGGAACAAAAGCTGTCAATTGCCGATACTGCTCTTGCTACGCGTTCCTTTATCGTAGGCGACGAACTCACACTTGCTGACATACAGTTTGGTCACATTCTTTTTCGGTATTACGATATCGGGATACGCCGTGCCGACTTGCCGAATGTGCAAGCCTATTACAAAAGTCTCGCCGAACGGCCCGCCTTCCGAGAACACGTAATGCTCTCCTACAACGAGTTGAAAGTAGATTAACTCCAAGCTTTGTGTGCTGTGCCTTCCAGGCGACGTCCGCTTCGGGCGGCGGTTTCAACGGGTCGACGCACCAATGACCGCAGTGCGGAAAACCGGTCGATCGCTGCGCACGCCTGGGATGTCTCAGATGCGGGACGAAGATGCCGTTGCGTGCTATTTTCTATCGGTCAGAGCCGACGTCGACCGCCGGAATTTCCGAGCGTTCCGACAACCGGCAAATAGCAACCATTGCGTCAGAAGATCACTGAAGTTCGCGCAACAACGTTTTGGCCGCAATAAGATCTGGCGTTTCAAACCCCTCTGAAAACCAACTGAAGAGTGGGACCAGCAGTTCATGGGCTTCTTGTTGACGTTCCGCGCTTTGCCAAAAGCGGCACAGGCTGATCGCAGCTCGCAGTTGGAGGCTTTTCGCATCCTGCTGCTGAGCGATGTCCAGTGCATGTTGATAGGCGACTTCTACGTCATCAGCGGCAGAATTGTTCTGCTCGAGCAGTGCTCCCTTTAGACGCAACGTTTCAGCCTGCCAGCGGGTTTCTCCGGTCTTTTTGATCAGAGCCTCAGCTTCTGAGACAACCTCAATTCCTTCGGTAAGCAAGTTGGCTCGGAACAGCGCGTCACCTAGAAGGGCCAAGAAATAGGGGCGTCGCATACCCGTTCCGGTTGCTTGCCAGGCTTTGAGCCCCCTTTGGATGGTTTCGATCCCGAGGTTGCTTTCGCCGGACGCCGCCGTTGCCCACCCCAAGAGTACGGTTGCCTGTGCATGGAAACTCTCGAAACCATTCTTTTCACACATGTCGATGGCAACCTGGGCCTGATGGCCTACGGTGTCTATCTCCAATCGATACTGATAGACCTGAGCCATGAAATAGTGGGCCATGGCGAGACTGAAGGGGTGGGCAATCTTGTTCGCCAGAGCGACTCCGTCTTCGGCCTTTGCCGCGGCTTGCTCCGGATATCCCAGCAAAAAGAGAGCCTCGGATGCCGTGGTTTTGGCGCAGACTCCGGGATCATGTCCTCCATATGTGAAGGCATGATTGCGGTGTTTTTCGAGATCGTACAAAGCGTCGCCTTCGATCAGGTGACTTTGACTTTCGAGATTGTTTCCAACAAAGAGTTGCGTTGTCCAAGCCGCATGGTGGGCTTGCAAAAGATAGTCCACATTTTCCTTTTGCTTTTCGGCCAGTGAGAGAACTTCTTGGGTCGCTGATTGCGCCAAATCGATTTGCCCACGTTGTTGATAAACAAGCCACAATCCCCAAGCAGCCTGATAGGATTGCGCAGCGCCACCGGATGACTCGCAAAGTTCTCTGGCCCTTAAATACATCTCCTCAGCTTCGGCCGCGGCCAACCCCTTGATCGACATCAGCGCCGGACCCAAAGCAAGGCGGAACTCAAGCTCCTGCGCATCGCGATCCGGGGAATGTGGCAGCGTTCCCAAAATGTCGAGCCCGGTGTTAAGATGTGCAATCGCCTCCAGGTTTGCGGATCTCTCAATGGCCTGTTGGCCGGCTTTGAGCCAATGGGGAACCGATTTTTCGGCAAGCCCTGCTTCGTTGAAGTGATAAGCCACAAGCTCCGGCTGATTGTGTGTCAAACTCGCAAACTGTTCATCGAGCGTTTCTGCGACCCTTTGATGGAGAACCTGGCGGTTTCGCTTCAGCAAAGATTGATAGGCTACCCCCTGAACCAGCGCATGTTTGAAAGTATAGACAATGTCCGGTGGCACGCCTCGTCGCGACACTAGCTCCGCATCGACCATCGCATCCAGAGCAGCGGTTAGTTCTTTTTCCGGTTTGGATGCGACCACCGCCAATAGTTGATGTCCAAAATCCCTGCCGATTACCGAGCCAATCTGAGCAACCTCTTTTGCAGTTCCCAGTCGATCCAGCCGTGCCATAAGAGAATCATGTAAGGTCTCCGGAATCTCTGTTGACCCTGCTTCGCCCTCAGCTTCCGCGACAGATCGTGCCAGTTCCTCAACGTACAACGGCACGCCGTCTGCCCGTGCTACGATCTGATCAATAACGTCTTCTGAGAAACCGGCGCCCCCGGATATCTGGATGATCTGCTTGCTTTGAGCACGACTTAGCCGATTCAGGGAGATCGATGTGACATGTGAATTTGCCGCGCCCGAAAGGGAATTCTGCTGGCGGTCGGTTGCCAGTATCAGCACCGGGATATCGGCGACATGATGGGCCAATAGATCCAGAAAATCCCGTGTGGTGGGATCGACCCAGTGCATATCTTCGACGACAAACAGAACTGGCTTGAACTGGGCCAGCGCCAACACCTGATTCAACAGCGCCTTGGTTATACCTTCGCGGCGGCGTTGCGGGGTCAGATCAAGTTTGCCAAAGCGCGCTTCTACTGGCAGCGACAGAAGAATTGCAAACCACGGGGCGTCGTCCGAGGTATCCTGACCGGACAAACGCAAAAGGTTCTCAAGCTTGTCCAGTTTTTTGTTGGCGTCGTCCGCACTCAGGAAACCGGCGGCCTGCTCAAGTCGTCGCACAATTGGATAATAGGCACTGTTGGTGTGGTGAGGAGAGCAATTGTAGCTCAATCTGAAATGCTCGTCGTCAGCGATAGCATCCAGCAACGCGCGTACAATGCGGGACTTGCCTATACCGGCTTCTCCGGACAACTCTACAATTTGGCTTTCACCCTGTTTTGCGAGTTCCCATCTTTCCAGCAACAACCCCAGTTCATGCTCCCGGCCCACAAGGGACTCAGGCGTCACACCTTGTCTCGCTTCAAAGCGGTTTTCCACTGTTCTAGAGCTTGCCACACGCCATGCCTGAACAGGTTCGGAAAACCCCTTGAGTTCCTGGGCACCAAGAGCCTCCCATTCAAACATTGAACCGATAACCCGACGCGTATTGCCGCTGACCACCACTTCTCCAGGTTCGGCAAGTCCCTGCAGTCTCGCCGCCAAATTGGGTGTCTGCCCGGTTACGGCCTTGGCCTCGCGGCCAGATTTGCCGACAAGATCGCCTACAACAACAATCCCTGTGGCAATGCCAACACGCGCCTTCAATGGCTCCTGTCCGCTGACAGATAGCTTCTCGACTTCTGCAATCGCGTCCAAGCCCGCGCGCACGGCTCTTTCTGCCTGATCTTCGTACGCCTGCGGCCATCCGAAATAGGTCAACACCCCGTCGCCAAGATACTTCGCAATGTGCCCACCATAGCGTGTCGCCGCGCCGGCGACTGCGTCCTGATATCGACGCATCACTTCCCGCAAATCTTCAGGGTCAATTTGTTCGGATAACGTGGTGGAACCGACAAGATCACAAAACATGATTGTCAGCTGACGACGCTCGGTGGCATTGCTTTGACCAGCTTCGTCTAAGTCGGGCTCTTTAGCAACAACGGTAGCAGTGGCGCTTTCCTTCTGATTGAGAGCGCGTTGGAAACGTTTGCGCGGGCCCATCGGCAGACCCAGCTCCTTCAAATCGTCTTCCGTCAGATCGTGAAGTTCATGAACTGTAATTTCGTTCTCGATAAATACGTCGCTGTATTTCTCAAGCCCATTTTCTTCCAGCCATCGAAGGATACTGTCTGCCATTGACCATCGCTCCTAATGACAACCTACCATCAAAATCGTAGAAATCTGCAGATATTGCGATCGTTCCTGAATTGATGTCCCGGAGCGAACCCGACTTTATAGTCTGATCATCCTAAAATAGGAAAACTTCTGCTCTCTTCCTTGGGGGGTAAGATGTATTTCACCAACCTCTTCAATCAATTGAAAGCCATCGCCCAAGACGGCGAGAAGTTTCGATGCGTCGTATTGCACAACCTCTAGTCCGCTGCATTTCTCCGGCCCACCAACTGAGAAAGTAGCAATAATGACATGACCGTTAGTAGGCACTGACCGTTTCAAGACTTCTACATATTTCTTTCGTTCCAATCGTTTCGTGAGAAAATGGAAAACCGCGCGATCATGCCAAAGAGAGTAGACATTCGGCGGCTCAAACGAGGTTATGTCGGCCGTATACCACGCGATCCTACTGGAAGCGGCACTCATCCTTTCTCTCGAAAGCTCGATTGCCGCGGACGAGATATCCAGAACAGTCAAATTCGCATAACCGCGCGATGCCAGACAGTCGACAAGCGTGGACGCACCACCGCCTACATCAATGATCGGATCTGTCTTTTTGACACCGCTGTTTTGGACAAGTTGAATTGAGATCGTTGGCTCTTGCTGAAACCAGCTTACCGCCTGAGGATGATTGGTTTGATAGACCCGTTCCCAGTGGCTGCTTGTATCTGACCTACGAACGCGTTTCGCCATAAGGTATTATACGCCTTACCAGCCACCAACGCAACCATGCAGCCGGCTCAAAAACGTTGTTGCGGAAACGGTTGGGTCTCACTCCGTTTTCTAGCCTATCGTGCTAAGCATCACGAACGACTGCCATCCAACATTGGCGACTAATGCTGCGGCGGTCCCCAAGGTCGACTATGGGCTGATTGTGTTGAAAAACTCGACGCAGCGAAATTTGGTCCAAAATTTTGGAACATTCTCCCTGAAGACTGGGCCTCATGAAAAGATGTTTGCAAAAGCGGGCTGTCGCGGGAAAAAGTTCTCTGAATTTGACCGTTCCGGGTCGGACACCGAGTTTTTCAACACAATCAGCTCCGAGCGGCCACCTGACGCTTTTGATCGGGTACTTTGTTGATGAGCGGCCGCTTTCGAGCTTGCCCGATGCTCTCGTTTGCGCCTGCCGCAATTCGAAGCTTGTTGCGTCGGTCCCCAGGCCACTCGGACGCTAAGTGCAGACACCAGCCATTCGTCACCGGAGGTCGACCGGCCGCAGTGTCCGCTCTCCGGTCCTTGATGCGTCGTGTAGCGAATGACTGAAGAGCGGGACAAACCCGGCTTTCGCCGCAGTCGCACTAATGGCCGGTTTCGCCAGATTGCGTATGAGGCGAAAAAGACAAGCTGGGAAGCACTGCTCTACTACCGTCATATAGCCAATGCTAATTATTTCTTTGCGGTGACGAAATCCGCATTTGAACCCACATAAGCGCGCTTTTTGTTTCATCTGACGAAATTGGCAGCGCAGCAATTCGAGATGTTCAGTGAAAGCCATGCTTTCCCGGGAGAGTAACGACACTTATTAGTAATTTATGATCTTATTGTTGGAACCTGTATTTCTGTAACGGTTGAGTTTTGACGCTCAACGTCGCAGCAGTGCTCATCTTATGGAATTGACCTTCATTCGGCAGTGCTTTCGGGAATTGCTGCGCCCACTATCCGAGGGTCAGCACCATGTCCCCTGAGAGCGACAGCGGTGGAATGTACAGATTCTCGGGCGCCGGACCTTTGCGAATCCGCCCAGCCGCGTCGTAATGTGAGCCATGACAGGGGCAGAACCAGCCCCCGAAATCCCCCGCCCCGTCCCCCAGAGGGACACAGCCCAGATGCGTACAGACACCGATCATCACCAGATAAGCCTCGTAACCCACAACGGCGCGATTCTCATCGCTTGCCAGCGCATCGGCAGGCAGATTGGGGTTGCGCGCCTGGCTGTCGGGCAGGTCAGTGACCACATCTGCCCGGGCCTGACCAATCTCTGCCTCTGTGCGATGACGGATAAAGACAGGTTTTCCGCGCCAGTTGACGGTCAATTGCGTTCCGGGCGCGAGACCGGAGATATCGACGGTGATTTGTGCCAGAGCGCGGACATCGGCGGAAGGGTTCATCTGGTTCACCAGAGGCCAGAGCGCAGCCCCAGTGGCCACGACCCCCGCCCCGGCCGTTGCGAAGTACAGGAAATCCCTGCGCGCGGTATCCTCTGACGCTTCCATCATGGGGCATGTGTCTGTGTCTCCAGCGCGGGAAGGTCAAGGCGCGAGATGTAACGTTTTGTCAGCGCACCTCTCTACGGCCAACAAACAAGTCGTTTCGGCGCATCAATGGTGCGGGGCTGCGCCTTTTGCCATCATGAGGTGGTGCTCCTGGTGATGCGCCCCGATGGTCATCAGGCCAAAGAAGCCGAGCCCCTGTATCTGCGCGGCATCGCCATCGACACTGAGCCCCACGCCATCGTCGAGGTCCTCTGTCACAACGTCCCAGCCGGTCTCGGCCGCGAGAAAGGGGGCATGGGCGGGCACCATGGCGCGGATGGCCTCGAGAACACGGGGGGTGCCCCGAATCTCGAACCGGGCCCCTTCCGGTCGCAGGGTGCGGGTGACCACGGCATCCTTAGTCAGGAGATCCATATCGATCAGATGACGGCGCAATCCGTCGATATCGACCCGCTCCCAATCCGTCTCGGGATCGGCCTGCAGGATCGCAACGATTTCCGCCAGGGCGGCAAAGGCTGATTGCCCGGTTTCATGGGGACCTCCCATGTCGTGACCGGTCGCGGAATGGGCGTGCTGGGCCGCCACGGGTGCGGCCATCCCTATGGCAAGGAGGAGGGGAATGAGACGCATGGACGGATCCTTCGGTGGGGTGCTGTCGTATTTAGGCTAGCAGGGGCGCGCGCATCGCAATATGATTTCAATCATATGTTGCCAGATCCCTATGATCATATCCCGAGCTCAGCCCTGCGCCCACTTTCCGGCGCGGTTGGCGATGTGGTGTTTCACCAAGGCGACCCCACCCACGGTCTCTATGTCGTGCAGACCGGACGCGTGCATCTCGAGCGGGTCGGACCAGATGGCGAGCGGTTCATCATCCACCGTGCCCAAGCCGGAACAAGCTTTGCCGAAGCCTCCGTGTTTTCCGAGGTCTATCATTGCGATGCGGTCTGTGTTGAGGCCGGGGCGTTGATCCGGATCGACAAGGCAGCCATCTTGGCCGCTTTGGTCGACCCGGCGTTTGCGCGCGCCTATGGCCGTCAGGCGGCTCAACAGATACAGGTGCAGCGACAGATGCTGGAGATCGTCGGCATTCGGCGCGCAGAAGGCCGGGTGATGGCGGGGCTGGTCGCGGGCCTGCTCGAAGGCTCCGTGATCGAGTTCGCCGCCCGGTTACAGCTAAGCCATGAGGCGACTTACAGGGCGCTGCGAGAGCTTGTGAAGGACGGGCGGGTCATGAATCCGTCCCGCGGGATCTATCACCTGCGCCCATGACCTGATCAGCTGTGGTTCGCGAAGACCGAGGTCACCCCGTCGGAGCCAACAAGCAAGGTATCAAAAGTGTCTCCGGCCCCGGGACCGGCCATGCCGGGCGAACTCATCGGCATGCCGGGGACCGTCAACCCGCGTGCTACCGGTTGTTCTGCCAGCAGCCGATTGATGTCAGCGGCAGGCACGTGGCCTTCGATGAAATAGTCGCCTACGACCGCCGTGTGGCATCCAGCCAGTTCCGGTGCGATTTGCAGCCGATCTTTGAACGCCCAAAGTTGATCTTGATCGACATCCTGCGCCTCGACCGCGAACCCAGCCTGCCGGACATGATCAACCCAGGCGGAGCAGCATCCACAGGTTGGTGTTTTGAGCACCTTCAGAAGGGATGCCGTGTCAGCGGCAACGGGTAATGCCAGGGTGGCAGCCGCGCCTGTCATCAAAAATGTGCGTCGTTTCATTGGGAGGTCCTCTAGGAGTTGTCAGTGAGTTTAGCGTCGTGCGCCGCGCTGTCGAGCGGGTCTGCATGGGCGGCATGGGTGTCTGCGGCGGCGGGCGACACGCGTTGGCCTTCCGGGAGCGTCACATCGAGATCCCGCGCGTGGCGCTCGTCGAGACACTCGGTTTCGAGCTGCAGCGTGACCATGTGAAACCCATATTGTTCCGTCAGTCGATGATAGGCCCGGTTCAGCAGGTCCGCGGCCTCTGCGGGCACACCATGGCGGATATGGGCAGAAAATACGTGTTTGCCGCTGGTCAGTGTCCAGGCATGCACGTGGTGAACATCCAGAACTCCGTCCTGGCCGCGCAGGTCCGCCGTCACAGCCTCGAGATCCGTTCCCTCGGGCGTGCCTTCCATGAGAATGTGGATCGCTTCTTTGATGACACCGACGGAGGCCCAGAGGAGAACCACCCCGAAGGCCATGCCGAGGATCGGGTCAATTGCCAGAAAGCCGGTGAACTCGATCACCAGAGCGGTGACAATGATCAGGAGACTGCCGACAAAGGTCTGGATGATATGCCAGAGCGCACCACGGGCATTCAGATCGTCCTTGCTCGATTGCCACATCAGCCCCAGCGAGATCACCTCGGTGACCAGGCCACCGAAGGCGACCCAAAGCATGGGGCCTGTGGCCAGGTGAATCGGATTCCCGAGCCGCATCGCGCCCATCCCGATCACCAGAAGCGCCATGCCGAGAAGAAAGCCGCCATTCACCAGCGCCCCGATGATCTCGGCGCGGTACCAGCCGAAACTGCGCGCCGAATCCGCCGGGCGGCGGGCAATGCGCTGCGCGATGATCGCCACCAGAACGCCGCCAACCGCCGATAGGGTGTGAAACGCATCCGACAGGACGGCAATCGAGCCGGTCCAGAGCCCCACAGCCAGTTCAATCACGAAATAGACACCCGTCAGCCAGGCGGAGATGACCAGCGCCTTGCCCGACGTGGGCATGTGTCCGGCGTGAGAATGGGATGCCATGTCAGCTCTCTTTCCTTGTAGGGCGGCGTTCGCGCCAAATGGCGAAAAGCAGGGACAATGCGGTAAACCCGCCGAGCGCGACTGCCGTCCAGGTGGCGGTGCGGGCATCCCCGTTCATGGCCTCGCTTCCGAGATGCGCGAGAAGAAAACTCGCCGGGATGATTCCGGCCAGGGTCGCCAGCGCGAAGCGCCACAGATGCAGTTTACTCAGCCCGGCCGCATAACTGATCATGTCGAAGGAAAGAAACGGCAACAGCCGGCTTCCGAAAACCAGAAAAGTCAGGGTGTTCTGCGACCCGAGAAAGTACGGGCCTGTCTTTTGGCCGAAGTGGCGTTCGACGAAGGGTTGGCCGAGCCAACGAGCGAGGAGAAAGGCGCCGAGTGCCCCGAGTTCCGCACCGAGGACGACAAGTAGCGTCCCGAACGTGTGGCCATAAGCGGCGCCGGCAGCGAGCGCGATCGGGGCGGAGGGCAACGGACTAGCAACGATTGCCGCCGTCATGAGCGCGACCACAAGTATGGGCCCCATAAGTCCCGCGGCATCGATCCAGCGGTCAAGGTCCTCACGTTCGGGAAGATTGATGTCAAAGCCCAGAACATCCGGCAATGCTAGAACGGAGATCGCGAGCACCAGAAGGAGCAGTAAGGCAAGCCGAAACATCATGGCCAACCCCACGGCTGCCTGGCGTCCTGTTCAGAGTTTTGTTGTCTCGCGCCTATCATGAGGCGTGACATAGGGCTTCCAGTCGCTGGAAGGTCAAGGGCCAACATCACGTTGATACATTTTGCGACAAAGGAAGTTCGGGTCATTTGGGAAAGATCAATCTATTCTGCGCGTTATGACATGCCGAACGAAAACCAGAGATCATAGACGCTCGCAGGGCCTGCGAAGCGCGAAGGCTTTGTGCGGGCTCCTTGGTTTAGTGATCGCGGCGAGTGGCTTCGTGCTGCCGCAAGTCGGAACGGCTCAGACGGGTGCTGTACTTGTCGATCAGGTAGAAGACATTGTTCTGCCGTCGCTACCAGGAGCGCATGAACCGTCTCTTACGAGCCACGATGGCCTGCTCTACATGAGCTGGCTCGAGCACGAAGGGGATCAAACCAAAGTCATGATGGGCCGCCGGTCCGCGCAAGGCTGGTCCGAACCACGCCTCGTGCATCAGGGGTCCGATCTCTTTGTAAACTGGGCCGACTTTCCCGGTATCGCACTCTTCGACAATGGCACGATCGCGGTTCACTGGCTTCGTGAAATCGGCCCGTCGAGTTTTGACTATCAAGTCGAGATCGCGCTGTCGCGCGACGGTGGCGCCTCCTGGAGCGAACCGCTGATCCCCCATGAAGACAGGTCTTTTGCGCAGCACGGGTTCGTGTCGATGCTGCCTGCGGGTGCGGAGAGTCTGGCCGTCATCTGGCTTGATGGGCGCGCCTATGGTGCCGATCGCAGCGAAGCCTCCACGACGCCTGATGCCATGCAATTGCGGGCAACGACGCTGATAAGCGACGGCTCTCTCGGCCGCGACGTTGCCGTCGATCTACAGACCTGCTCCTGTTGCCAGACAAGCCTCGCCGCAACAGGGGATGGCACCATACTCGCCGCTTACCGAGACCGGACGGATGGTGAGATTCGGGATATCTCCGTCGCGCGGCTGACAGTTGATGGATGGCAAAGGCCCGTGACGGTTCACAATGATGGGTGGGAGTTGGCGGGATGCCCGGTCAATGGTCCGGCAATTGCTGCGGATGGCCATGACGCGGCCGTCGCATGGTTCACCGGTGCAAACGACCTTGCGGCTGTCAAAGTGGCCTTCTCTGACGACGCGGGCCGCAGCTTTGGTGCGCCGGTCCGGGTCGATCTCGGCAATCCCATGGGCCGGGTCGATGTCGAACTGCTCGAGGACGGGACCGCGTTGGTGTCCTGGGTCGAATGGACCGGCGGGAATGAAGCGCTCATGCTGTGCCGGGCGGAAAGGGAAATCGGATGTGTGGCACAGGAGGTGCTGGCGACAAATTCGGCGGGTGCTTCCGTAAACTTCCCAACCATGGCTCGACTAGGCCGCGACATCTTCATCGCGCGGACCCAGCCTGACGAGACGGGCGACCGCATCGCCATCCGCCGGGTAAGACTGACGGAGATCGACTGACCATGTCCGCCCCGCCACATATCCTGGTGGTCGATGACCATGCCGAAATTCGGCAGTCGGTCACACGCTATCTGCAGAAAAACGGGATGCAGGCCACCGGTGCGGGCAACACGTCCGAAATGGATAACCATCTGGGCAAGGAAACCATCGATCTGATCGTGCTGGATATCATGATGCCCGGAGAAGACGGTCTGGCGGCCTGTGCGAGGTTGCGCCGCGAGCATCGGATGACCCCTATCCTCATGCTCACCGCGCTCGGCGAAGATGATGATCGCATCAATGGGCTCGATACGGGGGCCGATGACTATCTGGCAAAACCTTTCAATCCACGCGAGCTTCTGGCCAGGATCAATGCCATTCTGCGCCGTGCGGGCGATGCACCACATGGCGGCACGCTTGCAGGAAAACGCGCGAGCTTTGCCGGAGTAACCTTTGACCATGACGCCGGCCAGGTGACCAAACAGGACGGCACGGCAAACACGCTGACAACTGCAGAAGCCAAGCTGCTGTCGGTCTTTCTGGAACGTCCACGCGCCGTCATCAGTCGGGATGAACTGCTTGAGTTGAGCGCCGGGCGGATCGCTGGCCCATTCGATCGGACGATCGACAATCAGGTCTCGAGACTGCGCAGGAAGATCGAACCGGATGTCCTGCGACCGCGGATCATCACGACCGTGCGCAATGGCGGCTATTGTCTGAATTGCGACGTGGATCTGGAGAGCTGATGCGCATGGGGTTTCGCACGCAGATCGCCATCCTCGTTGTGTCGGTCCTGTTCGTCGCGCAAGTCGTCGGTTTTTGGTTATTCGTGGATGAACGGTCTCTGGCAGTACAGGCGGCAATCGGGAGCGAGGCAGCGGGGCGTGCGGCCAATGTTGCCCGCCTCATCGAAGCCGCCCCACCCGATTTACGCGATGAAATCGTCGCGGCGGCGACCTCGCCGCTGGTGCGCTTCGAACTTGGTGATACGCCGTCAGTCACACATACACATCATGACGAGAACGGTGCCGTAGAGGCCCGAATTCGCGCGCTTTTGAACGATGGTTACAGTCGGGACATCCGTGTCGAGGTCCATGAAATCGAACAGGGTCTTCTCCCGTTGCCGAACCTATCGCCGGAAATGGCCGAGATGCACGCCGAAATGATGCGAGGACGTTTGGCGGCGATCGAAATGGAGGTATCGATCGCAATCGCGGGTGGCCGCTGGTTGAACGTCGCAACAAGGTTCGAGCGTCCGCCGATCCAGTGGTCCTGGGCGTCCACGCTGTCATTTGTGCTGACGTCGGTAGTGCTGCTCCTGGCCGTATTCTGGTTTGTTCTGACGCGCTTGACGCGCCCTCTGAACGAGCTCGCGGCATCTGCGGAGGAATTCGGGCGCGGGGGAGGGCAGGGGTCGATTGCGCCTGTCGGTCCGACAGAAGTTCGGGATCTGACGATTGCCTTCAACGACATGCAGGCGCGCCTTGCGCGTTTCGTCACGGACCGCACCCAAATGCTTGCGGCACTTGCGCATGACCTGCGGACACCCTTGACAGCACTGCGGGTCCGGGCCGAAATGGTAGATGATCCCGAGACCAAAGACGGGATAGCGACATCGCTCGAGGAAATGCAGGAGATGGTCGAAGCCACGCTCGCCTATGCCCGCGGCGTGGGGCAAGACGAAGAGTTGCAGAGTCTCGACGTGGCGGAATATCTCTCTGAACTCCAAAAGAGCACACAGGGCGAACTCGATCTGCAAATGGGACCCGGGGCGGTGGTCCAGATCAAGCCTTTGGCCATGCGGCGCGCACTGCGCAATCTGATCGACAATGCCCAACGTTACGGGCGCAGCCCCGTTCTTTCGTGGGATGTGTCTGATGCGGGCGTCGAAATACGGGTCGACGATTTTGGGCTAGGAATCCCTGAAAATCGCATTAGAGACGTGTTCCAGCCCTATCAGCGGATCGAACAATCCCGATCTCTTGAAACAGGCGGTCACGGGTTGGGGCTCTCCATTGCGCGCAGTATCGTGCTGGAGCATGGCGGTACCATAGACTTGTCTAACCGCGATGAAGGTGGGTTGCGCGCTCGCGTTGTGCTGCCTCTGACCGGCACGTCCGACGTCGGGGAGCGCTTGGATCGGGGATTTGACGACCCACTGCAGGTGCCAGGACACGGGACCTGACCAGGCATTCCTGATGCGGTGTTGATACATATCATTACAAAAAACCAAAGCGCCAAACGTTCCTGAAATCTTCCATATCCGATAGAAAACAAGGCATTCGACATGGAATGAGGCAGAACCATGCAATCAAGAAACCGATTCCTGATGTCCAGACGCGCGTTCGCGGGCGGTTTGGGTACAACACTCCTATTTGCTCCGTCCGTTGTTACCGCTGAGACCGCTGAGCCAGTTCGACGGAACGTCTCGTCCTTTCGTACCCACGCTTGGGAAGACCATTTCGACACCCTCGGGGTTGGGCTGATCATCTCGGATACGTCGTCGAAGGTCCTCCAGCATTGGACCGCTGACGGAGAGATGCGTCTCTACCCGACGTCTGTTCCGATCTCGGATGAACTGACGCGGCGCGGCTATACAGAAGTTGTCGAGAAGCGCGAGAACCCGAGTTGGGCGCCGACGCCATCCATGCGCGAACGCAACCCTGAATGGCCACTGCGCATTCCGGGCGGTGATCCAGCCAATCCGCTTGGCACGCGCGCCCTTTATCTTTCATGGCAGTATTACCGGATTCACGGCACGCAAGACACGCGCAAGATCGGCCGTCGCTCATCGAATGGCTGCATCGGTCTTTACAATGAACACATCGAAGAGGTGTTTGATCGCGTCCCGGTCGGCACGCAGGTCAAACTGGTCTGATGGGACGATACACTCTCATCGCGGTTGCTCTGACAGCATTGCTGGGCTTGGGTTTTTGGTGGTCGGGACAAGGCGATGTGCCGGATGTTGCGGCGGGTACAGAAAGAATTGGCCCAGCAATGGTCGATGTCGCAGTGCCGAAGACGCTTTCGGCGAACGCGGAAATCGGCAAAATGGCCTTCGAGGCAAAATGCGCGGCCTGTCATGGCGCGAATGCGGCCGGACAGGATGGCGTCGCACCTCCCCTCGTGCATAAGATTTACGAACCGAGCCACCACGGCGACGCGGCATTTCTTCTGGCGGCCAAGAATGGCGTCCGCGCGCACCATTGGCGCTTTGGAAACATGCCCCCTGTCGAAGGCGTGACCGACGGTGATGTGAAAATGATCGTGGCCTACGTCCGCGAATTGCAGAGAGCGAACGGGATCAATTGAATGAGTTGGACTTCCGTATCAATTGTGTTGACAACATCTGTCGTCGCTTTTGTAGCCGCAGGGTGCACGCCGATGGGGCGAGGACCACACCATCAATACGAGCCCACTCATGACCGGGGGCCGCACTACGGATATGGCTCGCTATGCGCGGAGTACTCAGGGGACTTTGGGCACCGCGGCGGAGGTCCAAACGCGGCACGTGGACCAGTGGCCGAAAATCATCCGTGTTGGGAAGAAACATAATCCAAGGTTGGAGCCAGAAAACCTTTTGAAACAAGGAGAAACCGATGCGCCTTAGAATTGTAATGGCTGCGTTTTCGCTAACAACAATTGGCATCGCCGCCTTTGCCCATTCCGGCGCAACTGGGGTGATGAAGGAGCGGATGGATGCTATGGGCGAAATGGGCGAGGCCATGAAGCGCCTTACGCCCATGTTGCGTGGCCAAACCGCATATGACCCGGACGTCGTGCGCAACGCGGCTGACACAATGGTCCGTCACGCTGGCACCCAGATGACCGAGCTGTTCCCGGAAGGGTCAAATGGAGCCCCGTCGGAGGCGCTCGACGCGATCTGGGAGGATTGGGAAGAGTTTGCTGCTCTGGCTGAAGCCCTACGATCCAGTGCTGAGGGCATGAAGCTGGCCGCGGAAAATGGCCTTGCCGGCCCCGGGGACATGCCCGGTGGCGGTATGATGGGGACCGGTCAGACCATGATGGGTAGCGGCCAGGGGATGATGGGAACGGGTCAAGGCATGATGGGTGGCACGCCAGGACAGATGATGACCACCGAAATGCTGGCGGAGATGCCCGTCAATGCCGGGTTCATGGCCGTGACGCAGACGTGTTCGGCCTGTCATCAGAAGTTCCGGGCTGAGGAAAACTGACGCGTGCGGTTGCTGTTCCGGGGACTCCTAATGGCTGCGACTGTTGGCGTGACGGGAGGCATAGCCCTCGTTGCATGGCCAATCGGGATCGAGCCGCCTGAGTCACTCGAGGTCCTCGAAGGCGACGTGGATCGCGGGGCATATCTGGCGCGCGCTTCTGGATGCATTGCGTGCCATAGCAATTTCGAAGCCGGAGGCGCACCGCTGGCCGGGGGCGCACCGCTTGAGACAGACTTCGGAACCTTTTATCCGCCGAACCTGACAACCGATCCCGATCACGGGATGGGAGACTGGACGATCTCCGACTTTGCGCGCGCCGTCCGGCAGGGCGTATCGCCGGAGGGTGAGCCGTACTACCCCACATTCACCTATCCGTTCTACGCGCAGTTCTCAGATCAGGACATCGCCGATCTCTGGGCGGCTTTTCAGACCGTTCCTGCGGTTCCGGAACCGTCACCAATTCACGATGCCAGTTTTCCATTCGATCAACGTTGGGGGCTGAAGCTTTGGCGGGCCACATATCTGTCGGAGCCGGACACCGATCCGGTTGAAGGCCGCAGCGATGTCTGGAACAGGGGCAAGTGGCTGGTAAGAGGGGCTGCGCACTGCGGCGCTTGTCACACGGACCGAAACTTTGCCGGGGCCCGTATTACAGACCGAACCTTCGCCGGAAACGACAGCCTGCCGGGCGGCAAAAGCGCGCCCTCGATCCTGCATGCGGATTTGCAGGCCGCTGGTTGGGACGCAGACAGCTTGGCCTATGCATTACGCAGCGGGATCACGCCAGAGGGTGATGTGTTCGGCGGCAGTATGGCGGAAGTCGTGAATTACGGAACGGCGTTTCTGACCGATGCTGACCTTGCCGCCATGGCCACTTACATCCTGGACAACGACCTGTCCGAGAATTGAGAGTTATCGATGACCCTGAACCTTAGCCGCAGAAAGTTTATCGCCGCAGGTGCCGCGCTCGCAACGCTTGGCGCAGGGCGTGGCTGGGCAGCCACCCCGATCGACCTGCACACGCGGGTCGCCGATGTCCAGCTTCTACCAGAGAAGTATGGGCAGACCCGCATCTGGGGTTTTGAAGGAAGGGCGCCGGGTCCGGAAATCAGGGTGGCGCAAGGCGCGCGCGTTCAAAGGCGTCTGATCAATGACTTGCCCGACGCGACCTCCACCCACTGGCACGGTATCCGCATCGGCAACGCGATGGATGGAGTTGCAGGTCTCACCCAGGACGCCATCGCGCCCGGTGCATCGTTTCAGTACGACTTCGTGGCACCTGATGCGGGCACCTATTGGTACCACGCACACAACCGGTCGTTCGAACAGGTAGCACGCGGCCTTCATGGCGCGCTGATCGTCGAAGAGCCGGAGCCGATTGATATCGACCGTGACGAGGTTCTGATCCTTGACGATTGGCTTGTCGACCCCGAGACCGCCCAGATCGCAGATACCTTCAGGGCGATGCACGATCTGAGCCACGCCGGGCGGCTTGGCAACTACATCACCACGAACGCCACCTATAACCTCGCACTGCCGGTCAAGCGGCACGAACGTCTGCGCCTGCGCATGATCAACGCTGCAAATGCGCGCGTTTTTCAGCTGGCGCTCGATGGTCTCGAAGGCTGGATCGTTGCGCTCGATGGCATGCCTCTCGCCCAGGCAAGGCTGATCGATAGAAATATCGTCCTCGCGCCCGCGCAGCGGGTCGATCTGATCGTAGATGTGACCGCGGAAACTGGTGGCGCCGGACATATCGTGCAGATCGACCGCAACGAGAGTTTCTCGCAGGTGGCTTTCGAAGTGACTGGAGACGCTACTCGTGCGCGCCGGGACGCTCCCCGCGCGCTCCCTCCGAATGTCCATGCGATGCCCGATCTGGCCGAGGCCACAAAACTTGAATTGCTCATGCAGGGCGGTGCTATGGGCGGCATGATGGGTGCGATGATGGGCGGGCAGATGTCGTCCATGCGCGACATGATGCAGTCCGGCAACTTCTGGGCGTTCAACGGAGCGGTCGGCGGCATGGACGGCGCGCCGCTCGCAGCCATATCGCGTGGTGAGACGGTGCGTCTTAAGATCAACAATGATACGGCGTTCCCCCATGCCATGCATCTGCACGGAATGCACTTTCACGAGATTGCACCTGACGGGAGTCTTGGGACGCTTCGGGATACAACGCTGCTGGATCGTGGCGAGGTCCGCGACATTGCGTTCGTGGCCGACAACCCCGGCAAATGGCTGCTGCATTGTCATATGCTGTCGCACTCAGCTTCGGGCATGATGACCTGGATCGACGTGGCATGAACCGGGGCACTGCCTTTGTCGGGGCTGTTTCTATCGCCATGATTGGAGCGGGGATCCTTTTCTGGATGGCCAATGCGGCAGGCTCGGATAGCGGGGTCATACCAAAAGACGTGGATATCACCGCGGGCCAAACCCTTTACGTCGAGAATTGTGCGTCCTGCCATGGTGCCAGTCTGGAAGGGCAGGAGAACTGGCAAAGCCCGGGCGAGGACGGTCGCTTACCGGCACCGCCGCATGACGAGACAGGACACACCTGGCATCACGCGGATCAGGTTCTTTTTGAGTACACCAAGCTTGGTGGCCGCGCACTGATGGCGGCTCAGGGCATGGAGTTCGATAGCAGTATGCCAGGCTTCGGGGATCAGCTTTCCGATCAGGAGATCTGGAACATTCTTGGATACATCAAGTCGACCTGGCCCGACCGAATACAGGAAATGCAAGCGGTGCGGACCGAAGGCGAGACACGGAAGAGGGAAAATTGAGATGAAAATACTTTTGAGGCTGGTTTTGGCGTCGATCCTCGTTGTCCCACTTGCCGTTCAGGCCGACGGTCTGAGCGAAGATCGCGTCAAGGAACTCGTGCTTGAGGCTATTCGCGAGAACCCCGAGATCGTATTGGAGGCGGTTCAGATCATAGAGCAGCGCGAGCAGCAGCGTCAGGCAGCAGCCGCTGCAACCGTTCTATCCGAGAACCGCAATCTACTGGAAAACGACCCGAATGCGCCGGTGCTCGGCAATCCAGAAGGAGATGTGACAGTTGTCGAGTTCTTCGACTACAACTGTCCTTATTGCCGCCGCGTGAAGCCGCATATCGAAGCATTGCTGGAAGCAGACCCGAATGTCCGGCTGGTCTATCGGGAGTGGCCAATTCTGGGCGACGGGTCCGTCTTTGCCGCACGCGCGGCGCTCGCCGCACGCGAGCAGGGCAAGTACGAAGAGTTCCACTGGGCGCTTATGGGAATGGCGGGACGGGCGGAAGAAGCTTCAGTCATTCAGATGGCCGAGCAGGTTGGACTGGATGTCGCGCAATTGCGGCGCGATATGGAGTCTCCAGAGATTGATGCGCATATCGCAGCGTCGATGGAACTGAGCCGCGCGATCGGTTTCAATGGAACACCATCCTTCGTGATCGGTGATGCCCTCGTTCCCGGTGTCATCGAGGCAGAACAGATGATTCGTCTCGCGGAAGAAGCGCGCGCAGCCGGCCAGTGATCTTAGACCGGAGCCGCCTCGTATCCCGCAGACTTGATTGCTTCGATCACGGCCCCGTCAGTTTGGGATGTTGTGACTTCAACCGTCCGGGCATCGAGGTCGGTTGAAACCTGCGCTGTGGGATCGAGAACTGTGATTTCTTTGGTGATTGCAGCGGTGCAATGGCCGCAGCTCATGTTTGGGACGTGGAATTTCACATGAGGTCCTTTCCTGACTTGGGCTCGAGATAGGGATTCCAGCAGGTGGAAGGTCAAGTGGAAGTCGGTGAGTGAGGCAAAACAATTTTTCTTCATCTGCCCTATTGAGCTTCCAGTCACTGGAAGCCCTATATTCGTTGCGAACTCAGATGAGGCGAACCGACATGACTCAAAATCCGCAAGTCACTCTTGGCATCGAAGGCATGACCTGCGCGTCTTGCGTTGGTCGTGTGGAAAAGTCCCTTTCGGCGCTGGAAGGCATCTCCGATGTCTCCGTCAACCTCGCGTCTGAATCGGCACGGCTGTCCGTCAACGACCAGGCCCGTCTGCAAGAAGCCGCCCAAGCGCTGGAGACGCTGGGCTACCCTGCGCGGACTGCCAGGGTCACGCTCAACATCGCATCCATGTCCTGCGCGTCGTGCGTCGGGCGGGTCGATAAGGCGCTGGCTGACGTGCCAGGTGTCTTGTCCGTGACCGTGAACCTCGCCGCCGAGACAGCCGTCGTCGAATTCCTTGAAGGTCCAGTCGCGACTGCTGATCTGATGGCTGCGACAGCTGCCATTGGTTACCCCGCCGAGGTCGCGGAAGCGAACGCCAGCCAGTCGCGCGTAGAACGCAAGGCGGAAGAAGCGGATAAACTCCGCCGCAACGTCTTCTTTGCGGCGGCTCTGACACTCCCGGTCTTCGTTTTGGAGATGGGCGCACACCTTGTCCCGGCCTTTCATATGGCCATAGCGAACAGCATCGGGACCCAGACATCCTGGGTCATCCAGTTCGTTCTGACGACGATCGTTCTCTTCGGCCCCGGCAGGCACTTCTTTTTGAAGGGTATTCCGGCGCTGCTTCGCGGTGCCCCGGACATGAACAGTCTTGTCGCTGTAGGCACAGGTGCCGCTTGGACCTACTCGGTGGTCGCAACCTTCCTTCCCGGCCTGCTGCCTGTGGGCGTGCGCGCAGTATATTTCGAGGCCGCTGCTGTTATTGTCGTGCTCATCCTGATCGGACGCTGGCTCGAAGCCCGAGCGAAGGGACGGACTGGCGCGGCAATCGAGTCGCTCTTGGGACTTCAGGTCCGTACCGCCCGCGTCCTGCGTGATGGTGAGACCGTAGAGGTTGACGTCGATGCGCTCGGCGTTGGCGACACGATCCTCGTGCGCCCTGGCGAGCGGATTCCCGTCGATGGTGAGGTCGTTGATGGGACCAGCAACGTTGACGAGAGCATGATAACAGGCGAGCCTGTGCCCGTAACGAAAGCCGCAGGCGCAACCGTCACCGGCGGCACGGTAAACGGCACCGGCAGCCTGACTTTCCGAGCGTCACGCGTAGGCTCTGACACGACGCTCGCGCAGATCATTCGAATGGTCGAAGAGGCGCAGGGCGCCAAACTGCCAATCCAAGGCCTGGTGGACCGGGTAACGCTTTGGTTCGTGCCCGCCGTCATGGCCCTGGCAGCCCTGACAGTTGTTGTTTGGCTATTGGTCGGCCCTGACCCGGCATTGACCTTTGCGCTGGTGGCGGGAGTGTCAGTGCTGATCATCGCCTGCCCCTGTGCCATGGGGCTTGCCACGCCGACCTCGATCATGGTGGGAACAGGACGCGCAGCCGAGATGGGTGTTCTGTTTCGCAAGGGAGACGCGCTTCAGGAACTCTCAACCGTCAACGTCATCGCGCTTGATAAGACCGGAACGGTGACAGAGGGCAAACCAACGCTGACCTATGTCGTCGTCGCAGAAGGCTTCGACCGCGAATCCGTCCTGGGTCTAATCGCTGCCGTGGAGGAGCAGTCAGAGCATCCGATTGCCGAGGCCATCGTCCGAGGCGCGCGCAGCGAAGGCATCACAGTTCCCTCTGCGTCCGGCTTCCGGTCAGTTACCGGATACGGGGTCGCGGCCATGGTCGATGGCAAAGAGGTCATGGTTGGTGCGGATCGCTACATGATCCGCGAGAACGTCGACATCGCGTCCCTTGTCGACACCGAAAAAAATCTGGCCAGCCGTGGTCGCACCGCGCTCTACGCGGCCGTTGATGGCAAGTTGGCTGCCGTCATCGCGGTTGCCGATCCGGTAAAACCCGCGAGCCGTGACGCAATTGCCGCTCTCCACGGCCGAGGCTTCCAGGTCGCCATGATCACCGGCGACAAGCAGGAGACGGCCGAGGCCATCGCCCGCGAGACAGGGATCGACCAGGTCATCGCGGGCGTGCTGCCGGACGGAAAGGTCGCGGCGCTTGATGACCTAAGGGCAGGGGGCCGCAAGATTGCCTTCGTGGGCGACGGGATCAACGACGCGCCTGCGCTGGCGCATGCCGATGTGGGCATCGCGATCGGCACGGGCACGGACGTGGCGATCGAGTCCGCCGATGTGGTGCTGATGTCAGGCGATCTGCGCGGCGTGGTGAACGCGGTCGAGGTGTCGAAGCGGACGATGTCGAATATCCGCCAGAACCTCGTTTGGGCGTTCGGCTACAACGTGGCCTTGATCCCGGTTGCTGCGGGTGTGCTTTACCCCGCCTTCGGGTTGCTGCTGTCTCCGGTTTTCGCCGCGGGCGCGATGGCGCTGTCCTCGGTTTCGGTCCTGACCAATGCGCTGCGCCTGCGCCGTATTGCCCCCGCGATGTATGAGCCGCCAAAGACTGAGACGCCACTCACGCAGGCCCAGACCGAACCGGCAGAATAGGAGATTGAGCCCCATGAATATTGGAGAAGTCGCGGAACGCTCTGGTATCCCGCCCAAGACCATTCGCTACTACGAGGATATCGGTCTTGTTCGCCCGCAACGTAGTGGTAACGGCTACCGGGCCTTTCGCGAGATGGATGTGCACAAGCTTGCATTTCTCGGTCGTGCCCGCGCCCTCGGGTTTTCAATCGAGGACTGCCGGACCCTGCTCAGCCTCTATGAGGACGAAAGCCGCGAAAGCGCGCAGGTCAAGGCCATTGCAGAGGAACATCTGACCGCGATTGACGAAAAGATCACGCAGCTTCAGTCGATGCGAGAGACGCTCTCCCATCTGATAAAATCCTGCCACGGCGACCATCGTCCGGATTGTCCGATCCTGAGCGACCTGGCCGGCGACCCTACAGTCGTGCGCACCGTCTCTTCGCTTGCCAATAAGGCAGCAAAATAGCCTCCTCAATCGCGTGCGACGCTTCTTGCCGATGCACGCTCGAACGCATCGAGCACCAGCGTCTGGGTGAGGATTTCCGGCAGAGAGATGCCCGACGGGGCTTCTGGCCCGAACACGATGTTGAACGGAATGCCGTACCGGCCATGGCGTTCCAGGAACCTCGCAATCTCGTCGTCAGGTCTCGTCCAGTCGGCTTGCATCGCGATAACCGTCTCGTCGCTTATCCACCAATACAAACATGCTTGGATCGCGATGACGTCCCGTTCGCTGTTGCGCAACGGCAAATAGGAAGAAGCTCACATAGTTGATGACAAAGACGACCGGCAGACCGTTGGTTGCAACCTGTCTAAGAAACCGCCCAAGCGCGGGACCCCCTCCAAGCAATGCAGAACCAAAGCCCGGGGCAAGTAAAACATAAAGAAAGAGAACTGGAATCAGTGCTGCGAGGCTGAACAGCAGGACGTTTCTCACGAAACGAACACCTGGCATATCCGTGGAAAAGTATCGTTCCATGTGGCTAGGCTGACATAGCGATCACAGCAAGTCGACCTGCATGCATCTGGCTTGCAGAGAAGGGTCAGTTATCACTCGTGACCGGCATGGTTCGTGTGGTTCACTGGAAATGTCTGCATGGCGCGCTTCGAGTTGCTGCCGACGTTACACAAGCGCGTGTGAAACAGACTTTCTTCTTGAAATACAATTACATGTAGAATGTACTACTCAGTAGTATGGAGTGCTCCGAGGGTGCGACATCTGGCCAAGACAACTGAGACTGGAACCGATGCTTACGAGACGACATTTCATCGCGACCGGCACGGCGCTTTTCTCAACGCCGATTGCACCTCCCGTGCTCGCGAGTACTTGGCCGACAGCGTCGCAAAAAGCGGCCTGGGATGCGCAGGTGACACCTGCGAATTTCGATCTCGAGACCTCGAACCCCTGGGGTCTGCAGCCGCGTTTCCTGCCGCGTCGGGTTGAAGCGCGAGTTGGTCTGACGCCCGGAGACATCCATGTCGATGCAGTGGCACGGTATCTCTATCATATTGAAGAGGGCGGGACAGCGATGCGCTATGGCGTGGCGATTGCCCGCGGTAATCTTTACGAGCCGGGGACCTACACGATCAGACGCAAGGTTGAGTGGCCGCATTGGACGCCAACCAAATCCATGATCGAACGCAATCCAGAATACGCCCAGTTCGAAGATGGACAGGAGCCGGGACCAACGAACCCCCTTGGGTCCCGTGCTCTGTATCTATTTGTCGGACAGCGCGACACGTACCTGCGAATCCATGGATCGCCGCAGTCGAGGTCAATTGGCGGGCGGGCGAGCTCTGGATGTGTCCGAATGGTCATGGCGCATATTAACGAACTTTATCCCAGGGTCGCGATCGGATCGACCGCGTATCTTTACTCCGCTGAAGATAGTGTCACCGCACGCAGCTAGGTTGCGGGCTTGACGCAGATTGGATTGCCGCCAGCCGTCCTGAGCGGCAAAGGCGTTGTTTCAACCGGACCCGCATGCATGTACCAGTAACAGTTGTCCTCCGGCCGCAGATAGGCGGTCGCGAGGTCCTGGCTTGGTGCTGCCAATTCTACAATATTTACCGGCAGGGGCGGGCGTGACGACGCCCCTCGTGAATTCGAGAAAGACTCAGAGCAAGCCCCCAGCGCGAAAACGGTTGTAAGTAGAATCGCGCTTCGTACGTTCATGAACTGATAGTCCTACTGGTTGGCTTCATCTAACGGGTCTCTTTCCGTTCTTGCATCCAACGATACACGGCGCAATGCTCAGATAGAACCAGCGGCAGAGATATTCGGTAAATATGGATGGAGCTAAATTTATCCGGTTTCAGATTGGAGCGTTTGCGCGGCTATGGAATCCGGCAGTCACAAGCCGACGCTCAGATAATTAGCATAAGGTAGGATCTGTACTTCAGCGTGAGTTCACACACACACAACCCTTCGTTCAGCCAACCCTACAGTTGCGATGACCCTTGTACTGGGTCCCGCCATCGGTTGGAGATTGCGGGTTTAAATGTCCGTATTGTCCAGATACGGAGCCTTGGTGCACGGCGCAGCATTGGTCACATTGGGCTCTTTTCGGTCGATCGCTGCGTGTGTCACGAAGGTCTGGTGGGCTGAAGGAACCGGCCATTCGATCAATTGGTAGTATAGGTCGGTTGACGCGGTGTCGATGCCTGGAGCGGGAGGGACGGATGGAGGACGATCAATGTCCAATATTCAACTTCCCGCCATCAAACCGAAACCTGGGGCTTGGAACAAGGGGCGACTTATCGGCCAGAAACGCCCACTGCTCGCTAAACAGGTCTGGGCCATCCGCGCCCGGCTGGAACTCGCGGGCAACCTCAGGGACCTGGCGCTCTTTAATCTTGCGATCGATAGCAAGCTGCGAGGTTGTGACCTCGTTCGTCTTAAAGTCACTGATCTCGTTGTCAGTGACCGAGTTCGGGAACGCGTGACCGTTGTCCAAAGCAAGACGCAAAGGCCGGTTCAATTCGAAGTGTCCGAGAACACCCGCGACTCCATCTGGAATTGGATGTGTCGCCCGGAGATGCTCGGATGTACGTTCTTGTTTCCCAGCCGCTTCCACGACAGGCCGCATGTATCGACCCGGCAATATGCACGTCTGGTCCGTGATTGGGTGGCCGCGATTGGTCTTGATCCGAGTGGTTATGGCACGCACTCGCTACGACGCACCAAGGCCGCACTGATCTACCGCAAAACCGGCAACCTGCGCGCAGTGCAGCTTTTACTCGGCCACAGCAAGGTGGACAGCACAGTTCGATACTTAGGTGTCGAGCTGGAAGACGCGCTGAGTATCGCTGAAAAGATCGACATATGAGGATTAAGCGGGCGGCGGCAGCTGCCCGCCATTCCTAGTGTTTGACTGTCGTTTGGTTGTCGATCTTCCACTGGACTTCCGGGCAAGGGTGAGCGTCACTGACGTCGTTGAACGAATTGAGTCTCCCGCCCGGAACGCCGGGCTTTGGTCAGTACGGGGCGCAAGAAAGCCCTGCGACCAAGAGGAGACGATAATGACCGAACAACATGCTGCGGCCCTTTCAACCGCCCCCGCGACGTCCAGGTCGGCAAAGCCAGCGGGCAAGAGTAAGACCGAGATGCTTCACAAGCTGCTAGCGCGCCGCGGTGGGGCAACGGTTGCTCAGATTCAAAGACAACTCGGCTGGCAACCCCACACTGTGCGCGCGGCGATCTCGCGGCTGAGATCGGCGGGAGCGCTGATCGAACTTGACCGGTCGGGAAGAGTGGCCCGCTACCGCATTACTTCCGGAGGGAGCTAATGAGTTCCGCGGATACCAGCATCGAACTCCAGTGGTTGAAAGAAACTGACGCAGCTATGCTCCGACAGCTTTGGATTGAGGCAAGGGGCTCAGCACCGCCTCGGACCTTCACGGCACGCCTGATGCGACAGGCGTTGGCTTGGGATGCGCAGGCCACCCTCTCTGGGGGTGAAGCGGCCGGAACGCGTCGAGCATGGAGCCGGGTTATCCGGGCCCGGACCGACACGCGGTCCGCACAAGCCCAAAGTGGCGCTATGCCTGCCACTGTTGGCAATGGAACCCGCATCCTGAAGGCATGGGGCGGGGACACCCATGAAGTGGTGATCACAGCGGACGGTGGCGCGATCTGGAATGGTAAAGGCTATTCCTCGCTGTCGGCAGTGGCGCGGGCGATGACCGGGACCAACCGCAACGGGCCCAGGTTCTTTGGTTTGCGCGAGGTCGCAAAGCCATGATCCGCCAGCGCTGCGCCATCTACACCCGCAAGTCGACCGAGGAGGGGCTGGAGCAGGACTTCAACTCGTTGGACGCGCAGCGTGAGGCCTGTGCGGCCTACATCCTCAGCCAAAAGCATGAGGGCTGGGCAGAGCTCTCTGATCGTTATGACGATGGGGGGTTCTCCGGCGGATCCATGGATCGACCGGGACTTACACAATTGCTCAAAGATGTGGAGGCAGGCCGTGTCGACGTCATCGTTGTCTACAAGGTGGACCGCCTGACCCGGTCGCTGGTGGACTTTGCGAAGATGGTCGATCTCTTTGACGGGGCAGGGGTGTCGTTCGTGTCGGTCACCCAAGCCTTCAATACGACATCGTCTATGGGTCGTCTGACCCTAAACGTCCTATTGTCATTCGCCCAGTTCGAGCGCGAGGTGACGGCTGAGCGCATCCGGGACAAGGTTGCAGCTTCCAAACGTAAGGGGATGTGGATGGGGGGCGCGGTGCCAATTGGGTACGACGTCAACGACAAAGCCTTGATTGTTAACCCGGTTGAGGCCGAAGCGATCCGCACCATATTTGCCGAGTATCTGGCGGCCGGATCGGTACGCGAACTGTCCGACAGGCTCGAGGCGCTCAGCATCGTAAGCAAACGCCGGACAGACCGGTACGGGCGCACGACGGGAGGAACGTCCTTCTCACGTGGGGCGCTCTACAACATCCTGCGCAACCCCATCTACATCGGCAAGACCCGTCACAAGGATGAGCTCTATGATGGGTTACATGAGGCCATCATTGACGATGCTACCTGGCAGCAAGTGCAGGAACTGCTTGCAAACCACGGTGGCAAGAAGATCGCAACGTCCCGACGGTCGGCTCGGCGCCTGCTGGACGGGCTGCTCTTTGATTCCGTAGGCCGTCCAATGCGCACGACCTACACCATCAAGTCGACGCGCACGGGCGGAACAGAACAATCGCGGCGGTATTGGTATTACACATCCAAGCCAACTAGTTCAGACGACCATAGCCGTATCGAACGTTTTCCGGCCGGAGAAGTCGAGCGGCTGGTTCTCAGTGGGATCATAAACCACTTGGCGGACAAGACCTGGCTGACCCAGCAAATTGGATCGACGGTCGATCTTGATCCACGTTCGCTCCCGGAGATCCTCGCGGCGGCGGATGCCTGGTGTGCCCAAGCCGAGGTAATAAATGACGACACAGAATCTCAGCATCTCAACGGGTTGATCGATCGCATTGATGTAACAAATGGACGGTTTTTTGTTCAGATCAATCTGGGTGCGTTGCTGTCATCTGAGACAACCCAACATTTGATTCATGCCGCCTTGGAGTTCTCATTCAAGAAGCGTCAGAACGGTCGGGCGAAGCCGATCGTCATTGCGCCGCCGGATGCACCGCAGCCAGACCGAGACCTCATCAACCTTGTTGCTGATGCGAGAAAGTGGTGGGCCGAACTTCTTGACGGCAAGTCCAGCACCGTCCGCCAGATCGAAGATCGCGAAGGACTCCGAAGTGGTTCGGTCAGTCGCATCCTGCCCCTGGCCTGGCTGGCGCCGGATATCTCAACGGCTATTCTCGAAGGCCGTCAGCCACAACATCTCACAGCAAAGAAGTTGCGCAGCCTTCCGGAACTACCGCTGGACTGGCAAGAACAGCGGAAGATTCTGGGCTTTCCGCATCAATAGCGCATCCAAGCCTGCCTCAAGACCTCTCGCGCAAATGCGCCACTGAGACTTCTGCCTATATCGCGCTGAAATGGCCCTGAACAGAGACGTAATGAGAGGTCACTGCTGCCACTACCCCTCGTAACTCACGGAAAATTAAACACTATCCAGAGAAGATGAGCCCGGTATGGTTTTGTGGAGACTGAGTGGTGGGCGACCCTGGAATCGAACCAGGCGTGCGTCTCCGCGAGGGAGTTACAGTCCCCTGCCACACCTTGCGGCCTGTCGCCCACTTACCTTCTGTGCATTGCACCGAACGTGGAGGCGTGATTACAAGCGACCCTGACAGGCGTCAAGGCGAAAACCGACCTGAGGGCGCGACAATTTTTTGAGGATGGCGAAATGAAAAAACCAAAGTGGGTCGTGCAAAAAGAGCAGGACAAAAAAGCCGAGGCAAATGCGACGCTTTGGCTCTTTGGTTTGCATGCGGTGCGCGATGCGTTGGTGAACCCGGCGCGGGAGAAATTGACGCTGATGGTGACGCCAAATGCGCAGATCAAACTGGAAGAGGCGATTGCGGAGGCAGGCATCACGCCGCAGGTTGTCGATCCGCGCAAGTTCCATCCACCAATCGACCCCGGTTCTGTGCATCAGGGCGCTGTTCTTGAGGTCAAACCGCTTAATTGGGGCCGGTTGGAGGACGTTTGCATCGGCGATTCTGCGCCCCGTGTGTTGCTTTTGGACCGGGTGACCGACCCACATAACGTTGGCGCGATCCTGCGCTCTGCCGAGGTGCTGGGCGCTTCTGCGGTGGTGGGCACACGGCACCATTCCGCGCCGGAAACTGGGGCATTGGCCAAAACCGCTTCTGGCGCGCTTGAGCGGCAGCCTTATTTGCGGGTGCGCAATCTGGCCGATGCGATCCGGGCGTTACAGAACATGGGCTATCTGGTGCTCGGTCTTGATGGCGAAGCCACCCAAACCATCGAAGCGGCAGTGGAGGGCAAACGCGACCGCCCTGTGGCACTGGTGCTGGGGGCCGAGGGGCCGGGGCTGCGCGAAAAGACCCGTGAAACCGTGGATGCTCTGGTACGGATTGACGCATCGGGGCAGTTTGGGTCGCTCAATGTCTCCAACGCCGCCGCAATCGCCCTATATGCCACCAAGGATCATTCCTAAGAGGGCACAATGGGCGGACCAACCAAGATCGCGACCTGCTGTCACTGCGGCAGCAAGGCGGCACTGAAACTGGGCAAAGGACGGCAGGAGCTGTCCTGTGCCAGCTGCGGTGCGCCCCTGCGCCAGCTCAAGGCGCTGCCTGTGAAACCCGCGCCGCGCCCGGCGGCGATCAGCCACCAACCGGCGCTGCGTGATTTTGCCGGACAAGCGCAGCCACAGCGCAAACGCCGGAAAAAGCCCAAAAAAAAGAAGATGTTCGGCGGAAAATTCAAAGATTTCGCCGAGGATCTGTTCGATTTTGTCGAAGACATCTTTGACTGAAGCCGCGCGGATCGGCGGGATATTGCCCGTTTGTTAACAGAATGTTCATCCGCGCCCTGCTACCCCTTTGAAAGCAGCGCAAGAAACTTACCTTTTGTGTGCAGGCCGGTTTGGAACCACCGGCTGATGCTTTACTGTCCCTCGTTCCGTACCTTCGCGCCCCATTGCCCTTTGGCAATCGGGGCGCTTTTTTCTTTTGATGCAAGGGGGTAGGGTGAGGCATGACCTATTCCGATGCCTGGCTGAAAACCATCCTGACCCGCACCAAACGCATTGCTGTGGTTGGGGTTTCGATGAACCCCGTGCGCCCCAGCTATTATGTGGCGCGGTACCTTGGGCTGCGCGGGTATCAGGTGATCCCGGTCAACCCGCGCCATGCCGGTGAGGTGCTTTTTGGTCAGACTGTGGTTGGCAGCCTTGGCGAAATCGAAGGCGGCGTTGATATGGTGGATATTTTCCGCCGCTCCGAAGCTGTGCCTGAGATTGTGGACGAGGCCCTTGAGGCATTCCCAAACCTACAAACCATCTGGATGCAGATCGGTGTCGAACACGCGGAAGCTGCGGCCAAAGCCGAAGCGAGCGGTGTCGATGTGGTGCAGAACCGTTGTCCCAAGATCGAATATCAACGCCTGTTCGGAGAGCTGCGGCAGGGCGGCTTTGCCACGGGCGTGATTTCCAGCAAGCTTTAGGGCGCGCGCGAAGCTTTCTCAGCGATGCCAGACTGGCTTTGCCGTGTGGCAAGCGTATCCAGCACATCAGACAACGGCACATCCCGTGCGGCCAGCATCACCAGCAAATGATAAAGCACATCTGCCGCTTCACCCGTGAGGGCGTCGCGGTCGCCTTTGACGGCTTCGATGATGGCCTCCACGGCCTCTTCGCCGAACTTCTCGGCACATTTCTCCGGGCCTTTGGCTAAAAGCTGTGCGGTCCAGCTGCTGGAGGGGTCCGCGTCCTTGCGGGCGAGGATCGTGGCGTAAAGATCATCCAGGGTCATGTCAGCCTCATCGGGATGCCTGCGGCGGCCATATGCGCCTTGGCTTCGGCTATGGTATATTCGCCAAAGTGAAAGATCGAGGCGGCCAGCACAGCTGAGGCACCACCTTTGGTTACGCCGTCCACCAGATGATCCAAAGTGCCAACACCGCCGGAGGCGATCACCGGCACATGGACCGCATCCGAAATGGCGCGGGTCAGGGGCAGGTTAAAGCCCTGTTTGGTGCCGTCCCGATCCATCGAGGTCAGCAGGATCTCACCCGCGCCCTTGGCGGTCACGGTGCGGGCAAATTCGACCGCGTCTATGCCCGTGGGCTTGCGGCCGCCATGAGTAAAGATTTCCCATTTGCCGGGCGAGACTGTTTTGGCGTCAATCGCGCAGACGATGCATTGGCTGCCAAATTGGTTGGCGGCCTCGGCGATCACATCAGGGTTGGCCACGGCAGCGGAGTTGAAGCTGACCTTATCCGCACCCGCCAACAAAAGCGCCCGCACATCGGCAGAGCTGCGCACCCCGCCGCCCACTGTCAGGGGGATATAGCAATGCTCCGCCGTGCGGCGCACCAGATCAAACATCGTGCCGCGGTTTTCATGGGTCGCGTGAATATCGAGAAAACACAGCTCGTCCGCGCCAGCGGCGTCATAGGCGATGGCGGCATCTACCGGATCGCCCGCATCGCGCAGGCCGACAAAGTTCACGCCTTTGACGACGCGGCCATCAGCAACGTCAAGGCAAGGGATGATGCGGGTTTTGAGCATGGGTGTGGTTTAATCCGCTGTTGTCTTTGGGGCAAGCGCCGGGGGGCTTTGCGCCCCCCGGACCCCCCGCAGAGGTTTTTTGGCCAAATGAAGTTAGGGGGCAAGGGCCGAGAGCGCTGCCTTGAGATCTATCGCGCCGTCATAAAGAGCGCGGCCCGAGATGGCCCCTTCGATCACGCCGGTTTGTTTGAGGGCGATGAGGTCATCCAGCGAGGACACGCCGCCGGAGGCGATCACCGGGATCGACACCGCGCGGGCCAGATCGGCGGTGGCCTCGATGTTGGGGCCGCCCATTGCGCCATCGCGCATGATGTCTGTGTAGATAATGGCCGCAACGCCCGCGTCCTCAAAGGATTTGGCAAGATCGGTGACCATCACATCGGTTTCTGTGGCCCAGCCTTTGGTGGCCACGCGGCCACCGCGGGCATCAATACCGACCGCAACCTGCCCCGGAAAGGCTTTTGCAGCCTCGCGCACGAGATCGGGGTTTTCGACGGCAACCGTGCCAAGGATCACCCGCGCCAGTCCCTTGTCTAGCCAACCTTCGATGGTGGCCATATCGCGGATACCGCCGCCCAGCTGCGCCGGCACCTTGCATGCCTTGAGGATGGCCTCGACTGGCGCCGCGTTGACCGGCGTTCCGGCAAAAGCACCATTGAGATCAACCAGATGCAACCATTCACAACCGGCCTCGACAAAGCTGCGGGCCTGCGCGGCGGGATCGTCGTTGAACACGGTCGAGCGATCCATGTCACCATGTACGAGGCGCACAGCCTGGCCGTCTTTGAGGTCAATTGCGGGATAGAGGATCATGGTCTGTCCTTATGATCTGAAGTTGGGTCCGGTTATGCATGTTGCGGGGCGATTTGCAACGCGACCCAAGGTCAGCCTTGCCTGAAAGGGGGAGGATCGCACAGACTGGCCCCAGAAAATGGGGAGGAATGACATGAAAACGATGATCACAGCGGCGCTGTTTGCACTTGGTCTGGCCGGGGGCGCCTTGGCTGATCCTGCGGTTGGAACTTGGAAAACACAGGTCGATGACGGAGCCTATGCCCACGTAAAGATGGCGCCTTGCGGCGGCGCGGTTTGCGGCAAGATCGCCCGCACGTTCAATGACAGCGGCGAATACAAATCCAAAAACCTGGGCAAAACCCTTGTTATTGATATGAAAGCCGAAGGCGGCGGCAAGTACAAAGGCAAGGTTTGGCGGCCCTCCAAGGACAAGATCTATATCGGCAAGATGGCGGTCTCGGGCAACACGTTGAAGCTGTCGGGTTGCGTTGCGGGTGGTTTGATCTGTTCAAAACAGACATGGCAACGCCTGAACTAACTTCGGCAAGACATTGAAAGTTGAGGCGCAGAAGGGTAATCCTTACTGCGCCTTTTCTTTTTGGTGGGAGACCCGGCCATGACCGTCTTCAGAGTGATCGCTGCCAGTGCATGCGCCGCTGTCCTAGGCAGCGCCGCGCTGGCGCAAAGTGCGCAGGTGGAGGTGCCGCTGGGACTGTGGAAGTCCGAGCCGGATCGGCGCGGCATTGTGCTGAATGTGCGGACCAAGCCTTGCGGACGGTCGATGTGCGGACGGGTGGAGCGGGTCAAGGACAGGCGAGGCTATGACACGCCTTCAACCATGGTGGGGCAAAAAGTGCTCTGGGATCTGAAGCCGCAGCCAGATGGCAGCTTTCTGGGGAAAATGGTGGACAGCCAGGGCAACTGGTTGTCCGAAACCCGGATTGAGGCGCGTTCAGGCAAACTGCATCTGCGGACCTGCGGGGATGATGGTTGTCAGGATCTGGTCTGGAAACGCCTGCGTTAGGGCTTCCAGTTCAGAAAATTGGCAATCAGGCGCAGGCCAGTGGCCTGGCTTTTTTCGGGGTGAAACTGCATGCCCAACATGGTGCCGCGTCCGATGATCGCGGTCACATCACCGGCGTAGTCGACATGTGCAAGCCGCTGTGCCTCGTCTTGCACAACCATATGATATGAATGCACAAAATAGGCGTGATCGCCGGTTGAGACACCATCAAATACCGCATGTGGGTGGTCGATCACCAGGTCGTTCCAACCCATGTGCGGCACTTTCAGGCTTGGGTCCGCAGGGGTGATTTTGGTCACTTCCCCGCCAATCCAGTCCAGGCCGGACGTGTCAGAATATTCGCGGCCCAATGTGGCCATCAGCTGCATCCCGACACAGATGCCAAGAAAGGGGCGGCCTTTCACTTCGACCGCTTCGACCATCGCATCATATAGCCCGCCAGAGCCTTTGAGCGCGGCCATGCAGGCCGGAAACGCGCCGTCTCCGGGCAGCACAAGACGGTCGGCTTTTGCCACAACATCAGCATCGGCGGTGACGATCACGTCGCCTGCGCCAACTTCATCGGCCATCCGCTCAAACGCCTTGTGCGCCGAATGCAGATTGCCGGATTCGTAGTCAATTATCGCGGTCAGCATGCAGCTTTTCCTCAGAGGGCGCCTTTGGTCGAAGGAATATCCCCCGATTTGCGGGGATCAACCTCGACCGCCTCGCGCAGCGCCCGTGCCACGGATTTGAACGCCGCCTCAACGATGTGGTGGCTGTTGATCCCGTGCAGCATATCGACGTGCAGCGTGATGCCGCCCTGTGTGCCGAACGCCTGAAAAAACTCGCGCACCAGCTCGGTGTCGAAAGTCCCGATCTTGGCGGTGGGAACGTCCACGTTCCAGATCAAAAACGGCCGCGCCGACAGATCCAGCGCTGTGCGGATTTGGGCGTCATCCATCGGCAGCAAACAGGCGCCATAGCGGCGGATGCCGCGTTTGTCGCCCAATGCCTTGGCCAATGCCTGACCCAAGGTGATGCCCACATCCTCAACCGTGTGGTGGTCGTCAATGTGCAAATCTCCCTTGGCGCGGATTTTCATATCAATCAGCGAATGCCGGGCCAATTGGTCAAGCATGTGATCAAAAAAGCCAACACCGGTCTGGTTGTCATAAGCGCCGGTGCCGTCGAGATTGATCTCAACAGTGACATCGGTTTCTGCGGTGGTGCGGGTCAAAGTCGCTGTGCGCATGGGGGTCTCCTGCGGTTTCGCGTCCTTATACCAGCGCAGGCGGGCAGGCCAAGGGCAATGGCGCCTACGATCAGGGATTGCGGCGCATTGGGGCATGTGAGAGTCTGGGCCAAACCAGAATGAGGCTGTTATGAGCACTTGCGTCTTTATCCAGATCCGTTGCCGCCCCGGTTCGACCTACCGTGTGGCCGAAGAAATTGCCCTGCGCGAAATCCACTCAGAGCTGTACTCCACCTCGGGTGATTATGATTTGCTGATGAAACTCTATATCCCTAAAGGCGAGGATGTCGGCGTCTATATCAATGATCGTTTGCTGGATATTGATGGGATTGAACGCTCGCTCACCACGATGACATTCAAGGTCTTTTGACCCTGCGGTGGCCTCTGGCGGCGGCTGCGGTTTTGGCGGCCAGTCTGTCAGCGCATCCTGCCGCTGCCGCGCGCACCTATGAGGGGGAGGAGGCCGCAGCGCTGCGCTGTGCCAATATGCTGGCTTTGACGGCGGTGACCCTCGCCGGGGCGGACTTGATCGGAGATCAGGAAAAAGAGGTGATGTTGGGGGTGACTGTGCTGATCCTTGAACGGCACGTCAGCGGCACGTGGCGGCAAAAGAAAGCCGCGCTAGAGATTGTCCGCGACCGGCGCAGTTTTCCCGATACATTGGATGATTACCGGCGCAACGCCGCACGCTGTCTGGCGCAATTCCCGATCAACTAGGATCAGACCAAATGCACGCCCGGAGTGGTGGCCTTGCGCGCCGCAGCAGAGGCGCGGCCAAGCTTTGCCTTGCTCTTTTCACGCATCATGGCGCGGCCGATCGCACGGTCAAAGGTCTTTTTCACCCGCTGGTTGCGGCTGGCGTTCGGGGTGATCGGATTGCCGATCGACACGCTCAGCCCCATTGAGGTGCCGTCATCAAAAAGTGCCGCCCCCTGATCGAGAACCGCATGCACCTGATCTTCGATTTCGGGCCATTGCGGTGGCTCGCTGCCCTGCATGATCGACAGGAACACGCCGTCCCCCTGATAGGTCATCAACATATGCGGGCAATCCACCACTTCCGAAATGGCATCGACCACCTCGGTCAGCGCGATGGCAAATTCATGGGTCTGGCACCGGGCAAACAGCCCGTCGATGTCTTCGACTTTGGTTGCAAAGATGGTGCAGGCATCCAACCGGCGGCGCGACAGCTGCGACAGGTAATTGCCCAGAGAAAAGGGCAAAATCAACTGGTTGAGATGTGAGATACGCACCGGATCAGCCAGATCAAAGGCATGGTGGCCCGGTTCTGCCACGATCTGATCTAGCGGATCAAGACGCGGCACAAGGTCCGTGGTTTCTGTCATCCGGCGTGCAACCCGCACCCGTGTGACCATCTCTTTGACGTCAAAAGGTTTGGTGATGTAGTCGTTGGCTCCGGCGGCAAAGGCGCTTTCGATGCGTTTGTGATCAGTGACCGAGGTCAGCATCAGAATTGGCGTATTGCGATAGCGCGGCAGGGCGCGGATACGCTCGCACAGGGTGATGCCGTCCATCTCAGGCATCTCGACATCCAGCAAAAGGCAATCATATTCGACATCCGGATCGGCCAGATGGCTCAGTGCGGCAGGGCCATTGCTGGCAAGGGTAATGTCCGGCAAGTCGGCTTGTTTGAACACAAGCGGCAAAAGATCAAGGATCAGTGGATCATCATCAACAGCCAAGAGTCTCATTGCGTACCTCTCCGATTTTTTCCCGCGCCTTCTGGCAAGTGGAATGTCATCTTTGCCATCCATTAACCCTGAGAAATCGGCGAAATTATGACGCTGATGCCCACATTGCCCGCACATTTGGTATTTTTCGATATGATATATGGCGGCTGTGCAAAATGTTGCCGATTTGCAAGATCGTTTAAACCGAATTTAAAAACCAAAAAGGCCGCCCGAAGGCGGCCTCTTGATGTCCTGTTGGGTGACAGGATCCGAATGGAGCGGGCGAGGCGATTCGAACGCCCGACCCTAACCTTGGCAAGGTTATGCTCTACCCCTGAGCTACGCCCGCATCCTTCGGATATGGGGGGAATACCCATCTGCGCTGGGGGCCGCAAGAGGGAAAAACAGCCAAACTGCACTTTTTTTAACTGATCCGGTTTTTGTTTGTTTTGGCCGTGTTGGAGGGGGCTGTTCACATCGGTTTTCTGGATTGTCTGCCGGAGGTGGGCGCAAAAGGACAGGCCGCTGCGGTTCTTTCGAAACACTTGCGCCCTGTTGTTGCCGCGAAAGCGATCGGCGCTTGACCTTTGCCGGTATCCATCGTGGCCTGCGCCAAAAGGGGCGCCCATGCAAAAGTCACTGCTTATCCGTTTCATCACTGCCAGCGGCGTGACCAACCTTGCCGATGGGATTGCCACGGTGGCCTGGGCTTGGCTGGCCTCGCTGTTGACCCGTGATCCTTTGATGATCGCGTTGGTGCCTGTGGCCTTGCGGTTGCCGTGGTTTGTCTGCGCCATTCCGGCAGGGATCATCACCGATAGGGTGGACCGCCGCAAACTGATCCTGTGGATGGATGTGCTGCGCGGGCTGGCCTTTGTGGTTGTGGCGCTGGTGCTGTGGTCGGTCACGCCGCTGGTGGATGCGCCGCAGACCGGCACATCTTATCCTGCGGTGTTTGGTATGGTCTTGTTGGCGGCGATGGTTGTGGGTATCGCGGAGGTGTTCCGCGACAATGCCGCCCAAACGATGCTGCCGGCGATTGTACCGCATGAGGCTTTGGAAAAGGCCAATGGCCGGTTGTGGAGTGTCGAACTGGTCGGCAATGCGCTGCTCGGTCCGGCGGTGGGGGCGACGCTGATCGCGATAGCCGTGCCCTTGCCCTTTGCCCTTAACGCGCTGGCCTATGTCATTGCGGTGGTGCTGATCTGGCAGATGGCTGGTAATTTCCGCCCGCAAGCGCAAACCGACCGCCACTGGCGCCGCGAATTGATGCAGGCCGTGCAGTTCTTGCGCGGCAATCCACTGTTGCTGGCGCTGGCGTGGATCACAGGCTTTTGGAACTTGCTATACGAGATGGTCGCGATCGGGCTGATCCTGCATGCGCAGGAAAACCTGAACATCGGGGCGCAAACCTATGGCTTGATCCTTGCCGCAGGGGCGGTGGGCGGCATCTTTGGCGGCTGGTGCGGCGATCCGATCATCCGCCGGCTGGGCGGCAAACGCACCGCGCAATGGATGCTGGCACTTTCTGCGCCCGCCTTTGCCGGAATGGCCCTTGCACCCGGCCCGGTGGCCCTCGGGATTGTGCTGATGCTGTTCAGCTTTACCGGCCTTGTTTGGAACACGGTCTCGGTGTCCTACCGCCAACGAGCGATCCCAGATGCGATGCTGGGGCGGGTCAACAGCCTCTATCGCTTGCTGGCGTGGGGGATGATGCCCGTCGGATTGCTGCTGTCCGGGATGATCGTGCGGCTGGCCGAAGCGCCGCTTGGCCGCGATCTGGCCCTGACCGCGCCATTCTGGGTCGGCACCTTGGGCGCGGCTGTCTTGGGCGCACTGGGCTGGCGTGCCCTGAACCGCTGGTTCCCGACCTAGATCACCGCATGGGCCAACAGGCCCAAGGCGGTCACCGCCATCATCAGCAGGGTCAAGAGCATCCCAAGCTGGCGCAACACGATCTTTTGCGGTGTGGCGGCAAAGCCAAGCGCATGCAAAACGCGCCCCGCCAACAGGGTGAGCCCCATCAGATGCAGCGCCACGGCAGGGCTGCCCATCAACTCGCTCATCACCATCAGCAACAGGGCCAGCGGCGCATATTCGGCGCAATTGGCCTGCGCCCGCATCCGCTTGAGCAGGTTCTTGTCGCCGGTGTCACCCAGCGACAACCGGTTTGCCCGCCGGTACAGGATCACCCGCCAACTGAGACCAAGAAACAGCAAAACAATAAGGGCGGCATAAATCGGCGTGATGGTCAGGGTCATGATCGGGCTCCTTTGCGGCAACCCTAACCCGTTTTGCCAAGTGGCCAAGCCTGACCCTGCGTCGCGCTGCCCCCTGCTTCATTTGGCAAGAAAAACTCAAGAGCCCGATCAATGCCAACCGCACCCGCAGCGATGGAGCGCCCATGCCCCAATCTCCCCAAAGAAAAAGGCCCCAACCGCCGTTGGAGCCTTTGATGTTTTTAAACCGTCACCTTAGTGGCCGGGTTGTTTGTCCCAGTCTTCCTGTTTGGGCAGGATTTCAAAGGTATGCTCTGGTGGTGGGCTTGGCAAAGTCCACTCAAGCGTGTCGGCATATTCGTTCCATGGGTTGTTGGCTGTGCTGATCGCGCCGCGGCGCAGGGCATAGGCCATGATCCCAAAGAAGAAGATGAAGGAGGCAAAGCTCAGGAACGCGCCCCAGCTGGACCACTGGTTCCAATAGGCAAATGCCTCAGGATAGTCGATGTAGCGGCGCGGCATGCCCTGACGGCCCAAGAAGTGCTGTGGGAAGAAGGTCAGGTTGGCCCCGATAAACATCATCCAGAAGTGCAGCTTGCCTGCCCATTCAGGATACATACGGCCGGTCATCTTGGGGAAGTAGAAGTAAACCCCCGCAAAGATCGCGAACACCGCACCAAGGCTCATCACATAGTGGAAGTGCGCCACAACGTAGTATGTGTCGTGGTAATAGCGGTCCACAGCAGCCTGAGACAGAACGATACCGGTCACGCCACCAACGGTGAACAGGAACAGGAAACCGAACGCCCAAAGCATCGGAGTTTTCATCTCAACCGAACCGCCCCACATGGTGGCAATCCAAGAGAAGACTTTAACCCCTGTCGGCACCGCAATCACCATCGTGGCCAGCATGAAATAGGCCTGCTGGTTGAGGGTCATGCCCACGGTGTACATGTGGTGCGCCCATACGACAAAGCCCAATGCACCAATCGCGATGATCGCCCAGACCATCGGCAGATAGCCAAAGATCGGCTTCCGAGAGAACGTCGCAATCACGTGGCTGATGATACCAAAGCCGGGCAGGATGATGATGTACACTTCCGGGTGGCCAAAGAACCACAAGATGTGCTGGTAGAGAACCGGATCACCGCCGCCTGCTGGATCAAAGAAGGCAAAGCCAAAGTTACGGTCCATCAGCAACATGGTGATCGCGCCCGCCAGAACTGGCAGGGACAGCAGGATCAACCAGCTTGTGACAAAGATCGACCAGCTAAAGAGCGGCACCTTGAACAGGGTCATACCGGGGGCACGCATGTTCAGGAAGGTGGTGATCATGTTGATCGCACCCAGAATGGACGAGGCACCCGAGACGTGTACCGCAAAGATCGCCAGATCCATCGACATGCCGCCTTCTTTGACGGACAGCGGTGGATAGAGAACCCAGCCCACACCGGACCCCAGCTGGCCATTGCCGCCGGGCGACAGAACCGAGCAAACAGCCAATGTTGTACCAGCCACATAAAGCCAGAACGACAGGTTGTTCATCCGCGGGAACGCCATGTCAGGTGCGCCGATTTGCAGCGGCATAAAGTAGTTGCCAAAGCCGCCAAAGAGCGCCGGAATTACCACGAAGAACATCATTAGGATGCCGTGGCCCGTGATCAAAACGTTCCAAAGGTGGCCGTTTGGCGTACAATCTGCCGATGCATCGGCAAAGAAACGCGCGCCTTCCATACACATGTACTGGACACCCGGATCCATCAGTTCAAGCCGCATGTAAACGGTGAACGCGACCGAAATAAACCCGACGAGGGCTGATACGATCAGGTACAAAATACCGATGTCTTTGTGGTTTGTTGACATGAACCAGCGGGTAAAGAACCCGCGATCGTCATGGTGGTCTTGGCCGTGAATGGCTGCGTCTGCCATGCGGTGCCTCCTAGATAAAGATTTTTGATACACCACGCCTGTTGGCTGACGCGGTGCGCAGTCCCGTTTGTTCTAGTGCGGCTTTCGCTGAGGGGCAATGGGCGGGTTTGCCGCAGGAGCAGGTTATTTTTGTTAAGTCCGGTGGAAAGCGGGCCGATTTGCCCTGATCTTGGGGGAAAGCATCCGAATGTCCCAAAAGGGCCGGGGATGAGCGGCGCAGAGGCCTGCCGCGGGTGGGCAAAGCCATCCCAATGATTCCCCGCCCTACGCTGCCCGCGATGACGCCCCTCAATCGGGCCAAAGGGGCATGCGCCAATGGGTCTAAAAGTGCGAAAGCCTAAAGTTGCGCAAAGGCGGATTTGAGCAAGGCCTCGTCATATTCGCTTTGGGCACTGCTGTCATAGACCACCCCGCCGCCCACGTTCAGTCGCGCCTGACCAGTCGGCCCGCAGATCAAGGTGCGGATCGCCACGTTGAACTCCATCGCCCCGTCCGGCGCGATCCAGCCGATCATGCCGCAATAGGCATCGCGCGGTGCGGTCTCCAAACGCGCCAGAATTTGCATCGCACGGATCTTGGGCGCACCGGTGATGGACCCACAGGGAAACAGGGCCAGCAGAATGTCGGAAAGCCCGCAGTCTGGCTTGATGGTCGCCGTGACCTCGGAAATCATCTGATGCACAGTGGCGTAGCTTTCGATTTCAAAAAGCGATGGCACCTGTACGCTGCCGATCTGGGCAATCCGGGCAAAATCATTGCGCAGCAGGTCGGTGATCATCAGATTTTCGGCCTGATCTTTTTCAGAGCCAGCCAGTTGCGCCCTGAGAGCGGCATCCTCAGTGCGGTCCGCGCTGCGTTTGATGGTGCCCTTCATCGGCCGCGCCCGCAGTTGCCCGTCCGCAGACAGGGAAAAGAACAGTTCCGGCGAGCGGCACAATAGTTTTGTTGCGCCCAGATCGACAAAGGCGCCGTAGGGAACAGATTGCTTTTGCCTGAGTCTTTCATAAAGCCGCCGGAGGCACCCTTCATATGTGGCGGTGATAGGGAAGGTCAGGTTGGCTTGGTAGATGTCACCGGACTTTAGGAAATCATGAACGGTATCAAAGGCTTCTTTGTAGGTCTCAAAGCACCACTCTGGCGTGAATGTGCCAAGCCGGGCAGCGTTATCTGCGGGCACCTCAGTCGGAGCCACGACCTGATCAAACACACCAAAGCGCAATAGCGGTTCGTCGGCGGATGTGTGGTGATCCCGAAAAATATCCGGGGTCAGCGCATAGCCCAATTCGTAGGACGCGCTGCCTGCGAGCCATTTTCCGGCTTGCTGCGCCGCTTCCATCGCTTGCAATGCCGGGCCAACCTCATCGGGATACCAAGCCTCGATGATGTCTTCGGGATCTCGAAAAAGAGAACCTGACCCAAGCGGCCCCCGGTCAAACAAGACCGATGCCGTCAGCTTGTCTTGCGTCACCTAAAAATCAGCCGCAATGCGCAGATCGCGAAGCGGGCGCACGATATCGATGCAATCTTGGTAGATCTGGTGGGCGCGGTAGGCGGTCAACGCCGCGTCGTCTTCGAATTCGGCATAGACGATGACGTCAACCTCGTTGCCAAACCGGTCTTCGTTCCGATTGCGCGACACTTCAAAATGTTTGACTGACGGGATCTCAGCCAGTTTCGATAGCCCATCAACGATGCGGTCAATGTCATCGGGGTTCTTGGCGCTGAAAAAGACAACGTGGCGGATGATTTCGGATCGGGGGTCTTGTTCTGGCACTTGAGTGGTCCTGCGCGACATGGGGAAGGGGGATGGGAAATCTGCCGATTGCCGAAATGGGGGGTTAGATCAATTGCGCCTATTGCTACAAAATTCTTGACACTGACAAGGGTAAAAAGGGCGGATAGGCGGGCAATTTTCAGGGGGGCGTTTGGCTCAGGTCTGACCGCAGGTTAGCTTGGCAATGTGCAAGCCCCATCCGGTTGCGCATCAAACACCTGATCAAAGGTTGCCCGCAGCGCGACATCGACATCATCCATGGTGACCGGCAACCCCATATCAACCAGCGAAGTCACCCCGTGCTGGGTGATGCCGCAGGGGACGATGCCGGTGAAATGCTCCAGATCCGGTTCCACATTGATACTGATGCCATGAAAGCTGACCCATTTGCGCAGGCGAATGCCAATTGCCGCAATCTTGTCTTCGGCGGGTGTGCCATCGGGCTGTGGCGGCTTTTCGGGGCGCTGTACCCAGACCCCGACCCGGCCATCGCGGATTTCGCCGCGCAGGTTGAACTGATCCAGCGTGGCAATCACCCAAGCCTCAAGCTGCCGCACAAAACAGCGCACGTCGCGCCCACGTGCGGCCACGTTCAACATCACATAAGCCACCCGCTGTCCCGGTCCATGATAGGTGTACTGCCCGCCGCGTTTTGTCTCATAAACGGCAAAGCGGTCCGGATCTGTCAGGTCTTCGATCTTGGCAGAGGTGCCAGCGGTATAAAGCGGCGGATGTTCTACCAGCCAGATACATTCCTCAGCCTCGCCCGCCGCGATTGCATTGGCGCGGGCCTCCATCCAGGCTTCGGCCTCGCGGTAATCGGTCAAGCCGTCTGTTGTGATCCATTCTACCATGGGCACGGTCTAGCCTGTCATTGGAGGCGGGGAAAGGGATCAATCGCGGTTCAGGACGGTCTGATCCTGCGCAGGAAAGGGCAGGGATCGACAATAGCCGGGCAAGGCAACACCATAGCGGACCCAACGCCGCGCTATCATTCTGCGTTTGGAGATACAGACCAAGCCGCCCTTGCGAACCTGCACCAGCCGGTCTGCGGTACGCACCAGCCGAGTCCGGCCATCGGCTTCAAACAGAACGACACGATCAGACATATCTTTGCCCGCGACCTGCTGAACATCCAGAACCACCGACCAGCGGTAATCAACACTCAACAAAACGCCGTATAGCCCAACCGCAATTGCCAAAAAGAGCCCGGCAAGCCCGAACCGCGCTGCCCAGCCGGAGGGCTGGGTCGGTGAGATATTTAAGTTGATGCGCGGGGGCGGTGCCATCTGAACCAAATGCCAAAGCTTTTGGACATTCTTATGACGTCACGGCGCGATCAGTGGCTGTGACCACGCGTCTGATCTCTCCGTCAGGCGGCCTCATCGGTCTCTTGCACCACTTTCATCAGCATTTGCGCATAATTTTCTGCGCCTTGCGCCCCGGTCAGCAGATACTTCCCCGCAAACACCATCGAAGGCACGCCCGAAATCCCCCGCGAAGTCCAGAATTGCTGTCGTGCGCGGGTTTCCTCTGCATGGCTGCCGCTTTCCAGCACCTCTGCGGCGGCATCGCGGTCAAGGCCGACCGACTGCGCCGTGTCCAGCAGAACCTCCTGCGTCGAGACATCCTTGCCATCCTGAAAATGCGCCGCAAACAGCGCCATCTTCAGTGGATGTTGCAACCCGTGTTCCTGCGCCCATTCCAACAGTTGATGCGCGGCAAAGGTGTTTACGATCCGGCTGTCCGGTCCAAAATTGAAGGCAAAGCCAAGCGACTGTCCCAGATCGATCAGATGTTTACGGTTCTGCGCGGATTGCTCTGCCGAGGCGCCGTATTTCTCAGCGATATGTTCAGTCAGGTTCTGCCCCTCGGGCGGCATCGCCGGGTTCAATTCGAACGGATGCCACCGAATGTAGGCGCCCACACCGGTCATTCCCAGCGCCTGCTCAAGCTGTTTGAAACCAACAATGCACCACGGACACATCACGTCAGAGACAATATCAATTTGAAGGGCCGGTGCGTCGGGCTTGGGTGTTTGGTCTGACATGGGAGCCTCACATTTGGGGGGTAAGCGGTGAAGATTGGCACGAAAATGCTGTGTTTCAAGGGCAAAAGCGCGATTTGTGATCAACTTTAGCTTGGCCCCCAAGCAACCTGTGGTAGCCTTGTTGCCAATAGAGTGATTCAATTTTTGGAGCGGAAAATGTACATTAAAGTCATGACAGGTGCCGTGTTCGCGGCATCATTGGCCCTGCTTCCGGCGGAACGTGTGGAAGCAGATGCAGGGGATTTCATCGCCGGTGCGATCATTGGCGGGATCGTGGGGGCGAACGCGAAAAAGCAGCGGCGCTCGACCAGAACCTACCGCAAGAAGTCATCCCGCTCCAAATTGCCATCGACCCAAGAGGGTAAAAGTATACAGGCGTCGTTGAACTATTTCGGCTTTGATGCGGGGACAGTGGACGGCCAATTGGGCCGCAAGACCCGCAACGCCGTGTCGCAGTATCAGGCCTATCTGGGCTATCCTGTCACGGGCCAGATGTCGGCTTTTGAACAGAATTTGCTGATCTCGAGCTACAACCGTGCGCAAGCGGGCGGTTATGTCGTGCAGCAACAGGTCGCTGCCACGCCGGACGGCACGCGCGGATTGTTGAAAACCTACCGCGCCGAGATGGCCGGGCAGGCGGCACCAGCCACCGCGCCGTCCACCACCATTGTGGTTGCGCCGCAGCAGGTGCCGCAAACCCAGCAGGTTGTCACCGCCGCTGCGCCCTTGTCCGGGGTTGCTGGTTTAGCCAATGCTGTGGCACCTCCGGCGTCCGGTTTGCCCAACTTCATGGGCGCAGGTACGCAGGCCTCGCTGGCCTCGCATTGCAACACGGTGTCCTTGATCACCAACACCAACGGTGGCTTTACCACATTGGCGACGATGACGGACCCGAACGTCACCCTGAACGAACAATTTTGTTTGGCACGGACCTATGCCATCGCCAAATCCGAGGAACTGGTCAGCCAGATCCAGGGGTTCACCCCTGATCAGATTGCCCAGCAATGCGCGGGCTTTGGCCCCGCCATGCAAGACAAGGTCGCCTCGCTCTCGCTCAAGTCGCGCGATGCAGTTGTGGCGGATGTGTCGTCCTTTGTGCTGACCACCGGCATGTCCCCGGCGCAGCTGGCAGGCACCGCGCGGATCTGTCTTGGCGTTGGATATCGCACCGATAATATGGATGTCGCCATTGGATCGGCGCTGTTGCTCTATACTATGGGCGAGGGGGTCTATGGCGAATTGATGGGCCACCACCTCAGCCAAGGGTTCGGTCCGGCCAAACGCATCGACATGGCGCAAAGCTGGTATCAGGCGGCGCTGACTGCCGCCGATACAGGCGCCGCCGCGGTGTTTGTCCCCGGCCAGCCCGAGCGCACCGAACTGCTGCGCCAAGCCTCCATGCGGATGGCAGGCGCCCCGGCCAGCACATTGCCACAGGTTCAGCCTGCCTCAAGCTCCGGTTTGCCGACCTTTTCGATCAGCGAATAGGCCAAAGCCGACCTTCGAAAAATCAAAGCCCCGTTGCCCGTTGGCAGCGGGGCATTTTGTTGCCGATTGCCTCTTCACAAGCCCTGCATCTTTGTCTAAACGGTGCCCACCTACCACGGCGTGCGGCTGTGGCGGAATGGTAGACGCGCAGCGTTGAGGTCGCTGTGGGGTAACACCCGTGGAAGTTCGAGTCTTCTCAGCCGCACCAAAGTTCCTTTGCACTGCAAATGGACCAGCCCCTTTGAAGTGGTGTGCTGGGCGACAGTTGCTCCGCAGGAGCGATGAGAGCATCTGGTTCTAGAATTGTCCGTTTTCCCGCAGCGCAAGCACCTCCGAAGGAAGATGCCGCAGCATTTCAATCGGCCAAGCGGAACTCCTCAACCAGCAAAAACCGATGTCTCAGATCCATAGTTGGCCAGCGCAGCATAGGCTGGCGCGCACCACCCGTTTGCCTCAGCGTTGGCCGTCAAAGATAAGGCGTGCAGCAAGCCCGCCAAAGACCATCCCCAAGAAATATCGTGGCAAATTTGAATACCGTCGCCCCCTTGCAGCAAATGATTTCATCCCGCCAGCAAGCCATATGACCACCCCGTGAACTGCAAAGTCGATGATCAAAAAGACGCAAGCCAGCACCAGAATTTGAACCGCAATCGCGCCTCTTTCGGGGGCGAGGAATTGCGGAAACAGAGCAAGGTAAAACAGCGCTACTTTTGGGTTTAGAACGTTCGACAGAAATCCTTGCCGGAAAATCACCAACAGCGACATCCGGTGATTGGAAGGGGACTGCGGTGCAGAGCCGCCGCGGGCCGCAAACGCTTGCCATGCGAGGAAAATAAGGTAGGCCGCGCCCAGATATCTGACCAGATCGTAAGCGTAGGGTATGGCCAGAAACAGCTGCGACAATCCAAGCGCCAGAATAATGGCGTGGAAGGCAGATCCGGCGGAGACGCCAAATTGGGTCACCAACCCGGCAGTGCGTCCTTGTGCGGCGCTTCTCGCGGCAACCAAGATCATGTCAGGTCCGGGCGTCACAGCAAGGGCAAGGCTGGCCGCGCTGAACAGCAGCAATGTTTGAAAATCAATCACGCTTGCATTCCTCCTCAAAGGTTTTCTGCTTTCGCCTTTGAAGTTCATCGCACCCCGGCCCAAAAGTCACGCCTTTAGTTCCTGGTGGATGGACGGCCTGCTTTGCAGTCTACCAAAGGGTGGGGTGTATCTCGGGCAATCGAAGTTGCGATAACCAGAACAGCAGGCCTTGGCTTATCCCGACCGCGCCGCAATCGAATCGCGCGGCACCAGTTCGCACTCCAGTTTTTCTGCCGTTGGTCCGTGCCCATGATCGTCCGTCCCGATCAACCGCTCGACCGCCCATTCGCCCATCTCGCGATGGGGCAGGTTGACCGTGGTCAGCATCGGCGTCAGATGGCGCGAGATCTCTTCGTCGTCATAACCGATCACGGATACATCTTCGGGGATACGCAGACCGCGTTCCTTGAGATATTCGTAACAGCCAATCGCCATTCGGTCATTCTGGCAGAAAATTGCGGTCGGCGGGTTATCGGCCTCCATCAAAGCTTTGGTTCCGCTGTAGCCCGCGCTGGCCGACCAATCACCGGGCTGCACCAGCGCGGGATCAAACGGGATATCCGCCGTGGCCAAGGCGCGTCTGTAGCCCTTGAGCCGATCTTGCGCCGCGCTCATGAAATCTTCGCCCATGATGGTGCCAATCCGTTGGTGTCCTGCCGCGATCAGGGCGTTGGTGGCGCTTTGCCCGCCAGCGATCTCGCTTGGTACGATCGACGGAGCTTCTGCGGTCTTATCCGTGCAATTGAGCAAGACATAGGGCCGGTCCAGTGACCGAAGCGCATCGGGCACGGTGATGTCCCGGGTAAAGATACAGGCATAGATAAAGGCCTCGACCCCGTCCTGCACCATGGCATCAATGATGGCGGGGGCCTTCTTGGGGTCGTTGCCTACCTCATAGATCACCAGCACCGCGCCAGTGTCCTGCAAGGCGTTCTGAACGCCGCGGATCGCCATGATCCCTTCGGGACTGGTGGAAAGAGAATCGATCAAGAACCCCACCCGGCGCAGTTCCGGCGCCCGCGTGATTGCGGTGTTCAGCAATTCGGCCTGCCGGATTTTGTAGCCCATGTTGCGGGCCGCCTCGATGACCTTTTCGCGGGTGTCGGGCGAGATCGAGATGCTTTGGTTGCCATTGAGAACAATGGAAACCGTTGACTGGGAACAGCCAACCGCCCGGGCAACGTCGCTCATGGTAACTCTTTTTTCGCGGTGGCTTGTCTTGGGCATCAGCCTCTCCTGACCGGCTATATTTCCTAAACCTAGACCTCAAAAGGTGGTTCATCAAGTCGATTACTAAATAATATTAGTTTAAAGCTAATAGATAATAGTAATGTTGTCGTACGGCAAACATTAGGGAGGAACTTATGAAACTGAAAACATCACTCGCAACGCTCGCCGCCGTATTGGTGACAACCGCTGCAACCGCTCAGGGGCTGCCGCCGCTTGAGCAAAAAGACCAATACACTGTTGGTTTTGCACAAACAGAAAGCAACAACCCCTGGCGCATTGCCCAGACCAAAAGCTTTCAGGATACCGCAGCCAGCTGCAACTGGAATCTGGTTTATACGGATGCGGCCGGTTCAGCGGCCAAACAGGTCGCCGATGTTGATTCGATGATCGCACAGGGCGTCGATGCAATTTTCCTGCCGCCGCGCGAAGAGCAGCCCTTGTTGCCAGCGGTGCTGCGCGCCAAGGGGGCGGGCATTCCGGTGTTCCTCGTGGACCGTTCGGTTGATCCGAACGTAGCCAAAGCGGGCGTTGATTATGTGACCTTCATGGGCTCCGACTTTATCGAGCAGGGCCGCCGCGCAGCGGAATGGCTGATCGCCAATTCCGACGGCACTGAAGTGATCGTTGAATTGGAAGGCACCACCGGATCGTCCCCGGCCAATGACCGCAAAAAGGGCTTTGATGACGCTGTTGCAGGCCAGTCCGGCATGACAATTGTGGCCAGCCAATCGGGTGATTTTGCCCGCGACAAAGGCCGTCAGGTGATGGAAACACTGCTGCAATCGCATCCGGACGTCACCGTGGTTTATGCCCACAACGACGAAATGGCGATTGGTGCCATTCAGGCGCTTGAGGCCGCGGGCCGCAAACCCGGCGAAGACGTGACGCTGGTGTCCATCGACGGCACCCGCGATGCGCTGCAAGCGATCATTGATGGCAAGTTGGGCGTATCCGTGGAATCCGCGCCGTTCTTTGGTCCGGTCGCCTGCGACACGATGAAAGCCTATGCAGCGGGCGAAGATGTCCCGACATGGGTCAAGGTTGAAGACCGCGTGTTCACCAAGGACAACGCGGCTGACCACATCGGCGAAGCATACTAAGCTAGGCAAATGGCAAAACGGACCCTGCGCCTTTGGTGCGGGGTCCGACTGAATTTTGGGGGAAAAGATGGTCGATACTCCGGTCCTGAAGATGACCGCAATCCGCAAGTCCTTTGGCGATGTACCGGCGCTCACAGACGCGGCGCTGACGATCCGCCCCGGCGAGGTCCACGCGCTCATTGGGCAGAACGGCGCCGGCAAATCCACGATGATCAAGATCCTCAACGGCGCCTATCGCAAGGACGCGGGCGAGATTGAACTGGACGGGCAGCCGGTGCGTTTTTCATCCCCTCATGAGGCGCAGTTGGGCGGCATCAGCACGATCTTTCAAGAGGTCAATCTGGTGCACTACCGCTCTGTCACGGAGAACATCGTACTGGGGCAGGAGCCCAAGAAATTTGGCATGATCGACTGGCCCAAGGCGCATCGCCGCGCCGAAGAGGTGTTGCAGCGTTTCGGGCTGAACCTCGACGTGCGCCAGCCTTTGCATCATTGCAACATCGCGGTGCAACAGCTGATCGCCATCGCCCGCGCCGTGTCCTTTGATGCGCGGCTGGTGATCATGGACGAGCCGACCTCATCACTGGACAGTCAGGAAAAACAAGTACTGTTTCGGGTGATCCGTGATCTGTCCGCGCAGGGCGTTGCTGTCATGTATGTCTCGCACCACCTTGAAGAACTGTTTGAGGTCTGCGACCGCGTCACCGTGATGCGCAACGGCGGCATGATCGCCACACATGAGATGTCGGATGTCACCAAACTGGGTCTGGTGTCCGAGATGATCGGCCGCGATGCCAACCAGATTGCCGAAAGTGGTGCCACTGGATTCGGCAAAACCCACGCAGGCAGCAAGACCGTCGTGCTGGAGTTGCAAAATCTGTCGAACGGAACCAACGTCAAAGACGCCTCATTGATCGTGCATCAGGGCGAGGTTGTCGGTCTGGCCGGATTGCTCGGGGCAGGGCGCACGGAAACCGTTGCGATGATCTTTGGCGCCGACCACCCTGCGGGCGGCAATATGGCGTTCAAGGAGCACAGATCCTTTTTCCGCGAACCGGCTGAGGCCATCAATGCTGGCATCGGCTATTGCACCGAAGACCGCAAAGCCGAAGGGATCATTCCCGGCCTGTCGATCCGCGAGAACCTCACCCTTGCGATGAACCCCCGATTGGCCAAACGCGGCGTGATCCCGCGCATGGCCGAGCGCGAGATGGTGGCGGATTTCATTGACAAACTCAGCGTCAAATGTGCCGGCATGGACCAGCCCATTCGTGAGCTGTCGGGCGGCAACCAGCAAAAGGTACTGCTGGCCCGCTGGATGGCGACCCAGCCGGACTTGTTGATCCTGGATGAGCCGACGCGCGGCATTGATGTGGGCGCAAAGCGCGAAATTCAGACCTTGATCGAAGGGCTGTCGGCGGCGGGGCTGTCAGTTTTGATGATCTCATCTGAGTTTGAGGAGCTGGTCGAAGGCGCAAACCGCGTTGTGGTTTTGCAAGAAGGCAAGACGATTGCCACCCTGACTGGCGGTGATCTGAACGAAGACAGCCTGCTTGCCGCCGTGGCCGGTGAGGCAGAAGGCGCAGCATTATGACGATGACAAAGGCAACTGACATGACCGGCTCTTCCGCTTCGGGCAAAATGAACTTTGGCCAATTGGCCCGCGACAATGGCACGTTTCTGGCTTTGATCGCGCTAATTTTGATCAACATGATCATCACACCGAATTTTCTTCAGGTGCAGACCCTTTATGTAAATCTCACCCAGGTGGCGACCATCGCGATTGTGGCCATCGGCATGACCTTGGTCATCGCGTCGGCGGGCATTGACCTGTCGGTGGGGGCGGTGATGGCCCTGTCCGGGGCATTGGCACCTTTTGTGTTCCTGTCCGAATTTGGCATGGCCAGTCCGGGGTTGGCGCTGGTGCTGTCCATCGCGGTGGCACTGCTGGCCGGATTGCTCTGCGGGATGTTCAATGGCTGGCTGATCAATCAATTCGCCATTCAGCCGATTGTGGCGACCTTGGTTTTGTTCATTGCAGCGCGGGGGCTGGCGCAGGTTCTGACCAACGGCAACTTGCAGGTTTTCGACAATCCGGCATTTGAATTCATTGGATCGGGACGGGTGCTGGGCATTCCGTTTCAGGCTCTGATGGCGGTTGCCTTTGCCCTGATCCTGAGCTGGGTCGTGCGGCGCACGGCCTATGGGCGCTATCTGCTGGCGGTAGGGGGCAACGCCAAAGCGGCGCGTCTTTCCGGCATTTCGGTGAACCGTGTGCGCCTTGCCACCTATGCGATCTGCGGCGTTTTGGCCGGATTTGCGGGCATGGTGGTCTCTGCGATCAATTCGGCCTCTGACGCCAACCAGACCGGGCAGTTGATGGAACTGGACGCAATCGCAGCGGCGGTGGTGGGCGGGTCCAACCTGATGGGCGGCAAGGCCCCGATCATCGGCGCATTGATTGGCGCCGCGATCATTCAGCTGGTGAAATATACCTTGCTGGCCAATGGGGTGCATGACGCGGTGGCGCTGATTGCGAAGGCCGTCATCATCATCCTTGCCGTCTATTTTCAATTCAACCGGTCGGAGTGACTTTGATGTTTGGTATGTTCAACCGGTCTCGTGATCTGCGCACCGAGGGTGTCTGGATCGCAGTGGTTCTGGTCGTGATCTTTGCGACCCTGCGCTATGACAACTTTATGGGCCTGTACAATGTGCAGACGTTCTTTGGCTACAATTCCATGTTCATCCTGATCGCACTGGGAATGGCCCTAGTGATCATGACGGGGGGCATTGATCTGTCGGTTGGATCGGTGGTGGCGCTGTCATCGGTGGTGGCGGCCTACGCCAGCCCCTATGGCATCGAAGTGGCGCTGCCTGCCGCGCTTTTGACCGGGATTGCAGCAGGGGCAATCAATGCGTTTCTGATCACCAAGATGCGGATTGTGCCGTTCATCGCGACCCTTGCAATGATGCTGGGTGCGCGCGGCATGGCGCTGGTGCTGGCGGACAACAAATCGGTCTCAGTGGATTGGACTTCGAATTTTACCAAGTTCGGCCTGACCCGTGCCTTTGGGCTTATCCCATGGGCGGTGATCCTGGCGGCGGTGGTGTTTCTCGCCCTTTGGATCATGCTGGAGCGGACCACCTTGGGTCGCCGCATCCTGACCATCGGCGGTAACCCCGAAGCAGCAAAATTGATGGGGGTGCCAGTCAACCAGACCCTTGCGATCACCTATATCATTTCGGGCGCCTGCGCCGGGCTTGCGGGTGTGATCCTTGCCTCCGGCTTTGGTGCGGGCCAGCCGCTCGAAGGGCTTGGCTGGGAGCTTTCTGCGATTGCATCCGTTGTGGTGGGCGGCACTTTGCTGACGGGCGGGGTCGGCTCGATCCCGGCAACGCTGGCAGGCGCAGTGCTGCTTGGGCTGATCTTCAACATCCTGAATTTTGAAAACGGCCTTGGGGTGATTTCCCTGTCGGCCTATTGGCAGTCGGTCATCCGTGGCGGCTTCCTTTTGATCGTTGTGATTTTGCAATCCCGAAGCGGCGGCGGCTTGGCCCGGCGGCGCGGCACGACCTGAGCTTAACCAGTTGACCCACGACGGAGCGTTCCGATGAAGATTACCAAACTGACCACCTATATTGTCCCGCCGCGCTGGTGCCTGCTCAAGATCGAAACGGATGAGGGGATCTCCGGCTGGGGTGAACCTGTGCTCGAAGGTCGCGCATTGGCGGTCGAGGCGATGGTGAACGAGCTGGCCGATTACCTGATTGGCAAAGACCCCTTGATGATCGAGGACCATTGGAACGTCCTTTATCGCGGCGGGTTCTATCGGGGCGGCGGCATTCACATGTCGGCCATTGCGGGTATTGATCAGGCGCTGTGGGACATCAAGGGCAAGGCCGCTGGCCTGCCGGTGCATGCGCTGTTGGGTGGCAAATGCCGCGACAAGATCAAGATCTATTCATGGATCGGAGGGGATCGCCCTGCGGATGTGGCCCAAAACGCGCGGGATGTGATGGCGCGGGGCTTTCAGGCAATCAAACTGAACGGCTGCGAAGAGATGCAGATCATCGATTCAAACGCCAAGATCGACGCGGCGGTGGCCACCATCGGCACAATCCGCGATGCGGTTGGCTATGATCTGGGCATCGGCATCGACTTTCACGGGCGGGTCCAGAAACCGATGGCCAAAGTGCTGGCTAAAGAGCTGGAACAATTCCGCCCGATGTTTCTGGAAGAGCCGATCCTGTCAGAAAACAGCGAGGCCCTGCGCGAGATCGTCAATCATGTCTCGACGCCCATCGCGGTGGGGGAACGGCTTTATTCTCGCTGGGATTTCAAGAAGATCCTGCAAGACGGCTATGTGGATATCATCCAGCCGGATCTGTCCCATGCGGGCGGCATCACAGAATGCCGCAAGATCGCCTCCATGGCGGAGGCATTCGACGTGGCATTGGCCCCGCATTGCCCCTTGGGGCCTGTCGCGCTGGCTGCCTGTCTGCAAATTGATGCGGTGTCGCACAACGCCTTTATTCAGGAACAATCGCTGGGCATCCATTACAACAAGTCCAACGATATCCTCGATTATCTGGTGAACAAGGATGTGTTTGCCTATGAGGACGGTTTTGTCAAAATCCCCGATGGCCCCGGATTGGGTGTCGAGATCGACGAGGATTACGTCAAAGACCGTGCCAAGGTGGGCCATCGCTGGCGCAATCCGATTTGGCGGCACGAAGACGGAAGTATCGCGGAATGGTAACCGGCACCGGCCCAGTATGCGATCCGGCCGCGTCTCTGGCCGGAAAATCCGTCTTGATCACCGGCGGCGGCAGCGGCATCGGCGCGGCCTTGACCCTTGGCTTTTTATCGGCGGGGGCCAAGGTGACAATTGTCCAGAACCAAGACGGCAGCGCCTTTTGTGATCAAGCAGAGCAACAAACCGGAACCCGCCCGCATTTCATCAACTGCGATCTGACAGATGTGCCCGCCCTCAAACGCAGCTTTGCGCAGACCCGCGAGGTGCAAGGGCCGCTTTCGGTGTTGATCAACAACGCCGCCAACGACCAGCGTCACAGCACCGAAGAGGTCTCCGAAGAGTTTTGGGACTGGTCCCAATCCATCAATCTCAAGGCACAGTTTTTTGCCTGTCAGGCCGCTGTTGCCGATATGCGCAGCATCGGCGGCGGCGCGATCATCAATCTGTCGTCCATTTCCTATATGATGGGCAATGCAGGCTATCCGGTCTATGTGGCGGCCAAGGCGGGCATCACCGGTATGACCCGTAGCCTCGCCCGTGAGTTTGGTCCAGATAACATCCGCATCAACGCCCTGATCCCCGGTTGGGTGATGACAGAGCGGCAAAAGACCCTTTGGGCGACCGAAGACGCCGTGGCAGCGCACATGGAGCGTCAAGCCATCAAACAGGTTCTGATGCCGCAAGATATGGTGGGTCCGGCGCTGTTTCTGGCATCAAACATGAGTTTCGGGATGACCGGGCAGGCGCTTGTTGTCGACGGCGGCGTGGTGGCCACTGGATGACCCGCAACCTCGCATCATCGCCCCTGCGCCAAATAAGAAAGAAAACCATTGGTTGATCACATCGCAACATCACCGGCCCTTTCAGGGGCGTTCGATCCCATCGAGATTTCGAAGGGGGGGCTGACCGCAACAATCCTGCCGTTCGGGGCCAGCCTACAGGATCTCAGGTTGGACGGCGTGGATCATCCTCTGGTGCTGGGTCTGGCTGATTCGACGGACTATCAAACCGGCGCGGCTTACTTGGGCGCAATCGTCGGGCGCTGCGCCAACCGCATTGCGCAGGGGCGCTATGATCTGGCGGGCCAGACCTTTCATACCGATCAGAACTTTCTGGGCCGGCACACGCTGCACGGCGGGGCTGGCAGCGTCGACAAAATGGTGTGGTCGGTGGTCTCCCGGACCAAGTCAGCGCTCGCTTTGCAACTGCATCTGCCGGACGGCCATCTGGGCTTTGGCGGGGCGCTGGACGTTCAGGTCCGCTACAGCGTTGAGGCACCGGCCACCCTGCGGCTTGAGATTTCGGCACAGGGGTCTGCCGCAACGCCATGCAATTTCGCGCCGCATTTCTATTTCAATCTCGATGGGGCAGGCACGGTGAAAAATCACACGCTTGCCATCGCGGCAGAGCAGTACTTGCCCGTGGATGGTGATTTGATCCCCACTGGCGAGATCGCGGCGGTTTCAGGCACGCCTTTTGATTTCCGCGCGGCGCGGCAGATCGGTGATCATCCGTTTGACCACAATTATTGTACCGCCAAGGGCCGTGCAAGCTGCCGCCCGATCTGTACACTGGCCGCACCGCAATCGGGAGTATCGATGACCCTGTCCTCGACCGAGCCGGGATTGCAGGTTTACAGCGGCGAATTTCTGGATGAACCCGCCGCCAAAACCCTCACGGGGCAAGCTTACTGCCCCTTCGAGGGATTGGCGCTGGAGCCGCAAGGCTGGCCCGACGCGCCGAACCAACCCGGCTTTCCAAACGTGATCTTACAGCCCGATGAAACCTATCTGCATGTATCGGAATATGACTTCAGTCGTGATTAGGCGTTGCCGCTAGACCGAGGCCTCTAACAATTGTTTGGAATAGGGATGCGCGGCTTCCATCGCTCGCAATGCCGCGACATCAAGCACTTCGACGATCTCGCCGTCTTTCATCACCGCCAGCCGGTCACACATATGACCCACCACAGACAGATCGTGCGACACCATCAGATAGGTCAAACCGCGATCCGCCCGCAGATCAGCAAGCAGGTTCAGGATCTCGGCCTGCACCGACACGTCCAGTGCCGAGGTCGGCTCATCCAGCAAAAGCAGCGCCGGTTCCGGGGCCAGAGCGCGGGCAATAGCAACCCGTTGCCGTTGACCACCCGACAGCTGGTGCGGATAGCGAAAGCGGAATTTTTGCCCCAACCCCACATCATCCAACAGTTTGACCACACGGCTGTCGATGTCTTTGAAACCATGCAAATGTAACGTTTCGCCCAGCACCTGATCCACCGAATGCCGCGGATGTAGGGACGCATAGGGATCTTGAAAAACCATCTGCACGGTTTTGAAGAACGTTTTGGGCCGGGCCTTGCCGATCTGCTGGCCATCGACCGTGATTGCGCCAGACCAATCGGGCGCTAATCCGGTGATCGCCCGCAGGATCGTCGATTTGCCCGAGCCGCTTTCGCCGACGAGGCCAAAACTTTCGCCGCGCGGGATCTCAAAACTGGCGCCGATGACGGCATCCACACGGTCGCGGTTGCTGCCGAACCAGACGTTGAGGTCTTGAACGGTTAACATGCTCATATCCGGCCACTCACACTTGGGGCAGTGGACCATTGCGGATCACGCTGCAACACTTCGAGCCGCTTGCGCGGTGCATCCAGACGGGGCAGGGAGTTCAGCAAACCACGCGTATAGGGATGCTGCGCCTCGTGCAGTTTGTCGGCATCGCAGACCTCCACAATCCGGCCCGCATACATGATCAACACCCGGTCACAGAAATCCGCAACAAGGTTCAGATCGTGACTGATAAAGATCAACCCCATCCCGCGCTCTTTCACCAGCCGGTCCATAATATCCAGCACCTGCCGCTGCACCGAGACATCCAGCGCCGAGGTCGGTTCATCCGCGATCAGGATCTCGGGGTTGGGGATCAGCATCATCGCGATCATGATCCGCTGCCCCATGCCGCCTGACATCTCATGCGGATAGGCCCGCATAACCCGTTCGGGATTGCGGATCGACACGGCCTCAAGCATCTCAAGCGATTTGGCATAGGCCTCCGATTTGGAGGCTTTGGAATGCAGGCGGTAGGCTTCCATGATCTGATCGCCGATGGTCATCACCGGATTGAGCGAGAATTTCGGGTCTTGCATCACCATTGAAATCCGCTGACCGCGCACGGCGCGCATGTCTTTCTCGGATTTCTGCATCAGGTCCACACCTTCCAGCTCAATCTGATCGGCCTCCACAATGCCGGGCGGGCGGATCAGCCGCAGGATGGCACGGCCAGTCATGGATTTGCCCGAGCCGCTTTCGCCGACAATGCCCAGCCGTTCACGGCCCAGAGTGAAGGACACCCCGCGCACCGCGTCAAAAACGCCCTGACGGGTGGGGAATTTGACCCAGAGGTTTTCAACATCAAGAAGGTTGGTCATCATTCGCCCGCCTTTGGATCAAGCACATCCCGCAGCCCGTCACCCAGAAGGTTAAAGGCGAGGGACACGGTGAAAATCGCCAGTCCCGGCATGGTGGCGACCCACCAGTGATCAAGGATAAACCGCCGTCCTTCGGAAATCATTGCGCCCCATTCCGGGCTGGGCGGCTGTGCGCCAAGGCCAAGGAAGCCAAGGCCCGCGGCGGCCAGGATGATGCCCGCCATGTCCAGTGTCACCCGCACGATCAGCGAGGAAATGCACAACGGCCAGATGTGCTTGGTGATGATCCGCAGGGCGCCCGCACCCTGCAATTTGATGGCGCTGATGTAATCGGACGACCGGATCGTCAGGGTCTCGGCCCGTGCAATCCGCGCATAGGGCGGCCAGGCAGTGAGCGAGATTGCCAGCACCGCGTTTTCGATGCCGGCCCCCAAAGCGGCGACAAAAGCCAGCGCCAGAACAAGCCGCGGAAAAGCGAGGAAGATGTCGGTGATCCGCATCAAAACGGTATCCGTCCAGCCGCCAACATAGCCTGACACCGTCCCAACCAGCAGCCCGGCTATGGGCGCAATTAGCGCCACCAAAGCCACGATATAAAGCGTAATCCGCGCCCCATAGATCAGCCGCGACAGGATATCCCGGCCCAGACTGTCTGTACCCAGAATATGCCCCTCTGCCCCAAGCGGGGCCAAGCGGTTGCTGAGTTCCTGCACAAAAGGATCATGGGGCGCGATCAGGGGCGCCCCGGCCGCAACAACCACGAGCGCGACCAAAATACCCAAGCCAATCATCGCCATGGTATTGGACCGGAACGAAAGCCAGCCCTGATACAGCGCCGACATCTTGGCGTGGCGGCGCGAGGTGGGTGTTTCCGTCAACAGCCATTCGCGCAACGTTTGTGTTTCAGCCATCTATTTCGCCCTCGGATCAAAGACCTTGTAAAGCAGGTCAGAGAAAATATTCAGCAAGATGAAGATCAGCCCAACCACCACAGTGCCGCCCAGAACGGCATTCATATCTGCGCTGAGAAGGGCCGTGGTGATATAGCTGCCAATGCCCGGCCAAGAGAAAATAATCTCGGTCAGAACCGACCCTTCGAGCAGGTTGGCATAGCTCAGTGCGATCACGGTGATCAGTTGCACGCGGATGTTCTTGAACGCGTGCTTCCAGATCACATCCCATTCCGACATGCCCTTGACCCGCGCTGTGGTCACATATTCGGCGCTCAGCTGTTCAAGCATGAAAGACCGCGTCATCCGGCTGACGTAGGCCAGTGAATAGTAACCCAGCAGAGAGGCGGGCAGGATGATGTGGGAAAAGGCATCTTTGAACACGTCCCAATTGCCATCGAGCGCCGCATCCACAAGGATCAGCCCCGTCACGCTTGGCACCACATCCACATAAAAAATGCCCACACGGCCCGGCCCGCCGACCCAGCCCAGAATACCGTAAAAGACCAAAAGCCCCATCAGACCCAGCCAGAAGATCGGCATCGAATAGCCAACAAGTGCGACAACGCGGGCGATCTGGTCGATCCATGATCCTTTGCGCACCGCGGCCAGAACGCCAAGCGGCACCCCAAGGATCACCCCAAAGAAAATGCCCAGCGTGGCCAGTTCCAAGGTTGCGGGAAACACCCGCGCGATGTCTTCCGAGACGGGTCTGGCATTGAGCAGCGATGTGCCAAAATCCAGATGCAGCACATCCCAGAGATAATATGCAAATTGCACCAGCAGCGGCTTGTCCAGCCCAAGCTGTTGGTAAACGGCGTCATAGGTCGATTGCGAGGCCCTTTCGCCCACAATCGCCAGCACAGGATCAATCGGCATGACGCGGCCGATGATAAAGGTGATGAACAAAAGGCCCAGCATCGTCACCGCGATGGAGCCCAGCGTCAGCAATGTGGCCTTGGCAAAAGGCAGAACATGGCTGGCAAGAGGCGCCCGCGATGGGCGCCTCCCGTTGTTGTCCTCAGAGAGGGCCATTTACTTTGTCACCTGCCAATAAGCGGCGGATGTCACAGCCTGACCTGTGGACCAGTTGGTCACATTGTCACGCAGTGCAGATTGTTCGATCTGCTGGAACATAACCACAAAAGGCGAGATTTCGCGGAATTCCTGTTGGATATCCAGATACATCTGAACCCGCTTGTCCCGGTCGTTCTCGGTCACTGCTGCGGCAACCTTTTCGGTCAGACCGCCCGCATCCCAACCGGTGCGCCATGCCAGAAGGCCGGTCGCATTGGCCGCGTCAGAGTTGTCAGGGTTGTAGGCAAAGGTGCCTGCGTTGGTCTGCGGATCAGGATAATCCGGACCCCATGCCCCAAGGTAGACATCCAGTTCCCGCGCGCGGTAACGGGCAAGAATCTGTTTGGCTGTTCCCACGGTGATGTTGACCTTGATCCCGGCCTGCGCTGCCGCGTTCTGGAACGATTGACCGATCTCAATACGCTCCTGCGCTTCGCGTACACCGATCTCAACTTCGAGGTTCTCTACACCGGCAGCGGCCAGCAGTTCTTTGGCTTTTTCGATGTTGTAAGAGAACGGGTTCTCGTCCGAGGCACCCAGATAGGTGGCAGGCAGGAAGTTCTGGTGAATGGTATACTGCCCCTTGAGGAAGCTGTCGCGCATACCTTCATAGTCGATCAGGTATTTGAATGCCTGACGGACTTCTGGCTTGGACAGCTCAGGATGCTTCTGGTTCAGTGCCAGATACATCAAACGGCCTTTCAGCTCGTCCACCACCTTGACGCCATCAGCGCCGGTTGCGCCTGCGATGTCTTCTGGGTTCAAGTTACGGGCAATGTCGATATCGCCGCGTTCCAGCAGCAAACGCTGCGAGGCGCTTTCAAGCACGTGACGTACGATCACACGCTGCATGGCAGGGGCGCCGCCGTAGTAATCGGCATTGGCTGACATTGTGACGCTCTCGTTTGGCTTCCAACCGTCCAGCTTGTAGGGGCCGGAACCTGCGGAATTTGTCTTGAGCCATGTGTTGCCCATGTCGCCGTCAACTTCGTTGGCCATGACCACTTCTTTGTCGACGATGCCGCCGATGGTCGCAGTCAGGCAGTTCAGCACAAAGGAAGTCGCATAGCGCTTGTCCGTCGTGATCATAAGCTTGTTGCCGTCTGCGCGGATGGTATCCGCCGCGTTCTCAGGCGTAAATCCGAACTGCGTCAGAATGAACGCAGGGGTCTTGTTCAGGATCACCGCACGTTGCAGCGAAAACGCCGCGTCCTCGGCCCGCACCGGATTGCCGGAATGGAACTTGACCCCCTCACGCATCGTAAAGGTGATGGTCATCCCGTCTTCGGAAACTTCCCAGCTTTCGGCGAGATCAGGCTTGTAGCCCGCGCCCAGATCCAGCGGATCAAGATTGACCAGACGGTTGTAGACGTTGCGGCTGATGTCGGAGCCTGCAAATTCAAAGCTTTCGGCCGGGTCAACGGTTGTCACATCGTCAATCCGGTGGGCAATCACCAGCATGTTGGCCGGTGTCTCGGCATGGGCCGCAAAGGACGAAACGCTGACCGCGATGCCAACCGCAGCGCTCGTCAATAATCGGTTAATAACATTCATTTTTAGAACCTCTCCCGTTCAGTTACGTTATCAAATGCACGTGGCTTGGGCTTATTGGCCCCAGGTTTTTTCAAGCACACGCATCCAGTTTCCGTGACAAAGTTTGGTCATCAACGCATCGTTGTAACCGTGATTTGTCATGGCCTGTCTCAATTGGGGCAGCCCTGCACAAGACGTAAGCGCCTCAGGAACAATGGCCCCGTCATAGTCAGAGCCAAGACCCACACGGTCTTCGCCCAGATGTTCAATCAGATGATCCAGATGGCGCAGCATCTGCGTTAGCGGCACCTCTGCCAACATGCGCCCGTCATCGCGCAAGAAGGCCACCGCAAAGTTAAGCCCGACCATACCATCGCTTTCGCGGATCGCGGCAAGTTGTCTGTCGGTCAGGTTGCGGCTGTGCGGGCAGATGGCATGGGCGTTGGAATGGGTGGCCACCAATGGCTTGGTCGAATGCCGCGCCACGTCCCAAAAGCCGGCCTCGTTCAAATGCGACAGATCGACCATGATGCCCAACTCGTCGCAACGTTTGACCAGACGCAGCCCGTGATCGGTTAGCCCCGGCCCGATATCTGCGGTGCTGGGATAGCGGAAGGGCACCCCGTGACCAAAGATTGTCGGCCTGCTCCAAACCGGCCCGATAGACCGCAGCCCGGCCTGATAGAGAACCTCTAGCGTGTTCAGCTCGGCATCAATCGCCTCGGCGCCTTCGATATGAAAGATCGCGGCCATTTTGCCGCTGCCCAATGTCGCCCGCAGCTCTGCCGCTGTGCGGCACACCTTGAGCGCACCGCGCTTTTCCAGATCAAACAGCACCGCCGCCTGCGCCATGACCACGGGAAAGGCATCCTCCCAATCTATAGGTTCGGGCAGAGGCAGGTCATAAGACGCCTTCGACATTTCCTCGAATTTGAAATCAAGATCGGTGGGCGAGGGGACATAGACCGCAAAGAACCCGCCGCCAAAACCGCCCGCAGCCGCAGAAGGCATGTCGATCGCACCCTCGCGCCCGGAGATAAAACTCTCTGACGCGGCAAGACCTCCGGCGCGGTGTAATTTCAAAAGAACATCATTGTGCCCGTCAAAGATGACGGGATGTGTTGTATCGGTCACGATTGTTTTGTCCCCCAGGATGAGGCACAGCTTATGCCAGAAATTCTCATAGACCACAGGTAATGACATGATATTGTCTCATACACTGATGAGGATTCCGCAGCACACCTATGGTTGTCAAAGCATGGCATAGTCTGCCCGAGTACCAAGCGCTTCGGGCGTTGATGGAAAGCGGGACCACCTCCAAGGCGGCGGTCCGTCTGGGGCTTTCGCAATCCGCAATCAGCCGGTCGATATCCAGCCTTGAGGCCCGCACCGGCAAGATCTTGTTTGAGCGGGACGGCGGCAGGTTGCGGCCAACGGGTGAGGCCGCACAGCTCAATCGCCGCCTCGATCCCTTGTTTGAAGCGCTGGACCGGATCGACGGTCCCCCGCAGGTCGCACAGGAAACCCTGCGGATCATCGCGCCGCCCACCTATGCCCACCGATTTTTGGTGGAACATATTGCCAGCTTTCTCAAAACCAATCCGCATTTCTTTGTCAGTCTAGAGGTGGCCCCGTCCGAAGACGTAATCCGCGGTATTCTGGAAAACCGCTTTGATCTGGGGCTGACCGGGGTGGAGCTGTCGCGCGACGGCGTCAAGCTGACACCCTATCGCCGCTCTGGCGCGGTCTGTGCCATGGCCGCAGATCATCCGTTGGCAGCGCAGGACGTGGTGCACCCCCGCGACCTGCATGATCAGGCATTGGTGGCGCTGTCGCATCGTCACGCGCGGCGGGCGCAGCTGGAAAAGGTGCTGCATCAGGTTGCCAGCAAGCCGCGGATTGTCGCAGAGGCGTCTACCTCATTTGCGGCGGTGGATCTGGCAAAGGCCGGGCTGGGCGTGACGGTCGTGAACCCGTTTCCGATTGTGCAGTACCGGTCTGATGATCTGGTGTTTCGCCGCTTTGAAAGCCAGATCGAATACCGAAGCTATTTCGTCTCGCCCGATCACCGGCCCGCGCCAAGCGTCGCCCGCGCGTTTATGCGCCACCTGCGATTGCACACTGCCAAGGATCTGTTTTCCGAAAAAGCCTGATTGGTCCAGAGGCGCTGCAATTTCATGGCGAAGTCATAAGGCCCGTGGCAAACTGATGCTCCGAAGGATCCAAAGCGGCGTTCTAAAAGGGCTGCATTTTTTCGAAATTGATCACTGTTAGCGCTATCATTGCGTAAAATGCTGTGCTATTGGGCGAAAAAGGGTCCTTCGATCCGCTGTGCCGCAGGGCCGACTTGGGCCGTGCCAATCGTTTACCGGCCAATGGCCACCCGCAAAGGACCACGCACCATGGTATCGCGCGTCATCCCTGTAGACCCCTTTGATCTGGTCATTTTTGGCGTCACCGGCGATCTCGCCCGCCGAAAAATCCTGCCCGGATTGTTCCACCGGTTTTTGGTTGGGCAAATGCCGCAGGAGGCCCGGATCATCGGCGCAGCGCGGTCAAAAATGACCGAAGAAGAGTTTCGCGCATCTGTGCGGGACACCTTGCTGGAGTTCGCCAAAGAAGCGCCGGACAACGCAGAAACGCTCGATCTATTCCTCGAACAGCTTAGCTATGTTGCGGTGGATGCAACGGGGACAGGGGGCTGGCCGGAACTGGCCAAGATGCTGCGCCCCGGTTTGGTGCGGGCGTTTTACTTGTCGGTGTCACCAAACCTGTTTGGCACCATCGCGGCCAAGCTGAACGAACATGATATCGCCACGCCCGAAAGCCGGATTGTGGTCGAAAAACCCTTTGGTCATGATCTGGCCTCGGCGCAGGCGCTGAACGCCGATCTGCGCCGCAGCTTTGCTGAACATCAGATCTACCGGATCGATCACTATCTGGGCAAAGAAACCGTGCAAAACCTGATGGCGCTGCGATTTGCCAATTCCCTTTGGGAGCCGCTTTGGAACGCCACCCATGTGGATCATGTGCAGATCACGGTGGCCGAAAGTCTGGGCGTTGAGGGGCGCGGCGAATACTACGACAAGTCCGGCGCGATGCGGGACATGGTGCAAAACCACCTGATGCAGCTCTTGTGCCTCACCGCGATGGAACCGCCCTCGCGCTTTGTTCCCAATTCGGTGCGCGATGAGAAAGTCAAAGTCATCGAGGCGCTGGAACCCGTGGCGCAATCCGACATTGTGCGCGGCCAATACCGTGGGCGCGATGGCGAAGGCAGCTACCGCGATCATGCAGGTGATGACGCCAGCACCACCGAAAGCTTTGTCGCGATGAAGGTGAATGTCGGCAATTGGCGTTGGGCCGGAACACCGTTCTATTTGCGCACGGGCAAGAAGCTGCGGGCGCGGACCTCTGAGATCGTCGTCGTGTTCCGCGACCCGCCCCATATGATTTTCCCCAAATTCGACAACCAGCGCGGCAATGCCCTGATCATTCGTCTGCAACCGGATGAAGGCATCACCCTGCGCACCACCATCAAAGAGCCGGGGCCGGGCGGTATGCGTCTGGCCGAGGTAACGCTGGACATGACCTTTGCCGAGGCACTGGGCGAACATGCCGCGCCGCAGGACGCCTATGAGCGGCTGATCATGGATGTGATCCGCGGCGATCAGACCCTGTTTATGCGCGGCGATGAAGTTGAGGCCGCTTGGGGCTGGGCCGATCCGATCCTGGACGAATGGAGCCGCAGCAGCACCACACCCGAACCCTATGACCCCGGAAGCTCCGGCCCCGAAGACGCGCTGATGCTGTTGCATCGCGATGGCCGCCGCTGGCGCGAAATTGGTTGAAAGGACAGACCATGACACTGCATCCAACCGTTAAATCCGTTACTGACCGCATTATTGAACGCAGCGCGCCAACCCGCGCCGCCTATCTGGAGCAGATGCGTGCCGCGCAAGGCAAAGGTCCGGCCCGCGCCCATCTGTCTTGCAGCGGTCAGGCCCATGCCTATGCGGCGTCGGGCGAGGACAAAGATGCCTTGGCGCAGACCAACGCCGGCAATTTGGGCATTGTCACCACCTACAACGACATGCTCTCCGCGCATCAACCCTTTGAAACCTATCCCGAACAGATCAAAGCGGCGGTGCGGTCCATCGGCGGCACCGCGCAGGTCGCGGGCGGCGTGCCTGCGATGTGCGATGGCGTGACCCAAGGCGAGGCAGGGATGGAGCTGAGCCTGTTTTCACGCGATGTGATTGCGTTGGCGGCTTCTGTCGCGCTCAGCCACAATACCTTTGACGCGGCGGTGTTTCTTGGGGTCTGCGACAAGATCGTACCGGGCCTCGTGATCGCGGCGCAGGCTTTTGGCCATTTGCCGGCCGTGTTCCTACCCGCAGGTCCAATGCAAAGCGGTCTGGCCAATGATGAAAAGGCCAAGGTGCGGCAGAAGTTTGCAGAGGGCGAAGTGGGCCGCGATGCCCTGATGGCCGCCGAAATGGCCGCCTACCACGGCCCCGGCACCTGTACCTTTTACGGCACTGCCAACACCAATCAGATGTTGATGGAATTCATGGGCTTGCACCTGCCCGGCGCCAGCTTTGTCAGCCCGAACACCCCGCTGCGCGAGGCCTTGACGGTGCATGGGGCCAAACAGGCGCTGGGCCTGTCGGCTTTGGGCGATAGCTATACGCCGGTCTGCGATATTCTGGATGAACGTGCCTTTGTGAACGGGATTGTCGGGTTGAATGCCACGGGCGGCTCCACCAACCTGCTGATCCATCTTGTTGCCATGGCCAAGGCGGGCGGTATCATACTGGATTGGCAAGATTTTTCCGACCTGAGCGATATTACGCCGCTGATGGCGCGGGTCTATCCAAACGGGCTGGCGGATGTGAACCATTTCCATGCCGCGGGCGGTCTTGGCTATATGATTGGCGAGTTGCTGAAGGCCGGTCTACTGCATCCCGATACCAAGACGGTGGCAGGGACGGGATTGGCTCATTACACCCGTGACCCCAAACTGCTGGATGGCGAACTCTCTTGGCAGGACGGGCCTGACGCCTCTCTCAACCCCGGCATTCTGCGCCCGGTGGCCGAAGCCTTTGCCCCGACAGGTGGCCTACGCCGCCTGACCGGCACCCTTGGCACCGCCGTTATGAAGGTTTCCGCCGTCGCGCCGGAGCATCAGATCGTCGAAGCGCCCGTGCGGGTCTTTGCCGATCAGGACAGCGTCAAAGCGGCCTTCAAGGCGGGCGAGCTGACCGGTGATGTCATCGTGGTGGTGCGGTTTCAGGGGCCAAAGGCCAACGGCATGCCAGAATTGCACAGCCTCACACCGCTGCTGTCGATCTTGCAGGGACGCGGGCAGAAGGTCGCGCTGGTCACTGACGGGCGCATGTCGGGTGCATCAGGCAAGGTGCCCGCCGCGATCCACGTTTGCCCCGAAGCCTTGGACGGCGGCCCGATTGCCAAATTGCAGGACGGCGATGTGCTGCGCGTGGATGCGGTGGCAGGCACATTGCAGATCCTCACAGAAGGGGTGGCGGACCGCCCTGCCGCCGCCGCCGATCTGTCGGGAAATCAGGCCGGTACGGGCCGTGAACTTTTTGCCATGTTCCGCAACACCGTGGGTGCAGCGGACAGCGGCGCAACGATTTTTGGAGGTTGATCCATGACCCTGAGTGCAAAAGACGCAAGCCGTCAAACCCGCGCCATCTGTGAATTGGCTCCGATTGTTCCAGTTCTGGTGATCGACGATCCGGCCACTGCGCGGCCTTTGGCCGAGGCGCTGATCGCGGGCGGTTTGCCCGCGCTTGAGGTCACTTTGCGCACACCCGCCGCGCTTGAGGCCATTTCCATCATGGCGCAGGTGCCGGGCGGCCATGTCGGGGCAGGCACGTTGATCACCCCCGAAGACGTCCGCGCGGCCAAAGCGGCTGGCGCGACCTTTGGCGTGTCTCCGGGTGCAACGGATGACTTGCTGGCGGCCTGCGCCGATCAGGACATGCCGCTTCTGCCCGGTGCGGCCACGGCAAGCGAGGCGATGGTCCTGTTGGCACGCGGCTATGACATGCTCAAGTTTTTTCCTGCGGAAGCCTCGGGCGGCGCGCCTGCACTCAAGGCCATCGGCGCCCCCCTGCCACAGATCAGCTTTTGCCCCACTGGCGGCGTCAGTCCTGCCAATGCGGAAAGCTACCTGTCACTGTCCAATGTGATCTGCGCAGGCGGCAGTTGGGTCGCCCCAAAGGATCTGGTCGCTGCGCAGGATTGGGATGGCATCACCCAGTTGGCCCGCGCCGCCTCGCAACTGGGGCGTTAACGCACATCCCATATGTGCGGATTATTGCCGCTTTTGTCTCGAAAGCCCGCAGATCACGGAAAATTGCCAGATTTAGTGGTCTGATCGGCCCTCTGCCGCAAGAGACAGTTTGCGGCTTCGGGAGAAATCACGCTAAATCGCCCTAAGTGCTTCGACAGAGGTTTGACCGTGGACAACCGCGGCGGTGGTGTAGCGAAGGGCGATTGAGTGCGTGTGATGTCTATGGTTTTTCGGGCCGGACGGTTGGCTGTGCTGACCGCCCTTGTGTCAATGGGTGTGGCTTTTGCGACTGAGGCGGCGGAGGTGCGCATCACCGGTGTGCCCGAGGGCGGCGACCTTTATCAAACCCTCTCCGGCGGATCGCTTTTGGTTGAACAAGGACAGGCAGAGACGCCTCCCTCCACGCAGGAAACCGTCGCGGCGGCGCAGGCCGATTATGGGCGTTTGCTGGCGGTGCTGTATGACAACGGATATTTTGGTCCCGTCATCAAGATCACGCTGGATGGGACCGACGCAGCGAACATTCCTCCCGTCAGGCCGCCGCGCCGCATCGACCGCGCGGTAATCTCGGTCACACCCGGCCCCCTGTTTCGTTTTGGCGGCGTGCAAATTGCCCCGTTGGCCCCCGACACAGAACTGCCCGAAAGGTTTGCCAAAGGGCAGGTCGCCGGTTTGGGAGTTTTGAAAGAGGCAGTGGCAAGCGGCATTGATGGATTGCGCGCGCAAGGCCACGCCAAGGCCGCACTGGCAGATCAACAACTGAGCGCACGGCATCCGGACAAGACAATCACCGCCAATTTGCGTCTCGCGCCGGGGCCAAAGCTGCGCTTTGGTGCGTTGCAGGTGAAGGGCAACAAAGATGTGCGCACAAAGCGCATTCGCCAGATTGCCGATCTTCCTGTGGGCAAGGTGTTTTCGCCCGACGATCTCAAACTGTCGCAGCGCCGTTTGCGCCGCGCGGGCGCGTTCAGCTCTGCTGCCTTGATCGAGGCCGAGATGATCGGGCCGGACGATACACTGCCAATCACCGCCCAAATCACCGAAGCGCCCAAGCGCCGGTTCGGTTTTGGCGCAGAACTGTCCTCGCTTGAGGGGCTGACGCTGAGCGGGTTCTGGCTGCATCGGAACCTGCTGGGCGGGGCCGAAAGCCTGCGGCTGGAGGGTGAGGTCAAGGGCATCGGCGGCAATTCCGGCGGCGAGGATTATCGTTTGTCCGCACGATTTGACCGCCCCGCGACCTTTAACGCGGATACGGATTTTTATGCGCTGGCCAGTCTCGCGCAGTTGGACGAGGTTAACTTTTTCTCGCGCCAGCTCGACCTTGAGGCGGGGATCAAACGCTATGCCAATGAACAGCGCACCTATACGCTGGGCCTTGGTTTGCGCCGGGCCGAAACCCGCGATGCCTTTGGCACCAACCGCTATACCCTGCTGACCCTGCCATTGTCGGCAGAGTTTGACTATCGCGACGACCGGCTGGATGCCACATCAGGCTATTACCTTAAGGCCGCCGTCACCCCCTTTGTCGCGCTCAGCGGCTCAGACAACGGGTTGCGGACTTATGTAGACGGCCGTGCCTATCGCACCTTTGGCAGCACCCGCCCGATCACTTTGGCGTTTCGCGGGCAGTTCGGATCGGTCTACGGCCCGGATCTGAGCACGGCACCGGCGGATTATCTGTTCTATTCGGGCGGCGGCGGCACGGTGCGCGGGCAACCCTATCAGGCGCTGGGTGTTGATCTGGGCGGTGGCAACGTTGTGGGCGGGCGCAGCTTTGTCGGCCTGTCGGCAGAGGCGCGTGTCTCACTGACCGACAGCATCGGTTTGGTTGGCTTTGCCGATGCCGGGTACATCGGCGCAGAGGAATTCATCGACGGGTCTGGCGAATGGCATTCCGGTGCAGGGCTTGGCCTGCGTTATGCTACGGGCATCGGACCGATCCGTTTTGACGTGGCAGTGCCAACCTCGGGCCCGGACACGGGCGAGAATGTGCAGGTCTATATCGGTATCGGGCAGTCGTTCTAATGGGTTATTTCCGTCTCCTTCTCGCATGCGTGGTTTGGGCCATTGGCCTGACGGCGGCTTTGGCCCAAGACGATGACAAAGGCTTTCTGACCCGCAGCATCCAAGACGCCCTCAGCGGGGCAGGGCGCGACGTCAGTATTGATGGTTTCAAAGGCGCGCTGAGCTCTTCGGCATCGTTCGACCGGATGACTATCGCCGACCGGGACGGGATCTGGCTGACGCTTGATGGTGTGGAACTGGTCTGGAACCGTTCGGCGCTGCTGCGCGGGCGGCTTGAGGTGGAAAAACTGACCGCGCAGAAACTGGATATCCCGCGCCTGCCATTGCCCGAAGAAAACACATTGCCACAAGCAGAGGCTACCCCGTTCAGTCTGCCGGAATTGCCGGTCTCGGTGGAGCTGGCGGAATTTGCGGTGCAGCAGATCAACCTGGGTGCGCCCCTGCTGGGCGAGGCGGCACAGCTTTCTGTGCAGGCGTCCGCGCGTCTGACGGACGCGGTGGCGGATGTGGATGTGACGGCAGATCGCACAGACGGCAAACGCGGCAGTTTTGCAATCCGGGCCAATTTTGCCCGAACGGACAACATCTTGGATTTGCTGGTCAAACTCAGCGAAGGCGAGAAAGGCATCGCGGCCAAGCTGCTCAATCTGCCGGGGCAACCTTCGGTGGATTTGCAAGTGGCAGGCAAAGGGCCACTGGATGATTTTGCCACCGACGTGACCGTCGCGACCGAAGGGCGGGAACGTCTGGCCGGACAGATCACCCTCGGCGCACAGGCCCCGCGCCGTGCCTCTGGCACCCCCGACCGGCGCATTCAGGCCGACATTGGCGGCGACATCACTGCTTTGCTGGCTCCCCGATACCGCGCGTTTTTTGGCGATGACGTGCGCCTGACCTTGGATGCGGTGCAGGAGGCCAGCGGTGCTTTGGCGGTGGATGCTTTTGCCCTCACTGCGCAGTCGGCGCAGGTCCGGGGCAAGTTGGCGCTGAACGCGGAAAGCTGGCCGGTTCTGATCGATATTGATGGCCAGATCGTAAGCCCGGATGGCACGCCCGTGGTTTTGCCTGCCGGCGGCGCAGGTCTGAGTGTGGACAAGGCCGACCTCAAGATCGCCTATGACGCAGCCAAGGGTGATGCCGTTAAAGCGGTGTTCGATACCACAGGTCTGGTCACGGGCGGCACTACGGTGCGGCAAAGCCGGATCGCACTGGACGGAACATTGCAATCGGCGCAGGGCAGTCTGCGGGCCTTTGACGGGGATGTGACGGTTGAGGCTGCGGGCATTGCGCTTTCTGATCCGGCTTTGTCCGAGGCGTTGGGAGATCAGATCACCGGCGCGGCGGCCGTGTCTTATGCCGAAGGTCAACCAACCCGAGTTGACGGGCTGACCTTGACGGGCACCGATTACGGGCTGTCCGGTATGGCGGTGGTTCAGGGGCTGGCCGAAGGCTTTGCCACCCAGTTGGATGTCTTGCTCAAGGCCGATGATCTCAGCCGGTTCTCGGCTTTGGCGGGGCAGGAATTGGACGGGCGCAGCGATTTGGCCCTGGCCGGGCGGGTGACCCCGCTCAGCGGCGAATTTGATGTGCAGATCAAAGGCACGACACAGGATCTGGCCATTGGTGTGGCGCAGGCCGATGCCTTGCTGCGTGGGCGCACGGTTCTGGATGTGCTTGCCAAACGCACCGCCGATGGCACCTTTTTGCGCGATCTGTCTCTGCGCAACGCGGCGCTGAACCTCAGCGGCGATGCCGAATTGCGCAGCGAAGACAGCCGCGCCGAACTCAATGCCACACTCAAGAATATAGGGACGGTCCTGCCGCAATACAGCGGACCGGTGCAAGCGGCAGTGGTCGCAACCCAAGACACAAGCGGCTGGCGCATCGAGGCGCAGACCGATGGACCTTACCGGGCCGTTGCCACAGTGAACGGCGCGGTGACGCCTGCGGTGGATTTCCGGTTTGATCTGGATGTGCCGGAGGTGCGCCCGCTTGCTGAACAGCTTAAGGGACCACTTAAGGCCAGCGGCACTGTCAAACAAACCGACAAAGGCTTTTTCATCGACACGGCGGCAAGCGGTCCCTTTGGTGCCAAGGCGCTGGTCGAAGGGTTGGCTACGGGTCCGGACATTGCGCTGACCTTTGATGTTTCCTTGCCCGATGTGCACCCCCTGGCGCCCGGTGTCTCTGGCCCCTTGGTCGCCAAAGGCGTGCTGCGGCAGACACCACAGGGGATCGCGGTAGATACCAACGCCACCGGCCCCTATGCAACCCGCGCCTCCGTTCAGGGAGTCGTGACAGGCCCGAATGCGGCAGTGGACTTTACGCTGGCGATGCCAAACATCGGGGCGGTGGTGGACAAGGTGAACGGGCCGCTCAACCTCAGTGGCAGCGCCCGCAAGCAGGGGAACGGCTGGCGCGTCGATACGGACGCCAACGGCCCGTCTGGCACTCAGGCGAACTTTGCGGGGCTGGTCAACACGGACGGCACGATGAACGCAACACTGCGCGGGGATGTGCCGCTTGGGCTGAGCCGTCCATTCCTTGCGCCGCGCAATTTGCAGGGGCAGGCCCGGTTTGATCTGGCGATCAATGGCCCGCCCGCTCTGTCCTCGCTCAGCGGCACAGTGCAAACGAACAATGCGTCTTTTACCACGCCCAACCTGCGCGTCGCTTTGAACAATATCGCGGCACGGGTTCAACTGGGCGGCAATCGCGCGGTGATTGATGTGCAGGGACAAACGGTCAACGGCGGCACCCTGCGGGCAGAGGGGGCGGTGACCCTCACCCCCGCTTTGCCTGCCGATCTGAACATTGCGCTGCGCGATCTGGTGTTGATTGATCCGCAGCTTTACCAAACCTCACTGCGGGGGGTATTGCGCCTTGCCGGACCATTGACAGGCGGTGCAAGGATCAGCGGCCAGATCGACGTCGGCGAAACCAACGTAAGCGTGCCATCCACCGGCATGACCAGCATCGGTGACATCCCGCGGATTAACCACATCGGCGCAACACGGCCGGTTCTGTCCACCCGCAGAAAAGCCGGATTGAACGGCGCCAGCGCGGGCACGGATCCCGCTGCACAGGCCAGCGGACCGGGCTTTGGACTGGACATTCAAGTGAACGCGCCGCGCCGTATCTTTGTACGGGGCAGAGGGCTGGACGCGGAACTGGGCGGCAATCTCAAGGTGACAGGCACTACAAACCGGGTGATCTCAACCGGCGCGTTTGAGCTGATCCGGGGGCGGCTCGATATTCTGGGCAAGAGGTTCAATCTGGTAGAGGGGTCGATCTTTTTCCTTGGGGATTTGATCCCCTACATCCGGTTTGTGTCTTCGACGGATACCAAGATAGGCGAGGCGCGGGTGATCGTGGATGGCCCTGCGGATGATCCCAAAGTGTCGTTCGAATCCACACCGGACGCGCCGCAGGACGAAGTGCTGGCCCAGCTTCTGTTCGATCGCAACCTGTCGGATATTTCCGCCTTTCAGGCGCTGCAGCTGGCAGGGGCGGTGGCCACCTTGGCTGGCCGTGGCGGCGGCGGTGTGATCTCGAACCTGCGCGACGGCTTTGGGCTGGATGATTTTGATGTCACCACCAACAGCAACGGTGCAACCGCAGTGCGGGCGGGCAAATATATCTCAGAGAACATCTATACGGATATCACGGCGGCCTCTGATGGAACGGGCGAAGTCTCTTTGAACCTTGATCTTACGCCGAACCTCAAGGCCAAGGGCACGCTTGGCTCTGACGGGAACAGCGGTCTGGGGATCTTCTTTGAGAAGGATTACTGAGGGTCAGCTGTTGGGCTGAAACCGGCCAAAGCGGCCCTGATCAAACATCAACCCGGCACCTTTGCCGCGCCGCTCTGTGACCTCGGTGACTCTGCCCAGAACGATCGAATGATCGCCAGCAGGATGCACCGCAAAAGTCTCGCATTGGAACGCGGCCAGACAGCCCGCCAGATGCGGCGTGCCATGATCACCAGTGGTCCAGTCAAAGCGGTCAAAACCGTCACCATTGCGTGCAAAATGATCGGCAAGCCGTTGTTGATCATCACCCAGCACGTGAATGCAGAAATGCGAGGCCTGCACAAAAGCGTCATGGCGCTGGGAGCGCAAAGCGGGCGACCAAAGTACCAGCGGCGGGTCAAGGGAGATCGACGAAAAGCTATTGGCCGTCATGCCAATCGGCCCCATCGGGGTATCCACTGTCACGACGGTCACACCTGTGCCGAACCGCCCAAAAGCGTGGCGCAGGGCCGCCCCATCATCAGATTGCGGGGCAAAAGTGATCACATCGTCATCCATCGCGCCAAGCGGTGCCACGGCTGCCTGTAATTGTCCATAACGCGCCATAAGAGGTTGCGCCTTTTCTGCTCTGGATCGGTTTCTCAGACCTTCTATCTAGGGCGCGAATGCGCATTGCGCAGGGTCAAAATGCGGCATTTCCAAGAATTCTTCGCCCTAGTGGCGCAGAAAAAGCGCTCCGTGTAGGATATGGAACCGGGAAAAAGTGAATATTAACCACTTTTCAACGAATGCGCTTTAGCGATCAAACGGGCCGCTATTTGACAGCCAATCAGCCGCTCCGGAGCATTTGTGCAAGACAGCAATTATCTCAAGGCAGAACTGACCGATCTGATCCAGTCGGACGAAAGCACCTGGAACTTTATCCAGCAAGGTTCGCTTGACGGGATCTGGTATTGGGATCTGGAAGACCCCGAAAACGAATGGATGAGCCCCGAGTTGTGGCAATTGTTCGGGATTGATCCCGCGACCAAGGCGCATTCCCCGGATGAATGGCAGGATATCATCTTTCCCGAGGATCTGGCACTGGCCCTCAAGAATTTTGAGGCCCATTGCGCCGATCCCGATTGCCCCTACGATCAGGTGGTGCGTTATCGCCACGCAGATGGATCGATTGTTTGGGTACGATGTCGGGGCCTCGCGATCCGCGATGAAACAGGCAAGCCGATCCGCATGTTGGGCGCCCATACCGATCTGACCGCCGTCAAAAAATCCGAAGAGAATGCGCGCGAAGGGTGGCGTGCGGCAGAGCTGGCAAATTCAGAGTTGAAATCATTTGCCTATTCGGTCTCCCATGACATGAAAGCCCCGGCAAACACGCTCAAACTGCTGTTGGACGAGATGGAGCATCTGGGATTTGGCGCAGAGGGGGATGAGGCCAGGTCCATTCTCGATATGGCACAAAAGACAGTCGCGAGGATGCAAACCCAGATCGACGATATCCTTGATTACACAAGTGTTATTGGTCTGGAGCCGGAGCTGGAACCGCTGGATCTTTCTAAAGTCGCCGCCGAGGCCGTGGCCGCGTTGCAGGCTGATATCCTGGTGGCGAACGGCGAGGTCAAAATTGGCCCGCTGCCTTGGGTAAACGGGGCCGCCACCCAGATGAATATCCTGTTCCAGAACCTGATCAGCAACGGGATCAAGTTTCGCCGCAAAGATGTGGCCCCAGCGGTGCGCATCGATGCGGATATTGATCCGGTCGATGGCAAAGTCACCGTTCGGTTCACCGACAATGGCATTGGCATCTCAGAGGCCGACCAGCCGCGCATCTTTGCGCTTTTCCAACGGTTGCACACCCGAGAGAACTTTGCCGGCACCGGCATTGGGCTGCCGCTGTGCCTGCGGATTGCGATGATCCACAAAGGCGCCCTTGAGGTGGCTTCCACCCCCGGTGAAGGCACCTGTTTCTCGTTGGTCCTGCCAGGGCGATCTGGCGGGGAAGCCAAATGACGGATCAAAACACCATCGGCTGCGCGATGATTGTCGATGACGAGCCGTTTGATCAGATGATGTACGAGCGCATCCTGAAACGGTCAGGCCTGGTCGATCAAGTGATTGGCTTTCAATATGCGGCCGAAGCGCTGGACTACCTGGCGCGGCCGGACCGTTCCAAGGTCGATGTGATTTTTCTGGATATCAACATGCCACGCATGAACGGTTTTGAATTTCTGGAAGCGGCGAACCGTGATCTTGGCCCGGCGTTTGTCAAAGTCTGCGTTGTTATGTTGACCACATCCATCGCACCCGAAGATCGCGCCCGTGCAGCCAGTTATGACGCCGTGCGCGATTTCATTTCCAAACCGCTTGGCAAGGATGACGTGGTGCATGTCGCAAATCTACTGGCCGAAGTACAATAACGGATCAAAGGATAGGGGGCCGGACGGCCCCCATAAATAGCGATCAGCGGTTCATCCGGTTCTCGATCAGATCATCCACCACCGATGGATCCGCGAGCGTTGATGTGTCGCCCAAAGCGCCATAGTCATTCTCGGCAATCTTGCGCAGGATACGCCGCATGATCTTGCCAGACCGTGTTTTCGGCAAACCGGGCGCCCATTGAATCAGATCGGGCGAGGCAATTGGCCCGATTTCCGTGCGCACCCAATTGCGCAACTCAAGGCGCAGCTCTTCGCTTGGCTCTTCGCCGCCCATCAACGTCACAAAGCAATAGATGCCCTGACCCTTGATCTCATGTGGATAGCCGACCACCGCCGCCTCTGCCACCTTAGCGTGAGCGACCAACGCGCTTTCCACTTCGGCGGTGCCCATCCGGTGCCCTGATACGTTGATCACATCATCAACACGGCCCGTGATCCAGTAATCGCCGTCGGCATCACGCTTGCAGCCATCGCCAGTGAAATAATAGCCGGGGTAGTCGGAAAAATAGGTTTTCTCGAACCGCTCATGATCGCCCCAAACGGTGCGCATCTGACCCGGCCAGCTGTCTGCAATGCACAGCACGCCCTCAACAGGATTTGCGGTCAGCTCTTCTGCAGTGGTGGGTTCCAGCACCACGGGTTTGATCCCGAAGAACGGCTTCATCGCCGCGCCGGGTTTCATGTCATGGGCGCCGGGCAGGGGGGTCATCAAATGCCCGCCCGTTTCGGTTTGCCACCATGTATCGACAATCGGACAGCGCCCGCCGCCCACCACGTCGTTGTACCAGTTCCATGCCTCGGGGTTGATCGGCTCCCCCACCGTTCCCAGCACCTTGATGCTGCTCAGATCGCATTTGGTCACAAAGTCATTGCCTTGCCCCATCAACGCCCGAATGGCTGTCGGCGCGGTATAGAACTGATTGACCTTGTGTTTCTCGCAAACCTGCCAGAACCGGCTGGCATCGGGGTAGGTTGGCACCCCTTCAAACATCAGCGTGGTCGCGCCATTGGCAAGCGGCCCATAGACAATATAGCTGTGTCCCGTGACCCAACCAACGTCCGCTGTGCACCAATAGATATCGCCCTCATGGTAATCAAAGGTGATCTCATGGGTCATCGCCGCATAGACCAGATAGCCGCCTGTGCTGTGCACCACGCCTTTGGGCTGTCCGGTAGAGCCGGAGGTGTAGAGGATAAACAGCGGATCTTCGGCGTTCATCTCTTCGGGCTCACAGGTGTCGGCGGCATCCGCTGCCAACGCATTGTAATCAAAATCGCGCCCGTCCACCCATGTGGTCTGACCCCCCGTGCGTTTGACCACCAACAGTTTCACACTGTCTGAACAATGCAACAACGCCTGATCGGCATTGGTCTTGAGCGGCGTGGCCCGCCCGCCGCGCGGGGCGTAATCGGCGGTGATCACCACCTTGGCCTCCGACCCATTGACCCGCGCCGCCAAAGCATCAGGCGAAAATCCAGCAAACACAATCGAATGGATTGCGCCAATGCGTGCACAGGCCAGCATGGCATAGGCCGCCTCGGGTATCATCGGCATATAGATGATCACGCGGTCGCCTTTGCCCACCCCCATATCGCGCAGGATGTTTGCCATCTTGCACGTTTGACTGTGCAGCTCACGATAGCTGATGTGCTTGGCGTCCTCGTCTGGGCTGTCCGGCTCCCAGATGATGGCGGTTTGATCGGCGCGGGTCTCCAGATGCCGGTCAACGCAATTGGCCGAGACATTCAGCGACCCGTCCGCGTACCAGTTGATATGGACGTTGCCCAAGGTGAAATCGACGTCCTGCACCTGACTGAACGGTTTGATCCAATCCACACGCGCCGCTTGCTCGCGCCAGAACCCGTCTGGATCATCCACGGAGGCCTGATACATCTGGGCATACCGCTCTGCGTTCACATGGGCATTTGCGGCCATCTCGGCGGATGGTGGATAGGTCTTAGCGGCGTCGTCGGACATGATGGTCCCCTCCCTTGGTGATCTGTCGTCTGTGATGCGCCGGGCTGGTGGCCCATTGCATCCCTCCTGCGAGGATCATAGCGGGCTGAGAAGGGAAGGGAACACGCAACTGCGACCCCCCGCAGGCAAGGCAGATCAATTTGCAGACAATCGAACAGTTCCTGATTGCCCGCGCGGCGCCTGAGGCGTCGGAGAAATGCAAGGCAAGACAGGTGGCGCTTAAATCTTGTGCAGCGATCGGGCTTGGCAGTTTCGTCTGGGCGGGCTAGCTTTGATCCCAAGCGCACGAAAGTGTTGCGCGTATCAATGGGAGAGACATCAATGACCAAATACCTGAGCGGTGCAGCTGCCTGCGCCCTGAGCCTTGCCTTTGTCACCGAAGCGGCCGCGACCGAATGGAATGTGTCGGTCTGGGGCAAACGCCGCGCCTTCACCGAACATGTTGAAAAACTTGCAGAACTGGTTTCTGAAAAAACCGGCGGCGAATTCACCATGAACGTCAGCTATGGCGGGCTGAGCAAGAACCGCGAGAACCTCGACGGGATTTCTATCGGCGCGTTCGAGATGGCGCAGTTCTGTGCGGGGTATCACCGTGACAAAAACCGCGTTGTGACCGTGCTGGAGCTGCCGTTCCTGGGCGTTGAAAACCTGGAACAAGAGGTTGCCGTGTCCAAGGCGGTCTACGCGCACCCAGCGGCCACCGATGAGATGGCGCAGTGGAATGCCAAACTGCTGATGACCTCGCCAATGCCGCAGTACAACCTTGTCGGCACTGGTGATCCGCGCAGCACACTGGCCGATTTCGAAGGCATGCGCGTGCGTGCCACCGGTGGTCTGGGCAAAGCGTTTGAGGCGGTTGGCGGTGTGCCAACATCCGTGACCGCGACCGAAGCCTATCAGGCGATGGAATCGGGCGTTGTGGACACGGTTGCATTCGCACAGCACGCGCACCTCAGCTTTGGCACCATCAATCAAGCCGATTGGTGGACTGCAAACCTGAACCCCGGCACTGTGAACTGCCCGGTGGTGGTGAACATCGACGCCTACGAATCCCTGTCCGACAAAGAGCGCGAAGCGCTGGACAGCTCAGTCGATGAGGCGCTCGATCACTATCTGGCCAACTACGGTGCATTGCTTGAAAAATGGGACAGCGTGCTGGCCGAAAAAGGCGTGCAGAAGGTTGAGATCGCCCCAGAGGTGATCGCAGAATTCCGCGCCAAGGCCGCCGATCCGATCCGCGATGCATGGATCAAAGACATGGAAGCGCAGGGCCTGCCGGGTCAGGAGCTTTATGATCTGGTTGTGAAAACGCTGGCCGACGCCAAAGGCAGCTAAGCGTTTCGGGGGCGGGGTAACCCTCGCCCCAATGCAACAGTCGTAGGGCGGGGTTCACCCCGCCTTACCCTTCCCAAAAAAGGATGATGCACATGGCTGGATCTGCCGCAGTGCTGGAGGATTCCAGTGTTCTCAGCAAACTTGACCGGGCCTTGCTTCCCATCGAACGCTTTTGCGCCTTGCTCAGTGGATTGGCGATCTTTTCGCTGATGTTTCTGGCGGCTTATTCCGTTACGGGCCGCAAGTTTTTCGCCTCTCCTTTGGCGGGCTATGTCGATTACATCGAAGCGGCGATGCCGATTATCGCTATTATGGGCGTGTCTTACGTGCAGCGGGATGGCACTCATATCCGTATGGATATGCTGGTTGGCGCGCTCAAAGGGCGGCTGTTGTGGCTGTTTGAGCTGATCTCGGTGCTGCTGATGCTCTTGCTGATTGTCGCCCTGACCTGGGGCGCATGGGAACATTTTGACCGCTCGTTTGATTGCGCGCGGCCCCTGTGCAGCCGCGACAGTTCCATTGATATCGGCATTCCGATCTGGCCCAGCAAACTGGTGGTGCCGGTCGCGTTTTTTGTACTCAGTTTGCGTTTGACCTTGCAGGCCTGGGGCTATGGCCGCGCCTTGGTGCTGGGGCTCAATAACCCCGTGGCGGTGCCGTTGAACCTGACGGTCGCGGAACAAGCCATGCACGAGGCCGAGATGCTGGAAGGGGCCGATTGATGGAACCCATTGAAATTGGCCTTTGGGTCTCGGGCGGGATGCTCTTGTTGGTGGTGCTGGGCATGCGCGTGGCCTTTGCCGCGGGTCTGGCGGGCTTTGTCGGGCTGGTTTGGCTCCGCTGGAACGGGTTTGATTATGACCCGGACCGTTTTGGAAAAGCGCTTGAAATCAGTGTGAAAATCGCCGGTCTGACGCCCCATTCCAAGGTCAGCGCACAGGTGCTGTCGCTGATCCCGGTGTTCATCATGATCGGCTATCTGGCCTATTACGCCAAATTGACCACGGCGCTGTTTGAGGCCTGCAAACGCTGGTTTGCCTGGGTGCCGGGCGGTCTGGCGGTCTCAACCGTGTTTGCCACTGCCGGGTTTGCCGCGGTGTCTGGCGCGTCTGTGGCCACGGCGGCGGTTTTTGCCCGTATCGCCATCCCTGAAATGCTCAAGATCGGGTACAACAAACAATTCGCCGCGGGCGTCGTGGCGGCGGGCGGCACGCTGGCCTCGCTGATCCCGCCATCGGCCATTCTGGTGATCTATGCGATCATCGTGGAACAGGACGTGGGCAAACTGCTTTTGGCGGGGTTCATTCCCGGTGCGTTCTCGGCGGTGGTCTACGCAATGTTGATCATTGGCATCGCGGTCATCTTCAAATCTGTCGGACCGCCAGTCAGCGGCTTTACCTGGCGCGAACGCTTTGAATCCCTGCCGCCAGCCCTGCCGATAGTCGCGGTGGTCGTGATCATCATCTTCTTTGTTTACAACCCCTTTGGCGATGCTTGGGGCACCCCCACCGAAGGCGGCGCAGTGGGCGCATTCATCATCTTTCTGATGGCGCTTTATCGCGGCATGCGCTGGGGACAACTGAAAGAAGCGCTGCTGGAAACAGCGAAACTGACGGTGATGATCTTCACGATCATCTGGGGCGTGCTGATCTATGTGCGGTTCTTGGGCTTTGCCGAATTGCCCGATGCCTTTGCCGATTGGATCACTTCGCTGGAGATGTCACCACTGGTGATTTTGGTCTGCATTCTGCTGGCCTATGCGGTGCTGGGCATGTTCATGGATGCGATCGGGATGCTGCTGCTGACATTGCCGGTGGTCTATCCGGCGGTGATGGCCCTGAACGGCGGTGAGGCGGTTGCGGCGGCTGACAGTGCCTTTGGCATGTCCGGTCCGATGTGCGCGATCTGGTTTGGTATTCTGGTGGTGAAAATGGCGGAGTTCTGCCTGATCACCCCGCCGATTGGCCTCAACTGTTTTGTGGTTGCTGGCGTGCGCGAAGACCTGACCGTGCAGGACGTTTTCCGCGGCGTTATGCCGTTTTTCATTGCCGATGCGGTGACCATCGCCTTGCTGGTGGCCTTTCCGGGGATCGTGCTGTGGCTGCCCTCACTGGTGGGCTGACCGGAGCGAAACATCGCTGCTCTTTGACCTTTGGGCCCGCGCCAGCTAACACCTGCGCGGGCCTTTTGCCTGTTTGATTGACCAAAGCCATTTTGATGACGACGCGATGACCCTGTCTTTTGACATCTATACCGAACAACTGGGGCTTGCTGCCGGGCTTGGCATCTCGCTGTTTGTTTTTATCGGCCTGAACCGGCGTTTGTTTGAACCGGTTGAGCGGCGCATGCACATCTGGGCGATGATGGCGTTTTTCGCAATAAATGCGCTGGATATGCTCGATTCCATTTTGTTTGACGGGCCGTTCACCGGGCCCGCGGCCCTCTACCAATGGCAGGATGTTCTGATCCCCGGTTTTATGGTGTCGCTGTATTTCTTTGTGCGCGGGCTGACCAGTTCTGACCCGCGCCTGCGCCAGACCGATTGGGTACATGTGCTGCCCTTCGCCTTTGCGCTGCTTTGCCTTGCGCCCAGTCTGGCCTTGCCGGGGCAGATGCGCATCGGGCTGGATGCGCTGAACATCCGCCTGCCTCAGCAGCGGTTGATTGCCTTTGGTGAAAATGCGTTCTGGATTTTGTGGATACTGGTTCTGATCCTCTATGGCGGCATCTGCATCCGGCGTCTGATCCGGCACAAACGGGTCATTCGGGATCTGTTTTCCGATCTGACGGGCAAGACCCTGCGCTGGCTTGACGGTCTGGTCGCGACAATCCTGTTGCTGGCGCTGATCGTTATTGTCGATGAAATCTTGATCCTTTCAGGCCTGCCAAAATTGCGCAGCGGGATGGTTGGCGTGGCTTTCGATCTGGTGCTGGCCATCGCCTTTGGTGTTTTTGCGCTGCGGGCAAATCCGCCGTTGCCCAGATGGTCAAAGGACATCAAGACCGATCAAAAAACCCAGATACCAAAACCAGAACAGCCCCAAGAGGCGGGCGCATCCTACGCCAGATCGGGCCTGCAAGCCGAGGATCTGGAACGCTATGCCAAGCGGCTGGACGCGCGGATGTCCAAGGATCACCTGTGGCGCGATCACGATCTGAACTTGCGCAGCCTCGCTGCCGCGATTGCGGTTCCGCCGATCCACCTGTCCGAGGTGCTGAACAGCCATCTGGGTCTGTCCTTTTATGACTATGTGAACCAATTCCGCATCAAAGACGCTTGTGACCTGTTGGCAGAGCCGGGCCTCTCCATTTTGGAGATCAGCGAGACTGTGGGCTTCAACGCCAAGTCCACGTTTAACGCGAGTTTCCGGAAAGTGACGGGGCAAACGCCGTCCGAATGGCGGCGCAGGCACCTTTAACACCGCAATGTAACCCATTGAAAACAATCGGTCAGGCAAGTGGGCGCGTACCAGCCAGCTTGTCCGTACGTTGTTTCCAGCCGGTCCGGTCGCCGCGCCAGCCCGCTGTTGCCATATCCGTTTCAGATCAAAGGCGAGGATGTTCCAAAGGCGAACAAATTGCTCGCGGTCTGAGGCGGCGCAGTGCTGGCCTCACTTCAAAAAACAAAAAACTGGAGATCACACCATGAAACATCTGACCCTGCTGAGCTTGCCTTGTGTGGCCTTGATTGCGGGCTGTTCAGGCACCGGTGCGCAGCATCAGCCCATTGTTGATGGCACGCCGTCTGCCGCATTTCACAGCGATCTGACCGCTTGCCAATCGGTGGCCAAATCGCGCCGTTGGGACAATGCTGAAACACGGCAAAACGTTATGCTTGGCACCGCGATGGGCGCTGCCATGGGGGCTGCGGACAAGGACGGCGGGACGGCGCTTGGCGGGGCCGTGGCGGGCGCACTTGCAACAACCCTTGGCGGCGCTGTCAAATCCCGCGATGCCTGCCGGCACATCGTTGTCACCTGCATGCAGCAGCGCGGGCACCGGGTTGTTGGATAGGGTCGGCCATGGCAAAGTTTCTCAAAAACCGCCCTCTGGCCACCACGGCCGTTGTCGCCCTTTGGCGGCATTGGTGGAACGGCAGGCCGCTATGACCGCGCGTGGCAAACCGCATTTGAACATCGTGCAGCAGCGGGGAAACCTGCCTGCACAGATCGCCTGTCAACAACGGAGGATTGGCTGATGCCAACCGTTTTTATCGCCGGTGCAACCGGCTATCTGGGCCGCTTTCTGGCGGCGGAATACAAGGCGCAGGGTTGGCAGGTTAGGGCGCTGGTCCGCGATGCAGGCCGGGCCCGTGCCTCTGGCCTTGTGGCCGATGCGATGATCGAGGCAGAGGCCACTCAGGCGCATACCTTGGTAGGCACCATGGCCGGGGCCGATCTTGTGGTCTCGGCTTTGGGGATCACGCGCCAACGCGATGGGCTGACTTATTGGAACGTCGATTATCAAGCCAACGCCAACCTTTTGGCAGAGGCGCTGAAAGCCGGGGTCACGCGGTTTGCCTATATCCACGTGCTGGGCGCAGAACAGATGCGCCATGTGCCATTGGTGGCGGCCAAACAGGCCTTCGCGGACAAGCTCATTGCCGCGCCCATCGCCCATACCATTATCGCGCCCTCAGGGTATTTCTCGGACATGTCGGATTTTTTGGATATGGCGCGATCCGGGCGGGTCTGGCTGTTTGGCAGTGGGCAGAACCGGATCAACCCGATAGACGGCCAAGATCTGGCACAGGCCACGGTGGAGCTGACCCGCGCCGGGGCAGAGATGGCACATGTCGGCGGTCCGGATGTTTTGACACACAACCAGATCGCCGAACTTGCCTTTGCCGCTTTGGGCAGGCCAGTGAAAATCACCCATCTGCCCGACGTGTTGCGGCGTATTACGCTCAAAGTCCTTCCTTGGATCACGCCGCGCCACATCTCTGGCCCTGCGCAGTTTTTCCTCACCGCAATGGGCATCGACATGGCCTGTGAGCGTTACGGCACCATCCGGCTTAAGGAACATTTCGCTGATGTGGCGGCACAAACCCCGACAAAGACATGATGGGCAGGGCGGCAATTGGGTGCCTATGCGCCGCTCTATTGTTGCCCCGCGCATTTTGTTCTAGTTCACGGGTCTGATCCTGACTGCCCAAAGAGCGCCCATGCACGACCTGCCCAACACCCTAGATCGGCACGCCCGCCTGTCCGTCGCCCCGATGATGGACTGGACCGACCGCCATTGCCGGTACCTGCACCGATTGCTGAGCCGGAATACGCTGCTCTATACGGAAATGGTCACCTCGCCCGCTTTGGTGCGGGGCGGGGCGCTGCATTTGCTGGACTTCAACGCCTCTGAACACCCTGTTGCCCTGCAACTGGGCGGATCGGATCCGGCTGAGCTGGCAGAGGCGGCGCGGCTGGGGGCAGAGGCTGGATATGACGAGATCAACCTCAATGTGGGTTGCCCGTCCGATCGGGTGCAATCGGGGCTGTTTGGTGCGGTGTTGATGGAGAACCCCGCGCTGGTGGCCCGCTGTGTGTCCGCGATGCGGGCGGCGGTGGATGTGGATGTCACCGTCAAATGCCGGATCGGGGTGGACGACCAAAACCCCGAAGAGATTTTGCCAGAGTTTCTGGCGCGGGTGATTGCAACGGGATGTACTCGTGTGAGCATTCATGCGCGCAAGGCCTGGTTGCAAGGGCTGTCCCCCAAGGAAAACCGCGACATCCCGCCGCTGGATTATCCGCTGGTGCACCGCATGAAAGAGCTGTTTCCAAATCTGCACATCTCGGTCAACGGGGGCATTACCACGCTTGATGAGGCTGAGGCGTTTCTGGATGCCGGCCTCGACGGAGTGATGATCGGGCGCAGCGCCTATCACAGCCCGGCAGATATTCTGTGCCAAGCGGACCGGCGGATTTATGGCGACGGTGCCGACACGACCCCAGAAGAGGCCGTGCGGGCCATGGTGCCCTATATTGAGGCGCATCTGGCAGAGGGCGGGCGTTTGCACCAGATCACCCGTCACATGCTGGGTCTCTTTGCGGGTCGGCCCGGCGCACGCATCTGGCGGCGGACGCTGTCCGAAGGGGTCAGCAAACCGGGGGCCGATGTGTCACTTGTGCTTGAGGCGCTGGACCAGATCGAGACACTGGCACAGACCCGCGAAGCGGTGTAGCAAAACCTAGACCTTGAGGGAGAGTGCAAATGCCAGAGACCGATTTGCTGTTACAAATGGCGCTGATGTTGATGGCCATCGGTGCCTTCGCCGGGGTGCTGGCCGGGCTGCTTGGCGTGGGCGGTGGCATCGTTTTGGTGCCTGCGTTTTTCTACGCGTTTCAGACCCTTGGCTATGATGGCCCGCAGCTGATGCAGATGTGTCTGGCGACCTCGTTGGCGACAATCATCGTCACCTCGCTGCGGTCGGTGCACAGCCACAACAAAAAGGGTGCGGTGGATTGGCAGATCCTGCGCAGCTGGGCGCCGGGGATCGTGATCGGCGCAATCATTGGCATGCTCTTGGTGGCGCAACTGCGGTCCGGCACCTTGCAAGCGATCTTTGGCGGTCTGGCCTTGATCGTGGGCCTCTATATGGGATTTGGCCGCGCGGAATGGCGGCTGGGTCAGGCGATGCCAACGGGCGTTTTGCGGGCGGTTCTATCCCCCGGTGTTGGGTTTCTATCGGTTCTGATGGGCATCGGCGGCGGCAGCTTTGGCGTGCCGTTGATGAGCCTGTTTAACACGCCCATTCACCGTGCCGTTGCCACCGCCGCCGGGTTTGGTGTGTTGATTGCGGTGCCATCCGTGATCGGTTTCCTGTTCGTGGATATGCAAGCTGGCAAACCGCCGTTGACCATCGGAGCGGTCAATCTCGTGGCCTTCGGCATCATCATAGCGATGACCCTGATCACCGCGCCTTTGGGCGTGAAGCTGGCCCATGCGATGGACCCCAAGCCGCTCAAACGGGTGTTTGCGGTGTTTCTGGTTCTGGTCGCCGTTAATATGCTGCGCAAGGCACTGGGGTGGTAACGGATCTGGAGACCGAAGGCTTTGATGTCTTCGATCCGGACGAGGCGACGCTGACATGGGCTGCGGCTGCGCTTGAGGTGGCCAAAAAACTTGCTGCTGATCAGGACATTCAAAACGCCAATCTGCGCCATGGCAAAACGTGGTTTGTCGGTGTGGATGTTTTGCCGAATGCCTCCGACGGGGCAATAGAGGCCGTGCCTCTTAAGGGGCCGTGGCAGGATCACATTGAGCCGCCCGCGCAGTGGCACCGTGCCCAACTTTCAATCGTTTATCCCGGCTATCCCAAACAGGACGTCGATGAAAGCGAGGGCAACCACCGTTACCGGATCACCCGCTTTGCTGCCCATGTGGACGGGTTGCTGCCGATGGGGCCGGATCGCCGGAGATTTATGCAAGAACCACACGGGTTTATTCTTGGTCTGCCGCTGAACCAAAGCGATGCTGCGCCGCTGATGGTCTGGCCCGGAAGTCATAAGGTTATGGGGCGGGCATTTCGGGCGGAGATTGGCAACCGCGACCCAAAGAGTGTCGATATCACAGAGGTTTACCATGCTGCCCGCCGCAAAGTGTTTGACCGTATCACGCCCCGGCCAGTAACTGCCGCGCCGGGACAATCCATTCTGTTGCACCGACATCTGTTGCACGGTGTCGGGGTCTGGGGGCCACAAGACACCGCGCCGCCAGAAGGCCGGATGATCGCCTATTTCAGACCGGAAATTGCACCATCCGATTGGCTTGAGGTCTGACAAATCTACCCGCATAGGTGGCAATTGCGCCCACAATCACCTTGGGGTCGCCACAATGTTGCCATTTCGGAAACGATAATAGCCAGTGTCGAAACAATGCTATTGAGGCATCACGCTATGAAAATCATTCTGACAGGACCGCAAGGCAATCTGGCATATTACGCCCAGAAAACACCGCGCAGAACCAAACGTGCGTTTGGCTTTCAAGGGCGGTTCAAGCATCAGCAAGCGCTTGGATTTGCACGGCTTCCGGCATTTGGTGCCAATGGCAACCACGCGCCCACGGGCCATGAAGGGGCTGCGACGTCCAATCTGGCTCTGGATTTGCTGTTCAACATCGCTGGCAAGCGCTAGGCCCACCAGACCAATCGACGCTACCGCCGCGCCATCCGCGCGGCACGTCCGCCGCGCCGTTTGCCAAACGCACCGGCCCGCGAGGGCAGTTCCGCCATCACCTCGCGCCGCTCTTCGGGGCTCATGCGTGACCAGCGGCCAATCTCATCAATAGATCGCAAACATCCGGTGCACAGCCGCGCCTCGGGATGCACCACGCAGATTTTGATGCAGGGGCTTTCGACCTCGTCGCGCTTCCAGATCTCGTCTGTCATTCCTGATCTCCTTGCCGACGCAGCACCGCCATCCGGTCCAGCACCCCTTGCAGGATATATCCCGCCGCCACATGATCGATCACCTCTGCGCGACGTTTGCGTGTCGTATCTGCCTCAAGCAGGGCCCGTTCGGCGGCCACGGTGGACAGACGTTCATCCCAGAATGTGATCGGCAGAGGGGCAAGTTTGTCAAAGTTGCGTGCAAAGGCACGAGTGGATTGGCAGCGCGGCCCCTCCGAGCCATCCATATTGCGTGGCAGGCCCAACACCAGACCGCCAATGCGCCGGTCCTTGATGATCTCGGTCAGCCGTGCCGCATCCAGCCCGAATTTCTTGCGCCGGACGGTTTCAAGCGGCGAAGCGACACTGTGAAAGCTGTCACTGACCGCAACACCAATGGTTTTCTCCCCCAGATCCAGACCGATCAGCGCCTGCATCGGGGGCAGGGCGGCAACAAATTCGCTCATGTCTTCGTAGATCATTCCGCCACCCCGGCCTGACTGCCCGCGTTGCGGATCATGTCCAATGCGCCGGGGTTTCCGGCAAAGACCTCCATCGCATTGTTAAAGATCGCCAAGGCCTGTTCGCTTTGGCCCAAGACCCCGAGCGAGGTGATCAGCCGCGCCCAGTCTTCGGGCGGGCCGCCTTCGGTGGCCAATCTGTCCGACAGGCCCGCGACCATGCCGCCGATCATCTCCATCCGCTCAGCGGCGGTCATTTCTCCGGCGGCTTCGATATCTTCGGCGGAGGGGCCTTTGGCCGCGCCATTGCCGATTGCGGGCAGGCTATAGCGGGTTTCACCGGCAAGCGCGGCAACCTCCATGATCTGGCCCTTGATCGGTTCAATCCACGGGGCATCCGCCGGGCCGCGCCGCAGCAGCGCGTTCCAGATGCGGAAGGAAACATCCGGCCGGCCATTCTGTACCATCATCAGCCCGACGTAGTATCGCGCCCGCCCATCGTCGGGATCCAGTTCCAGCGCGGTGCTCAGCGCATTCTCCGCCTCGGGGGATACATATCCACCCGCCGACATCACCATCAATTCGGCATAATCGGTGATCTCGCTGGCGCTCGCGTCTGCACCTTTGATCTGTAGCACCCGGCGCTGTGCCTCGGCGGCACCGACAAAATTGCCAATGCTGGCCTCGTTCTGCGCCAGCAACTGTTGCCCCTGCAAATCGTCCGGCCGCTGCGCTACGGTTTCGCGCAGTTTTTCCATCAGCTCCAGATAACGCGGGCTGAGATCTTCCGAAGGGGGCAGGGGCGGCATCCGTTCCAACGCCTCTTGCTGGCCGGGGCGGGTTTTGCGCATCTCTTCGGCAAAGGCGATGCGGTCCGCCAGCGCCAGATCGCCATACCCCGGCTGCCCGATCTGGAAATACAGCGCCAGACTGCCCCCAACCACCAGCAATGCCACCAATCCAACGACCACAGGTTTCGGTCCCGCGCCTGCCGCACCGCCCGATTGCAGCGCCGTATCAGCGGCCAGAATGCGGCGTGAAATCTCTGTCTTGATACGGCCCGCGTCCTCGGCAGGCACAACCCCGCGCGCCACGTCCCGCTCAACCTCGGCCAATTGATCGCGGTAGACCTGCATGTCAAAGGCCGCCGCATCGGCGACATCTCCGCCATCATTGCGGATCAACGCCCGGATCAACAAAAGCGATACAACAGCCGTCATGGCCAAGGTGATGATCCAGAATGTCATGTGTCGCCCTGCTAGATTCTTTGTCCCACACACCTAATCAATGGGACCGTATGAAAAAAGGGGACAATTCGCCCACCTCGCCCGGACAGAGTGCCGCGCCATTTGGCAATTCACATCCATGTCGCAAATCCGTCAAGGAATGCCGTGGCGAGTATCCTTTTTTCTGGGTATATCTTCAGAACAGAAACAGCCGTCCCGGACGGCATCGAATCTTATTCCGTGGCCCATTCTAGGGGTGCCGGTTCCCTGTCGGAGAAGACCGCAATGAAGAAATACTCCGTTTTTGCCGTGGCCCGCGAGGCGATGCGCCATCACACTGGTTGGAACCGCGCATGGCGCGATGCGCAGCCCAAGAAACACTATGATGCGATCATCATTGGTGCCGGCGGGCATGGTCTGGCAACTGCCTATTACCTGGGCAAGAACTTTGGCATCACCAATGTCGCGATCCTTGAAAAAGGTTGGCTGGGGGGTGGCAACACCGGCCGGAACACAACGATCATTCGGTCCAATTACCTTCAAGATCCTTCTGCGGCGATCTATGAAAAGGCCCGGTCTTTGTACGAGACCATGAGCCAGGACTTGAACTACAACGCCATGTTCTCGCCGCGCGGTGTGATCATGCTGGCGCAAACCGAACATGAGGTGCGCGGTTACAAGCGGACCGCCCATGCCAACATGTTGCAGGGTGTGACCACCGAGTTTATCAGCCCCGAAAAGGTCAAGGAACTGGTGCCGATCATCAATCTGGATGGCCCGCGCTATCCGGTTCTGGGCGGCCTGTGGCAAGCCCGCGGCGGCACAGCGCGGCACGATGCGGTGGCCTGGGGCTATGCACGAGCCTGTTCCGACATGGGCATGGACGTGATCCAGAAATGCGAAGTCACCGGCATCCGGCAGGAAAACGGCAAGGTTGTGGGCGTCAGCACCAACCGCGGCGATATCGACTGTGACAAGCTGGGCATGGTGGTTGCAGGGCATTCGGGCCATCTGGCGGATATGGCCGGTTTCCGTCTGCCAATCGAATCTGTTGCGCTTCAGGCGTTGGTGTCAGAGCCGATCAAACCCTGCATGGACGTGGTTGTGATGGCCAACACCGTTCACGGCTACATGTCGCAGTCTGACAAGGGTGAAATGGTCATCGGTGGCGGCACCGACGGGTACAATAACTACACCCAGCGCGGCAGTTTCCACCATATCGAAGAAACCGTGCGCGCACTGGTCGAGACCTTCCCGATGGTGTCGCGTCTCAAGATGCTGCGCCAGTGGGGCGGCATTGTGGATGTAACCGGCGACCGCTCGCCGATCCTCAGCAAAACGCCGGTTGAGGGCATCTTTATCAACAGTGGCTGGGGCACCGGCGGGTTTAAGGCGATCCCCGGATCTGGCTGGGGTTTTGCCGAGCTGATGGCCAAAGGCCATTCGCCGTTGACCGAGGCCTTTGGCCTGAACCGCTTCCAAGAGGGCCGGTTCATTGACGAAAGCGTTGCTGCGGGCGTGGCGCACTGATGAGCCTATCCTGTTCATGTCAGGACCAAATGTCAGCCCTGCGGAACCTTTCCGCAGGGCGGGGCGTTGTTGTTGCGATATCCAATTCCAAAGGAGACGCACAATGGCACACCCCGATCACACCGTTTCGGAACGCACAACCACAACGACCACCGCAAACACCGGCGGCGCAGGCATGGGCTTTGTCCTTGGCGCCGTTGTCGTGGTTGTCGCGGTCTTGGCCTATGTTGTCTTTGCGGGCGGCGAAAGCGGCGGCGCAGATGACGTCAACATCACCATCGAAGGGGCAGGCGACGCCGTCCAAGGCGCAGCCGAAGCCGTCCAGGGGGCCGCAACAGCCTCGGAATGATTTGTCATTCCTTAACCCTTTCATGACATGGATCAGTCCCGCAGCTGGGGCTGATCAATCAACCGCCGATACGTCGTTTTCTGTCAAAACCGCATCGGCCATTCCCAGCCTAAAGTCCAATGGCAGGCAGCAAATGCTTGCTTCAAATGCGCATGATGGCATCCTTGATGCATCAGCACAGGAGATCGAACCATGGCTGGAGAGACCATTCACAACGGCGGAACCAAACGCGGTGTCATCATCGCATTGGTTGTTCTCGGGGTCTTTGTCGCGGGCATTGCAATGCTCGGCAACGGCTCTGCGCCCAGTGGCACCTCCTCAGGCACAGCCGCGTCAGACAGCAACTGACGCTGGCACAAGCCTGACAATACCGTCCCCGCCAGCCCGGCACTTTGCCCGGCTGCATGGGGTTGCTTTTGCAAAAATCAGATCAACGGTGATGCGTATCCGTGCGGATCACACCGGTGATATGCTCACGCAGGCTTTCGGTGTGCGGGTCCGCTTGCCGCGCTCTGTTCAGGTCATGCTTGAGCAGGGTGCGTTTGGTGCGCCATTCGTAAATCGCGATGCCGACACCGGCCAGCGCCACGGCGCCCAGAAGAACATACAAAACAATCATACACTCAAGATGGGCTTTCCTTGCCCAATTCTCAAGCCCGGAGCCGCGCTATGCTGATCCTGACCTGTCCCGTTTGCGGGGTCACCGCAGAAGAAACCGAATTCCACGCCGCTGGCGAAGCGCATCTGAAGCGTTTCGGCCCCGGTTCAACGGATGACGAATTTGAAAGCTATCTGTTCATGCGGGCCAACCCCAAGGGCGTGCATTTCGAACGCTGGCGCCACAACAACGGCTGCGGCAAGTGGTTCCATGTGGCCCGCGACACCACCACGCTTGAGGTGTTCACCAGCTATTCCGCACAAACGGTCTCTCCGCCGCAGGAGGTTCTCGATCTGATCGAAGACCGCCGACCCGGTTGGTCCAAAGGCAGCGGCGCGTGATCGCCGGGTTGTCACTCACCACTTTTCCTAATCACTCCGCTATCAAGGAGCCCCGCTCATGAGCACAAGACTTGCCACAGGTGGCCGCCTGCTGAACACTGACAAACCGGTCAATTTTGCTTTTAATGGCAAACAGATGCGCGGTTATGAAGGCGATACACTGGCTTCGGCCTTGTTGGCCAACGACCAGATGTTGATGGGCCGTTCGTTCAAATACCACCGCCCGCGCGGGGTTGTCGCCTCTGGTGCGGAAGAACCCAATGGATTGGTCAATCTGGGTTCAGAGGGCAAGTTCGAGCCGAACCAGCGTGTCACCACCACCGAGATTTTCGAAGGATTGGAGGCAACCAGCCAGAACCACTGGCCCAGCCTTGAGTTCGATGTGGGGGCGATCAACAAGCACCTCAGCCGATTCTTGCCCGCAGGTTTCTATTACAAGATGTTCATGTACCCCCGCGCTGCGTGGAAACATGTGTATGAGCCGATCATCCGTCATTCAGCCGGTCTGGGCAAAGCGCCCAAAACCACGGATGTGGACACCTATGAGCATTTCTATGCATTTTGCGATGTTCTGGTCGTGGGTGGCGGTGTGGCCGGGCTTGAGGCCGCGCGCACCGCGGGGCGCAGCGGCGCTAAGGTGCTGCTGCTGGAACAGACCGAACATTGGGGCGGACGTGCGCCCGTGGATGGCGGCACCGTTGACGGCAAACCAGCCGCCGAATTTGTCGATGATCTGGTGGCCGAATTGCAGGGCATGGACAATGTCCAGATGCGCAGCCGCACCATGGGGGCAGGGGTCTATGACCACGGCTATGTGTTGGGCTATGAACGCCTGACAGACCATGCACCGCAAAAATCCGGCCCGCGCCACCGCCTGTGGCGTATCCGTGCCGGTCATGTGATCACCGCCACCGGTGCGATTGAGCGCCCGCTCAGCTTTGCGGGCAATGACATTCCCGGCGTGATGCTGGCCGCTGCTGTGCGCGATTATGTGGTCAACTGGGGTGTGTCCATTGGCGACCGCACCGTGGTTGTGACCAACAATGACAACGCGTATCTGACCGCGATTGCCCTGAAACATGCGGGCCTTGATGTGCCTGCGATCCTCGATGCGCGGGTGCTGCCGCAAGACAGCATGCTGATGGAACAGGCCAAGGCACTGGGCATCCGTGTGATGATGGGCCATGCGATTGCATCGGTCAAAGGCGGCAAGCGGGTCACGGGCGTGACCGTCTGTTCGCAAGCGGGCGAAGGCGCTGCTTTGGAAGAGATCGCTTGCGATGCGGTGGCCATGTCCGGCGGCTGGTCGCCTGTGGTCCACCTTTGGTCCCATTGCGGCGGCAAGCTGCGCTGGGACACGGCGCAGGCCTGCTTTAGCCCTGATCTGGACAATGCGCCAAAAGGTGCGGATGGCATGGGCTTTGTGACCCCGGCGGGCGCGGCATCTGGCATGTTCCCTCTGGACGATGTGCTCTGTGATGCCCATGCGGCCGCCGATGGTGTTGTGACCAGCCTTGGTTTCAAATTGCCCAAGGATGTTACGGCCCCAAGCGCTGAACGCCGCGAAGAGGCACCCATGGCCCCGGTTTGGCTGATGCCGCAGGGCGCAAGCGTCAAACTGCGTGAAAAAACCTGGCTGGATTATCAGAACGATGTGAAAGTGTCCGACGTCCGTCTGGCCGCACAAGAAGGTTTTGTCTCGGTCGAGCATGCCAAGCGTTACACCACTTTGGGCATGGCAACTGATCAGGGTAAGCTCAGCAACATCAACGGCTTGGCCACGTTGGCCGGGGCGCTGGATGCGGATATTCCGACCGTGGGCACCACCACTTTCCGCCCGCCGTATCACCCGATCTCGATGGCTTCCATCGGCGGTGAGGCGCGCGGGCCGGTGTTCCAACCCATCCGCCGCACACCGATGCATGATTGGCACGAAGCCAACGGCGCAGAGTTTGAACCCGTTGGCCAGTGGCGCCGCCCCTATGCCTTTAAACGCGGCAGCGAGAGCACCCATGACGCGGTCAACCGTGAGGTCAAGAACACCCGGACCAACATGGGCCTGCTGGACGCCTCCACCCTTGGCAAGATCATCGTCAAAGGGCCGGACGCGGGCAAATTCCTCGACATGCTGTACACCAACATGATGTCGACGCTGAAGCCGGGCAAATGCCGCTATGGTCTGATGTGCAGCGAGAACGGTTTTCTGATCGACGATGGCGTGGTTGCCCGTGTCGATGAGGACACATGGCTGTGTCACACGACCACAGGCGGCGCGGAAACCATCCATGGTCACATGGAAGAATGGTTGCAAACCGAATGGTGGGATTGGGACGTTTACGTGGCCAATGTGACCGAACAATACGCACAGGTCGCGGTTGTGGGCCCCAACGCCCGCAAATGCCTTGAGAAACTGGGCGGCACCGATGTCTCCAAAGACGCGCTTGGCTTTATGGAGTGGGTCGATGGTGAATTGGGCGGCTTTAAATGCCGCATTTACCGGATTTCCTTCTCGGGCGAGCTGTCTTACGAGATCGCTGTGGATGCCAGCCATGGGCAGGCCTTCTGGGATGCGTTGATGGTGGCGGGCAATGATCTGGGCGTGATGCCTTACGGCACCGAATGTCTGCACATTCTGCGCGCCGAAAAGGGCTTTATCATGATCGGGGACGAGACCGACGGCACCGTGATCCCGCAGGATCTGGGTCTGCACTGGGCCTTGTCGAAAAAGAAAGAAGACTATCTGGGCAAACGGGCACAGGAACGCAGCCACATGGCCGATCCCACCCGTTGGAAGCTGGTTGGCCTTGAAACCACGGACGGCAGCACCTTGCCGGATGGCGCCTATGCGGTGGGCGAAGGCACCAACGCCAATGGCCAGCGCAATATGATCGGTCGGGTCACATCGACCTATCATTCGGCCAATCTGGACCGCGGCATTGCCATGGGTCTGGTGCTCAACGGGCCGGACCGCATGGGCGAGGTCATCGACTTCCCCGGCACCGATGGCAAAACCTACCACGCCCGTATCGTGGACCCTGTATTTTATGACAAAGAAGGGGAGAAGCAGAATGTCTGAGCCCGTCACAGCCCTCAACAATGCCAGTGAAACCAATGGCATCGCCGCGATCCGTGAGTTGGGCCCATTGGGCATGATCACTCTGCGCGGTGATCTGTCTGCGGCCTATCTGCGCACCCTGACAACAAAACTGACAGGGGTGAAATTCCCCGATGTGCGGGAATGTCATAGCGAAGGCGAGAATGGCCTTGCGTGGATGTCACCGGACGAATTGCTGGTGATGTGCTCCTATGCGCAGGCCAATGATCACGTCGCCCGCATGAGCGAAGCCCTGTCTGGCAAACATGCACTGGTGGCCAACGTGTCCGATGCCCGTGCGGTGTTTGAGGTCAAAGGCCCCCATGCCCGCGACGTCATCGCCAAATTGGCTCCGGTGGATCTGACGCCAGAAGGGTTCACCCCCGGCATGTTCCGCCGCAGCCGGATGGCACAGGTGCCTGCCGCCTTTTGGATGCGCGATGCGGAAACCTTTCAGATCATCTGCTTCCGATCAGTCGCGCAATACATGTTTGACCTGCTCAAGATCGCGGCACAACCGGGGTCGGAAGTCGGGCATTTCTGACACCCGAAACGCAAGTTTAGCGATAGATTTGAAAATGGGCGGCGTTACCAAGCGGTAATTTGCCGCCCCTTTTCACTTTTGGGTTGTGTCTCGGGTGTGCAGTGATATGCATACCGTGAAATACAACTGAAAGATGAATGAATGACCCGTTTTCTCCTTGCCGCCATGACGGCTTTGATTTTGCCAACTGGCGCGATGGCTGAAGCCTACGATTGTGAAACCAAGCATTTTGGTATTGGAGGCTGGGTGCCTGAGCGGATCATTCTTGCGTATGACACCGAGGCAGAGGTCGGATCGGCCTTTGATGCGATGATCAATCATCTTCACAAAGCGCCCATTCCAGTTGATTGGGCCGCGCGCTCGGAGACGTCTTTTACTTTCAAGTGGAAGTTAAGAGGCCTCAAGGCGACAAACGGCGGCAAAGGCATCAACAGCTATCGCGTGACGCTTTTTACATCTCTGAACAAGTTCACTTTGAGCGGGCAGCGTCATGGTTATGACAATGTGATTAGCGCCTCGGGCACCTGCAAAAAGATCAAATAGACTAGGATGGTGTGATGAAGAGTCTTTTGTTTTCTGTCGTTGCGATGGTTTCCCTCGCCACCAACGTCGCGGCCGCCCCAGCCTTCTTGTACGACTGCGACCTGCAGGGCACCGATCAGGCGCATGGCTGGATCACGCCCAAGATGGCCTTTGTTGTTGAAAAACAGGGCGAGGTTAAGGTTGTGGACGGTGTGGTGCTGCACTTTAACAAAGCGCCCCTTGCAACCAAAGTCTTGAGGAACGACGACAAACGGATGATCCTCAGATGGGTGGTGACAAACGCAAAAGCCGACAGTGGGCGCACCTTCAACAACTTCAGATACCGCGCCTCGATCAGCAAAAGCTCGGGCAAGGTCGAAGTCACTGCAATACCGGCCCATTTTGACACCGGGGTTCGTGCGACAGGGGTTTGCAAGAAACGGACGAAATAGTGCCGGCAGCGGCCATTTGCACGACTGGACCTTGACGAACGCCCTTCTGGCACTCCATGTGATGCAGACGCAATTTCTAATCAGGAGGCCCACCTCATGGCTTTTTCACTTCCCGATCTTCCCTACGCACACGATGCTCTTGCCTCAAAGGGCATGAGCGCCGAAACCCTCGAATTCCACCACGACAAGCACCACAATGCCTATGTTGTGAATGGCAACAAAGCGATTGAGGGCACCGAATGGGATGGCAAATCGCTCGAAGAGATCATCAAGTGCACCTATGACGCGGGCGCGGTTGCGCAGAACGGTATCTTCAACAACATCAGCCAGCTTTGGAACCACAACCAGTTCTGGGAAATGATGGGGCCGGATGGCAACGCGATGCCGGGTGAACTGGAAAAAGCGATCAACGAAAGCTTTGGCTCCGTCGACAAGATGAAAGACGAATTCAAGGCCGCTGGCGCGGGTCAGTTCGGCTCTGGCTGGGCGTGGCTGGTCAAAGACGCCGATGGTGGTCTGAAGGTCACCAAAACCGAAAACGGTGTGAACCCGATCTGCTTTGGTCAGACGGCGCTTTTGGGTTGTGATGTATGGGAGCATTCCTACTACATCGATTTCCGCAACGCGCGTCCTGACTACCTGTCGAACTTCCTCGACAATCTGGTGAACTGGGAAAACGTGGCCTCGCGCCTCTGATTGTCAGTTGGGCTCTCCCAGTCACTGACGCCCGCCGCATCGCGGCCGGTTGAGTGAACTGGGAAAACGTGGCCTCGCGCCGGTTAACCCTCTCTAAGCTATTCGCAGCGTGCCGCTCGTTCGGCACGCTGCGCCCCCAACCAACTCTGGCCTTAGGCGCTCAATTGCATCCGCCGGGTTGCTGGCATCTTTCTTTTCACATCATTTAAATTCTCCAACGGGCCCGTGACCGTCAGGCGATTTACCTGACCTGAGCTTGGCGCTACCCGGGGGGCTCCGTCCATGTTTCCGGGATGGGAAACAGCCTTCAAACAGACCTCGCGATGGAACTTCTCCGCCCTCCCAACGTTGGTTTTCAGATGGAAATACAACAAACAGGAGGCCCCCATGGCAGAGCGGCACCGCTCCCAAGACGGCAGCAAAGACAGCGAGAAAATCCTCGGTGACACCACCCAAATCAGCCAGCAAGGCCGTTCCGGCGGAGATTTGCAGCGCGACGTGGCCACGCAGGACGAAGAAAAACGCGCCACCCAACGCCCCGCTGGCGCAACCCGCGTCACTGGCAAGGACAAACGCAACCACGGAGATGCAGCATGACCCAGATCGACAACGGCACATGGGTTCTGATCGCGGACGGCGAGAAGGCCCTTTTCCTCGAAAACAAAACCGATGGGCAAGATCCCTTCTTTGAGGTCTTCCGCGAAGAGGAACAAGACAACCCGCCCAACCGCGAGCAAGCTGCAAATCGGCCCGGACGGTTCAACGATGGCCCCTCGGTGCATCGCTCAGCGGTTGCTGACACCGACTGGCATGAGCTGGCCAAAGACCGGTTTGCCCATGACCTCGCCGATATTCTGTACAAACAGGCCCACAAAGGCCGGTTCAGTAAGTTGGTGATTGTTGCGCCGCCCAATACGCTGGGTGAGTTGCGGCAGGAACTGCACCAGGAGGTCACGCAAAAGGTGATCGGTGAAGTGCCCAAAACCCTGACCAATCACCCAATCGATGAGATCGAAAAGATTGTGAGCACCGAATTGGCTGCAGCCTAAGGGGCTAACATTCGGCGGCGGGGCAGGGCCCTCGCCGCCAAAGACTGCTTTTCACGTTGAAAAATGTGGCAAACGCGCCACACGGCGAGGCAAGCGCAGGCAGGGTGCCAAAAGGGCCCTCACGCGGTTCTCGAAGGTATTCCTTGCCGCGTGATATTCGGCCGTCGTTCCGTCAAGACAAGGCGGACCGCCTCGCCGATCTTCTCGGGCGCCAGACGCCGCAGCACGCCAAAACCGCTGACCATTATGTACCCAAACGGTAAGGCAACCGCAGCGCTCTTGACCGATGTCATCTCTCAGAAGGTACAGATCAAAGGTCAGGAAAAATCAGCCTGGATCTTGACTAGGGCCGCCGCGGCACTGTCGCAGATTGTGATGTAATCGAGCACGCTTGCATCTGCAAAGCCGCGCGCCACAACATGTTGCAGCAGCGTCATCAGTGGATCCCAATAACTATTTGTATTCACAAGATAAACGGGCTTGTCGTGCAGTCCCAGTTGCCGCCATGTCAGCACCTCAAACAGTTCATCCAAAGACCCCGCGCCGCCGGGCAAAACCGCCACAGCATCGCAGTTCATGAACATCACTTTTTTGCGTTCATGCATGGTTTCGGTCACCACATAGCTGGTCAAATCGGTCTTGCCGACCTCCCAATCCACAAGGTGTTTTGGGATCACGCCAAAGGTGGTGCCGCCCGCCGATTGTGCCGCGCGCGCGACGCTGCCCATCAGGCCAACATCGCCAGCGCCATAGACCAACCGAAGCCCCGCCTTGGCCAATCCGCGGCCCAGCATTTCGGCATCGGCGGTAAAGGCCGGATCGTCGCCGGGGCGTGATCCACAATAAACGCACAAAGATTTCTGAACCATGTCGCCTCCTGAGCCAAAAAAAATGCCGCGCTAAGGGGGCGCGTTTTGACCCCTGTTAGACTGCTTGCTAGAAAGGCTCAACCTTGGGGGAACGAAAGTCATGAGCAAGTTTTTGGCCGGTCTGGGCGGCGCGTCCGGCGCCGCGGTGGCGGGTGCTGTTGGAGTGGTCATCGCAGGTGCGGCGGCCTGGGTCCAGTTTGGCCGCGAAGACCCCGCGACGGTGATCCCGGCGGCGCAAGTGAAACCAGCGCCGGCGCCTGCGGTTCAACAGACCGAAACTGCCGAAGTGCCAGAGACCGAAACGGCCCCTACGCCCTCGGTCGAAACAGCGGAAGCCGAGCCAGAATCCGTCTCACCAGATCCTGCCCCGGAAGAAAAGGCCACCGAATCCGCAATGGCCGAGATCCCGGCGCCCCCGGCCTTTGACGAGGTGCGCCGCGAAGAGGACGGTATGACGGTGATCGCAGGCCGCGCCGCGCCGGGCGCTATTGTTCAGATCCTTCAGGACGGTGTCGAGATCGCAAAGACGACCGCAGACGGATCGGGCAAATTTGCTGCCTTGATGATGATCCTGCCGGATGGAAAGCCCCACGCCCTGTCGCTGATGCAGATGGTGGATGGCAACGAAATCCTGTCTGACGGTGAGATCATTCTTGCCCCCCTTGCCGCACCTGTGGTGGTTGCCGAAGCGGCACAGGAACCCGAAACGCCGGAACCCGTGGCTGAGGCAGAGACTGTAACTGCGCAAGCCGCCGAACCCGTCACGCCAAAAGCTGAGGATGCTGAAACGGCCCAGATCGCGGACGGGACGGATCCCGTTACACCGCAAACCTCGCAGACAGCGCCAGAAGCAGCCACGGCTGAAAGCGGAGCGGAGCGGGATACGGAAACTGCCGAATTGGCCGAACCGGTAACAGAGGCCGCCGTCCTCCCCGCGCCAACGCCGGAGGCATTGCCAGACACAACAACCGACACGCCGGACCCCGCGCCAGAAGTTGCAGCCGCCACGGTTGAGCCGGCCAATGATCAGGCCGAAACCGCGATCGCCCAACCCGAAGCCGAAACGCCAATCGACCCGGCACCAGCGGTTGTTGCTGCGGTAGAGCCCGCAACAGATCCAGCGACAAAGCCCGCCGCGACCGCGCAAGAACCGACCGCCGCGCCAGAAGAAACTCCTCCGCAACCGGCGGAAACCACGGTCGCCGAAACCGCGCCCGCGCCTGAGGCAACCGCAGAACCGAACGTTGCTGACGCGCCTGTCGAGGACGCCCCTGCACAGGTCGCGGTGCTGAAATCAACTTCAGAAGGGGTTGAACTGCTCAATCCCGCAACGCCAGTGATCGACAACAGCGTCGCCCTCGACACGATCAGCTATGCAGACAACGGTGACGTTCTGCTGTCGGGCCGGGCAAAAGGCGACACCCGCAACGTGCGGGCCTACCTCAACAACACCGCCATCGCCGATTTCCCCGTTTCCGCTGACGGGCGATGGGGCGGCACGGTCCAAGGCATCGCGGCGGGTATCTATACCTTGCGGGTCGATGGACTTGCGGCATCAGGCAGCGTGACCCACCGGCTTGAAACCCCGTTCAAACGCGAATCCCAAACGGTTCTGGCCGAAGCCACACAAGACCTCGAAGGGCCGATCAAGGCCATCACTGTCCAAAAAGGCGCAACGCTCTGGGCCATTGCCCGGGATCGCTACGGCGATGGGCTGCTTTATGTACGGGTGTTTGACGCCAACCGGGATGCGATCCGCGATCCGGATCTGATCTATCCCGGACAGGTCTTTGATCTTCCTGACTGACGGAATAGGGGGCCAGCCCCCACCGCCGCTGCGCGGCGCTTCCCCCGGAGGTTTTTCTGGCCAAATGAAGACAAGAGCGCCTCTTTCTTCATTTGGCCTTTAAACCTCTGGGGTCCGGGGCAAGGCCCCGGGTGTTTGCCACGGAGACAGGCCGTGGTGTTTTACGCCTCAAGGGCCTTGATCATGTCCACACGGATGGCGTGGCGTCCGCCTTCAAATTCGGCGCTTAGGAAGGCGTCAACGATGCTCAACGCCAGACCTTCGCCGATCACCCGTGCGCCCATCGACAGGATGTTGGCGTCATTGTGCTGGCGGATCATTGCAGCCGAGAACGTGTCAGAGCAGACGCCGCAGCGCACGCCTTTGACCTTGTTGGCGGCCATCATGATCCCTTGGCCGGTCCCGCAGAGGATGATCCCGAATTGGCAATCACCGGATGCTACTTTTTGTGCCGCCGCTTGACCGTGATCGGGGTAATGGGTGCTTTCAGGTGTTGCCGGGCCGATATCCACGGCCTCCCACCCAAGCGAAGTGATATGCGCGGCAATTGTTTGGCGCAGATCAATGGCCGTGTGATCACTTGATAGTACGATCCGTTTTGTGTCGGTCATGGCAGGGGAGTCCCGTTTTTCAAGGCAGATTGGAATGTGCCGCCCTTGGATCATCTGCACATGGGTTTGTCAATTTTGAAGGCCTGCCTGTGCCGCCGATTGACAGCCTTTCGGTTTTCTTTGAGGGTTTCATCCGACCAATCGTGGAGAGAGCTATGCCCATCCCCCAGAAAATGAGCGGCGTTGTATTGGCAGGTCACGGCGGGCCGGAGATGTTGGAGTGGCACGATGACCTGCCTGTTCCAACGCCGGGGCGTGCTGACGTCGTGGTCAAGGTCGGTGCAGCGGCGGTCAACAACACCGATATCAACACCCGTCTTGCATGGTATTCCAAGGGCGCGGCTAAGGCAGATGATGCCACCTGGTCAGGCAAGCCGCTGACCTTTCCGCGCGTTCAGGGTGCCGATATCTGCGGGCAGATTGTTGCGGTTGGGCAGGACATAGGCCCGTCCCGGATCGGAGAGCGGGTGTTGATCGAGCCGTGCCTGCGCGAGGCGGATGGCGCGGCCCTGGATAGGGCATGGTACATCGGGTCCGAATGTGACGGTGGATTTGCCCAATACACCAAGGTGGCCGCAGGCCATGCCTATGCGATCAACAGCGATCTGACGGATGTTGAGCTGGCCTCTTTTCCCTGCTCCTATTCCACGGCGGAAAACATGTTGACCCGTGCAAAGGTCTGCAAGGGCGACCGGGTGCTGGTCACCGGCGCATCGGGCGGCGTGGGATCGGCGGCGGTGCAACTGGCACAGGCCCGCGGCGCCGAGGTGATCGCGGTCACCAGCGCTGCCAAGGCGGAGGCATTGACCCGCCTTGGCGCCGTCCAAACGCTGGACCGCGGTGATGATTTTGTTGCGAATGTGGGTGAGGGCTGCATCGATGTGGTGATTGATTTGGTCGCAGGGCCAAGCTGGCCTGTTCTGCTTGATCTGCTGCGCCCGGGCGGGCGCTATGCGGTGGCAGGGGCCATTGGCGGGCCAATGGTGGAGCTGGACGTGCGCACGCTTTACCTCAAAGACCTCAGCTTTTTCGGCTGTACAGTTCTGGAACCAGAAGTGTTTGGCAATCTGATCGGGCGCATCGAGCGCAAGGAGATCGCCCCATTGGTGGCACAGATCCATCCCCTTGCCGATATTGGCGTTGCGCAAAAGGCGTTTGGCGAAAAAGGTTACATCGGGAAAATCGTCTTGAAGGTTGATTGATTGGTCCGTCGCGGTGCCGTCAATGGCGCGGGAAATGCGCACCGCCACTGGCAACTGCCGGATCAGCGGCCTATGTAACGGGGAACCCGAATTGGAACTCCTATGCCCTCTGACACTGCCCGCGCCGCATCCGCCAAAACCGGCGATCCCAAAAAACTGTTGAGCGATGCCGAACTGGCCGATCAGGCGGAACGCCAATCGGCGCTTTTGGTGCTGCGCAAGGTGGCGCCCTATCTGTGGCCGTCCAACATGCCATGGGTGAAGCACCGGGTGGTTTGGGCGATGGTGGCACTGGTGGTGTCCAAGTTGATTTCGGTCGCCACGCCGCTTTTTTACAAGGGCGCGGTGGACGGGTTGGCCGCAGAAGGCGTGCCGATGCTGGCGTTGGGGGCGATTGGCCTGACCATCGCATACGGCATGGCGCGGTTGATGACGGTGGGCTTTCAACAACTGCGCGACGCAATCTTTACCCGTGTGGCCCAAAGGGCCCTGCGGATGCTGGCGCTTGAGACCTTTAACCATATTCACCGTCTCTCAATGCGCTATCATATCACACGCAAGACCGGCGGCTTGTCGCGGATCATTGAACGGGGCGTGAAGGGGGTCGAGTTTCTGCTCAGGTTCCTGTTGTTCTCGATTGGGCCGCTGATCCTTGAGTTGTTGCTGATCGGCGTGATCCTGACGATCCTGTTTGATGCGTGGTATCTGGCCATCGTTGCGGGGACCATTGGCCTTTATGTCTGGTTCACCTTTGCCGTGACCGAATGGCGGGTGAAGCTGCGCCGCCAGATGAATGATCAGGACACCGATGCCAATCAAAAGGCCATCGACAGCCTGCTGAATTATGAAACCGTGAAATACTTTGGCGCCGAGGCGCGCGAGGCCGCCCGATATGACGCGGCGATGGAAGGCTATGAGGTTGCGGCGATCAAGACCAATTACTCGTTGGCGTTCCTGAACTTTGGCCAATCCCTGATCATCACCTGCGGTTTGGTGGGTGTGATGGTTCTGGCTGCGGTTGGCGTGCAGAACGGGACATTGACGGTGGGCGATTTTGTCATGGTCAACGCCTATATGGTTCAGATCACCGTGCCGCTGAATTTCCTTGGCACGGTCTATCGCGAAATCCGGCAGGCGCTTGTGGACATGGGCCAGATGTTTGGCCTTTTGGAACAACCGGCCGAGATACAGGATCGCCAGAATGCGGCGGATCTCAAGGTCAACGGCGGGCAGGTGACACTGGAGAATGTGGTCTTTGGCTATGACCCCGATCGTACCATCCTCAGCGGTGTCAGCATTGATGCAAAACCGGGGCAAACGGTTGCGATTGTCGGGTCTACCGGATCGGGCAAATCGACCATCGGGCGGTTGCTGTTCCGGTTTTACGATGTGCAGTCGGGGGCGGTGAAAATCGACGGGCAAGATGTGCGGGACGTGACCCAGCTGAGCCTGCATCAAGCCATTGGCGTGGTGCCTCAGGACACGGTGCTCTTCAATGACACGATCCGCTACAACATCGCCTATGGCCGCGATGGGGCCAGCCAGGAGGAGGTCGAAGCCGCAGCCAAAGACGCGCAGATCCACGACTTTATCGTGGGCCTGCCCGATGGCTATGACACCACGGTGGGTGAGCGCGGGCTGAAACTGTCAGGCGGCGAAAAGCAACGGGTGGGCATTGCGCGCACCTTGCTGAAAGATCCGCCGATCCTGCTGCTGGATGAGGCGACCTCGGCGCTGGACAGTGAGACAGAGCATGAAATTCAGGACGCTCTGATGCGGGCCGGGCAGGGGCGCACGGTTCTGACCATTGCGCACCGGTTAAGCACGATTGCGGACGCAGATCTGATTGTGGTTCTGGAAAAAGGCGCCGTGGTCGAGCAAGGGCGGCATGATGAGCTCATAGAGCAGGATGGCCGCTATGCGCAGCTGTGGCATCGCCAGCAGGCTGAAGAGGGCTAACCGCCGCTTCATCGCGGGCGCCTGAGTTTGTTGACGGGGCAGGATTGAGTTTTTCTTGCCAAATGAAGCAGGGGGCGGTGGCCTGCTTTGGCAGCTGTGTTCGGTGCTGGGGCGGTGCACATGTTTTAGTATTCACAAAAGCAACGGCCCGCAGTGTTGATTCACTGCGGGCCGTTCGGGTTTTGGTTGTTGGCGAGGGCCGCAGCCTTCGCATGACCGGAGCAGTTATCCTGCCGGTGTAGGCGACGCGGCGGCGCTGTCGTCCCAAATGATCTCTTGGGCGTTCATGCGACGGGCGTCACGTTGCAGCGCCCAGTCTTGTGCGGCGCGGCTGGCGCGGCCCAGTGACATCTTGGCCAGCAGACGCGCCACCCAACGGATGTAGGTTGTCGCCCAGACCCGGATTGCCAGCATGGACGGGGTGACGATCAAAGTCAGAACCGTCGCAATCCCAAGGCCGAAGACCACAGCCGTTGCCAGCTGTTTCCACCACAGCGCAGTTGGGCTGTCGATGGTGTAACCGCCATCGGCGAAGTTCAGGCTGAGGCCGAACATCATCGGGGCAAGGCCCGCCATGGTGGTGATGGTGGTCAGCAATACAGGCCTGATCCGCGCCTGCGCTGTACGAATGATAGCCTCAATCCGGGGCATATAGCGTTCATATTCCTGAAAGGTGTCGATCAGGATGATGTTGTTGTTCACCACGATCCCTGCCAAGGCGACGATCCCCGTGCCGGTCATGATGATCGAGAAGGTCTGGTCCATCACCAGCATCCCGATCAGCACGCCTGTGGTCGACAGAACCACCGCGAGCAGCACCAGAACCGCGTTATAGAAGGAGTTGAACTGCGCCAGCAGAATGATGAACATCAAACCCAGTGCCGCCGTGAAGGCCGAGCTGAGGAAGGCTTGGCTTTCGGCCTGATCTTCCTGATCGCCGGTCCATTCATAGGTGACGCCAAGGCCCAGCGGTTTGGTATCCAGCCATTTGGTGATCTCTGCGATCCGTTCATTGGGGTTGATCGGAACCAGGCGGAAATCGCCAGCGGTAAGCCCGGCCTGCAAATCTGAATCGCCTGCGGCTTCTGCGCGGTTGGTGATCTTATACGCGATACCGTCCGCCGAGGTGATGTCGGCGTCATTGCCTGCGGGCCGCAGGGTGGCGAGGGTCACCGTGGTGTCGGTGCGGTCGGTGCCGCTGGCCTTGACCAGTTTCATCAGGCCGGGTGCCACATCCGCCTTAACATCGAGATAGCGTTTTTGATCCACGCGGTTGACCTCTGCCAGCTTTGGCACGGGCGTGCGGGTGATGAAGTTGCTCAGCGGGATCAACCCGTCAGCTGTGCGCACCTTGAGCGTGTCCAGTGTGCTGAGCACCCGGTCTTTCTCGGGCAGGCGCACGCGGATTTCGATCTCTTCGTCCGAGCTGTCGACCCGCATGGTGTCGAGCAGCAGCCCGCGCGTGACCAACTGCACCATCGCGCCCACGGTCAGAACATCCGCGCCGTAGCGGCCCGCTTTTTCCACATCCACGTCGATTTTCCAGTCGATGCCGGGCAGGGGGCGGGTGTCTTCGATCAGGGTCAGACCGGGGGTTGCCTCATATTGCTGCCGCGCCATGGCGGTGGCTGCGATGAGGTCCGAATAGCTGTCGGACTTCAACCGCAGATGCACCGGTTTCCCCGAGGCAGGCCCGCGGGCCTGCGCCAAAATTTCGACCCGAATGCCGGGGATGTTTTCCAGCTGTTCGGTCAACTCGGCGATGATGACATCGCCGTCATAGGCCGGATCCTGCGTTTCGCGCCGCACTTCGAAGCCCACAAAAGGCACCGTGAACAAGACAGTGCTGCGGTTGGGGCGATCCTCCCACGGGATGGTTTCAAGCTGGACCTGCCCAATGCTGTCTTTGGGTGTGACCGCGCCGCCGGTGTTACTGTCCAAGCCCCCTTCGCCAGCAAAGGCAAAGGCCGTCTGGATGCCCGGATGCTGCAAGACGATGTCTTCGGCCTTTTGCAAAAGCGCATCTTTTTCATCAAGGCTCAGGTTCCCGCGGGCCAGCACATAGACGATGGCTTGCTCCGGTTCGGATTCCACAAAGAACTCAACCCCTTTGGAGTTGTTGGAAAAGTAGATCAGAACCGATCCGACAAAGACAAACACAATGCCCGCCATCGCCAGCGGCATCACCGGATTGCCCGCGATAAAGGCTATCACCCGGCCAAAGCCGTTGCGGCGGTAGCCCGCGTTGATCTTGTCCGGGGTTTTGCGGAACAGTTTCGAGGTGACCCAGCGGCCACCGCGCCCCAGTCGGGTAAAGACGCCAAAGAACGCCAACAGCCCCAGCATCGCGCCCGACAGCCCCACTGCCAGCAGCGCGGCCAGCACGACCACGCAGAAGAACACAACGGCAAAGGTCGGCACCACGGAGCCAAGCACATTCAGCGCGTTCATTTCGGCAAACCGTGCAGAGATCACAGCAAAGAGCGGCGACATGCCTGCCATTGGCACCATGATCATCGCCAGTGCAACAGGGAACAGCAGAATATGCAGATACCAGCGCAGGCCAGCAATGGCTTCCATGTTGTTGGCCATCCAACGCTCAAGCCGTCCGGTGACACCGCCCAGAACCGGCAGGTACACCAAGGCCACAACCAGCGAGGCAGACAGAACAAAGATCAGCGTCACGGGCAACATGCCCATGAATTCACCGGGCACACCAGGCCAGAACAGCATGGGCAGGAAGGCACAAAGCGTCGTCGCGGTGGAGCTGATGATCGGCCAGAACATCCGCTTGGCCGCGTCAACATAGGCGTGCATTGGGCCAACGCCCTCTTGTTGGCGGGCATCGGCGTATTCGACCACCACAATCGCGCCATCCACCAGCATGCCGACCGCGAGGATCAGACCAAACATCACGATGTTGGAGATCGAGATCCCCATTAATGCAAGAAAGGCGAAACACAAAAGGAACGAGGTCGGAATGGCAAAACCAACGAGCAGTGCCGCGCGGATGCCAAGTGCGGCCAGCACCACGATCATCACCAGCGCCACGGCGGTAAAGACCGAGCCAAGCAGCTGTTGCACCATGCTGTCAACGATGCGGCTTTGGTCGTTCGAGGTGCCAACGGTCACCGCCGCCTGAAGACCATCAGGCCATTCGGCGCTGCGTTCCGCGACGATTTCTTTGACCAGTTGCGCGGTGTCGATCAGGTTAAACCCCTTGCGTTTGACCACCTGAAGCGCCAGCGTCTTTTCGCCGTTAAAGCGGGCTGTGCCTTTGCGGTCTTCGAAGGTCAGGTTGATCTCGGCCAGATCGCCAAGCGTCACAACCCGGTCGCCATTGGTCTTGACCGGCAGGGCATAGACATCGCGGGGCTCGTCAAAGGACGACGGGATCTTGACCGCAAAGGAGCCTTGATCGCTTTCGATCTCGCCAGCGGCGATCAATTGGTTGTTGTTCTTGACCACATTGATCAATTCGCCCGCCGTCACGTTGTAGGCTTCAAGGCGCAACGGGTCGATCAAAACCTCCAGCATCTCGTCGCGGTCTCCGGCCAGACCGGCCTCAAGCACCGCATCCAGCGCCTCAAGATCATCCTGCAAGTCACGAGCAACCCGCGCCATCGTGCGTTCAGGCACTGGGCCGGTCAGGTTGACAATGATGATCGGGAATTCGGAAAAGTTGATCTCGTTGATCGTGTATTTTTCCGCGCCTTCCGGGAAATTCGCCTCGGCGGTCGACATCGCATCGCGGACATCGGCCATGATCTTGGTCTTATCCCAACCAAATTCAAACTCCAGCGCCACACCGGCGTAGTTTTCCGCCGCCGTGCCGGACATCTGTTTGAGACCATCCAGATCGGCCAGTTCAGTTTCCATCGGCTTGACCAGCAGTGTTTCACTGTCTGCTGCTGAAATACCAGGGAAGGGGACCGATACAAAAAGAGCCGGGATTTCAATGTCCGGCTCACCTTCTTTGGGAAGTGTGGAATAGGAATATCCGCCCACCACAAGGCTGAGCAGGATAAAGGCCATCACCATCCGGGCACGGCCAGCGGCCCAATCGACGATACCGGTCATTGGCTCAGCTCCTCCCAGGTCGGTGCAACAGTGACGCCAGCGGTGACATACTCCTGGCCAACCACGATGATATCGGCTTCAAGCGGCAGGCCGGTGATCCAGATGCCTTTCGGTGTGTCGCGCATGATCTCGACGGGGGCAAAGGCCACCACAGCGGCGTCATCAATCATCCGGACGCCCAATGCACCATCATCATTCAGCGTAAGCGCAGATTGTGGAATAAGATGCGCTTTGACCCCGGCGGAGGCGATGCCGATCTCGGCGGTCTGGCCATCGCGGATCGCCAGATCACTGTTCGGCACGTCAATTTCCACGCGGAATGTGCGGGTTTGCGGATCGGCAGAGCGGGACAGGAACACCACTTCGCCAAACACTTGTTGACCACCAGCGGCCAGTTGCGCACCGGCGCGGGCACCAAGGCTAACGCGGTTCACTTCGGTCTCAGGCACAAAGCCGACCAGTTTGATCGGATCCAGCTGGATGATTGTCGCGCAAAGCGCACCGGGCTGCAGCAAGCTGCCCAATTCAGCCGTGTCACTTTCCAGCAAACCGCCAAAGGGCGCACGAATGGTCAGGCGTTCAATTTCTTTCTCAGCGCTGGCCACCGATGCGGTTGCCGCTTCGATGCTGGCCTTGGCCGAGGACAGACCAGACGTGGCAGAGCTGACCGACGCCTTGGCTGCCGCCACGGAGGCATCAGCAGAGGCCACACGCGTTTGCGAGGCAAAGCCATCCTGAATAAGGCGTGTGGCGGCGTTTTGGTTGATCTTGGCTTCTTCCAATCGCGCACGCGCTTCTTCCACGCGGGCTTCTGATTCTGGAACGCGCGATTGCGCTTCGGTCAGGCGGGCGCGGGCCTCTTCCAACGCGGAGCCGCGCGTGCCGGGGTCCAGCACACAGAGCGCCTGACCCTCCACAACACTGGAGCCTTTGCGCAGCGGCGCTGAGGCGACAATGGCGGAGGTTTCAGATTTCACATCGACCTGCCGTGCGGCGGCTGTTTGTCCGCGCAGGATCACCGCGCTGTCCACTTGTTCTGCGATCACTTTGCGCACCAGAACTTTGACAAGGTTCTGGGATGCGGCATTTTCCGCGTCCGCCTCGCCGGTGTTCAATGTATTGGTTTGTGTTTCTTCGGCATCGCCGCTCATGCCCAAAAGGGCCATCAGCTGTGGGCGGGCCAGAATTGACATTGCCAAAAGAACGGTCACGACCAAAGCGGCCAAAATGGAGAAAATGCGCATCTGAGTGCCTCGCAAAAATATGATGGACCAATCCATTCAGGAGCGGCCATGGGCACTATTTAGGGTATGTTATCTAAACTGACTAGTTTAGGTGCGCATTTTTTTTATATTGAATCGATTGCAAGCCGGAAAATCAGGCAGATAGAGGGCGGGCAAGGCCTTGGCTTGATGCGGTAGGCAGGCTAAGAGGGTCAAAATCGAAGGCCGGGGGCAGGCGCAATGAGCGATACCGACAGTTTCATCGAAGAGGTCAACGAAGAAGTGCGCCGTGATCGGCTGTACAAAATGTTGCGCCGATATGGCTGGATCGCGGTCCTTGTGATCTTGTTGATCGTCGGCGGCGCCTCTTGGAACGAATACCAAAAAGCCCAGACCAGAGCGCAAGCCGAAGCTTTGGGTGACGCGATGCTCAACGCGCTTGAGCAAAACGAAAGCGCCGCACGAGCCAGCCAATTGGCTGCGATTGAGGCAGGCACACCGGGGGCCAGAGCGGTGCTCCGCCTTATGACCGCAGCTGAGCAAGCCACCGCAGGTGATGCCGCCGCTGCGGTTGAAACCCTTGATGCGCTGGCCATCGACGGCGAGGTTCCCCAGATTTATCGCCAGATTGCCGGTTTCAAGTCATTGACCCTGCAAACGGGCACCACTCCGGCGGATGACCGCCGCTTGTCGTTTGAGGCGATGGCGCAGCCGGGCAACCCGTTGCGGCTGCTGGCGGTGGAACAATTGGCCTTGATCGACATTGAAACCGGCGCACCCGAAGCGGCGCTTGAGCGCTATCAGGCCATTCTGGCGGATGCCGAGACGACCTCGGACTTGCAACAACGTGCGCTACAGGTGATTGTAGCCTTGGGCGGCGAACCTGATCTGGACGGTATTGTCGGATTGGACGGGGCCGAAGCGCCCGCAGGCGAGAATTGATGAACGGGGTGCGCCCCGAAAAGACGAAACAGAAGTGAGCAGGGCGATGATCCAACCAAAGCGTTTTGCGGTCCATCCGGTGATGTGCGGCCTTTTTGCCGGTGCGCTGGTGCTGAGCGCCTGCACCGAGAGAGAGACCTATCTGGTCGGCGAACGGGAAAACGTCCGTTCGGTGCTGACGGATCCCGATCTTGCTGAACCGCTTCAGGTGCGTGATACCAGCCCGAATGAAAGTCGCCCCATCGCGCTGGGCGCTGCCAGCAACAACGCCAGCTGGAGCCAAAGCGCGGGCACACCAAAGTACCGCACATCCCATCCGGCCCTGCGCGCCGCGCCGCAACTGGCGTGGAGCGCGGATATCGGTCAAGGTGACAGCCGAAAATTGCGGATCTCCGCCAATCCTGTTGTCGCATCCGGGCGGGTCTTCACCCTTGATGCATCGGCGACATTGACAGCCACATCCACCTCGGGTGCAACCTTGTGGTCGCGCGATCTGACCCCGGCGTCAGACAAAGCCGGGCAAAGCTCTGGCGGCGGCCTCGCGGTTGAGGGCGACACTGTCTATGTCTCTGTGGGGTATGGTGTGCTGTCGGCCATCGACGCGGCATCCGGCGCGGTGCGCTGGTCGCAAGACCTCGATGCCAGTGGCACGGGCACCCCAACGGTTTATGGCGATCTGGTTTACCTGACCGCAGGGGATGACACGGGCTGGGCTGTGCGCAAATCCGACGGCCGCATCCAATGGCAGGTGTCCGCAACGCCAAGTCTGCAGAATGTGCTGGGCACACCGGCCCCTGTGGTAAATGACCAATTGGCGATTTTCTCTTTTGGGTCGGGCGAAGTGCAGGCGGTGTTCCGCCGTGGCGGTTTGCCGCGCTGGAACACAGCCGTCGTGGGCAAACGCCCCGGCCGCGCGATGTCGTCTATCTCTGACGTCACCTCCGCGCCTATGCTGTCGGGCGATACCCTTTATGCTGGCAACCAGTCTGGCCGTCTGATGGCGCTTAAACTGGGCAGCGGCCAACCGGCATGGACCGCCCGCGAGGGCGCAATTGGCCCGGTCTGGCCGGTTGCCGGCAGCGTCTTTGCGCTGACCGATCTCAATGAACTGGTGCGCCTAGATGCCAATGATGGCAGCCGCATCTGGGGCGTACCCCTGCCGAACTTTGTGAAATCCAAGCCCAAGCGGCAGTCCGAGGTCTACGCCCATCACGGCCCTGTTGTGGCGGGCGGGCGTGTGCATGTGGCCTCCAGCGACGGGGTGCTGCGCAGCTTTGATCCACGCGATGGCAGCCTTCTGGGCACCACCGCAATCCCCGGCGGGGCGACCACTGCGCCGGTCGTGGCGGGCGGCACGCTGTACCTTGTCTCGCGCAAGGGGCAATTGCACGCTTTCCGTTGACCGCGAAATGGTCTAAAGCGCAGGCTTGATTTGGCCTGATCCGGCCCGGAGCCTTAAAATGTCCTTTACTCTCGCCATCGTGGGCCGCCCCAATGTGGGCAAATCCACGCTGTTCAACCGTCTTGTCGGCAAACGTCTGGCCTTGGTCGATGACCAGCCGGGCGTGACACGCGATTTGCGCGAAGGCGCGGCGCGTCTGGCCGATCTGCGCTTTACCGTGGTGGATACCGCCGGTCTGGAAGAGGTCACCGATGACAGCCTTCAGGGCCGGATGCGCCGCCTGACCGAACGGGCGGTCGATATGGCTGACATTTGCCTGTTCATGGTCGATGCGCGGGTCGGAATCACCCCGTCTGATCTGGTTTTTGCCGATATTCTGCGCAAACGCTCTGCTCATGTGATTCTGGCCGCCAACAAGGCCGAAGGCAAAGCCGCCGATGCGGGCGTGATCGAGGCCTATTCGCTGGGATTGGGCGAACCGATCCGCATGTCTGCCGAACATGGCGAAGGTTTGAACGACCTCTATTCGGTTCTGATGCCCTTGGCCGATGGCTATGCCGAACGTGCCAGTGACGACGCACCCGAAACCGATGTCGATCTGACCGAGGATGAGGCCGAAGATCCAGATGCGGTTCCCGTGCCTACCAACGCCAAGCCATTGCAGGTTGCGGTTGTGGGCCGTCCCAATGCGGGCAAATCCACCCTGATCAACCAGATCATGGGCGAGGATCGTTTGCTGACTGGCCCAGAGGCGGGCATCACCCGAGATGCGATTTCCCTGCGCACCGAATGGAACGGCGTGCCAATGCGGATCTTTGACACCGCTGGCATGCGTAAAAAAGCCAAGGTGCAGGAAAAGCTGGAGAAACTCAGCGTCAGCGATGGTCTGCGCGCGGTCAAGTTTGCCGAGGTCGTCGTTGTCCTGCTGGACGCAGAAATCCCCTTTGAGCAACAGGACTTGCGCATCGCCGATCTGGCCGAACGCGAAGGCCGCGCGGTGATCATTGCGGTCAACAAATGGGACATCGAGGATGAGCGGCAGGCCAAGCTCAAGTCGCTGAAAGAAAGCTTTGAACGTCTGCTCCCGCAATTGCGCGGTGCGCCACTGATCACGGTATCGGCCAAGACGGGCCGCGGGCTGGACCGTCTGCATGAGGCGATCATGCGGGCCTATGACGTGTGGAACCGCCGGATCAGTACGGCGCAGCTGAACCGTTGGCTTGCCGGTATGATGGAGGCGCACCCGCCGCCCGCGCCGCAGGGCAAGCGGATCAAGCTGCGCTATATGACGCAGGCCAAGACCCGCCCGCCGGGTTTTGTGGTGATGTGCAGCCATCCTGACAAGGTGCCAGAAAGCTATAGCCGCTATCTGGTGAATGGTTTGCGGGTCGATTTTGACATGCCCGGCACGCCGATCCGGCTTTGGATGCGCGGGCAAAATGATGCGAACCCGTACAAGGGCCGCAAAAAGGCACCGCCGTCGAAACTGCGCAAACACACCGCAGGTCGGCGCAGGGATTAAAGAGCACGGGCCGGACTTTTGCAAAAGTCCGGCCCGTTTTCTTTCAAGCAGTCGCACCCTCGTTGATTTCGCGGTAAACACTCAAACTCATGAAAGAGTTTGGTTCGGAAATTTCGAAATGTCCGACGCCCCTCAGCCGCGCATCAAGGCTTTCAACGTTGGAACAACCATCGCCAAAGCACCGCCACCCGCGACATAGGCCACCATCGGTGCAGTCTCCAGATTGTTCACAACCACTGCCACCAACGCCCAGATCACCGCCGCGCCATAGGTCGGTGCCCGGCCCAAAGCGCCCTGAACAAACCCGCCCAGCACAATGGCAAGCCCGATAAACACCAGCGCCGCCGTGGTCTGATCCAACCAGCCATATCCCGCCGCGAGAAGGCCCAGCGATACGCAGGACGCCGCGCTGAGCCACCCGGCATAAAGCCCGACCGGCCAAGCCGCCCAGACCCGATCCCCGACCGGTGCCATAAACAGGGCCGCCAGAGCCGTCAGAAGCATCGCCCAGATCAACACCGCAGCCCAAATGGGGCTCGTCACCGCCACCGCAAGCCAACCGGTGCCAAAGGCAAGCGACAGACACAGTGGCACGCGCATGTCATGCCATTGCCCATCCCGCAACGCCCGAATTGCGCCCCACGCCATGCCCAGGATCAGCCAAACACAAATAAGCCCCCAAATCCCGAAGGCATAGCCCGCCGGCTGAACAGGGGGATTGTCTTGGGGCACCGGAAATTGGTTGGGATCAAAACCGCCAAACCCCTCCACAAAGAAGGGCGAGGCGGCAAAAGACAGGCTCAGCAGAACAGCCAGAAGGGCAAAGGCGGGGCGCATAGGGCCGGACATAGAAAATCCTCGGTCAGTCAAAAGGGCAGGGCCGTGGCCCTCCCCTCCAAGCTAGCCGAGGATCTGTGTTTTTCAAATGGTGCAGACCCAGCCGCGCAAAGCGGCGGGTCTTTGCCGGATCAGGCCAGCGTGCCATCCGCCGCAATGGTGGTTTTGCCGCCCAGATAAGGCGAGAGCACATCGGGCAGTTTCACCGATCCATCCGCCCGTTGGCCGTTTTCCAACACCGCAATCAAACAGCGCCCAACAGCAAGGCCGGACCCGTTCAATGTATGCACAAACTGCGGTTTGCCGCCATCCTTGGGCTTGAACCGGGCGTTCATCCGGCGGGCCTGAAAATCACCTGTGGTCGAGACCGATGAAATCTCGCGATAGGTGTTCTGCCCCGGCACCCACGCCTCAATGTCAAAGGTGCGCCGCGCGCCAAAACCCATATCGCCGGTGCACAGGATCACGGTGCGATAGGGCACGCCCAGCCGTTCCAGCAGATCCTCGGCGCAGCGCAGCATGCGCTTTTGCTCATTATCGCTTTCGGTAGGATGAGTGACGCTGACCATCTCGACCTTTTCGAACTGGTGCTGGCGCAGCATGCCAGAGGTGTCGCGCCCGGCGCTGCCCGCCTCGGACCGGAAACACAAAGTATGGGCGGTATAGCGTTTGGGCAGGGCGGTTTCGTCCAGCACCTCTTCCGCCGCAGTATAGGTCAGCGGCACCTCAGACGTCGGCACCAGCCACCACCCATTGGTGGTTTGATAGCTGTCCTCGCCGAATTTCGGCAGTTTATCCGTGCCATACATCGCCTCGTCGCGCACCAGAACCGGGGTGTTCACCTCGGTCAGGCCGTTGTGATCCACATGGGTGTCGACCATGAACTGCGCCAAGGCGCGATGCACCCGCGCCACAGCGCCCTTGAGCATCACAAACCGGGCGCCGGATGTTTTGGCGGCGGTCTCAAAATCCATGTTCGGGGCCACGCCCGCGATCTCATAATGCTCTTTGGGCTCGAAATCGAATTCCGGCAGATCGCCCCAGCGGTGCACCTCGACATTGTCCGCTTCATCTGCGCCGCTTGGCACATCATCGGCAGGCGAATTGGGAATGCGGGCCAGCATATCGGTCAGCTGCGCATCAAGCTCCTTGGCCTCGCCTTGCATCGCCGCCACTTCGGCCTTTTTGTCAGACACAAGCGCGCGCAGACGCTCAAACTCGGCCTCGTCACCCTTGGCCTTGGCCGCGCCCACCAGCTTGCTGGCTTTGTTCTGTTCGGCCTGCGCGGCCTCAGCCGCACCGATCTTGGCCCGCCGTGCCTCGTCCAATGCCAGCACCTTGGAGGACATCGCATCATCGCCCCGCCGCGCAAGGGCAGCGTCAAGAAGATCAGGATTTTCGCGGATGGCGCGGATGTCATGCATGGGATGCGTCCTTGGAGAAATGAATCGTCTGGCCGCGTTATGCCGGATTGCGCAGCAAAGGGGTAGAGCGGAGTGAGGGGGGCGTGTTACTCGGGATTGTCCGGGTCTTGACCGATGGAGCGTTGGAAGGCGCGCCATTGGTCTCGAAAGTCTTCGAATACGAGGGTTTCTTTCGGCCAATGCTCAGGGGCGTGCTTCGTATTGCTGGGAAGAGTTACACTGGTGTCACCAAACACTTTAGGCAATGCGCGCTCTATATGAGGCACGATACTCAGGTCAACAAACTGTAGCGCAGCACCATCGAGTACCGCATCCAAAAGATCTGTTTTAGCGTCAAATTTTGCAGCTGCGAGATCGGCAAACTGGAGTTCCGCGCTCTTTAGGCATGCCCCTTGAAGTTTCGTACCTCGAAGGTCTGAACATTGCATTTCCGCACAGAGAATGTAGGCTTCGCGTAGGTCAGAACATTCAAAATCGCCTCCCTGAGCGAAGGTTGCAAAAAGGTCTGCACCATTGAAATCAAGCTCCCTAAGGTCCATCCCTTGAAGATTCGCTTTGCTTAGATTGATTTCGACCTGACTGGGATCTACACCCTTTATGCTTTTTAGACGGCCAATAGTTTGGACAGCATTTTCTAGGTCTGAGCGAACACGAACTCGGCACTCTATGAAACGGTCATTTTGTTCGTCGAATGAAAGGGCATTATCCCAATCCAATGGCGGGAAGCTCTCCCTTTCTGTTCGGACAAGCGCGCATAGCATCTTGGCAACTCGGCCGGCAAACTCTGGGCGTTCCCTAACAAGAACTTCCAAGCGGTCAATCCCTGCAATTCTTCTAGTAAAGTCGTCCTGCCAACCATTGCTGGCTTGATCGCCTGTCCATTTACTGACTTGTTTCTGAGCGTACAGGTCTTCAACAGCGGAATTGAATCTATCGTTGAGGAGTGCGTCGAGTTCAATCTCTCGCTGCCTCTCCATCAATTTTGTCTGTTCACGGTTCAACTTCAGCCGAATAATCGTAAAGGGCAGGGCCACCACTGCGCCTAGAACCGCCGTCAACGCCGTCAGTTTTGCGATGGAAAAGCGCCAGTCCCAGATCGCGGCACTGTCACCGGCCAACATCTCCGGTGTCACCCACCAGATCGTTTTAAAGATCGTGATCAGGATACCAATCAACAGAACCAGAAAAATAGCACCCCAGCTTGTAACCATCAGGAAAAACGCAGCTGTTGGAAGCCGGTCCAGACCCATTTGAGATTGAAACGATGCAATCGCCTCCTTGGGTTTTGCCTTGGCGGGCATCATCGCAAAGACAACCAGCGCGGATGCCAGCCCAAAGGCGAGCAGCACGCCAATGGCCAAAACTAGGCTTTCAGGGAGCGGGATTGTAATCTGGGTCATTCAAATACTTCTTGGACAATGTCGGGCAGGCACAACTTATCCGAGACTATCCGCTTCCTCCGTCCCGTCCACCCAAATCTCCCCTTTGCACCTTGCGCCCCGCCCTTGCCACGCATAGGTTCTGCCAAACTTCGTGGTGGGGCGTTCTGCGCCCTCAACAGCAGCTAAAAGGACCACCTCCATGCAAGGCATCCAGCAATTTATCCCGCTGATCCTGATCTTCGGTATCATGTACTTCCTCCTGATCCGTCCACAGCAGAAAAAAGCCAAGGAACATCAGGCAATGGTGGCGGCCCTGCGGCGCGGGGATCAGGTTGTGACCCAAGGCGGCATGATCGGCAAAGTGGTCAAAGTCCGCGAAGATGGCGAAGTGGAAGTCGAGATCGCAGATGGCGTCAAAGTGCGCGTGATCCAGTCCACTATCGCAACCGTTGTGTCCAAGACAGAACCGGCCAAATAAACCGCCCCTGCGGCCAACGCTTAAGATAAAGGCGGACTCATGCTTCAGATTGATCTGTGGAAACGGATTGCGATTGCGCTGACCTGTGCCGTTGGGCTTTGGTTGGCGTTGCCCAATGCGTTTTACGGCCCCGTGGAACAGCACAACGATGCCGCCAAGGCGATTGAGCTGTCCGGCTCCACTCCCGAGCTTGAGGCGCAGCTGGCGCTTTGGCCCGATTGGATGCCATCAGGGCTGGTCAATCTGGGGCTAGATTTGCGCGGCGGTGCGCATCTGTTGGCCGAGGTCAAGGTGCAGGACGTCTATGCCGCCCGGATGGAGGCCCAATGGCCCGAGGTGCGCGATGCCTTGCGCAGCTTGACCCCGGTGCGCCGCCAGCAGTCCCCAGAAGATGAGCTGCGTGTGCGGCTCAACGATCCGGACAAGATGGCGCAAGCGATGGAAATCGTGCGCGGCCTGGCGCGGCCCGTGACCACATTGACCGGGGCAGGGGCCAATGACATCGACGTGCGCGGCGAAGACGGGATGATCGTCGTCACACTGTCGGATGCCGAAAAGCAGGCGACCGATGAACGCACGATGCAGCAATCGCTTGAGATCATCCGCCGCCGGATTGACGAGGTTGGCACCCGCGAACCCACGATCCAGCGGCAGGGCGCGGACCGGATCCTCATTCAGGTGCCGGGCATCGGATCAGCCGCTGAACTGAAAGAGATCATCGGCACCACTGCCCAATTGACCTTTAATCCGGTTGTAAACCGCGGCTCGGATGCCAATGCCAACCCCGGTATTGGCAACAAGCTGCTGCCCTCCGTCGATGAAGAAGGCGCCTATTACATCGTGGAATCCGCGCCTGTCGTCACCGGCGAAGAACTGGTCGATGCGCAGCCCAGCTTTGATCAAAACGGATCGCCCGCGGTTAGCTTCCGGTTCAACACATCCGGCGCACGCAAGTTCGGCAACTATACCGCCGAAAACATCGGTGCACCCTTTGCCATCATTCTTGATGACGAGGTGATCAGCGCCCCCACCATCCAAAGCCATATTCCCGGCGGATCGGGCATCATCACCGGTAATTTCGGCGTTGAAGAAAGCACCAATCTGGCGGTCTTGCTGCGCGCCGGCGCCCTGCCTGCGGGGCTCGATTTCCTTGAGGAACGCACCATCGGTCCCGAATTGGGCCAAGACAGCATTGACGCAGGCAAGGTGGCGACGATCATCGCCTTTGTCGCCGTGTTGGTCTTTATGTTCCTCAGCTATGGCCTATTCGGCATTTTTGCCAATATCGCTCTGATCATCAACGTTGGTATGATCTTTGGCCTGCTCAGCCTAGTCGGCGCGACGCTGACCTTGCCGGGCATTGCGGGGATCGTTCTGACGGTGGGTATGGCAGTGGATGCAAACGTACTGATCTTTGAACGCATCCGCGAAGAGTTAAAAACCGCCAAAGGGCCAGCCCGTGCTATCTCTCTGGGTTATGAAAAGGCGCTTTCGGCGATTGTTGACGCCAATATCACCACATTGATCACAGCTGTGATCCTGTTCGTCATGGGCTCCGGCCCGGTCCGCGGCTTTGCGATCACGCTGGGCTTTGGCATCATCACATCCGTGTTCACCGCGATCTTTGTCACCCGCCTTTTGGTGGTGATCTGGTTCGAGGCACGCCGCCCGAAAACGATTGAGGTCTGACATGCGTTTGCGTCTGTTCAAGGAAAACTCGAACTTCGATTTCTTCAAACACTGGAAGATGTGGCTGGGCATTTCGGGGCTGATGATGGTCATCGCCTTTGCGTCCTTCATGATCCAGGGTCTGAACTTTGGCATCGACTTTCGCGGCGGCACCACGATCCGTACCGAAAGCCCGCTGGCCGTAAACGTCGCCGAATACCGCGGGGCGATGGAAACACTGGATCTTGGCGATATTACCATCACCGAGGTATTCGATCCGACCTTCCGCGACGATCAGAATGTGGCGATGATCCGCATTCAGGCGCAGGACGAGCAAGAAGCCGTGACAGTTGACACCATCGAGGCGGTTCAGGCCGCGCTGAAAGGCGTTCGCCCGGATATCAAGTTTACCTCGGTCGAATCTGTTGGTCCCAAAGTCTCGGGCGAATTGATCCAAACCGCTGCAATTGCTGTGGTTTTGGCAATTGGCGCGGTCCTGATCTACATCTGGCTGCGGTTCGAATGGCAATTTGCCGTCGGCGCGGTACTGGCGCTGGTGCATGACGTTTTGCTGACCATCGGGATCTTTTCTGAGCTGCAAATCCGCTTTGATCTGGCGATTATTGCCGCGCTGTTGACCATTGTGGGTTACTCGCTCAACGATACGGTTGTGGTGTTTGACCGGGTGCGTGAAAACCTGCGCAAGTACAAGAAACGCGATCTCAAAGAGGTTCTGAACCTGTCGATCAACGAGACAATGAGCCGGACGTTCATGACCTCTGTCACGACCCTGCTGGCGCTGATTGCGCTGTTTGTGCTGGGCGGTGATGTGATCCGCGGTTTTGTCTTTGCGATGATCTGGGGCGTGATTGTGGGCACCTACAGCTCGATCTTTGTGGCCTCGGCGGCGCTGTTGTACCTCGGGGTCAAGCGCGATTGGTCCAAGCCCGATGCAAACGCAGGCAACCAATACGCCAACATAGATGCCTGATTGGTTGTTGCCAGCCGGATCGCCCGAGGGGGTGATCTGGCTGGTGGTGGCTGTCTTTGTCGCGGGCATTGTACGCGGCTTTTCCGGTTTTGGTTCTGCGATGATCATCATGCCGGTTGCCGCCTCCGTGCTATCTCCGGTGGAGGCGGTGATTTTCCTGACAGCGGCCGAAATCCTCGGCCCGGCTCCCAACCTGCGACCCTCACTGCGCGACGGGACACCACGCGATATAGGGCGTCTGATGCTGGGCGCCTTGGTCTGTCTGCCCATTGGCCTGTGGCTTTTGACCCAACTGGACCCACTGGTATTTGGCTGGATCATCTCGGGTATTGTTTTGTTGCTGTTGGTGTTGGTCATCTCCGGCTGGCGCTATACCGGAGCGTTGTCCGCAAGGCTGACCGTTGGTGCAGGCGGCATCGGCGGGTTTATGACAGGATTTGCCGGCATTCCCGGCCCGCCGGTGATCATGCTCTATATGGCCAGCACGCTGCCTGTGGCGACGATCCGCGCCAATCTGATGCTCTATCTGTTTGCGGTGGATCTGGTGCTGTTTCCGGTGCTGTGGCTGAGTGGGCTGATGGTCTGGCCGGTCTTTGCACTGGGTCTGATGCTGGGCGTGCCCAACCTGATCGCCAATGTCATAGGCGCACGCCTGTTTAACCCCAAGGCGGCACGGCTTTTTCGTTTTGTGGCCTATCTCGTGATTTTCAGTTCCGCTATTCTGGGGCTGCCGATTTGGAAAGGATGATCCATGCGCCTGAATGAAGTGGAATATAACAACGCCCAGCCTGTTGAAGGCTACGGCCCCGGCTTTTTCCGCATCGGCGGGCAAGTGATCCAGGGGCCGGTGATCACCGGCGCGGAGGGGCCGCAACGCTGGGGCGGGTTTGAGGACACAGCGCCGCTTCTGGCTTTGGCCGGAGAAGTGGACGTGTTGTTTGTCGGCACTGGCGCCGAGATTGCCCATCTGCCCGATGATCTGGACCGCCAGTTGCAAGAGGCCGGTATCGCAGCAGAGCCGATGTCATCCCCTGCCGCCTGCCGCACCTATAACGTGCTGCTGAGCGAGGGCCGCCGGATCGCGCTGGCGATGATCCCTGTCTGATGCGCCGCAATGCCGCTTTTGCATGACGCGCCAATCGGATAGGCCTGTGCCATGACTTTGCGTGTGGACAACCTGACCCTTGCCCGTGGCGGCGTGCCGGTGCTGACCGGTGTGTCCCTGACGGTAGAGCCCGGTCAGGCGCTGATCCTGCGCGGGCCAAACGGGGCGGGCAAAACCACGCTGCTGCGCACCATCACCGGTTTGCAGCCGCCCTTGTCTGGGCAGATCACCGGCGCAGAGGATCAGATTGCCTATGCTGGCCACGCCGATGGCCTCAAAGCGATGCTCAGCGTGCGTGAGAACCTGATGTTCTGGGCGCAGGTCTTTGGCCGCACCGATATCACCGCAGCGCTGGACGCCTATGCCCTGCACCCACTGGCGGACCGTTTGGCGGGCACCCTGTCGGCTGGGCAAAAGCGCCGTTTGGGTCTGGCGCGATTGTTGGTGACCGGGCGGCCGATCTGGATCTTGGATGAACCCACCGTGTCATTGGACAAAGACGCCGTTGCGCAGTTTGCCGCGGCGGTGCGGGCGCATCTGGGGCAGGGCGGTTCGGCCCTGATGGCTACGCATATTGATCTGGGGCTGGAGGCCGACGTGCTCGACCTTACACCGTTTCGCGCTCATGCCAGCGCCCGCGCCGGTGCCAGCGATGAGGCGTTCCTATGATTGCCCTGCTGATCCGTGATCTGCGTCTTGCCTTGCGGGCGGGCGGCGGATTTGGTCTTGGTCTTGCGTTTTTCCTGATTGTGACAGTGCTGGTCCCGTTCAGCGTTGGTCCGCAGCCCGAGCTGCTGGGCCGGATTGCGGCGGGGGTCTTGTGGCTGGGCGCGTTGCTGGCATGCCTGCTGTCGCTGGATCGCTTGCTGGCGCTGGATTACGAGGACGGCACGTTGGATCTTCTGGTCACCGCGCCGCTGCCGCTTGAGGCGGTGGTCAGTATCAAGGCGCTGGCCCATTGGCTAACGACTGGCCTTCCGCTGGTGTTGGCGGCGCCTGTCCTGGCTGTGCTGCTGAACCTGCCACCCCAAGGGTTTGCGCCACTGGTGATCTCGCTGGCGCTTGGCACACCCGCGCTGTCGGTGATTGGCACCTTTGGCGCGGCTCTGACGGTGGGCATCAAACGTGGCGGGCTGTTGTTGTCGCTGCTGGTGCTGCCGCTTTATGTGCCAACGCTGATCTTCGGGGCCGAGGCCGCGCGGCGCGGCGCGATGGGGATGCAGCACGACACCTATCTGATCATGCTGGCCGGGATCACCTTTGCCACCATCGCGTTGATGCCCTTTGCCAGCGCTGCCGTCCTGCGCATGGGCCTGCGATGATCGCGTCTTTTTGTCCATCCCGCCCCGTTCACGCGTTTGAGCATTGAGCGGACCGCAGCGGAGCGTTAGATAATCCCCATGTCCATTTGGCAATATGCAAATCCCGTGAAATTCCTCGCTCTGTCAGAGCGGGTACAGCCTGTGCTTTGGGTGCTGGCTGCGGCGAGTGTTATCACGGGTCTGGTCTGGGGGTTCTTCGGCACGCCTGATGATTACCGGCAGGGATCAACGGTCAAGATCATCTTTATCCACGTGCCATCGGCCATGATGGCGATCAACGCATGGGTGATGATGCTGGTCACCTCGCTGATTTGGCTGATCCGCCGCCACCACGTCAGCGCGCTGGCCGCCAAAGCCGCCGCGCCGGTGGGCATGGTCATGACTGTGATCGCATTGATCACCGGGGCGCTTTGGGGACAACCGATGTGGGGCACTTGGTGGGCCTGGGATCCGCGCCTGACCTCGTTCTTGATTCTGTTCCTGTTCTATCTGGGCTACATTGCCCTTTGGGCCGCAATCGAAGATCCGGACACAGCGGCGGATTTGACCTCAATCCTCTGTCTGGTTGGCTCTGTCTTTGCGCTGCTGTCGCGCTATGCCGTCAATTTCTGGAACCAAGGCCTGCACCAAGGCACCTCTGTGCCAGTGGCGACGGGCGGGCGCACAGTGGATGATACGTTTTTTGTGCCACTGCTGATTTCTATGGCGGGTTTTGTCCTGCTGTTTTTGGCGCTGGTGCTCTACCGCACGGGCACCGAGATCCGCACCCGCCGGGCCGCCGCGTTGCTGGCCCGTGCAGAGAGGAACCTGTGATGCCGGATCTGGGAAAATATGCGTTTGAAGTGCTGTCGTCCTATGGCGCAACACTGCTTTTACTGGTCGGGCTTTTGGCACTGACCCTGCGCCGGGGCCGTACGGCACGGGCAGCTTTGAAAAAGATCGAAGCGGAGATCAAACAAGATGGCTAAGATTCGCCCCCTGATGATCGCCCCGCCACTGATCTTTGCCGGATTTGTCGCATTGGCCGCCGTTGGCATGTTTCGCGACGATCCCGAAGGCCTGCCCTCCACTCTGGTGGGCCAGCAGGCGCCGGGTTTGCCGGAATTGCCGCTGAATGGGTTCCCGCCCGCCACTGCCGATATGCTGGTCTCGGGCGAGGTGACATTGGTGAATTTCTGGGCCAGTTGGTGCCCGCCGTGCCGCGCCGAACATCCCAAACTATTGGAGATGGCCGCAGACGGCATGCCCATCGTCGGCATCAATTTCAAAGACCTTGAAGGCAACGCAGGCGACTATTTGCGGAACGACGGCAACCCGTTTGTCGGCGTCGGCTTTGATCCCCAGGGGCGCACCGCGATTGACTGGGGCGTGACCGCACCGCCGGAAACCTTCATTCTGGATGGCAGCGGCACGGTGCTGTTCCGTTATGCCGGACCGCTGGTTGGCAGCGACTACGAGCAACGGTTTTTGCCCGCGCTGAGCGAGGCGCTGGACAAGAAGTGAAACGCCCTTAAGATGTATATATGTCTGAAAATGCACCCTCTGATTTAGTATTCATCATAAGGCTCGGGATTGTCACGATCCTGCTTTGGATTTGTTCAAGAGCGTACGATTTTTGTATCAAACACGTAAGCCGGGCAGCAGAGCGAAATGCCTTTCTTCGGGCAATCTATGCAGAAGTGGATTTCAACACGTTTGATATGACGCGTTTCTTGGACAGCACTGTTTCGATAGATTTGCTTGCGCCACATCTTGAGAGAGCTGACTATATCCCGCATATCACAGATGCCCGCCACACGGAAATTTACCGATCTAGGATCACCGAACTTGATGCATTGTCTGGACGATATGGACGGCACGAGAATTTGGTCGGCAGTCTCGTTCAGTTCTATGGTGAACTTGAGAAAGTCACTCAACAAATTGAAGGGCTGAGCAAGCCCAGTTTTGTCCAAATATCACCAAAAGGCAAAGCAGGAACAATCAACCGGATTTACAAGACCTGTGCTGTTTGTGAAGGCTTGGGAAAGGGGATTCTGTCGAAGATGGAGAAATCCTATCCTCGTCTGGGGCTAGAACCCATTGCGGAAAGCCATCAAGTTGAACGAAACATAAGGCCGATGAACCACACAGAAGCGGCCGATCGTCTGAAGAAACTCAGTTCAGATCTCAATAGGGTCAATAATAGAACGCATTCCGGCTCTCCTCGTAGCTGAGGTATATATAGGATCAAATCGTCCTAAGGGCAAGTAAATGCACCGTTTGGGCCAGTTCGCCCAAACGGTGCATCAAAAAACTTTATTGCGGCACTCAGCCCGCTTTGGCCAGATCGCGCAGCACGTAGTGCAGCACGCCGCCGTGTTCGATGTATTCGATCTCGATCGCGGTATCGATCCGGCATTTGATCATGATATTCTTGACCGTGCCGTCCGCCATGGTGATCGCGCAAGGCACTTCTTGCAGGGGTTGGATGGTGTCCAGACCGGAGATCGACACGGTTTCCTCACCCGTCAGGCCCAGCGATTTGCAGCTGTCACCATTGGTGAACTCAAACGGGATCACGCCCATGCCTACCAGGTTGGAGCGGTGGATGCGTTCAAAGCTTTCGGAAATCACAGCTTTGACGCCCAGCAGCGCCGTGCCTTTGGCCGCCCAGTCACGGCTGGAACCAGCGCCATATTGCTCGCCGCCAAAGACAACCAGCGGGGTGCCATTGGCCTGATGCGCCATGGCCGCGTCAAAGATCGAGGTCTGCGCGCCATCGGGGCCTTTGGTATAGCCACCTTCAACACCGTCCAGCATCTCGTTCTTGATGCGGATGTTGGCAAAGGTGCCACGCATCATCACTTCGTGGTTGCCCCGGCGAGAACCGTAGGAGTTGAACTCGCGCACCGGCACCTGACGTTCGGTCAGATACTGACCGGCAGGGGTGTCAGCTTTGAAAGAACCGGCAGGGGAAATGTGGTCCGTGGTGATCATATCACCCAGAACCGCAAGCACCTTGGCGCCCTCGATGTTGGTGATCACGCCAGGTTCCTTGCTCATCCCCTGGAAATAGGGCGGGTTCTGAACATAGGTGGATTGCACCGGCCAGTCGTAGGTCTGGCTGTCTGTGGTTTCCACCGCCTGCCATTTCTCATCGCCTTTAAAGACGTCGGCGTATTTGGTCTGGAACGCCTCGCGGGTGACGGTCTGTTCAACCAGTTCCGCGACCTCTTGCGTGGTGGGCCAGATGTCCTTGAGGTAGACATCCTTGCCGTCCGGGGTCTGGGCAATCGGATCTGTCGCCAGATTGATATCCATCGTACCGGCCAGCGCATAAGCCACAACCAGCGGCGGGGAGGCGAGATAGTTAGCACGCACATCGGGGCTGATCCGGCCTTCGAAGTTGCGGTTGCCGGACAGCACAGATGTGGCCACCAGATCGCCTTCATTCACGGCTTTGCTGATCTCGGGCTGCAACGGGCCAGAGTTGCCGATACAGGTTGTGCAGCCATAGCCGACAAGGTTGAAACCGATTTTATCAAGATCGTCTTGTAGACCAGCCGCTTCAAGATAGGCGCTTACCACCTGAGAGCCGGGAGCAAGGGATGTCTTGACCCATGGTTTGCGGTCCAGACCCAAGGCGGCGGCCTTGCGTGCCACAAGGCCCGCGCCGATCATCACATAGGGGTTGGATGTGTTGGTGCATGAGGTGATCGAAGCGATCACAACCTTGCCGGATTCCAGCGTGTAATCCTCGCCGTCTACCGCTACCTGCTTGCCCATCGGGCGTTTGAAGGTATTGGCCATCTCATCGGCAAAGGCCGCCTTGGCATTGGTCAGCGCAACGTAATCCTGCGGGCGTTTCGGGCCAGAGATCGCAGGCACGATGGTGCCCATATCAAGGCTCAATGTGTCGGTGTAGACCGGCGCGTAATCGTCGCCGCGCCACATGCCGTTTTCCTTGGCGTAGGCTTCGACCAGTGCGATGCGGTCCTCGTCCCGGCCCGTGGTGCGCATGTAGCGCAGGGTTTCGCCATCAATCGGGAAGAAACCGCAGGTCGCGCCATATTCGGGCGCCATGTTGGCGATAGTCGCACGGTCCGCCAGTGGCAGGCTATCAAGGCCCGCACCGTAGAATTCCACAAATTTACCAACCACGCCTTTTTCGCGCAGCATCTCGACCACTTTCAGCACCAGGTCCGTACCTGTGGTGCCTTCCATCATCGCGCCTGTCAGCTCAAAGCCGACAACTTCGGGGATCAGCATCGAGATCGGCTGGCCCAGCATCGCCGCTTCGGCCTCGATCCCGCCAACGCCCCAGCCCAGAACGGCCATGCCGTTGACCATGGTGGTGTGGCTGTCGGTGCCGACCAATGTGTCAGGATAGGCAACCTCTTCGCCGTTCTGATCCGTGTCGGTCCAGACGGTTTGCGCCAGATACTCAAGGTTCACCTGGTGGCAGATGCCGGTGCCGGGGGGCACAACGCGGAAGTTGTTAAACGCCTTCTGGCCCCACTTGAGGAAGGTGTAGCGTTCCATGTTCCGCTCATATTCGCGGTCCACGTTCATCTGGAACGCGCGCGGGTTGCCGAATTCGTCAATCATCACCGAGTGGTCAATGACCAGATCAACAGGGTTCAGCGGGTTGATCTTCTCCGCGTCACCGCCAAGTGCGACCAGACCGTCACGCATCGCGGCCAGATCGACAACTGCCGGAACGCCGGTGAAATCCTGCATCAACACACGGGCCGGGCGATAGGCAATCTCGCGCGGGTTTTTGCCGCCCTTGGCGCCCCATTCGGCAAAGGCCTTGATGTCGTCCACGGTGACAGTCTTGCCATCCTCGAAGCGCAACATGTTTTCCAGCACCACCTTCAGCGCGGCGGGCAGCTTGGAAAAGTCACCAAGCCCGGCGTCTTGCGCGGCGGGGATTGAATAATAGGAAATTTTCTGGCTGCCCGCAGTGATGGATTTGCGGGTCTTTGCGGTGTCCTGACCAACGGTAATTGTCATGGAGTGGCTCCCTTCGGGGTCTGATGGGTGGCGTTTCTGGCGCCTCAATGCCATCTGGCGAGGCACGTTTCAACCACTATTAGTGGCATTTGAGCTATTTTGTATACCATGGTGTACCGAAATTCCATGTTTTATTGGCCCATGGCTCACGCAGGCTCTCAAGAAACCTTGATTGGTTATTTCAGGGCCGGGCGGTTAGATGCTGTATATCCCGGCGTGTTGTGATGGAATCAGATGAATTTTCTAAAATACTCTCTTCTTGCAGGTTTGATGGCGCTGGCCGCGCCGCTGTCTGCGCAAGACACACCTGTGGTGGTCGAGCTTTATACCTCGCAGGGATGTTCATCCTGCCCGCCGGCCGACCAAATCCTGCATGAACTGGCCGACCGTGATGATGTGATCGCGCTGGCGCTGCATGTGGATTATTGGGACTATATCGGCTGGAAAGACCCCTTTGGCGATCCCGCCCATGCCGAGCGGCAGCGCGCCTATGCCGCCGCAGGACATCGCCGCTCAATCTATACGCCGGAAATGATCGTGCAGGGCCAAACCGATATCGTCGGCGCAAAACCCATGGCGCTGGCCAAAGCGATTGCCGAACACGCCCGACAAGCGCCCAAAGTTGCGGTGACATTGTCCCGCGATGGCGATGCGCTCAAGATCACAGCGGAACGTCTGGCCCAAGTGCAAGGCGACATGACCGTTCATATGCTGCGCTATCAGCCGCGCCAGACAACCCATATCAAACGCGGCGAAAACGCAGGTAGAACTGTGGAATATGCAAATATCGTCGAAGGGTGGACCGTTCTGGGCCATTGGGACGGGCAAAAGGCGCTTGATCTGGTGGCACAGGTGGAGGGCGACAACCCATCGGTGGTGATCATTCAGGGGCGCAATGCCGGACCGATCTTTGGTGCGGCCCGCCTGCGCTGACCCCCAAAGCAATCTAAGGTTCGTGACTGCGCCAACGGCGGTGGACCCAGAACCATTGTTCGGGGCGTTTGGCCACTTGCGCGGCAAGGCTGTCGTTGATCGCCTGCGTCATGGTCTGGGCATCCGAATGCGGCACAGGCGCCTCTAGCAAGGTCTGAAAAGACAGCCCGTCAGGCTGGCGAATGCCATAAAACGGGATCAGTAGGGCATCGTAACGCAGCGCAAGTTCCGCCGCTGACAAGGCCGTGCGGGCAGGCTCCCCCATAAAATCAAGGATCGGCGCATACATCACGTGCTGATCAAACAGCAGCACCAATTGCCCGCCCCCCTTGAGATGTCGCACAAATCCGGCGGTGCCCTTGCGCCCTTGCGGAAAGACCGGCCCGCCAAAAGCTTCCATGGTTTTCACATAGTGGGCATTGAAATAGGGGTTTTTCATATCCCGGTAGAGCCCGCCAATATCGAACCCACGCGCCACCAAGGCGGCGCGGGTGGCCTCGTAATTGCCAAAATGGCCAGTGACAAGGATCACGGGTCGGTCTGCGGCGGCGGCTTCTTCAAGGGCGGCAAACCCCGGACCTTCGGGGGTGATCTTGGCCATACGGGCAGGAAAATCACGGGCGGAATAGTTTTCGATAAAGCTGCGCCCGACGTTGTTGAGGCAGTCCGAGGCGATTTGCTGTCGCTGCGCGTCGCCCATTTCGGGATGGATCAGCGCCAGATTGTCCAAGGCCCGTTTGCGATAGCCCGCAACCGGGCCGATCACATGCTGCACCAGCCAGCCGACAAAACGCACCCGCAGGCTATAGGGCAGCGCCAGCGCCAGCCGGATCACGGCGACGATCAACAGGTTGGTGGTGTAATGGACAAATTTGCGCAGCCGGGGCGGATCATTTGCATCTCTGGGGGCAGGGGCGGACATAAGCCTCGATCAGCTGTGGCGATTACGCCAGACATAGCCCGCCCGCCCAGCGGCAACAAGTCACCACCCGCAGTATGGGCGGTGATCGCCCGCCCCCGCCAAGAGGGGCGTTCCTAATCTTCGTCTTCTTCCTCAACCACCAAAAGCAGATCGCCAGATTGTTCCATTGCGCGGATCACCTCGACAATATCGGCCATCGCGGCCTCGACATCGGCGGCTTTGACCTTGCCGGCCTCGCCAATCTCTTCGCGCAGTTGATCGGCCATGCGGCCTGACATGTTCTCCAACACAAAATCACGCGAAGCGGCAAATCCAGCCGCCTCTGCACCGGCGAGGGCCAACACCAGCTTGTCCTGATCCACCTCCCGCAGGATGCGGGGAATGTCGCGCGGGGCGATGCGGGCGGGGATATTGGCAAAGGTAAAGATCGCCTTGCGCACGGCATTGGCAAAGCCCTGATCGGTTTCGTCGAGGCCCGTCAGCAAATCATCACGGGTCACATTGGTGGAGGAGTTCAGGATCGCGCCGACCCTTTCAACCGGATCACTGTCAAAGGCGGTGGCGGGCTGTGCGTCCAGCTGGCTGGCCAAAGACAGGCCGATCCGGTCCACCGCTTCGGGTGTGACTGCGCCGGTGAGCGAAACCGCATAGGTGATCCGCCGCGCCTGCGGGCCAGGCAGTTTGCCAAGGATCTCGGCAGACATGGCAACGGGCAATTTCGAGAGCATCACCGCCGCCACCTCAATGCTTTCGTTTTCAACGGCGGGCAGCAGGCGGTCTGCGCCCAATTCGCCAAGCCGCGCCCACGGGTTGCCGAACTGGCGCACGCCGGCCTCTTTGCGCAGCCGCGCGGCGGTGTGGGGGCTGATCTTGCCATCAAGGGCATCCAGCGCCCCGGCGATGCCCGCCGGAAAGGACAGGCCGACTTTCTCCACCTCACCGGCAAATTCCTCAACCACAGCCATCAAGGTGTCACGGTCCACCACGCGCATCTTTCCCATCTGGTGGGTTAGATTGGCCTGCAATTCATCCGGCAAATCTTCAAGGGGGATATCGGCCCCGTCATTGAGCAAAAGGCGCACGATGATCGCCGCCTTTGCGCGGCGGCTAAGCGAAACGGAAACGCCGCCCCCGTCAAGGACAGGAAGCGGCGCCAGGCTGTTCATCGGAACGATATCGTTCATCTTGGCCAATCCCCCGGAGCGTGCGGGGCAGGTGTGACAGGCAAAGATGAAAAAAGATTGAAATCAATAGTTGTAAGTGCGTCCCGCCGCGATGGCCTTGCGCAGGGAGGCTTCGGCCCATGTGCCGCTGCCGCCATGGCTGCGGATCAGGCGCAATTGCTCAAGCGCCTCGGCAACGCGGCCCTCTTCGACAAAACCTTGGCCCATGTAGGACCGGGCCAGCACATTGGCCGGGTTCACCACTAAGGCGCGGTTGTAATAGGACATCGCCAGATCGGTCTTGCCCATCTTGCGGTTGGTAAAGCCCAGATAGGTCAAGGTGCGGTCATCATCCTGCGGCATCGCGGCCAGAACGGTCTGCGCATCATCATAGCGGCCCGCATAGGCCAGCTGGCGCACGGTTTGATAAAGCGTGTCCGTGTCCAAATGGCTTTCTTCAGCGTTCACGCAAGCTTTGGTCTTTTTGTCATAGACCTGCCCCTTTTTGCACTTCGGCTTCGATGGTGCGGTTTCATCACCGCCGCCAGCTGCGTAAAGGGCTGTGCCCATGCTGAGCGGAAGGGCGAGGGCGGATGCCATAACAAAATACTTCATAAAAACTCCTGATATTCGTGTCTGAAGGATATCACACAGAGATAACCCGCAGGGGCGCAAATTTATTCGCTCACGGATGTTTGATTTTTTGAAAAAAACGGGGCGGCGGTGGAAAGTGTAATCTTTCCAGCCGCTTGTTGGTATCTTGGCGGATAATCTAGAGCGCCGATCAGGTGCTGACCGGCAGGCAACTGTGGCTGCCATGGTCATAGGCGGTTCCCTCGGCACAGGACATCGCCTGTTTTTCCTTGCCATTTGAACAGCCCATCGCAAGGCTCAGACTGGGAGCTGCGGTGAGGGCGAGGGCAATCAAAAGGGTCTTGGTCTTCATGGTCCGTCTCCTTTGGTTGATAGAGTTAAGCTACACCGATGGGCGGATATTTCAAATGTTGAGAGGTTAGACCGGTATCATTGCGCGAGAAGCGGCCTGTTTTGCGGCCAAAACAAACAATCCCGCCCGATGAAGGGGCGGGATTGAGTTTTTCTTGCCAAATGAAGCAGGGGCCGTGGCCGCCAGAAACGTGGATTTATTCGCCAAAAACGCGGGCGAAGATCGTATCGACGTGCTTGGTGTGATACCCAAGGTCGAATTTCTCTTCGATTTCTGCGGCGCTGAGGGATTTCAGGACGTCCTCATCCGCCAGCAGTTCGGTTTTGAAGTCTTTGCCTTCTTCCCAAACCTTCATCGCATTGCGCTGCACCAGCTTGTAGCTGTCTTCGCGGCTGACGCCCGCTTGGGTCAGGGCCAGCAAAACCCGCTGTGACATCACCAGGCCGCGGAATTTGTTCATATTGGCCAGCATGTTGTCGGGATAGATCACCAGCTTGTCTACGACAGACGTCAGGCGGGCGAGAGCAAAATCAAGGGTGATTGTGGTGTCGGGGCCGATGTTACGCTCAACCGAGCTGTGGGAGATGTCCCGCTCGTGCCAGAGCGCTACGTTTTCCATTGCGGGCACAACGGCCATTCGTACCAGACGGGCCAGACCCGTCAGGTTTTCGGTCAGAACCGGGTTGCGTTTGTGCGGCATCGCAGAGGAGCCTTTTTGGCCCTTTGAGAAAAACTCTTCGGCCTCAAGCACTTCGGTGCGTTGCATATGGCGGATCTCGGTGGCGATGTTTTCAATCGACGATCCAACAACACCCAGCGCAGCAAAGAACGCCGCGTGGCGATCGCGCGGGATCACCTGGGTGCTGATTGGTTCGGGCTTGAGGCCCAGTTTGGCGCAGACATGTTCTTCGACGGCGGGGTCGATATTGGCAAAGGTGCCAACCGCGCCAGAGATGGCGCCGGTGGCGATCTCGTCGCGTGCGGTGCGCAGGCGTGTCAGGTTGCGGTCCATTTCGGCGTAGAAACGCGCAAAGGTCAGGCCCATGGTGGTGGGCTCGGCGTGGATGCCATGGCTGCGCCCGATGCGTACGGTCATTTTATGTTCAAGCGCCCGGCGCTTGAGCGCGGCCAGCAGCCCCTCCATATCCGCAATCAACAAGTCGGCGGCGCGGGTCAATTGGACGTTAAAGCAGGTATCCAGCACATCGGAAGAGGTCATGCCCTGATGCACAAAGCGCGCCTCGTCGCTGCCGACATGTTCGGCCAGATGGGTGAGGAAGGCGATGACGTCATGTTTGGTCACGGCCTCGATCTCGTCGATGCGGGCCACGTCAAACTCGACATCCTTGGCTTTCCACACCGCGTCCGCGTTTTCGCGGGGGATCACGCCGATGTCTGCCATCGCATCGCAGGCATGTGCCTCGATCTCATACCAGATCCGGAATTTTGTCTCCGGAGACCAGATCGCAACCATATCGGGACGGGAATAGCGGGGGATCATCGGCACACACCTTTTTGTGACTGTTTTAGGGGTCACGGGCGCAATAGACTGCCGCAGGGGTAAGAACAAGGCAGGAGCCAAAAGATGCGTCAATTCGTGCTGTTTTTCATGCTGTGCTGGCCGTTTGCGGTGCAAGCGGACGAGGCGGCTTGGACGCCGCTCAGCGGGGCAGAGATCAGCGCCGCCTTGACAGGTAGGGTGGTGCAATACGGATCGGCCTGGCAGGATTTTCGCGCCTCGGGCAAGACTTTGTACAATGCGGGCCGCGATTCATGGGGGTACTGGCGGGTTGAGGGCGATCAATATTGTAGCCAATGGCCGCCATCAGATCTTTGGGCGTGCTATGACATGACCGGAAATGGAGACCGGTTGCGGTTTATCGGGGCGGCGGGGGATATATCCGAGGCAGTTTATCGTCCTGCGGCCGATTAGGTGGCCAGCCCCCATCGGTGCGGTGCACCGATTCCCCCGGAGTATTTGATGCCAAAAAGGGGGGAGGTCAGTCGATGAGTTCGGTCACCACATCGGAGGCGCGTTCTAGGGTGCGGTGGACCGGGCATTTGTCGGCAATCTCCAGCAGGCGCTGGCGTTGATCTGTGTCTAGCGCCCCCTCTAGCCGGATCCGTCTGCGCCATGTGTCAACCTTGGCGCCGCTGCCGGTTTCGGCGTCTTGGGCGTGGACCTTATCGTGGCAGACATCAACGCTCACATGATCGAGCGGCCAGCCTTTGCGCCGGGCATACATGCGGATGGTCATGGAGGTGCAGGCGCCCAGTCCGGCGGAGAGAAAACCATAGGGCGACATGCCGCGATTGGTGCCGCCGTAGGCCAGCGGTTCGTCCGCCAGCGCGTGATGGTGCGGGCCTGAAAAGACGTCTTGCAAAAAACCTGCGGGGTCTGCTTCGGCAACGCGAATGATCCCTTCGGGCGCGCCGGGCGGCGGGGCAGGCGGGGCCAGCGGAATGTATCGCCCGGCCCAGGTTGCGATCACCTCGGCGGCATAGTCGGCATCTTCGGCACGGCTGATCAGGTGGTCGGCCTTGTCCAGCGTGACAAAGCTTTTGGGATGTTTGGCCGCGCCAAAGATCTGGCTGGCGTTTTCGATGCCCACCACATCATCAAGCGGGGCATGCATGACCAGAAGTGCGGCATCCATCGCGGCGATGGATTGGGTCAGTGCGGCCTGTTCGATATCCTCGACAAAGCCTTTGCTGATCGTAAAGGGGCGGCCCGCGAGGCAAACCTCGGCCTGACCTTTGGCGCGGATCTGGGGCAGGGCATCGGCAAAGTTGTGAATGACATGGCTCGGATCAAATGGTGCGGCGAGGCTGGCCACGGCCCTGATCCCCGGCATTCGGCTGGCCGCACTGAGCACCGCCGCGCCGCCAAGGGAGTGGCCAATCAAAAGGCTGGGCGCCATGCCGGTTTGATCGAGATAGGCACAGGCGGCGATCAAATCTTCGACGTTGGAGGTAAAGGAGGTATTGGCAAACTCGCCCTCTGAATGGCCCAAGCCAGTGAAATCAAAGCGCAGAACGGCGATGCCCATGCCCGCCAGCCGCGCCGCGATGCGGCGGGCGGCGGCGATGTCTTTGCCGCAGGTAAAACAATGGGCAAAAAGCGCGGTGGCCAGATGCGGCCCGTCTGGCAAATCCAGCCGCGCCGCCAGCGGGGTGCCGTCATGGCCGGGAAAGGTGATGCGTTTGGTGGCCATGATCTGTTCTCCGCTTGGCTTTGTTCAAAGGTGAGTGATGCACCGCCCCTGCGCAAGCCATGTGACAGACCCCTCACGGGGGAGTGACAAAGGCGGAGCAACGCGGGAGGGGGTTTTACACCGCAGCGGCGGAGGTGTAGCACTGGCGCGAAACCATCCAAGACGAGATATGCCCGTGGCCGACACTCCCAAATCCGATCTGCACCCTGCAACCGTTGCCGCCCACGCCGGCGGGGCCGCTGACGCGCATACCGCCGGTGTTGTGCCGGGCATTCACATGGCCACGACCTTTGTGCGGGATGAAAACTATGATCCGGTAAATCCGGACAATGTCTATCTGCGGTCCCACAACGAGAACGTGCGGGTGGCCGAAGACCTACTGTCAAAGTTGGAAGGCGCGGCGGAAACCTTGCTGTTTCCCTCAGGCATGGCGGCGGTTGCGGCGGTGTTTCGCACGGTGCCAACCGGGGCCAGCGTTGTGGTGCAAAGCCAGATCTATTGGGGGACCACCGCGTGGATCCGCGATTTTTGTACGCGGCGCGGGATTGCCCTGCATGAAATCGACGCCTCTGATCCGATCAGTTTCGAGATCGCCTGCAAGGTGCATAAACCGACGCTGATTTGGATCGAAACCCCGTCAAATCCGTGGTTGCGTATCACTGATGTGACCGGCGCGGCACGAATGGCCCATGCGGCGGGGGCCAAACTGGTGGTGGACAGCACCGCCGCCACACCCGTGCTGAGCCAGCCTTTGGCGCTGGGCGCGGATATTGTCATGCATTCGGCGACCAAGGGGATCAACGGACATTCGGATGTTCTGGCCGGGTCGCTTTCTACGGCGGCGCCTCAGGATGACATCTGGAAGATGATTGTGGATGACCGCAATCAGGCTGGCGCGGTGATGGGCCCGATGGAGGCGTGGCTTTTGACGCGGGGCATGCGGACTTTGCCTTTGCGGATGCGGGAAATGTCGCGCAATGCCCTGAAAATCGCGGAATATTTACAGGATCACCCACAGGTCGAGGCCGTGCTTTACCCCGGATTGCCGGACCATCCCGGTCATGAGATCGCCAAACGCCAGATGACGGGTGGCTATGGCGGGTTGTTGTCTTTTGTGTTGAAGGGCGGCGGCCCAGCGGCGCTCAAGGCGACGGGGCGGTTGCAGTTGTTCTTGCGGGCAACCTCGCTGGGCGGTGTTGAAAGCCTGGTGGAGCATCGCCACACTATTGAGCCGCACACCGGCATTCCCGAAGGGCTGCTGCGGCTGTCGGTCGGGATTGAAGATGCGGGTGATTTGATTGCGGATTTGGGGCAGGCGCTGGGCCAATAAGGACGGGTGCGATCGGGATTATATGACTCAAGATCAGGGCGTTGCGCCGCGTTCTTAATGTAGGGCATTCACCGCCGCCGCGCGGGTTCTAATAAAGGCGATCCGCTTCGTCGTTTGAATGATCCTCCTGCACCTCGTCCAAGGTTTGGTCTCTGTCGACCACTTCAATCACCCATTCAGCAAGCGTTGGCGCGGTTTTTCGGTCGGGCCAATGATCGGGGTGCCACAGGCGCGACCGGATCAACGACTTTGAACAATGCATAAAGACCTCTTCGACATCGACAACCAGTGCCAATAGCGGTGCGCGGCCCTTGATGGCATGGCGTTCGCTGATCGTCTTGTCTTTGACAATCTGCGCCTTGCCCGCAACGCGCAGCGTGTCGCCATGGCCCGGCACTATGAACAGGATCGCAATGTTCGGATCTTCGAGAATGTTCTGAAACCCGTCGACACGGTGATTTCCCAATCTGTCCGGGATGATCAGGGTCTTCTCGTCAAAGACCTCGACGAAGCCAGCCGGATCCCCTTTGGGCGAGACGTCGATCAAGCCGTCGGATGATTTGGTACCGATCACAATAAATGGCGCGGTCTCGATAAAGCGAGTTGCGACAGGGGTGATCTTGTCGGTGACTTTCAAGAAGGTGTTGGTGAACCCTTCTGTGGGCAGCAATTCACGCAGCCGCGTGAGGCTGGTGATCTCTTCATCGACGTCTGGCATTGGCCTATCCCCTTGGCAGAATGCCCCGATCTGTCAGAGCAATAAGGGGAGGGTATCAAATGTTAAGCTTCGGGTCAGCAGGTCTGAACGCACGATCGGGATGGCAGGCAGGCCCAAAACAAAAGAAAACCCCGCCCGGCAGAACCGGACGGGGCGAATTTCTGCGCTTCAGGTCCGATTAACGGAACAGGCTCAGGATGTTACCGGGCGCCTGATTGGCAATCGACAGGGACTGCGTCGCCAGCTGCTGTTGCACCTGATAGGCCTGCAAACGCGCGGCTTCTTCTTCCATATCTGCATCAACCATGGAGCTGATGCCGGAATCCAGCGTATCTGTCAGGCTTTCAAGGAAGTTCGATTGGTCTTCAAGCGTTTTTTCGGTCACGCCCATGGACGTTGCCGCGTCAATCGCGTTGGACAGCTGACCCTCAGCCACGACCAGTTTGGCGGCCATGGTTGTCGAGGTGTCGGTCACATCAACTGCTGCCATTGCGGTCTGGATCGCCTGAAGATCGACCGTGTCAAAGCTGATTGTGGTTGTTGCGAAAGAACCGCTGGCGCGGGAAATACCGCTGACAACTGTCACAGTCGAAGACGCGGCGCCCACCAGATCGTCACCGTTGAAGGTGGCCTGATCAATGGCGGACTGCATGTTTTCGGCCAGGGCATCCAGTTCGCTCTGAACGTCGGCTTTGTCCACACCATCGCTTTGAGCGAAGGCGATACGCTCAACCATCTGGTTGGCCAGATCTTTTACGGTTTCTGAGCCAAGGCGGGCGGTTGCAACGGAATTCTTTGTGGCTGTCATACCTTCGTTGATGGCTTTGAACATGCCGCTGTCGCCCTTCATCGTTTCGGAGATGGCGAAATAGGCGGCGTTCTCTTTACCAGAACGAATTTGCAGGCCGGTCGAGACACGCGACTGCGTTTCGTTCAGGCCACGGTTGACGTTTTTGAGTGTGGCCAGGGCCACCGTTGCGGAATTATTGTTGAGAATGGACGACATGACTGCTCTCCTCATTTCTCGGGATGTTCAGTCTTCTGACCTACAAGGGCTTAATGCCGAGGACGGGGATAGGCGCGAATTGTGCAAAAATTCGGGCAAATGCCGGGTAATTCCAAGATGTCTTATGACATAGGTCAGCAGCACGATGAGGCGTTTTGAGGTAAAAACTCACTTCAAGATATTGTTTTTACTTAATTTTGTTTAAGATTGAAGACTATTCCCCCATCAAAGCGGTATCAAATGGATAGGTTGTCAGATTCTCAAATCCATCTTCTGTGACCAAAACCTGATCTTCCAGCTTGATGGAAAAATCCCCACCCTCGGGGGACACCAGCGCCTCAACACATAAAACCATTCCAGCCTCCAACGGGTAATCGTAAGCCCCCGCAACCGCATGATCGGGATAGGCCACCAACGGCCATTCATCACACAATCCGACCCCATGCATCAAACAGCCGTATTTGCCCGCCTGATACTGCGCATCCAGCACATGAGTGCCTGCCGACAATTCGGGGATCATCACGCCGGGTTTGAGCATCTGCATGTTGGTTTGAATATGCTCCACCGCGTGTTGCATGGCATAGACCATATCCGCCCGCGGCTTTTCATCGCCGACCCACCATGTGCGTGAGATGTCCACGCAGATGCCATAGCTGCCGATCAGATCGGTATCAAAGGCAATGATCTCGTTGGGCTGGGTGATGCGCGGGCCGCATTCCTGAAACCACGGGTTTGTCCGTTGCCCCGAGGCCAGAAGGCGTGTTTCAATCCATTCCCCGCCGCGTTTGATGTTCTCGGCATGCAGAACCGCCCAGATATCATCTTCGGAGGTTTGCCCGCCCGGCACAGCTGCGCGGGCAAAATCCTCCATCGCGCGGACGGACACCTCGCAGGCATAGGAGGCACAGCGCATCGCCAAAATCTCGTCCGGCCCTTTGATGGAGCGGCTTTTCTCGGTGACTTCTTCGCCGTCCATGATCTCAAAGCCCTGGGCCTCAAGCGCCCGCAACCCGTGCAGCATGATCTTGTCCACCGCCAGCCGCATATTGCCGCCGCTATGTTCGGCAATCAGCGCCCGGACTTCGTTGCTGAACACATCTGCCGCCACGTCGACTTTGTCACCACGATCAAAATAGAACAGGTCCGCGCCAGACCGTTGTTCGCGCACCAGCGGGTTAAATTCGCTGAGAAAGGGGGAGTTTTTGTAATCCCAGATCACCATATAGCCATCGGCGCAGACAAGGACTGCCCGAAACGGATTGTGGGTGTTCCAAAGCTGCATGTTGGTGCTGTCGGTGGCATAGCGGATGTTTAGCGGGTCAAACATCAAGATACCGCCATAACCGCGATCCACCACATGGCGGGTCAGCCGCTCCCAACGATAGCGGCGCATAGCCTCAAGGTTGGGCATTTGCAGCCCCGCCGCCCGCCATTCGTCAAATGCCAGCTGCGTCGGGCCGATTTCAACCCTATTGTTGTCGTTTGGGCTGCCATCGGCAAGGGTGCTGCCCAATTGCGGATCAATCTTGCGGGTGTCGCGGTAATGGCTGTTCATGGCATTCTCCAACGCAGGTTACGTCCAGAGTGCCTGTTTCCTTTGCCAAGGGTTGCTGAAATCCGACAGAATGCAGTGTCGTTTTTGCACGACAACGGCAAGCGGCTTTTCTATGGTCCGCAGATGACCGAGATCCTGCAAGACCAATTGCCGCCTGCGCAAACCGTAGAAAACAAACTGCCCGGTGTCGGCCCATGTGACCCTGACGATTGGTTGCGTGTGGATGAAGCCTATGCCGCGCAGATGACCTATCGCGCCGAACTGCTGACCGAAAACCGCGAGGCTGTGCTGTGGATGGACCCCGCTGCGTTGCCCGCCGCACAAGAGGTGCTGGAAGAGGCGCTGGACCTGTTGCCGGGTCTAGGGTTTGAGCGGGCAGGGGATGAGGTGATTTGCCCCGATGGCCGCATTGTGCCGCTGGACCATCAGCAACCTCTGCTGACCTTGGGCCATCTGGTGCAAGAAGACATCTGCATCCTGCAAAAGCAGGGCGATGAACATGTGCTGACCGGCGCGGTTTTGTGTTTTCCGGCCAACTGGCGATTGTCGGAAAAGGCAGGCAAGCCCTTGATTGGTATTCACATCCCCGTGCCGGAATATACCGATGACATCGCACGCCGGGTGCAACGTATGTTTGACGGTGTACGCGCCGGACGGCCGCTGTGGCGGTTCAACCGGCTCAGCTATGTGGAGGCCGATCTGCACCAGCCGCGCCGCAAAGCGGTGGGCGAGGTGGAACGCTTTGATCGATCAGAGCGCCAATGCATCATTCGCATGCCGCGCACGGATGCGGTGATCTTTACCATTCATACTTGGGTGGTCCGGCGCTAAATTTGGGCCGTTTAGGGCGCAGATTTAACAACCTGCGCCCCATTGCTTAGGTGGCATCCAACACCATATGTGGCACCCCGTCAGAGGTCTTTTGCGGCGAGACACCCGCCGCATTCACGGTGGTGTTCACCTGCCGCCGGTACGAGCTGAACAGCTCGGACGCCACCACATCAATCGCCTCATCAAAGCGAAGGGTCAGCGACCAATAGCCATTGGACGACAGCCGCGCCGCCTTGACCTCGCCGCGAAAGGCATGGCCCAGATAGCGCCCTGATATCCGCTGACCGGGGGTCCAGCCGGGATGGGCGTTGGCCGCTTTGGCCGCGATGGTGTTCCAGTCGCGCATGCCCCACTGATGGGCAATGGTTTCCAGCGCTTCTGCGTGACTGATGGTTTGGCCGCGTGCGTTCAAATCACTGCGCAGGCGTTTGGCCTGTGCCTTGAGCACATCACGGGACGGAATAGGATTGGTCATATCAAACACTCCTGCACTCGCGTCGGGTGAAAGGGATCCGCGTTGCCTATCAATCAGCGAGATTGAAGGTTTGAAAATAGTTCAGGACTTCACTGGATTGCGGATGGCAGGGGCCTGACCCTTGGCGGTCATATAGGGGGAGGGATGGCGGTGTGCAAGGGGGCGTGGGCGGGCAACGACGGCACGAAAGATGATGTGCTGCTTATTTGTGAATATGTCGTTCGGGTGACCTCCTCAACCCTTGATTGCATGTGCAGTAAATGTGATACCAAGAGTTTAGATAAGAATTTCGGAGCATATCGTGGGTACATTTCTAATAAGCGAACATGGTGGTTCATTTAACTTTAAGTATCCTAGTGGACCTGCGTTAGAAATTGATATTGAACCAAACCTTATTAGGGTTTCGTCGTTCAAGTCAGATGCCCAGATTGATGAATTCACGCCACGACGGGTTGTCGAATTTCATGGCACGTTTGAGAATAATCTGGATGGTACCGCGGCCGGTACAGTTACAAGTGCGAGCCGTCATTATTACTCCCATCTTGCGTTGATCGGAGAGGGTGATCTCGGTGAAACAGTAGCAATTGGTACGGGTTTGAATTTCGATGCTGCTCTCATCTTCGAAGCGGCAGGATCGGATGAACTCAGCTTCAACGACATCATCTATTCTGGCGACGATTTCCTATCGTATGGGCAGGACGTAACCGACGGGCACACCTTGTTCTACGTTTCAGGAGCGGGCGATGATACGATTTCAGGCTCAGGCCTGATAGACAAGGTGTTTGCCGGGCCGGGGCATGATGTCGCCTATGGATTCAATGGCGACGATAGCCTCGCCGGCGAAGACGGCGATGACTTGCTTGTTGGCGGGCGCGGGGATGATACCCTCGAAGGTGGCGCCGGGAATGACACGATTGACCTTGGGTCTGGTAGTGACCTTGCACAGGGCGGCACAGGCAACGATACGATAGTCGGTGATTTCGAACTAAGTAGCGATTTTGTGGACACAGCTATTTTTGACGGTGACAGCGCAAGTTACACATTAAGCATTGATAGGCTTGGTCTTTTTGAAATCGCGATAGAGGACCGAGTAGATCATCGTGATGGCACGGACCACCTCACTCGGGTGCAGCGGTTGAAATTTGCTGATATGTCGTTTGACGCGGATACACTGATTTTTCTGCCCATACTTGATGAGGAAACTGTTGATCCTTTGGTCGAGCTTTATATCGCTTATTTCGGCAGGGCGCCCGATGCGCTGGGCCTCTATTATTGGGGAGCGCAGCGCTGGTATGACCTGAACAACAGTTTCTTTCAGATTGACGGATCATCGCTCAACGAGATCTCTGTCTTTTTTGAAAAATCTGCCGAGGCCCAAGCTTTGTTCCCCTTCGATGGAGACAACTTTGCCTTCCTCACATCGGTCTATCAGAATGTTCTGGGCCGTGACCCCGACGCCGCAGGCATTGCGTTTTGGCAACCATTGCTGGACGATCAGACGGTCACCAAGTCGTCCTTCATTTTGAGTGTTCTTGAGGGAGTTCGGTCCGAGAACACAGACAACCTAGATCAAGACAGTTTGCTTCAGCGGGCAAAAGACGCTGAATATCTCGATGCCAAAACTGCGATTGGTAAATACTTCGCAATCGCCAAAGGTATGAGTGACACAGACAATGCCCGCTCCTTAATGTCTGCCTTCGATGGAACGGAAAGCGGACTGATCGCCGCTAAGGGCTTGGCCGACCAATACTATTCGGATGCACTAGACCCTTTGGAGGGTGAATTCCTTGTGCAAATAACAGGTTACACTCAGGAAGAAGCTGACAGTTTATTCCTGTAAGAACTTGTTGCGGGTAGGCCTTAGCAATCAATGCAAACAGTGCACCTTTTCAGAACTCTCGCAGCGCTGCCGTTGCGAGAGTTCCAACGTCCATTAGGTATGTTTACTACTCCACCAATCCGGCGGCATAGGCGATGGCGCGTTGGTAGTTGCCGCTGTCATTCCAAACCGACAACACCTTGAAATTGCGGGTGCCTTGGCCGAAGGGCTTGCCCGGTTTCCAGCCGTTCTTGCGCAGCATATTGGCCGCTGTGGCCAGTGCATCAGCGGCGGCGTAGGGATCGGCGCGGCCATCACCGTTGCCATCCACCCCATAGCGCAGCCAGTTGCCTGCCAGAAACTGCATATGCCCCAACTCGCCCGACGGGCCGCCGCGGGTCTTGCCGGTAATCACACCGCGATCCGCCATCTTGAGCGCGGCAATCGCGTGGACCTCAAACTTTGGATGGCGGCGGCAATAGGACGACAGCGTCACCGCGCCGTTCACAATCGGGGTCTTGCCCAGATACCCGCCCCAGCTTGTCTCAAGCCCCCAGATTGTTGCCAAAAGGCTGGCGGGGACGCCATATTTCCGCTCAATCGCAGCGAATGTATTGGGATTACGGGCAATTTTCTTGCGGGTCTGGTTGACAAAATTCTGCGCCGAACTGCCGGATCGTTTGGCCAGGAACCGCGCCGGATCACCCTGCGATACGCCTGTCTGGCTTGAGGGGCGCGATTCAAACCGCCATGTGATGTCCGACAGGCTGGCCGCGTTCAACGCCTGAAGCCCCCGTTTGCCAATACCTGCCTTGGAGGCATCCTTGGCCAAACCTTGCTTGTAAGCGCCAAAGCTGCCTTTGCTGGTGATGCATTCTGCGGCAAAGGCGGGGGCTGCCAACACGGCAAGGGCCGCAATGGTAAGGAGTGACTTTTTAAACATACTGGTAAACCTCAAAAATCCGAACTTAACGAAGATTAACAAGGTTTGGATATGTTTCAACGGGCAACTGCGGCCCGCGGTGTCAGCCGGTTGTCCAATCCGTCAGGACCAGCACCCATTGAGGATCTGCGCGGGTCACAACCCAGGCATAGGCCGAACCGCCGGTCAGAATACCAACGCCAAAGAAAAAGGGAAAAGTGAACCGTGCGCGACGGGATCTACCTGCACTCTTACGAGGACTGCTGCATGTTTCTACTGCCTGCCGTCCGCTCTGGTGCTTCTCGATCCTGCCGATGCGTTCTGCAAAGGTTGTGGTTGAGATTGCCATTGTCTGCTCGCTACTTATTAACTTGATCACATAATGGTGATAAATTTGACAAGATTGGGGCGGAACGTTGCCTTGGCTGTGTTTTATATACCCAAAGAAAAGGGCGCCTCTTGCGGGGCGCCCTAACATCTTGATGGTCTGTTTGTCAGCTTAGACGCTGTAATACATGCCAAATTCAACAGGGTGAGGTGTGTGCTCGTAGTTGTGCACCTCTTCCATCTTCAGCTCGATATAGCCTTCGATCTGATCGCGGGTGAACACGTCACCGGCCAGCAGGAAGTCCATATCTGCTTCCAGTTCTTCCATGGCTTCCCGCAAGGAACCACAAACCGTTGGGATACCGGCCAGCTCTTCGGCAGGCAGATCATACAGGTTCTTGTCCATCGCCTCGCCGGGATCGATCTTGTTCTTGATGCCGTCAAGACCGGCCATCAGCAGGGCTGCAAAGCACAGGTAGGGGTTGGCGGCCGGATCAGGGAAACGAGCTTCGACACGCTTGGCTTTTGGGCTTTCCGTCCATGGAATACGTACACAGCCGGACCGGTTACGCGCAGAATAGGCGCGCAGAACAGGTGCTTCGAAACCAGGGATCAGACGCTTGTAGCTGTTTGTCGCCGGGTTGGTGAAGGCGTTCAGCGCCTTGGCGTGGGACAGGATACCACCGATGAACCAGATCGCCTCTTGTGACAGGTCGGCATATTTGTCGCCTGCAAACAATGGCTTGCCGTCTTTCCAGATCGACATGTTCACGTGCATGCCAGACCCGTTATCGCCATAGATCGGCTTGGGCATGAAGGTTGCAGATTTGCCGTAGGCATGCGCCACGTTGTGGATCACATATTTGTATTTCTGCAGCTCATCCGCCTGTTCGGTCAGCGAGCCAAAGATCAGACCCAGCTCGTGCTGGCAGGAGGCAACCTCGTGGTGGTGCTTGTCCACTTTCATGCCCAAACGCTTCATCGTGGACAGCATTTCCGCCCGCAGATCCTGCGCTTCATCCGTTGGGTTCACAGGGAAATAGCCACCCTTGAGACCCGGACGGTGGCCCATGTTGCCCATCTCATACTCGGTGTCCGTGTTCCAGGACGCGTCAGAGGCGTCCACTTCGTAGGACACTTTGTTGATGGTGTTGGAGAACCGCACATCGTCAAAGAGGAAGAATTCCGCTTCGGGGCCAAAGTAGGAAATGTCGCCGATGCCGGAGGATTTCAAATAGGCTTCGGCCTTCTGGGCTGTGCCGCGCGGGTCGCGCTCATAAGGTTCGTTTGTGTCGGGCTCAACAATGGAGCAATGCACACAGATGGTTTTTTCCGCATAAAACGGATCAACATAGGCGCTGGACACGTCTGGCATCAGCTTCATGTCGGAGGCTTCGATGGATTTCCAGCCCGCAATGGAGGAGCCGTCAAACATAAAGCCTTCTTCGAGGAAGTCTTCGTCAACCAGATCATTCACAACCGTCACGTGCTGCAGCTTGCCGCGGGTGTCAGTGAAACGGATGTCGACATATTCGATGTCTTCGTCCTTGATCTTTTTCAGGAACTCTTTGTTGTCCATGATGATACCTATTCTGATAGATGGATTGATAGATTACAGCGCGTCCGAGCCGGTCTCGCCGGTCCGGATGCGGATTGTTTGCTCAACAGGCGAGACAAAAATTTTGCCGTCGCCGATTTTTTCTGTTTTGGCAGCGTCCACAATGGCCTCGATGGCGGCGTCGACCTGATCGTCGTCCAGAACCACTTCGACTTTGACCTTGGGCAGGAAATCAACAACGTATTCCGCGCCGCGGTACAGCTCAGTGTGGCCTTTCTGACGGCCAAAACCTTTTACCTCGATCACAGACAGGCCTTGAACGCCCACGTCTTGCAGGGCCTCTTTCACCTCGTCCAGTTTGAACGGTTTGATGATCGCTTCGATCTTTTTCATGGCGTGCCCCTTCGTGGATGAAATCGCTTGGGGATCTCATTTCATTTTACCTGTCGGGAATCCATCTGCTGCGGTAAGTTGAGACAAATGGGCGCGGCGATTTTATGCGTCGCGCTCAGTATTTGGGCAAAGCGCACAAAAAACAGGCAAAACTGAATCGGGGGATCTCGGGCCATGACCGAATTGCTGACATCTGGGCAAATGCGCGCGGTGGAACAGGCCGCAATGGACAGCGGCGCCGTGACCGGATTAGAGCTGATGGAACGGGCGGGGCAGGGTGTCATCGACGCCGCATTTTCCCATTGGCCGGAGTTGGCGCAAGCGGCGCACCGCGCCCTTGTTCTATGCGGCCCGGGAAACAATGGCGGAGATGGATTTGTCATTGCGCGATTGCTCAACGAGGCAGGCTGGGAGGTTGATCTCTTTCTATATGGCGATGCAGACAAACTGCCCCCAGATGCCAAGGCCAATCACCAACGCTGGACGGCGATGGGGGGCGTCATGGAGCTAACAGCAGAAAACCTGCAAGCGGCGGTGCGGCCCGATTTGATTGTCGATGCTGTCTTTGGCACAGGCCTGACGCGCCCCTTACCATCCGTGGTGCAGCAGGCCTTTGCCGCCTTGGGCCGGAACAAATGGAAAGGCCGGACTTCGATCCGGCGCATTGCGGTGGATTGTCCGTCGGGGCTGAACCTCGACACTGGTATGGTGCCGCAAGATCTGGAAAGGACCGGTGGTGTCATATCCACCAACCTGACCCAGCTGACCGTCACCTTCCACACGCCCAAACCGGGTCATTACCTAGGTGCCGGGCCGCTGGTCTGCGGGGCGGTTGTGATCGCGGACATCGGTTTGGGTCCATCCGATCCGGAGCGCAGCATGTTGGGCCAGCCGCCTGATGACAGCCGCGCCCGGTTGGTGACGCCGGTGTTTGCAGGATCAAAGCTGCCCCCGCGCATCTGGCCGGGATCTTTTGTCAGCAAATCCCGCCGCAATGGCCACAAGTTCGACCATGGGCATGTGATGGTATTTGCAGGCGGCGTCGGGCGCGGCGGGGCAGGCCGGCTTGCCGCGCGGGCGGCGCTCAGGGCGGGGGCAGGGGTGGTGACACTGGTCTGCCCGCCCTCTGCATTGATTGAGAACGCCTGCCAATTGGATGCAATCATGCTGCGCCCATTGCCCAAGGATGCCCCGCTGGACAGCGTGGCCGATGATCGTGTCACGGCCTTTTGCATCGGCCCCGGCCTTGGCGTGAACGACCGCACCCGCGATCTGGTGGCGCAGGTTCTGGCGCGGCGCGGCGGAACGCGCGCGTGGCGTGATCCGGTTGTGGTGCTGGACGCCGATGCGCTTGGCAGTTTTGCCGGCGATCCTGCCGCGCTTTTTGACCAATGCCATCCGCGCACCATCCTGACCCCGCATGAAGGCGAATTTGCCCGATTGTTCCCCGATCTGGCCCTGTCGCAGAGGGGCGATCTTTCCAAGATTGACGCAGCCCGGCAGGCAGCAGCGCGGGCGGGCTGTACCGTATTGCTCAAAGGTCCAGATACCGTGATTGCCACGCCAGAGGGCGGCGCAAGCCTGCATGCGGCGGCCTATGACAGGAACGCCCCATGGCTGGCCACGGCGGGTGCGGGTGATGTGCTGGCCGGTCTGATTGCAGGCCTTGCGGCCCCAGATACCAGCGCCGATCTGATCACCATGGCCGAGATCGCAGCATACCTTCATGTGGAATGCGCCGCCTCTTTTGGTCCGGGTCTGATCGCCGAGGATCTGCCCGAAGAGCTGCCCAAAGTGTTCCGCGCCATGGGGCTATGACAAAAGGCGCAAGTCTGCTCAATCCGCCGTGGCCAGCTCAACCCCGCCCGCATAGATCACCTGCGGCTGGCCGCAAAAGATCGAAAACACCTGTGCCGGCCCGTTTGCGCAGAATGTAAACTGCGGCTGGCCTGCCAGCTCGGACAGCGGAACCAAAACCTGCGCCTGACCAAAGAGTGCCCTTGCTCGACTGCCCCGCAGCAAAAGCCGTTGTTCCGATGGCAAAGCCAGATCCGTCCCCGGTTTGCCCGGCCCAAAGGCACCCGCCGCAACCACCATCCATGCGCCACTGCAATGGTCATGGCACACCGTCTGCACCGTCACAAAACCAGCGTCCCGGCTGACGATCCGGTCCCCGGCCGAGAGAAACTCAACCGGCAGGGCACCGTCCACAGTGAGGATCTCGGTGCCCGCAGGCACCCCCGATTGGCGCCGACCCTGCCTGCCCACCACCCGCGCGGCATCAGGATGGGGGATGTCGTGATCAATTGGATAAAGGTCCATTCTGCCCCTGCCTTGCCCACTTTGCCCCGGTTGTCGCCCAAAGGTGCAAATATCATCTTAAGCACAGGCATTTTTGCCCTCGCCAAGCGTTTGAGGTTTTGATACTCACCCGCCTGTTGCCTCTGGCAATGAGTGCGGGTGTGGCGGAATTGGTAGACGCACCAGATTTAGGTTCTGGCGCCTATGGCGTGGGGGTTCGAGTCCCTTCACCCGCACCAAAGGCTCTTCCGAGGAAGACGCCGCAGCTTTTTACAACATCTGAATGCGACAGTTGTTCTGCAAGACCAATGAGCGCGCGGGCTTGAACCGTCCCTTGTCCAAACCCCGCTTGAGACAGAGCCGTCTTGCGGTCAGTATCGGATTGGAAGAGATGTAGCCTGTCATGTGCAATAAAAGAGCAGCAAAATGAAATCCAACCGAATTCACGAAATGCTTGGGCTTGCCTCTGCTGCTGCGGGGTTTTGCGACAGAACCATACAGACAGTTTCAGCGCTACGGGACCGCCTTGGCCGTGCCACGCTGAAGCGGGACAGCCAACTTGTTGAAACTTTGAAAAAGCTTGATGCCGATCTTTCAGCCGCCGCTGTTGTCAACGCACGGCTCAGCGCCGAGCTGACGATCCTGAACGATGAAGTTTCAAAAGCAGAAGAGTTTGAACAAGAGAAAGCCAGATACGAATTGGTTGAAACATCCGAGGGCGATTTTGTGTTTCGGATCAAAAGCAGCATGGCTGATGAACAGCCCATTCACTATATTTGTCCTGTCTGCCTGAACCAGGATAAGACCATAAGCTTCATTGGTGGAAGGCACCGAAAAATCTGCCAAACCAACCGAAAACATGTGTTCAACTTCGGCAAATCCGCTCCTGTTCTGACCCCCAAGGTCAGGCACTGATAGCCACTCTTCGCCGTTTTGACCCATGTCAAAGACAGGTTTCTGGCTGTGCCATAAAAAGAACCATAGGTGCGGCGAAATCGGAGGGTGGAGAATTGAGCATATTTTCAAAAGTCGGCAAGAGCGCTGACCTGTCCCAGCAAATGGCGGACAAGGTTGGTGTGGATGTCAGTGGCATAATTGACCAAGATCCTGTGGCGGCTGGCAAGGTGTTCCGCTCGATCACACTGCGGTGTTCAAAGTGTGACCAGCAGACAGATTGCCTTGACTTGTTGTCCAATAACGAACGGCTGGATGCGCCGCCTGATTATTGCCTGAACAAACAGATCCTTGGAACAATGAAGGATAAATAGCACCCAGAAGAGGGATCTTGGCAGGCGCCTTTCAGGAGTGCCGTTCCAGCCTAGCGATGGTTTGCATCTGAACCTCGTTTAGTGGTGTTCCCTTTTTTGCGTCAATTCTTCAACTAAAATCCCCACTCTCAGACTGATAATGGGTTTCTAAAAAATGGTTATTTCCCAAAGGCTTAATTGCTTTTTGGAGCCGCTTCAAAACACCCCAAATCGCCAACTCGTCTATCACCCATCTGACTGGGCTGGATTTTTAGGCCCTGACGGATCACTGTGATGCCTGTTGTCCAATCTGGGCAATGGCTGATCTTTGTCTTTGACCGGTCCGCTTGCCCGCCTCGGGCGTCTATCGGAGGTTGGCATCTTTCGAGCGCGAAAGACTGTTCTTTGGCCCCATTTGAGGAGACGAATTGTGAGAAAGCTGCTTTGGTTCTTGGGCGCTCTGCTGGCCTGCCTGATCGCTTATCTCGCGCTGTGGCCTGTCTCGGTGCGGCCTGTGGCTTGGGAGGTATCTGAAAACCCCGGCTACACCAATGCCTTCGCTCCAAACGATCGCCTGTCATCGCTTGATCTGGTCGGGCTGGACGGTCGTCTGGGCCCCGAAGATGCGGACATCGGGCCAGATGGCCTTGTTTATGTTGCGAGCCACAAGGGGGAAATCCTGCGCATTGAGGCGGATCGCAGTATCACGCCGTTTGCCCAGACATCTGGCCGTCCCTTGGGAATTGAGTTTGCGGACGATGGCACGCTTTATGTGGCGGATGCCTATCTTGGTCTGCTGTCAATTGACCGCACGGGGCAGGTGACCTTGCTTGCCAATGAAGCCGACGACGAAAGTCCGATCCTTTATGCTGACGATGTTGATATCGCGGCAGATGGGGCTGTCTATTTTTCAGATGCCTCGACCCGATTTGGGGCCGAGGCCAATGGTGGCACATTGCCTGCTTCGGTTCTGGACCTCGTTGAACACTCAGGCAATGGGCGTATCCTGAAATACGATCCGGCCACCGGGAAGACGACGGTTTTTGCTCAGGGACTAAACTTCGCCAATGGCGTCGCCGTGAACGAGGCCAGCAACGCGGTGTTTGTCGTTGAAACCGGTGCCTACCGGATCTGGCGGTTTCCTTTGGATGGCAGCCCCGGTGAGGTTGTTTTGGATAACTTGCCGGGCTTTCCGGACAACATAAACAACGCCGCAGGCGGCACCTTTTGGGTTGGCCTTGTCAGCCCGCGCAATGCCATCATGGACAACCTGGCAGGCAATCCGTTTTTGCGGCAGGTCATCATGCGATTGCCGGATGCGATGAAACCTGCACCAACCCGTTATGGTCTGATTTTTCGAATGGACGCCGCCGGCCGTGTCATCGAGACGTTTCAGGATCCCGCAGGCCGCTACGCCCTCACAACCGGGGCGGTCTCGCTGCCGGATGGGCACATCGCAGTCACATCACTGACGGAACCGGCCTTGGGGCTGTTAAAGATTTCTTCGGACAACTGAACGTGCGTGAATGGCCCGGCGGCTCAGTTATGCCGCGTCTTTCCATTTGACCGGCGTGACATAGACGATGCTATCGTCCGCGCTGACCATGACCTCGCCGTCCTGAATGTTGACCTGCAATTTCATTGTGCGATTTGCCATCGTACCCAGCTCACTTGTGGTGCTGCCCGAAAAGTTCATGATCTGAAGATTGTCAAATCGCGCGGTACTGTTTTTGATCTTATCCCACCAAGATCCAGCAGTCCGCCCGTAGGAATAGACAATCACCTTGTCGGCTTTGCCGCAGGATTGGCGGATGATCTTTTCGCTGGGAAGCCCCAGCGCAACCCACAATTCAAGCTCGCCGCTGAGGCTTTTTTGCCAAATGTCCGGCTCGTCATCTACGGACAGACCTTTTGTCATTTCCAGGGTCTCATCGGCATTCAGCGCAAAAGCAAGAATGCGGACCATCAAACGTTCATCCGTTTCCGAAGGATGTTTGGCCACCGTCAGCTTGTGGGTTTCATAGTAGTGACGATCCATGTCTGAAACGGAAAGCTCGACTTTGTAGATGGTGGCCTTTTGCGCCATGATTTTTCCCGACATTAAAGCGTTAAAGATCCGTAGTGCGTCTGGCCGCTTTGTGAAAGCAGATAACGCGAAGGTTCGAGGCCTGTGACTTTTTGCGGGCATCTGCGCACCCCATAGGAAAAACCCCAACGCCCCTCATACGTTCCCTAAGAAACGGCCTCTGCCAGCCCCAGGCGATGCACAGCCCAGGATCAGTTGTGCCCAAAGCAGCCCAGGAAGAACCGCCTTCACCCCCCTCATTCCGGCAATCGCCAGACCAAGGCAACAGCGACCAGTTTCAGAACGCAGGGCAGGACGGCATAGCACAACGTCAGCGCCCAAAGCGCCTGATCGCTGTTGGGCTGCCCCGGTGTGAACCCCGCCCCCTGGAGCAGTGGCAGCAGGGCAAAAGACGTCAGCGCCAGCCCCAATTTTCCCGCAAAGGACCATAGGCCAAACCCTTCGGAGGCCTTCAGCCCAGCCTTGTTAAGCGCGCCAGAAAACATCACCGGCAGGATCACCATTTCAGCCCCAAGGGCCGCGCCGGAGGCCGCGCAGATGGCCGCCATGCCAAAACTGCTGCCAGCGGGCAAGAATGCCGCGCCGATGAAACCTGCAATGGCGAGCGGCATCGCCAGCAACAATACCTTGCGCGGGGACATGTGCCGCGCCAGCACTGTCCAGCCCGGCACACAGACCAAGGCCGCAGCAAAGAACACCAGCAAAAGCAAACCGGCTTGCCCCTGAAGCTGCAACCGGTCTTCGACAAAGAACACAAACAGGGTGGAGGTCACCGCAACCGGCAACCCGTTGACCAAGGCCAGGAGCAACAGACGCCCGATTGCCGGATCGCGATACCGGGCGATGGAGAACCCCTCAGCGGGCAGGGGAATGCGCCGCCATAGCGGGGCGGTGAGCAAGGCAGCCAGCACCCCGATGGCGCAAAGGCTGAGACCAAACAGCAGATATCCGTCGCCGCCCAACGCCGCAAACGCCAGCGGTGCCACGGCGGCAAAGATCACCCCGGCCAACATGCCAGTTTCGCGAAACGCGGCCAATCGCATGGTGTCGGGCAGGGCGCTGCCCGGTGCCAAGGTCGCCGTGCGCCCGTACAAAAGGATCATCCCCAAGCTATAGGCCGAAAACAACAGCACCAAGGTCAGGGTCAGCCACAGTGCCACCTGCGGCCCTGCCTCAAGCGAAAACAACAGCGGAAACCCGATAGACAGGCCAAGCAAGGCCGCGGTGCCAAAGATCCACTGTGCGCGGGGCCAGCGGTCAATGGCCCAACCAATTGCCGGATCTTGCACCAGATCAACAGCCCGGATGGCCAAAAGGATAACGCCAAGCGTGGCAAGGCTCATCTCAAGCTCTACCGCTGCAAACCGTGGAAGATGGATATATAGCGGCACGCCAGCCGCAGCCAATACGAAGGCAAAAAGGCTCACACGGGGAAGATGCATCACAGGCGGCCTTACTTTTCACAGGAACGTCTGTCTCTGCTACGGCTAGGGCGGCCAAATGGATCACTTAGGAGCGTTGCGACAGTGTTCTCGCGTGCTTTTCGGTCAATGGCGCGCCCGGATCAGGCCGGGCGCACCAATCGGTTCCGGATCATTCAGCGCTGCCGCCAAACTGTTCCCATGCGTCCATCGCTTGCGCGGCGTACATCAGGGACGGCCCGCCGCCCATATAGATTGCCACGCCCAGCATTTCCTGAAACTCCTGCCGCGTCGCGCCCAGTCGCAACAGCGCCTTAGTGTGAAATCCGATGCACCCGTCACAGCGCAGGGCAATCGCGATCCCCATAGAAATCAGCTCTTTGGCTTTGCCATCCAATGCGCCCTCGGCCTCGGCGTGTTTGGCCATGTCCCCAAACCCCTTCATCGTGTCGGGGATGCCCTTGCGCAATGCGCCGATCTGGGTTGCGATGCCTTTGGTCAGGTCAGGATAATTCTGTGTGCCCACGGGGGTGGTCCTTTGCTTTGTTGCTGTCCCCGTGAGTTTAGCCGCTCTGCCCGCAGGCCGCGTTGAGATGGATCAAACCTGCTGCTGGATGACTGGTTTGACCTCACGTCAAAAACCAATCGCCGCCCCGTCCTTGCGCGGGTCCGATCCGCCAGCGTAACCGCCGCCGCCCGGCAAACGGCGGATCAACTGCGCCCCGCCAAATCCAAAGGCATTGTCCGGTGCCTCCAGCGTGATTTTATGTCCCAACGCAGCAAGCATGGTCAAAGTTGTCTCGGGCAGGGTGGTCTCACAGGCCAGACCCAGCCCTTCGGTCACCCGCCAGCGCGGCGCATCGGCGGCCATCTGCGGATCTTGACCAAACAATTCACAACGCAGCAGCATTTGCACATGTCCCTGCGCCTGCATCGGCCCGCCCATCACGCCAAAACTCATACGCGGCCCCTCAGGCCCCAAGACGAAACCGGGAATGATGGTGTGAAAAGGGCGCTTGTTCGGGCCAACGTGGTTTTGGTTGGCAGGATCAAGCGAGAACCCCGCGCCGCGATTTTGCAAGGCGATGCCGGTGCCCGGCACCACCACACCTGAGCCGAACCCGGCATAGTTCGACTGAATGAAGGACACCATCATGCCTGATGCATCCGCTGCAGTCAGATAAACCGTGCCGCCTTGTTTAGGCGCCCCCGCACCAAAATCCTGCGCCCGCGCCGGATCAATCAACGCCGCCCGCGTCTTGAGGTATGCGTCATTCAACAAATCATCCGAACCGACGCGGTCCATATGGCCCGGATCGCCCACATAGGTTTCGGCATCCGCCAAGGCCAGCTTCATCGCCTCGATCTGCAAATGCATCGCTTGGGGATCATCTGCATCCAGATCGCGAATGGCCGTATGGTTCAGCATTCCCAGCGCCATCAACGCCGCAATCCCCTGACCGTTGGGCGGGATCTCGTGCAAGGTCACATCATCAAAGCTTTTTGAGATGGTGCCGCACCAATCTGCCTCATGGGCGGCCATATCAGCCGCTGTCAGGGCCGCGCCGTGCTCTGCGGCAAAGGCGGCGATCTTCTGGGCGATGTCCCCATGATAAAACGCCTCGCCCTTGGTTTCGGCAATCCGGCGCAGGGTGTGGGCATGGCCGGGGCTGGCAAATATCTCTCCGGCCTTTGGAGCGCGGCCATTGGGCATAAAGGTTACGGCAAATCCGGGTTGTGGGTGCAATTCCTCTGCCGCCCGCGCCCAGAGGCTGGCAATGACGGGCGAGACGGGAAATCCGCCTTCGGCATAGCGGATGGCGGGTGCGAACAGATCGGCGAAAGGCAGCTTGCCAAACCGGTCTGACATCATCACCCAAGCCGAAACCGCGCCGGGCACTGTCACACTTTCCCAGCCGCGAAACGGCATTTCGGTTTGGCCAACAAACAGGTCAGCCGTCCATCCCGCAGGGGAGCGGCCAGAGGCATTGAGCCCGTGCAGCTCATTGCCATCCCAAAGGATCGCAAAGGCGTCTGATCCGATGCCATTGCCTGTCGGTTCCAGCACCGTCAGGGCAATCGCCGCAGCCAACGCCGCATCCACCGCATTGCCGCCGCGCGCCAACATGGCAACCCCGGCTTGTGCTGCGAGTGGTTGCGAGGTTGCCACCATATTGCCAGCCAGAACCGCCGAGCGGCGAGAGGGATAGGGGTGATGGGCGCGCAGCTGCATGAGGAACCTCCAGACAATTGGATATGCCGCCAGTAAGGCCCATTTTGGCCCAAGGTGCCAGTGGTCAAAGTAAGGGGTATGCGGGTGGATTGTGCCTGCCGCATGGGCCGCATAGATTGGCCGGGCAAGGAGACACCACATGACCCAATCGCCTCTCGTCCTGCAACAGGCCGCCGCCAGCGTTCAGGCCCGCCGCCGCATTGCGCAATGGTTGCCGCCGACTCCCTGTCTGCCGTCAAAACGGGTGTTTGAGGATGGCACAGGTCTGCTCTTCAAGGCCGAGAATTTTCAGCGCACAGGGTCTTTCAAGTTTCGCGGGGCGCTGTCGAAACTGACGTCCCTGCCAGTGGACCAGCCGGTGATCACCGCCTCATCGGGCAATCACGGCATCGCGCTTTCAACGGCGGCGCAGATCACAGGGCATCAGTTGGCTGTGGTGCTGCCCGAAACGGTAGCTAAAGATAAGCTGAACAAGATCAAAGCCTTGGGTGTTGAGGCGATCTTGCATTCCAATGATTCAGGTCTCGCGGAGCGTCATGCGCGGGTCGTCGCAGAAGAGCGCGGTCACACCTATGTCTCGCCCTATAACGATGCGCAGATCATCGCCGGACAAGGCACTCTGGCGCTTGAGCTGTTGGAACAATTGCCGCAGATCGACAACGTTTTTGTCTCTCTGGGGGGCGGCGGGTTGATCTCGGGTATCGGATCGGTGATCAAAGCCTATGCGCCGCACACCCGGATGATCGGGGTCAGCGCGGTGAACTCCGCCGCTTTGGATGCCAGTGTGAAGGCTGGCAAGACCGTGGATGTGGTCCATTCCGAAACGCTTGCGGACGGCTGCGCGGGCGGCATCGACGAAGGTACGATCACCCTGCCGCTGGTCACAGAGGTGGTGGATGAGTTCATCACCTGCACCGAAGACCAGATCGCCGAAGGCATGCGGCGCATCGCCTGGGATGAAAAGATGCTGGTCGAAGGCTCTGCCGGATTGGCATTGGCGCCTTGGTTGGAGGATCAGCCACGTTTTGCCGGGCAAACGTCCGTCATCGTGCTGTGCGGGGCCAATTTTGATCAGGCCACGGTCGCGCCGGTGTTGGGTTTGGCCTGAGCGGTCAGGGCAATGCGCCGAGCCAGAACCAGACCGACAGGATCGAAATCGCAGTGGCAATCAACACCGATGAGGCCGCAACCCGCCGCGCCCGGCCATACATATTGGCAAAGATATAGGCATTGAACCCCGGCGCCATGGCGGCAGTCAGAACACCGGATCTGAATGCATCCGTGGGCAGGGACAAGGCTGATCCAAAGGTCCAGACCAAAGCCGGATGCACCAAAAGCGCGATGCCGCAGACCATGGCGATTGCTTTCATATCGCCCTCGGGCCGGTATTGGATCAACACACCGCCAAGCGCAAAAAGCGCGGCCGGCAGGGCGGCGCGCACGATCAGCGACAATGCATCCTCAACAACTGTGGGCAGGATCAGTCCGCTGAGATTGACGGCAAATCCGGCCAAAATACCGATGACCAGCGCATTGCGGAACATCGCGCGGCCCACATTGCGCAGCATGGTTAGCCCGGTTTCACCGCGGTTGCGCACCACCTCCATGACCGTGATGCCCAGCCCGTAGCAAAACGGCGCGTGAAAGGCGACGATGGCAAAATTTCCCGCCAGTGCATCGGCGCCGTACGCCCGTTCGGTGATCGGCAGGCCCAGCAAGACAGAGTTGGAAAACAGGCAACAAAAACCGATGGCAACGCAGTCTTCCCAATCGCGCTTGAACAAAAGCCGCGCACCAAAGATGCCGAGTGCAAAACAGATCGCCGCGCCGCCAAAAAAGCTGACCATCAGGGCCGGGGTCAACGAGGCGGAGAGATCAAGATGCGCGATGGCCTGAAACAGCAGGCAGGGGATGGCAAAGTTTTGGGTGAATTTCATCACCCCGTCGATGCCCGAGGCCGGAAACAGCTTGGCCCAGACCGCGACATAGCCAAAACCAATGACCAGAAACACGGGCAGAATGACATCCAGAAGGGTTTGCACGTCGGCAGCCTTGGTCATTGTGGGGGCGTTGCAGTGGGGGTTTCACACCCCCACACCCCCGTGGAGGTTTAAAGGGCCAAATGAAGATCAGTCGATCTCAAAGCTGAGCGTCATACCGTCATAGGCTGGTGAAATATGCGCGGGCAGCTCGCCGCGCAGGGTCTGATAATCCAGATCGTTGTGCATGTTGGTCAACACCGCCTCTTGCGGGGCCATGTCTTTGATCCAGTCAAGGGTCTGGTCCAGATGGCTGTGGGTTGGATGCGGATCGCGGCGCAGCGCGTCAACGATCCAGCAGCGCAAGCCTTGGAGGTGTGGCCAGACGTCATCGGGAATACTTGCAACATCAGGCAGATAGGCAACGTTGTTCATCTTGAAGCCAAGGGCATCCATGCCGCCGTGATTGACCAGAAACGGGGTGAAGGCCAGCGTGCCGCCAGCGCCCTCAATGGTCACGTCGCCCTCGATATTATGCATGTCGAGAATGGGCGGATACATCGACCCTTCCGGGCGGATGAAGGCGTAACCGAAGCGTTCCAGCAGGGCCGCGCGCGTGGGTTCGTCAGCCCAGACCGGCAGGCGCTGGCGCATGTTGATGACCAGCATCCGCAGATCATCGAGCCCGTGCACATGATCTGCATGGGAATGGGTGTAGAGCACCGCATCAAGGCGGCCCACCTCGGCGTCCAGCAATTGTTGGCGCATATCGGGGGAGGTGTCGATCAGCACCGATGTTGTGCCCTCTGGCCCGATCCGTTCCACCAAGGCCGAACAGCGGCTGCGGCGGTTTCTCGGCTCATTCGGATCGCAGGCGCCCCAATGCCCGCCAAGGCGTGGCACCCCGCCAGAAGAGCCGCAGCCCAGGATGGTGATGCGCATTTGAGCCATCAGGCGGGCACCTGATAGGCCGCAGCCTTGGCAAACAAGCGATCAAAGTTGGCTTGGGTCTGAGCGGCGAAATCGGCGTAACCCAGCCCGAATGTTTCCGCCGCCTTTTGTGCGGTATGGGCGGTATAGGCCGGTTCATTGCGCTTGCCGCGATGGGGCGGCGGGGCAAGGTAGGGCGCATCGGTTTCCACCAAAACGCGGTCCACCGGGCAGTTGGCAAAAATCTCGCGCAGTTCGGTGGATTTGGGAAAGGCTGTAATGCCCGACATGCTGAGGTAAAACCCCAGATCCAGCGCAGCGCGGGCCAGCGCGGGGGATGAGGAGAAACAATGCATCACGCAAGCATAAGACCCCTGTTTGAACTCATCAGCAAGGATGCGGGCCATATCATCATCGGCGTCGCGGGCATGGATGATCAGCGGCAGGCCGGTTTGCCGGGCCGCGTCGATGTGAATGCGCAGCGAGGTTTTCTGTACCTCGGCGCTGTCGGCGGTGTAGTGGTAATCAAGGCCGGTCTCGCCAATGCCGACAAACTTGGGATGCTGCGCCATCGCAATCAGCTCATCGGTGCTGGTCAGAGGTTCTGACGCGGCGGACATCGGGTGGGTGCCGGCGGCATAAAACACCGGATCATGCGCCTCGGCGATGGCGCGAACGGCGGGTTCGTTTTTGAGCTTGGTACAGATGGTGACCATGCGGGTCACACCTGCGCGGGCGGCGCGGGCAATCACCTCGTCCAGCTGGCCTTCGAAGTCGGGGAAATCAAGGTGACAATGGCTGTCTGTGATCTGCGGCGTTTGCGTCATGCCTGCGGTCCTGTCTTATCGCGGGGCCGCTTGGGCCATCTTCAGCAGGGTATCTAGGACCAGCGCGGCAGGGTCAAGGTTGACCGCAAGCCCGTGGCGGGCGCGTGCCGAAATCTCTGCGGCGACATCGGCCCAGATACGGCCTTGATGCGGGGTGGGCGACAGGCGGGCCAGAAGGGCCGCTTCGCCTTGCGCGGCCTCTATGGCAGGCGGTGATCCGGTGGCGCCGGTGCGGGCCAGCCGCGCCAAAAGCAACTCCACCAGCGTGAAAAGCAAGGTCAGCTTTTCCTCTGCCCCGCGCTGTGCGGCGGCTTCGGCCAGTTTGAGGGCGCGGGTGCGATCCATCTGCGGCAGGGATGCCATTAGTCCAATCAATTCGGCATAGATTTGCAGCCCGCCCATCAGCGACAGGCGCAGCGCACCGCCAACAGAGCCGCCTGATAGTTCGGCCAAGGCTGCCGCATCGCCGCTGATCTCAACGTCAGAGGCATTCAGCGCCTGCGCCATTTCATCGGGCGACAGGGAGCCAAGGCGCAGGGTCCGGCAGCGCGAGCGGATCGTCGGCAGCAGGCCTGAGGGTTGGTGGCTGATCAGCAGCAGAACCGCGCGTTCGGGCGGCTCTTCCAGCATCTTGAGCAGGGCATTGGCCGCGTTCGGGTTCATCTCATCGGCGTCGTCGATGATCACCACCCGCCGCCCACCATCGGCGGCAGACATCTGGAAAAACCCGTTGAGCGCCCGCACATCGTCCACGACAATCTGTTTGCGCATCTTTTTGGTGTCAGGGTTGATGGAGCGCGTGACCGATTTCACCGCCCCTTCGCCGCCAGAAGCGATGCGCCGGGCAACGGGATGATCCTCGGGGATGTCCAAGCTCAGTGCGGGGTCCGCCGCGAACATGCCGCCATCCTCAGGGTCCGGTGTGGCCAGTAAGAACCGCGCCAACCGCCATGCCAGCGTGGCCTTGCCCACGCCGCGCGGGCCAGAAAGCAGCCAGGCGTGGTGCAATTTTCCGGCGTTGAACACGTCCAGAAAGGCCGCCTCAGCCGCGCTTTGCCCGATCAGTTGGGGCGTGTCGCGGGGGTGCAGGGCACCGTCCACGCGGTCTGGTTGGGGGGCGTCATCGCTCATGCAAATCGTTTAGCACGTTTGCGGGCGGATGGAATGGGGCAGGGCAGGCAAGGGGCGAAAAACCCCTGCCGCTGCGGCTGGCCTCAGGCCGGGTGCGCCTGTGCCATTGCCCGGCGGCGCATCCAATAGGCCAGTGCGAACATCACCAAAAAGCTGAGGTTGAGCCAAGCGTTCAGCCAAGCGCCGGAAAGGACAGATCCGGTGCTATCGACCACATACCAACAGGCCAATCCGGGAAACACCAGCAGGCACCACAGGCGGTTGTCGCGGTCAAACAGGTGGTTGGTAATCAGCAGCAGATTGATACCCCATCCCACCATAACCCCGCCCGCGATCGCCGCGATAACCTGGGCGGCAGGGGTATCCACGCGCTCCATCCCGTTGACGGGCCAAAGCAGCAGATCCACAAGCATGTTGGGCAAGGCATTGGTTGCGGGAGTGGAGCCAAGCGCGGTGATCAGGCCAAAGCCGATCACAGTGATGGCGGCGAACTGGGCGAGTTTTTTTGCAGATTGTGCTGACATGGCAGCCTCCTGTTTCGATGAACTGGCACGGTGATGCGCCATGAGAGGGAGGCAAATCAATTACCTCCGAGGTAACTGTGCCGCGCCAAAAACCGTGATAGGTTGATCCCATGACCACATTTTCTGACAGCCTCAAATCATGGCGCAAACAGCGCCGCTTTAGCCAACTGGATCTGGCGCTGGAGGCCGAGGTGTCATCGCGGCACCTGTCGTTTCTGGAAACGGGGCGCGCCAAACCCAGCCGCGAGATGGTGGACCGGTTGGGCGAGGCGCTGCATCTGCCCTTGGCGGTACGCAATCAGATGCTGACGCTGGCGGGGTTTGCCGCGCGGTATCCGGGGCGCGATTGGCAGGATGCGCAGATGGCCCCGATCCGCGCCGCGATTGATCACATGTTGATGCGCCATGATCCCTATCCCGGTTTTGCGCTGGACCGGATGTGGCGCGTGGTACGGATGAACCAATCGGCGCAGCGGCTGTTTGGTTTGCTAGGAGTGCGCGAAGGGGCGGATTTGCTGGAAGTTTCCAGCTCAGATCTATTGCCGCAGGTGATTGTGAACTGGCCCGAAGTGGCACAGCATCTGGCGCTGCGCCTGCGCACGGAAAGTGCGGGGCGGGGCGGCGATGCGCGGTTTGATACGGTGGCCGAGGAATTGACCAAAGCGGCGGGGCCATCAGGCACAGAGGATACGCCGCCGGTTATTCCCACAATCTACCGCATCGGCGATCAGCAGCTTTCGCTGTTTTCCACCATCGCACAATTTGGCACCGCCGAGGATTTGTCGCTCGATGATCTTAAGATCGAGTTGTTTTTTCCATCAGACGACGCAAGCAAAGAGGTGCTTTTGGGCATGGCCGGGGCAGCCTGAGATCAGCTTTGCGCAGCCTTTTCCAGCCGCGTTTGAACAACGGCCAGAACATCGCCCGCGACCTCGCCAATCTCGCGGGCGCCGTCGATCACTTCAAACCGCGCTGCATATTCTTTGGCCAACGCCAGAAATCCGGCCCGCATGGCTTTTTGCAGATCCTCGCCAAATTCCTCGAACCGCTCTTCCACCGTTTGGCGCGACAGGGCGCGGGACAGACCCTTGGCAGGATCCATGTCGATCAGGATGGTCAGGTCCGGTTCAACCCCAATCATCAGGCTGTGCAGCTGATCGACCATGCCCCGCAAATCACCGCGCGAGAGGCCCTGATACATCCGTGTGGAATCCGCAAAACGGTCGCAAATCACCACCTTGCCCGCATCCAACGCCGGTTGGATCGTGCGTTCCAGATGATCGCGGCGGGCAGCGGTGAACAGCAAGATTTCGGTGCGGGCTGACCAGCGGTCCGGATCGCCCTGCAACACCAAGGCGCGGATCTCTTCGGCGCCAGGTGATCCGCCCGGCTCGCGCGTTAAAACAACATCGATGCCCCGTGCCTCAAGCGTTTCGGCCAACAGGCGGGCCTGAGTGGATTTGCCCGAACCGTCGATGCCCTCAAAGCTGATGAAAAGTCCCGGTTGGCTCACGATGCGTCCTGTGGCCCGGCATTCAGACGCGCCAGAAGATGCCGCGCGGCGGCGGTCACTTTGACCATAAATCCACCCGGCTCAACCGCGTCAGAAGCGACCAGCGGCACGCGGACCTCAGGCAGATCGCCCCGTTGCACCAACAATTCACCCAGCACATCACCTTTGGCGATCGGAGCGTGGAAGGGGCCGGTATAGATCACCTCGCCCTTCAAATCAGCGCCACCAGAGACAGGCACCAACACGGACAAATCATCCTGCAATTCAAGGCCGACACTGTCAGAAACGCCCATCGCCACGGGGGCATCCGCCAGACGTTTACCCGCCGCGCCCAGCGATTTTTGCGAAAACTGGCGGAAGGCCCAGTTGACGATGGCCTCGGCTTCTTGTGCCCGTTCGGCGGAACTGCCCAAGCCGGAAAGTACAAAGATCACCCGGCGGTCGCCCTGTTTGGCAGAGCCAACCAAGCCATATCCGGCCTCATTGGTGTGCCCGGTTTTCAGCCCGTCCGCCCCGATGCCAAGACCGAGCAATGGGTTGCGGTTCGTGGTGTTTTTGGGCGCACGCCCGTCAAAGGCAAATTTGCGTTCAGAAAACAGCGGATAATACTGCGGGAAATCGGTGATGATGCGGGTCGCCAGCAGGCCCAGATCACGCACCGACATCAGATGACCGGCCTGAGGCCAGCCGTTGGAATTGGCAAAGGTGGAATTGGTCATGCCCAACTGCTGCGCCCGCTGGGTCATCATCCGGGCAAAGCCGTATTCGCTGCCATCGGGCGACAGGGCTTCGGCGATCACAGCGCAGGCATCATTGCCCGACAGCACAATGATCCCGCGCAACAGATCCTCAACCTTGACCCGGTCCGTGGTGTCCAGAAACATCGTCGATCCGCCATAGGCCATCGCGTGGCTGGAGACCGGCAGTTTTTCCACCAGATCCAGACCGCCGTTCTGTTTGCCCCGTTCAATCGCCTCAAACGCCATATAGAGCGTCATCAATTTCGACATCGACGCGGGCGGCAAAGGTGTGTCGGCGTTTTTGGTCAGCAGAACCGTGCCGGTGGTCTGATCAAAGACATAGGCAGCCTTGGCCTTGGTATCGAAGGCCGCGGCGGGCAGGGCCAAGAAGATCAGCGCCAGGCAGGCAGCAAAGATGCGGATCATGAGGGGGGTATGCTCCTGTCGGTTCAGTTCACTTGGCAATTCGACGGCAGATCAGTTGGTGACGGCATAGGCGTCAGAAAAGCCTTCGGCTTTGATCTTTTTGATCAGGCCGCTGAGTTCGGATTTGTTGCTGGCCGGACCAACCACAACACGCCAGAACGGTTTGCCATTGGTCTCGCCGCGTTTGATGGTTGGCACAACACCTGCACCGCGCATCTGCTTGGCCACACGTTTGGCGTTGGCCTCAACGCTGAAGATGCCGATCTGCACAAACGGGCGTTTCAGCGATGAGGCACTGCGCTTGGGCGCAGCTTTGGCGGGTTTCGGGGCAGGGGCCTTGGCCACGGGTGTGGCTGGGGCGGCCTCAATCGCAGCGCCAGCGGCGGCGATCGGATCCAGCGTGGTCTCGGAAACCTCCGCGGGGGCGGCAACGGTGTCAGTGGTCTGCGGCGCGGGCACCGGATCGGTTGGCACAGCCGTCTCTTCGCGGCGCAAGGCAGTCACGTTCAGCTCGGTCGGTGCACCGGCCAGAATGTTCAGCGCGGCCGCCGCATCAGAGGATATCTGCAAACGCGGTCCGGGCAGCTCACGCTCGCGGCGGAACAGGGCTCCGATCACAAATTTGCCGTTGGCCTGATTGCGAATGATCACCCGCTCGGGTTCTTTCACATCCGGATGTGCCACCCAGACACCGCCGAGCGAAGGACGTCCATCCCATAGCCCCTGTTCGGTGGCCGAGAAAATCTCGGGCGCTTCGACGTCGCGCTCGATCAATTTGGTCGATTGCGTGCTGCCCGCGCTGCTGGCCTCCGCTTTGGGTTTGGGCAGGGGCAGGTTGAACTGCCCGTTCTCATCGCAACCCGCCAATAGCGCCAGCGACACCGCCGCGCCCGTCCAAAGACGCCAGCCGGGGCGGTTGATATGCATAGGGTCAACGGGCCTGCTCATGATGTTCTGTCCTTGCCTGTGTGTCCCTGTCGGGCACGTTTTAGCCGATTTGTCGGCAGCACCGATCGTCCCCTGACGGGGATCTTTGCGGCATCCTAACGCGGCAAGACGCACCTGAAAAGGCTGGCGAAGGCGGATCGGCAAAATTCCCCGACCCATTACGCGATTTCTCGGTTTGCCGAATCGTAACAGGTTGATTAAGGGAGACATATCGCGGAGGTTTGGCAGAGTGGTCGAATGCACCGGTCTTGAAAACCGACGGGCGTGAAAGCGTCCCCAGGGTTCGAATCCCTGAGCCTCCGCCACCATACAATTCTACAGAGTTTGAATGGGTCGCCTATGGCGGCTTTTTCAGTTGTCTTCTGGTATTTGAAGTGCGCGGTCGTTTGGATTGAGTTTCTTTCAATGATCCCTATATTCGCTCCTTGAGTGGTACAGAAGGTGGTATTTTTGGAATGGCCTTATCTGGGAAGCTGACCAAAAAATTGGTAGAGAACCTTGGCGCTGGGCGACATGGCGACGGGAGCGGCCTCTATCTGGTTGTTGATCCATCGGGGGCACGGCGCTGGATTGTTCGCGTTGTGGTCAAAGGCCAGAAAAACAAGAAAGGCGCGCCTCTGAGAACTGACTTTGGTTTGGGCGGCGCAGATATTGTAACGATCAACCAAGCACGAGAGCGGGCGCTTGAATATCGCCGAATGGCAAAGCAAGGAATGAACCCGCGTTTCAATGCTAGGCAGGAGGTGCCTACTTTTGAAGAGGTGGCTCAACAGGTTCACATTGATCGGATGCCCACTTGGAAGAATGCTAAGCATGGCCAACAGTGGATCAACACGTTGCGCGACTATGCTTTCCCAAAGATTGGACGGATGCCGATTGACAGTATTCATCAGCCTGAGGTGATGATGTGCCTCGCACCGATCTGGACGGAGAAACATGAAACTGCGCGACGTTTGGCCCAAAGGATCAAGATCGTCCTGGACGTAGCGCGTTCTAAAGGTTTCCGGTCGGGCGAGAACCCTGTGACGGCGATCAAAGATGCGCGGGTTCTGCCGAAAGTGACGGCAAAGCCAAAACACCACAAAGCAATGCATTGGAAAGATGTCCCTGCATTTTTCTCCGACTTGAAAACCCGCAGCGCGATTGCAGCAAAGGCATTAATGCTTACGTGTTTGTCCTGCTCGCGGACTGGAGAAGTGTTAGGAATGCGCTGGGCAGAGGTTGACTTCGACGAGCGGGTCTGGACCTGCCCAGCAGAACGGATGAAGACTGGTGACGATCATCGTGTCCCTCTTACTGCGGAAATGTTGGCAATTGTTGAGCCTCTGAAAGCGATGGGATCAGAATATGTCTTTGAAGGTCAAAACCGGAATCAACCCTTGTCCAACATGTCGATGCTGATGTTGTTGCGACGAATGAACATCGAAGGTGCTACAGTTCATGGATTTCGATCTGCGTTTCGAGACTGGGCTTCAGAAGTTACAAATGCGCCTAGAGAAATCGCTGAGAAGAGTTTGGCCTATACCGTCGGTTCAGATGTCGAGAGGGCATATGCCCGATCTGATCTTTTGGAGAAGCGACGAGAGCTGATGTGCATGTGGTCCCAATTTGTCGCATCTCGGTGCAACTAGAAGAGGCGGTATGGCAATTATACCCATTAATGAACCAGAGCTTTTAAGCCTCGAGTTTTTTCGCGTCGCGCTCAGCGAAGACACTCATGAAGCCCGCATGCGTGGAATCGATGTCATGCGGCAGGAAGTGGTTAGCATGGGTCTACCTAACTTTCCGATTGGTAGGCGAGACGCCGAGCAAAAGAGAAATAGGCCAGAATTCGTCCAATGGGTCGCTGAAACGTCTGCAGCCCGATACGATGCCGCGCATGAATGCGCAGGCATAATTGGCCGATACGAGCGCAAAAACGAACGCAAACTGAATGTCGCTGAGGAAATTGGTAAGTTAGTTTGGGATTCCATTCAAAGTCAGAGATTCCAAGGGCTGCACGTTACGGGTGGAATCCTTGAACAAGTTCGAGATCTGGCAAAGGCGCTTGGCATCAGTGGGGCCAGAGACAAGGATACGCTCCGCAAGATCTGGAGCTGCTATCGCGGGGTCGTGCATCTGGGAATGGCTATGGATTATCTCGAAGACAATCCAGAAACAGATTTGCATCTGCTACATATCGCTGAACGGTTCCGGAAAGGGCTCAGCCAAAACTGCCCAAAGGGGAAATGCAAACCTTACGTAGCCATCAGCGAACAAATTTCTTTTCTATATATTTCAGGAGCTTGAGGTCCCCGATATTTAGATCGGGGACTGCCGATAGCTAAAAGACAAGCGCATTCCATTCGTTGTGATCCACCGCAACGAAAGGAAAACCAATCGTGTCAAACCTTTTCGAAAACGACCGCTGCTATCTATTGGGCGATCCCGAGCTCCAGCTTCTGGGGGATCGCGACAAGCTGGCACAATGGCGGCACAAGGGAGTCGGGCCAGCTTACTACAAACTTGGCCGTAAGGTGATCTATCGCGGTTCTGATCTGAACATATGGCTTGACGCCAAACGAGTGGTTCCAGGCAAGAATGTGGCAAACTAATGCAACGTTTCGTAGCAACATTCATTCGCTTGAGCGGGGCATGTGTCGGCGGCAGTGTTGACGCATGAGCCGTTCGTACTCAGGCGTTAAACTTAAGAAGAACCGAGTCTATTCGGGTAAAGACTTGCAAGAGAAATTCTCAGTCACCGCAAATACGATATCAAATTGGGTGAAAGGGGGACTGCAACCTTCGGACAGCACGCGGCCTTACCTCTATCGAGGCGGGCGGGTGAGCGATTTTCACAATGAGAGACGTGAACGACTGAAGACCCAAGTCAGGCCAGGGGAGTTCAAGTGCTCTAGCTGCCAAGCGTCTGTGTTTCCCAACGTCCAAACGCTTACTGAAAGAACCTTGCGCAATAGTGCATGCATGGGTTTTGCAGAATGTTCTGAGTGTGGAAGCCACGTGCGGAAGTTCATTTCCAAGGCCGATCGGGATATTTTTGAGAAGCTGCGCAATCCCAATACCCCCGTGCATTCGTTACGCGAAGAAATGGGGCCAGATAGCGGGGGTATTGGGATTAGCGAGAAACTGAACGGCTGCAATTGGTGGTGTGTAAATGATCGCATCCTCTATGACTGGCAGTTCTACGCGGGTCGGCTTGCAGAACAAACGATCGATCAACATCTTGCAGCAATCCGATTAATGGAGAATGTCCTGAAAGGAAAATCCTTCAACAATCTTACCATCCGAGATGTGGATCAGGTGCGCAGTGAGCTCAAGGCGGTGTTGATAAAAAAGGGGGACGCCCAGAAGTCCAGATCTACCGTGTCGCACCAGGCCTCTCAGATCATGGCCTTTCTAGAGTGGTTGATCAAGCAGGATGGATACAAGCGTCTTCCGCGAGACCTGCCAGGCTTCATTCAAATGCCAAAGGCAGCCTACGCCAAGGCTTTGCCAAAGAAAGACAAGGTGTACCCAACGATTGAAGAAGCAGAAATCCTCTTGAAAGGCATGCCTTCTCTGACCAATGCCGAAATACGGGCCCGGGCGATGTTCGCTATAGCCCATCTCGGTTGCTTGAGAGCGGACACCGTCACTTCGCTCCGGGTTGGCCATTTTGAGACCGAAAATCGCCAAATCATCCAAGATGGTACAGCGTCACGCACGAAGTTTGGCAAGAGCCTCAGAATCTGCTGGTTTCCGATTTCTGAGCGGTTTGTCGAAGCGGTCCAAGAATGGGTTGAGATTATCACGAAAGCAGGTCTTCGAGGCGACGATGCCTTGTTTCCAGATTTACGAATGCTCAAAACACGAAAAGATCTAAAAGATCCAAACCGGAACCCAATTGAGCCGATGACCACCAGAGATGTGGTGACAAAGGCCTTTGCGCTTGCTTGTCGTGATACAGAACAGAAGTACAATCCGCATTCGGTCAAAGATACGCTTGCTTTTGAGCGTGACTGTCGGCCTCTAACGCAGCTACAACGCAAAGCGTGGTCCGAAAACATGGGGCATGAGGATGATAAAACTACTAAGATCTACTACGGAGAAATGCCAGAGAAACAGCGAATTGCCCTTATCGAAGAGATCACTCACCGCAAAAATGGCCGCGAGAGTGCGCCTGTCTTCATGAGTAATGAGGAAAAAATCGCTATTGTAGATGGAGTGTTAGCTAAGCTAATAGGAAATGAGTGAGGTGCCCTATGTTTATGGACTGAGCTATCCCCCCGAAAGTCGGACACTAACGCAAACTGCGACCTATTGTTTGCCGATCTTCAACACGAAGGAGATCAGGTTTGTCGAAACGGAAGCAACATCATCCAGAATTCAGAGCCAAGGTGGCGTTAGAAGCGCTGAAAGGCGAAGAAACACTCAGCCAGTCGGCCAGTCGGTTTGTGGGTCAACCGGTTATGCTCCATCAATGGAAGCGCGCGATGCTTGAAGGCGCGTCTGGCCTATTTGAACGCGGTATTCTGATCGGATCAAATTTGACGAGATCTCTTTACAGGCTAGACAGTAGATTGGTTGGCTCTTGGCCATGATTTGTTAGGTTGAGTACCAATTTTGCGACTGTCACCGATAACTGAGGTGGAGTTTACGGGCTCGTTCCATCGGCGTTGAAACCAGATCAAACGTGCCTGCTGGGCAGAACTATGCGCCGCCGTAGCATAGGAAAACTACGGCAACTGCAACCAGCAAGAAACAGATACGCCTGAAACGCCGAGAGTCCCTGGCAACTCCGGTTGGTCGCAAGGTTTCGATCGATTGATGGTCAGTGCTCGGGCTCGCCATAGTCGCCTCTTGTGGCTGCTGTTGCTGGCCGATGTGATGCCCAAATGTGTTCGGACATTGGCGCTAATCTGAAATTTAGTGGTCGATCTGTCCGTAACTAACCATCTTAGAGGATTTGGTCATAGGTTCTTCTTCGTATCCAGTGACCTGCTCCCCATTGAGTCCGCTAGTTTAGGTTAGCTCTGTTCAGGTTTTGGTCCTTCACTGACCGGTTAGCATATTCCGCCGGCGTCAGGCC
>NZ_QBKU01000011.1 GCF_003054325.1 Sulfitobacter mediterraneus
GAAGCCGAGGACGCATACTATCAAGGCTTGAAAACTGACGACATTGCAGCTTGAAATACGAGCTTAACAGTCTCCGGTAAAACCGGGGCGGTTCAGTATACTTTCTAGCTATTTACCCGAATTTGCACCCAAATTTCCGAGAGTCTGTCTGATGTTAACTTGCTGTCGAACCTGCAGTAGCGGTCGTTGGTAAACACGGCAGAGAACGGCCTAATTGAGCCCAACTCCGACAGTTGCTGCAATCTGCTCGAATGTCTGATAAGTGAAATTAGCAGCTATTCAGTGTGCGATGGGCCAGCCCCAAACAAAACCTGCGTGGTGGTGAGGGGGTGGTTTTGGGGTACTCCTAGCTTGTAAGTGCAGAATTCGAGAGCTTGCCATCCTGACAGGCTCAGAAAAGCTCCGGCTTATTGAGCCGGAGACATTTGATCTGCAGTTGCGTTCTATGCGATATCTCTGGCTTGGTCGCGCAAGATAAATTTCTGGATCTTGCCGGTAGACGTGCGCGGGATCGGCATGAAGACAAACTGCCCGGGCACCTTGTAAGGCGCGAGCTGCTCTTTGCACCATGCGCGCAAGGTGTCGGTATCCACTGCTTCACCTCGAGCCAATTCCACAAAGGCACATGGCGTTTCGCCCCATTTCTCATGGGGCATGGCAACCACGGCGGCAATCTCGACTGCGGGGTGACGGTAGAGGGCTTCTTCCACCTCGATGGATGAGATATTTTCGCCACCCGAAATGATGATGTCTTTGGAACGGTCCTTGAGCTGAATATAGCCGTCTGGATGACGCACGCCCAGATCGCCGGAATGGAACCAGCCGCCAGCAAAGGTTTCTCGCGTTGCTTTCGGATTTCGGAAATAGCCCTTCATGACGACGTTGCCGCGAAACATGACTTCGCCCATGGTTTTACCGTCGCGTGGAACCGGCAGCATGGTTTCGGGGTCCATCACATCAAGGCCTTCAAGCGGCAGATAGCGCACGCCTTGACGTGATTTCAGCGTAGCCTGTTCGGCGGGCGGAAGTTTAGACCAGTCCTGATGCCAGTCATTCACCACGGCAGGACCATAGGTCTCTGTCAGCCCATACAAATGCGTCACATCAAAGCCTGCGGATTTCATATCGGCCAGCAGTTTTTCGGGTGGCGGGGCGGCGGCCGTGAAGAATTGCACGGTTTGGTCAAGCTTGCGCTTCTCTTCCTCGGGCGCCGAGATCATCAGAGACATGACAATGGGCGCGCCACAGAGGTGGGTGACACCTTCATCTGCCAAGGCGCTCCAGATCGGTTCTGCCCGCACCTGACGCAGACAGACGTGGGTCCCGATAATCGCCGAGAGAGTCCACGGGAAACACCATCCGTTGCAGTGAAACATGGGCAGCGTCCACAAATAGACCGCATGTTTCGCCATTGATGTCGTCAGTGCATTGCCCTGCGCCAACAAATAGGCACCGCGGTGGTGCGACACCACCCCCTTTGGATCGCCGGTTGTGCCGGAGGTGTAATTGATGGAAATCGCGTCCCATTCGTCCAGCGGCATTAGCCAGTCGAAGTCAGGATCACCCGTCGACAAGAAGGCCTCATAATCCTGCGCATCAGTCGCAGTTGCAGGCGCCGTGAATTCGGCATCGTTGTATTGGATCACAAGCGGTTTCACTGTTGCCAGCGCAAGCGCGTCTTGCATCAAGGGCATGAATTCGCGGTCGACGATAACGATTTTGGATACCGCATGGTCCAGCTGAAACGCGATCACCGATGCATCAAGGCGGGTGTTTATAGAGTGCAAAACACCGCCGCACATGGGCACCCCGTAGTGGCATTCCAACATCGCGGGCGTATTGGCCAGCAAGGCTGATACCGTATCACCGCGCCAGATGCCTTGCTGCGCCAAAGCGGAAGCCAACTGGCGTGATCGAGCGTAAAAATCCGCGTAAGTGCGCCTGAGCGCGCCGTGCACGATCGCTGTATGAGCAGGAAAGACAGAAGCCGCCCGTTCCAGGAATGTCAGCGGCGTCAGCGGCTGGTGGTTTGCCGGATTGCGGTCAAGATCGGTGTTGTAGGGGTTCGTAGTCATTGCTCAGGCGTCCTGCCATTGGGGCGCGCGCTTTTCGATGAAAGCACCGATGCCTTCTTCGGCGTCGTGCGCCAGCATGTTATCGACCATCACACCTGAGGCATAGTCGTAGGCGTCAGGCAGTGTCATTTCGCGCTGTGCGTAGTAAGCACGTTTGCCTGTTGCGAGCGTCATGCTGGATTTCGACGCAATCTTGCGCGCCATTTCCATCGTGGCCTCTTGCAGTGTTTCGGGGGCGACAAGGCGGTTCACAAGACCTATCTCTGCGGCTCGCGCAGCAGAAGTCATATCGCCTGTCAGCAGCATCTCCATCGCGTGTTTGTCGGCGACATTTCGCGACAGTGCCACCATGGGGGTGGAGCAAAACAGCCCGATATGAACACCTGGTGTGCTGAACTGCGCCGTGTCCGCTGCGATTGCCAGATCACAGCTAGCAACCAGCTGGCAGCCCGCGGCCGTGGCCACGCCGGTAACTTCAGCGATAACTGGTTTGGGGCAATTCACGATACCTTGCATCACGCCTGCGCACATCGCCATGACATGTGCAAAATAGGCTTTTCCACCATCCTCGCGCGCGCGCCCAGCTGTCATCTCCTTGAGGTCGTGACCCGCGCAGAACGCTGGGCCATTGGCTGCCAAAACAATGACCCTCACTTTTGAATCGGCCCCTGCATCTCCAAACGCAGCACCCAATTCCGCCAGCATCGTTTCGGACAAGGCATTGCGGCGCGCCACATCGTTCAAGGTCAGGCGCAGTATGCCGTTTTCGTCCAGATTGGCGAATAGGATGTCAGATGTGGTCACGGGGCTACTCCTCTTGTGTGCTAAAGAATGTTGATTTCGACACTGTCGGCCAAGGTGTTCGCGATGAAGCAGTAGCGGTGGGCGCGCTCCTGCATCTCTGCCAGCTTCTCGGCGCTGATTGAAAAGCCGGTGTCGAAACGCACGACCGGATGCAGGTCAATTCGCGTCACAGACATCTGGCCTTTGGGGTTTTTGCCCAAATGGGCTTCGGCGTAATCGTGATAGCTGGCCACGGGCCAGCCTGCTTTTGCCGCCAGCGCCAGAAAGGTCATCATGTGGCAACTGGACAGAGCCGAGGCGAGTGCTTGCTCCGGGTTCGTGTTGTCCGGATTTCCGCCCCAATCAGGGGCGGAATCCACAAGCAGGTCGTAGTGGTTATTGTATTGCACGGTGTGCTCGTTTGAATAAGCCCCAGTTTGCAATACGGGAGTGGCGCGCTGCCAGTGCAGCTCGATAGCGAGGTCTGACATATCGGTCTTCTTTCGTTTGGGAGGGCGTCAAGCCGCCGCGATTTGCTTTTTCGGATCATAGAACGGGCGCTCACAAATGGTCGCGCGGAAGGGGCCAGACTTTGTGACGACCTCGACCTGCGCGCCGATGTTGGCGTGCTCTGCCAACACCAAAGCCAGAGCGATGTTCTGTTCCAAACGTGGGGAATAAACCGCGGATGTGACCTTACCGATTGGTGCACCGTCCAAATTGATTTCCCAGAACGTCGTGTTCGGGGCGGTGAGCGGGTCACTATCGATGATCAGGCCGATTTGCTTGCGGCTCACGCCTTCTTCCTTGATGCGACGCAGCGCAGCCTTGCCTATGAAATCAGCCTCCATGTCGAGGTTGACCAGCCGGTCAAAGCCGAGCTCATAGGGGTTGGTGCTCATATCAGCGTCAGCATGATAGGACAGCATCCCGCCTTCAATGCGGCGAATGGAGGAAGTGTGCCCTGGCTTGAGGCCGAATTCCAGACCCGCGGCCATGATGGTTTCCCACAGCAGATCGCCCTTGGAGCCGTCACGCAGGTAGATTTCATACCCCAGCTCGCTCGACCAACCGGTCCGGGACACAATCAGCGGGATGCCGTTCAACTCGACCTCGCGCAGCCAGTAATAGCGCAGCTCCATGATATCGTCGCCAAAGAGCACACGCATGATCTCGCCAGACTTTGGTCCCTGCAACTGCAAGGGAGACACATCAGGCTCGCCAATCGTGACATCAAGGCCAGAATTGATCGCAACTCCTTGCGCCCAAAGCAGGATGTCGCTGTCTGCCAGCGAAATCCAGAAATGGTTCTCTGCAAGTCGCAACAGGATGGGATCATTTAGAAGGCCGCCATCGGCGTTGGTGATCAGGATGTACTTGCACTGGCCCACGGCCATCTTGGACAGGTCACGGCACGTCAGCATCTGGGTGAACTTGGCAGCGTCCGGGCCGGTGATCTCAACCTGACGCTCAACAGCCACATCACACAGGATCGCCTCATTCACGAGGTTCCAGAAGTTTTGCTCGGGATCACCGAAATCACGCGGGATATACATATGGTTGTAGACTGAAAATCCTTGGGCACCCCAACGCACTGTTGCGTCAAAATAGGGCGACTTGCGGATCTGTGTGCCGAAACCGAAATCATCTGCTTGCATTGGAAGGTCCTCCCGTTTTGTCCGTGATCTCCATGATCAAAGACTGTCAAAATCTTTGCGAGATGTAGTCCAGGATGGGCCGCGAATGCGGTCTGAAGATTCCGAATTCTCGGACCATGCGGGCCGTTTTTCTGGCCTTAACAGGACCGTTTGGGCCGATTTGACTATTTCGGGTTTGCGGCGGCCAATTTTGTGACGTTCGGCAAGCCCGATTTCACCTGTCGAGTGGCAAAGTGAGTCATGTAGCGGTCAATCCCAAGATCTTCGGCATGAAAATCTTCCATCAAGTCTTGAAACGCAGCAAGGCTCGGGCTGATGACCTTCATGATGTAATCGACCCCGCCACCGGTGGCGATACAATCGATGATCTCGTCGCGACTGTTGATGAAGGTCTCAAAGCGTTCAAAATCCGCTTTTCTATGACGGCTCAAGGAGACTGTAACAATCACTTGGGCGAAATCAGCCAGTCGACCCAGCTCAATATCGGCGTGATAGCCCCGAATATATCCGCCCGTTTTCAATCTACCCAGCCGCGCCCAGCACGGTGTCGCAGAAAGACCGCTGATCTCGGCAAGCTTGGCTTTGCTCAATTGCCCATGCTGTTGCAGCGCACTTAAAATCCGGATGTCTGCTGCATCAAGGGCAAGTCTTTTCATTCAGTCAACTCTTTCATGGTACAATGCACGGCAAAAGCTCGCATGACCTCAAGCCAGATTAGTATCTACCTACCTGAAAGTTTTCCATCAGGACGCCGTTTCTGCGACCAAAACTAGCAAATCTACGTCTGGCAGCCAAGCCGCCAGCCAATTAGCGGCTATTTTAGTAGGACATCAATTTTTCGCTACGCTCCTGTTTTCACAAAAGCTATACATTCCAAACGCCGGCATGCAGCTCTGGAGCCTGAGTTGAGTATGGGCGCAATTCTCAACTGCTAAGATTTAGGGTCGTGGCCAGGTATTGGTTTCATCACATTCGCTTGGACCGTGTGCGGTCCAACTGTTTTTTCAATGAACACTTTGTTAACTATCAAGGCTGCGGCCACTAGATGCGCAAATTCTTGTGTGAAAGTCCGCAATGCGCATCAAAGCAACTTATCATGCATATGCAGCGAAATGGCGCTTCGTCCGCGACCTGCAAGTTGAGCCCACGCGCAGCGAAAGGGCGGTTTAGGTACCCCCATATTCTATCCGCTTGAATGGCTGGTTTGGTGAAAATCGCTGCGCCGCCAAAATTTCAGTGCTGCGGTTGCTCGGGTCTGCCATGACTTTTTTCTGCGTGAGCACAACGACCGCAAAGTCCGCACACTGCTCCTTCAGCATATTGAAATACTGCGAGATGCACCAACGACCTGTCTGGTGAAGCTGCGCTGCAGTAAAGAGTTTACTGGCCATAATCCGGTCAAGGCCGTCCGTGAAGACGGCCCTTAAAGATTAGATGTCGATAGCTTCGGCAATTGCCAGGGCATCTTCCAATTCAACACCAAGATATCTGACCGTACTGTCCATCTTGGTGTGCCCCAATAGGACTTGGACGGCACGGAGGTTGCCAGTTTTCTTGTAAATCTGCGTGACCTTTGTCCGCTGCATAGAATGGGTGCCGTAGGCGGTGCCTTCCCACCCAATAGACGAAACCCATTCCCTAACGATCCGCGCATACTGGCGTTGGCCGGAAAACTCAGTTTTGTGCATTTTTGGCCCTCAATTTTGCTTCGAGCTCCAATATTTTGGCTTGCACCGATGACAGCTCCAGATCCGCTTCAGCGCGCGTGAACCGGGGCGTGATGTATTGCGGGCAGTTCCAGTCGAACGCCTCGACAGATATTCGCAGCCCCCGTTCTGTACGCGCACGGTGACGGTCGTCCAGTGACAGCTTTTGCAAGGTGTCCTGATCAGATGGATCAATTGTGTGAATCCTGCCCAGCAGCTTGAGACGTGTTTTGTTCGAGTAATCCATAAAGAACAGCGACACGCGGTCGTTCTGACTTAGATTTCCCATACTTACGTATTGTCGATTGCCGCGAAAGTCGGCAAAACCGAGTGTTTTGCCGTCCAGAACTCGTACAAACCCAACCGGACCACCGCGATGTTGAACATAGGGCCAGCCCGTATCGCTGACGGTTGCCATGTAAAAGCTGTCGCGCGCGGCAATGAATTGGGCTTCGTTTGGACCCAGAGAGTCGTTGTAATCTGCACCAACCTCCATTCGCGCATATGCGTTGCGCGACCCCTGTTCGGACTGGATGTTTTTCACGGCGTCCGTGAAAGCGAGTTCAGCGAATTTGTGTCCCATTTGGCGGACCTTTCCGAGTAGAAGGAATTGCAGGCCGAGATCAGCGAACCCGGGCCAGAAAACAGCAACAAGATAGCGCACTCACTTTCAGTGATACGCAGATCGTTGGAGCCGGTAAGACGGTGCAGGGCGGGCCCTGCACCGCAGTGGCCTAGTTGATCAGGTTATTAGACAAGAATGCCCGGATGATTGCCGATACTTCAGGCCCGTGGGTTTCAAGGATGAAGTGGCCGGCGTCGATCAGGTGCAGTTCCGCATTCGGTAGATCGCGTAGATATGGTGTCGCCCCCTCGGCTGGGAAGATGTAATCATTTTCGCCCCAAACGATCAATGTGGGTGGTTGATATGCGCGGAAGAATTCCTGGAAAGCTGGATAGAGATCGACGTTTGTCCGGTAATCATAAAACAGGTCCAGTTGGATTTCCTGGTTTCCGGGTCGATCAAGATACGCTTGGTCCAGCGTCCACGCATCCGGGCTGACGCGGTTCAGATGGGTTTCAGGCACCCCGTGGGTGTACTGCCATTCGGTTGCGCCGACGTTCAGGAAACCTCTCAATGGTTCGCGATTTTCGTCGGTCGCATCGCTCCAGTAGGTGCGGAACACATCCCAGAACTTCAGCAGGCCTTCTTCATAGGCATTGCCGTTCTGAATGATCAGCGCCTCGATTGCCTCCGGCTCTTTCAAGGCCAACCGGTATCCAACGGGCGCGCCATAATCCATCACGTAAAGGCTGTAGGACGTGAGGCCCAAAGTGTCGGTAAACCCGTCCATCAAAGCCGCATAGCTGGCGAAGCTGTATTCAAATTCGCTGGGGTCCGGCATCGAACTGCGTCCAAAACCGGGATAGTCCGGCGCAATCACATGATAGTCAGTCGCCAGTTCGGGAATGAGGTCGCGATACTGTTGTGACGACGTGGGGAAACCGTGCAACAACAGCAAGGTAGGAGCATTTACGTTCCCGGCTTCTCGGTAGAAAATTTCCTGCCCGTCAATGTTCACAGTGTTGTAGCGAACCGCGTCTTGGCCAATACCACTGAGAGCGGCCGGTGACGTTGCAATTTCTTCTGCGAAGGCTGTCGTTGCGTACGGGACTGACAGCGCCAATGCGATGAGGCCGGACAAAAGGGTCGGCTTGATCGAGTTCATTTTCATTTCTGCATCCTTCGAAATAGGCCGCGTTTCAGGGAGCATTGCCGCGGCGTGTAGCAACAGATAGGGACCTTCCGAAGTTGGAAGAATAATGATAAGTGTGAATTCATTATTGCGAAAAGTGGAATAAATGGACCGCATCCATCAAATGGAAGTATTTGCTGCCATCAATGACACCGGCAGTTTTGTGCAGGCCTCCAACAGGCTTCGCATGTCGCCACCGGCAGTCACGCGGGCCATGAACGCTTTAGAAGACAGGTTGGGCGTTCAGTTGATGACGCGCTCCACCCGCCAGCTAACCCTTACTGATGCCGGAGCGCGCTTTTTGATCGCAACCCGCCAGCTACTTGCCGAAATCGAGACAGCCGAAAAGCTGGCGGTCGGCGAAGAAGGGGTGGCACAAGGCCATTTGACGGTTTCGGCGTCGCTGGCCTTCAGTCGGATGATCGCCGCGCCTGTCATTCGGTCGTTCCTGGCCTCGCATCCACGGATTTCGGTGTCACTGATTGCGGTCGACCGTGTGACGAACATTGTCGAAGAAGGAATCGATGTCGCGATTAGAATTGGTGAACTGCCGGACTCCAGCCTCATGGCGAAGCGATTGGGGGTGGTGCGCCGTTTATTCGTCGCCAGCCCAGAATATCTGGAACGCCGGGGCACTCCAATGGATCCATCAGAACTAAAGCTGCATTCCATAATCGGGTTTACTGGGATCATGCCCAGCCATGACTGGCACTACAAGCATGGCAAATCACGGGGTCACGTCCAATTGCATCCCCGGTTTGAAGTGAATGATGCAACGACGGCACTGACGGCCGCGACCGCTGGTGAGGGGATAACAATGGCCTTGTCATACATGATCGCCGACGAAATCCGTTCCGGCCACCTTGCGCCTGTGCTGGTCGATTACCTGCCGCCTGCGGAGCCCATCCATCTTGTGTATCCGCAAAGCAAAATCGTCGCCCCAAAGGTGCGGGCGTTTGTGGATTTCGCTACGGACCGGTTAACCGATGCTATTCGGCAGTCAGAACTTGTGTTGAGCTAGTGGAACCTCAGGCGACTCATCTGATCAAGACAGTCGAAGCAGCATCAAATCCCATAAAGCAGCCGTTGCAATCCAAGTTCCAGACGGCAGCTATGTCCGCTCCTTGATCCTTGGCCGTCGTTCCTTCGCTGCAAATTGTATGAACGGCCGGTTTTTACGCCACGTTGCGACACCGAAATATTAGCAGTCGCAGCATTTTTCTGCTGCGCGCGCATGCAGCGAGGGTTCGACGCTTCCGCTATGGGCTCCATGTGACCCTTGGCGGCGGATTGATCGAACGACGGCTTTGATTGCCTTCCAAATCTACACTGCGGCTAGAAGGAAAGCTAACATACGCGCTCATCAGTCTTGCGCCACACGTTCACGCTGCAAACCCATGTCGCTCTGCCGATGCGTTCACGACAGTCGGTCAACTATCTCATCTTTCGCCTAGAACCCCCTGACTTGCCCGGCAGTGGCCTCGGCAATCGCAACCTCCGTACAAATAAACTGATCGCATCGACTTGGTCGTCATGCCGACTTGTGGGGAAGGCCAGAAGTTCGCGCCTCAGATCATCAAAATACGGCGCTTTGCGCAGCAAGGCCAGCTTGCCATTTTCAAGGTAATCTACAGCGAACGAAAACCGTTCTTCCTTCGATCCCTTTACACCCAATGTCTTGATATAGATGCGTTCGATCTTCTTGAGGTCCGTGACCATCGCCGATCCATTTGCGCTGTCTTCGACAAGAACTAAATCCGGCTTCCATTTGTCATGAAACGCAATGCCGGCAGCTTTCAGCGCGTCGAACTTCATCCGCCTACGAATGACGTCGAGGATGACCCACCTCTCGTCATCCCAGCCAAAGGTGATGCCGACCGAGTAATCGTTGGTCGTTTCTGCCTTAATCGCGGTGTCCCAGACTTGGTACGTTTCGAGCGGCCGAATGTCAGCGACCTCGTCATCCAACAGCGTTACCTTCGAAAAGTCCAACATTGAGCTGCCCGCAGCTTCAGGATCCTGTAGATACTGTGTGCAGAAGGGTGCTTCGCCAAGGTCCCTCCGGATTTGGGCCAACGTGTCTTCGTTTTCACGGCTATGGGAAAGCAGATCACCTTGCTCGCGCTCGTGCACAAACCCGCAATAGAGGGGGATCTGTTCTGAAATTTGGGCAATTGCGGGTAAGTTTAGGTGCTCAAAAGTTCCCTTGTCCTGAAGGTGCGCGATAAGATCGTCCTGATGTAGACGCTGCTGAACCACGACGATGCTACCCGATGCTTTCTTGTTGATCCGTGTATACAGCGTTTCGTCAAAGAACCGGCGTGCGTCTTCTCGCATTGCATCCGAATTCGCGTCGCTCGCTTTCATAAGGTCATCGACGATGATCAGATCGGCGCCGATACCTGTAACCGACCCGCCAACGGTGACAGCACGACGACCGCCGCCCTGAAGCGTTACAAATTCGGTTGCATTGTTGACTTTGGGCTTCAGTCCAGCGCCAGGAAAAACCGACCGGTAGTATCTGCTGGCGACAAGCTTTCGAAACAACCTGGACTGCTCTTTGGCCAAAGCCTCAGCATAGCTCGCGACAATGACTTTTGTTGCCGGCTCCTTCCCCAATATCCAGGCGGGTAGCACAACCGAAGCGGCAACCGACTTGAGGTACCGCGGCGGCATCGTCACCATCAGCCTGCCGCCATCTTGTTGTGCAGCGGTTTGAAGGGCGTAACAAAGCGCCTCTATGTACCAATCGCCACTCAATTCCTCATCAGGAAACAGGACGCCAAAAGCGTCGCTTAAGAAAACGTGCAAGTTGGTTCTGCGCGCAGCTTGAGCATAATTCGCAAGGTCTTCAGGGCTCAACTTAGTCATCTTCATCATCCTCGTTGTCCATTGAAACGTCATGATGTTTCAGGAGCGCTTGGACAGCTCGCAAATCTGCAGAGGCGTCAGGCATTGTTCCGTCATCTTGTTCAGCGGGGTCGCTTTGCAGGGAGGACATGATTTTGAGCAGAGTGAGCGCCTGATCCGTTGCCTTGGCATTCCCCTTCAATCCATCATTGAGAACACGGCGACCCAGGGCTTCCATGTGAGAGATCTTCTTTTTCTTGCCGCCTTCAAGGATGGTTACTTTTCTGCTGAACAGATCTGCAATGACCTGATCAGGCGACTTACGTCCCTTTGGTCGTCCTTTTGGATTACCTGATTGGCCAGGTTTGAATTGGCCAGAGACAGGCGGCTTGCAGTAACCGACGGGATTTGTGAATTTCTTAGTCATCAGCCGGATCCCCCTCATCACTTTACTCATCGCTCGCCCGCGCCCCACGATCATTCCAAGTCTCATTGGTTTCCAGGTTGTAGGCTTGTTCACCCGTCAGCTCTTGCCACCGGCGGATCGTGACATCGACGTAAAGTGGATCGATTTCCAGGAGCCGTGCGCGGCGCCTGCACCGTTCTGCCGCAAGCAGTGTTGTGCCAGAGCCGCCAAAGGGATCGAGAACAATGTCACCATGGTTCGTGACGTCCTTGATCGCGTCTTCGATCATCGCCACTGGCTTTACCGTTGGATGATCCGCGAGGTCCGCACTTCGGTTATGGCCAAAGGAATTCACACCAGCATATTCCCAGACATTGGTTCTGTTGCGGCCCATCGCTCCCAATTGCACGTTGTTGATGTGCGCCCCTCCCGGGAGCTTGTAGATAGCGCAAAGCTCATGCTGAGATCGATACAAGCTACCCATGCCGCCGTTTGTCTTCACCCAGACACACAAGTTGATTTGTTCCAAATGCAGAGCCCTGCAAGCGGCATCCAATTCATTCAGATGACGCCAGTCAATGAAGGACATCATGATCGCCCCTGCCCTTGCCGCAGCGACCGCATGGCCCAAAGACGTTTTCAGGAAGTCTGTGAATTCCGATGTCGTCATCTCGCCTGACGCCATCGCAAATTCGCGGTGCTTTGCAGCAGCACCGCTACGCACGTGCCCATTAACATGCACGTTGTACGGCGGGTCAGTGTTGATCAACGAAGGTTCATCGCCATCGAGTAATTGCACAAAGCTGGACGCTACCAACGCGGACATACAAGCAATTCGGTGTTTACCAAGAACCCATGTTTCCCCAACTTTGCAAATGGGTTCTGCCGCGGGCCCTTCAACAAACTCCTCCAGGTCTTCAGAGACAGCATCAGTCAGCATGATATCAAGCTCTGCCGTCTCGAAACCGATGGTGTTAAAGTCGAACGACAGATCGCCTGCCAATTCCAGATCGATCAACTCCGCCAGTTCGATTTGTAGAAGGCCTTCGTCCCACTTTGAATTTTCGGCCAATTTGTTATCCGCCAACCGATAGGCTTTGACTTCCGCATCACTGAGATGCGTAACCTCGATGACAGGCACATTCGTCATACCCAATTCGATTGCGGCTTGCCGGCGACCGTGGCCGGCTATCACAACGTCATCGCTGTCGACGATAATTGGGTTCATGAACCCAAACGCGTATATCGAGTTTTTTAGTTGCCCGATTTGTTTGGCGTCGTGGCGACGCGCATTCTTTGCATATGGTTGCAAGTCGTTGATGTTCCGAAAAACGACATTTTGACCTTCCACCAAAGCGGATACAGATTTGCGTTTCCTAATCCGTCGACGAACGTTCAGTTGTTTTTGATTTGTGTGTCTCACTGCCAGCTCTCCTCTATATCTTGGGCTGGCCTCTGATTATGAGCACAAATTGTTGTGGAGCAATAGGGTGTCGGGTTATCAGTCGTTGCATATGCAACTAAATACCGCTCCGCACCCGGTGCGCTGGCTATTTCTCATTTTTTCAATTAGTTAGATGGTTATCCATTCGAGAAATGGTCTTTTCAATGTCGCGGGTGCAGACACAAACGAACCGGGTTCGCTGAAAAAACGCGAAACATCCCTGCAAATTCCACTGTTATTCCCTGTTCTTATGATTAGGGAATTCAGAAAAATACCCTAAGTATCATAGACTTGCGAGATATCTGCGCTCCAGTTCGATGCGATTGTGGCGGATTTCCCTGTTAAATTCCCTGATAGCAGGGAAATATTGGCTGAGACGGGTTCGATGCAGACTGTGACCACCACCACCGTACAATTTTTCAACGAAAAAATTGAACGCGTGCGCAAAGTCATTTTGCGCCGCAAAGTGACAGCGCACCCCCTCTCAAATCCAACACCAAGAACACCCCGATTGATCCCCCGGATCAATCCTGCGCGTTTCTTCGTGGCAGGGGCCACCTGCGGTTCCCTCGCGGAGACGCACTGCCCACGTTCGATTCCAGGGTCGCCCACCATCAAACCATATTTCAACGAAAAAATTGAACGCGTGCGCAAAGTCATTTTGCGCAGCAAAGTGACAGCGCACACCCTCTCAAATCAAACGCCAAGAACACGCCAATTGATCCCCCGGATCAATCCTGCCCCACTCCAATCAAACGCCCACCTCACCTCAGCTCGCTGTACCCGTCAAAGCCGTTTGAACTTTGTCAAATCAAGCGGCGTCCATGTTGTGACCGACAGCCGCCCCTCTTTGTAGGCAAAGGCCAAACTGAAAGAATTGCGCACAACCCGAATGTCAATTGCTCCGATGGGCCACATGTTGCCTTCAAACAAAACCTTGGCCGATCTTTCCGCTGTGACATCCATGATGTGGAATCGCGCCTTTTTCGGGAAATGCTGCCGGAAGGTTTTCTTGATGTCCTTCTTGGAGCGCCACAATGCGCTGCCAACGGCGAAATGTTCATCAAACGGGCCGATGATGTACCAATCCAAAACGTTGTCGCCGCCCATCAGGTTCAGGTTGGCAAAAATGGTGTCCATCTCTTCCTCGGTGGTGCCGGGGCTGACATGCACGCACAGCATCCTGCCGCCAAATAACCCTACAATTCCAAAACATTGGGCAATGCCGGGAAACCTGACCGTCTCTTCTGCGATCCCCATCACATATTCGGTGAAATCTTGATTTGCAGCTGGATTCTTGACCCTAATTCTCATGATCTCTCCAATACTTCAGGCAATCTCCGTGCGGATTGGCTTTACGGATATGGTGGAACGGTCTTGCTGGCCAAGCAAGGGTCTTGGCATTTTGATGAGCCTGCCCCGCCACAGCCCTTTCCGCTTCAACAGTACAGACGGATATGCGCCCGTGCCATCGCGTTAACCAGCACCCCCAGTTCGGTGTTCATCCGTTCCGGCAAAAATCCGATGGCCCCGCGCCACCCGGTCCCCCCGGCCCGCTGTTCTTTCACTGCCGCCTCATAGCTTGTCATCAACTGGGGCAGCTGGACTTGCGCGGTGGCGTAATACTTGGACAGCCATTCCAGCCGACGGGCATAGGCGGCGGTGAAACCGGTCACATGGGTTTGGGCATGGGTGTATTTCGCCTCCAGTTCGGCGTGGCTTTCGTTCAGCTCCTGCGTGACGGCCTTGGCCGAGGCCAGGCTGGTGATCGATTTGCGAATGGCACCCAGATCGGTTTTGCCAGTCTCTGCGCCCACCGCAACCCGCAGCATCATGATCTGTTTGGTGGTCAGGGCAGTTCCACCAATTTTGACGTTAAACGCCTCCTGCTTGGCGGAGACCTCGGCCAGCTTGTTGGCTTCTTGGAATTGCTCAATCGCATTCACAATGGCCACCAGCGCTTCGATGATATTGCCGATGATGCCAAGCGATTCCATGCCGCCGACAAATTGATCCGCTGAGGCCTTCATCGCCGCCTTGGAGGCACCTGCCCTGAACATGCTGCTTTGTTCGATCTCGCGGCAGGCGAGCAGCAGGGACTTGGTTGCCTTCATCATCTTGACCATGACATCGGCCGCCGATTTCATCGATCCGTCCGGCTTGCTGTCCGACAGGCCTGCAAGCGCAAAAACCGTATCAACAATATCTGCAAAATCCCGTGTGGCGGACGTGAGTTTCAAAAGCGCCTGACCGCCCTTTTCACCGGCCTCTTTGCCCTTGCCGGCCGCCATCGCTCTGGCGGCTTCTTGCCCGTCTTTGCCAATGTCCAATGCGGTTTTGAGCCCCTCGGTCCCGGCAAAAAACTTGGACCCCTTGGTCAGCGCCTCAAATTTTCGCAACACTTTGGCCCCGGCGATAAAACACTCCGCGAGTTTGCCCGCGGCAACCAGCGCATAGGCTGTCCCGGTCGCCTGGCGGATTGTCACCCCTTCGCGCTGCAAAGTCAGTTGTTCGTTCCCCGCCCGCACCAATTGATGATAGCTGGTGTACATCCTGACCGCACTGGCCCGCGCTTCCGTCAACTCAGCCAGCCGCTTTGGCGCCCAATCTTCCATCTTTTTGCCCAGTGCATATCGTTGTTCCAGTCGGGTGAGATCCCGCAGGCTATATTCGATTTCCTTGCGGGTTTGTTGCGCGGCCGTAAGGATGTGATCGGCAGAACTGGCAACTTTCTTTTCATTGGCGGTGGCGGGCATGGCGGTGTCCTTCCATTGGTCTGTAAAACAGCAGATATCAGCAGGCGACTTGGCCTCTTGCCGCACAATCCATGCGTCAAAAGGGGGGATCCAATGGTGCCTGCGCCAATGGGTCGGTCCTGTAGTGTTAGTTGAAAATGCGCCTCAGGTCCAACTCCGCGCCGCCCAGGGCGGAGCTGCCCCTAACAGCAGGCGGGGTGCCACCGTGGATCAAAGCGCTGTTTCTGGTGCATCAGGGGATCAAAACATCGCCGCGTTGAAAGCTCGCGACATCCATACTCAGATCATCATAGACCACCTGGATCGTGATCGAATGGACGGCACCTTGTTTGAGCTTGAGATAGGGAAACCCATCGTCTTCCAAGATCGCGTTGGGCGTTGAAAACTGGGTGTGACAGGGCGGCAGCGGCCAGTTCTGCATCGGCTCGTTGTTGACTGAGATCGCCATCGCCGCCAAGCCGCAGCGCCAGCTCCACAGATGTGTCACATACAGCAAGTCATTGCCGTCATAATCGCGCACCGCCACCCAGTTGCCTTTGGTTGCATTCAGGATCGGCTTGACCTCGGCCGCCGTGGTAAATTTGCCCGACGGGGTCTGCGGCTCAGCCACCAATCCGGCGGGCACCACGGCCATGTTGAACCCGGCGCCTGCGGCTGGGGTCTGCACCTGAGGCGCGGCGGGCACCGCTGGCACACTGGCAGTTGCCGTTGCACCACCAATTTGGACGCCCTCGCCAACCACAACGGATTGCTCGGAAATCACCACGCTGGGCGCGGTAAACTGGCTTTGCGCTTGCGCGTTCGCACTGCCGCCGGGTCCATCCGCCGAATTCAATCCAGCCGCCATCATCGCGAAAAAGAAATCAATCATTTTTTATCTCCCCCTGGCCGCGGCTCAATTGCCGTCTTTTGCCATGCAACATCTGCCCCTATAGTGACCACAAAAGACCAAAGGGCAGATCAAGTATGGCACGCAAAACAGGCAAGCCGCAAACCTTCAACGTGGTTGTTGTCGGCCAACAGGGCAGATTGTCCTATGAGGCGCTGATTTTTGCGGCCTCTTTGCGCCAATGCAGCCCTGATTTTTCGGGCCGCCTGCTCATCGCGGAGCCGCAAGCGGGCCCCCTGTGGGAAGGCAATCCCGCGATCCAGAACACCCCCGTGCGTGAGGCGCTTGAGGAACTGGGCGCCGAGATCATCCCCTTCCACAACACGGTTTTTGGCGAGAACTACCCCTACGGCAACAAGATCGAAATGCTGCAATCCCTGCCCAAGGGGGAGCCATTTGTGTTTTTCGACACAGACACGCTGATCACCGGGGATCTGTCCCGAGTGCCGTTTGATTTTGACCGCCCCAGCGCGTCTTTGCGCCGCGAAGGCACATGGCCCCAGCCACAGCTTTACGGTCCGGGTTACGCAGGCCTGTGGAAATCCCTCTACGACAAATTCGGGCTGGATTTCGAGAGCAGCCTCGATCTCAGCCAACCCGACGAGTACTGGAAACGCTACCTCTACTTCAACGCGGGCTTTTTCTTTTACCGCTGCCCGCATGAGTTTGGCGCTTTGTTCCTCGAATATGCCCGCGCCATCCGCGACACCCCGCCCGTAGAGCTTTGCGCCCAAAGCCTTGATCCCTGGCTCGACCAGATCGCGCTGCCATTGGTGATCCACGCGCTCGGAGGCGGCCGCGATACGCTGCCAGAGGGCCTTCTGGACGGCGAGGTGTCCTGCCACTACCGGGTTCTGCCATTGCTCTACGCCCGCGAAACCGACCGCGTGGTCGAAGTGCTCGAACAGGTGACCGCCCCCAACAAAATCAAAAAAGTGCTCAAAGGCTACGACGCCATCAAACGCATGATCTATCAGGGCCGCGGCCAGAAAGTCCGCGCCCTCTTTGACCAAGGCAACCTGCCGCGCAAGGAACAGGCGATCCGCAACAAGATCAAATCCAACGGCTTCTGGATGCGCTGACCCCTCCCCTTTTTGGCAAAAAATACTCCACGGGGGTCTGGAGGTGTGAAACCCCCAGCGGTTGGCCGCAAATACCATCCAAAACATATGTTCGCGAACGCGTCCTCAAACAGAACGCACGTTCTTTCGCGCATCGCCACGCCGCATAGGCTCCCTGAAAACCGCCCTTCTCTTGTGCGGCCATAACCATTGCCGTAACCATATTCCCAAACAGAGGAGAGACACCCATGACAGATGCCACCTACGGCTTTGACACCCTGCAAATCCACGCTGGCGCACGGCCCGATCCGGCCACCGGTGCACGGCAAACCCCGATCTACCAAACCACGGCCTATGTGTTCCGCGATGCAGATCACGCGGCGGCGCTGTTTAACCTGCAAGAGGTGGGCTATATCTATTCGCGCCTGACCAACCCGACGGTTGCGGTGTTGCAGGAACGCATTGCCACGCTAGAGGGCGGCGTTGGCGCTGTTTGCTGCTCTTCGGGTCACGCGGCACAGATCATGGCGTTGTTCCCTCTGATGGGTCCGGGCAAAAACATCGTCGCCTCCACCCGTCTTTATGGCGGCACGGTCACCCAGTTCAGCCACACGATCAAACGCTTTGGCTGGTCCTGTAAGTTTGTCGATTTTGATGATCTAGACGCCGTGCGCGACGCCATCGACGATGACACCCGGGCGGTCTTTGGTGAGGCGATTGCAAACCCCGGCGGTTACATCATGGATGTGCGGGCCGTGGCCGATGTGGCCGATGCCGCGGGCATTCCGTTGATCATCGACAACACCTCGGCCACGCCGTTCCTGTGCCGCCCGATTGATCTGGGCGCGACGCTGGTTGTGCATTCCACCACCAAATACCTCACCGGTAACGGCACCGTCACGGGCGGCTGCGTTGTGGATTCGGGCAAGTTTGACTGGTCCGCCAATGACAAATTCCCCTCGCTCAGCCAGCCGGAGCCGGCCTATCACGGCCTCAAGTTCCACGAGACCTTTGGCAATCTTGCCTTCACCTTCCACGGCATCGCCATCGGCCTGCGCGATCTGGGCATGACGATGAACCCGCAGGCGGCGCATTACACGTTGATGGGCACTGAAACCCTGTCCTTGCGGATGGAGCGGCACGTTGAGAACGCGGTGAAAGTCGCCAAATGGCTCGAAAGCGACGACCGGATTGATGCTGTGACCTACGCCGGTCTGGAATCCTCGCCCTATTATGATCGCGTCGCCAAGGTCTGCCCCAAAGGCGCCGGTGCCCTGTTCACCATCGCGGTCAAGGGCGGTTATGACGCCTGCGTCAAGCTGGTGAATTCGCTTGAGATCTTCAGCCATGTGGCCAACCTCGGCGATACCCGTTCGCTGGTCATCCACTCGGCCTCCACGACCCACCGCCAACTGTCCCCGGAACAGCAAGAGGCGGCCGGCGCAGGGGCCAATGTGGTGCGGATCTCCATCGGTACGGAAAACGCCGATGATCTGATTGCCGATCTCGATCAGGCTTTGGCCCAAGCGGCAGGCTGACCGCCCGCCTCATGAGCGTTTTGGCCCCGTCTGCAAAGGCGGGGCCTTTCTTCTTATGTGGACGATTGTCAGCTCCGAGCACAAGATGCCCACAGAGATGAAGCACGATTTGCCAAATCGCCGGTTTGGCAGCGCCCGAACCGCCCCGTTTTGGCGAAGGCAAACCTACGGTTTGACGGGGCGGGCGCGGTGGTTGCTTTAGAGCGGCTTCGTTCGCACTTCAGACATTAAGCATGGACCACAGGCAGCCGCGCCACCATCCAACATGCAATGTTTATGGCTGGCGGATTTCGAACACCAGTGTCACCCGCGCCTCTACGCCCACCTCTCCGCTGGCGATGGCGCTGTCCATGCTGGCCCGGCCCGCCGACATTTCCATCATCCGCGGTCCGGCATTGCTGCCCGCCTCGCTGAGCCGCACCAACGGGCCAAGCGCGACACCCGCCGCCTGTGCCAGTTCTTCGGCCTTGGCCCGCGCATCCCCGACTGCAAGCCGCCGCGCCAGCGATTGCGCGGCGCTAGGATCTTGAAGATCGAATCGCAAACCATTGAATTCATTCGCTCTGATCTCGATCACCGCATCAAGGGTTGACCCAAGAACCGCCAAGTCCCGCACCCGCACCGTCACGGTATTGCCCGCCTCATAGCCCACCAGATCAGGCGGCGTGCCATCGTTGATGCCGCGCGAATTATAGACCGGACGCAGGTAAAACCCGCTGGTCTGCTGATCGGTGTTTGCAATGCCAACATTGGTCAAAGTGTTCAGAATCCCGGCCACATCATCCGTCACCAGTGCCATGGCCTCTTGCGCCGTATCGCCGCGGTGGCGCACCCCCAAAGTAATGGCAGCCATATCGGGTGCCACGGCGACGCGCCCCTCACCTGTGACGATGATGCCGGCCTCGGTTGTCGCTTGCGCCCATGCCGCCGGCGCCGCCAACAGCCAGATCACAGCCGCCCAATTGATCCATCTCATACCATTTAACCTTTCATGCGCTATAATTGGGGATACAATGCCCCCGCGCCTTCAATGGGGGCAAGCCTCTGCGCCGCCTTTCCCTTTCCTTAGGCAAAGACCCGCGCTATTCTTGAACCTCACCGGAGCTGTCTCGATCCGGGTCCGTGCAATATGTTAAAGATCGCCCAATGAAGCCGAATTTTGCCCTTTCCCTGTCATTCGAAGGAATCAGGCTCTTGCACCGTGCGGCGGGTGGCTGGCGCGTGGTGGGAGAGGTGCCGCTGGATTCGGCTGATCTGGGCACAGATCTTGAGGCGCTGCGCCAAAAGGCGCTGACCTTGGATCCCGGCGGCGTCGAGACCAAGCTGATCTTGCCCAATGATCAGATCAAATACCTGACGATCGACACCCCCGGCCTTGATCCTGAGGCCCGCCGCGAAGCTGCCGCGCTGGCGTTGGACGGGGCCACGCCCTATGCCGTGGCAGATCTGGCCTTTGATATTTGTACCGATGGCGATCAGACCCATATCGCTGCCGTGGCGCGTGAGACGATGGCCGAGGCCGAAGGTTTCGCCACGCAGTACCGATTTCACCCGTTGTGCTATGTCGCCGTGCCGGACGATAGCCCGTTCTTGGGAGAGCCGTTTTTTGGTGCAACGGCCGCATCTGATGATCTGTTAGAGCCGGGCGATACCGTAGAGCCGGACGGCATTGCCGTCGTGGTGATCGGGGATGTGGAATGGCCCGAAGCAGCGGACGAGGCCACGCCCGAAGCCGACAATGCGGAGGGGGCTGAGCCAAAGGAAGATACCGCTGAAGTTAAAGACGCCGGTCCACAGGCAGAGCCTGATGCCGCGCCCGATGCGGACCCAGTAGCGGTTGATAGCGCTGTCGAAGACGCGCCTGAGGCCGCTGCGCAAGAGGATGATCCCTTGCCGGTGCTACCGCCGCTGAAGGGTGCCAAAGAGGCCCGTCCCGATGCGGCACCCGTTGAGGACATCCCGCCCCCACCCAAGCGGGAAGGCACCTCTGCCGGATTTGCCAGCCGCCGCGGCAATGGCGCATCAAAGGCACCGGTTCTTGGGGCGGCAAGTCGCGCGGTGCCGCCGACACCCGTGCCTGCCGCCGATGCTTCGGTCACCGCGCCCGGCATCCCGATTGAACCCGACAGCAGCTCGTTTGAAGATCCTGATCCGGCGCCCGCACCCGCCCCGGCCAAAAGCGGTTTTCTCAGCCGCCGCAAGGCCAAACCAGAGACCGCCCCAGCCGAAGATGCCCATGGCGGCGCTGCCGCATCAGAGACCGAGCGGCTGACCGTATTTGGCGCACGCAAGACCGACGTGCGCGGAAAACCCCGGTTCCTTGGGTTGATCCTCACGGCCGTTTTGCTGATCTTTCTGGCCGGCGTTGCGGCTTGGGCTTCGGTATTTATGGACGAAGATTTTAGCCTGTCGCGCCTCTTTGGCGGTAAGGCGACCGTGGAACAGGGACAGGATTCTCCGCCAGCATTGCCCGCCGAAGATCCAGTGGCGGATGCGGCCATCGAAACAGCCTCCCTTGATCCGGCACTTTCAGATGAGGATGGCGCGGTGCTGGATGCGCTGCGCGAGCCTGCGCAGCCTGCCCTGCCCGAGCCGCTGAGCGAGGCGGAGCTTGAGGCGAACTATGCCACGTCCGGCATCTGGCCACGCGCCCCCGATGTGCCACCAGAACCTGCCAGCTTGATCGACATTGATGATTTCTACCTGACCAGCATCGACCCTGTGAGCACAGCAAACGATGCAGTCGCCCTGCCCCCCGCCGATAATTTTGCAACTGATCTGGCCCTGGCAGCCGTGTCATCGCCGGTGGCCGCTGGCACCCGCTTTGCGCTGGATGCACGTGGGCTGGTGCGGCCCACGGCCCAAGGCGCACTTAGCCCGGATGGCATTACTGTGTTTTTGGGCAAGCCGCCGGTCATTCCGCCTGCGACCCCAACCCGGTTTCAATCTGTGCCGCAGGATTTGGGTGTGCGCGATGCGCTGGCCGCGTTTCGGCCCAAACTGCGCCCCGGCGATCTGGAAGAGCAAACCGAACGCGCCCAGCTTGACGGCTTGACCCGCAGTGAATTGGCCGGATTGCGCCCGGTTCTGCGCCCGCTGTCGGTGCAAGAGGCCGCACGCGCCCAATTGGTCAGCCCTGCTGACACCAACGAAGCGGTTGCCGCCGCGCTTTCCGCACCCGAAGCCGCCGAAGATCCCTTTGACAGCGCAACCCGGCAAGCGGTCGCCGCCTCCATCCGGCCAGACACCCGTCCGCGCAATTTTGCGCGCATCGTCAAACGCGCCGAACGCAGCACCGCCAATGACGAGGTCCGTGTGGCCAGCGCCGCCGCCGTGGCACCGCGCACGGTCAAACCAAAGATCCCGTCGAAGACCTCCGTTGCGAAACAGGCCACCGTGAAAAACGCGATTAACCTCAAGAAGGTCAACCTGATCGGCGTTTATGGCAAACCCTCCAGCCGCCGCGCTTTGGTGCGGCTCAGCAATGGCCGCTACAAAAAGGTTGTTGTGGGGGACCGGATTGATGGTGGCCGTGTATCCGCCATTGGTGACAGCGAATTGCGCTATACCAAACGCGGGCGCAACGTTGTCCTGAAGATGCCCAAAGGATAACGCCGCACCCAGTGGATGCGGCGTTCCCAGTCAGGGGTTGATCCCCTGTTGTCCGAGGCAGAGAGGCCCCTCGGTTTTATGTTTCTGCAAGCTCGCCCGTGTCGATCTGCTCTTGCTCGATACTTTCGAACAGCGCCTTGAAGTTGCCCTCGCCAAAGCCGTCATCGCCTTTGCGTTCAATGAATTCAAAAAAGATCGGGCCAACCATGGTTTTTGAGAAGATCTGCAACAAGATACGGGTCTCGCCGCCATCGACCACCCCTTCGCCGTCGATCAGGATCCCGTGTTTCTTCATCCGGTCCAGCGGTTCCTCATGGCCAACAACGCGGTCCTTGCTCATCGTGTAATAGGCATCTGGCGGGCCGGGCATGAACTTGAGGCCGTTCTGTGCAATCGCGTCGGTCGAATCGTAGATATTGTTCGATCCCACCGCGATGTGCTGAATGCCTTCGCCGTTGTACTTTTTGAGATAGGCCACGATCTGGCCTTTCTCGTCGCGGTCCTCGTTGATCGGGATACGGATACGCCCGCAAGGCGAGGTCAAGGCGCGGCTGGTCAGGCCGGTGAATTTGCCCTGAATGTCAAAAAACCGGATTTCCTTGAAGTTGAACAGATCGCCGTAGAACTTGAACCAGACATCCATGTTGCCCTTGAACACATTGTGCGTCAGGTGATCGAGGTAATAGAACCCAACCCCCTCAGGCTTGGATTGCGCGATCCAGTCGTATTCCCAGTTGTAGGGTGAGGTGTCGTAGTACTGATCCACAAAATACAGCAGCGAGCCACCGATGCCCATGATCGCAGGCACGTCCAGCGCCTTGCCGGGCCCGGTGTATTCTTCGGCGCCATTGGCAACGGCATGGGCCAAGGCTTTCTTCGCATCGACAACCCGCCAGCCCATTGAGGGCGCACATGGCCCGTGCGTTTCGACAAATCCGGCGGCAAAACTGTTTGGATCGGCATTCAGCAGATAGGTCACGTCGCCTTGCTGCCACAGCTCGATCTGCTGGGTCTTGTGATTGGCGACATGGGTATAGCCCATGCGGATAAACGAATCGCGCAGCTCTTGCGGATCGGGGCTGGCGAATTCGACAAATTCGAAGCCGTCGGTTCCGGCAGGGTTTTCGTCAGAGATCACGGATTTCGGGGCGTCGTGAGGGAAAGGGCCCATTGTGTCACCTTTTCTTAACATGAGGGGTATTAAAGCAAAGATATGCGCGAAAGCTTGCCAATTCTGCGCATTGATGCGCTTCTTTCTGGCAATTTTTACGCATTCACCGCATCATTACGTCAAACAGCGCGGAAAACCTGCATGAATTTGGACGAAACCGACACAAGGCTGCTGGCCGCCCTGCAAAAGAACGCGCATCTGACCGCGCAGGAACTGGGCGAACAATTGCACCTGTCCGCATCGCAGGCTGGCAGGCGGCGACAGCGGCTTGAGGCGGACGGATATATCCAAGGCTACACCGCGCGGCTTGATCCGGTGAAACTGGGCCTGAATGTGCAGGGGTTTGTGCAAGTGCATCTCGATACCCACGGCCCGCAAAACTCGGCGACATTTGGCCGATTGCTGGCCACCCGCCCCGAGATAGTAAGCGCCTGGACGATGACAGGGGATGCGGACTATCTCTTGCGGGTCTATTGTGAAGATCTGCCAGGCCTGAACCGGCTGATCCACGAGGTTCTGTTGCCCCATCCTGCGGTCTCACGGGTGCACAGTCAGATTGTTATGGACCAACTTAAACGTGACGGGCCTTTGCCCACCTGATCCTCCTGAAAGGACCACAATGGAAGGTTTCCTGTTTCAAGCAACGATCTATCTGGCGGCAGCTGTGATTGCGGTGCCTATCGCGTCGCGATTGGGGCTTGGGTCTGTGCTGGGCTATCTGGCTGCGGGCATTCTGATCGGGCCGGTGTTGGGGCTGGTGGGCGCAGAGACCAAGGATCTGCAACACTTTGCCGAATTTGGTGTGGTGATGATGCTGTTCCTGATCGGGCTTGAACTGGAACCGCGTGCCTTGTGGGACATGCGGCACAGATTGTTGGGTTTGGGCGGGTTGCAGGTGGCGCTGTCAACGGCGGCGCTGATGGGCATTGCGATGGCCTATGACCAGCCGTGGAACGTATCGCTGGCCATTGGTCTGACGCTGGCGCTGTCCTCGACCGCGATTGTCCTACAAACGCTTTCGGAAAAGAACCTGATGCAAACCAGTGGCGGGCGGTCTGTTTTCTCGGTGTTGCTGACGCAGGATATCGCGGTCATTCCGATCCTCGCCTTCCTGCCGCTCTTGGCGGTGGACACAATTGGCGGGCTATTGCCGGACGGATCGATCTCGCTGAACCCGGACGAGGTGGAAAAGGCCCATGATCACGGCGGTCACAGCGGATCAGAGGCCGCCGATGCCGCGTTCAGCTTTGTGCAAAGCCTGCCGGGCTGGGGTGTGACCCTGCTGACCATCGGTGCGGTTGTTTCTATCATCGTTGTGGGTGTGTTTTTCACCCGTCCCGTCTTCCGTTTTATCCATTCCGCCAAACTGCGCGAGATGTATACCGCGCTGGCGCTGTTAATCGTGGTTGGCATTTCTTTTGTGATGATGCTGGTCGGGCTCTCCCCTGCCCTTGGCGCGTTTCTGGCCGGTGTGGTCTTGGCCAGTTCCGAGTTCCGTCACGAGCTGGAAACCGACCTTGAGCCCTTCAAGGGGCTGCTGCTTGGTCTGTTCTTTATCACCGTGGGAGCGGGCATCAATTTTGAGCTGCTGTTTGCCGATTTTGTGATCATCATGGGTATGGCCCTGCTGGTGATCATCGTCAAAGGGTTGATCCTTTATGCGCTTGGCTTGGCCTTCAAACTGCGTGGGCGCGACCAATGGCTGTTTGCGCTGGGTCTGGCGCAGGCGGGTGAATTCGGCTTTGTCCTGATCAGTTTCTCCGTGGCCACCGGGGTGATGCCAAACGGGGTGGCTGAAACCTTGCTGCTGGTGATTGCGCTGTCGATGTTGATCACGCCACTGCTCTTTATCCTGCACGAGATGATCAGCCGCCGCTTTGATGAAAGTGGCCCCTTTGTACCTGATGAAATTGACGAAGAAGGGCCAGTGATCATCGCGGGCATTGGCCGGTTTGGCCAGATCGTCAACCGACTGTTGCAAGCCAGCGGATTTCAGACCGTTGTGCTGGACCACAACCCCGAAACCATCGCCGTGATGCGGCGGTTCGGGTTCAAGGCGTTTCTGGGCGATCCCACCCGCCCTGACATCTTGCGCAAGGCCGGGCTGAAAGACGCGCGGGTGCTGGTTGTGGCCCTCGACAGCCCCGAGGCGGCGCTGCAACTGATCACCTATGCCCGCAAACAACGGCCCGATCTACACATCGTCAGCCGCGCCCATGACCGCACGGACGTCTACCGCCAGTATCAGGCCGGCGCCAATGACATCGTGCGCGAGATGTTCGACAGCTCGCTGCGTGCAGGGCGCTATGTGCTCGAAAACATGGGGCTGTCGGAATACGAGGCGGCAGAGGCGCAGCGCATGTTCTACGCGCATGACCGCCTGTCGGTGCGTGAATTGGCGGCGCTGTGGCGGGCCGATGTCGAGCCATCGCAGAACAAGGCCTATGTGGAGCGGGCCAAGGAGCTACAGAAAGATCTCGAAACCGCGTTTTTGAACCGGGTTGATGAAGAGGATCAGAAGCGGGCTTAGGTGGGTTTGGGATGAGGTGTGGCGTTGTTAGGCTGCGCCATGAGCGGGAACGGGTTGAACGAAAAGCTGACTGGAATTGCCAGATGTCGGCTATGAGCCCGAAGTAACCAATGCTAACAACATACCAAGGAGCAATTTTCTGTGCTACGTGTCCGTCATGACCGAGCAATCAATCTATCAACTTGTCAGAGACAAGCTGATCACACACGGGGTGATGAAGACCGATGATGGCCTCATCACTTTGAATGACAAAGTCCTCTTCGGTAAGTTCGTAAAACTCGAACGCTCGAAACGCGAGCCTAGTTTTGACGAAGTGCTGGCCGTGGCAGCCGAGATTGATACCTATCTGATTTCAATAGGAAAACGACAGGTTATGGCGTTCGTCTTCATGTATCTCCACTTTTCTGATCTTACTGTAAGTCGGTGGGAGTTGGATGAGGCCTTGCCAGACGGAAGAGTTCGAAAATCAGGCATTTTCCTGAGAGATGTCTCGGATGAGGAACGGCTTATCGGGCTATGGGCAACCGTGAAGTACCGTCAGATCGGCGAAAGCTACCTTCAGACTATTTATCGGTCTCAGAGATTTGACCAAGAAGTGACAATTGGCGGCTAAGTCCGCAAAGCCGACATTGCCCCAGCCATAGGATAAGCATGAGGCATCTAATGCACCGCAAAAAATGCGCCACTGCCAGAATATCATGCCCTAGCCGTCGCTGACCCCCGCTTGAGCAAACGTCGCCATACCTGCATGACATGCCATTGCACCCTTCATCACCGCAATCGCCATTGCGCCGCCGGAGGCTTCACCAAGGCGCAATCCCAGTTGCAGTAAGGGTTCTTTGCCCAATGCACCTAGCAAGCGGGCATGGCCGCCCTCGGCGCTTTGGTGGCCTGCCACTGCGTGATCCAGCGCGCCTGTTTGCGTATGCTCAAGGCACAGTGCCGCCGCGCAGCAGATGAAGCCATCGAGGATCACGGGCATGCGGAGGGCACGGGCCCGCGCCATCGCGCCTGCCATTCCGGCCAGTTCACGCCCGCCCAAGCGGCGCAATGTCTCAAGCCCGTCGCCCTGCCCGCCATGCAGCGCCACACCTTCGGCAACCACAGTGGTTTTCAGCGCCAGCCCTGCATCGTCCACACCGGTGCCGCGACCGGTCCAATCCCCTGCTTCACCCCCCAGCAAGGCACAGGACAGCGCCGCCGCCGATGTGGTGTTGGCAATGCCCATCTCGCCCACCACCAGCAGATCGGCGGTTTCATCGACCTGATCCCAACCGGCCTTGAGCGCGGCAACCAGATCCTCCTCGGACAACGCGGGCGCTTGGGTGAAATCCTGTGTCGGATTGTCCAGATCCAAGGCCACCACATCCAGCTTGGCCCCGTTTGCGCGGGCAATCTGGTTGATCGCGGCGCCGCCATGTTGAAAGTTCAGGACCATCTGTTCGGTGACTTCCGCCGGAAAGGCCGACACGCCCCGCGCGGCGACACCGTGATTGCCGGCAAAGACGATCACCTGCGGCGCGGAAATCTCGGCCCGATCACCGCCGCGCCAACCGCGATACCAGATCGCCAGATCCTCCAGCCGCCCCAAGGCACCGGGGGGCTTAGTCAACTGCATGTTGTGATCCTGTGCCGCCGCTGCGGCGGCCTCGTCAACAACATGTTGCGCGGCCAGAAGGGCGCGAAATTCGGACAGGGTGGCAAAAGTCTGGGACATGGGCACGCTCGGCTTGCAAATGGAACTGCGCCCATGTCTATCTGCGGCAGGGCCGGGCCGAAAGTGCGGGAGGGGCAAAATAATGGATGATAGCGACATCAAAGGGTTTGGGGCGGCGTTTCGGAACTCCGATCTGACCATGGCGCTGGGTTTGTTGACCCGTTTGCCGCTGCCCTACCCGGCTTATGATCCTGCCTCGACGCGGCCAGCGGCGCATGCGGCTTGGGCCTATCCCTTGGCGGGATTGGTGATTGCGGTGATTGCGGCCCTCATTGGCGGGATTGCCCAAGGGTTGGGCCTGCCGCCGATGGCGCAGGCCGTGATTGTGTTGCTGGCGCTGATCGTCACCACGGGGGCGATGCATGAAGATGGTTTGGCCGATTGCGCCGATGGGTTCTGGGGCGGCTGGACCCGCGAGCGGCGTCTGGAGATTATGAAAGACAGCCAGATCGGCAGCTACGGTGTGATTGCATTGGTGCTGTCGCTGTTGCTGCGATGGGCGGCGATCAGTCTGGTGATCGAACAGGGCGTTTTGTGGCCTGCGCTGATTGGCGCTGCGGTCCTTTCGCGTGGGGCGATGGTGGCGGTGATGTACCAACTGCCGCTGGCCCGCAAAGGCGGGCTTTCGGGCCAAACCGGGCGGCCAAGCGGGACTGCCACGATGGCCGCCGGGGCGCTTGGACTTGTCGCGGCGCTGTGTCTGCCGGGGGTTTCGTTTCTGTGGGTTTTGGTGACAACTGTGCTGATCCTGCTGGGCCTTGGCTGGCTGGCCAAATCCAAGATCGGCGGACAAACCGGCGATGTTCTGGGGGCGACCCAACAATTGACAGAGATCGGCGTCTGGCTGTGCCTGATCGCGGCCCACAGCCCCTGAACGCAAAACGCCGCACCCTGGGGCACGGCGTTTTACTCAATTTCTCAACAACTTAGGCTGCGACGCGGCTTTCTAGAACATCACCCACCTGTTTCGCGGCGGCCAGTTCATCCCCGCCGCCAACGGCAGCCACTTCGCGGGTCAACCGCTCAAGCGCGGCTTCATACAGCTGACGCTCGGAATAGCTTTGCTCGCGCTGATCATCGGTGCGGTGCAGATCGCGCACCACTTCGGCGATGGCAATCAGATCGCCAGAGTTGATCTTTTGCTCATATTCCTGCGCACGGCGCGACCACATGGCGCGTTTGACCTTGGCCTTGCCCTTGAGGGTCTTCATCGCATGGGTGATCACATCAGGCGAGCTGAGCGCGCGCATGCCGATCTCGGTTGCCTTGTGCGTTGGCACCCGCAAAGTCATCTTGTCTTTCTCAAACGCAATCACAAACAGCTCCAGCGTGATGCCGGCGACTTCCTGCTCTTCAATGGAGACAACCTGCCCGACGCCATGCGCGGGGTAGACGACAAATTCATTGGGGCGGAAATCAAGCTTTTTCGATTTGGTCATGTAGTGGCTCCTGTGGCGCGGGCGGACCCGCAGTTGAATTCATGGGGCTGAAAGACGTCAAAAACACAGTCGGGCGGCGGCCCCTTGGCCCGCGTCCGGTTGCGTTATTCTTAGGATGTGGATGTCAACCTTGGCAGCTTGGTTGTGTCACACGTATGTCCGTAGAGTTCGACCGTCAGTATCAGCTTTGCCTAAGTGTACCACAAAAACCGGCCTACCGAAAGCTGCCCCTGCGGAAAGCACGAGAAAACGGATATTTCTCAGTAATTTGCAGCATTTTCTTCAAGCATCACGCGAATCAAAAGCCGAATCAGCCACCCTCGCCCGGTGCTTCGGAAAAGTACTTTTCCAGCTTGCCGGATTCGCCATCACGCTCTTCCGCTTCGGGCAGTTGGTCTTTCTTGGTGATGATCACCGGCCACAATTCGGAATACTTGCGATTGAACTCGACCCATTTTTCCATGTCCGGCTCTGTGTCCGGGCGGATCGCATCGGCGGGGCATTCAGGTTCACAAACGCCGCAGTCGATGCATTCATCTGGGTGGATCACCAGCATGTTTTCCCCCTCGTAGAAACAATCCACGGGGCAAACTTCCACGCAATCGGTGTATTTGCAGGCGATGCAGGCGTCGTTGACGATATAGGTCATGTGATGATCTTCATCCGATTTGTTTGTGGACTAGCTAGTCCAGAGCGCCCGATCATTCAAGATGGCGCGATTTAGAAAGATCAAGCTGCCGCCGGTCACGTTTGGTCGGACGGCCTTTTCCTTCAAAGGCGGGATTCTCGGGTGGTTTGTCCTTTGATCGCGGCTCTGGCGGGGACAAATCGGTGTAAAGTGCCTGCGCTTCGGGCGCTGGTCCTCGCCGAGTGCCAAGCGCGTCGATCTGGATCACGCGGATATGATCGCCCTGCGCAAAGGTCAGCACGTCACCGGGGCTGATCGTGCTGGCGCGTTTCTGGGTGATATCGCCGTTGATGCGCACAGTGCCCGCCTGTACGCGGGCCGCGGCAAGCGATCTGGTTTTGAAAAACCGCGCATGCCACAGCCATTTGTCCACGCGCAGTTTTGCATTAGTTTTTATTGTCATTTCAGAACGGCATAGTGCCAGAAGTTTTCAATTTTCACGCCCCGTCCAGACATGGCTCCATAAAGCGGCCCATCCGCGGTCAATACAATGTCGCCGTTTCGAGAAATTGCAGCAAGCCCTGCATCGGCCAAACCCAAAGATGAATAAAAGGGCTTTGACAAGGTGTCGGAACTTGGAACGTAAATTTCTTCCAAATATTCAATGTATCGGCCGAGCCTATTAGCCGCCCCCTTACATAGCTGTTGCCGTCCAGCGCCAATCAGGTTCGACGCTTCTGTAAGCACATTTAGCGTCGAAACATGATGTTCAAATCGCCCCACAATTTCGTTGAGGACTTCAAGGTGGTCAAGATCGAAAGCTTCTAGTCGACGCGCTCCAACTTTTGATGGATCGAGGTTTCCGACGATCCAGAACACCAAAACATTGGTATCAAGCAGTATCCGCCTCACTCGTGATCAAGTTCCAAGAATTCGCCGTTGTCTGCCCTGAGTTTAACTATGCGAAATTCCCGAACTGGTTCCCAGTTTTTCTCCAGAAGATTGAGTTGCCCAATTTTTTCGCGCCCGATATCAAACCCAATCGTGACATCCCAAGAATTGAGTAACTCATCATAGCGGATCCCCTCAAGGAGCAGATTTCGAAGCTTCTGACTGCCGTACAATTCGTTGAAATGCTCAAAGGCCGCTTCAACGGCTTGCTTTGCACTCAATCGTTTTTCGGCCAGCTGACCCATCTTCTGATTCTCTCCGTTGCACAGTGAAGTTAGCAGGTTTCTTAGGTCTTGTCCTTGAGCCCCATGAGGGCTGCGGCAAAGGGGTTGTCCGGGTCGATGGGCTTTTCCTTGCGTGGCGGACGCGCCGAGAAACTCTTGGCTTTGTCGCCACCCTTGTCGCCGCGCGGGCCACCTTTGCCGCGACCTTTGCCTTGGCCTTGCGGGCGGCCTTTGCCGCCTTTGCCCTGCGGGCGCTCACCACCACCGCGGCGGGCGTTTTGCTGCCCGCGTGGAGCGCGGCCCCAAGTGAAGGTGTAGAAGGTTTCCATCTCGGTTTCTGCGATGGCGGCATCTGCGGCTGTGCCTTGCGGCACCTCCCCTTCGGATTGGGCCGGTATGCCATCGGCAACCGCAGGCGTTTCCGCCGCTTCGGCTGCAACAGGTGCAACACCAGCATCAGGGATATCAGCAACCTCTGCCGGTGTGTCTGCCGGCGTTGGCGTCTCTGCAACCTCGGTTACGCCGCCTTCGGGGGCATCTGCGGCCACGTCCATAACCGGCGTGTCGGCGGTATCTGCCGCCCCTGCCCCGTCTTTGGGCACCACCGCATCCACAGCCTTGACCTTCACCCGCTCGGCCTTTTCAGCCTTGTAACCAAGACCCTGCATCAGCTCCGAGAACTGTTCCAGCGTCATGCCCGTGATCGACAGCATATCGGCCTTGGCCTCAAACCCGCCGCGCGAATCCTCAGCGCGCAGCATATCGGCCAGCCGTTCCAGCATATCAATACGGATCGCACGGCTGCCTGCATTGCGGTAGCCGGACATCGTGTCGCCCCCGTCGGGCGCGTCTTTTTCAACCGGAATGGTGACCAAACCGGGGGGCGGGCTTTCTGGGAATTCGGCCAAACCTTTGGTCAGCGACCACAACACAAGACGCAGGCGCGTCGGCGCAGGCTTGAGCAAAAGCGGCATGAAGATCGTGAACTGACCAAACCGGATGCCGTGCTTGCGCAATGCGCCGCGGGCGTCCTGATCAAGGGATTTGACGTCTTCGGCCACCTGCGCACGGGGCAGCAGGCCAAAGTTTTCGACCATCTGGAAGGCAAAGCCACGTGCGAGCCCGGTCAACGCCTCGTCTTTGGACAGGTTCAGCAGTGGCTCAAACAAGGCTGCTACCTTGCGATCAATGAAGTGCTGCAAACGGCGCTGCACCTTTTGCGCAACCTCTGGTCCGGCCACGTCATCGACAAATACCTCGACCTGCGGCTTGAGCGCATCAGAGCCCGCCACCAGCTTTCCGACAGCAGCGTTGCCCCACATCAGGCCGCCCTGTTCGGTGAAATCAATCTCGGTGTCCGGCGCGTTGTAGAACCGATCTGCCCGCAAATGGAACTGGGGCGCTAGCGCCTGCAAGGCTGCGGCCTTGATGGTTTTCTCTTCCGCCCCGCCAGCGCCCTTGTCTGCGCGGAAACGGAATCCGTCCAGCTTGCCTACGTATTCACCTTCAACGGTGACTTCACCGGTCTCGTTTACATCGGCCACCATGGCTTCCTTCTGTCCTAGCCGGCGCAAAAGCACGGATGTGCGCCGGTCTACAAATCTTTGGGTCAGACGTTCGTGCAGCGCATCTGACAAGCGGTCTTCTACGACACGAGTGGCCCCGCGCCAATGGCTTTCGTCTTTGGTCCAGCCCTTACGTTGGGCGACATAGGTCCATGTGCGGATAAATGCCAATCGCTTGGACAGGGCATCAATGTCGCCATCGGTGCGATCAATCCGCTTGATTTGCCGCGCCAGCCAGTCATCGGGGATTGTACCACGTTGGTGCAGATCGTTGAAAATGATCTCAAGCAGGTTGGCGTGTTCGGCATGGCTGATGCCCCGAAAATCAGGGATACGGCAGACATCCCACAGCAACTTGACAGAAGGCCCATCGGTGCAACGGGCAAAGACCTCATCGACCTGCCCCAGCATCTTGAGCGCCCGCAGATCGTCCGCCTCGCGCGCCTTGACCAGCCGTTCGTTGTCTGGCGGCAACTCCAGAGTTTGGATCAACCGGTCGATGGAGCCGAATTGCAACGCCGGATTGCGCCAGTTGATCTTGTTTTGCGGCGTAAAGGAATGATCCATGATCGCCCGCGCCACGCCGTCATCCAAGGGGCGGGCATCGCCCGTGACGCCAAATGTCCCGCTTTTAAAGCCGCGCCCGGCCCGGCCTGCAATCTGTGCCAACTCATTTGGGGCCAAGGGGCGCATGCGCCGCCCGTCAAATTTCGCCAGCGCGGAGAAGGCCACGTGATCCACATCAAGGTTCAGCCCCATGCCAATTGCATCTGTCGCGACGAGGTAATCGACCTCGCCGTTTTGGTACATATCGACCTGCGCGTTGCGGGTGCGCGGGCTGAGCGCGCCCATCACCACTGCGGCGCCGCCCTTTTGGCGGCGGATCAGTTCGGCAATGGCATAGACGTTTTCAACAGAGAACCCGACAATGGCAGATCGCGGGCGCATGCGGCTGATCCTTTTCTGCCCGGCATAGACCAGCTCTGACATGCGCTCGCGGCGGATAAATTCTGATTCTGGCACAAGTGACGCAATCGTGCCGCGCATCGTGTCGGCCCCCAGAAAAAGCGTCTCATGCAGGCCGCGCGACCGCAGCAACCGGTCGGTGAACACATGCCCGCGCTCAGGATCGGCGCAAAGCTGGATCTCATCGATAGCGACAAAATCCGCGCCCATCCCTTCGGGCATCGCCTCGACTGTGCAGACCCAATATTGGGTGCGCGGCGGCACGATGCGTTCCTCGCCCGTGACCAGCGCCACAACCGACGGTCCGCGCAGGGCAACAATCCGGTCATAGACCTCACGTGCCAACAGGCGCAGCGGCAGGCCGATGATTCCGGTCCGGTGGCCCAGCATCCGCTCAATGGCATAGGTCGTCTTGCCAGTGTTGGTCGGGCCCAATACGGCCACGACACGTCCATTCCTTGCCACGTTGTTCCCCGTTCAGAGTTCGCGCCCGATACCGTCCCGTTTCAGGCGGGACAGTGCGGTTTGTGCATTTTCATGATTGGGGTGAATTGCCAAGACACGGCGGTACAATTCCGCCGCGCGGCGCAGATCGCCAAATTCCTGCACCATCACGGCAAAGCCAAAGATCGCCTCGTAATGTTGCGGGTTCAGGGCCAGTGTGCGTTCCAGATCCGCCAGTGCCGGACCATAAAGATCGCTGCGGAAATAGGCGCGTGCGCGGGTGTGGAACCCTTCGGCAAAATCCGGCGCGTGATCGGTCAATGCGGTGAGATGTTCAATGGCCAGCCGGTTGTCGCCCGCCTCCATCGCCTCGCGTCCACGTTTTAGTAGCAGATCCATCGACGCAGAGCCGGAGCGCGACCAGATGCGCGACATCTCGCCCTCGATCCGCTTGGCCTCTGCCGGTTCGGCATCGCGCAGTTTGTCGAACAGTTCTGGCGGCGGCACATCCGCCAAAGCCATGCCGGACAGCAACAGCAGCGGCCCAATTGCCGCAACGGTATGTTTGAGGTTGACGGGTCTGTTGCGCATAACAAGAGTGAATGTAACAGGCTGCCGCCGCAATTCCAGACGTGACGGCGGCCAATTAGGCAAAAAGGGCCCAAAATGAGCGATATTGTGAACGAAGCGGTAACAGCACTGAACGCAAAGATGGCAGATGCCGGTTTTGACGGCACGGCAAAGTTCGACATCGAAGGCGAAGGCGCTGTGATGATCGACGGCTCCGGCGCGCGCGCGGCTGACGAAGATGCGGATGTGACGTTGAGCGCGGATGCAGAGACCTTTCGCGGCATTCTTGAGGGTGACACCAACCCGACTTCCGCTTTCATGACCGGTAAGCTGAAGGTTGACGGCGATATGGGCATGGCGATGAAGCTGGCCTCTGTTCTGTCCTGATGGAACTTTCCCCTGCCCCCTTTTTTACCGATGTGTACCCCGGACCAGAGGGGGGGCAGGCCCATTGGGCGCAAACGTCTGATGGAAAACGTATTCGTGTGGGCCACTGGCCTTTGTCCGGGGCCAAGGGCACGGTGTTGCTGTTTCCGGGACGTACCGAATATATCGAAAAATATGGGGTGATTGCACAGGATCTCGCGGATCGCGGTCTGGCCACCATTGCCATCGACTGGCGCGGCCAAGGATTGGCGGAACGTCTGTGTGATGATCCGCGCATTGGCCATGTGGACGCCTTTTCCGATTATCAAAAAGATGTCTCGGCCATGTTGAGGGCGGCCCGTGAGCTGGCTTTGCCCCGGCCCTATTTTCTATTGGCACATTCCATGGGCGGCTGCATTGGCTTGCGGGCCGTGATGGAAGGGCTGCCGGTCAAGGCGGCGGCGTTCACCGGCCCGATGTGGGGCGTCTTCATCGCGCCGCATCTGCGGGCCGTGGCTGGCATGATGGCGCGGGTGATGCCCGCCATCGGCAAAGGGCTAAGCCTTCCGCCCGGCACCAAGATTGATCCTTACGTGACGGTGCAACCCTTTGAAGACAACATGCTGACCACGGACAGCGAAATGTACGACATGATGCGCGATCAACTGGCCGCGCACCCCGAATTGGCCCTTGGTGCGCCCAGCTTTATCTGGCTGCGTGAGGCGCTGACGGAAACCCAGCATCTGGCGGGGCGATCTGCGCCCAATCTGCCCGCCGTCAGCTGGCTTGGCAGCAATGAACGTATCGTGGAAACCGCCCGCATTCATCAACGGATGGAAACTTGGAAGGGTGGCCGACTGGATATTGTCGAGGGCGGTGAACATGAGGTTCTGATGGAAAGCCGCGCCATGCGGACCCCCATTATGGACGATATGGCCAAGCTGTTTCTGGACACCGTCACCAGCTGATCGTGCAAAAATCGCTTGGGGGTCTGTTCCTTTTGGCGGGTCCGCCTAGATTGGATGCATGACACAAACCGGCGTCCTGACCTTTACCGACAAAGGCATTTATTGCCCCTCAGGTGATTTTTACATCGACCCGTGGCGCCCCGTGCCGCGGGCGTTGATCACCCACGGCCACGCCGATCATGCAAGATCGGGCATGGGCCGTTACCTTGCCACCCATGCCGCCCTGCCGGTGATGCGTCATCGCCTGGGCGAGATCAACGCAGAAGGCATCGCCTATGGCGAAGTGCGGCGCATTGGCGGGGCCAATGTATCGTTTCACCCGGCGGGTCATGTGCCCGGTTCGGCGCAAATTCGGGTTGAAGTCGCGGGCGAAGTTTTTGTCGCCTCTGGTGACTACAAAACCACCGATGACGGGTTCTCCGAAGCGTTCGAGCCGGTCAAATGCCATCATTTCATCACCGAAAGCACCTTTGGCCTGCCGGTGTTCAACTGGCAGCCCCAAGCGCGGGTGGCGGATGAGATCAACACATGGTGGGCCGATTGCGCGGCCCAGGGCAAAACCGCGTTTCTGGGCGCCTATGCTTTGGGCAAGGCGCAGCGGCTCTTGTCGATGTTAGATCCAGAGATTGGCCCGATCCTGACCCATACGGCGGTGGAAAACACCAATGTTGTGCTGCGCAAGCAAGGGTACAAACTGCCCGCAACAGTGCTGGCTGGCCCCGACATTGCACCCAAGGATCATCCCAGCGCATTGGTCCTGTCGCCGCCCTCCGCACTGGGCAGTCAATGGGCGCGAAAATTTGGCCCATCGGAAAGCGCATTTGCCTCCGGGTGGATGGCACTGCGGGGCGTGCGCAGGCGGCGCGCCGGAGACCGGGGGTTTGTCATTTCCGACCACGCAGATTGGCAAGGTTTGATTTGTGCAATTCGCGATACCGGTGCGGAAAACATATATGTCACACATGGTTACACCGATGTCTTCACGCGATTCTTGAACGACGCGGGCTGGAACGCTCAAGTTGTCCCCACCCAGTTCGAAGGGGAAAATTTGGACAGCGGGGATGCGGCATGAAACAGTTTGCAACCCTCTTTGCCGCCATTGATCAAAGCACCAAAACCACAGTGAAAGTGGCTGCATTGGCAGATTATTTTCGCCAAGCACCCGAAGAGGACCGTTTGTGGACCGTTGCGCTGTTTTCCGGCCGCCGCCCCAAACGTGCGGTGACCACCACCCGTCTGCGGGAATGGGCGGCAGAGGTGGCGGATCTGCCGCTGTGGCTGTTTGAGGAAAGCTATAGCGTTGTTGGCGATCTGGCCGAAACGATTGCTCTGATCCTGCCGCCGAACCCGTCTGTGGACAACCGTTCGTTGACGTTCTGGATCAATGCCTTGCGCGGCCTTGCGGATGTGGACGAAGCGCGACGCAAGATCTTTGTTCTGGAGGCGTGGCAACAGCTTGGCGGGGCGGAGCGGTTTCTGTTCAATAAGTTACTCACAGGCGGTTTCAGGGTGGGGGTAAGTCAAAAACTGATGACCCGTGCGCTGGCCAAGGCCACGGGCAAGCCTGAGGCAGAGTTGGCGCATCGGCTGATGGGCAATTGGCACCCCGATGAGGTGAGTTGGCACAGCCTAATCGAGGCCGAAGACGCCAGTGCCGATGCCTCGCGGCCTTATCCGTTTTATCTGGCCTATGCGCTGGAGGATGGGCCGAACACCTTGGATGATCCGTTAAATTGGCGGGCAGAATGGAAGTGGGACGGCATTCGCGGGCAATTGATCCTGCGCGATGGCAATTATTTCGTCTGGTCACGGGGCGAGGAACTTATGACGGACCGTTTCCCCGAACTGGCCCGCGCCATTGACCACCTGCCCCCCGGCACCGTTCTGGACGGAGAATTGCTGGTCTGGCCGATGGACGCGGAAAAACCGTTCTCGTTCAACGCATTGCAAAAACGGATCGGGCGCAAAACAGTGCCGAAAAAGCTGCTGGCGGAGGCGCCCGTGGTGCTGCATGCCTATGATCTGCTGGAATGGGAAGGGGTTGATCTGCGCAGCCGTCCTTTCGCCGAGCGGCGCGGTTTGCTTGAACAGGCCACCGCCGCCCTGCCCCGCGATGCCCCGGTGCGCCTGTCGCCGCAACTGGCCTTTGACACCTGGGACGACTTGGCCACCTTGCGCAGCGGGGCACGAGAGGCCCATGCCGAGGGTCTCATGCTCAAACGCGCCGATAGCCCCTATCTGGCGGGCCGGAAAAAGGGCGATTGGTGGAAATGGAAGCTGGAGCCGCTAACCATTGATGCCGTGATGATCTATGCGCAGGCCGGATCGGGGCGGCGGGCAAACCTGTTCACCGATTTCACCTTTGCGGTTTGGAACGGCAATGATTTGGTCCCGTTCACCAAGGCCTATTCCGGCCTGACGGATGCAGAGTTTCGACAGATCACCGCATGGGTGTGCAAGAACACCCAACAGCGGTTTGGCCCGGTGCGGCAGGTCACGCCGCATCATGTGTTCGAGATTGCCTTTGAGGGCATCCAAGCCAGCCCGCGCCACAAATCCGGGGTCGCCCTGCGGTTTCCGCGCATGAAACGCTGGCGTCAGGACAAGCCGCTGCAAGAGGCCAATACACTGGATGATCTGAACGAAATGCTGCGCATCTACGGGTAAATGGTTGTTCCCCCTGCCCCTCGCGCATAGGTATTCCCAAACACCAAATGAGGTCCAATATGTTTCAGCTGCCCTTCCCTGTTCGTGATACCAATCCCGCCGGTGGCGCAAGCCCGTTTGGCGATCTGCCCGAATGGGATCTGAGCGATCTTTATGCCGGTGAAGATGCGCCTGAACTCAAGCGTGATCTCGACTGGCTGGAACAGGCCTGCGCCAGTTTTGCCGCTGATTATGAGGGCAAGCTGGCCGATCTGGACGCGGCAGGTTTGCTGGACTGTGTGCTGCGCAACGAACGGATCAACATGATCGCCGGGCGCATCATGTCCTTTGCGGGGCTACGTTATTATCAGCTGACCACCGATGCAGGCCGGGCCAAATTTATGTCCGACATGCAAGAACAGATCACCAATTTCACCACCCCGCTGGTGTTTTTCACGCTGGAGCTGAACCGGTTGGAAGATGATCATCTGGACGGGCTGTTGGCGCAGAACGCGGATCTGGCCCGATACAAGCCGGTGTTTGACCGCATTCGCGCGATGAAGCCTTATCAGCTGTCCGATGAGTTGGAAAAGTTCCTGCATGATCTGGGGGTTGTCGGCGACGCATGGGAGCGGATGTTCGATGAAACCATCGCCGGTCTTGAGTTCAACGTGCAGGGTGAGCCGTTGAATATCGAAGGCACGTTGAACCTCATGACCGATCCTGACCGCGAAAAGCGCGAGGCCGCCTCCCATGAGTTGGCCGAGGTTTTGGGCGACAATGTCAAAACCTTTGCGCGGGTCCACAACACCCAGACCAAGGAAAAAGAGATCATCGACCGTTGGCGCGGCATGGAGACACCGCAAACCGGCCGGCATCTGAGCAATCAGGTGGAGCCCGAGGTGGTTGAGGCGCTGCGCAATGCGGTTGTGAAGGCCTATCCAAAGCTGAGCCACCGCTATTATGAACTGAAACGCAAATGGCTGGGTCTGGACGTTATGCAGGTCTGGGACCGCAACGCGCCCCTGCCGATGGAAGATCCGCGTGTGGTGGATTGGGATACGGCACAAAAAACCGTCATGGATGCCTATAATGCCTTTGATCCACGCATGGGAGAGCTGGCCGAACCGTTCTTTACCAAAGGCTGGATCGATGCGGCGGTCAAACCGGGCAAGGCGCCTGGTGCCTTTGCCCATCCTACGGTAACGGATGTGCATCCTTACGTGATGCTGAATTATCTGGGCAAACCGCGTGATGTGATGACCCTGGCGCATGAATTGGGCCACGGCGTGCATCAGGTTCTGGCAGCCGGACAAGGCGAGATGTTGTCCTCTACCCCGTTGACGCTGGCCGAAACCGCCAGTGTCTTTGGCGAAATGCTGACCTTCCGCAAGATGCTGGACGGGGCCAAGACCAAAGACGAGCGCCGTGTCCTGCTGGCGGGCAAGGTCGAAGATATGATCAACACCGTCGTGCGCCAGATCGCGTTCTACGACTTTGAATGCAAGCTGCACGAGGCCCGCCGGGGCGGAGAGCTGACGCCCGATGACATCAACGCGCTGTGGATGTCGGTGCAGGCGGAATCGCTTGGGCCTGCCTTTGAATTTATGGATGGCTATGAGACCTTTTGGTCCTACATCCCGCATTTTGTGCATTCGCCGTTCTATGTCTACGCCTATGCTTTTGGCGATGGTTTGGTGAACGCACTTTATGCGGTTTACGCCGAAGGTGAGGCGGGCTTTGAAGAGAAATACTTTGATATGCTCAAGGCGGGCGGCTCCAAACACCACAAAGAGCTGCTGGCGCCCTTTGGCCTTGATGCCTCGGACCCGGCGTTCTGGGACAAGGGGTTGTCGATGATCTCGGGCTTTATTGATGAGCTGGAGGCGATGGAGGAGTGATCCTTTTTCAACGGCGCGGCACCAACCGATAACCGCCGCGCCACCTTTGCCAAGCGAGCGACAGCCGGAGAAAGGACAGACAGAATGACCAAACTGATCTGGACGGCCTGCGGACTTGTCGCCCTTGCGTTGGGAGCGATTGGCGTTGTCTTGCCCGGGTTGCCAACCACGCCCTTCATCATCCTCGCAGCGTTCTGTTTCACCAAAGGATCGCCGCGTTTGGCAGCGATGTTGGATGGCCATCACATCTTTGGCCCGATCTTGGAGGAATGGCGGCTTCGCGGGGCGATTGCGCCGCGGTTCAAGGCGATTGCCGTGGCGATGATGGCGCTGACCTTTGCCGTCAGTCTTGCTATGGGCTTGCCAATCGTAATTCTGATCATTCAGGCGATCTGCATGTCGGGCGCGGCTGCCTATGTCCTCACCCGGCCGAACTAGCGCGTTATTTCAACTGACTGTCCTTTGATCCGCGCCGGTTGATCCCGCCCCGCGCTTTGAACTGGGCATCCCGTTCCTGCACACACTCGATGCATAGCTTTACCCCCGGAAGGGCCACTCGCCGCGCCTCCGGGATCGGCTCTTCGCATTCCGCGCAATGTGTCAGGCTCTCTCCCTGCGGCTGTTTGCGGGCCTTTAGACGGGCCAGTTCATCGTTGATCGACGCCTCTATCTGTTCGCTTACGGCGCCGTCTTTTGCCCATCCACCAGCCATGTCGTGCTCCTGCTTGTTCAGCACCCTACGGTACGTCACCCTTGCCCAGCCGCCAAGGTTGATTAGCCTGTGTGAAATTCAATAAGGGGCAAGGCACATGCGGACGTTCGGAAAATGGTTGGGGCGGTTTCTGGCGCTCATAGTGGTTCTGGCAGTGGGCTTTTTCACCTTTGCGCCTGCCTATGTTGAAAAATCGCGCAACGCGGTGGCTGAACATGACCCCTACCCTGTCTCAGACGCGGCCCGCGCCTTGCATGACACATTGGTGGTTGGCGATCTGCATGCAGACCCACTGCTGTGGAATCGCGACCTAAGCCAGCGCAGCACTTATGGGCAAGTCGATATCCCCCGCCTGATCGAAGGGGGCGTGGCGGTGCAGGTGTTTACTGCCGTGACCAAATCCCCCGCAGGGCAGAACTATGATGAAAATTCAGCGGATGCCTTTGACAACATCACTCCGCTGGCCATCGGGCAACTTTGGCCAATACGCACTTGGGGCAGCCTTTTGGAAAGGGCGCTGTATCAGGCCGAAAAGCTGCACCGCGTTGAGGCCGCGATCCCCGAACAGTTCCGCATCCTGCGCAGCCGCGCGGATCTGGACCAGTTGCTGGCCGATCGCGCCAACGGCATGCAGGTGGTTGGTGGATTGCTGGGAATCGAAGGGGCGCATCCGCTTGAGGGGGATCTGGCCAATCTGGACAAGCTGGTGGAGGCCGGTCACCGTTTGATTGCGCTGCAACACTTCTTCGACAACAAACTGGGCGGGTCTTTGCACGGCGAAGGCAATCAGGGTCTGACAGAGTTTGGCCGCAGCGTGGTGGCTGAGGTCGCCCGCCGTGGATTGCTGTTGGATCTTGCTCATTCCAGCCCGCAGGTGGCGCGTGATGTGCTTGATATGACAGATATTCCCCTGATCATCAGTCATTCGGGCATCCACGGCCATTGCGCCGTGAAACGCAATTTTCTGGATGATTTGATGCAGGACATTGCCGCCACCGGCGGGGTCATCGGCATGGGCTATTGGGGCGAGGTCGCTTGCGGCAATATCACCCCATCAGGCATCGCCGATATGATCGTCAAAGCGATTGAGGTTGTAGGCGAAGATCATGTCGCGCTTGGCTCTGACTTCGATGGATCGGTGTCGACGGCCTTTGACACATCCGAACTGCCTGCCTTGACCCATGCCCTGCTTGAGGCGGGGGTGACCGAGGCGCAGATCCGCAAGGTCATGGGCGAAAATATGATGCGGGTGCTCCGGGCACGGTTGCAATAGCACACAAAAACCCCGCCTGCCTTGAGGCAAGCGGGGCAATTTTTCAGGTCACGTCGTAATCAGGCGCTGGCCATCAGACCTTTTTCCTTGGCCAATTCACGCATGCGTTTTTGCAGCTTTTCAAAGGCCCGCACTTCAATCTGGCGAATACGCTCACGGCTCACGTCATACTGTCCGCTCAGATCCTCCAGCGTGATTGTCTCATCCGACAGGCGGCGCTGGGTCAGAATGTCCTTTTCCCGGTCATTCAGCACCTCCAAAGCCTCCGCCAACATCTCGCGGCGTGTCTCAAGCTCGTCCTTTTCGGCGTAATCACCCGCTTGATCGGCATCTTCATCCTCAAGCCAATCCTGCCATTGCATCGTGCCTTCGCCGTCAGAGCCGACCTGCGCATTCAGCGATGCGTCGCCCCCCGACATGCGCCGGTTCATCGAGATCACTTCCGCCTCGGTCACGCCCAGATCGGTTGCGATCCGCTTGACGTTCTCGGGGCGCAGATCGCCCTCTTCCAAGGCGCCGATCTTGTTCTTGGCCTTGCGTAGGTTAAAGAACAGTTTCTTCTGCCCTGAGGTTGTGCCGAGTTTGACCAAGGACCAGGACCGCAGGATATATTCCTGAATAGAGGCGCGGATCCACCACATTGCATAGGTCGCCAGACGGAAACCCTTTTCGGGATCAAACCGTTTGACCGCCTGCATCAGGCCGACATTTGCCTCTGAAATCACTTCGGCCTGCGGCAAACCATAGCCGCGATAGCCCATGGCGATCTTCGCAGCCAACCTCAGGTGCGATGTGACCATTCGGTGCGCCGCTTCGGTGTCTTCCTGCTCGACCCATGCCTTGGCGAGCATATATTCCTCTTCCGGCTCCAGCAGCGGGAACTTGCGGATTTCCTGCATATAGCGGTTCAGCCCGCCTTCCGGTGTTGGTGCCGGCAAGTTTGCATAATTGGCCATCTTTGTCCCTTTCCCCATTGTTTCGGGGCTCATGTTTATGAGCTTAACATAGATATGGTAGCGGTATCGGCGGATTCAAGACCTGCCATTAAAGCGATTGCGTTAATATTGGCATAGGACATGTAAAAGATAAGTTACGTTACCGTGTCCTCACGGCCTCGTGCACGTTGCAACAGACCGCTCAGGAGGTTCCGCGCAATGCTGAGAGCAAATCCTGCATGTCTTGCGGCAAAGGTGCCTCAAACCGGATGTTTTCTTTGGTGACAGGATGTTCGAACCCCAAAACCGCCGCATGTAACGCCTGACGCGGAAAGCTGCGCACCTGCTCGGCTGCGGCCTCCGGCATCGCCGCCTTGGACAGTTTGCGTTTGCCACCATAGGTGGGATCACCAACCAACCCGTGGCCAGCATGCGCCATATGCACACGGATCTGATGGGTGCGCCCGGTCTCAAGCCAGCATTCCATCAAGGCAATCACCGCCGGTGTGCCAAAGCGCTCCACCGTCCGCGCGCGTGTGACCGCATGGCGGCCCCCGTTGAACAGCACTGCCTGTTTCTGGCGGTCGGTTTTGTGGCGGGCCAGTTGTGTGGTCAGTTTCAGAATATTGCCCGGCTCAAATGACGCGCCCTTGATGCCGCGCAACCGCGGATCATTGGCGTCCGGCACGCCGTAGACGACAGCGCGGTAATAGCGCTCAACCGTATGGGCCTCAAATTGTTTGGCCAAACCCTGATGTGCGGCATCCGATTTCGCAACCACCAGCAAACCGCTGGTCTCCTTGTCAATCCGGTGCACAATGCCGGGCCGTTTCATGCCGCCCACACCGGACAGGTTGTCACCGCAATGGGCCAGCAACGCATTGACCAATGTACCCGACGGCGTGCCTGGCGCAGGATGCACCACCATGCCTGTGGGTTTGTTGATCACGATCAGATCGTCATCTTCAAAGATCACCTCAAGCGGAATCGCCTCCGGCAGGATATGGCTCTCCTCCGCCTCCTCCACCGCAATAGCGACGCGGTCCCCTTCGGCCACCTTGGCGCGGGGGTCGTAGACAACCTGTTCATTGATCTGCACCGAACCGGCCTCGATCAGACGCGCCATGCGGGTCCGTGACAGGTTTGCATCCTCTGGCACATCCCGCGCCAGCGCCTTATCAAGACGGGAGGGCGGCGTTTCGCCAAAGACAAAGGTAACAAGGCGGTGTGACATGGATGATCCGATTGAGCCTGCAAATCTGCGGTTTCTGCGGCGGCTGGTAACTGTGCTGACCACCGTGATGATTTGCGGCGTTCTAGTGGTGATTGGCCTGCTTGTCACGCGGCTGAACCGCGATAGCCCGATTTTGCCCCAAGAAATCGCCCTGCCAGAAGGCGCAAGCGCTGTCGCCTTTACCCAAGGCCCCGATTGGTACGCCGTTGTAACCGACCGCAACGAGATCATAATCTTTGACCGCCTGACCGGAAAGCTCCGCCAAACGGTTCAGGTCACCCCCTGATCCCTTTTTGGCCCTAAATATTCCGGGGGTATGGGGGCTGGCCCCCATGCACGCCCGCCGCAGGCGAAAAGCCCAAGCCATTTCACCCTACAGGGAAATCAGTGTAGCATTCTTTTGCCCGAGCGGAGGACTGAGCAATGCCGATAAACGATGCCGACTACCCGGATGGCCAAGCCGGTCAGGGGGCAAAACTGGGCGCGCTTGGCTTTGATGCATCAGGCCATCGCGGCGGCGGCATTGAGCGGCCTATCGTGGTCACGCTCCCGGCAAATGCTGTCCTGCTACGCCTCTATAAACCAGTGCTGAACAAGGGGGATACGCCCGGTGATTTTGGCGCGTGGTGGTTTACCCCGTTTGAGTATCGGCGGATCTGCGACTATTTTAGGGTGGACGGCAGCGCCTTGGTCCAAGGACGTTCAGCGGGGGCATCGGCGCTGCATGGCGTTCTGGCCCTTTTACATGAATGGTATGGCGGCGATCCTGCCCAGCTGTCTTATATCAACGCTGTCCGGCTGAAGGCGCCGTTGCTCGCCTCTTACGGATCAGGTGCGCCTGCCAACACAGACGGCTATGGCAGGACGCTGAAACCTGTCTGATTGACCGGAGGCACTTCGGCGCGGCAGGTCTATATTCACAAATGCTGGCAATATCAGGCTGCGATGGAGCGGCTTTTGGCTGTCAATGCGCTGACGGACAGTGTTTTGGGGGCCGCGCAAGGCGCCGGAACGGGGATTGCAGCCGCGCCCCGGCTTGGGTTTGAGGCTTGAAGACGGCTCTGCTTGAGCCAACAGGTATCGCCTGCGGCGAGCCTGTATGGGGGCCAGCCCCCAAACCCCCGGAGGTATTTGGGGCCAAAAAGGCACAAAAGACAAAGATGGGGGATGTAGGGTGGTACCACCTCCCCGGCTCGAACGGGGGACCTCCTGATCCACAATCAGGCGCTCTAACCTACTGAGCTAAGGCGGCACTGGGGCGGATTTAGCTGCCACGTCCAAAGATTGCAAGACCCTAAGCGCCCGATCATTTGAGAAGTTAGAGGGCAATCCGCCATGTTTGTTCGACATTTTCCTTGCCGAATGAAATCACCCTCTTGGTTTCCCCCAATTCCCAGCCGGCCTTGGCATAGAGCGCCCCTGCTGCCCGGTGGGATTCGTGAGTCCAGAGTTGCATTTTGCCAAAGCCCCGTGCGCGGGCAAAATCCATGCAGGTGTCCAGCATCCGGCGGCCCAGTCCCGTTCCGCGGGCCTGTGGCACCAGCAGGAATAACCTCAGTTTGGCCGTTTGTTCGTCCAACCTGACGCAGAACACACTGCCAAGCCGCTGTTCCCCCTGCCATGCGATCCAGCCAGCCTCGCAGCTTGGATCGTGATCTGCGATAAAGCCATCAAGGATGGATCCCACCAGCACACCAAAGCTGTCATCAAAGCCTTCTTCGTTGGCGTAGTGCACTTTGTGTTGCTCAAGCAGCCAGTCGCGGTCTTGCGGGGTAAACGTGCGAATCTCGATCTTGTCCATGGGGACAGTCTGCGCCTTAGTCCGCTTGCCTTTCAAGGCCGGGCAGGATAGCGATACGGCCCAGCAAGACCGGAGAATGACATGGGTATCAACACCGAACGCGATATCGAAGCAAACCTGCAAATCGGGCCGACCGACGCGGGTATGGTGCGGCTTTATATCGAGGGAAACGGCATCGAAATTCCGATGGATTTCACACCGGAAGAAGCGATCGAGATTGCCGAAGAAATCACCGCAGCGGCCCATCGCGCAGGCGGCGGCAAGCGCTGATCCTCAACCGTCGCTGAGCCGCATATCCGGATCGCGCAGATGGTGCAGCCGGCGGGCGGCGTGGAATGCGAACTTTTGCAACATCACTTTGCGCCGCGCCGGGGCCAGCTTGGTTTCCGGTCCCATGCGCAGAATTTCTCCGCCATATGCATCCGCAATGATCAGCCCGGTTTCATCCGGCAGCAGTTCTGTGGGAAAGACATCGTCAACAGCCCAGAAAAACCGGTCAGCCCATTCCAGATAGCCCTGCCATTTGTTGTCTGAGGTAAAATCGGCGCGGGATGATTTGCATTCGACCACCCAAATCTCGCCTTTTGGGCCAAGCGCCATCACATCGACCCGCAGGCCTCGCGTTGGCACCAGCTCTTCGACGCAGGCAAAGCCATGGCTGACCAGATGCCGGGCCACGCCGCGGGCCAGCAATTGGCCGGGTTGCGGGGCGGGCGCGTCCGGGGAAAGATCAACAAATGCCATAGGTGAATTTATGAACATTTCGTGAACATTTGCAAGATGGCCAATCGAATCTGTTTTGCTTTGGCGGAATGTCTTGCTCCGATCAAACTGGCTTACGCCCTGCCCTGGCCCGACGTACCTAGGATTAACTGATCAATATCAATGACTAACGAGGGAGCTCCGCGCCTCTTGACATAATACCATATGGTTTCTAATTTAATGATACCAAACAGTATCACAAAAGGAACTCGCTCCAATGCCCGACCCCGCACAGCTTTGCTTTCGCGCTTTGGCAGATCCGACTCGGCGCGACATTCTCAAAATGCTCAGCCAGCAGGACATGACCATCACCGATGTCGCCGGGCGTTTCGATATGACCCGCGCGGCGGTCAAAAAACATCTCACCGTTCTCAGCGACGGCGGCCTGATCACGGTCGAACCGCGTGGCCGAGAACGTATCAACAGCATCAACCCCTTGGGCTTTGGCCCCGTTCTCAGCTGGTTCGATTATTTCGACGGCTTCTGGGACGACCGCCTGAGCGATTTGAAAACTGCCATTGAAAAGGACAAGACATGACAGACACAAACATCCGAAAAACCATCTTTCTGGAGGCCGACCGCGCGGCGGTTTGGGAGTATCTCACCCAGCCCGAACATTTGGCCAAATGGTTTCACGCCCCCAAGACAGCATTGGCAGCCGGGGCAAAGCTGGAAATGTTTGGCACCGAAAGCGGTGATTTGCTGATCTGGGGCGAAGTGCGTGCGGCCCGCAAGCCCGAGTATCTGGAATATACCTTTACCGTCAAACCGATGGGTGATGCGGTCAGTACCGTCAAATGGACCCTCACCGAAGTGCCCGGTGGAACTAAACTGGCGCTGGAGCATGACGGGCTGCCCCAAGGCGAAGCCGCCTTTGGCCTCACACTGGCGCTCGACAAAGGGTGGGATGATCATATCGGGCGGATGCGTGCGCACATTCACGAAAAAGCGGACTGACCCCTTGCCGCCTCCCCGTTACGGGCCTACCTAAGGTCCGTGACGGGTACTGCCCTGTGCGTGTGACGCTACATTCCAGTGGCCTTAAGCAAATCCGAGGGAGCTGGCTCTGTTTGAGCCCTGGTTCATTTATCTGGCGCCCACCTGTACATACAGGTCCTCGGGAATAAAAAGCTGACCGGCAGGTGCGGTCCCGTCACACTCCCCCCGATTTCATGGTCGGCGCGCCTGAGCCAAAACCGGCACAGCGATGCCTTTGCCGCCCTTTGGTCCATCGTCTTCATCGCTTTCGCTCATCAACAGGACGGCCACGGCGGTTTGTGCCCCTGAAAAAACGATGCCATTGAAAAACCACAGCAAAAACCCGGCCAGCAGCCCGATGTCAGAGGTGCTGATCAGGTGCCAGAGGTTGGCGACGTTGAAATAGAGCAGCCCCGCGATGAATGCAGCTGAGGCGACAAATCCAATGATGGTGTGTTGAATGTAGAAACGAACGATCACAGGCATGGGCAGTCCTCCTGCAAAGAAGACTAGCCCATTATGCGCAAGCGGCAAAAGGTGTCAGAATGCCTCGGGCTGGGCCTCGCGGGCCATATGGTCAAGGACCGCGTTCACAAAGCTGGGTTCTTTGCCATCGGGAAAGAACGCACCTGCGATGTCGACATATTCCTTGATCGCCACACGCGGCGGCGTGTCGTTGCCGCGCAGTTCAGCGCCAGCGGCGCGAAACAGGGCCCGCAACGTCGGGTCGATCCGCGCAATTGGCCATTTTGCCACCAGCGCCCGGTCGGTCATCTGGTCAATCGCCGCCTGATGGTTGACGGCGGTTTCCAGCACAGTTGAGAAATGATCCAGATCGCCGTCCAGCATTTCGCCGTCTTCATAGACAGCGCCAAAGCGGTGTTCGATGAATTCGCGGCGCACGCGGTCAATGGTCTGCGAGGAATGTTCCATCTGGAACAACGCCTGCACGGCATAAAGCCGCGATGCCGATTTCATCTTGCGTTTCTGGTTGCCGGACAGGCCGGGTGCCGATTGGGTCATGCGTGTGTGTTTCCGTCCGTATCGCCCGCCATGAGCGTGTCTTCGCCCAGCGGTTTAAAACCGATGCCTTTGCTTTGGCTGCCCCACTTACGGCTGAGCGCAATGAGATGCAAGGCCGCAGCCGCCGCACCGCCGCCCTTGTTTTGCCCGTCCGGATCGGCGCGCACCTCGGCTTGGCTGCGGTTTTCCACTGTCAGGATGCCATTGCCGATGCACAGCCCCTGAAGGCCCAGCAATTGCAGCGCCCGTGAGCTGTCGTTGCAGACGGTTTCATAATGGGTCGTTTCCCCCCGGATCACACAGCCCAACGCGACATATCCGTCAAAGTTGCTGCGCCGGTCCGAGATGCCGATGGCGGTGGGGATTTCCAAGGCGCCGGGCATTTCGACCACCTCGTAACTGGCGCCTGCCGCCTCAAGCTCGGCTTTGGCGCCGGTCAGCAGCCCGCCGGCGATATCGCTGTAGTAGGGCGAAACAACGATCAGAACCTTCAGCGGTTTGTCAAAGCTGGGTCGGTCCAGAACGGTGTGATCTTCGGATGCTGCCATGGGGTTTACTCCGCCGTGATGGGCCGGGTGCCCACGATTTCGATGTGATAGGCATCAAGGCCCAGATAACGGGTTTCGGGGTTGTCGGTCAGCAGAACCAGTTGATACAGCCCCATGGAGGCGAGGATCTGTGCGCCCAAACCTGTGCGTTTGACGGTGCGCGGCGCGTCTTCTTCGTCGTCGTCCAGCCGCAAGCGCGGGAACGGGTCGCGGAACAGGATCACCGCGCCTCGGCCTTCGTCCGCGATGATCTGCATGGCGCGGGGCAGCTCGTCTGCCGGGCTGGGCCCCAGTCCAAGGATATCTTCGAGTGCATTGATCGCATGGGTCCGCACCAGCACCGGCGCATCGGTGCTGATGTCACCTTTGGTCAGGACAACGTGGTCGGTCCCGGTGATCTCATCCGCGACGATCCGCATATCCCATTCCCCGCCATAGGCAGAGATCACTGTGCGGCGGTCGCGTTCCACCAGCAGGTTGTCATGCTTGTGGCGATAGGCGATCAGGTCGCTGATCGTGCCGATCTTGAGGCCATGCTCTGCGCCAAAGGCCACCAGGTCCGGCAGGCGGGCCATGGTGCCGTCTTCCTTCATGATCTCGCAGATCACGCCTGAAGGGTGCAATCCGGCAAGGCGGCTGATGTCTACGGCGGCCTCCGTGTGGCCAGCACGGACCAAAACGCCGCCATCGCGGGCGCGCAGAGGAAAGACATGGCCGGGGGTGGCGATGTCTGCCGCACCGAGATCTTCGTTGATGGCCGTGGCCACGGTCAGTGCGCGGTCGCCAGCGGAAATACCGGTGCTGACGCCCTCGCGGGCCTCGATGCTGACGGTAAATGCGGTCTCGTGACGGGACGAATTGTTGACCGCCATCATCGGCAGTTCCAGCGTCTCTATCCGCGCCGTGGTCATCGGCAGGCAAATCAGGCCGCGCCCATGGGTGGCCATGAAATTGATCGCTTCCGCGTCCGCAAACTGCGCCGGGATCACCAGATCACCTTCGTTTTCGCGGTCCTCGTGATCAACCAGAATAAACATCCGGCCTGCGCGGGCCTCTGCGATGATCTCTTCGATTGGGGCAATGGCACTTGCCAGCCCTTCTTCGACCGGTCCGGGTGTTTCAAAATTCATGACATATCCTATCGCCGTTCTCGCCCGCACATAGCTCAAGCGCCCGGCGATGGCCAGAGGTGCCGCAGCATCACTGCGGTCAAAGCCCAACAAAATAGAGCGGTTCCGCCCTCAGGCGCCAGCGCCGAAATACCGCGCGGCATCGAGATATCCGGCGGCGCGGGCGGCCGCGCTCCAATCACGTTCCAGCGCGGTGTCGCCAATGATCAACACCTGATCCGAAACCAGCTTGCGATCCGTGATCACCCGGCCCAGATGATCGCGCATATCGGACCAACTGTCGGTGAACTTTGGTGCATTGCCCACGTGATCGAGCGCGGGATTGGCCTGCGCCACCTGCCCCGCATGCAAGGGCAGATGCACCAGCGCCAGTTTCTGTGCGCCTTCGATGGCTGAGACGGCCTCACTGCGTGGCAAGGGCATCTGCGGCTCTGATGCCTTTACCACGCGCAGCGCGTTGGAGGAAAACAACAATCCCATGATGTCACGCCCGCTGGCTTTGCGGATTGAGGCGTAGGTGGGATAATCCAGACCCAGCGCATGGGCGCGGCGCACATGCATCCGCACCACCATCAAAGGCATGGTCTTGGGCATCGCGGCCTCGCGGGCCTTTTTCCACTGAAAGGCGCGAAAGGTCTGGCCGCGCTCCATGCTTGGCCCCTGGTTATGCCCGATGCCCGGTGTCATGACATTTCAGCCAGACGCGCGACGTAGCGGGCCAGAGTGTCAATCTCAAGGTTGATCTGATCGCCCACTTTGACATCGCCCCATGTGGTGACGTCCTTGGTGTGGGGGATGAAGTTGATGCCAAAATCACAGCCATCGACCGCGTTCACGGTCAGCGATGTCCCGTTCAGCGCAACAGATCCTTTGGGCGCGATGAACCGGGCCAACTCGGCAGGCGCACGCAGGGTCACGCGGGTGCTGTCGCCCTCGTCTTGCATCGCGACCACTTCGGCCACGCCGTCCACATGGCCCGACACGATATGCCCGCCCAACTCGTCGCCCACTTTCAAGGCCCGCTCAAGATTGAGCCGCTTGCCTTTGTGCCATCCATTGCCGCCGATGTTGGTTTTCTCGACCGTTTCGGCGCTGATCTGCACCTCGTACCAATCAGGGCCAAGGTCCACCACCGTCAGGCATACCCCATCGCTGGCGATCGAGGCGCCCATATCAATGCCCGAGGTGTCATAACCGGTTTTGATCCGCGCCCGCAGGTCACCTTCCTGCTCCAGCGCGACAACCTCGCCTACGTCGGTGATAATCCCGGTGAACATTGGGTTTTCCTTTTTTTCGCAATCGTCGTTAACTTTCCGTAACCTTCACCTGTGGTACAGGCAAGCGAAAGCACAGTGTTGTTGCGGCAGGGGCCATATCCTGATTAAAAATATGGCACGCGCAGAAGAAAGGGCAGAATGTCCTCAGACGATAGGCAAAACCGGGTCTTTTTGTTCCTTCAGGGGCCGCATGGGCCGTTCTTTGACAGGCTTGGCCGCATGCTGCGCCTTGCCGGGGCCGAGGTCTGGCGTGTCGGGTTCAATGCGGGTGATCAGGCGTTTTGGGGGCATAAACCCAGTTACATCCCGTTTTCCGCGCCCAGTGATGAGTGGGATGCTTTCCTATCAGATCTGTTGGTCGAAAAATCTGTCACCGACATCGTGCTGTATGGCGATACCCGCCCGATCCATGCTTCCGCCGTTGCGGCGGCAAAGGTGGCGGGCATTGCGGTGCATGTCTTTGAGGAAGGCTATATGCGGCCCTATTGGGTTACGTATGAGCGTGGCGGCAGCAACGGCAACTCGCATCTGATGGGCATGAGCATCGATCAGATGCGCAGTGTCATGGCCCAATCCGACATGGAAGCGCCCCTGCCCCCGGGCCATTGGGGCGATATGCGCCAACATATTTTTTACGGCGCCGCCTATCATTGGTTTGTGATGTTCGCGAACCGCAAATACCGGCATTTCCGGCCCCATCGCAGCTTGCCTGTGTCGAAAGAGTTTCAGCTGTACCTCAAGCGGTTGCTGCTGATGCCGGTGATCTGGGTACAGCGGTTTCTGGCCACCTGGCGGGTGCGCAATGGCGGGTTCCCATACCATCTGGCGCTGCTGCAGTTGGAGCATGACAGCTCCTTCCAGATGCATTCTCCCTTCGGCACGATGACGGAGTTTCTGGAGCTGGTGATTGACGGTTTTGCCAAGGGTGCGGCGACCCATCATCACCTTGTGTTCAAGGCCCATCCGCTTGAGGATGGCCGCGTGCCGGTGCGGCGCGATATCAAGCGGCTGGCCCGTGCGGCAGGGGTTGCAGACCGGGTTCATTTTGTGCGCGGCGGCAAGCTGGCCCGCCTGCTCGATGATGCCCGCACCGCTGTCACGGTGAACTCTACAGCGGGACAGCAGGCGCTTTGGCGCGGCATTCCGCTGAAGGTGTTTGGTGATGCTGTTTATGGAAAGTCGGAATTTGTCTCTGACCAACCGTTGACGGAATTTTTCGCAGCACCCAGCCGCCCTGACAGCCGCGCCTACAAGGACTATCGGCGCTATCTGCTTGAAACTTCACAAATTCCCGGCGGGTATTATTCCTCCAAGGGGCGCCGACAATTGTTGCGTTTGGTAGTGGATATGATGCTGGCTGGTGATGATCCCTATCAGGCGTTTGATCAAGGAACCGCGGCCCCAAGGCAACAGTTGCGTCTCGTCACCTGAGCCAAGCACCTCTGCACGCTAGATTTTTACAGATAACTGCGTTAACTTGACCGCAACTACGCCGAAAAAACCGGCGAATACTGAGGCAGAATTGAATAGGTCGAGGAGACCGGGCAGTGAAATCCGTATCTTTCCGGTGGGCGCGCCCCATCGCAGCAATCGCGGCGTTGGCCGTTGTTTCGTCTTGTGGTTTGCCGCAGGTCGGCCCCAACAAACGCCAGATTTTCGCAGGATCCGTGCAAAAGGAAGGCGACGCCTTTGTTGTCTCCGTCAACGACCGCGTCACTCGCGCCACCGCTTTGACCCCTGCTTTGGGATTCTCCGAGGAATTCAAACGCGCAGCCCCGCTTGGGTCTGACACGATCCGCCCCGGCGATGTTCTGGGCATTACGGTATATGAAAACGTTGATGATCCGCTTTTGGGCGTCGAAGGTTCCCCCGCGACCCTGCTCGAAGAAGTGCAGGTTGATGGCGCAGGCTTTATCTTTATTCCCTATGCGGGCCGGATCAAGGCAGCAGGCAACACGCCAGACGCCATTCGCCGCATCATCACCACCAAACTGGGCGAACAGACCCCTGACCCACAGGTCGAAGTCCGCCGTGCTGCGGGTGACGGTTCGACCGTTTCGCTGATTGGCGCGGTTGGGGCGCAGGGCGTCTATGCCATTGAGCGGCCAACGCGCACCTTGGGCACTATGATGGCCCGCGCAGGCGGTGTTTCGATTGAACCCGAGATTGCCCAGATCACCGTGATCCGTGGCAAGATGCGCGGCAAGATCTGGTTGCAAGATCTCTATGACCACCCCGAACTGGACATCGCATTGCGCGCCGGGGATCGCATCCTCGTCGAAGAAGACACACGGTCTTTCACCGCATTGGGCGCCACCGGCAGCCAGGCGCAGGTGCCATTTGAATCGCAGAACCTGTCGGCACTTGAAGGCATCGCACAGGTTGGCGGACTAAGCGCCTCTTCGGCGGATCCGACCGGCGTCTTTATTTTCCGCAATGAACCGGCAGAGATTGCTGGACAGGTGTTGGGCCGCAATGACTTTCAAGGCGCACAGCGCATGGTCTATGTGCTCGACCTGACCAAACCCAACGGCATGTTCATGGCCCGTGATTTTGTGGTGCGGGACGGCGACACGCTTTATGTGACAGAGGCGCCATTTACCCAGTGGAGCAAGGTCATCTCGGCCATCACAGGCACAGCCGGATCTGCAGCGAGCCTGACATCGCTGACCGGCGAATAACCCCTGATCATGGCTCTCGGGCCTGAGACATATGACACACCCGCCGCCGGTCCCGACAAGGACCGGCGGCTTTTTGTCTATAACGGCGGGTTTTTGACCCAGCGCCGCATCCGCCGCATATTGAAGCTTTCTGGATATTCCCTGCATCTGGGTCGGCCTAGGGAGGGCGATTCCGTTGCGGTTTGGGGCAATTCGCCCACCGCCCATCGCGGGCTTGCCGTTGCTGCCAAATATGAGGCGCCCGTTGTCCGGGTGGAGGATGCATGGCTGCGCTCTTTGCATCCGGGACGGGGCGGTGAGCCGCCGCTGGGCCTGTTAATCGATCATCGCGGGGCGCATTTTGATCCGGCTCAGCCATCGGATCTTGAGATCCTGCTGGCCGAACATCCACTGGATGACACCGCGCTCTTGAACCGCGCACGGGGTGCAATGGCACGGATCGCCGAGGCCCAACTGACCAAATATAGCGGGTTTGATCCCGCCGCCCCCGTCCCGCCGCCCGGCTATGTGTTGGTGATTGACCAGACGCAGGGCGATGCCTCCGTCACCGCCTCCGAGGCCGATCGCGGCCGTTTCCTTGAGATGCTGGTGTTTGCCCAAGAGGAACACCCCGGTGCCAAGGTCATTATCAAGACGCATCCCGAAACCGCACAGGGCCACCGCGCGGGATATTTCACCGACAAAGACGTCAACAACAAGATTTCTCTGCTCACTGATCCGGTCAGCCCTTGGGCGCTGTTTGACGGGGCAGTCGGCGTTTACACCGTGTCCTCGCAGCTTGGCTTTGAGGCGATCTTTGCGGGGCACAAACCGCGGGTGTTCGGTAAACCGTTTTATGCCGGTTGGGGCCTGACCAAGGACGAATTTCCCGTGCAGCGCCGCCAGCGGACCCTGACGCGGGCGCAATTGTTTGCCGCTGCGATGATCCTTTACCCCAAATGGTATGACCCCTACCGCGATCAGCTTTGCGAGCTGGAAACCGCGATCGAAGCGCAGGCCGCGCAGGCCCGTGCATGGCGCGAGGATCATCGCGGTTGGGTCGCCTCAGGTATGCGGATGTGGAAACGCGGCCCGCTGAACAAAATCTTTGGGCAGTTCAAGCCCCTGATATTCAAAGATGATCCGGCAGAGGCTCGCAACACGGGGCGCCCCTGGATGGTGTGGTCTGGCCTTGCGCAGGTCGGCCATGAAGATGCGGTGCGGGTTGAAGACGGGTTTTTGCGGTCCAAGGGACTTGGCGCGGCCCTGGTGCCACCACTGTCGTTGGTTTGTGACGATCTGGGGATTTACTATGACCCCTCTCGCCCCAGCCGGTTGGAAAAATGGATCGAAACGCGGGCGCAGATGCGGCCCGATCAAACCGCCCGCGCCCGTGCTTTGATCACCGCGCTGACCAAGGCTGGGCTGAGCAAATACAACATCGGTGCGGCATGCCAATTGGGCGATGCACCTGTTCAGAAGCGTATTTTGGTGCCCGGTCAGGTGGCTGATGACGCCTCTGTCCGTTTGGGCACGCAGGACGTTGGCGATAATCTGACGCTGTTGCAAGCCGCCCGTGCAGCCAATCCGGATGCCTTTCTGATCTACAAACCGCATCCGGATGTTGAAGCGGGCCTGCGCGATGGCGCGATTGACGCCGCCGATCTTGCCGATCACATCGCATCCGGTGCCGATCCGGCAGATCTGCTGGGCCAAGTGGACGAGGTATGGACCATGACCTCGCTTTTGGGGTTCGAAGCGCTGCTGCGCGGGGTGCCTGTGGTGACCTTTGGCGCGCCGTTCTATGCCGGTTGGGGCCTCAGCGATGATCGAGGTGACGTGCCGCCGCGCCGGCGGGTCGATGTCCCGCTTGAGGGGCTCGTCCATGCAGTTCTGATTGATTACCCGCGCTATTTTGATCCGCAAACTGGCCTGCCTTGCCCGGTCGAGGTGATCGTGGATCGCCTGATCTCAGGTGAAGTGTCCGCGCCGGGGTTGGGTCTTCGGATTTTGTCTAAACTACAGGGACTTATGGCCAGCCGCGCCCATTTATGGCGGGGCCGTTGATCCTAGGGGCGTGTCCAGACATGTAGAATATCAGGACCGCAGGCCATGGTCTCGCGCAGATCAAAGCGGGGCGCGTTGCGCAGGGCTTCCAGCCCCATCGCGCCAACCCCCGGCAAGCCCTCGGCCCCGATCACCAAACCGGCGGTAAAGCCGATCAATTCATCCACAAGATCAGCCTCAAGCAGGGAGGCGGCCAAGGCGCTGCCACCTTCGCAAAACACACGTGTCAGCCCATGTGCGCCCAGTTGTTGCAGGATATCCGCCGGATCAAGCTGCCCACCCCGCGCCGCACAGGGCAGCAGGGTCGCGCCCAGATCGCGCCAGGTTTGCACCAGCATCGGGTCGGCGTCTTTGCCGTGGCACAAGATCACCGGAACCTCGGCGGCAGTGCGCGCCAATTGACCCATAAGCGGCAGATCAAGCCTGCGGGAGACCACAACGCGGGCTGGCTGGTGATCCACACCCAGATCGCGCACTGTCAGGCTTGGATCATCGGCGCGGGCGGTGCCGCCGCCAATCAGCACCGCGTCATGGCGGCTACGCATGGCATGCACCACGCGCCGCGCTTGTGGGGCGGTGATCCATTGGCTTTCGCCGGTGCCGGTGGCAATGCGCCCATCAAAGGAATTGGCCAGCTTCAGGGTCAGCAACGGCCGCCCGAGCTCTACGCGCCGGAAAAATCCGGCATGATCGCGGCGGGCCTCGGCCTCGCCCACCCCAAGGGTGACCTCGATGCCTGCATCACGCAGCATTTGCAGGCCTTGCCCATTCACCCGCGCATCGCTGTCGGTGGTGGCCACGACGACACGCGCCACGCCCGCGTCGATCAGGGCCCGTGCGCAGGGCGGGGTTTGTCCGTGATGGGAACAAGGCTCCAGTGTGACATAGGCCGTCGCACCGCGTGCAGCAGCGCCCGCTTGCGCCAATGCTTCAACCTCGCCATGGGGCCGTCCGCCCGGCTGGGTCCAGCCCCGTCCGACGATCCGGCCTTGTGCCACGATGACACAGCCCACTGCCGGATTGGGCCAGACACGCCCCTGCCCGCGCCGCCCGAGGGACAGCGCCAGCGCCATGTATCTTTGGTCGCTCACTCTTCTTCTACAGGGTGATCCGGCCGCAGTTCCTGAACGAACTTATCGAAATCATCAGCCGCCTGGAAGTTCTTGTAAACGCTGGCAAATCTCACGTAGGCAACGGTGTCGATCCGGGCCAGAGCCTCCATCACGATCTCGCCGATCTGTTTGGAGCCTATGTCGGTTTCGCCCATGCTTTCGAGGCGCCGCACGATGCCGCTGATCATTTGATCAATGCGTTCGGGATCAATCGGGCGTTTCTGCATAGAGATGCGGATGGAGCGCTCCAGCTTGTCGCGGTCAAAATCTTCGCGTTTGCCGCTGGTTTTGATCACCACCAGATCGCGCAGCTGGACCCGTTCGTAGGTGGTAAATCGCCCGCCGCAGGCCGGGCAGAACCGGCGCCTTCGGATCGAGACGTGATCCTCTGCCGGACGGCTGTCTTTTACTTGGGTGTCGATATTTCCGCAAAACGGGCAGCGCATGGGCCGTCCCCCTCTTTGTCATTCCGCCTCTATAGGGGCGCAACCCGCCCTCTTGTCTAAACTTATAGGGGGTTCACGAGGTTTTGGGTAGGGGGCAATTTGACCACTACATCTGGGGCCATTGACGGGCTAAACTGCAGCTTTGGCCGACCTCAGGCAAAATGCGCTGCGATCTGGCGGTGGTGCGGCGCGGTGCGGTGCTCAAATAGGTAGATGCCTTGCCATGTGCCGAGTGCCATGCGCCCTGCCGTGACCGGAATGTTCAATGAAACCGGCATCATCGCAGCCTTGATATGGGCGGGCATATCGTCCGGCCCCTCCATCGTGTGACGCAGATAGCCCATCGCTGGATCATCCGCTGGCGGCACAAGGCGGGCAAAATAGGCCAAAAGATCGCCCTGCACATCTGGATCGGCGTTTTCCTGTATCAAAAGCGAGGCAGAGGTGTGCTGCACAAATAATGTCAGCAGGCCATCACCCTGCCCCTTGAGCCAAGAGGTAACTTGCGGGGTAAATTCGTAAAGACCCTGTCCTCGGGTCGAAATGGAAAAACGGGTTTGCATGGGCACAGGGTGGCTTGCACAAGGCCGGATGGCAATCGGTCTATTTCGTGGACCGGGTAAAAGCATCACGGCAATACCGCCGCGCACTGGCAGATTTCACCATCGTGCCCGGTTGCTTGACTGTAAGCGTCAGACGACCGGGATCATCGGGCGGCAGGCCCGCATTGCTAAGCGAGAATGTCACGGCCTTGCGCCCTGCCGCGGTCTGCGATGGGCCGCGTGGCCGTTTGAGGTAAATCGGGGTGGTTTCGGACAGGCCAAGACGCCGCTCAACATAGCTGGCCGCGCCGCACCAAAACTCTGCCGCGCCCATGTTCATGCCCTGCACCACTTCGAAGTCGGAAGCGCTAAGGGGGTTGATCACCAAAAACCGGTCTTCTTCACCATCGGTGCTCGCCGCAACGGTCAGTGGCAGGCACGCCATTATCAGCGCATGACAGGCCCCGCGCATCAGCGTTTGATCAGCCGCGCATCTGCGCAAAAGCTATGTGCATGGGCCAGTGAAAGGTTGGACCCGGCAGCACGCAGCGATTGTGAGAGGATCAAGACCCGTTTGGGATCATTGCCTGCCGGATCAAGCGAAAAGGTCACCGGCGCATCAAAGGACAGGCGTGGACCAACAACGTAAATTCGTACGTTGCTGCGGGCACCCAGTACGTCATTGGCGTAATCCGCCGCGGCGCACCACATGCCGCGGGCGCCAAAGCCCGCACCGTCAGCAATTTGAAACCCGCCATCAACCGGTGTGACCGTCACACGGTTCTCGGCGCGAAAATCCTGCGCAGATGCAGCTGTGGCACCGGCGAAGGCCAGAAAGAGGGCGGTTGCGAATTTTACCATGTGTCGGCTCCCATTCTACGGAATTTTATGTCACGACGTTCGATCAGATAGTCTTTGCAAAACAGATAGGCGTGTTGAATGGGAAGGCCTTGTCCGACCTGCCGAACACTGACTGAAACGGATGTACTTGGCGGCACGGACAGGGTGGATGGATCCGCCGTGAACACCACACCTTTGCGGCCCAGACCACTAATGGACGGGCCACGGGCGGTATGAACATAGATCCGTCCGCCCCGTGTCAGCCCCAGACGTTTCTGGGCAAATTCCGATGCCGCGCACCACATGCCCCGTGCCCCCTCTCCGCGTGCTTCGATCACTTCGAAGGTACTTTTGTTCAGCGGGACCACCTTGAGATGATTGACGGCCGTGAAGGATTGCGCTGCCGCAAGGCCGGGCGCAAGCGTGATCGCAACTGCAAGAAGAGCGGTTCGCATGGGGGCACCTTTCATTGTTGTCCTACAAATAGGGGCTCAGGGCCGAAGTTCAAATTCAATCCCTTTCACATCAGCGGCATTTGGCGCAGGGATCGTCAGAACACAGCCCACAAAAAAACGCCCGGAGAACCGGGCGTCTTTTGATGGGTGATGTAAGAGCGCGTTACTGGTCGAGGAAGGACCGCAACTTGCGTGACCGGCTTGGGTGCTTGAGCTTGCGCAGCGCCTTGGCTTCGATCTGGCGGATACGCTCACGTGTCACGCTGAACTGTTGGCCGACCTCTTCGAGGGTGTGATCGGTGTTCATGCCGATGCCAAAGCGCATCCGCAACACACGTTCTTCACGTGGTGTGAGCGAGGCCAGAACGCGGGTTGTGGTTTCCTTGAGGTTTTCCTGAATGGCACTGTCGAGCGGCAGCACGGCATTCTTGTCCTCAATGAAATCGCCCAGCTGGCTGTCTTCCTCATCTCCGATGGGGGTTTCAAGGCTGATCGGTTCCTTGGCAATTTTCATCACCTTGCGGACCTTCTCAAGCGGCATCTGCAGCTTTTCGGCCAATTCTTCTGGCGTGGGCTCGCGGCCAATCTCGTGCAACATCTGGCGGCCCGTGCGCACCAGTTTGTTGATGGTTTCGATCATATGGACCGGGATACGGATCGTGCGGGCCTGATCGGCAATCGAACGGGTGATCGCCTGACGGATCCACCACGTTGCATAGGTCGAGAATTTATAACCGCGGCGGTATTCGAACTTGTCCACCGCCTTCATCAGGCCGATGTTACCTTCCTGAATCAAATCAAGGAATTGCAGGCCTCTGTTCGTGTACTTTTTGGCGATGGAAATCACGAGGCGCAGGTTCGCTTCGACCATTTCTTTCTTGGCTTGACGGGCCTCTTTTTCACCCTTCTGAACCTGCTGCACGATGCGGCGGAATTCAGAGATATCCAGACCAACGTATTGACCCACCTGCGCCATGTCGGCGCGCAGTTCTTCGACCTTGTCGGTGGAGCGTTCAATGAACATCTGCCAGCCGCGGCCGGTCTTTTCGGACATCCGCTCAAGCCAGTTGGGGTCAAGCTCATAGCCGCGATAGGAATCAACAAATTCCTTGCGGTTGATCCTGGCTTGGTCGGCCAGTTTCACCATCGCGCTGTCGATCTGCATGATCCGGCGGTTGATGCCATAAAGCTGGTCAATCAGGGCTTCGATACGGTTGTTGTGCAGGTGCAGTTCGTTCACCAGCAGCACAATTTCTGCCCGCAGTTTCTGATAGGTGTCTTCCTGCTTTTTCGAGAAAGAGCCATCCTCGTTCAGGGTCGCCGAAATCCGGCTGTCCTGCATCTCGCTCAGCTTGGCATAGTCGTCCGCGATGATGTCCAGCGCCTCAAGCACCTGCGGTTTCAGCGCCGCTTCCATGGCCGCGAGGGACATGTTGGCCTGTTCGTCCTCATCATCGTCGTCATCGGTGGTGATGGGGTTGCCGTCGGCGTCCAGCTCTTGCTTGGTCTCTTCGGTCTTGGTCTCGGTTGTTGCGGCACCTGCGGCAGGCACCACGGGCGTGGTTTCTTCTTCGTCGCCCATCTGATTGCCGAAGGTGGCCTCCAGATCAATCACATCGCGCAGCAAAATGTCTTCGGACAAAAGTTCGTCACGCCAGATGGTGATCGCCTGAAAGGTCAGCGGGCTTTCGCACAGGCCGGCAATCATCGTGTTGCGGCCAGCCTCGATACGCTTGGCAATCGCGATCTCGCCTTCGCGGGACAACAGTTCAACCGAACCCATCTCGCGCAGGTACATGCGCACCGGATCATCGGTGCGGTCCAGCTTTTCGCTGGTGCCAGAGGACAGCGCGACCTCTTTGTTGCTGTCGGTGGTCGTCAGTTCGGTAGAGCCCTTGGCCTCTTCCTCTTCGGCGTCTTCATCTTCGATGATGTTGATACCCATCTCCGACAGCATCGACATCACGTCTTCGATCTGTTCGGAGCTGACCTGATCGGGCGGCAGAACCGTGTTCAGCTGATCATAGGTGATATAGCCCTTCTCGCGGGCCTCACCGATCATCTTTTTGACGGCAGCCTGAGACATATCCAGCGAATGGCCGCTGTCGTTCTCGTCCCGCTTGCTGTCGTCGTTTGTATCCTTAGCGGCCATGTCGTCTCCTCCGGCGCGATCGCGCGAATCATCTGGGGGTGATTCGAATTTTCCGAATCATGAGGGGTTCGGGGTGATTCTTAAACCCGTTACCCTGCTTTTTCCTAAAGTACCTGCCAAAAGGTCACGGAACGGTTTACCCCCGCCCTTTTGGCTTTTCGTATTTGATGTTTCCCAGCAGTGTATCCAGCGCACTGCGTTCGTCTCTGCTCATGCGGGCGCCATTGTAACCCACCTCGTATTCAGCCTTGTCTTCCTGCCCTGTGCGGGTGGCTTGATCGGCGGCGCGGGCCGCCTCGCTGAGCCGCCAGGTGACGCCTTCGTCTGCAACGCCGGTCAGGTCTTCCATCGCTTCGGCTATTTCCGCATCCAGCCCCCGCATCGCGCTTAATTTGGCCAGTTCCTCGGCCACGGTCATCGCGGCCATCTCGGCGTCGCCCGGATTGCGAATGCAGGGTGTAATGGCGACATGGCGCTGTGTGATCAGGTTTTCAAGGGCGTCATAGCCCAGTGCGTCCGATATTTTTTCACGCAACACCGCGTCGCCCTGATGGCCAAAACGCAAAATAAGATCGCGCAGATGTGCATGGGTACGGTCTGCGCAGGTCATCGTTTCAAGTCCGCTTTCGAAATCTTCGATGATCTGCGGACAGGTTAGGAACGCCGCTAAAATCACCGCTTCGCGCAGATGTTCTGTGGTGCGGTCGTCTGCTGCCGTGGCCAGTGCCGATGCCTTGGTCGAGGGCACAGGCGGCTGCGGCGCATTGGATTGCCAGCGGCCCTTGCCGCCTCGTCCTGCGGGGCGTGCCGCGCTACTTTTCGGACGGAACAATTGCCAGCGCAGGTCTTTGATTTCCTGCCCATAATGGCTGCGGATAGAAGGGTCTTTGATCAGTTTGATCTTTTCGCGCAGCGCCTTGTCGAGAGCGGCCTTGCGTTCGGGGCTGTCAAACACCTTGCCGTCTGTTTCGCGCTGCCACAGCAGTTGAACCATCGGCATCGCCTGATCAATCAGCTTTTGCAGCGCCGGTGCGCCCTGCGCCTTGAGCAGATCATCTGGGTCGAGCCCCTCTGGCATCACCGCAAAGCGCAGCGATTGCCCCGCCTCCAGCAGCGGTAGCGCCAGATCAACAAGCCGCATCGCGGCGCGTTGGCCAGCGGTGTCACCGTCCAGTGTGATGATCGGTTCGGGTGCAATCCGCCAAAGCATCTGCAGCTGGCTTTCGGTAATCGCCGTGCCAAGCGGCGCCACGGCAGCCTCAAATCCCGCACCATGCAGGGCGATGACATCCATATACCCTTCGGCCACCAGCAAAGGCATGCCCTTGCCCGCCGCCGTTCTGGCCTCGCGGACGTTGTAGAGGCTGCGACCCTTGTCAAAAAGTTCGGTCTCGGGGGAGTTGAGATATTTGGCGTTGTCGTTGGGGTCCATCGCCCGCCCGCCAAAGGCGATCGCCCGGCCCCGCGCATCGCGGATCGGGAACATGATCCGCCCGCGGAACGTATCGTAGGGTTTGCCGCCTTTGGTCGATGGCTTGGCCAGCCCCGCACCAAGGATCAAATCATCCTCGATACCCTTGCCCTTTAGCGCATCCCAAAGCCCCTGCCATTGATCGGGCGCAAATCCGATTTCCCAGCGTTCCAGCGCATCAGCGTTGAGCCCGCGCCGGTCCAGATAATTGCGTGCCTCTTCGGCGGGACCAGTACGCAATTGCAGCCGGAACCAGCGCACCGCCAATTCCATGACCTCAGCCAGTTGGGTACGTTTGTCGGCTTTTTCCTGCGCTTTGGGGTCTTGTTTTGGCACCGGCATCCCAGCCTCACGGGCAAGGATCTCCACCGCTTCCATAAAGCCGACATTCTCTGTCTCACGGACAAACGAAATGGCGTCGCCTTTGGCGTGACAGCCAAAACAATAGTAGAACCCCTTTCGGTCATCCACATGAAAAGACGCAGATTTTTCCTGATGGAAGGGGCAAGGCGCCCACATGTCGCCCTTGCCCTGATTGGATTTGCGCGGATCCCAAATGACTTTTCGGCCGACCACCTGTGACAGGCTGGATCGGCTGCGCAATTCGTCCAAAAATCCGGGTGGCAGGCTCATACCACTTTATATTGGGTCCGGTGGATCAAAGTCCACAGAGCGGCGCTGCCTTTTGCAAATTAGCAGCGCCTTGCGGCACCAACTAGTTCGCCAAACAGGCCGCCTTCCATTGTGCGCCCAGATCGGTTTTGCGCAGATCGCGCTTTTTCAGCTTGTAAATCTCACCGGTAAACAGCGGGATTGCAGCATTGTAACGTCCCGGCCAGGTGACCTCTCCGGCCAAGACCGCCTCTTGCACTTTGCGTTCCTTCACACGGTCCATACGGGCCTTTTGGATCGCCGACACAATCGCCGCCTGATGACCGCAGTCCTCTTCTTTGGCGGTGTTTGCCGCCACGGCTCCTGCACTCAAGGTGAGCGCCCCGGCCAATGCCAATGCAACATATTTCATCGTTAATGGTCTCCACTTACGTTTACCTGCAGGATTCGCACCCCGCCGATAGGTTAACCGCGCGAGGCGACCGCTGCCATAGCTGCCTTGAGATCGTGAACCAGTGTCCCTGCCATCGACCGGAACACGAGGATCATGAACTTTTCCGGCCCAAGCCGGGTGATGGATGCCGCCATGTGAAACACCTGAGTGCGGATGGAATGGCCGCGCTTGAACTGGCTGTCGCGCAGGTCCGCCGGCACCAGCCGCGCCAAGACATCGTCCGCTGCCGGCCCTTCAAGCAAGGCCACGGACCACGCATCAGAAATGTCCACCACCGCACCATGCTTGTATAGGCTCGCATCCGGTGCAGGCCCCATCAAAAGCGCCTCACCCCGGCCAAACCAGATGCAGCGTGCGCCTTCCTTGCCGGTTGACCGGTTGGGTTTCGGCAAGGCCATGCCATGCGCCTTTTCCAGTGCCGTCGCCATCGCCTTTTCATCACCCAAAGGCGACAGAGAGGTCAGATGTCCGACATCCAACTCCGTCAGCTTGGCCTGACCAATGGTCAGCGGAAGCGTTCCCTCAAACGGTGTTTTTGCTTTGAGTTCAACCACGTACCCGCTCCCCTTCTTGATCGACAAAGACTGTGTTGCACACTTCAACATCCGTTTCCAAACCGCGGACATGATCCACCATGCGGATCACCTCGCCCATGCGGTCCCGGCCCCGTTTGAGGAACCCCATGCCAATGAACGTGCCCACATCCGGTGAGAATCCAACCGAAGAGATATGCCCCTCCAAATTGTTCGCGACCGCATCTGCGCCCTGCGGATAAAGCTGGGCGCCAGCGGTCAGTTTCTTAACCGCGCCAACGGGTTTGAGGCCCACCAGTTGCGGGCGATCTTCATCCACCAGACCGGGCCGCGCCGCCATGGTCTTGCCGATGAAATCTTTCTTTTGTGACATCATCCCTTGCATCCCGATGTCAAAGGCCGTTGCCCGACCTTCAATCTCGGCATGGGTGAGGAAACCCTTTTCGATCCGCAGCACGTTCAGCGCTTCCATTCCGTAAGCGCCGCCACCCATCTGGTTGGCGCGTTCGACCAACAGGTCAAACAGCGCCGCCCCATATCGGGCTGGCACCGCGACCTCATAGGCGTGTTCCCCCGAGAACGAGATGCGGAACAAGCGCCCATCCACGCCGCTGATTTTGGCCGGACCGCAGGCCATGAAGGGCCAGCTTTCATTGTCGATTTCGGTTTCCAAAAGACGGTTCAACAGCTCGCGAGATTTTGGCCCCGCCACTGCAAACTGCGCCCATTGTTCGGTGACAGAGGTGAAGGACACCTGCCATTCCGGGTGCAAACACTGGGTCACAAAATCCAGATGCCGCATCACCAGACCCGCCGCAGCGGTGGTGGTGGTCATGACATAGTGGTTTTCGCCCAGCCGCGCACAGGTGCCGTCGTCCAAGACATAGCCATCTTCGCGCAGCATAAGCCCGTAGCGCACCCGCCCTTCCTTGAGGGTCGAGAACATATTTGTGTAACAAAAATCGAGCAGTGCCGCGGCATCCGGCCCTTGAATGTCGATCTTGCCCAATGTGGACACATCGCAGACCCCAACCGCATTGCGCACATATCCAACCTCGCGATCACACGATTGCCGCCAGTTGGTTTCACCCGATTTCGGGAAATAGCTGGGGCGATACCACAGGCCGGCCTCGATCATCGGCGCGTTCATGCGCAGGCTGGCTTTGTGGCTGGTGGTCATGCGCTGCGGGGCAAATCCCTTGCCCTGCGCCCCTGCCCCCATCGCGGCAATTGCCACTGGCGAATAGGGCGGACGGAATGTGGTGGTGCCGGTTTCAGGAATGCCGCGCCCTGTGGCATCTGCCAAAACCGCCAGCGCCCCAACGTTGGAGTTCTTGCCCTGATCGGTCGCCATCCCTTGGGTGGTGTAACGCTTCATATGCTCGACTGAGCGGAAGTTTTCAGTGGCCGCCTGTTTGACATCCTTGACCGAAACATCGTTCTGGAAATCCAGCCACGCCCGCCCCTTGCCTGCCACAGCCCAAAGTGGGGACAGGGTGTAAGGCGCGTCTTCGGCTTCGGGCAATGCAACATCTGCTGGTTTCTTGCCCAGTGCAGCCAATGCGGTCTTGGCCGCTTCGGCCCCGTCTTGCAAACAGCCATGGGTCGAGAAGGTGCCGTTACAGGCCCCGGCCACAGTCATATCGGGGATCATGCCTTCGGTTGGCACAAACGCCTGAATGTCAGGACGCCAAGTGGGACGCCCGTTCATGTGACAGGTCAAATGCACTGTTGGGTTCCAGCCGCCGGACATCGCCAGACAATCGGTCTGGATGGATTGCTCGCCGCTGGTGGTGCGGATGGTGATGCTTTCCAATTCCTTGCGCCCGCCCGTGTTGCAGACCTCTGCACCCGTATAGACAGGGAAATCCGCGCCTTCGATGGCCGCGTCATGGCGGCTGTCGATCAGGGCCGCAACGCGCACGCCTGCCGCTGACAGATCAAGAGCGGTGCGGTGTGCATCGTCATTGTTGCCAAAGACGGTGACGGATTTGCCGGGGCTGACGCCCCAACGGTTCAGATAAGACCGCACAGCAGAGGCCGTCATGATGCCCGGACGGTCATTGTTGCGGAACGCCACGGGGCGTTCAATTGCACCTGCGGCAAGGATCGCCTGTTTGGTGGAGATCCGCCAGAAGGTCTCCATCGGGGCGCCGCCGCCACGTTTGCCCGTGTGGTGGTTGACCCGTTCCAGCGCGCCATACATGCCGCCATCATAGGCGCCGGTCACCGTGGTGCGGGTCATCAGGCGCACGTTGTCCATCGCGCCGAGTTCTGCCAAAACTTCTGCCGCCCAAGCCGCGCCAGATTGGTGGCCGATCTTGCCGGTTTCAGCATTCAGCCGTCCGCCCATGACCGCGTCTTCATCGGCAAGGATCACATCTGCGCCCGACCGCGCGGCGGTCAATGCCGCCATCAGCCCCGTTGGCCCCGCCCCAATGACAAGCAGGTCGCAATAGGCATAAGCCCGTTCATAATCGTCTTCGTTTGTCGCGCCGCCCAGCGCCCCAAGACCCGCCGCATTGCGGATGATCGGCTCATAGACCGCTTCCCAGAACTTTTTGGGCCACATGAAGGTCTTGTAATAGAAACCCGCGCCCAAAAATGGCGCCGCCAGATCGTTGACCGCCATCACGTCAAAATCCAGCGATGGCCATGCGTTCTGCGACCGCGTGACCAATCCCTCATAGAGTTCTTGGACGGTGGCACGCACGTTGGGATCTTGCTGTGCGCCCTTCCCGACAGTGATCAAGGCGTTTGGCTCTTCGCTGCCCGCGGTCAACGCGCCGCGCGGGCGGTGATATTTGAACGACCGCCCCATCAGCTTGACCTCATTGGCCAGCAGCGCCGAGGCAACTGTATCCCCGGCAAAGCCGCGATAGGACTTGCCATCAAAACTAAAGCTGAGCGGCTTGGACCGGTCGATCAGACCTTTGCCATCAATTCTCATGACATCGCCCCTTTCACATCGCTGGCCAGCTCCACCTTGTGAACCGCGTGGGTGACGGTGTCGCGTGTGACCACAAGCCAAGACCCGCAACCACCCTCATGGTGCCACAGATCGCGGGTTTCCCCCGCCGGGTTTTCCCGCAGATGCACATAGCTGTCCCAGGCCGCCTCGCCTGCGTCTGGCGCAGGGCGATCCAGCGCCACAGCCGCGCCTTGATAGTAAAATTCGCGCCGGTCACGGCTGCCGCAAATCGGACATTCAATTCTCACAACAGGCTCCTTGAGGGGCGCTGTGCCCCTGCTTCATTTGGCCAAAAAAACTCATATTCCATGCTCTCAACCCTCAGTGCAGGTTGTGTTGAGACCCGGTGGCCTCTTCATCCATGATCCCGCGTCCGGTGCGGAACCGGTCAAGACGGAACCGTGCGGCAGGTGCATGGTGATTGCCGGTGCCCATCAGATGCGCAAAGCTAAAGCCGGACCCCGGCACCGCCTTGAACCCGCCGTAACACCAGCCGCAATCAATGAACAAACCCTCGGTGTCGGTCTTGTCGATGATCGGGCTGCCATCGGGGGTCATGTCCATGATCCCGCCCCAGGACCGCAAGACCTTGGCTTTGCCGATCATCGGCATCAGGGTCATGCCCGCCTCCATCACATGTTCCATCATCGGCATGTTGCCGCGCGAGGCATAAGAGGCGTAGAAATCCAGATCGCCGCCAAAGACGAGGCCCCCCTTGTCCGACTGGCTGATGTAGAAGTGACCCATGCCAAAGCTGACCACATGGTCGATCACCGGCTTGATGCCTTCGGTGACAAAGGCCTGCAGGATGTGGCTTTCGATCGGCAGGCGCATACCGGCCATCGCGGCAACCTGACCGGACCTGCCCGCGACAACGATGCCGACCTTCTTGGCCTTGATCGCACCGCGGGTGGTTTGCACGCCGCGCACCTGACCGTTTTCGATATCAATGCCGGTGACTTCGCATTGCTGGATGATATCCACGCCCCGATCACTGGCCCCGCGGGCATAACCCCAAGCCACAGCATCATGGCGGGCGGTGCCGCCGCGCCGGTGCAGCAGACCGCCGTAGATTGGAAAGCGGACATTGTCGAAATCGAGATAGGGCAGATATTTGCGCACGCCTTCGCGGTCCAGCAGTTCAGCGTCGTCGCCCTGCGCAATCATCATATTGCCGCGCCGGGCAAAGGCATCGCGTTGGCCATCAGAGTGGCACAGGTTGATGATCCCGCGCTGCGAATGCATGGCGTTGTAGTTCAGATCCTGCTCCATCCCTTCCCATAGCTTGAGGGAATGGGAATAGAACTCCGAGTTGCCCGGCTGCATATAGTTGGCCCGCACAATCGTGGTGTTGCGGCCCACGTTGCCGCCGCCGATGTAGCCCTTTTCCAGCACCGCGATATTGGTCATGCCGTGGTTCTTCGCCAGATAATAGGCCGTGCTCAGCCCATGCCCTCCGCCACCGATGATGATCGCATCGTATTCCGCCTTGGGTTCGGCATCCCGCCAGTGCGGGGCCCAGCCCTTGTTGCCGGTCAAACCTTCACGCAACACGCGCAAGCCAGAAAACCGCATCAGATACTCCTGTTTCGTGCAGACTGTTCACTCTAGTCAGCTTGTAACAGGACTATCAACGTCCCAGACGGAATTTGCAGCAATTAGCGTCATTGACCGTCCTACCAGCGACCTATCCTTGGTAAAGCTGCGCCGCCGCTTTGCTAAGCGCGTCCATCGCCGCGATATAGGGTCCGGGGCCATGGCTGATCCGTGCGGCACCTGCCGATGCGAGATCCCCAATATCGGTGCTGTCCCCTATGCGCATGATGTTCACAGGCAGGGTTTGGCTATCACTGAGTTCCTTGATCAGGCCCAAGTCCGACAGTCCCGGCACAAAGATCCCGTTCGCCCCGGCATCGGCATAGGCCTTCGCGCGGGTCAGCGCTTCGTCCATCAGGTCTGCATGCGGTGCACTGTTCTTTTGAAAGAACACGTCGCTGCGGGCATTGATAAACAAAGGCACGCCGGCGGTTTCAGCTGCGGCGCGGATTGCGGCAATCTTGCGGGCCTGATCCGCAACGGGGTGCAACCCGTCGCCGCCCACAATCCGATCCTCGAAGTTGAGCCCAATGGCGCCACTGTCCAGCAAACGAGCGGCGTTTTGCCCGACTTCATTTGCATCAGTGGCATAGCCGCCTTCAAAATCCACACTGACCGGCAGATCAACGGCCCGCACGATCTGACCGGCGGTTTGCAGTAGCAGATCCAACGGCAAGGCCTGCCCGTCCGCATAGCCCTGCGCGGCCGCAACGGACCAACTGCCTGTTGCGATGGCCGGTGCTCCGCCTTCCGCAACGGCCTTCGCCGATCCTGCGTCCCATGCATTGTACAGAACCAAAGGCGTGCCTTTGACGTGCAGCTTTGCAAATTCTGTCGCTTTGCCTGTTTGATTTACCATTGGATTGTCCTTTTCTGAGGGGTGTCTGCACCAAATTGGCGTTCCAGATCGATCAGCGCCTGTTTGCGCCACAGCCCGCCGCCATATCCGGTGAGCGCCCCATCCGCCCCCAGTATCCGGTGGCAAGGGATGGCGATGGCAATCGGATTTGCCCCATTGGCGCGGGCCACGGCGCGGGTGGCATCAGGGCGGCCCATGGCGCGGGCCAGATCGGAATAACTACTGGTCTGGCCTGCGGGGATCTCGCGCAGTGCTTGCCAAACCTGTTGCGAAAACGGCGTGCCCAGCGGGGCAAGCGGCGTTTCAAAGCGGGCGCAGCGCAGGTCAAAGAACGCCTCCAGCTCTGTTTCGATCTGGTCGGTGGGGGCAAAACGGCCAAACCCAAGGCTGCCCTTGGACATGGTGTAAAGTTTCTTAAGCTCACCCGGCAAAGCGCGGCGTTCTGCAAATTCGAGCAGGTGCAGCGCATGGGCATCGCTGACCGCGATCATCACGCCCAGCTTGGTGTCGATCCAATCAGCCCGCAACAGCGCATCCTTGGCAAAACGTCCGGGCGGCATCCCCATCCAGCGGGCAAAGGCACTGCGGAACGCGGCGGGGCTGTCATATCCGGCCTCAAGCTGTGCATCAATCACGCGAGCGCCGCCGGGCAGGCCCGCAGCACCGGTGCGCAGCCGTGTGAGCCGCGCGAGTTCCAGAAAGGTCATACCAAAGTGCCGTTTGAAACTGCGCCGCACGGTCGACGGGTCAAGGCCCAGCGCCTGCACCTCCGCCTCGCCCCAGCGGCGGGCGGGATCGGCTTGCAAGGCCTGCATCAGTTGCACGATCATCGGATCAGCCTCTGCCGCCGTGCCGGTGGGATGGCAGCGTTTGCAGGGCCTGAACCCGGCCTCGACACAGGCGGCAACTGTTTCAAAGAAACGGCAGTTCTCGCGTTTGGGTTTGCGGGCCGGACAGGTCAATCTGCAAAAGACGCCCGTCGAGGTGACCCCGACATAGGCGCGGCCATCAAAATCCGCGTCGCGGTTTATCAACGCTGCATAAAGCGCGTTTTCATCAGGCAGATCAAACATCATAGCCGCACCTTACGCGCAGGTTTGAAGGCTGTCCGCCTCTGATCGGGCAGCTATTCCAGAAAATGCGATCCGTTGGGAAAATGGTTTGAGGTGGCAGGGCGCCATTGCACGCCCTGCCCCGGTCTTTACAGGGTCACAGCCCTTTGGCGCGATAGCTGGCGGCAACCTTGTCAATCGAGACCAGATAGGCCGCCGTGCGCAGATCATCGACATCATCACGCCCGTGCCAAACCGCCGCCATGGAATCATAAGCCGTCGACATGGTGTCATCGAGACCAGAACGCACCAATTCCAACTCACCCGCACCGCGCAGGTATTGTTCTTTGAAATTTGGGCTCAGTTGCCAGCCAATGCCGCTGTCCGAGGACAAGCGTTCCAATTCGTCCACAACCAACTGGTGACGCGCCTCTTCCTGGCGCCGTTGCATCCGGCCAAAGCGGATGTGGCTAAGGTTTTTGACCCATTCGAAATAGGACACCGTCACACCGCCAGCGTTTGCGTACATATCGGGAATGATCACTGTGCCTTTCTTGCGCAGAATATCATCAGCGCCCGCAGTCACAGGGCCATTGGCCGCCTCGATGATCAGCGGCGCCTGAACCCGCTCGGCATTGCTGAGGTTGATCACACCTTCCAGCGCGGCGGGGATCAGGATATCGCATTCCCCCTCAAGCAGTTTGGCACCGTCGGCCTCGCAATTGGCGCTGGGATAGCCGGTGATGGTGCCATGTTTGGCAATCCACTGATAAACGGCATCGACATCAAGACCACTTTCGTCGTGCAACGCGCCGTCCCGTTCGATGATGCCCACAACCTTGCAGCCATCCTCCTGAGACAGGAATTTCGCCGCATGGTAGCCCACGTTGCCCAGACCCTGCACGATGACCCGTTTGCCATCCAGCTTGCCCTCTAGGCCGGCTTTCTTTTTGCCCTGCTCGTCGCGGAAGAAAGCCCGCAGCGCGTATTGCACTCCGCGGCCCGTTGCCTCTGTCCGGCCTTGAATGCCGCCTGCGTTGGTCGGCTTGCCGGTGACGCAGGCAACGCCGTTGATGTCCGTGGTGTTCATGCGTTTGTATTGGTCCGCAATCCACGCCATCTCACGCTCTCCGGTGCCCATATCGGGGGCGGGGACGTTTTGCGCCGGATTGATCATATCGCGTTTGATCAGCTCATAGGCAAAACGGCGGGTGATCAGCTCAAGCTCGTGGTCGTCATATTCGCGCGGATCAATGCACAAACCACCCTTGGAGCCGCCAAAGGGCGCCTCGACCAAAGCGCATTTGTAGGTCATCAGCGCCGCAAGCGCCTCCACCTCGTTTTGATTCACAGCCATGGAATAGCGGATACCGCCCTTGACCGGTTCCATATGTTCCGAATGCACCGAACGGTAGCCGGTGAAGGTCTGGATCTTGCCGCGCAGGCGGACCCCGAAACGCACGGTATAGGTTGCGTTACACACCCTGATTTTCTCTTCCAGCCCCGGCGGCAGGTCCATCAGTGCGACAGCACGATTGAACATCATGTCAACGCTGTCACGAAAGCTCGGCTCGTTGGAAGGGTTCATTGGGGGCTCCTGTATTATTCCAGTGATGCAACCTATGCAGGACGACTCAGTTGGCCTTCCCCTGCGTCACCACCCTAACCGCCAGAATTGCAAGGTGCGACAATATTCATAGTTAATGCTCAATTTGTAGGCATAAGCGGTGATTCGCCGGATTCTGGGGCTTTTGTTCCTGGCTCGGAAACAGAATGCTCCAAGCACCTGTATTGACGCTAAAATGTCGGCGAAATGGGCCCGGATTGACATTCAATGGCCCTATTTAAGACACGTTTCGGGATCACAACCTTCTTAAGGCATAGTGCGTAATCCGCGCTGCGGGCTGGTGACAGTCCAACCATGAAAAGGTGACGGTATGAAACCAGATATGAACCAAGAAATGATCGATGCGATCATGAAGCAGCCGCGGAAATTCGCCCGCGAGGAAGACGGGACAATCACCATCTTCGCGATGTTCATGGTCTTGATGATGGTGATGATCGGCGGCATTGGCGCAGACATGATGCGCCACGAGATGGAACGCACGCGCATTCAAGCTGTCTCTGACCGGGCGGTGCTGGCCGCGGCCGACCTTGATCAGACCCTGGATCCCGAAGCCGTTGTGCGCGACTATTTCGATAAGTCGGGCATGGCTGGTTACGTGTCAAACGTCGATGTGGACGAAGGGCTGAATTACCGCACAGTGACTGTTGATGCGTCGATGACCATGAACACACAGTTTATGGACACGATGGGCGTCGAAGAGTTGAGCGTGCCCGCCCGTTCAAGAGCGCAGGAAAAGGTCAACAAAGTCGAAATCTCCCTGGTGCTCGATATCTCCGGGTCGATGAAAAACAACAGCAAGATGGAAAACCTTCAAGATGCCGCATCAGTGTTTATCGACACTGTTCTGACGCCGGGGAACCGTGATCTGATCTCCATCTCCATGATCCCCTATTCGGAACATGTGAATGTGGGTCAAAAGATTATGGATCAATTGAACGTCAATCAGGTCCACAACTTCTCCCATTGCCTCGAAATGCCGGACACAGAGTACAGCCACGCGTCCTTGAACCAAGGCCAGACCTACGACCAGATGCAGCATTTCCAGTGGAACTATTACTCCAACGAATCCGGCAGCACCCGCAACACACGTTACGACACGGTCTGCCCGCGTAACTGGTACGAAGAGATTGTGCCGTTCAGCCAGGATGCCAATGATCTAAAAAACCGGATTGATCGGTTCAAACCACGTGCGGGTACGTCAATTTTCCTTGGTATGAAATGGGCCGTTTCGATGTTGGACAATTCCTTCACGACCCTTACCGGCCAATTGTCCAACGCAGGTCATGTTGATGCAGTGTTTGCTAACCGCCCGGCAACTTACGGTGATCACGAAACTCTGAAAACCATCATTCTAATGACCGATGGCCAGAACGACCGAAGCTACCGGATTTCAGATCGTTATTACAACTCCGACAGCGAATATGCGCATTGGAACCGCTATAATCTGCAATACTATCTGTACAACTCCGTTAGCTCCTCGCGCCGCTCGCGTTACTACTGGCGCCGGTATACTGCGTCGCTTGGCGACAGCCTGCTGGACAACATCTGCGACGCCGCGAAGGTCCATAAGATGGTGATTTGGTCCATTGGTTTTGAGGTCTCCGATCACGGTGCATCCGTGATGCAGAACTGCGCCTCTTCGCCCAGCCACTTCTTCCGGGTAGAAGGTGTGGAAATCAGCGAGGCATTCTCGGCCATTGCACGCCAGATTAACCAGCTGAGGTTGACACAATGAAGACCATCTTGAAAAACCAGTTGCGGCGTTTTCGCCGCGACGAGGACGGCTCTGCGCTGGTCATCGAATTTTGTATCTTCATCCCGATCCTCTTTGGGGCATTCCTGATGTCGGTTGAGATGGGCCTTTATTCGATGCGGCAGATGTATCTCGATCGCGGTCTCGACATCGCGGTGCGTTATGTGCGCCTGAACACCAATGTCGCCATGACCCATGACCAGATCAAGACGATTATCTGTGACAACGCCGGGTTCCTTGAGGATTGCGACTCGTCGCTGCGCCTTGAGATGACGCCAGTTGATCCGCGCAATTTTGCGACCTTTGATCAGCAGGCCGATTGCGTAGACACAGCACAACCGGTTCAACCGGTGCGCGGGTTCACGTTGGGCCAACAACACGAACTGATGATGATGCGGGCCTGCGTGCGCTTTGATCCGGTCTATCCGACCAGCGGACTAGGCTATGCGTTCGAGAAAGACGGGTCAGGCAAGGCTAGAATGCTCTCATCCTCCACATTTGTTCAGGAGCCGGGTTAATGCTTTATCAACGCTTCAAAGTCACTTTGAAATCCATTGCCCGTGCAGACTTCATGCGCCGGGAGGATGGTGTGATTGCCCTCGAGGCAATGATCATTCTGCCCGCTATGTTCTGGGCATTCCTGACCATGTTCTCGATCTTTCATTCGTTTCGGACCCATGGGTTGACCCAACGTGCGGCCTATTCCCTGGGCGATGCCATTTCCCGTGAGACAGTTCCGATTGATGGGGCATATCTGACCGGGCTGCACCAGTTGTTTGAATACCTCAGCAACAGTCAGGGGGATTCTTCGATCCGCGTGACCTCGATCCTCTATGATCAGTCCGAGGATCGCTTTTATCGGGATTGGTCGCAAACGCGCGGCGGCGGCATTCTACCGCTGAGCAGTTCGGATGTCGAAAACTGGCATGATGTTTTGCCCGTTTTGCCCGACCGCGAACGCGTCATTGTGGTTGAGACATTTACGACCTACGAGGCCCCCTTCAAAACAGGGCTGGAAGAGCGCGAGATCCGCAACTTTGTGTTTACACGGCCCCGTTATGCGCCGCGCGTGTGCTGGGAAAATTGTCCGGCTGGCACCTAAATTTCTGGCATATCCGCGTCGCGGGTGGCCATCATCGCCGAGATGATCTCTGACATAAATTTGGTCTGACTGCCGGGGGTCATCCCGCCGATGCCGATCCGGCGGCCAAAACGCCACCACAGGCCCGGCCGCCAGTTGCGCGTGCTGCCGCTGCCAACCTTCAGCAAAAAACCGTTTGAGGGTTTGAACGCGAAAAATCCGCGATCCATTCCGACGATATCCGCAACCTCTGCGATGACGGTGCCGTCTGCATCCCGCAGCACCAGCGGTGTCAGTTCAACCGCGCTGGCCGTGGCGCGCCACATCGCCTGCGCCATCCAAAGCGCCGCTGCGCCGATGCCGACAAGAAACAATTGCCATTCCCAACCGGGCGAACGCACCATCGCAATATAGATCAGCAACACGCCCAAGATCCCGAGCGAGACAACGCCCAAAAACCGCCGCCCAGAAGACGCCTGCACTGTGGCCAGCACTTCGTCGTTGTCCTTGAATTTCATCGCCAGCTCCAAATCCTACGGCATGTGCCTATCGCGCCGGTTCTAAGAGAGCAAGCCACGGGAACCGCAGGCAAGGCCCTAGTCGCGCGGCGGCTTACGCCATTTGCGCTTGGGCTTTTTCAACTCCCGCTCAAGCCGGTCTGCGTAGGACTGCCGTTCTGCCTCTGACATGGCGCTGATCCGGTCCAGCCAAGCGCTGTGTGCCGCTGTCTGCATTCCATAAGCGGCAGCGCCCTGCGCCTTGAGGATATCCCGCACGGCGTCAACCTCGAAGGGGTCTGCCCTGAGGACGGCCAACATGTTGTCATACTGCGCCCGCCGCTCGGCTCGGGAGGGCCGCGCCGCGCCGTTGTCTTTCTTCAGATTTGCGTGCAGGTCGCGCCGGTCCTTGCGCGGAAGGGCGCGTACATAGGGGGTGCCATAGCTGCGCAGCTCGGGGGCGCGATGCCGGTCCAGACCGGGACCGCCCGCATTGCGATAGACCGCACCGCCGATGGCACCGACAAACAGCAGGTTCACTGCCAAAGACAGACCCAGCGCCCAGCGCATTTTGCGGCTGGCCTTGGGTGTAGGTGTCTGATGTGCCATAGAACTATCCCTCTTCGATGTCCCAGCCAAAGCCGGTCAGATCGCTGTCGTCAATGTCTGTGCTGGATTGCAAGTTCAACAGTTGTCCCGCCAGGTCCGGCAGGTTTGCGGGCGGTGCAACCCCGATCCAGAACCCGACACAGGTGGCAAAAACCAGCCCGCCAACACCCGGCCCGCCGCCCAAGGCCCGCAGCCACGAGAAAACGCCGCCCTGCGCGGGCTGTGCCGGTTGCATCTGCCCCGCATCGGCAAGGATACTGGCCATCAAGGCGTCCGGCACGGCCGGCGGGGCAGATCGTGCCGCCGCAAACAATGTCTCGATCTCTGTGTCCGATGTGTTCTTGTCAGATCGTGTCATCTTCAAACCCCAATGCGTCCTTTTGCCCCTCAAGGGCCGTTTTCAGCGCCCGTTTCCCCCGCGCCGTCAAACTTTCTACGGCTTCCACGCCGATATCGAGAATGGCAGCGATCTGCGCATTACCAAGCCCATCAATATGGCGCAGCACCACCGCCTGTCTCTGCCGGTCCGGCAAAGTATTAAGCGCGGCTTGCAAGGCATCCAGCCGTGTTGCCTGCTGCATCCCCTGCATGGCCGAAGGTGCCGGATCGGCCGGTTCGGCGATGTCTTCAAGCGCGACACTGCCGCGTTTGCGCAGCCGGTCGATGCACAGATTGGCCACGACGCGGTACAGCCAAGTGCTGACCTTTGCCTCGCCTGCCCGCCACTCCGGCGCGATGCGCCAAAGCCGCATCATCGCGTCTTGCGTGACATCCTCGGCCTCCGCCTGATCGCCCAACACGCGCAGTGCATGGGCAAACATGCGCGGGGTCACCTGCGCCGCCAGCAAACGGGCAGCGGCAGGATCGCCCGCCGCGTATCGCGCCAGAAGCTCGGCTTCGGTATCCGGTTCGGTATTGCCCGCGTGCATATTCATGATTGCTAGGGTGTGGGGGCGGTCATGACAAGCGCCCCCTGCCCGATCTTAGTCAGAGCTGTAGCTGCCATGGCGTTTCTTGCCATGTTTGCGCATTTCGGCAAATTCATCGGCGCTCAACGTGCCATTGCCGTCTTTGTCCAGCTTCTTGATCATTTTCGCCGGGTCGCGTTTTGCGGTCATTTCCTCAAGCGCCAGCTTGCCATCGTCATTGGCGTCCAGCCGCGACATCATGCGTTTGCCGCGCTTGCCCTGGCGGCCTTCGGCGGCGGCTTCAAGTTCAGATGCATCCAGCGATCCGTTGCCGTCCTTGTCAAACTTCTTGAGCATCTTTTCGGCATGTTTGCCGCCATGCGCCTTGCGAGAGGCCAGCATTTCATCCGCAGTCAAAAAGCCATCACCGTTGCTGTCGGCTGCGGCAAAGCGGGCGGCGGCATGGGCGCGCATTTCGGCCTCGGTCACCTGACCGTTGCTGTCGCTGTCAATCTCGGCGAACTTGGATGCATTGCCATCGCCCTTGGCGACGGCAGCTTGACCTCCGATGGCAATCAATGCGGCCAAAGACACGATGTGAAGGGTTGCTCGAACAGTCATATGTGATCTCCTTGGTTTGTTTTTTTCCGCCCCCTTTTGAGGTGCGATACAGGTCAAACGGGCCCAAATCGGTTTTCCGTCGGACAATTTTGAAAAAAATCGTTGAGGAGAATTTGCGACATCCCGCCGCAAGCGATATTTGCCCTCTTTCTTTTTGCCCCCGTTCCCCCCATCTAGATCGGACCAAAGGATGCTGACATGACCCAGACTGTGATCGCCGAAGCCGATATGCAAACCTATGCCACCGACGCCGAGGGCGGACGTGCGCGCGGCGCGGCGATGCTGCGCGGTTGGCGGCGCAAATGCCCCAATTGCGGGTCAGGACCACTGCTCAAGAGCTATCTAAAGGTCAACGACAATTGCACCGTCTGTCATCAGGAATTTCACCATCACCGCGCCGATGACGGCCCGGCCTATCTGACGATTTTGATCGTCGGGCATCTGATGGCGCCGCTGCTGCATATCGTGTTTGTGCAATGGCGTCCCGAGCCGCTGACGCTGTTCACGATTTTTGCGGTTGGATGTGTCGGCCTGTCGCTTTACCTTCTGCCCAGACTGAAGGGGGCCATGATCGGCTTTCAATGGGCCAAAGAGATGGGCGGCTTCGGAAGCGGCACCTGATCTGTCCCTTCGGTCCGAGGCAGGACGGGGAACCATAGATGACCATCGACAAGAGCCAGATCCGCAATGCGGCCACCGTGATCGTGTTGCGCGATCGCCATGACGATCCCAAGATCCTGATGGGACAACGCGGCGCCAAAGCGGCGTTCATGCCCAACAAATTCGTGTTTCCGGGCGGCGCGGTTGACGCAGAAGATGCCCAGATCCCGCTCGCCGCCCCCCTGCCCGACACCTGCGCTGCGCGTCTGCGCGAAGATGCAGATCCGGCGCTGGCTCATGCGGTTGCCGTAGCCGCGGTGCGCGAGCTGTGGGAAGAAACCGGCCTGATCCTTGGCCGCCCCGGTACATGGGACATCGAGCCGCCCGCCGATTGGGCCAGCTTTGCCGCCACCGGGCATTTGCCACATGCAGCGCCCTTGCAGTTCGTGTTTCGCGCCCTGACCCCGCCGGGCCGTCCACGCCGATTTGATGCGCGGTTTTTCTTGGTGGACGCAGAAGACATTGCCAGTGATCTGGATGATTTTGACGCCGCCTGTGATGAGCTGTCGCATCTGCAATGGGTCGCGTTGAGCGAAGCCCGTTCCTTTGACATGCCGTTTATCACCGAGGTTGTGCTGGCCGAGGTTCAGGCCCGCGCCCGCGACCTTGCGCCCCCCGCATCGGTGCCGTTTTTCAAGAACAACGACGAAGAAAGCCTGTTTTTGCGCCTGCGCGGCCACCCGATGACGGATTGATCCAAAAAGGAACGCCCAATGCCAGAGATCGCCCATACCGCTTCCGATATGATCTCGGGCATGTCTCCCGAATTGCGGCCGGGCAGCTTTGTGTTTGCCAGTGTTGACGAACAGGTTGGCGCAGGTCTGATAGCGCAGGCCGTTTCGATGTTTCGCGAGGATGAGGGGCTGTCCCTGCTCTTGCCTGCCAAGGTCGCGGAAACGGCGGGCCTGCCCGTAGATCAACCTATGCGCTGCATCACTTTGAACGTCTATTCATCGCTGGAAGGGGTTGGCCTGACGGCGGCGGTGGCCACTGCCTTGGCCGAAAATGGCATCGCCTGCAATATGGTCGCCGCGTTCCATCATGATCATGCTTTTGTTCCCGATGCGCTCAGCGAGAAAGCCATGCAGGTGTTGAAGGAACTGCAGGCGTCCGGCTGACACTTCGGTTTAGATCACCAAAACCAGCATCAAGATAGATGCCATCAGGATCGCCATGCCTGCCCATTCGCGTGGGGTGATTTTCTCTTGGAAAAACAAAGTAGAGGCCGCGACGGACAGGATCAGTTCCGCCTGTCCCACCGCTTTGACATAGGCCGCGTTTTGCAAGGTAAAGGCGATGAACCAGCACAGTGAGCCGCCCATAGAGGTCAACCCGATCCAGATCGCGACCTTACGCGCCGACCAAACTGCTGTGATCTCTCCGGGTTCGCGCAGGCGCAGCCAGATCACCATGATCAGCGTTTGCATTGTCACCACCGCCGCCAATGTCACCGCCGCTCGCAGGATCGGATCGGCCTCAACCACGGTCAAGGACGCGCCCCGATAACTGACCGCAGAAATCGAAAACAGAATGCCCGAGGCCAGTCCAAGCCCCGCTGCACGGTTGCGCAGATCGCCCAGCTGCCAGCCCTTGGCCTCTGGTCCGCCAGACAGCAACAGCAGCCCAACAATGCCCAGTGCGATCGCGGCAAAACCAAGGGTCGAAACCCCCTCGCCCAGCAGGATCCATCCCATCAGAACCGTCTGAATGACTTCGGTTTTCTTAAAGGTGATGCCCACGGCAAAGTTGCGCTGTTTGAACAGCATCACCACACAGACGGTTGCCAGAATCTGCGCAGTGGCCCCCGCCAGACCGTAAATCCAGAAGCCCGCACCGATCTGCGGCATCGGCTTGCCAGAGATCAACAAATAGGCTGCCAGCAGCGCCAGAATGAAGGGGATCGAATAAAGAAACCGCGAAAAGGTTGCGCCGCCCGCAGATAATGTCGCCGTCGCCAGATGCTTTTGCAGCATGAACCGCACAGTTTGAAAGGCGGCCGCAGCCAATGAAACGATGATCCAGAGATCAGGAAACGGGATGTTCATCCCTTCCTATAGGCTCATTCGGCCTTCGGCTTCCAGAGCGGATGCGCCACCGGATCTTTGCTGCGCAGCAGGAACTTGCGGAAAATCTCGCCGTAGGAGGCGAAAACATAGCCATGATTGCGGCGCAAAAACCGTTCCTTCTGTGCGCGGTACAGACCCGGCAGGCGATACCATGCAACAGTGGGGTGCATGTGATGCACCACATGCAAGTTATTGTTCAAAAACAACAATGCCAGCGGGCCACGATCCTCAATCACCACCGACCGGCCAGAGGCGCGTTCATGGGCCTGATGTTCCAGAAAGGTGCGAATTTTCAGGATCGACAGCGCAGCATAGCAGGCCAGCAGATAGGCCCAGAGCGGCAGCGCCGAAAGGCTCACCAGCCAGAGCGTCAGAACGACACCGGGCAGATGCAAAATCCAATGCATCGCCACATCCAATTGACCGCGGCAGATCAGTTTGATGTCCGATTTGACAAAACACAGGGTGCCAAACGCCGGACCAATCAGCATTCGCCCCAGCAAGGTGTTGTTGAAGTTCAAGATGTGCCGCTGCCAACCTGACATCTGTGCCCAGATCGCCGGATCAAGGTAGTTGGTTTCAGGATCATCGTAGGGATCGGTCAGCCGCGCATCATGGTGGTGCGCAAGGTGCAGCGCTTTGAACCGCAGATAAGGTACAAACAGTCCCGGCTGAAACAGACCGAGAAAAGTGCAAGCCCAGTCAGCACGAAACGGATGCCCGTGCAGGATTTCATGGCTCAACGAGGAATGCTGCGCCAATGCAGGGATCAGCAGGACCAAGGCCAGTGGCCACCATCCGGCAGGTAGCGCAAGCGCGACAATCCAGAGCGCCGCACAGATCGCCAAAAGGCATATCGTGGGCCATTCGAAAGACAGGTTTTGGGTATTGGGGACCGGGCCAACGTCGATCTGTTCAGGAAGAATTGTTGCCTGAACCTGTTCCGCCTGCATAAAACCCCGTTTCATATTTGAATTGTAACGGTTTCGTGATGACTCAAACTCTTTGCGCTGCCCATTCAGATAATGATTAACAAAGCGGACATATCGTGACAAAAGTAAACATATGATTAAAAATGACAGCAAACTTGACCGCGCCGCCCAGTTTCGCACCCGCCTGACGCAGGCAATCAAGGATGCAAACATCTCACAAAGTGCGCTTGCGCGGGCCATCGGCACCGATCGATCCACCCTGTCTCAAGCCTTGACCGATAGCGGTGCAAGGATGCCGGGGGCGCATGTGGTCGCCGCCTGTGCGCAGGTTCTGGGGGTGTCGTCCGATTGGCTTTTGGGGCTGTCTGACCGGCCCGAAACCGCGGCGGATCTGGTGTCAAACAGCTTTGAAGTGTCCCAAGCGCCCCGCGCCTTGGTGGACGAGCAGATCTTCAGCTGGCATCAGGAGGCAGCGGGTTACAAAATCCGCCATGTACCCGCGACGTTGCCGGATATGCTCAAGACCCAGGACATGCTGGAGTGGGAATACGGGCCGCATCTGGGCCGGACCACACAGCAGGCGATCAACGCCTCGCGCGACCGGTTGGATTGGATGCGCGGTGCAGGCTCGGAATACGAGATCGCGATGCCCCTGTCCGAGATCGAGTGTTTTGTGCGCGGCGTTGGTTATTATGCCGGATTGCCCGCCCTCTTACGGCTGGCCCAAACCGATCAGTTGATCGCGCTGTCGCGGCAATTGTACCCCCGTCTGCGCATCTATCAATTTGACGCCCGCCAGATGTACAGCGCCCCTGTCACGGTGTTTGGGCCGCTTTTGGCGGTGTTTTATACGGGCGGCCACTACATGGCCTTTCGCGACCGCCAACGGATCGACACCATGAGTGCGGATTTTGACAATCTTGTCCGTGAAGCCAGCACCACCGCCCGCGAATTCCCCGATTTCCTGACCGAGATGCGGGCGCTGATCCGTTAAAGTTTCGGGTCGGGATTTTCCGTGTGGCCATCCACCGCGATCACCTGCCCTGACACCATCCGCGCCTGATCGGACCCAAGAAACACCGCCATGTCGGCGATATCCTGCGCCGTCACAAAGCTGCGCATCGACGTGCCAGCGGCGTAGCCCTCATAGACCTGATCACGGGTCATGCCCTTGGTATCCGCTTCGCGCTCCAACACCCCTTCCATGCGCGGCCCTTCGACGGCACCGGGACAAATTGCATTGGCCCGAATGCCAAAGGGGCCCAGCTCCATCGCGAGGGTTTTCATCAGGCCAATCACCGCCCATTTGGCCGCCGCATAGGGCGCACGGTTGGGGTATCCGTAGATCCCCGCCGTTGAAGATGTGAGGATCATCGCGCCGGATTGTGCCCGTTTCATCAAGGGCGCCGCGTGTTTGGCGGCCAGAAAAGCCCCTTCCAGATTGACACTGACACAGGCCTGCCAGTCGGCCAAAGCCACATCCTCAACCAATGCTGTCGGTCCGGCAATTCCGGCATTGGCGCACAGCACATCGAGATGATCCATCTGGTCAAACACATCCCGCACGGCCGTTTCATCTGCAGCATTGGCGTGGTGGCAACGCCAGTGATCGGGGCATTGATCCAAGGCGCCCGCATCAACATCCGTCACCCAAACCTCAAACCCCGCGGCGTCAAACCCATCGGCCATGGCGCGGCCAATACCAGCTGCCCCCGCAGTGATCAGCGCCCGCTTCACCGTGGGGCTCCGATCGCACGGCCCAGACCATCCGGCGCCGGCAGCTGTGCATGCCCTTGGGCAAAGCGCACAAGATTGGCCTCGATCTGCGGCGATGGCGGTGACGGTTTGCGGGTCTCCAGATCCACATGCAGCAGGAAATGTTCCCCGGTCGCCAACAACCGATCCCCTTCGCGCATTTCATGGAACAGGTGCATCTTTTTCCCCTCGCCCAAAACCACATGGGTGGTGATCGTGATCACCGCCCCGGCATGGACCTCATCGAGATGGCGAATATGGGTTTCGGCCGTGAAATAGCTGCCTCCCGAAGAGATATAGGCCGCATCACAGCCAATGAGTTCCATGAACCGGTCCGTGGCATCGGCAAAGGCATGCAGATAGCGCGATTCCGTCATGTGACCGTTGTAATCGGTCCAATCCAGCGGCACCGTGCGCCGCGCCGTTGGCACAGGTTGGTCCGCAGGCAGATCAGCAGCACTTGCCCCCATCTCGGAGCCTTGGCGCATCAGAACTTCCTGTTGGTTGAGCAGCGCCCCTGCCCCCCAATCTTGCGCCTTGAGACCGCGCATCATGGTCACCAGATTGTTGTCGCGCACCCGCTCCAGCTCGCGGATCGACAGATGCCCGGATTGGGCATCCGACTGCCCTGCAATCAGATCAACCAGTTCGTCGGTGAACTCAGGCACATCCATCAGCTTGGTCCATGGCCAACTGAGGCACGGACCAAACTGCGCCATGAAATGTTTCATGCCCGCTTCGCCGCCCGCGACGCGGTAGGTTTCAAACAGGCCCATCTGCGCCCAACGGATGCCAAAACCATAGCGGATCGCATTGTCGATCTCTTCGGTGGTGGCGATGCCGTCTTTGACCAGCCACAGCGCCTCGCGCCAGACCGCCTCAAGAAACCTGTCCGCGACATGGGCGTCGATCTCTTTTTTGAGGTGCAGCGCATACATGCCGATGCCGGACAGCAGAGTCTTGGCCTGCTCAATCAAAGCCGGATCGCCCGCATCCCCCGGTACCAGTTCCACCAGCGGCAGCAGGTACACCGGGTTAAACGGATGGGCGACCATGATCTGACCGGGGCGGGCCGCGCCCTGTTGCAACTGCGACGGCTTGAAGCCCGATGTGGACGATCCGATCACCGCATCCGCCGCGCAATGGGCCTGCACCTCGGCAAAGGTTTTGTGTTTTATTTCAAGGCGCTCCGGTACGCTTTCTTGAATCCAATCCGCGCCGGTCACGGCATCGGCAATTGAGGCGCAAAACCGGACTTCACCCTCATCTGGCAAAGCCACATCCGTCAATCCGGGCAAGGACCGGCGGGCGTTGGCCATAACCTCACCGATCTTGCGTTCGGCTTCTGGATCGGGGTCAAACACCTGCACGGTCCAGCCGTTCAAGGCAAACCGCGCGGCCCAGCCGCCGCCAATCACGCCGCCGCCGATAATTGCTGCTGTCTTGGTCATTTGTTCACTTTCCGAAGTTGGCTGATGTCCCAGCCGTTGAAATCCAATATCTGAGTTGCCGCTTTGATCCGGTCAGGCGAGGATGCCGCGCTGCGGTCAAGGATCGCGGCCCAGCGGCCATCGGCATCGCCAACTGCGGCTGTTCGGAACCCTTCGTCCACCCACATCACCACCACTGTTTGCTTTGGCGCATCGGACCGCAAAATGCCGGGGGCTGTGACGGTGAACAGTGTTTGATCCGCCCCGGTCTGCCGCAGTATTTTCCCGCTTGCACCAAGGTCATAGCGTACCTGCGCCGCACAATTCCCAAGGCAGCGCAGCACATGCCAATCCCCTGCAAAACGCGCCGCATCAAACCGGCTGGTGCCGCCAATGGGCGCGGTCGGATTGCGCAAGCCGATGCTGATCTCCGGCAAGGGCGCTGCTGCGCATCCGGCCAAGATCAGCACAAAAGCCAGCGCCCTTTTCACTTGGGTGCCCGTTTGGTCAGGCCCAGTTTTTCGCGCACTTCTGCCGGGCCAATGACCCGCGCGCCCATGTTTTCGATGATGGTTTGCGCGCGTTCCACCAGTTGATAATTCTCGGCCAAAACACCTTTTTCCAGCCAGAGATTGTCCTCAAGGCCCACCCGCACATTGCCGCCCGCAAGCACCGCCGCCGCGACATAGGCCATCTGATTGCGCCCCAGACCAAAGGCAGAAAAGGTCCAGTCGTCTGGCACGTTGTTGACCATCGCCATAAAGGTATTGAGATCATCCGGCGCGCCCCAAGGCACGCCCATGCACAGCTGTACCAAGGCCGGGCTGTCCAGCACGCCATCGGTAACCAATTGTTTCGCATACCAAAGATGGCCAGTGTCAAAGGCCTCAATCTCGGGCTTTACGCCCAGATCGGTCATCATCCGGCCCATGGCCGTCAACATGCCGGGCGTGTTGGTCATCACATAATCGGCCTCGGCAAAGTTCATGGTGCCGCAATCCAGCGTGCAGATTTCCGGCAGACATTCCGCCACATGTGCGACGCGCTCTGTTGCGCCGATCATGTCCGTGCCTTCACGGGTCGGCAACGGGCTTTCGACATTGCCAAATACGATGTCCCCGCCCATGCCAGCGGTGAGATTGAGCACAACATCGGTGTCGCTGTCGCGGATGCGCTCAGTCACTTCGCGATAAAGCGCCAGATCCCGGCTGGGGGCGCCCGTCTCGGGATCACGCACATGGCAATGCACAATCGCCGCGCCTGCCTTTGCTGCCGCGATGGCGCTGTCGGCAATTTGTTTGGGGGATCGCGGCACATGCGGGCTGCGGTCTTGGGTGCCTCCCGATCCGGTCACGGCACAGGTGATAAACACGTCTTTGTTCATATTGAGCGGCATTGTCAGGCTCCCTTGATCTGAATTCCCGTAAGTATGAGACAGGTTGATCTGGCTGGCTTTGCACAATACGAAGGTGAGTTAATGAAATCCGGCAAAATCACACATACCACTCTTTTGGTTCTCGACGATTGCAACACCCTGACTTTTGCAGCGGCGGTTGATCCGTTAAGGGCGGCCAACCGGCAGGCGGGGCGCATCCTTTTTGATTGGCAATTTGCCACCCCCGGCGCGGCCCCCGTGACCCTGACCAGTGGTGTGACGATCCCCGCCGCGCCCTTGCAGAAGGTCACGCGCACCGATCTTCTGATCATCGTCGCAGGTTTTGATCTTGAGGCACAATCGACCCCCGCCCTTACCGCAAGTTTGCGCCGATTGGATGGCCAAGGCAGCGTGATTGCCGGCATTGATGGTGGACCATGGGTGATGGCGATGGCTGGCCTTTTGGATCAACATCGCGCCACAACCCATTGGGAAGATTTGGAAAGATTTACCGAGCGTTTCCCGCTGATTGATGTGGTCAACAGCCGGTTCGAGATCAGTGGCAGCCGTCTGACCTGCGCTGGCGCGGCGCCCGCGATTGAGATGATGCTGGATCTGATCGGCAGACAACATGGGTCAACGCTGGCGCAAAGGATCGCCGGAACGTTCATTTACGACCCCGCACCGCCAAGGCCACAAAGCCGCGGCATCGATCCGCGCCACAATGCAGTGACCGCGAAAGCCCAACAATTGATGGAGGCCGCGCTTGATGATCCACTGCCCGTCGCGCAATTGGCCAAGCGCTTGGGACTGAGCCAGCGGGCGCTGCAATTGCAGTTTCAAAACCGGCTTGGGCGCAGCCCGCAAGCGCATTACCTGCACCTGCGCTTGTCCGAGGCAGAGCGATTGGTGCGCCAGACCCATCTCAGCTTGCAAAACGTTGCCTTGGCGACCGGCTTTGCCTCGCAGGCCAGCTTTGCCCGTGCCTTTCGAGGGCAGTTTGCGATGTCGGCCACCCAGATGCGGCAGGGGCAAAGCCGCGAAAGCTCAGCCTAGCAACTGTATTTGTCCGGTTAGTAGGGGAAAGGATGTGATCTATGCGCGTCGTCAATGGCCCTGATCACCTGATCGGGAAGGTCCAGATCCCCGGCCCCGATAGCAAGCTCAAGCTGGTCCATATTTGTCGCGCCAAAGATGACCGACCCCATGAAAGGCCGCTGCCTGCACCACGCCAGCGCCATCTGCACCGGGTCAAGGCCGTAAGCCTGCGCCAAGGACAGATAGGCATCCACCGCGTCAAAGGCGCGTTCTGTTTTGCGCCCGCCCAGTTCCGCATTCAGTGACATGCGTGATCCGTCCGGCACGGCGCCGCCTTGATATTTGCCAGTCAGAAGCCCCGCCGCGAGGGGAGAAAACGCCAACATATCAATTTCTTCGTTGATGCATGTCTCTGATACATCTGTATCGGCCATCCGGCAGAGCAGCGAATATTCGTTCTGCACCGATACCGGTCGCGGTCCGCCAACCCGCTCTGCCACACTGGCCCATTGGGTCAGGCCCCACGCGCTTTCGTTGCTGAGGCCAAAGGCACGGATCGTGCCGCGTTTGACCTCCTTTTGCAGCGCGCCAAGCGTGTCTTCCATATGGGCAATCGTTTCCGCCCGGTTTTGTCCCGAAGGATCAAAGCTCCAGTTTTTGCGAAACATATAGCTGCCGCGGTTGGGCCAATGGAACTGATAGAGGTCGATGTAGTCGGTCTTGAGGCGGCGCAACGACCCTTCAATCGCGTCGGGAATGGTTTTTGACGAAATGGGCGCGCCGTCACGGGCATGGGTCATCCCTTCGCCCGAATGTTTGGTGGCCAGCACCATATCGCTGCGGCGGCTGTCGCGTTCGAACCACAGGCCGATGATGCGTTCGGTTCGGCCGATGGTTTCCGCATTCACCGGATTGACCGGATACATTTCCGCCGTATCGACAAAGTTGATGTCCGCGTCCAGCGCCCGGTCGATCTGTTCATGCGCCTCTTCCGCCGTGTTTTGGGTGCCCCATGTCATGGACCCCAAACACAAATCAGACACCTCGATATCGCTTTGGCCGAGTTTGTTCCGCTTCATTCCGCCTCTCCTTTTGGCGACACACTACGCCCTCTGCCCGCCGTCGCAAGCCACATTCCCACAAGCCTATGTCTGTGAAAAACGTTAAAAAGTGCTGTCGTTTTTCGAAAACGACCGGATTTTGTCGGTAAACCTCTTGGGGTTATGCGTGCATTCGGCCTATCAGCGGGTATGCGCCTGCTCATTTCATTTGCCGCCCTCTTCTTTTCCGTCATCTTGCTGCAACTCTCCTCTGGTGGCACTGGTCCGCTTGATGTGTTGTCGGGCACGGTTCTGGGCTTTTCCCGGCAGGAAATCGGGATGCTCGGCTCGGCGCATTTCTTTGGGTTTTTCATCGGATGCTGGTGGGCACCGCGCCTGATGGGATCGGTCGGGCACAGCCGCGCCTTTGCCGCCTTTACCGCAACGGGCGCAATTGGCCTGATGGCGCATATGGTTGTCATTGATGCATATGCCTGGGCGGTGATGCGGGTGGCCTCAGGCCTGTGCGTGGCGGGCTGTTACACGGTGATCGAGGCATGGCTGCAATCCAAAGTCACCAATGAGACCCGCGGGCGCACCATGGGCATTTACCGCGTTGTGGATATGACCGGCTCACTGGGCGCACAGATGATCATCGGCATTCTGGCACCTGCCAGCTATGTCTCTTATAATCTGTTGGCGATGGGTTGCTGCGCCGCGCTATTGCCGCTGACTTTGACCAAGGTAAAGCAACCCGAAACGCCAGAATCCCCCCGTCTGCGGCCCATGTTGGCCGTCACGCGATCCCCCCTTGCCGCAGCGGGCGTGGTAGTTGCCGCCCTTTCCAGCGCTTCGTTCCGTATGGTCGGCCCGATCTATGGTCAGGAAGTCGGGCTGAGCGCAGGGCAGATCGCCTGGTTCCTGTCTGCCTTTGTTTTAGGCGGCGCTTTGGCCCAGTTTCCCATCGGCTGGCTTGCGGACAAATACGACCGGCGGGTCGTGTTGATCTGGCTGTCGGTTGCGGCCATGGGCAGTTGTTTCATTACCGTGATGGCGTCGGGCATGGGTACTGTTGGTATCATGCTGACCGCCGGATTGTTCGGATTGACGACCTTTCCAATTTATTCTGTCGCCGCCGCCCACGCCCATGATTTTGCCAGCAGCGAAGAACGGGTGGAACTGTCCGCGGCCTTGATGTTTTTCTTTGCGCTTGGAGCGATTTTTGCGCCCTACCTTGCCTCGGTCCTGATCGAGAATTTCGGCGCATCGGCGCTGTTTTTGATGATATCGGCAGGCCACGCAGTATTGGTCGTCTTTGGGTTGACCCGGATGCGGGCACGTCCGACCCGCAAAGATCGCACCCGCTATGTCTATGCGCCGCGCACAAGCTTTCAGGTGGGGCGCCTATTGGGCCGCAGCCGCGAGAAATAATCGATGCTGTTTGTGCAGGCTGGCCAGTGATCCCGCCGCCTGCTAAAGCAGCATCAAACAACGGCTAAAGGCATTTCGCGCGTGACCCGACATCTGATTACATCGGCCATCCCCTATATCAACGGGATCAAACATCTGGGCAATCTTGTGGGCAGCCAGCTGCCTGCGGATCTATATGCCCGTTACCTGCGCGCGCGCGGCAGCGAGGTTTTGTTCCTCTGCGCCACGGATGAACACGGCACGCCCGCCGAATTGGCGGCGGCAAAAGCGGGCAAACCTGTCGCCGAGTATTGCGCGGAAATGCATGCAGCGCAGGCCAAGATCGCGGATGGATTTGGCCTCTCGTTTGACCACTTCGGCCGCTCCTCCAGCGTCCAAAACCAAAAGCTGACCCAGCATTTTGCCGGTGTTCTGGCCGATCAGGGCTTGATCGAAGACGTCGTCGAACAGCAAGTCTATTCCATTGCTGACGGGCGGTTCCTGCCCGACCGCTATATTGAGGGGACCTGCCCCAATTGCGGGTTTGACAGCGCGCGCGGCGATCAATGTGACAATTGCACCAAGCAGTTGGACCCGGTTGACCTGATCGACGCGCATAGCACCATTTCCGGCTCAACCGAACTTGAAATGCGCGACACCAAACATCTGTTTCTCAAGCAAAGCCAGATGAAAGACCGTCTTGATCAATGGATTGACAGCAAGGCCGATTGGCCGGTGTTGACCACCTCGATTGCCAAAAAGTGGTTGCATGACGGCGATGGATTGCAAGATCGCGGCATCACGCGGGATCTCGATTGGGGCGTGCCGGTCAGACGCGGTGATGCGGAATGGCCGGGCATGGAAGGCAAGGTGTTCTACGTTTGGTTTGACGCCCCCATCGAATATATCGCCTGTGCGCAGGAATGGGTCGATGCGGGCAAAGGCACGGATTGGCAGCGTTGGTGGCGCACCGATCAAGGCGCGGATGACGTGCGCTACACCCAGTTTATGGGCAAGGACAATGTGCCGTTTCACACGCTCAGTTTCCCCGCGACGATCATGGGGTCGAATGAGCCATGGAAGTTGGTGGATTACATCAAATCGTTCAACTACCTCAACTATGATGGTGGCCAATTCAGCACCTCGCGCGGACGCGGTGTGTTTATGGATCAGGCGCTTGAGCTTTTGCCAGCCGACTATTGGCGCTGGTGGCTGCTCAGCCATGCGCCCGAGACCTCGGATGCGGAATTCACCTGGGAGAACTTCCAATCGTCGGTGAACAAGGATCTGGCCGATGTTTTGGGGAATTTTGTCAGCCGGATCACTAAGTTCTGCCGCTCCAAATTTGGCGAAGCCGTGCCGGAGGCGGGTGAATTTGGTGAGGCAGAGGCGGCGTTGATCGCGGATCTGACCGAGCGGGTCACGCGGTATCAGGGTCATATGGACGCGATTGAAGTGCGCAAGGCCGCGCAGGAGTTGCGTGCGATTTGGGCGGCAGGCAACGAATACCTGCAGGCCCAAGCGCCTTGGACGACGTTCAAAACCGATCCGGACAAGGCCGCCGCGCAGGTGCGATTGGCGCTGAACCTGATCCCGTTCTATGCCAACCTTTCTGCGCCGTTTATTCCTGATGCAGCGGCCAAAATGCTGTCTGCCGTACATCTTCCCGATCAGGTCTGGCCCGATGATGTGCCCGCCACATTGTCAGTGATGGCGCCGGGCCATGCATTCGACGTTCCGGAGGTGTTGTTCGCAAAGATCAGCGACGACGATCGCGAAAGCTGGGCGGAGCGTTTTGCCGGAACCCGTGACTGATCGCCACTGGCGCTAGCGTTGATTGCTTTGGCGGTGTTTTCACCCGCCCTGCTTTAGATAGCGTCCTTTTTGTCTTTTTTTGGGCTATTGCGATTGCCCTTTGGGCTAGCCCTCGGAGCGGGTTGTCATCTGCTTCAATTCTCGACGTTAGAATTCTTCCCAGCCGTCAGCGTCAGCGGCGATGTTCAGCGCGGCGTTGCCTTGGGTCGCAGGCAAGGCTGGCACCGGCTTTTTTGCGGGGCTGGCCGGTGCGGGCGCTGTTGCAATCGGCGGGGGTGCCGTGTGGGTGGCACCCAACCGGAACCGTGCGACGGCTTGCGCCAACGCATCAGCCTCACTTGTCAGTGCATGGCTGGCCGCAGTTGTTTCTTCGAACATGGCTGCGTTTTGCTGGGTGACATGGTCCAACTCATTGACCGCTGTGTTGATCTCGGCCAGGCCACTGGATTGTTCGCGGGCCGAGGTGGCGATATTCGAAACTCTGTTTGATATCTCGGAAACCGACGTCACGATGGAAGCCAGGGCACTGCCGGTGCGGTCTACCAGATCAACCCCTTGGCGGACCTGCTCACCGCTGGACGAGATCAGCGTGTTGATCTCACGCGCCGCATCTGACGACCGTTGGGCAAGGGCGCGGACTTCGGTAGCGACAACCGCAAAGCCGCGGCCTGCCTCGCCTGCGCGCGCCGCTTCGACCCCGGCGTTGAGCGCCAGAAGATTGGTCTGAAAGGCGATGTCGTCGATCACGCTGGTGATCTTGGAAATTTCCTGAGACGAGTTTTTAATTCCATCCATCGCATCCACGGCCTGCCGGGCCACCTCACCGCCTTGTTCGGCATTTTTCTGGGCGTCTGCCGACATCTTGCTGGCGTCATCGGCCCCTTCGGCTGCTGATCGAACGGAAACGGTCAATTCATCCAAGGCCGCGGCGGTTTCTTCCAGGGTCGCGGCTTGTTTTTCGGTGCGGCGTGACAGATCGTCTGCGGCTGAGGTAATTTCGTTGGTTTCGCTGCGGATCGAATCTGAATTGTGGATCACGGTAGAAATGGCGTTGCGCAGACTGTCGACGGTGCCGTTAAAATCCGAACGCAGTTTTTCGTAGGCGGGCGGCACATGTTCCGAGATTTCGGCCTCAAGATCGCCATCAGCAAGACGGTTCAGCGCCTCCCCCAACAGTGACACCACATTGCCCTGCTCTTCTGCGGATTTTGCATTGCTCTGTTCTACGGCCCGCATTGCCTCATCCTGGCCGGTCACATCAGCGCCAAGGAAAATGACCTTTTCCGGTGCGCCGCTTTCATCCTTGATCACCGCAAGGCTGCCTTCAACAACAAACGCTTTGTCCGCATGAATGCTGTAGGCCTTGAACCGACCGGGAGGGATTTTGCCTGCGCAGGCCTCTGCTGCGAAGAGACGGCCGTCTGTGTCTCCTTCCAGATTGTTTGCAAACATCGAGAACAATGAACAGACTTCTGTATCTTTTTTGGTGCCGTTGATCATCTTGAGGAAATTGTCGTTGGCATCCAGAACTTGCCCCTTGATCGAGAATTCTACGCTCAACTGGCCTGTGTTGATCGCATCCAGCAAAGCGGCATTGTGTTGAATTTCCGTTCGGTCCGTCCATTCGACCACACATCCAATCACCCTGCCTTCCCCATCACGGGCCAGATTGGTCCGAATTCTCAAGATCCGATCTGCAACGCGAAGGGTCACTGCCGTTTCCCCAGATGCGCCCGCCCCTTCGCCGCCCTCGAGTATGCCTGTGATCGCGGATTGCATCCCGTGCAACTGTGTCAGCGATGCGCCGACCAGATTCTCCGGCGAGATATCTGGCCAATGTTCTTCCAATTCAGGCATCAAGCTTTCGATAATGGCAATGCAAGCGGGGTTGGAAAAAATCACTTTGGCGTTTTCATCAACGACCATCAAAGACGCGGAAGATCCCGCAAAAGCGGCGCTTTTGAAGGCGTTTTCGCGTTGCGCCTGATGCGCCTTGCTCAAGGACATGCGAAACGCATCCAACTTGCCTGCCATTTTGCCGATCTCGTCGCGCCGCTTGATGAAAGGGACCGCTGTATCATAATCTGCGCCGGCAATCCGCTCCATCGCGGCTTCCAACGCGCCCAGGGGTTGGGACATCCGGGTCCGCAGGTAATAGGCTGCAACCCCCAACGCCGCGACCAGAATGGCCAACGCGACGCCCAGCGTAATCACATTCTCCTGCGCAAGTGCTTGCAACGCGTAGGCATCGCTCCATGCGGTGACAACTGAACCGACCACCGCATTTTCCCGGCCAAAGCGCAGGGGCATCGCGATCAATTTGCCATTGTCCGCCGTGACAACCGCGCCGCTGGAGAGGGATTGGCGTGCCAATTCTTCAGCCGTTTCGCGCAGGGGTTCAAATTCCGGTGTTTCGCCTTGGAAGACAATTTTGCCTTCGCGATCTATCACCACTGCGCCAACTGCCTCCCGCCGCGCTTCGGTCACGACGCCGCTGACGATCCCTTCGACCGCGTCTGTGTTGCCAAATTTCACCGAACCGCCCATTTGAACCGCCAGAAGATTTGTCACCTCCTCGGCGCGTTCGGCGATGTTCTGCTGGGTTTTTGCGCGGACGTAAACGTTGTTGCGAAATTCAATGACCGCGACAACAACGATCACGCAGATTGCGACCATAAACGTGCATTTAAAGAACAGCGAATGGATCGGGTTCAACCGTGGTTTTTGACTGCCGCGTTCAGACATATGAAGTTCCTTCGACCTGTTCGGACTGCCCTGTCCGTTTGGGGCATCTAGAACAGTAGTCGTTACAACCAGATTAACGGAGCAATGTCATTTCTCGGATTGGAACCCCCCTTAACCTGTTGAAATACATAGCCCCGTCCCAACTGTCACGGAATACGCAGCGGTTTTTCTTTAGTTTGCAAGCCGTTGGTCCTGTGCAGCCAGACGCACGACTTCTGCCATTTCCTGCAATTGCCCAGCCAGCGGCGTGGTGCGCCGCCAGATCATTCCGATCCTGCGCGAGGGTTGCGGCCCTGCAAACCGGGCGCAATCAACCGCCGCTGACCGGGTTTCGACCGATCGCGCCATTTCGGGGATCATGGTCACGCCGATACCGGCACCAACCATTTGAACCAAGGTCGCAAGCGAACTGCCATCCAAACCGTGCCGCGCCGGCCCGGCATCCGCCTGACAGAACGATAATGCCTGATCGCGGAAACAATGCCCCTCTTCCAAAAGCAGCAAGCGCATATCGCGCAATTCCTCGCGGCTTGGCACTGGGGCATCGGCCTGCGCGGCCGGGCGCACCAAAAGGAAATCTTCGGAAAAGAGCGGTGTTTCGGTGAGCGATGGCTCTGACACTGGCAAGGCCACAATGGCCGCATCAAGACCGCCCTCCAGCAGCTCTTGCACCAGCCGCGCGGTCAACGTTTCGCGCAAATGCAGATCCATCCGCGGATAGCGCCGCGTCAGATCGCCGATCAATCGGGGCAGCAGATAAGGTGCAATGGTCGGAATGACCCCCAGTCGGAACGTGCCTGCCAAGCCGTCCTGCCCCGCACGGGCAAAATCGCCCAAGTCATCTACAGCGCTGAGGATACTGCGCACTTTGGTACTGATTTCGGCCCCAAACGCCGTGAGGCGCACCTCGCGGGCACCGCGTTCAAACAAGGGGCGGCCCAGTTGGACTTCCATCTCTTTGATCTGCACGGACAACGCGGGCTGCGAAATGGAGCAAAAGGCGGCGGCGCGGCCAAAATGCTGTTGCTGCGCCAAGGCTTCAAAATAGCGGAGCTGTTTCAGGGTGAGGTTTATCATAACTTCAAACTATCAAACCCATCCGAAATTCCAATTTTTATTTAACACTCTGCCTTGTTAGAAAGATTCCAAATCACACAAAAGGGAGAGACCAATGGACGGCAATGACATGGATACAGGCGGCAAATGCCCGGTGATGCACGGCGCGGCCAAAAACACGACACAAAGCGTCCGGTCAAACCGAGACTGGTGGCCAAATCAGCTTAACCTGCGGATTTTGCATCAGAACACCCCCCTGTCCGATCCGATGGCCAAGGATTTCAATTATGCCGAAGCGTTCAAATCACTGGATCTGGACGCTCTGAAAAAAGATCTGGCGGCTCTGATGACAGATTCGCAGAGTTGGTGGCCAGCCGACTATGGCCATTATGGCCCGATGTTCGTGCGCATGACCTGGCATTCCGCCGGCACCTACCGCACCGGTGACGGTCGCGGCGGCGCCTCTTCCGGCTCGCAGCGGTTTGCGCCGCTGAACTCCTGGCCGGACAACGGCAATCTTGATAAGGCCCGCCGTCTTCTATGGCCGATCAAACAGAAATACGGCAATGCAATTTCATGGGCCGATCTGTTTGTCCTGACCGGCAATGTCGCCATGGAAACCATGGGCTTTGAATGTTTTGGCTTTGCCGGGGGCCGCGAGGACATCTGGGAGCCTGAGGAAGATATCTACTGGGGCACCGAAGAAGAATGGCTGGCCACCTCCGACAAGGAAGGCAGCCGCTATTCCGGCGAACGCGATCTGGAAAACCCGCTGGCTGCTGTGCAAATGGGCTTGATCTATGTGAACCCCGAAGGCCCGGACGGAAACCCCGATCCGCAGGCCTCTGCCCATGATATTCGTGACACCTTTGCCCGGATGGCGATGAATGATGCCGAAACCGTTGCCTTGGTTGCCGGTGGTCACACCTTTGGCAAGGCGCATGGTGCGGGCGATCCATCCCTTGTTGGCGCAGAACCAGAGGCCGCGCCGATCCACGAGATGGGCCTTGGCTGGCGCAATACTTTTGAAAGCGGGTTGGCGGCGCATACCACCACATCCGGCATCGAAGGGGCATGGACGCCGACGCCGATCACGTGGGACATGAGCTATTTCGATACGCTGATGAACAACGAATGGGAGCTGACCAAAAGCCCCGCTGGTGCCAACCAGTGGAAGCCCAAAGGCGATGCAATGGCCAGCACCGTGCCGGATGCGGCCAGCGGCGAGAAAAAGTATCAACCGATGATGACCACTGCGGATCTGGCGCTCAAGGTTGATCCGGAATATGCCAAGATCTCAAAGCATTATCACGAAAACCCCGAAGAGTTTGCCGATGCCTATGCGCGGGCTTGGTTCAAGCTGACCCACCGCGATATGGGGCCAAAGGCTCGTTATCTGGGCAAGGAAGTGCCTGCCGAAGACCTTATCTGGCAAGACCCCATTCCGGCGGCAGATCACCCGCTGGTAGATGCATCAGACATCACGGCGCTTAGGGGTAAGATTGCCGAGACTGGCCTGTCCACCGCTGATCTGGTCAAAACGGCATGGGCCTCGGCATCTACCTTCCGCGGTTCTGACAAACGTGGCGGTGCCAATGGCGCCCGTATCCGCTTGGCACCCCAGAAGGATTGGGAAGTCAACGAACCGGCAACATTGTCCAAAGCGTTGGATGCGCTGGAAAAGATCCAATCTGATTTCAACGCAGCGGCTTCGGGCGGCAAGAAAGTGTCCCTTGCCGATCTGATCGTGCTGGCGGGGTCTGTTGGTGTTGAACAGGCAGCCAAAGCGGCAGGCCATGACATCGAGGTGCCGTTTGCACCGGGCCGCATGGATGCCTCTGCTGATCAAACCGACGCCGAAAGCTTTGACGTGCTGGAGCCGCAGGCAGACGGGTTCCGCAACTACCTCAAGGTGGATTATGCGGTGCCAACAGAAAAGCTGTTGGTGGACCGTGCGCAACTGCTGACCCTGACCGCGCCTGAGATGACCGTTTTGGTTGGCGGGATGCGGGCGATTGGCGCAAATGCAGGCGGCTCAACCCATGGCATTTTCACCGACCGTCCCGGCGCGCTGACCACCGATTTCTTTGTCAACGTTCTGGACATGGGCACCGAATGGAAGCCTGTGGACGACAAAGAGGAGGTGTTTGAGGGCCGTGACCGCGCCAGTGGTGAGGTCAAATGGACCGCCACGCGGACCGATCTGATTTTTGGTTCAAACTCGCAATTGCGTGCCTTGTCAGAGGTGTATGGCGCAGCGGATGCCAAAGACACCTTCATCCCGGATTTTGTTGCGGCATGGACCAAGGTGATGAACGCAGACCGGTTTGATCTGGCCTAAATTCCGGCCAATGGTCCGAAAACATTGAAAAGCGGCGTTTCCTGCCTTTGGAAACGCCGCTTTTTGTTTTCCGAAAGCTTGGGTTGGGGGCTAAGCTTGATCACAAATGGCCGCTATAAGGGCCGCGCATTCCGATGGTGAGGCTCATGTCAAAAGATCCCCTGCTCCAGCCTTTTCAGCTCAAACACCTGACGCTGAAAAACCGGATCATGACCACGGCACATGAACCAGCCTATCCCGAGGACGGCATGCCAAAGGACCGCTATGCCGCCTATCATGCAGAGCGGGCCAAAGCCGGGGTGGCGCTTGCGATGACCGCCGGATCCGCCACCGTGAGCCGGGACAGCCCACCGGTGTTCAACAATATTCTGGCTTACCGCGATGACGTGGTGCCATGGGTGCGCAACCTGACAGATGCGGTGCATGAACATGGCTGCGCGGTGATGATCCAACTGACCCATCTGGGGCGGCGCACGGGGTGGAACAAGGGTGATTGGCTGCCTTCTGTGTCGTCCTCCAAACACCGCGAACCCGCGCATCGGTCCTTTCCCAAGCTGTTGGAAGATTGGGATATTGACCGGATCATCGCAGATTTTGCCGATGCCGCCGAGCGGATGAAAGACGGTGGCATGGATGGGATCGAATTACAGGTCTACGGCCATCTTCTGGATCAGTTTTGGTCGCCACTGACAAATAATCTGACCGGCCCATATGGCGCCGATACGTTGGAAAACCGGATGCGGTTTCCGATGGATGTGCTGGACGCGATCCGCAAACGCGTCGGGTCTGAGTTCATCGTGGGCCTGCGCTATACCGCTGATGAGGCGCAGTCGGGCGGGATCTCTCCGGAGGAAGGCCTTGAGATTTCCAAACGCCTCGCAGACAGCGGTCAGGTGGATTTCCTAAATGTGATCCGGGGGCGCATTCATACCGATCCCGCGATGACCGACATCATCCCGGTTCAGGGCATGCAAAGCGCCCCGCATCTGGATTTTGCCGGAGCGGTCAAAGCGGCAACCGGCATGCCGACCTTTCATGCCGCCCGCATTCCCGATGTGGCCACCGCGCGGCATGCGGTGGCTTCCGGCCTTTTGGACATGGTCGGCATGACCCGCGCCCACATGGCGGACCCGCATATTGTGCGCAAAATCACCGAAGGGCGCGAGGATGACATTCGCCCCTGTGTCGGGGCAACCTATTGTCTGGACAGGATTTATCAGGCGGGTGAAGCCCTGTGTATCCACAATGCCGCGACGGGCCGCGAATTGACCATGCCGCAAGATATTGCCCCTGCGCCGCAGCCGCGCAAGGTGGTGATCATCGGGTCTGGCCCTGCCGGATTGGAAGCCGCCCGGGTGGCAGCGATGCGCGGTCATCAGGTGACGGTGTTTGAGGCCGCCGCAGATCCCGGCGGACAAATCCGGCTGACCGCGCAGTCGCATCGGCGGCGCGAGATGATCGGCATCATTGATTGGCGCATGGCGCAATGCGCGGCGCGTGATGTAACCTTCCACTTTAACACTTGGGCGGAGACGGCGGATGTCATTGCGCTGAACCCCGATGTGGTGATTGTTGCCACGGGCGGCCTTCCCAACACCGAGCTGTTTGAAACCGGACGCGAGGCCCCGCATGTGATCACCAGTTGGGATCTGATCTCGGGCGATGTGAAACCTGCAGGGCATATCCTGATCTATGACGAAAGCGGCGATCACCCTGCGCTGCAAGCCGCCGAGGTTGCCGCACAAAGTGGCGCGAAGGTTGAGATCATGACCCCCGATCGTAGCTTTGCCCCCGAGGTGATGGGCATGAACCTTGTGCCCTATATGCGTAGCCTTCAGGACAAGGATGTGACCTTTACCGTCACGCGCCGCTTGGTCGATGTGGCCCCTGCGGGGAACAAAATGCGGGCAACCATCGGGACGGATTACTCAGACCACACCTATGAGAAAGACTTTGATCAGGTGGTGCTGAACTACGGCACGTTGCCCTTGGATGATCTATATTTCGACCTCAAACCGCTGTCCTCCAACGGTGGCGCGGTGGACTATGACGCGCTGATCGCGGGGCAACCGCAAGGGATCACAGCCAACCCAGAGGGGCAGTTTCAACTGTTTCGGATTGGCGATGCTGTGTCAGCCCGCAACACCCACGCGGCGATCTATGACGCGTTAAGGTTGGTGAAGGATATCTGAACTTCAGGTCACACGCAGGCGCAGCTGACGCCCCTCCGGCCCGGCGGCGATAATGTCAACGCAAGCGAAGCCTTTGATACAACTGCGCATTTGATCGGCCTGCATCAGGCTCGCGGCGGTTGAGAGCCCATCGGCAATCGCTGCGGATGGATGGATCACGCTGACACGGCTCCAATACTGCGGGGCGGGATTGCCGGTTCTGGGATCTAGAATATGGCTGGCCTGTCCGGCGATTGTCATGCCCTGCGGGGCAGATGTTGCCACCGATTTATTGCTCAGCTGGATAGACTGCGCCGCCGGTTGATCACTTTTCTCAGCCAGCCCAATGCGCCACGGTTTCTGGTCCGGCCCCTGCCCCATGGCAGAAACCTCACCCATATCGACCACGGCATCTGTGACGCCATTGCTGCGCAGCAATGCGGTGATGCGGTCGGTGATATAGCCCTGCGCGATGCCATTGAGGGTCAGTTGCATGCCCTCTTGATCAAAGGAGATTTCGCCCGCGCCAAAGCGAACTTTTTCCCAGCCGATCTTGGCATGGGCGGCCACAATTGTGTCCGGTGTGGGCGTGCCGTTGGCATTGGCATAGGCGGTCCAGAGCGTTTGAATGGTGGGGTCAAAAAGGCCATCCGTGGCGCGGTGGATCGCCCCGACCTGCCCCAAGAGTTCCAACATTTCAGGCGGCGGCGCTTGCAAACGTCCCTCGGCGTTCAACTGCGACAAGGCGCTGCCGGGTTGATAAAGGCTAAAGAGTTTTTCCAGGCGCAGCAGCTCATTGCGGGTGATATCAATCAGATGCGCGGCATGGTCTTGATCAAGCCCGACCAGCCGCAGCTGCACCCTCGCGCCCAATGCAACGCCTTGCCAATCCGCCGTGGCTTGGGCGGCACTGGCCTGTCCTGAGGCCAACGCAAAACCAGCGGTGATTGCGATAAATCGGCGGCGTGAAACAGTCATGGCCTGCGTCCTTCTGTCTTAAGAATCCTGAAAATCCAGCTCAACCGGGCCCAGCACATAGTCATCCGGGATTTGATTGAGTTGCAGCACACGGCCGCCATGGGTCTGGGCAAAATCATTTGCGGCGGCTTGCGTGCTGAACGGCACGGCTTCGGGCGCGCCCATGCTGCCGGTACGGGTGCTTTCGATCACAAAGAACGCCTCATAAAGGTCGATCCAGGTGTCGTCTGCGGGAAAATCCCAATCTGCCGCGCGGCCCATGTCGTTGACGTAGATCGCCACGGGTTCCTGCGTTTCTTCGGGCAAGCGTGTAAAGGCGATGGCGTCACGCACCTGCGAGAACCAGATCGGGAACGGGATGCCCTTGAGATGGATCTGCGCTTTGGGGCCTGTATGCTCCAGAATGGTCATGTTGCAATAGTGGCCAACCGCCTCTTCCGTCATGGCGATGGCGACGGGGCGTTCGGCCGCTTGCTCTTGCTTGCAGCCCACGAGGGCGGCACAGGCACAGACGGCCAATGCGGCCAGTTTCAAATGCTGTCTCATGGTTTGATCCTTTGCATCATCACAACCGTGAGCCAAAGCGTGACGGCGATCCAGATAAACGGGCTGGCAATGGCAAGCTGCGGCGCGAAGGGCAGAACGTCACCGCCTGCCGCAAAACCGGTGCTGGCGCCAGCGGCATCCAGAGCTGTGAGGTTAAACAGGCGGAACGCGTCCGCCGGATTGGCCACCAAAAGATAGGGAAACAGATCGGTGGCAAAGACCCCTTCGGGATCGGCCAGCAAGCCGCCCAGCAGCGCCATATCATACAGCACCACCGCAAAAAGCCAGATCGCAATGGCCAAAGCCGCCGCCGTGCCGGTTTGGCGCACGCAAGCGCTGGCGACATATCCGATGGCAACAAATGTTGCGCCCAATGCAATGCTTGTGCCGACCACCCGTGCAAGATCCAACACGCCTTCGGCGGCGACGTTTTCGATGGCAACAAAGGCGCACAGCCCGGCCAGGCCATAGCCAATCATCACCGCAATGGACAACACTATGACATGGCCCAGAAACTTGCCCAGCACCACCGCCGCGCGGCTGACCGGACTGGCAAGGGTCAGTTGCAAAGTCCCACGATCAATTTCACCGGCAATCGCGTCAAATGACAGTAGCAATGCGATCAGCGGCACCAGATAGACCGACAGGGTGGCGAGGCTGGCGGAGATGATCGTCAATCCGTCCGTGCTGCTGGATGTGGCGGGGCCAGAGCCAAGAAGCACCAGCAACAGCGCGAACACCAGCAAGATCGCTGTGGCCAACATGATCCATTTGTTGCGCATTCCGATGCGCACTTCGTTCCGGGCGATGGCGATCAGGCCGCTCATTGTTTTGTCTCCTTGCCGGCCGAATAATGGCGGTAAATGTCGTCCAGGCTTGGCGGATACACCTCGACATCCCGCACCGCGGGTCCAAGGGCCGAGATGGCCGACAGCCGCTGCATCTTTTCAGGATAACGGCATTCCAGTTCGACCGTGGCACCGTTGATCCGCTGGCCGCCCATCTGCTGATGCACTGTATCGACATGGGCCGTGTCGGCCTGTACCCGAATGCGCAGCGGCAGGTTCGCCGAATGTTGCAGATCGGTCAGGGGGGCATCCGCCACCAGCTTGCCTTTGCGCAGGATGGCGACGCGGTCCGTGCGCGCTTCGATCTCGCTGAGACCATGAGAGGACAGCAGCACCGCTGTGCCCCGTTCCGCCATTTTTGAAATCAGGTGGTAGAACCTTTGCCGCGCCAATGGGTCCAAGCCCGAGGTTGGCTCATCCAGCAAAAGCAGTTTGGGATCGCCCAGCATCGCCTGCGCAAGGCCAAGCCGCTGGCGCATGCCTTTGGAATAGGTGCCGCACCGTTGATCTGCGGCATCCGTCAGGTCCACATCCGCCAACACCTGATCCACCGCAGCAGGCGCAACGCCCTTCAGCTTGGCATAGAAGGCGACGGTTTCCCGGCCTGTCAAAAGCTTGGGGAATGACACGCTTTCTGGCAGGTAGGACACCGCGTTGCGGGCCGCAGCCGTGCCGGGCACAGCGCCGTTTACCGTGATCTGCCCTGCGCTGGGGTTCAAGAATCCCAAAATGATGCGAAAGAGCGTGGTTTTACCCGCGCCATTGTGGCCCAGCAGGGCCGCCCGTTCACCCGGTGCGACATCAAAGGAGACATCTGACAGCACGTCCCGATGCGCAAAGCACATGGAAACGTTGGAAATATTGAGCAAGGAGGTCATTTGAGGGAGGCCTGTTTTGCGAGGGGGGCAAGCGCCTGTGGCGCGTTCATCAAGGGGGCGTCATCGACCACGCCGCCCGGCAAAAGCGCCGGAAATTCTTTTTGCGCCCAGCGGATCAACTGGATCGCAGGACTGCCCAGCAGCAACTTGGCCGAGGGTTGCGTCCACAAGATGTGATCCATCGCATCGTTGGGACGAAAGGCCTGATCTGCGATGCCGTCGCCGTTGACGTCATATGCGCTGTGATCGCTCCAGTAGTTGCCAGTCCATGTGTGATCTTTGGTGCCCACGTATTTGACCTGCGTCTTGCTGCCGACAAAGGCGTTTCCGGCAATTGTGTTGCGGTCAGAACCGGCGGTGAAATGGATACCGATTTGGCATTTTTCAAAGGTGTTATTAAGCAGTTTGTTTTTGTTGGCGTTGTACATGAACAGGCACTTTTCTCCGCCTTCGCGGACAATGTTGCCTTTGATCACCGAGGAGTTGGCGTAGTTCAGCATGATACCGTGATCGCGGTCACGAATAGAGGTGTTGCCGATCACTTTGACCCGTGTGCTGAACATGATGGCAAAGCCGAGGTGATTGCCGATCGAGACATTGCCAGTCACTTCGGTGTTGTCCGCATACATGTAATGCACCGCAAAGCGCAGATCCTCGAACCGGTTGTACGAAAACACGTTTTTGCGGCTGGAGTTCACAAAAATACCATCCCGCCCATAGCGAACGGAATTGCCGACCACCTTTGTGCCCGGCGCATTCCAGATATAAATTCCGTTGCCGCGGCGGTTCATCAGGCGGTCGCGGCGGCCAATGATTGTGTTGTTCTCGACCAGCGCGTTTTTGGCGCCGTGCACATCCACCCCGTAAAGGTTGCCCTCAAAACGGTTGTCGATGATCTGGGCGCCCTTGGCCTTTTTGGTCAGTTGTACGCCGCTGTCGATGTTCTGGTGGTCCGACCCGGAACCGCGAATGGTCAGGCCAGAGATGGTTACGTCCGGCGCGTTCACGGTGATCACAGACCCCTCATCGGGACCGATCACCTCTGTTCCGTTCTGTCCGATGATAGACAGCGTTTGATCCAATGTTACGCCGCCGCCATAGGTGCCGGCCTGCAAGATCAGCCGGTCCCCGGCGTCAGCGGTTCGGATGGCCCCGGCCAAGCTGCCCTGCCCCGGTGCCACCGGAATATCTGCCGCAAAGGCAGACACCGGCAGCGCCAGACACAGAGCGCTTGTAAGGACGAGGGCCATCCGTTTCATTTTAGGCTGCCTTAGCTTGCCCGTGGTTCAACAAACATCCGGCCGCGCATTTCCATGTGCAGCGCATGGCAGAACCACTGGCAATAGAACCAGTGAACGCCCGGACGGTTGGCCACGAAGGTCACCGACGATGTTGCTTGTGGTGCAACCTCCATCGCGATGCCGTGGTTGGACAGGCAAAAGCCGTGGGTCACGTCGTCCACATCATCGAGGTTGGTCACATAAACGGTGACTTCATCGCCTTGTTTGACGGTGAATTCCTCAAGCCCGAACTGCGGCGCGACAGATGTCATATAGACCCGCACTTTGTTGCCATCGCGGATCACCACATCGTCGGATTCCAGATCCACACCATCAGCCGCAGCTTGCTTGACCGCATCGGCAAAGACCGGATCAGCACGATCCCAGACATTCACAGGCTTCACAATGTCAGAGCGAACGATGATAGAATCGTGCGGCTCGGCAAAAGTGGGGCCATCATGCACAACAGACATCTCATCACCCGAGGCAATATCGATCAGCTGTTCGTTCTCTGGCTTCAACGGACCTACATTGATGAACCGGTCCTTTGAGAACTTGTTCATCGAAATCAGCCATTCGCCATCCGCTTCGGCGGTTTCGCCCATCGAGGTGGAGTTGTGGCCCGGCTGATAATGCACGTCCACTTTGGAGATGATCGGATCGACATCTTCGCCCGCAAAGGCGCGGATGGCTTTGTCGATGTTCCATTTCACAACCTGGCTGTCGAGGAACAGCGTGGTAAAGGCGTTGCCTTTGCCGTCATAGGCGGTGTGAAGTGGGCCAAGGCCCAGCTCTGGCTCGCCGACGATGCAGGACCGTGGATCGATATCGCTTTCGAACAGCGCATCCAGTTTTTCAACGTCGATGATCGACACTGTCGGGGACAGTTTACCGTTGATCACCACGTGGCGTTTGTCTGGCGCGGTGTTCACACCATGCGGGCTGTTCGGGATCGGGATATAGCGGGTGTATTTCTTGTTCTGACCTTTGCGGCCATCCACAACAGGCACACCGTTCAGCATCTGAACATCGCCCGCTTTGACACCCTCTTCGATGGCCTTGAGGTTGAAGACAACCACGTGATCCATCTCGGCTTCGGTCATGTCAGCCAGCGTCATGCCCATTTCGGAGTTATAGCTGGTCGAGAACGCGTATTTGCCCTGATAGTCACAATCGGTGTTATCAAGGTTGCCGCTGACGATCACCTGCCAGGCCACTTTCATCTCGTCACCATCAATGGCGGTGAAGATGTTCACGTATTTCTCGGGCTCGTTCAGGATCTGACCGTCATTGACCAGTGGCACTTCGTGTTCGCCATTGGCAAAGACGTAGCCGGTGCGCGGATATTTTTGCGGACGCATGCCGTGGATGTCTTGGGCATTCGGGATCTCGATGATCTTGTCGCATTTCATCACGTCACAGCGGATACGCGCCACGCGGGTGTTGGCCTTGTCGTTGGCAAACAGATAGCGGCCATCATAGGTGCCGTCGGTGAAGGACATATGTGGGTGGTGCAAATCGCCGTTATCGTAGGTTTTCATGCCCTTGGCGGCCAGAAATTCCTTGGTTTCGGGCATCAAGCCTTCGGTCAGGATCTTCAGGCTCTCGTTGGTCTGGCCCCAGCCAGTGGCCGAGCAACGGTTGAACACCGGAATACGCATCAATTCGCGCATGGAAGGAAAGCCGAGAATGCGCACTTCACCCGTCTGGCCGGACGACCAGAAGCCGTAATACGGGTCCAACTCGCCGGGGGCGAGGTTCACTTTGGACGCACCAGCCGCCGCAGCAGGCTTGGCAGACCCAGGGACGAAGCCGGACGCCAGACCGGCACCAGCAGCAGCAGCGGCCCCCGCTGTCAGCACACCGCGCCGCGAGAAGCCTTTTTTCCGGGTTTCTTCAGCAGACATAACTCTCTTCCTTTTTTCAGATATTAAATCTTGAATATGTTTCCGAGATTCGGTAACATTAAGGACTGAGTACCTAGGTCGATTCTTTCTGTCTTTGATCTGGGACAACAAATGCATTTGGATGGTTCGCCTTGTCCCGCGCCCGGCGCACGGCCTTCTTGATGCAGACAGGACAATCCTTTTCACTTTGATATAGAACCTGACAGTGCAGGCACTGATGGCATTCGTTTGGATTGATATTTCCTTCAGGATGAATGGCTTGCACCATGCATTCCTTGGCACAACGCTGGCAGGGGCTGCCGCATTCCTTGTACCGTTTCAGCCAGTCAAACATCCGCAGACGCCCCGGTATCGCCAGCGCGGCGCCCAGCGGGCACAGGTAGCGGCAATAAAACCGTTCGATAAACAGCCCCGCCCCAAGCAGTGCCACGGCAAACAGAACATAGGGCCATGAGCGTTGGAATTTCAGGATGATCGCGGTCTTGAACGGCTCCACCTCGGCGTAACGTTCAGCAATCTCAAGCGAATAAAGCGACAGGCCAAAGAGCCCCAGAAAGATCATGTATTTGATCGGCCAAAGCCGCTCATGCAGGCCCCATGGTACGGTGATCTGCGGCACCTTGAAGAACCGCGCGATCTTGTTCGACAGTTCCTGCAACGCTCCAAACGGGCAGAGCCATCCGCAAAAAACGCCCCTGCCCCAGAACAATAGCGATGCCGCCACCGAGAACCACAGAATAAATACCAGCGGATCCATCAGGAACGCGGACCATGAGAAATCTGCCGTTACAGCTGCAAAAAACGCCAGAACATTCACCACGGACAATTGCGCGTTAGAATACCAGCCCAGAACGATCAGGGTAAAGCTGAGAAACCCGATGCGGAACCAATAGGCAAACCGTGCATTGCGGGTAACCTGCATCTGGAAAAAGAACACCACCGTCAGCACCCCAATGGCCGCCACCAGCAGTGCCACTTCGATCTGCTTTTGCTCCCAGATGCGCAGCCACAGATGGCTCAGTTCATCCGGATCGCTTGTCGCCGCAGCGGATGTGGTATCTGTGGGGGCCGCCGCCGGGGTCACCACTTCGAGGTATCGGTCCGGCAGACGGTAGCCCAGATCGAAAGTGATAAAGGTCTTGTCAATTGCCCCCACGGCCCGCTGCACCAGCAGTTGCAGGCGAAAGGGCTCTGCCGGATCAAATTCGATATCAGCAGGTATCTTGAAGATGTCCAGCTCGGTGAAGGATGGCGCGCCATCAGGGGCCAGCCGTCCAAGGCGGCGTTGCTGTTTGTCAAAGAACCGCGCAGAATTGTCCTGCTGGATCAGTTGTATCCGGTCAAAAATGCCGCCGCGCACATAGCCCGATCCTTTGAACGAATATTTGCCCCGGCCCAGCACAAGGATCGCCTCTTCGCCTTCCTCCAGCCAGTCTTGCAAGTTCGCATATTCATCATCACCCAAAAGCGTGCGCCCGATTTCCGGTGCACTGGCCAAGGCGACGTGCATCTCGATAAAGGTGTCTTCTGGCGCACCCTTGTCGGGCCGCGCGATGGCGCGGGCATCGCCGCTGTCGATAAAGGCCTGATTGACCTGTCCCACGTCCAGTCGCAGCGTCCGGATGGAGCCATCCCCATCAAGAGTCTGCCAATCGGAGACCGGCGCCTCGGCACCGTCTGGCCGCTTGATGGTCTTTTGCGGGCCACTGTTGCGTACGGTCGGTTGCAAACCGCCAAGGCCCAGCTGCCGCGCCACCTTGATGCCTGCCCGCACGATGGAATCGTCGATGACCATGATCGTCACCGTGGCCCCCGACACGATATCCAGCTCATGCGCGCTGCCACCGCTCGCGGCTTCTTCGGTCAGATCCATGCCCTTATAGCTTTCGGTCACGGCCTTGATTTTGGAATTAGGGATGCCGATCAAAACGATAGGTTCGGAGTGTTTGACAAGGTTCACACCCGTGACCTTGGCGTCGTTGTCCACCCCCATCAGCACATGAATGGGCTTGCCCGAATAGCCTGTCGTGGTCACAAAATCCGAAGTCAGAAAAACATAACCAATTGTTTTCCCGTCCTTTTGCGCAGGCAAGACCGGCAGATCCGCGTGCATGGGCCCATAGGCATCTGCCCCCGGCACCAACTCGTCGATGGGGACTTTGGGAATGAACTTTTCGACAATCGGATCACTTTGTGCGGTCCCGGCCAGGACCATCAAACACAGCAAGACCGGGCCGATCATACCAATGATTGCCCTGCCCCAGTTCTTGCAACCCGCCATGTCATTTTTCCTTTGCTCAGACGGCTCGACAGCCGCTTTTCTGAACGTCGGTCTAATGGCTTTGCGGTGGGGCCACGTTGATCCACATCAAGGGATTGGCAACAATTGGCTTCAGCCCGACGTGGAACAATCGACTTCCAATGTGGAAATAACCTCGCGGACAAAGCGGACATCGGTGGGCATCGAAAGGTTTGGCGCATGACCGCAGCCCTGCACCGTGGTCACTGTCGGGCGCGGACCGTTGGCGCACATGCGCTGTAGGATTTGCGGCGGCAGGATGTCAGATGCTGCGCCCTGAATCACATGCATGGGCAACGCAATCCGGTCATAACGGTCCCAAGACAGCAATTCTTTGGCCGAGGCCGTGAATTGCACAAGAATCTTAGGGTCATAATGCAAAGTCAGCTTGCCGTTGCCTTTTCGCCTGAGCGATGTCGCGGCCATGCGTTGCCAGAATGCGTCCTCCGCCACGCCAAAGGGGGCGTAGGTGGCCCTCAGCCAACGATCCGCCTCTGCGACAGTGTCAAAGCAGGGCAACTCGGCAGCATAGGCCAATATCCGATCTATGGCCGGTTGCGGAACTTCGGGGCCGATGTCGTTGATAACCAGATAGTTCAGCCGGTCCGCCATTGGCCCGGATGCAATGCGCATTCCGATCAAACCGCCCATTGAGGTGCCAAACCAGCCCGCTTGTTCCATCCCGTAATGCTCCATCAAGCCCAGCGCGATCTGGGTGTAGTGTTTGATTGAGTATTCGGCTTCGGGATGTTGCGACCAACTGGATTGCCCGCGGCCAATGGTGTCGGGGCAAATCACAAAATGATCGCGGGCCAGCTCTGTCGCCAGTTCATCAAAATCGCGGCTCGTGCGGGCCAGCCCGTGCCACATCACCAGCGGCGGCGCGGATCGGTCGCCCCACTCCGCGACATAGATCTCATGACCCAGCACAGGCACAAAGGCATGGCGTGGCTGTGACCACTGGCTCACCGAGGGGCCCCTTTGGCCATCACCGTGCCGGCAATGCCCTTTGGAAAGAAATAGACCAGCAGGATAAAGATGATGCCCAACCAGAACAGCCAGCGATCAGGGTCCAGCACATGCGGCAGGATCGGGATATCCACTGTGGCCTTGGCCGCCGCTCCCATCAGATCGCGCAGGTAATATTGCGCCAGCACCAGCATCGTTGCACCGATCACTGCACCCCACATCGTGCCCATGCCGCCGATCACCACCATCAACAGGATGTCGATCATGATCGCAAAGCTCAGCGCGGTGTCCGGCCCGGTGTATTTGAGCCAGATCGCATAGATCGTACCCGCCAGCGACGCCACCAGCGCGGCAATACAGAACACAAAGGTCCGGTAACTGACCACACGGTAGCCAATCGCCTCGGCGCGCGCTTCGTTTTCTCGGATCGCTTTGAGGACGGTGCCAAGCGGTGAGCCGACCATGCGCAGCATCACCACAAACAGGGCAAGACAGCTGAAGAACACAAAATAATAGGCCGCCAGTTTGCCGTTGATCTTGACTCCAAACACCCGCAGCACCTTGCCGTTTTCATCCAGCATCAGTTTGGTCGCTGTCTTGAACAACGCCGGTGCGCGATAGGTGATCCCATCCTCGCCGCCGGTAAAATCGCTCAGCTGTGAGGCCAGAACCAGCGCCACGCTGGCCGTGGCAAGGGTGATCATCGCAAAGAAGATCGCCTTGACCCGCAGGGACAGCAGGCCAATCGCAACCGCCACAATCAGTGAGACCCCCATCCCGGCCAAGGCACCGACCACAACAGCATCCCACCCCGGACCCATCTGTTTGAGGCTGATCGCAGCACCATAAGCGCCAAAGCCGAAAAACATCGTATGGGCAAAACTGACGATCCCGGTATACCCGATCAGCAGGTCATAGCTGGCGACCAGCACGATAAACACACAAACACGCGCCGCAACTTCCAGCGCCCGAACGTCCTGAAACAGAAAGGGCGCAAACAGCAACAGGGCAAAGATCAACAAAACCGCGGCTTTTACGGCCTTGGTGCCGCTGGTGGTTTGAGACAACGCGTTCATCTTATTTCACCGCCGGTTTCAGGCCATTGGGCCGCCACAAAAGGATAGCCACCATCAGGATCATGTTCGACGCCAGTGCCAGCTTGGGCGCGAGATATCCGATGTAGTTGGCCATCAGCCCCACCATGATCGCGCCCAGCAAAGTGCCTTGGATCGAGCCCAGACCGCCAATGATCACCACGATAAAGACCACGATCATCATCTCCGCGCCCAGCGCAGGCGTGATCAGCGTTTCATAGCCCGCCCACATCGCGCCGCCCAAGGCCGCGAGAGCAGAGCCAAGCATGAACACCGCCACAAAAAGCCGGTCCACGCGAAAACCCAGTGCCTCAACCATTTCACGGTTTTCCACGCCGGCGCGGATCAGCAAGCCGATGCGTGTGCGGTTCAGCGTCAGATACAGCGCGGCATAGACCCCCAGCCCCAGCAGAAAGGCAAAGATCCGGTAAATCTCGATCGTGATGTCCCCGATCAGCAGTGAGCCTTCCAGAAATTCGGGGCGCGGCACGGACACGGGTGTGCCGCCCCAGATCGCCAAGATCATCTGCTCGGCCACGATGAGCGCCCCCATGGTGATCAGGATCTGGCGCAGGTGATCCTTGTAGACCGGTTTGACGATCACGGTTTCAAAGAACCATCCGGCCACCAGCCCAAAAAGGATCGCTGCACCAAAGGCCAGAAACAATGCGGCAATATTGAGCGAGACCGCGTCCGCCTCCAACCAGCCAGAGAGCCATGCCAGCACACTGGCCGCGATAAATGCGCCAAAGCTGACAAAGGCCGAATGACCGAAGTTCAGCACATCCATCAGGCCAAACACCAGTGACAAGCCCGAGGCCATCAGGAAAATCATCATGCCCATCGCCAGTCCGGCCACGGTAAGCGTCACCCAAGACGACGGCGCACCGATCATCACAAAGGCCAGCGCCGCCACCACCACAGGCAGCAGGTAAACCCCGCCTAATCGGCCTGCAAAATCGTTTATCTGTTGCATCATTCTTCCTCAGGCTGACAGGCTCAACAGCCGGTCTTGCAGCGCCGTATCTGCGGCGAAATCGGCCATCGTGCCGCTGTGGGCAATCCGGCCATCGTCAATCACCGCCATGTCGCGGCCCAGCGATTTGGCAAATTCAAAGTTCTGTTCGACCAGCAGGATTGTCGTGGTCTGCGCGATCTCGCGAAAGGCATCGGCCATCGCATCCACAATCGCGGGCGCCAGCCCCTTGGTCGGCTCGTCAATCAGGATCAATGCACGCGGCTCGATTATTGCGCGGGCCACGGCCAGCATTTGTTTCTGCCCGCCTGACAGCGCCCATGCCTGCTTGGTCCAAAAGGTCTCAAGTGCCGGGAACAGCTCATAAATGCGTTTCAGGCGTGCGGGATCAAAGCGGCCTTTGGCGGTGGCAAGGATTAGGTTCTCTTCAACCGTCAGCCCGCCAAAAACGCCCATGTTTTCAGGCACAAACGCGATATCCAGCCGGGCGATATCCGCGGTGTGCATCGCGGTGATATCCTGGCCGTTGAACAGCACCGACCCCGGTGAAGGCTGCCACAGGCCCATGATTGAACGCAGCGTGGTCGTCTTGCCCGCGCCATTGCGGCCCAGCAGGACAAACACGCCTCCCTCCGGCACCTCAAGGGTCACGTCATGCAACACGGCATATTGGCCGATGTTGGTTTTCATTGAATTGAGGGACAAAAGGCTCATGCGGGCACCGCCGATTTGCCAAGGTAGACATCGCGCACAATGTCGCTGGACATCACCGTATCTGGCGCACCATCCGCAAGCAGTTCCCCGTTGTGCAGAACAATAATCCGGTCGGCGAGGCTGCGCACAACATCCATCTTGTGTTCCACCAAAAGCACGGTTTTGCTGGTGTCTTTCTTGATGCCTGCAATCAGGTCCAGCACATCCGGCGCATGATCAAGAGACATGCCCGCGGTGGGTTCATCAAACATATAGATATCCGGCTCCATCGCCATCAAGAGCGCCACCTCCAGCTTGCGCTGATCGCCGTGGGGCAAGGCCGCGGCTGGCAGATGCGCGACCCCGCTCAACTTGGCGGCTTCAAGGTAATGCTCGGCTTGTTCTGCCAGATCTGTGAGGCCCGCCACCTGCCGCAAAATCCGCCAGCCGTCGCCGGAGCGCGCCTGCACGGCAAGACGGATGTTCTCAAGCACCGACAATTGCGGAAACAGATTGGTCAGCTGAAACGCGCGGCCAATGCCGCGCTGCGCCCGTGCAGAGGGCGACATACGCGTCAGGTCGGTGCCGGATTTGATGACCTGCCCCTGCGACGCGGCCAGCTGTCCCGAGATCAGATTGAAATAGGTCGTCTTGCCCGCGCCGTTTGGGCCAACAATCACGGTCAATTCGCCGGGGTGAAAGGCGCAAGAGACCGCGTTCACGGCCACATGGCCGCCAAAGCGGATCTTCAGATCACGCGTTTCCAAGGAAGGTTGCACTGTCATGAATTCTATCCGGTGGCTGTCCGGCCCCGGCAAAGGGGCCGGATGCATTGGGTTTAATTGTTGCGCCCGATGGGGATGTTCATCTCTTCGGCGGTAATCTCGCGCACCAGATCAGGGATCGCCCACGCCACGTCATCATCCACCCGGATCTTGAAGTGGTACATGGATTGCAGCGCCTGATGGTCTTCGGGACGGAAGGTCATGGTGCCTTTGGGTGTTTCCCAGCTCATCCCCTCCATCGCGGTGATCAGGGCCTCGGTTTCCCATTCTTCGGCTGTTTCCAGCGCTTTGACCACGGCCAGTGCCGCCGCCATGCCACCTGCGGTGAAGAAATCAGGCGGGCCGTCGAAACGTTCCTGATGGGTGGTCACCAACCATTCATTCACCGGGTTCTTGGGCATCTCATAGTAATAGTAGATCGCGCCTTCCATGCCCGGTGCCCGTTTGTAGGTCGGCAAGACCGGCAAGATGTGGCCGCCTGTGGAAATCTCGATGCCATGGCGTTCTGGCTGCATGGCCAGGATTTTGCCCATCGGATCGCCGCCGCCCGCCACATAGATCAAGATAACCTTGCGGCCTTCCTTGTCTTTCAGCGCGTTGAACATGCGTTCCGTTGCGGCAGTGAAATCTGTGGTGCCTTGCGGGGTGTATTCTTCGGTCACGATGGTCGCGCCCGATCCGTCCAGCGCCGTCTTGAATGCGGCAATCCCGTCGCGGCCAAAGGCATAGTCTTCGGCCAAGGTCGCCACAAAGAGGTTTTCATCGGGTGCCAACGCCAAAGCCTGCGCCTGCATGTCCATCGATGAGTTCCGCGAGGTTTTGAACACATAGCGGTTGCTGTCTGGCCCGGTCAGGCTGTCGGCAACAGCGGGTTCAATGATCAAGATGCGCTCATATTCCTCCGCAATCGGCAGCAATCCCTTGGTTACACCAGAGGATGTCGCGCCAACCGCCAGCAAGACCTCATCATCACCATAAGCTTCGGCCAGCACGGCGCGGGCCACGTCCGGTTTGAACTGCGTGTCCTTGTGAATGATCTCTATCGGATGGCCTTTGACCATATTTGTGCCGCCAGTGGCATATTCGATGCCCAGCTCAAACCCGGTTTGAGCCTGCTTTGAGAACACCTCAAACGAGTGGCCCGAAATGCCATGCACCAGCGCGATCTTGACCGGATCTTCGGCTTGCGCCGTGGTCGCGATAGCCAGACCAAACAAGGCGGCCCCAAGCCGCCGTGTGAATAATTTCATTTTCTCTCTCCCTACAGTGACCCATCCCACGCGGGCATTGCGCCCATGTGATCGGTCCCTTACTTTCTGTAAGTAGAAATGTTTCAGGTCACGGGATTGGGCGCAATATTGTGGAAACACGTATAGACGACAGCTTTCGTGACGGGCAGTTTGCAGAGCTTGCCTACCTCTATGCGCCTGTGGGTCTTGTGGTCACGGAGAACCGCGTGATCCGCGATTGCAACCATGCGTTTGCGCAGATGTTTGGTTATGAAATCAAAGACTTGCGCGATCAGGTTTTTGCCGTGCTTTACCCCTCGGATGAAGAGTTTGCCAACATCCGTGATCGCGGTGTCAAAGAGTTGCAGACCACCAATCACTATTGGGACGAACGGATCATGGCCCGCAAGGATGGCAGTCTGTTCTGGTGCCGGGTGCGCGGACATTCCTTTACCCCGGACGCGCCCTTGGGCCGCGCGGTGTGGAGTTTTGCGGATCTGTCCGAGGTGCGCCCCTACAAACCACTGACCCGCCGCGAACGCGAGATCGTGTCTTTTCTGGCGCTGGGGCTGACCAGCAAAGAGATCGCGCTGAAACTCGATATTTCCTACAGAACGGTGGAGATCTACCGCGCCAAGCTGCTCAAGAAATTCGGCGTCGCCAACACCAGCAGCCTGCTGCAATCGCTGGGTGAGGTGGATTCTGTTCACGTGGTCGGGCGCTAGGCACAGCTGGCCACTTGGCCTAGGCTCACCTCATTGTCTCATGCCGTGATACCCGCGTGAGAAACAACAGTTTTTGAGGATTACATTATGACCGAACCGAATGGCCCCTTTGAAGGGGGATGCGCCTGCGGGCATGTCCGTTATGAAATCAGCAGCACCCCCATGATCGTGCATGGTTGCCACTGCCGCTGGTGCCAGCGCGAAAGTGGTGGCGCCTTTGCGGTGAATGCATTGATCGAAGCGGACCGCGTGACCGTCACCAAGGGTGATGTCGCCGAAATTTTGGTACCCTCGCAAAGCGGCATCGGACAGTTGTTTTCAAAGTGTCCTCAGTGTCAGGTCACGCTTTGGACCAAGTATCTGGCAATGCGCGGCGGCTTGGGGCAATTGGTTCGGTTCATTCGGGTTGGCACGCTTGATAACCCCGACGCCTTTCCGCCCGATGTCCATATTTTCACCTCGACAAAACAGCCTTGGGTGGTGTTGCCGCAGGATGCACCTGCCTTTGAGGAATATTTCGTTATCAAAGATGTATGGTCCCCCGAAAGCCTTGTTCGTCGGGCAGTGTTGCACGAGATTGCAGGCACCCCAGCCCCCTAGTTTACGCTTCCCCAGCTGCCTATCCTGCGGTTAGGCTTGCGCCGGACACTGCAGGAAAGGCATGCCATGACGCCAGCAGAACTGCGCCAATTGCGGCACCACTTTCACCGCAATCCCGAACTGGGGTTCGAAGAAGACCAAACCAAGGACAAAGTGGCCGAGATTTTGACGGATCTCGGAATCGAGGTGCATCGCGGCGCGGGCATTATTGGCATCCTGAAACGCGGCACCGGCAATCGCGCCATCGCCCTGCGGGCCGATATGGATGCCCTGCCCATTCTTGAGACCAGCATGCATGACTACCCCTCGCAATCACCCGGAACGATGCATGCCTGCGGCCATGACGGCCATATGACGATGCTTTTGGGTGCGGCGGCGGAACTGGCCGTGACCGGTCATTTTGACGGAACAGTGGTGTTTATCTTTCAGCCCAATGAGGAACACGGGCTCGGCGCCAAGGCCATGATCAACGAAGGCGTGCTAGAACGGTTTCCGGTGCAGGAAGTCTACGCCATCCACAATCTGCCCGGTGCGCCGCTTGGGCAATTGTCCACCCGTCCGGGGTTGATCTGTTCCAGCGAAAGCCTGTTTGAAATCACTATCAACGGTCAGGGCGGTCATGCGTCGATGCCGCAAGCGGGCCGTGACAGTATCACCATCGGATCAGAGATCGTGCTGGCGCTGCAAACCATCGTCTCGCGCAAATTGGCACCCGGCGCCGGTGTCGTGGTTTCGGTGACCGAGTTTCTGACCGATGGCCAACGCAACGTGCTGCCCGGACCTGCGGTTCTAAAGGGGGACGTGCGGGCGCGGTCCGGCGAAGACAGAAAAGCCGTTGCATCCCTGATGGATCAGATCGCCAATGGCATCGGCGCGGCGCATGGGGTTGAGGTCGCGGTATCGTTCAACACCGAATTTATCGAAACGGTCAATGCGCCCGAACCAGTGGAGGCCGTTTTGAGTGCCGGGCAAACCCGCGGTCTGGAAGTGATTGGCGACCGTGAACCAATGAGCTTTTCCGAAGATTTTGCCCATTTCAGCGCCGCCATTCCGGGGTGCTTTTTGTTGTTGGGCAATGGAACTGAAGGCGCAAATGGCCGCCCGCTGCATGCCTCGGATTACGATTTCAACGACGATTTGTCGCACATTGGCGCGGCCTTTTGGACGCAACTTGTACAAGATCGCCTGCCCACCCAAACCTGAAAGGAAAGCAGATGTTCCAACGCAACCTTGAGACCTTTCGCACAAAGATGGCCGAGGCGGGCGTGGATGTGGCGCTGATCACTGATGATGACAGCGTGTATTACCTCACCGGTTATTACGACTATCTGCATATGGAATTTGGTAGGCCGACCATTTTGATCATCCCACGCGATGGGCCAAGTGTTCTGATCACTCCGATTATTGATTATGTGGCGGCGCAAAGTGCCGCGCAGGTCGATCGGATCGCCCCTTGGAACGATGGCGCCGGAGACGAATGGCGGGCAGAGCTTCCGGCCGTTTTGAAGGAGGGGCGCAAGATTGCGGTTGAAACCGCGCATATGCCGCCCTCTGTGCGCAAGTTTGTGGATGACATCACAGGTCCGCAAGAGGTTGTGGATGCCACTCCGATCCTGTCAGAAATGCGCATGATCAAATCCCCAGCGGAATTGCAGCTGGCCCGCCACGCAGGCCAAGTGGCCAATGCGATGATGCGCGCGGGGCGCGATGCCATTGGCGATGGTGTACCGGAATACGAGGTGGCCATTGCCACATCGCAGGCGGGCACAAGGGCAGCAGCGGAACTGCTGGCGGCGCATTATGACGATGCCGACATGTCACCCAACACCCATTTTCTACAGATCATGGCGTCGGGGGATCAGATCACCAAAACCCACCACCGCGCCTCGACCCGTGTGATGCGGCGGGGGGAGCCGGTGTTTCTGTGTTTTTGCGGGATGACCAATTTTCACCGCTTCAAGCTGGGCTTTGACCGGACCTTCTGGATTGGCGAAGTTGCAGATGAACGACAGCTTCCGATCTACGATGTTGCCGTGGCCAGCCAGCAGGCTGCCTTGAAGGTATTGCGCCCCGGCGTAACAGCACAAAGCGTGCATGCCGCCTATGCCGAGGTGATCCAGACAGCGGGATATGAGTATCCCTTCCGCTGCGGGCGGGCGACGGGGTTCAGCTATCTGGAACATCCGCAACTGGTGACGGGTGACACCACTGTCTTGCAACCGGGGATGGTTCTGGCCGTGGACGGGTCAGTGAACACCGATCATTTCCGGGCGCAGGTCGGCGACAGTTTCATCATCACCGAAGACGGGTATGAACAGATCACGGATCATTCCAAAGCGCTTGACGATGTGGTGTTGTAAGCCCCCTACCCGCGTTTGATCAGCAGTCGCGCGGAGACCCCGACGGCGGTGTCCTCAAACGACAATGTGCCTCCGTGCAAATGGGCGATAGTGGCCACGATGGTCAGGCCAAGGCCGTAGCCATCAATCGTCGCGGTATTCTCACCCCGTTGAAACGGGGCCAGCAAGGCCTCGATGTCCTTGGCGGAACTGTCTGATCCTTCGTCCTCAACGATGATCGTGGCGCTGCCTGCGTCTGCCTCAAGCGAAACGGTCGCACGCCGTCCGTATTTCAGCGCATTGTCGATCAGATTGGCCATCGCGCGTTGCAGGGCAATAGGCCGGCCGGTGACGGTGATCTGCCGGTCCCCCGCCATCACACTTTGGCCCTGCCGGGACATGAACACCGATCCGCCCCCCTGCATCACCACGTCTTGCGCCGCGCGGAAACTGACCGCGCGGCCCATGTCCTGATAATCCGTCACAACCGCATCAATCAGCGCATTGAGCGATAGCTTGCGCGGCTCTTCCACGTTCATCTCGGCGCGGGTGTAGGTCAGAACGCTTTCGATCATGCCTGTCATGCTGTCGATATCCGCGTCCAACTTACCGCGCAGGTCTGCATCGCCGATCAGCGCGGTGCGCAGGCGCAGGCGGGTGGCAGGGGTGCCTAGATCGTGACTGACCCCCGACAAGACTGCCGCACGATTGGCCAGATGCGCCCGTTCCGCCTCAAGATAGCTGTTCACCGCCGCGACGATATCCTGAAGCTCTTGCGGGCCGGGCAGATCATAGCTGGCTGGCCCGCCCACCCGGCGGCGGTCGCGCAACTGTGCAGCAAAACGGGCAAAATCGCTGGATTGATTGAGCGCGATGGTGATCAAAATGCCAAAAGCGACGATGGCAAAGAGAACCGCAGGCAGGCGCAGGTCAACGGGCGCCGCGTCGCAACCCCAGACCAGCGCACCGTCAATCCGCACCCATGGCGCTTGGCCCATCTGGGCCACCACCACAGGATCGCTGCAATAAGAAGCCAAAAGCCGCAGCACCGCCCCAGTGGTTTCCGCCGCAGTTTGCCCGTCGCGGTGCGGCAGTCCGGCCAAACGGTAGGTCAGATCGGGCGACAGGATCGCCAAAGTCAGTGGCTTGCTGGTTGTGCGGTTCAGGGCATCTGCAAGGATCGGCACATTGGTGATCCGCGCTCCATTGGGTGCACCACTGATCTGGTGAAAGGCTCCGGCCTCTGCGTGGGTTTGATCCACCGCTGACAAGGGCGTGACGCGGACACCTTCGGGCGGCGCGGTGCCGTTTTGCATCGCATAATAAAGGGTTGTGCCCGCCAGTTGCGCCTGCGCCAGATGGGATTTCCAGTTTTGGGTCGATTGCATCCACAGGCCAACCGCGACCGCCGCCGCCACAAAGGCCGCCAGCACCAAGGCGCTGACGATCGCGCGGAGGCTGTGCAGGGCTTTCACTGGTCCTGCACCGTGACGTCTGCGGAAAAGACATAGCCGACCCCGCGTTCGGTGCGCAGGATTTGCGGATCTTTGGGGTTTTTCTCAATCTTGGAACGCAGCCGCCCGACCAGCACATCAATGGCACGGCCCGTTGCATCCGCTGTTTGTCCGGTATCGCCCGTCACATCCAGCGCGGCGGCGATTTCCTCTCGGGTGAGGGGGATATGTGGATTGGCCACCAGCGTTTGCAACAAAGCCAACTCGCGCCGGGACAGGGTGACCTGAATGCCCGCGGGCGACAGGACCTCACCGCGTTTGGCGTTGTAGACCCAGCCGTGAAATTCAAATGTCTTGGTGTTGCGCCGATGAACCAGCGACGAAGACCGCCGCGCCCGCGACAGGACCGCCTTGACCCGCGCCAGCAACAGATCGGGGTTGAAGGGTTTGGCAATGTAATCATCCGCGCCAACCTCATAGCCTTCCATGCGCTGATGATCGGCAGACAGGGCCGAGACCATGATGATCGGCACATCCTGTTCACTGCGCAGCCGCGCACAGATCTCAAGTCCGTTTTCATCGCCCAGCATCACGTCGAGCAAGATCAGATCCACCCGCCCGCCATCCAGATGTTTGCGCACGTCCGCCTCTGTCCCCGCAGGCAGGGCCATCGCACCGTTCTGGCGCAGGAATTGCGTCACCATCTGGCGCACGTCCTGGTCGTCATCAACCACAAGAATCCGGGGGATTGTCACCTGGGTCTCTCCTTTGGGGCGGGCCGTTCTGGCCGCCGGTGATGCAATTCATGTAACACAATGCAACAAAATCGAGGGCTATGTAACAACCGGTAACGGCGCTGCTGTTTAATTGCCATTTCCGGGCCCGGCGCCGCTATAAGTGGATTGCATGGCGGGCGGCCCATCCCACAGACTTGCGCCATCATGACCGCTTTTGCGGATAATTCTGGGAGGAAACACACATGAAATCCTATGCTTTGAGCATTGCCTGCGGTGTCGCACTGGGCACATCCGGCGCGGCCTTTGCCGAACCGCAAGCCGAAGTGCTGCATTACTGGACATCCGGCGGCGAGGCCAAATCCGTCGCCGTGTTGCAAGAAGAGTTTGCCGCAAATGGTGGCACCTGGACGGACATGCCAGTGGCAGGCGGCGGCGGTGATGCCGCAATGACCGCGCTTCGGGCGCGGGTTCTGTCGGGCAATGCGCCCACCGCTGTTCAATTGAAGGGCCCCGCCATTCAGGAATGGTACGAAGAAGGCGTGCTGGCCGATATCTCAGCCGTCGCCGAGGCCAACAATTGGGAGGCCGTTCTGCCAGCCTCTATTGCGGGCCACATGAAATGCGAGGGCAGCTGGTGTGCGGCGCCGGTGAATGTTCACCGCGTGGATTGGATCTGGGCCAACGCCAACGTGCTTGAGGCCAACGGCATCGAAATGCCAACCAGCTGGGAGGCGTTCAACGCCGCCGCAGACAAGTTGCAAGCGGCAGGTATCATTCCATTGGCACATGGTGGTCAGGCCTGGCAGGACGCCACGGTTTTTGAAGCGGTCGCGCTTGGCATTCTGGGCGCCGAAGGTTTCCACAAGGCTTTTGTGGAACTGGACAAAGACACGCTGACCTCTGACGCGATGGTCGCCACCTTTGACCAGATGCGCAAAATGCGCGGTTATGTTGATCCGAACTTCTCGGGCCGCGACTGGAACCTGGCCACCGCCATGGTGATGAACGGCGAGGCGGCGTTTCAGATCATGGGCGACTGGGCCAAGGGCGAATTTATGGCAGCGGGTAAAGCGCCCGGCGAGGACTTCCTCTGCGCCTCGACCCCCGGCGATGGGTTCCTCTACAACGTTGACAGCTTTGCCATGTTCGAAGTGGGCGGTGCAGACAAGCAGGCCGGTCAGGCCCTGCTGGCTGAGTTGGTTGTCGGCAAAAACTTCCAAAAGGTGTTCAACCTGAACAAGGGCTCGATCCCTGCACGCACCGACGTACCGCTCGACGAATTTGACAGCTGCGCGGTTCTGTCTGCGGCAGATATGGCGGCCAGCTCTGACAACGGATCACTGTTGCCCAGCTATGCGCACGGCATGGCCCTGCGCGGCGCACAGGCCGGTGCCATTACCGATGTTGTGACGGCGCATTTCAACTCTGACATGTCCTCTGCGGATGCGGTTCAGATGTTGGCAGACGCTGTCGCAAACAGCATGTAAGCCACGCTGCCGCCCCGCCAATTGGCCGGGGCGGCAGATTTTCCGGGGGGATAAAGTTCATGACAAAATGGCTTGAAGAAAACACACCCAAACTGGTGCTGGCGCCCTCTTTCATTGCCATCCTTGTGTTCGTCTACGGCTTTATCGCCTGGACAGCATGGGTTTCGATGACGCGCTCGCGGCTGTTGCCCAAATACGAGATCGAAGGGTTTATCCAGTATGACCGGCTGTTTGCATCGCCGCGCTGGGACACGGCCTTTGGCAATCTGTTTATATTTGGCACCCTGTTCATCGTGATCGCAATGATCCTTGGTTTGGTGCTTGCGATCTTGCTGGATCAGAACATCCGTACCGAAGGCGCGATCCGTACGATTTACCTATATCCAATGGCGCTTTCGATGATTGTCACCGGCACCGCATGGAAATGGATTTTGAATCCCGGTCTGGGTCTTCAGGCCATGGTGCGGGGTTGGGGGTTTGAGGACTTTACCTTTGACTGGTTGGTTGATCCAGATATGGCGATTTACACGATTGTGCTGGCCGCGATCTGGCAAAGCTCGGGCTTTGTGATGGCGCTGTTCCTCGCGGGTCTGCGGTCCGTGGACGAAGAGATCATTAAGGCCGCGCAGGTCGATGGCATCCCCACGTGGCGTGTCTATACCGCGATCATCATTCCATCGATGGCGCCGATTTTCCTCTCAGCGTTTATCGTGCTGTCGCACCTTGCAATCAAAAGCTTTGATCTGGTTATCGCGCTCACTGGCGGCGGCCCCGGCTATGCCACCGATCTGCCCGCAACCTACATGTACGCCATGGCGTTTTCGCGCGGCGATATCGGTCAGGCGGCCAGTTCTGCGATGATCATGATGCTGGTCGTGTTTGCGATTGTGGTGCCCTACCTTTATTCCGAATTGAGGTCCAAAGATGGCTGATCTGTCTGTCTCCGCTGCCTCCCCTGCGGGGCAAAGCCAAACCGGCAAAATTGCCCTGCGCTGGTCGCTTTATACGCTGCTGTGCCTGTTTGCGCTGTTTTACCTGCTGCCGCTTTTTGTGATGATCACCACCTCACTGAAAAGCCTTGATGAAATTCGCACAGGGGATCTGATTTCCCTGCCCCGCGAGGTCACGTTCGACGCCTGGCGCACCGCGTGGTCTGGTGCCTGCACCGGTATCCAATGCGAAGGGGTGCGGCCCTATTTCTGGAACTCCGTCCTGATCGCCATTCCCGGCGTGGCCATTTCAACCCTGTTGGGTGCGATGAACGGCTATGTCGTGGCGCAATGGCGGTTTCGCGGGGCCAATATCATCTTTTCGCTGATGCTGTTTGGCTGCTTCATCCCGTTTCAGGTGGTTCTGCTGCCGATGGCGCGGGTGCTTGGGATGATGGGCATTGCCGGTACCATTCCGGGCTTGATCTTTGTGCATGTGATTTATGGCCTGGGCTTTACCACCTTGTTTTTCCGAAACTATTACGTCTCGATCCCGGCGGATCTGACCAAAGCCGCGAAAGTGGACGGCGCGGGTTTCTTTCGCATCTTCTGGTCGATCTTCCTGCCGCTCTCGCTGCCGATCATCGTTGTCACCGTGATCTGGCAGTTCACCCAGATCTGGAATGATTTCCTGTTTGGTGTGTCCTTCAGTCAGGCCGGAACCCAGCCTGTGACGGTCGCGCTGAACAACATCGTCAACTCCACCACCGGCGTCAAAGAATACAACGTTGATATGGCCGCCGCGATCATCGCTGCGCTGCCGACCCTGCTTGTCTATGTCGTTGCCGGCAAATATTTCGTCCGCGGCCTGACCGCCGGATCCGTGAAAGGATAATCCCAATGGCAAACATCCTGAAAATCGAACATCTGTTCAAGAACTACGGGTCTGTCGAGATCCTCAAAGACATCAATGTGGAGATTGAGCAGGGCGATTTCCTTGTTCTGGTCGGCCCGTCCGGCTGTGGCAAATCCACCTTGCTCAATTGCATCGCAGGGCTTGAGCCGATCACCGGCGGATCGCTGCACATTGGCGGGCAGGACATGACTGCCGTCAGCCCCAAAGACCGTGACATTGCGATGGTGTTTCAGTCTTACGCGCTCTACCCCACGATGACGGTTGCCAAGAACATCACCTTTGGCATGAAAGTGCGCGGCGTGGATCAAGCGACGCAGGACAAAAAGCTGGCCCATGTGGCGCAGCAATTGCAGATCGAGAACCTCCTCAAACGCAAGCCCGGCCAGCTTTCGGGTGGCCAACGACAGCGGGTCGCCATGGGCCGCGCCTTGGTCCGTGATCCCAAGCTGTTCTTGTTTGATGAGCCGCTTTCGAACCTCGACGCCAAACTGCGCGTCGAGATGCGCACAGAGATCAAGCAACTGCACCAACGGCTTGGGGCCTCCATGGTTTATGTGACCCACGACCAGATCGAAGCGATGACGCTGGCCACCAAAATCGTGGTGATGAAAGGCGGCGTGATCCAGCAGATCGGCACCCCGGCAGAGATCTACAATCGCCCCGCCAACCTTTTTGTCGCGGATTTTATGGGCAGCCCAGCGATGAACCTGATCCCGGCCAAGGCCCGCGCCAATGGCAGCGGCACGGACATCCAGATCGCGCAGGATCGCGGCGATCCGATCGTGTTGACCGACACCAAGAACCGCGATCTGCCCGAGGATGTCATCCTTGGCGTGCGCCCCGAAGACATTGGCGATGCAGCGATGCGGTCGGGCGCGCATATGCAGGAGGCCGAGTGCCTGATTGATATTGTGGAACCGGCGGGCGCAGACACCTATGCCGTGATGCAGCTTGGCGGCAAACATGTGACCGCACGGTTGCATTCGGAAACCAACGCCGCCCCCGGCAATGCCCAGCGCCTGGCCTTTGACCTTGGCAAAGTGTCATATTTCGCGCCGGACACCGGCCTGAGGCTGAATTGATGTGCAAGATGGAGGGCGGGCGGTGGCCCGCCTAACAGCCCGTGCCTTGGCGCTCTAGCAAGGCCACAATTTCAGAGCAGTTTTTGATCTGCCCGCCGCAACAATCGGCAATCAGGAACTGCACAAGCGCATTCACACTGGCCAGATTGGCCGAATAATGGATCTCGCGCTGATGCCGGGTCGCGGCCAAGACCCCTGCCCGCTTGAGAATCGACAGATGCCCCGACAGCGTTGATGGCTTTGTCCCCAATTGCCGCGAGATTTCCAGCGCGGGCAAGCCCTTCGGCCCAACCCTGACCAAAAGGCGGAACGCCTCAAGCCGCGTCGGCTGCGCGAGGGCGGCAAAGGCTTCGATGGCGGTGTCTTGCTCCATAATTCGGTAATGCCCGAAATATCGAAGCTTGACAAGGCGGAATGGCTGACCTAGCCCAGAGTCACTTCGGCGTTTGCCGAATTGACTAGGCAAAGGTATGTAGATGGCAGGAACTTCGATCACCTCCGAAGTGGACTTTGATGCACCCGGAAAGCACTTCGGCTTTCTACGCGTTCCCTATTCCGTGCATCGGTCGGCGTATGGCTGGCTCCCTGTTCCTATCGTGTCCATAAACAATGGTGACGGGCCAACGCTGGTGATCATGGCGGGCAATCATGGCGATGAATACGAAGGCCAGATCGCTGTGTCCAATCTGGCCCGCGACCTTGAGGCCGACGAAATCAAGGGACGGTTGATCTTGCTGCCGATGGTTAACGCCCCTGCGGCCGAGGCTGGTTTGCGGACCTCTCCGATTGATCAAGGAAACCTCAACCGTTCCTTCCCCGGCAATGCCAGTGGCAGCCCTACCGAAATGATCGCGCATTACGTCGAAGAGGTCATATTGCCGATGGCAGATTACGCCGTCGATCTGCATTCAGGAGGCAGTTCCCTGTTCTACCCACCGACCGTGTTTCGCGGTCAAGGAAATACCCCCGAAGAAACCAAGGCATTGATCTGTATGCAAAATGCTTTCGATCTTCCCTATGCGTGGGTCTTTACCAGCGGCGGCGGCCGAGGCAGCACTGCCCGTACCGCCATGGGTGCGGCCAACCGCAAAGGTGTGATCAACATCATGGCCGAATTGGGCGGCGGTGGCGCGGTAACGCCCGACATCTTGCGCCAAACCGAACGGGGATTGCGCCGCATTTTGCATGCGCTTGGCATGATGCCTGATTATCAGCCCGATGCCGCAGCAGGCACCCGCGAGCTGAATGTGCAGGGGTCGGTCTACACCTATGCAGCAGGTCAATTTGAGCCATTAAAGACCATCGGCGATGATGTTGCGCCCGGCGAGTTGGTCGGCCTAATTCATCATCCAGATACACCTCTGGCCGAGCCAGACCAAATCACGTCCCCCTATGGCGGTATGGTCCTTTGCATGCGCACAATGGCACAGGTTGTACGCGGCGATGCCGTGTTTCAAATCGCATCGGACGCTGCACCTCGCGGGGATCAAGAGTGACCCAACACCCCGTTACTTTGGACACGGTGCGCACCGCACAGAACGCTCTAGCCGATGTTGTTGTGCGTACGCCGATCCTTGAGAACGCTGACGTTAACGCCATGCTCGGTGGTCGGCTGCTATTAAAGGCCGAGAATTTTCAGCGCACCGGTGCCTTTAAAATCCGGGGGGCCTTTTACCGGATCTCCAATCTCACTGCCAAGGAACGGGCACGCGGCACCGTCAGTTATTCGTCAGGCAACCATGCGCTTGGACTTGCGCGAGCAGCGCAAATGCTGGGCTCGTCCGCGATCCTTGTAATGCCCGCCGACGTGCCTGCCGCAAAAATGGCCGCCACCCGCGCCTTGGGAGCCGAGATTGTGACGTTTGAGCGGGACAGCGAAAACAGCGCTGAGGTGGTAGAACGCATAGCCTCACAAACAGGCCGCATCGAGGTTCCGCCAAGTGCCCATCCGCAGGTATTGGCTGGCGCGGGAACTGCGGCGCTTGAATTGGTTCAAGACGCAGGACCGCTGGACCAAGTTTTGGTGCCCTGCGGCGGCGGCGGCCTGACGGCGGCCACTGCGGCAGTGCTGGCTGAGGCATCGCCCGCCACCGAAGTTTTTTCTGCAGAACCTGAACTTTTTGATGACACGCGCCGGTCACTGCAAGCGGGCCAGCGTATCGGAAACCCGGCGGGCCAGCGCACGATCTGCGACGCGATCATGACGCCCATTCCCAATGACGTAACTTTCCCGATCAACCTTGACCTGCTGGCGGGGGGCGTGACCGCAACGGATGCCGAAGTACGCGCCGCAATGCGCTTTGCTTTTGATCATTTCAAGATCGTCACCGAACCTGGCGCGGTTGTTGGCCTTGCTGCAATCCTGAACGGACAAATCGACATCAAGGGTCGCACAATTGCAACCGTCATCACCGGCGGGAATATAGACACGTCGCGGTTCGCGGCACTCACTGGAGACACATTATGACACTCGAACGCCGGCTAATGGCAGAATGGTTGGGCACGTTTTCGCTTTTGGCGACGGTCATTGGATCGGGCATCATGGCGGAGCGGCTGGCAGACGGGAACATCGCCATTGCGCTATTGGGAAATACCATCCCTACCGGGGCCATACTGGTGGTGTTGATTACCATTTTCGGCCCAATCTCTGGTGCGCATTTCAACCCCGCAGTGACGCTCAGCTTCGCGATGCGCCGGGAAATCGCCAAGCGGGAGGCCGCGCTTTATGTGCTGGCGCAGGTCTTTGGCGGCATCATTGGGGTGCTTGCTGCACATGTGATGTTTGAACATCCACTGATTGATCCCTCCGCCACAGTGCGCAGTGGCATTGGCCAATGGGCGGGCGAATTTGTGGCCACCTTTGGCTTGGTCGGCACCATTCTTGCCTGTATCAAAGCCCGGCCTACGGCGGTTCCGATGGCCGTGGGTCTATATATCACGGCGGCCTATTGGTTTACCTCCTCCACCTCCTTTGCCAATCCAGCGGTGACCATTGCACGCGGGTTTTCCGATACATTTGCCGGGATTGCCCCTGTGGATGTGGCGGCGTTCATCGCGGTGCAGCTGGTCGCGGCGGTCCTGGCGACCCTGTTTTTCGGCTGGCTGTTGGACACAAGCGACGATGGTTGAAGAACCGTTCGACTTTGATGAGGTGATCAATCGGCGTGCAGTGCCTGCGCTCAAGGTTCATCCAATGGTCCTTGGCGCCGATGGGATGGATCTGTTTGCGGCTGGCGTGGCGGACATGGACTTTCGCGCCCCGAGACCGGTGCTGGAGGCCATCGCAGCGCGCGCGGCCCACGGAGTGTTTGGCTATGAAACGGTACCGAGCGAATTGCTACCTGCGCTGTTGGGATGGCTGCGGAACCGGCATGATTGGGCGGTAGAAACAGATCACATTCTGCGTGCGCCCAACGTTCTGAACGCGCTTGCGATGGCGGCGAACCTTTTCACCGATCCGGGGGACGGGATCATCATCCAGCCGCCGGTCTTCTTTGATTTTGAAGACATCATCGCAGAGAACGACCGCCGGCTGGTGGTCAATCCGCTGGTGCTGTCCAATGGCCGTTACGAAATGGATTTTGCAAACTTTGAGGCTAGAGCGGCAAAACCCGACGTAAAAATGATGTTCCTGTGCAATCCGCACAACCCTGTCGGGCGGGTCTGGACAAAGGCCGAGCTGGCGCGGTTGGGTGCGATCTGCCGCAAACATGGCGTTGTGGTGGTCAGCGATGAAATCCACGGCGATATCACATTCTCCGGTCATCGCTACACGCCCTTTGCCTCGGTCTCCGAGGCAGACGCATTGAACAGCCTCACCTGCCTGTCCCCGGCAAAAAGTTTTAACATCGCTGCTTGCTGCTCTGCGTTCACCGTGGTGCCGGACGCGGCCCGCCGCGCTGCGTTCAAGGCCGAGAACAGCCGCCTAACGGTCAATAAAAACAACGCCTTCGCCAGCGCCGCAATGCAGGCAGCGTATCTTGAGGGTGGTCCGTGGCTGGATGCGGTGAATGCCTATATCGAGGGCAATCTGGCGTTGGTTCGGGACCGCCTTGCAGATAGTCCTGAGGTCACTCTGATCGAACCAGAGGGCACGTTCCTGCTTTGGCTCGATTTCAACGGACTGGGGTTCGATCCCGCGCATCTCACCGAATTTCTGCGCAGCAAGGCCGGCTGGGCCATCACCCGCGGCCTTGCCTTTGGCCCCTCTGGCGCTGGCTTTGGCCGGCTCAATATTGCCTGCCCGCGGACGCATCTGGACCGCGCCATGGACAGCCTGATCACTGCTCTCAAAACCCATCGAAAGACAACACCATGACCGATACACCAAACATCGAAAACGACCACTTTCGCGACATCGACTCCGACCGGTTGTTTGCCAATGATGCCTCCGCCCATGCGCCACGCATCCTGTTGCTTTATGGCTCCTTGCGGGACCGGTCCTTCAGCCGCCTTATGACCGAAGAGGCCGCCCGCGTTTTGACGCGGTTTGGCGCTGAGACAAAAACCTTTAATCCCAGCGGCTTGCCCCTGCCCGATGACGCCGAGGCCGATCATCCCAAAGTACAGGAATTGCGTGATCTGGTCAGCTGGAGCGAGGGCATGGTGTGGTGTTCCCCCGAACGGCACGGCGCCATGACAGGGATTATGAAAGCGCAGATCGACTGGATCCCGCTTTCGCTGGGCGCGGTCCGGCCCACGCAGGGCAAAACGCTGGCCCTGATGCAGGTCAATGGCGGCTCGCAAAGTTTCAACGCCGTCAATCAGTTGCGGATCCTTGGCCGTTGGATGCGGCTTTTGACCATCCCCAATCAATCCTCAACGCCCAAAGCGTTTCTGGAATTTGATGACAATGACCGGATGATGCCCTCGCCGAACTACGACCGGATGGTCGATGTGATGGAAGAGCTGGTGAAATTCACCCTGCTAACGCGAGGGCGCAAAGATTACCTGGTCGAACGTTATAGCGAGCGCAAGGAGACCGGCGAAGCCCTGATCAAACGGGTCAATCAACGCGCAGGTTGATCTGGCAGATCGGGCAAGGCGAAATTTAGCACCAGATGCTCTCATTGCTCATGCGGGGCAACTGCCGCTTGCAGATGTTGTAAAAAGCTTCGGCATCTTCCTTCGGAAGAGCTTTTGGTGCGGGCGGTGGGACTCGAACCCACACGGGGCTACGCCCCAACAGATTTTAAGTCTGGTATGTCTACCATTCCATCACGCCCGCGCCGGGTGATGGGCGCACCATAGCCATGCGGCGGGCGGTGTAAATGCCTATAGATCCTCGCCTTGCGGTCCAAGCGGTGCGCCCTTCGCCAACAGCGCCGCTTCGGACAACCAAGGATTGTTCTCAACCGCCTCCAGCAGTTGCTTGCGGGCCGCAGAAAGCTGGCCCAGGTTCATCAATGTCAGCGCCCGGCCCGACTGCGCGGCGACATGCAAAGGCTGCAACGCCAGCGCCGCATCGAGATCCACCAATGCTTTGGCATAGTCCTGCCGCAGGAAATGAATATAGGCCCGCTGATTGAAACCTTCGGCATACTCCGGGCAATACGCAACCAGCCGGTCAAAGGCCGCAAGCGCCCCAAGAAAATCGTAGGAATCGCGTTTGCGCATCCCGGCATCCAGCACCTCTTGGGCGGCCTCGTCCGGTGCCCTTAGCCAGACTTGCCACATGGCCTGCGATGCCCGCCGCCCATCGGTAAAGGTCTGTGCCGACTGCGCGTCAGCAAAAAGCCCAAGCAGTTCGGCGCGGGTGTCGGCAGGCGCGGGGCAATCCGCAAAAAGCGGCCCAGCCCAAAGGGCGGTCACCAACGCTGGGATCAAACTGGACCGGATCATCCCATAATAAAGAGCGCCCGGCCCTATTCCGTCAAGTGCCGTCCGTCAGCATGGTGCCTTTGACCGCCTCCATCGCGACATAGGTCGAGGTGTTAGAAACATGCGGCAGCGCCGAGATTGTCTCGCCCAAAAACCGCCGGTAAGCGGACATGTCGCGGGTCCGAACCTTGAGTAGGTAATCAAAATGACTGGCGATCATATGCGCCTGCTCAATCTCCGGCACCTTCAGAACGGCGGCATTGAATTTGCGCAGCGCGGCCTCGCGGGTGTCATCCAATCGCACCTCGACAAAGGCCACATGATCCAATCCCAGCCGGATTGGATCCAGCATGGCGCGGTAGCCTTGGATCACGCCGCTTTCCTCAAGCCGCCGCAGCCGCGCCTGCGTTGGGGATTTCGACAATCCGATGCGTTTGGCCAGTTCTGTGACCGAGATCCGGCCATCTTGCCCCAGAACACCAAGGATCGCTGAGTCGAAGCGATCCAAACTGACCTTTCCACTTTGCATCGCTGTTCTCCTGAAATTTGGTCATTATGACTTCGTTTTTTCATAAACTAAGTCATTCAGACCGTCAAATCCAGTGTACTTACGATAAATCCCTTCTGACTGGAGTTTCCAATGGCCCATGACGTCGCTTCCCCGCTGAGCTTGATGATTGATCAAGGTACCTACGCCGATCCTGAACAGGTGCTGCCCGAACTGATCCGCACCGCCGATCTGTCTGCGGATGCCCGCGCCGCGATCAGTGCAGACGCCGCTGCGCTGGTGCGCGGCATTCGCGGCGCCACGGCGCCCGGCATGATGGAAGTGTTTCTTGCCGAATATGGCCTCTCGACGGACGAAGGCGTCGCGCTGATGTGTCTCGCGGAGGCTCTGTTGCGGGTGCCGGATGCCGATACCATTGATGCCCTGATCGAGGACAAGATCGCGCCGTCCGATTGGGGCCGCCATATGGGGCATTCTACCTCAAGCCTCGTGAACGCATCCACTTGGGCGCTGATGTTGACGGGCCGTGTGCTGGACGACGATCAGCCCGGACCGGTGCGCCATCTGCGGGCCGCGATCAAACGTTTGGGGGAGCCGGTGATCCGCACCGCCGTGTCCCGTGCCATGAAGGAAATGGGCCGGCAGTTTGTATTGGGCGAGGATATCAACGCCGCGATGACCCGTGCCCAAGGCATGGAAAAGAAAGGTTATACCTATAGCTATGACATGCTGGGCGAAGCGGCGCGGACCGAGGCGGATGCCAAGCGCTATCACCTGAGCTACAGCCGGGCGATTTCGGCGATTGCCACGGCCTGTACTGACGAGGACATTCGCAAAAACCCCGGCATTTCGGTCAAGCTCAGCGCCCTGCACCCCCGTTATGAGGTCGCACAGCATGACGCGGTGATGCGCGATCTGGTGCCGCGTTTGCGGGCGCTGGCGCTGCTCGCGAAATCGGCGGGCATGGGGCTGAACGTCGATGCCGAAGAGGCCGATCGCCTGGCTCTGTCGCTGGAGGTGATTGACCGCGTGATGTCCGAACCGGCCTTGGCGGGCTGGGACGGATTTGGCGTTGTGGTACAGGCATTTGGCCCCCGTGCGGGCCGGGTGATTGATGCGCTTTATGAGATGGCACAGCGCCATGACCGCCGGATCATGGTGCGGTTGGTCAAGGGCGCCTATTGGGACACCGAGATCAAGCGGGCGCAGGTCGAGGGGATTGATGGCTTTCCCGTCTTCACCGAAAAAGCCGCAACCGATGTCAGCTATATCGCCAATGCACGCAAATTGCTGGGCATGACGGACCGGATTTATCCGCAATTCGCCACCCACAACGCACATACGGTTTGTGCGGTTCTCAAAATGGCACAAGACAAAGAAGCGTTTGAATTCCAGCGCTTGCACGGCATGGGTGAAACCTTGCATAACTTGGTTCTGGAACAGAACGGCACCCGCTGCCGCATCTATGCCCCCGTTGGTGCGCATCGCGATTTGCTGGCCTATCTGGTGCGGCGTCTGCTGGAAAACGGCGCAAACTCCAGCTTTGTGAACCAGATCGTTGATGAGGACGTCCCGCCAGAGGTGGTCGCGGCCGATCCGTTTGAGAGCCTCGGCCTTACTGGCATGGTGATCCCGAAAGGGCCGGAGGTCTTTTTGCCCCAGCGCGGCAATGCCATCGGCTTTGATCTGGCCCATACACCGACCTTGCAAGCGATTGATGCCGCACGCGACCCGTTTAAAGCCCACCAATGGCAGGCCGGTCCGTTGCTGGCGGTCGAGGCCAAGCCAGACGCCGCCACTGCTGTGGTTAATCCGGCCGATCCGGCCCTGTCACCGGGTGAGGTCCGCAACGCATCAAAGGCGGATGTAAAAGCGGCCCTTGATCACGCCGCGCCGTGGGATGCGCCCTTAGCCACCCGCCGTGATGTGCTGCTGAAGGCCGCCGCGCTGATCGAAGACAACTATGGCGAAATTTTTGCATTGCTGACGCGGGAGGCCGGAAAAGGCCTGCCCGATTGTGTCGCCGAACTGCGCGAAGGTGTTGATTTCTTGCGTTACTATGCCGGACAGGCCACCAATATGCCGCCTGCTGGGATTTTTACCTGTATTTCGCCTTGGAACTTCCCGATGGCGATCTTTGTCGGGCAAATCTCGGCGGCTTTGGCGGCGGGCAATGCGGTTTTGGCCAAACCTGCGGAGCAAACACCGCTGGTGGCCCATGTCACTGTGTCGCTGCTGCACAAGGCGGGCGTGCCGCGCAGTGCCTTGCAATTGCTGCCCGGCGGCGGCGCTGTTGGGGCAGCCCTGACCTCTGATCCGCGCATTGGCGGCGTGGCCTTTACCGGCTCAACCGCCACCGCGATGCGCATCCGTGCGGCGATGGCCAACCATTGCGCGCCCGGCACACCATTGATTGCAGAAACCGGCGGTCTGAACGCGATGATTGTGGACAGCACCGCCTTGCCCGAACAGGCCGTGCAGGCGATTGTCGAAAGCGCGTTCCAATCCGCAGGGCAGCGGTGTTCGGCCTTGCGCTGTCTCTATGTGCAGGACGACATTGCCGAAGATCTAACCAAGATGCTGATCGGCGCGATGGAGGCCCTCAAAATGGGCGATCCATGGCAGCTCAGCACAGATGTCGGCCCCGTGATTGACGCACAGGCCCGTAAAGGCATCACCGATCATATCGAGGCGGCCCGCAACGAGGGCCGCGTTCTGGCCGAGATCAAAGCGCCGACAGATGGCACATTCGTTGCCCCCACCATCATCCGGGTGAACGGCATTGCCGATCTGGAGCGTGAAATCTTTGGCCCCGTGCTGCATCTTGCGACGTTCAAATCGCATGAACTGGACAGTGTGATCGATGCGATCAACGGCACCGGATACGGGCTGACCTTTGGGTTGCACACGCGGATCGATGACCGGGTGCAACATGTCTCGGAACGGATCGAGGCGGGCAACGTCTATATCAACCGCAACCAGATCGGCGCAATTGTCGGCAGCCAACCCTTTGGCGGCGAAGGTCTTTCTGGTACGGGGCCCAAGGCGGGCGGGCCGAACTATCTGCCACGGTTCTCTGCGCCAGATCACAAATCTCTCGATGGAAACTGGGATGGCGTTCAGGGTGCATTGCCATCGCTGCCTGCTCATGGTCCGGCCTTGCCAATTGAGACCCTGTCGATGCCGGGGCCTACGGGCGAATCCAATCGCCTGTCCACCCTGCCCCGTCCGGCCTTGCTGTGTATGGGCCCGGGGGCCGATGTCGCCTCCGAACAGGCCCGCGCGGTTACGGCCCTTGGCGGCGTTGCTTTGCAGGCTGGTGGCGGTTTTGATCCAGCAGCGTTGACTGACGGCCCGGCCTATGGCGGCGTTCTGTGGTGGGGCGACGAAGAAACCGCACGGCAGATCGAACAGGCGCTGGCGCAGCGCAATGGCCCGATCTTGCCGTTGATCCATGGTCTGCCGGACACGGCACGGGTCCGCGCAGAACGGCACGTTTGTGTGGATACCACCGCCTCGGGCGGCAACGCGGCCTTGCTCGGCGCGGTCACCTAAACGGCATTGGGCCGGGCAGCATTGCCCGGCCCAATGCACAGATTGACCACACCTGCCTTGACCCCGGCGGACCAATCGCAGAGCGTGCGGTCATGTTTCCAATACGCGATCACAACCCGTCAGGGCGCACGCCCTATGTCACCTATGCCTTGATGGCGATGAACATCGGCATTTTTCTCAGCTATGTGCCGCTGTTGACCGAACCTAGGGCGCTCTATGCCTTTTATGATGCATGGGCATTGATCCCGGCGCGGATCGGCATGGGACAGGGGTTTGAAGGGCTTTTTACCTCGATGTTCCTGCATGGCGGCTGGATGCATCTTCTGGGCAACATGCTGTTTTTATGGATATTTGGCGACAATATCGAAGACGAGATGGGGCATGTCCGCTATATGTTGTTCTACATTGCCTGCGGTGTCGCTGCGGGGCTTGCACAGGTGTGGTTTGAGCCATCATCGCGCGTGCCAATGGTCGGCGCGTCCGGCGCGATTGCGGGTGTTATGGGCGCCTATCTGCTGCTGTTCCCAAAGGCCAAGGTCGATATCCTGATCATATTTGTGGTGTTTTTCCGCATCTTTCCAATCCCGGCATGGATTATGCTGGCGCTGTGGTTCGGCGCGCAGTTTTTGGGCGGTATTGCGGCCGATGCTGGAACGGGCGGCGTGGCCTATTGGGCCCATGCGGGCGGTTTTGTGGCCGGGTTGACCTTTGCACTGCCACTGTGGTTGCGGCGCGGCGCGGGATCGTTCTGGGCCCGCAATGAAGGACACCCGCCGCATCCCCCCGCCGAATATCCGATGCTCAAAAGCAGTATTCCAAAGGTGCGGCGCAAATGAGCAGTGATGCGATGGATATCCGCGCCAGTTGCCACTGCGGCGCTGTGATCTTATCGGCAACGCTGCCCCATGGCCTGTCCGATGCGGCCCGCTGCACCTGCTCGTTCTGCGCCCGCAGGCAGGCCGCTGCGGTCACCGCAACAACGGCATCGCTCAAGATCCTGAAAGGCGCGGACAACCTTGGTCTCTACACCTGGGGCACCCAAACCGCGCAGCATTACTTTTGCAAAACCTGCGGCATCTACACCCATCATCAACGCAGGTCCGACCCCGATGAATGCGGGATCAATCTGGGGTGTATTGACGGGGTCAAGACATGGGAGCACGAGCCGTTCCCATGGAACGACGGCGTAAACCACCCATCAGATCAATAGATCAGCCGCGCACGACCTTGGCAAAGTTTGAGAAGATCGCCTCGTTGGCGCAAATGATCTCACCATCCGTCAGAACATCGCCCGCAGGGTTCAGCGGCTCAACCAAGCCGCCCGCCTCTTTGACGATCAACATGCCCGCGGCCAGGTCCCAGGAATTCAAACGACGTTCCCAAAACCCGTCATAGCGGCCAGAGGCAACATAGGCCAAATCCAGCGCCGCAGAGCCCCAGCGCCGCACGCCCGCGCAGACCGGCATCAATCGCGCCAGATCTTGCAGCGTTGCAGGCAGATCAGAGCGGCCCCCAAAGGGCAAACCAGTTGCAAAGATGCTCTCGATCATGCGGTTCCGGCCCGACACACGCATCCGGCTTTCGTTCATCCAAGCGCCTGTGCCCTTTTCGGCAAAGAACATCTCGTCTTTGGCAGGATCAAACACCACACCCGCAACGATCTGGCCCTTGTGCTCCAGTGCGATGGAAATCGCCCAATGCGGCAGACCGTGCAGGAAATTGGTTGTGCCATCCAATGGGTCCACAATCCAGCGGCGCGTCGGGTCTTGGCCCGCCTCTTTGCCGCCCTCTTCGGCCAGCCAGCCATAGGTTGGGCGCGCGCCCATCAGCTCTTGCTTGAGCGTCCGTTCCGCTTCGAGATCTGCCTTGCTGACGAAATCCCCGGCACCTTTGACAGAGACCTGCAGGTTTTCGACTTCACGGAAGTCCTTGATCAATGCCCGGCCCGCCTTGCGGGCAGCCTTGATCATAATGTTGAGATTCGCACTGCCAACCATTTGCTGTACCTTCGATGGATCAGGCGCTGCGTATAAGCGCCAATGCCGCGAATGCCAAGGGGCAGATCCAAACTGACGCACCGTGATTTTGATCTGCCCTTGCAATCGCCGCACCGCCCGGCACCATGCCCCCCAATCAACAGATCAAAGGGAGAGACAGATGAGCGACCAGATGCAACAGATCGTGCTGGCCAGCCGCCCCACGGGCGCACCCAGCCAAGAGAATTTCCGCCTTGAGAGCGCGGCAATCCCCAGCCCTGGCGAGGGCGAGATCTTGGTAAAAGTCAGCCATATGTCGCTGGATCCCTATATGCGCGGCCGCATGGACGATGCAAAATCCTACGCCGCACCGGTGCCGATCGGCGGCAAAATGGAGGGCGGCAGCGTTGGTGTGGTCCTGTCATCCAACGCGCCGGGCTTTGCCGAGGGCGATCATATGTTCGGCCCGTTTGGTTGGGCCACACACAGCACCGCCAATGCCAAAATGTGCCGCAAGCTGGACCCGGCGCAGGCCCCCGTGACCACGTCACTCGGCGTGCTGGGCATGCCCGGTTTCACCGGCTGGCTGGGCCTCAAGGAATATGGCCGCCCCAAATCGGGAGAAACCCTCGCCGTTGCTGCGGCAACCGGACCAGTTGGCTCTATGGTCGGGCAGCTTGCCAAGGCGCAGGGGCTGCGCACGGTGGGCATCGCAGGCGGCGCTGAGAAATGTGCGTTGGCCAAGGGCAGCTTTGGCTTTGACGCCTGCATCGACCACCGCGCTTATGACAACGTCAAAGACCTGCGCAAAGCCATGAAAGAAGCCGCACCAGACGGCATAGACGTCTATTTCGAAAACGTCGGCGGGCCGGTTCTGGATGCGGCCCTGTCTTTGATGAACCCACATGGCCGTATCCCCGTCTGCGGGATGATCGCATGGTACAACGCGGGCGGTCTGGGTGCCGACGCTGCCGGTCAGGGGCTGACGGCGCCGAAAATTTGGCGCACGATCTTGGTCAACTTCCTCAGCGTGAACGGCTTTATCATCTCAAATCACTGGGACCGCTTCCCAGAGTTTGTCGCAGAGGTCGCGCCAATGATCGCCGATGGCAGGGTCAAATACCAAGAAGACATCACCGAAGGGCTGGAAAACGCACCGCAAGCCTTCATGGATTTGCTGACCGGCGGCAATCACGGCAAAGCGATTGTGAAAGTCGGCTGACACCCGGGGCCTTGCCCCGGACCCCAGAGGTTTAAGGGCCAAATGAAGAAAAAGGCGCTCTTCTCTTCATTTGGCTCAAAAAACCTCCGGGGGAATCGCCGTTTGCGGCGATGGGGGCTGGCCCCCTATTGCGCTTGCAGTTTACGGGCCTCTTCCCCAGCCAGACGCAACAACTCGTCCATGAACGGTTTGCCCAGATCATCCTCGCGCACGGCGGCATAAAGCCGGCGGGTGATGCCGTCTTTGGTGAGGGGGCGGGTGACATAGTCAGAGCTGTATTTCACCTCGCGCACCACCCAATCGGGCAGCACGGAAACACCGCGATTTGACGCGACCAGCAGCAAGATCACCGCCGTCAGTTCAACCTGCCGGATGGCGGCGGGTTCGACTTTGGCGGGGATCAACAACTGGCTGAAGATATCCAGCCTCGTGCGTTCTACTGGATAGGTGATGAGGGTTTCCGCGCGAAAATCTGCGGCCTCTACATAGGTTTTTTGTGCCAGAGGATGGTTGGCCGATGCGACAAAAACTGGATTATAATCGAAGAGTTCAACAAATTTCACGCCCGGCAGTTCCTCTGGGTCGGAAGACACCACCAGATCGACCTCTTCGCGCAGCAGTGCGGGCAGCGCGTCAAAGGCCAGACCGGGGCGGATGTCCACATCCACATCCGGCCAGGCGCGGCGGAAGTGTTCGAGCACCGGAAACAGCCATTCAAAACATGCGTGGCATTCGATGGCGATGTGCATGCGCCCGGTGCTGCCCTCGCGCAGACCGGCAAATTCGTCCTGCAGCGCCTGCACCTGCGGCAACACCTGCTGCGCCAGTTTCAGCAGCCGTTGCCCTGCGGGCGAAAGCTTCAGCGGCTTGGAACGGCGCACAAAAAGTTCCACTCCTGCCTGATCTTCCAGCCCTTTCACCTGATGGCTGAGCGCGGATTGCGTGATGTTCATCTGTTCGGCGGCGCGGGCCAGACCGCCGGCCTCGTGGATGGCCTGAATCGTACGCAGGTGACGGAATTCGATATGCATATGAGGCATCACTCATGTTCAAGATGAAAGTTATGAATTTGTCTCACATCAAGAAACATGAGACAAGCAAGGAAATTCGCACATGAGGATCACCGCTATGCCAACCCCTGCCGTTTCATTTGAGGTTTTTCCACCCCGTAACGTGGATGCCGCGTTCAAACTGTGGGACACCGCGCAGGCGCTGGCCCCGTTGGCGCCGCGGTTTTTCTCGGTCACCTATGGCGCAGGCGGCACGACGCGCGACTTAACTCATGATGCAGCGCATGTTCTGGCGCGGACCTCTGGCTTGCCGGTGGCCGGGCATTTGACCTGTGTCGGCGCCAGCCGCGCCGATACCTTGGCCGTTGCCAAAGGGTATGCTGAGATCGGCGTGACCGATATTGTTGCTCTTCGCGGCGATCCTGAAGGCGGGGCGGAAACATTCACCCCGCATCCTGACGGGTTTCAGGACAGTTGCGAGCTGATCACAGCGCTGGCGGAAACCGGCACCTTCAACATTCGTGTGGGTGCCTATCCTGATGTGCATCCCGAAGCGTCAGACGCCCAAGCCAATGTTAACTGGCTCAAGCGCAAGTTTGAGGCGGGCGCAGATGAGGCGATCACCCAGTTTTTCTTTGATGCCGACAGCTTTCTGCGGTTCCGTGATGCCTGTGCCAAAGCGGGCATCGACAAGCCGGTGACCCCCGGTATTTTGCCCATCGTAAACTGGAAATCCGCCCGCAGTTTTGCCCAGCGCTGTGGCACCCCGATCCCCGATTGGCTGGATCAGGCCTTTGACGCGGCGATCCGGGATGATCGGCATGATCTGTTGGCCACAGCCCTGTGCACGGAAATGTGCAGCAAGCTGGTGGATGAAGGGGTTGATGCCTTGCATTTTTACACCCTGAACCGCCCCGATCTGACACGCAACGTGTGCCGGGCCTTGGGTGTCATGCCGCAGATTGCCCTTTCGGACGTGGCGTAACAGCTTGCACTTTCACGGTTTTGCGCCCTAGCATTTGCGCAAATATCCAAACCGGAGAGTGCCATGCCCCGCGTTGCCGAACGCCCCGAAGACCTGCTGAGCCAAAGCGAGGCGTTGTCCTTGTCGGGGCTCGAATTCATGCAGCGGATTGTGGATGGCACGAACCCCGGTCCGCCGATCGGTCAGACCATGGGTTACACACTGTTAGAGGTTGAAGATGGCCGCGCCGTGTTTCGCGGTGCGCCCACATTCATGATGACCAACCCAATGGGCACGGTGCATGGCGGCTGGTATGGCACCTTGCTGGACAGTGCGATGGCCTGCGCGGTGATGACCAAAGTGCCGCGCGGCAGCGTCTACACAACGTTGGAATACAAGATCAATATCCTGCGGGCGATCCCGATTGGCATGGAGGTCGACACCATCGGCATCGCAGATCATGTCGGCCGGTCCACCGGGGTAGCACATGGTGAAATCCGCGGTGTTGAAGATGGCAAGCTTTATGCCACCGGATCGACAACCTGCATTGTGATGAAGCTCGGCTAGCGCGTCACCGCATCAACGAGGCTTGAGCGCACGGGTTTTGCGCGCCCTTGGTGTTCTTGCAGCGTCTCATGCAGGCGCTCTGACGGATCGGCCCCAACCTTGCGCTTGCGGCGGCTCATGAACATTTTGCCGTAGCCGCGCCATTTGCCCGCAGAGGGCGCATCAATGTCCTGATCAAATCGCAGCTTCCATCCGGCGGGCATCGGCAGTCCGGTCTCTTCGATCCGGGCCAAAAGCCACACCAGCGGGATATTGGCCAAGGGCCGCGCGGCCTCATACCCGCCAAGCTGACCGCCAACATCACCATGGGTGCCGCGAAACCAAACCTGTTCGACGTGGCCATTGAACCCGGCATGGGTTTCCCAAAGCACCGGCGCAAAGGCGAGGCGGGATTCGTGAAACGCCAGCGCGTGAAATCCGTTGCGAATGGTCCCGCCCAAATCATGGTTGTGAAAGGCATGGCGCGGCTCCGTCAAACGCCACAGCACCGGGGCGTTGATTCCGAGGGATTTGACCGTATCCCAGACGCCAATCGCCTCAATCTCGACCCGCTCATGGCAATGCACATCGGCGAAGGCCCGCGCCGCAGCGCCAAACGGGTTGTTCTCATAATGACGGTAAGCATCGCGGATGTTCCGCTCGGTCGCGCAATCGGCCCGGAGCAGACCGACCTGATCCATGATGCCTGCAAGGCTGCGCACCGCATAGGCACCGCGCGAATAGCCAAGCATATATATCTTGTCACCGGGTCTGAACCGCGAAGCCAGATAGCCATAGGCGCGTTTGATCTGGCGGTTGATCCCCCGCCCCATCGCCACATCCACAGCGGACCGCCAGTCGCGCCATTGCAGACCCGGCTCATAATAGATGGAAATGTCGCTGCCCATCTCGCGCAGCAGGGCATAGGCGCGGCCTGCGTTGGTCTGGCTCTCCGGATCGAGGGAAGACATCGTGCCGTCGAGGATGATCACATGGGTGACATTGCCCCGCCGCGGACCGAAGTCAGAGGCAGGGCGATGCCAAAGACGCCCGAACAGGCGGCTGAGAAAGCTGTCATTCCGCAGCGATGGACGCACCTTTCAACATCTCCCAAACACGGTGCGGCGTGAATGGCATATCTGCCTGCCGCACCCCCTGATCCCACAGTGCATCCTGCACCGCGTTCGATATCGCCGCGAGCGCCCCAACCGTGCCCGCCTCGCCGCAGCCCTTCATTCCCATGAGATTGGCCGTTGAGGGCACCGGCTCTGACGTGAAAGAAATATTGGGAAGATCCGCCGCGCGGGGCAAGGCATAGTCCATAAACGATGCCGTGAGCAGCTGGCCGTCCTCGTCATAGACAACCCGTTCCTGCACGGCCTGCCCAATGCCCTGAGCGACCCCGCCATGCACCTGACCTTCGGCCAGCATCGGGTTGATAAGATTGCCAAAATCATCAACCACGGTGTAGCGATCGGTGGTTACAACGCCGGTCTCGGGGTCAATCACAACCTCGGCAACATGCGCCCCGTTGGGGTAGCTGCGCCCCGGCAAGGTGGCGCGTTCGTGATGCTCCAGCAGATCCTCGCGGCCCTTCTCGCGGGCCATCTCGGCAACCTCCAGCATCGTTGGTGTCAGGTTGGACCCATCGGCGCGGAACCGTTCATCGTCAAATTCGACCGCACTGGCAGGCACGCCCATTTTCTCGGCCAGAAAGGCGGTGAAGGCCTCGGTCATTTTGGCCACCGTCGCCAGCGTCGCGGTGTTCTGCGTGGTGACAGAGCGTGAACCGCCGGTGCCGCCGCCCTGTTTGATCAAGTCGGAATCCCCCTGCACCACGGTGATCAGTTCTGCGGGAATGCCCGTCTGATCCGACAGGAACTGCGCATAAACTGTTTCATGCCCCTGACCGTTGCTTTGAGTGCCGACAAAGATCTTCACCGTGCCATCCTCTTCAAAGACCACCTTGGCCCCTTCCGAAGGATCGCCCAGAATACTTTCGATATAGTAACACAGGCCCTGCCCCCGCAGCAGACCACGCTTGGCATCCGCGGCGCGGCGGGCCTCAAATCCGGCGCGGTCGGCCTCGGCCGCCATTCGGGTCAGCAGACGGTTGAACTCGCCCACGTCATAGGTCTCACCCGTGGCGGATGTATAGGGAAACTGATCGGGTTTGATAAAGTTGATCCGCCGCAGCTCCCATGGATCAATGCCCAGCTCGCGGGCGGCACGATCCATCAACCGCTCCAGCACATAAATCGCCTCAGGCCGTCCGGCGCCGCGATAGGCGTCCACCTGCACGGTGTTGGTGTAGTACCCTTCGACCTGCAACCAGGTGGTCTGAACGTCGTAAACACCCATCAATACCCGGCTGAACAGCAAGGTCTGAATGGGCTGGCCAAACTGCGAGTTATAGGCACCCAAATTGCAGCGGGTGCTAACCCGATATGCGGTGATCTTGTTGTTTGTATCAAAGGCAAACTCGGCCAGCGAGGTCAGATCGCGACCGCCATTGTCGGTCAGCATCGCCTCTGTCCGCTCCGACATCCAGCGCACCGGACGGCCCAAGACCCGCGCCGCCTGCGCCACGCTGAAATACTCCGGATAGGTCATGCCCTTCATGCCAAAGCCGCCGCCGGTGTCCGGGTTGGTGACGCGCACCTGATCTTCCTCAAGATCAAAGGCCTTTTGCAAGAACCCCTTGTGCACCCAGACGCCCTGCCCGTTGATCGACACATGAACCCGGCCGTTGTCCCATTCGGCGTAACAGCCGCGCGGCTCAATCGAATTGACGATGATGCGGTTGTCATCCACCTGCAACGCCACGGTTTTGGCTGCCGCATCAAAGGCGGCCTGCGTTGCGGCCTCATCGCCCATGCCCCAATCAAAGGCACAATTGTCGGGCGCCTCATCGTGCACGGCTGCGCCGCCGCGGGCCATATCCACCTTGGCCGGCAGATCATCGACGTCAAACATGATCATCTCGGCCGCATCCCGCGCCTGCGCCAAACTGTCCGCCACGATCAAGGCCACCGGCTCACCCACATAGCGGACCTTGCCCTTGGCCAGCATCGGGCGCTGCGGCTTGGCCCCTTTGGTGCCATCGCGGTTGTCGACCACGGCCCCGGCCATGGAAACATCCATGCCCGCCGCCTCAAGATCCGCGCAGGTCAGGACCAGATGCACGCCCTCAAGCTCGGCCGCATCGCTGACGTCCAACTCGGTGATGACCCCATGGGCAACCGAAGAGCGAAAGAAGAAACCGTGCAGTGATCCTTGCGGCGCAATGTCATCGACATATTGCCCCTCGCCGGTGAGAAACCGCATGTCCTCGGTCCGCTTGACCGGCTGACTTTTACCAAACTTATCCATCTGCGGATCCTCCAACACTATATTAGGTACAACAGATAAAGGGCTGAGGCGGCTTGTCCAGCCAGAACCGGCAGCCCACGCTGATAACGCAGGGTAGAGTTTTTCTTGCCAAATGAAGCAATACAACCGCTCTGACATCAAGCGAAGCCTGTGCAGCAAGGCACATACCCCGATCCCGCTTCATTTGGCCCTTAAAACTCTCCCGTATTCACCGCCCGCGCCGTGCTTTTGCGGCGGCAGCGCAGGAACACGGGCCGGAGGGCGGGGCGATCTGCGCTTTTGCGCAGGAGCGGCGGCCAGCCGCCCTTTCCCTTGCTGCAATCCTCCGGTAGACCCCCATCCCAAACGACCACAGGATTTACGATCATGGCTCTGGACAAAACATTCGACGCCGCCGAAGCGGAAAAGCGGCTTTATGCGGCATGGGAACAGGCGGGTGCCTTCAAGGCCGGCGCAAACGCCAGCCGGGATGAGACCTTTTCCATCATGATCCCGCCGCCCAATGTCACCGGCGTTCTGCACATGGGCCATGCGTTCAACAACACGCTTCAGGACATCCTGATCCGCTGGCACCGGATGCGCGGCTTTGACACGCTTTGGCAGCCCGGTCAGGACCATGCGGGCATTGCCACGCAAATGGTGGTGGAACGCAAATTGGCCGAAACCCAGCAGCCTTCTCGCAGTGAAATGGGCCGTGAGGCGTTTCTTGAAAAAGTTTGGGAATGGAAAGCCGAATCTGGCAACACGATCATTGACCAGCTCAAGCGCCTTGGCGCGTCCTGCGACTGGGACCGCAACGCCTTTACCATGTCCGGTGCGCCAAACGCCCCGGCGGGCGAGGAAGGCAACTTCCACGATGCGGTGATCAAGGTCTTTGTGGACATGTATAACAAAGGGCTGATCTACCGGGGCAAGCGTCTGGTGAACTGGGATCCGCATTTCGAGACCGCGATTTCCGATCTTGAGGTCGAGAATATCGAAGTTGACGGCCACATGTGGCATTTTAAGTACCCACTCGCCGGGGGCGCCACTTACACCTATGTTGAAAAAGACGAAGACGGCAACGTCACGTTGGAAGAGGTGCGCGATTATATTTCCATCGCCACCACGCGGCCTGAGACTATGCTGGGCGATGGCGCGGTTGCGGTGCACCCATCGGACGAACGCTATGCCTCCATCGTCGGCCAGCTTTGCGAAATTCCTGTTGGCCCGAAGGAAAGCCGCCGTTTGATCCCGATCATCACTGACGAATATCCGGACAAGGATTTTGGCTCCGGCGCGGTGAAGATCACCGGCGCCCATGATTTCAACGACTATGAAGTTGCCAAGCGCGGCAACATCCCAATGTACAACCTCATGGACACCAAAGGCGCCATGCGGGCCGATGGCCGTGCCTATGCCGAAGAGGCCGCGATTGCCCAACGCATAGCCGCCGGCGAGGAAGCGTTCGATGTGGCCAAGATCGCCGCAATGAACCTTGTCCCCGAGGCCTATCGCGGCATGGACCGGTTCGAGGCCCGCAAGGCCGTGGTTGCCGACATCACCGCTGAGGGTCTCGCGGTGATGACCGATGCCGATGATCCGCGTCTGGGCAAGCCGAAGAAAAAGAAGAAGCAGGACGAAGCCGAAGTTGAGGCCGGTCCGGTGCCGCTGGTCGAGGCCAAGAAGATCATGCAGCCCTTTGGCGATCGCTCCAAAGTGGTGATCGAGCCGATGCTGACCGATCAGTGGTTTGTGGACACCGCCAAGATCGTCGGCCCCGCCATTGACGCGGTGCGCAACGGCGATGTGCAGATCATGCCTGAGCAGGACAAGAAGGTCTATTTCCACTGGCTCGAGAATATCGAGCCGTGGTGTATTTCACGCCAGCTGTGGTGGGGGCATCAGATTCCGGTTTGGTTTGATGATTTCGGAAACGAGTTCTGTGCAGCAACGGAAGCGGAAGCGATGGATCTTGCTCACGCTTTGCACTCAGAAAAATATCCTAACGCAAATATCACGGTGAAGCCAATTTGGGACTCGCTCACGAATGCTGACGAGAAGGGCCGCTCGCTCGCAGCAACCGCCGCTGTAGGAGCGCCTGGCGTTCCGTCAGATACCCAAGATGACATCACTATTTTCCTTGGCCGCGACCCCGATGTTCTCGACACATGGTTCTCTTCCGGCCTTTGGCCCATCGGCACGCTGGGCTGGCCCGAACAGACCGAGGCGCTGGACAAATACTTCCCCACCTCCGTGCTGATTACCGGCTTCGACATCATTTTCTTCTGGGTCGCCCGGATGATGATGATGCAATATGCCGTGGTGGATCAAAAACCCTTCGACACCGTCTATGTCCACGCTCTTGTCCGTGACGAGAAGGGCAAGAAGATGTCGAAAAGCCTCGGCAACGTGCTTGATCCGCTTGAATTGATTGATGAATACGGCGCGGATGCGGTGCGGTTTACCGTGACGGCAATGGCTGCCATGGGGCGTGATCTGAAGCTGTCGACAGCGCGGATTGCGGGTTATCGCAACTTTGGCACCAAGCTGTGGAACGCACATCGTTTTGCCGAAATGAATGGTGTGTTCACCGGTACGCAGGCGGAAATGCCCAGGCCCGAAGCCACCTTGAACAAATGGATTGTCGGCGAATGTGCCCGGATCCGCGAAGAGGTGGATCAGGCGCTGGAGAATTTCCGTTTCAACGATGCGGCCAATGCGCTTTATGCCTTTGTCTGGGGCAAGGTTTGCGATTGGTATGTGGAATTGTCCAAACCGCTGTTGCAGGACGATGCACCTGAGGCCGCCGAGACGCGCCAGACCATGGGCTGGGTGCTGGATCAATGTCTGATCCTGATGCATCCGATCATGCCCTACATCACCGAAGAGCTGTGGCAGACCACCGCCAGCCGCGCCAAGATGTTGGTGCATGCCGATTGGCCGACCTACAGCACCGCCGATTTGCTGGATGCTGATGCGGACCGCGAATTGAACTGGGTGATTGGCCTGATCGAAAGCATCCGTTCGGCACGCCAGCAGATGCATGTGCCTGCGGGATTGAAGGTGCCGATGCTGGTCACCGATCTGGACGCGGCTGGACAGGCCGCATGGGATCGCAACGAAGTGATGATCAAGCGTTTGGCGCGTGTGGAAAGCCTTGAAAAAACTGGCGATTTCCCAAAAGGGACGGTTTCGATTGCGGTGCCGGGGGCCAGCTTTGGCCTGCCTTTGGCCGGGCTGATTGACATTGGCGAGGAAAAGACGCGGTTGCAGAAATCCTTGGACAAGCTGGGCAAAGAGATTGGCGGTCTGAAGGGGCGGTTGAACAACCCCAAATTTGCTGCCTCCGCCCCCGAAGAGGTTGTCGCCGAGGCGCAGGCCAATCTGGATGCGCGGCAGGAAGAAGCCGATCAGCTTCAGGCGGCATTGGATCGTTTGGCCGAGATGGAGTGATCCGAAGGCCGCGCGATGCGCGGTGCTTTTCATTGGAGCTTGTCGCCGCCTGAGCCAATCACGGTGATGCTGGTGGCAAGGCTAAGGGGTTTGATATCGCTGAGATGGTGTTCAGGGCGCAATGCGTCCTGAACGACCTTGGTCAAGTGTTTATGCGAGTCGCAGCGGCGTCAAGGACAGGCCGCGCCGATGGCGAGGTCGCGCTGCGATCCTTGACCCCACTTCGAATCGCGGGGGATTAATCGAACTTGGCCGGGCGTTTTCCGAACTCGGCGGCGACCACTTCCATTTGTTCGGGTTTGCCCATCAGCGCCACTTGTTCCTGGGATTCTGCCAGCAGGACCGCATTGGCGTCTTGGGTTTCTGCCGTATCGATCAGGCGTTTGGCCGCGCGGATGGCAGAGGGACTTTTGCCCGCGATGAGCGTTGCCAGCTCTGTCGCTTTGGCAAGCGGATCATCCGCCGTTTGCGTGATCAGGCCCCAGGCCAGCGCCTGGGCGGCATTCACCGGCATCGCCGTGTAGGTCAGCAGGCGCAGCACGTCGCTGCGCACCAGCTTGGGCAGCAGGACCATACCGCCCATATCCGGCACGATGCCCCATTTCATTTCCATCACGGCAAATTTGGCATCCGGCGTGGCAATTCGGATATCCGCACCCAGCGCGAGTTGCAGTCCCGCACCATAACACGCTCCATGCACCGCCGCGATCACCGGGATGTCGAGCCGCGCCCAGATCATCGCAACCTCTTGCCATTGGTTGGTGGTTTCATCGCCGTGGGTGCGCGGCATCAAGAGTTCTGCGGGGTCTTTGCCGATCATGCCCGACAGGCCCGAAATGTCGATCCCTGCGCAGAACGCTTTGCCCTCGCCCGAGATGACAGCCACCCGCGCCTTGCTTTCGGCGATTTCCTGTCCTGCGGCGATGATCCCGTCGATCATGGCTTGGTCAACGGCGTTCATCTTGTCGGCGCGGGTCAGGCGCACAAAAGCGATGTGGTTTTCATAGGTGACGGTAACGCGGGCCATGCTGTCCTCCTGCTTGGGCAGGGGCATAACACCCGATCCGGTCTTGCGTGAAAAGCAGAACGTGGCGGCAGCGCTGGTTTTTACGGAACCAACCGGTCAATCGCCCGCATCATGCCGAGGCTCTTGTCATAGACCAGTGTCAGAACCCGCCGTGCAGCGGGTTTGGTGGCCAGCATTGGCACGCTGCGAATGGTACCGGCGGCCACGGTTGCAGCGATAAAGCCGCGTCTGGTGAGGTTTGCCATGGATGGCGCTCCCGTTGTTGCGAATGATTCTCATGTAGGCATCCTCCGCAGATTTGCAACCCTTGCCCCCTGCCCCGGCTGGGCCTATCACCTTTGCATGACCCGATATCGCTTGACCCCGCTTGCCCAATCCCTGCCCGCCACTGTGCCATTTGTTGGCCCTGACACCCATGAGCGGCAGGTTGGCCGTGCGTTCGTGGCGCGCATTGGTGCGAATGAGAATGTATTTGGCCCCTCGCCCAATGCGGTTCAGGCGATGGCCGAGACAGAGCAATGGATGTACGGCGATGCAGAAAGCTATGAGCTGCGCCGTGCTTTGGCGGCCCATCATGGCACGACGATGGATCACATTATCGTGGGTGAAGGTATCGACGGGCTACTGGGCTATCTGGTGCGGTTGTTTGTCGGGCAAGGCGATGCGGTGGTGACCTCAGACGGCGCCTATCCAACGTTTAACTACCATGTGGCAGGCTTTGGCGGCACGATCCACAAAGTGCCTTACCGGGACGATCACGAAGACCCCTCCGCCCTGTTTGCCAAGGCCGCAGAGGTGGATGCCAAGCTGGTGTATCTGGCCAATCCGGACAATCCGATGGGCACATGGCACAGCGGTGCCACTTTGGCCCAGGCGATGGAGGGTTTGCCGGCGGGATCGCTATTTGTGCTGGACGAGGCCTATGTGGAATGCGCGCCGGAGGGGACGGAACTGCCGCTGCCCAAGGATGATCCGCGGGTGATCAGAATGCGCACCTTTTCAAAAGCTTATGGCCTTGCCGGGGCGCGGGTTGGGTATGCCATCGCCGCGCCAGAGTTGATCACCGCCTTTCACAAGGTGCGCAACCATTTTGGTATGAACCGCGCCGCACAGGCCGGAGCATTGGCGGCATTGCAAGATCAGGAGTGGCTGGCGCGAACGCTGGACCGGGTATCGCGCGCGCGCGATCGGATCGGACAGATCGCAGCCGAAAACGGGCTGACACCGCTGCCCTCCGCCGCAAATTTTGTGGCTGTGGATTGCGGCCGCGACGGGGCTTTCGCCAAGGCCGTGCTGGATGGTTTGGTGGCGCGGGGTATCTTTGTGCGTATGCCATTTGCGACCCCGCAAAACCGCTGTATCCGGATCAGCTGCGGCACTGATGCGCAGCTTGATGCGCTGGCCGCCGCCTTGCCCGCCGCGATTGAGGATGCAAAAAACACCTGACCTGCGGGATTTGCGGTCTATAGTCCTTGGCAGTCAGCCAACGGATGCCTCATGCGCGATACCAATGACCGCCCCGCCGCCCCCAATTACACCACCGCTTGTGTGGTGATGTTCGGTATCAATCTGACATGGATCCTCATGGCGATCTGGGTGGTTTGGGGATTGTTGGCGGCTGCCGCGACCGGCTGGGCCGTCAACCGGGTGATCAGCCGCATTGATGCGGCTCGCAGTTAATCCGAACGCTTTTTACACAGCCCCGCCGATCACTGCCGCCGCGGCGTCCAGCGCACCGGACCCGCGTTCGATGTTCAGCGCGGACAACCCTGCCTCAATGCCGCCCAGCATGCCCATGATCATATGTCCGTTCACATGGCCCATATGCCCCAGCCGAAAAAACCCGTCACGGGCCGGATCTCCGGGCGCGGCCATGCCCAACCCGATACCAAGCGTGAGACCGAGGTTTTGCTCCACCCAGTTGCGCAGCTCCGTCGCCTGAGGGGACTGAAGCCGCAGCGCGGTCACCGCATGGCTGCGATGCGACCGGTCGGCGATATTGATGGCAAAACTGCCTTTTTCGGACCAGGCCTCGCAAGCGGCCCAAACCGCCTCGGCCAGCACGGCGTGGCGCTGCCAGATATGTTCCATACCTTCATCATGGATCATGTCCAGTGCCGCCCGCAGGCCATACAGATGTTGGGTCGGTGCGGTGCCGCAATGGTATTCAAAAAGCTCCACCCCGTTTGCACGCTGGGTCCAATCCCAATAGCGGCTGACACGGGGCAACCGCGCCCGCGCCTCAGCCGCGCGATCGTTGAAGAACACAAAAGCCAAACCGGGCGGCACCATCAGCCCCTTTTGGCTGGCGGTGACGGCGATATCGACGCCCCATGTATCCATCTCAAAACGGTCACAGCCCATGGACGCGATGCAATCAGCCATCAACAACGCGGGGTGCCCTGCGGCATCCAAAACCCCGCGCAAAGCAGCCAGATCATTGCGCACGGAACTTGAAGTATCCACATGAACGCCCAGCACCGCCTTGATTTCATGGGCTTTGTCAGCCTCCAATATCTCTGCGATACGGTCCATCTGGATAGGAGAGTTGCGGCCGAAGTCTATCAATTCCACCTCGGCGCCCAGGGCTTTGGCCATTTCGCCCCAACTGATGCCAAAGTGACCGGTTGCGGGCACGAGTACTTTGTCGCCCGGCGTGATCACATTGCACAGTGCCGCCTCCCAGCCTGCATGGCCATTGCCGATGTACATCGCAGCATGGTGTTTGGTTCGGGCGACCTTTTTCAGATCCTCCATCAACCCCGGCATCATCTCGACCAGTTCACCGGCATAGATGTTGGGTGTGGGCCGGTGCATAGCGGTCAGGACCGCGTCCGGCATGACCGACGGGCCGGGGATGGCCAGATAAGGACGCCCCTGCGCCAATGAGATGGAATGTGCCATAGCGACCCTGAATTTATTGAGTTTCAACCGCACATTAGGCTGCTTGCTTGCCGCGTCAACCAGATGGCGGACCCTTGCCCTGCTTGGCCGCGTTACGTACAACGGCCAAAGGGTTTCGAAAGGATCGACCGGGGATGAATGACCAAACCTATACGTCCGGTGATCTGCTGCGCTGGCTTTGGAAGAACTATCTGAAAAAGCATATTGGCCTTATGGCGCTGGCCACGTTCTTTATGGTTATCGAGGGCAGTACTCTGGGCGCTTTGGCGCGGCTGATGGAGCCGATGTTCGATCAGGTGTTTGTTGCCGGGGAAAAGGACGCCCTACTTTGGGTTGGGCTGGTGTTGATCGGCATTTTCATTTTGCGAGCTGTGGCAGGTGTATCGCAAAAGGTTTTGTTGACCCGCGTGGCGCAGCGCACGGCGGCGGATATGCGCATTGATCTGCTCGACCGGATGATGAAGCAGGACGGCGCGTTCCATCAATCGCACCCCCCCGGTTTCCTGATCCAGCGGGTGCAATCGGATGTGAATTCGGTCGGGGATGTCTGGCGGGCGGTGATCACCGGCGCGGGGCGCGATTTCATCGGGCTGATGGTGCTTTTGGGTGTTGCGATATCTATTGACCCGGTTTGGGCCCTATTGGCCTGTGTCGGCATTCCGGTGATGGTGCTGCCTGCCGCCGCCGCGCAGCGGTTTGTGCGCCGCCGCTCGCGCGAAGCCAAGGATCTGGGCGCCAATCTGGCGACCCGTCTGGACGAGGTGTTCCACGGGATTGTGCAGGTCAAACTGAACGCGCTGGAATCCTACCAAGCGCGGCAATATCGCGATTTGACCGATAAATTCATTGGCACCGAAGTGCGCGCTGCCTTTGGCAATTCGGCCATTCCGGGGATGATCGACATCATGTCGGGTGTCGGGTTTATGGCGGTGATCCTCTATGGCGGGTCCGAGATCATCTCGGGCGACAAGACCATTGGCCAGTTCATGACATTCTTCACCGCCATGGGCTTTACCTTTAGCCCGCTGCGCCGTTTGGGCGGGATCAGCGGGCTTTGGCAGGTTGCGGCAGCAGCGCTGGAACGCATCCGCGAATTGCTGGAGGCGCCTCTGCGGCTCAAGGATCCGGCCAGCCCTGTCGCGGCACCGACCACAAACACCGACATCGTCCTGAAAGATGTTGATCTGTCCTATGGCGAGGCCAAGGTGCTGGATCGGCTGAACCTGACAGCCAAGGCCGGGCAGACCACGGCGCTGGTCGGTGCCTCTGGTGCAGGGAAATCCACCATTTTCAATGTGCTGACCCGATTGATTGATCCGCAAAACGGCAGTGTCAGCATCGGCGGCGTTGCTGTGGATCAGATGAAGATGACCGACCTGCGCGGGCTGTTCTCTGTGGTGACGCAAGAGGCGCTCCTGTTTGATGAAACCCTGCGCGAGAATATCGTGCTGGGCCGCACCGATGTCACCGAGGCACGGCTGCAAGAAGTGTTAAAAGCCGCCCATGTGGCCGATTTCCTGCCCAAGCTGGAAAAGGGCCTTGATACACTGGTCGGGCCGCGTGGGTCGGCCCTGTCGGGCGGTCAACGCCAGCGGGTTGTGATTGCGCGGGCGCTGCTGCGCGATACACCTGTTCTGCTGCTGGATGAGGCAACCTCGGCGTTGGATGCGCAATCCGAACAGGTTGTGCAGGATGCGCTGGACCGTTTGTCCAAAGGGCGCACCACGATCGTGATCGCTCATCGTCTTGCTACAATCCGCAGCGCCGACAAGATTGTCGTGATGGATCGGGGCCGTGTGACGGACGAAGGCACCCATGATGAGCTGTTGTCGCGGGGCGGGATCTATGCCGATCTCTATCGCCTGCAATTTCAGGATGGCAAAACCATCAGTGACGCCGAAGGTCTACGCGCCCTCAGCGCCAAGGACCGCGCAACCAAGCCCAGCAAGCCGGGACTGTTTCAACGGCTGGGTCAGCGTCTGTTTGGCAGCGGATGAACGGCTATTTTTGGCGGTAGGCTGCTGCAAGCGTTTCGGGATCAACCCCGGCAAAGTAGCGCAGCAAGGTCCACAGATTGCGCCCGCCCCGGCGCAGCCATCCCTGACGGCGGTATTTTTCGGCGCTGGTAATGACCTGCGCCTCCAATCCGCAAAGTTGCCCTTTCAAGGCCCGCGCCAATGCAACGTCTTCCATCAACGGAATGTTCTGATAGCCGCCATGCGCCTCATAAAGCGTTTTGGAAATGAGCAAACCTTGATCCCCGTAGGGCAATCCCATCCGGCTGCGCAGGTTGGCCCATCCGGCCACGATCCGCCCGGGCAGTCCGCCCTGATCAAACCGCAGCTGGAACCAATAGGCCTGATCGGCCTGCGCAAGCGCCCTTGCGGCCACGTCGGCCCAGCCGGGTGACAGACGGCTGTCGGCGTGCAGCACCAGCAACCAATCGCCCCTGGCGGCTGCACAGCCCCGCCGCAGTTGCCCTCCGCGCGATGCGCCCCCCTGCACCACCTCGGCGCCCCAAGCCTGCGCCAAGGCGCCGGTTGCATCTGTTGATCCACCATCGCTGATCACCAATTCGCGGATCAACCCGGCCTCCAAGCCCTCCATCAGGCTTTCCAGACAGCGGGGCAAAACCGCTTCGGCGTTTAATGTCGGGATGATCACGGAAATGGGGGCGGGCATCATTGGCTCTTTTGATGGAACGTTGCAGACTATATGTCATGGCAAAATGCCAAAGGACACACCCATGACCACGCGCCGCATTCTGCGCCTGACAGGCGATGACACAACAGATTTCCTGCAAGGGCTCATCACCAATGACATTGCCAAGCTAAAGGACGGCGGGGTTTACGCCGCGCTATTGACGCCGCAGGGCAAATACATGGCGGATTTCTTTTTGGCACGCGATGGCGATGGCGTGTTGCTTGACGTGGCAGAGCCGCTTGGCGATATGCTGGCTCAACGGTTGGGCATGTATAAATTGCGGGCCAAGGTCGCGATTGAACAGACCGATCTGCATCTACATCGCGGTGTGGGCGATGTGCCTGCGGACGGTTATGCAGACCCGCGCCATCCAGCCCTTGGCTGGCGGGCCTACCGCGATGCACCGCAACCGGACAGCGGCATTGATTGGGATGCGCTGCGCGTCACACATCTGGTCCCGGAGACCGGAGTGGAACTGACACCGGATACATTCATCCTTGAGGCCGAATTTGAGCGGCTGAACGGCGTGGATTTCCGCAAAGGGTGTTACGTGGGCCAAGAGGTCACCGCGCGAATGAAACACAAGACCGAACTGCGCAAAGGGCTCGCCACAGTTGCCATTGAAGGCACAGCGCCAGAGGGCAGTGAGATACTTGCGGGCGAGAAACCGGCGGGAACGCTCTTTACCCAATCAGGTGGCCGCGCCATCGCCTATCTGCGCTTTGACCGCGCCAAAGGTCCGATGCAGGCCGGTGATGCTGCGGTGCAATGGGATCAAAAACCGGCAGATTGATACAAAAAAGCCCCGGATCGACCGGGGCTTTGTAAGTTGACCTAGCTATGACGCCACGTCACCCAAAGGCGATATCAGGCGCGTTCGACGTATTCCATGGTTTCTGTATTCACCACGATATCTTCGTCCTGTCCCACAAACGGCGGCACGCTGACGCGCACGCCGTTGTCCAATGTCGCGGGTTTGAATGAGTTCGCTGCGGTCTGGCCTTTGACGACAGGCTCCGTCTCGACGATCTTGCAGACCACCTTTTGCGGGAGGGACGCATTCAGCGCCTCGTCCTCGTGATACTCCACAACCACCATCATCCCGTCCTGAAGGAAGGGGCGACGATCACCCAAAAGCTCGGCCGGAAGCTGCACTTGTTCATAGGTGTTGGTGTCCATCAGAACCAGCATCCCACTGTCTTCATAGAGAAATTGCTGATCTTTTTGTTCAAGGCGCACTTTCTCAACCTTGTCCGCAGACCGGAAACGTTCGTTGAGTTTTGAGCCGTTGCGCAAGTTGCGCATCTCGACCTGGGCAAACGCGCCGCCCTTGCCGGGCTTGACGTGATCGACTTTCACAGCAGCCCAAAGGCCGCCGTTATGCTCCAGCACGTTACCGGGGCGAATCTCATTTCCGTTAATTTTAGGCATGTGTCCAAACCAAGGCAAAAGGTTGATAGAATGATGATCAGCTCTATATCTGGGAGGTGCGCCCCCTGCAAGGCAACGATATCTCGTGCCCATATCGGGGAGATATGCATCAAATGCATAGGAGTTATGCAATAAATTGGTATCCGAATCGCGCGATATCCGTCATAAGAGGCTTCACGCCGAAATGACAAGAGCAAGAATAATGGAAAGGACGACGAGATGAAAGATTTCGTTGATGGCACCGCTTTCAATAACGAACAAGGCAACCGTGCCCGTAAACTTTTCGCAGCTGTGGTACTGGCTGCACTGGACGACGCTATTGCTGACGACAAGAAATATGGCAATGGCCCCGAGCAGATTGCACGCTGGGCGCGTTCGCGCGATGGCCGTGAAGTATTGAGCTGTGCAGGTATCGACCCCAACGAACGTGTTGTGGAAGGCCTGATGGATTTTGTTGGCAAGGGTGTTCGGACCTCCGTTGCGCTGTCGCGCGAAGAATCTGAGCGTCGCAATGCCGCACAACAGGCCGAAGCGGCCTAAGCATCCAATCATAGAACTGACAAAAAGACGTAGCCTTCGGGCTGCGTCTTTTGTTTTTGAGCAATGCTGCACCCGCCGCGCCGTTCTTTCCGGCCTGTTGGTCGCCAAAGTGCTTTCGCCCCTGTCCGAATTGCGCCATTTTGCGGTCAAACGGACAAAGGCCCCCCATGACCAAAGCCATCATGATTCAAGGCACCGGCAGCAATGTCGGCAAATCCATGATTGTTGCAGGGCTGATCCGCGCCTGCACCCGGCGGGGGATTGTCGTGCGCCCCTTCAAGCCGCAGAACATGTCCAACAACGCCGCCGTAACCGAGGATGGCGGCGAGATTGGCCGGGCGCAGGCCTTGCAGGCCCGCGCGGCTGGCGTTGCGCCCCACACGGATATGAACCCGATCCTGCTCAAACCGCAGACCGCCACAGGGGCACAGGTGATTGTTCAAGGCCAGATCGCGGGCCATCAGGAGGCCGCCGCCTTTGGCAAGAACAAGAACGCGCTGATGCCAGCGGTGTTGCAGTCCTTTCATCGTCTGGCCGAGGGATGCGATTTGATCATCGTCGAAGGGGCCGGAAGCCCGGCCGAGACCAATCTGAGGGCCGGCGACATTGCCAATATGGGTTTTGCCCGCGCCGCGCATGTCCCGGTGATCTTGATGGGCGATATCGACCGGGGCGGTGTGATCGCCCAGATCGTCGGCACGCAAGCGGTGCTAGAGGCCGAAGACAACGCCTTGGTGCGCGGCTTTGCCGTCAACAAATTTCGTGGGGATCGCAGCCTCTTTGATGCGGGGCGGGATGACATCGCCCGGCGCACTGGCTGGCCCTCGCTTGGGGTGATCCCGTGGTTTGATCAGGCGCACCGCCTGCCAGCCGAGGATGTGATGGACCTGCCCGCGCGGGCGAGATCCAGCGGTGATGGCATTGTGATTGCAGTGCCGCGTCTGCCGCGCATTTCCAACTTTGACGATCTTGATCCGCTCGCCGCTGAACCCGGTGTAGATCTGCGGATGATCATGCCGGGTAGCCCCCTGCCCGCGGATGCGGATCTGGTCTTGATGGTCGGCAGCAAGGCAACCATCGCCGACCTGGCGGCCTTCCGCGCCGAGGGCTGGGATATTGATCTGGCTGCCCATATCCGGCGCGGCGGGCATGTGCTGGGCCTGTGTGGCGGCTATCAGATGTTGGGCCAGCGCATTGCTGATCCACACGGCATTGAGGGCGATCCGTCAGAGGTTGCTGGCCTCGGGCATCTGGACATCGAGACAGAAATGGCCCCGATCAAGCATTTGTCGCTCAAATCGGGTACGCACTGCGAAAGCGGCGCGCACTTGGACGGTTATGAGATCCACATCGGCGAAACATCCGGCCCGGACACTGAACGCGCATGGCTTGATTTTGACGGCCGGCCCGAAGGCGCGGCCAGTCTCGATGGCCGTGTGCGGGGCTGCTATATGCATGGGATCTTCAGCTCTGACGCCTTCCGCGCTGTGTTTCTGGCGGGGCTGGGTGGAACATCATCCGTCGTGTTTGAGACCGGCGTAGAGGCCGCGCTGGATGCGCTGGCCGACCATGTCGAACGTTATATGGATGTTGACCTGTTGTTGAATTGTGCAGGCGAAATAACGGCTTAGCGCCGTTATTCCATTTCCTGTGCGGTCAATGCGCGGTGAATTTCGCGGCGGACCAATTTGCGGACATTGCGGGTGATCCGTTCACCCAATGCGCCCTGTAGTTCAGACCGGACAATCTCAGAGACCAAATCGCGCAGCGCCTCTTCGTCGATGACCTGATCATCCTGTTCGTATTCAAAATCACCCTCATCCGCCGCGCTGGACACGTTCGCCATTGGTGGCGGGGTCAGCATTACGTCTGCTTCAGGTGCGGATTCTTCCAGTATTTCAGTGGCATCCGCCGCGTGATGGCGCGTTGAGGCAAAAATACCGGGTGAGGTATCTTCGTCTTCATCCTCGTCGGTGCTGTCTTCCATCACGGCAAGGGCATCGCTTTCGGCGTCCTGCGATGCCTCTTCCTGCTGGGCGGGCTCTGGCTGGTCGTTGGCCTCGTCCTCCCAGGACATCGCAGGCGCATCTGTGCCGGAATATTCATCCTCGCCCGGTGCGTCAGGCTCCCAAGTGTCGGAAATATTGCCAATCGCCGTTTCCAGCGCTTCGATCTTGGCGGTCAAGGAGGCGGTGCCGACAGGGGCGTCTTCCCCGTCCTGGGCTTCCTCGTCCTCGGGGGCGCGGCGCAGCCAGGATTGTTCATCCTCTGCACCATCAGCATCCTCATCATCAGCAAAGCCGTAAGGATCATCCGAATAGTCCTGATCCGGTGCGGTCTGCTCTTCGCTTGAGGCTTCATCTTCGAACAATTTGTGCAGGTCCGCTTCGACCGTCTCGCCGCCATTGCCTGCATCAGAGACTTCTACTTCTGCATGGGCTGGCTCAGCTGCGGCGGTCATCTGTTGGACGTCCCGGGCAAAATCATCCGCCGATTGCGGCGCATCAGGAGTGTCTGCGCCTTCTTCTGCTGCCGGTGCATCCGCCACCCGCAAGGCGGGGGTCAACACCAGGCGATCACTGGGTGCAGCGGCCTGCGGCTCAGGTTCTTTGAAGGCCTGCATCGGGCGCTTGTCTTCTGAGACCAGACGCCGGATCGAAGACAAAACATCTTCTACCTCGGCATTTGTGACGGGGTCGGACATATCATTACCACTCTTTCCTCGCTCGCCAGTTTAACGCGAACACCGGATTCTCACAATGGTTGGTTACAATTGGTCAGTTTTTAAGGATACCTTTGAGCGCCTTATCCAACTGTTTGCCCTGTTTGGAGCGTTTGGCAGGGCTGTCTTTGACCAAGTTATAATAGGCCGCAGGATCATATGTCTGCACCGGAAGCTTGAGGTCTTTGACCGTCAAACGCCCCGTCGCAGACAACAATGTATAGGCCGCAACATAAAGGTTGGCACGGGCCGAAACCTGCAGGGACTGCGCGTCCAGCAAAGATTGTTCCGCATCCAGAACATCCAGCGTCGTCCGTGCGCCCAAGGCTGCCTCTTCGCGGATGCCGCGGAAGGCGATGCTGGCGGCGCGGATCTGGCGTTCGGATGCCGACAATTGTGCGCGGGCCGAGGCAAGGTTGGCATAGGCATTGCCAACGGATTGCTGCACGTCATGACGCACGGTGTGCAGGTTGGCCCGCTGCGCGTCACTCCGCGCTTGGTTCTGGCGTACGCCTGCGGACAAGCGGCCCCCTTGATAAATCGTTTGTCCCAGTTCAATGCCGACGGACCCACTGTGGTTGAAGTCGCTTGAACTGAGGTTTTCTGTCAGGCCGAACCGGCCGTTCACAGTGACCTGAGGCGACATATCGGATTCAGCTGCACGGGTAAGCAGATCTGCGGCGGCCACCTGATGCTGCGCCGACAAAAGCAGCGGATGCACACGCACAGCCAAGGCTTTGGCTGCATCAACGCTTTGTCCGATGGCAGGCAATGGCGGTGCTGCGCGCAACTGGCCGGGTTTGCGGCCGACCGCGTTGCGATATTCCTCAATCGCCCGAAGCCGATCCCCCTGCGCGCCCGCCAAACCGCTGCGGGCCTGCGCCAACTGGGCCTCGGCAAGCGCCACATCGGTGCGCGTCACTTCGCCCACTTCAAACCGGTCGCGGGCGGCCCGCAATTCCTGGGTCAAAAGGCGAACGTTGTTGGTGCGAAGGGCCACAAATTCAGAGGCTTCCAGCACGCCCATATAGGCTGAAATGGCCCGCAACAGTACCTGCTGTTCCACGTTCACCAGCGCATCGCGGGTCGCCAGAACCGTTTCTTTTGTCGCCTCAACCCGGAATTTCCGGGCACCGGCGTCATAGATCAGCATCTCTGCCACAAGACTCAATGACGCGGTCAGGTCATCATTTGCAACCGCGACCCCGGTCGCCGCCGTCCGCACCCGTCCAAAGCTTTGGGTCGCCGCTGCGGTCCAGCGCACAACCGGTTTCAGCGCCGATCCGGCAATCGCCACATCTTCGTCAGCGGCGCGCAGCAAAGCGCGGTTTTGTTCCAGCAAGCCCGAATGATTGTAGGCACCAACCAGCGCATCCGCGAGAGTTTCGGCAGACATGGCCTGGGGCAAAGACAGGCCAGCGGCAACCGCCAGCACTCCGCCCAGCAACCGCGATTTAAACGATGTTCTTGCAGACCGCATCTCGAACGCCTCTCACCAATTCAATACAAATGACATCGCAAAGATGTCCGCACGTCAAAGCTGAAATTCAGCCGCTTTTTCAAAACCCGGCAACACTGGTGCCGCTGCGTTGAAGGCCATCCGCCAGCTCACCTGATCACCGCGCTTGTAACCAATCCGAACCTCGCCCAGCTGCCCCTCCATAAAGAGACAGGCAATTCGGCCACCGTCCTTGAGTTGCCCCAAAATCGCATCCGGCAAAGCCGCAACGCCGCCTTCAACCACGATCACATCATATGGCCCATGCTGCGCCACACCTTCGGCAATGGGGCCGGTGTGCATAATCACATTGTCCGCCCCAGCCGCGGTCAAAGCTTCTTGCGCTTCGGCGGCCATGGCTTCGTCCTCTTCGACGGCAACAACCGCCTCCGCCATATGGGCGATCACGGCGGCAGAATATCCCATGCCGCACCCCAGATCGAGCACCATTTCGGTGTTCACAATCGCCAACGCATCCAGCATTTTGGCCAAAGTGCGCGGCTCCAGCAAGACACGCCCCTGCCCCAAATCGAGGTTTTCGCCGAGATAGGCCGCCTCGCGCCGGGCCGCTGGCACAAAGTCCTCGCGCGGCACCGTTAGCATGGCGTCAATGATTGGAAATTTGGTCACATCAGACGGACGGACCTGTGTATCGACCATCATTGTGCGGCGGGCAGTGAAATCACTCATCAGCTAAACTCATACGTTCAGATTCTTCTGAAACAGATGTGCCACATCGCGGGGCTATCAGCAACGGCTAGCATGCACTTTCCCGCAAGTCGCATCTTGCAGCCGCCGAAATGATCCGTTAGCAGTGCCGATACCACAGGCGGCGAGTTGGCGGAGTGGTTACGCAGCGGATTGCAAATCCGTGTACACCGGTTCGATTCCGGTACTCGCCTCCATTTAAAATCAACCACTTAGATGATTTTTGCGAAACTCGCTTATGCGAGTCTAAACAAATGTCTAAACATTCTGTTTTTGTTCTGTTCTGTCTTGGGCTGTGACGCGCGGTACAGATATGTGCCGAAGAGCCTTAAGCCTTTGCGTCTCCGAACGCCCAAAGAAGGAAGATCGCTAAGAATGGTGTGATGAGCACGGACACCAGCACCCTAATAACTTGGCTGCGGCCCCTGCGTTTCGCCATGCTTGCGGGCAGCAGGATGCAGAACCACAGCACAAGATAGACAACGAAGACGGTCAAAAGCAGGGTGAGTACTAAAGAAACGATGTCTTCCATTGGTCCTCCCAGAAACAACTAAACCGGCCACCTCTCTGATAGTTCGGTAGAAATTAGTTGTTGCTGCGCTCTGTTCGCTTTTGCTGAGCTTGCTGAGCCCTGATCCGTTGGCGTACCTTCTTTGTGTAGTGAAGGACCATCGCTGGACTTTGGCCTGTCACCGCCGCGACCAGATCATCGCTGCATCCAGCTTCAACCAACTCGCAGGCGGCGTTGTAGCGCCAACTATGGATATCGTAGGCCAACGCTCCGATCTGGTCCCTGACCTTCCGGACCGCAGCTGAGGCCCCACGGTAAGACCAACGGTTGGTCCCCCGCTCATTGGTGAGGATGAAGATCGAATGGCGGCTAGCAGCGTCAAGGGTCGCTTGAAGTTCAGGTAGGATCGGAACCCAGAGTTCCTTATCTGTTTTGTTCTGACGCACGAAAACAGCGCCGTCCTGAATGTCAGACCATCGCATTTCGAGAACATCACCAATTCTTTGGCCAGTACCTAAGCACAGCTCCATTACAAGACGTTCCCTGGTTCCATGCGCACAAACAACGCGATAGGCCAAAAGGAGTTCAAGCGGCCAAGGCTCACGTTCAGTCTTTTGGATTTTCAGTTCAGGAACCCCCTTGACCGGATTGGTCTCGCGCCACCCCAAGTCAACGCAATGTTCCATTAGTATGCGCAGAACACGGACGGAGTAATTCGCGAAATAGGGTTTCTGTGCATTCGCGTCCCGAAGCCGGATGGCGTCTTTCCGTTTCATATTCGAGGGGTTCGCAGTCCCCATGATTTTTTCGAAAAAATCTAGATATTTATCGTAATCCAGCGCAGTTCGCGGCTTGAGGTTCTTGTAGCGAGGAGACTTACGATATTGGGAAATTAGTGAGGAGAAGTTGCGTGAGGTGACCCGCTTTGGCGCTTCATTGCCAGACAAAATGTCCGAATACTCTTTCCAAAATTCTGGTGTGCCAAACTCTGTTACTAACTTCTGAGATGGCCAGCCGCGTCGCTGAAAATACAGCCCGTTCCTTTGTCTGTAGATATGTTTTGGTAACTCACGTTTTGCCATGGCGCATGTCTATCCCCGCATATTCATCGGCATCACTTTTCTTCGTTAGAAATATCTCAATTTTCCGACCATCTATAGCGACACAACTAACCAACTTCCCAGCATTCTCGAATGCGTTGAGGAGCCCTAGTGCCTTCTTTTCAATGTTCTTCGTCGACATTTTCTTACCTAGAATAGTAGCCATATTTGGAACAGCTTTGCGCACTCTATCGGGTGAATGGGCTAATTGAGACCATGCAAACTGTTCTGATACTTGGAGTCTAGACAGGGCGAAAATTCATCGCAACAAACGAAAACACTTTTCCGCTCAGGAGGAGAAATTGTGTCTCTAGGCGCATACAGGGCTCTGCGGCATTTATAGCACTTTTACGTCTGCTTGAGGCGTTCCCTCGAAAAGAAACTTGACTTCAGGCGCTGGCCGCCGCTGGGCAACGGCAAATGTGGCCACGAAACCTTACGCGTTGAAGGTTGGAATTAGAGAGAATTGTGTCGCTAGGTGTATACTGGAACAAGGGGGGAAGGTGTTTTGGCGCCGCCCATCACCCTCTCCGATACTTATGTCTCCGAGGGCGATTGGCTAGTGTTCCGAACGTTAGCAAGGGTTTCTGGCTGCATTTGAGGCCGACTGCGCGTCCAAGAGGCCGATGAGCGTTCTGTAAGGCTCGATCTAGGTACCTGGCAGGCCCCACCCGATCTAACTGCCCCTCAGTTGATCTCCGCGAACAAAAAAATACCTTACAATCGTGCATTTGCCACAAAGACACGTTAGATGGGTAGCTCGAGGAGTTCTACTTTTAATATCCTGACATGAGACTATGGGCGGAGAGCTGACCTTCGCTGCATACCAGTATTTTGACTAACCTGGGAACGAAAGCAGACCTTCGTAGTTTGATCATCCAAGACAGGGCGACATCGACGGGAGGTTTGCGCTATGGATCTGAGCTTGGAAATTCAGATGAAGAGTGTGGGCCAGCTACTGGGTTTTATCCGAAAAGCAACTTTAACAGCTTAGAGCAAGTAGCGGCGCTAAGCGGTAAGGCCCCCCGCGACCTTGTCAAAGCTCTGCAATTTAGTGACAGTATGCCAAAAAGCATAGATATGAAGCCGCTGGTGACATGTAAGAGTGTTAGAGGACTCAAATGTAGCTGGATCTAAAAACTACAGGAAACATCTGTCATGTCATCACTACTATTCAAAGACGAAGCGAACGATGAGTTGCCATTCGAAGAGAACTTCATCGAACAAGCCGAATATATTGGTCGCGACAGGTTTCTTCTGCTTGCAGCTGAGCATCCTCGCGAAGCCAGCATAGTCAAGAAACTTGTTGGCGGTGGCGCGAAGCTTCTGATCGGTCCACGAGGGTGTGGTAAAAGCACTCTTATGCGCAAAGCCTATTACGGTGCTTTGGACGGTATGACCTGCTCCCCTGAAACGTCCGGTGTTTTGAGTTAGCCTGTTCTCCAACAAGGAGACAGACGATGAAGAGAAGCCGTTTCAGTGAAGAGCAAA
>NZ_QBKU01000012.1 GCF_003054325.1 Sulfitobacter mediterraneus
GCCAACAAAAGTGTCGCGGGATGGAGCAGCCCGGTAGCTCGTCAGGCTCATAACCTGAAGGTCGTAGGTTCAAATCCTACTCCCGCAACCAAAAATACCTGATACGCCCGTAGCTAAGACGCTGCGGGTTTTGTCGTTGGGTGGCGCCGGTAACGCGGTTTCTTGCTGTAGTTGCAATTGCTTATTAACTCCGGTCCATGCCGATAATATCATTGATTAAATGCAGCGCCTCGGCCAACATTGCTGTCGGCTACCCAAGATACCAGAGTTTCTTGTGTAACGTCGTTCCGGTATTCAGGTCGAGATTTCGATTGTCGGGGGCTATGGCAGCGTTCGGCGGGGGCGTATTTTGAACCGTTGGACCCTCTTATTTTGGTGGGGACGGAATGGAAAACGACGAAACACTACAAGAATCTGCTGCCGTAAAGCTGCGTGACGCGGCCAGCATTTCATGGTCCGTGGCGGACGCCGCAGGGAGCGCAAAAAAGGTGGTCAAGCTGGCCTCCAGACCCTTCAAATCCGTTGAAAAGCTCAAAGATAAGGTCAAAAAGCTCGAAAAAGCCGCCAAGGTCGTTGAGGATATTTCAGATACGCTGAAATCAGTATCCTTTACACGCCCTGCAGCCAAGGTGACCGACAAAGTTGCTGAGAAGGTCATCAAATACACCAAAAAGGTGGAAACCAAGATTGACGCGTTGGAGGGGACGTCAACCAAGATCGGGGATTTCCTTTTCAAGGTTCAAAAACAGCTGGGTAACATCAACAAGGCCACAAATGCCTTGGGAGTCGCAGCAGAAGCCTACTCGCGCAAACTCGCCAGCGCCGAACAAAATCTTGCGCCTGCTGAATCGCAGTTTTCAACCGGGGTTGAGTTTCTGGATAAGAACTCCTCTGATGCCCGTGCGATTGCCGTCCAACTGGCCGAAGTGCGCATTTCTCAAGCTGATAGTATTAATGGCCCCCTGCTGGTGCTTGTCACGCAATTGTCAGAAATCGACCAGGCCATGGAAGAGCTGTCGTCCAAGCTGGACAATAACCTTCTGGATATCATTGTCGATCTTGCGGAATCGCTGGGCGCGATCACCGATGTGGTCAGCAAGATCACCGATCCACTAGAGACCGTTCTGGACTACCTCGGTCCGGTGCTGGATCTGATGGGGTCATTCTTTAGCTTCCTGCTGGCTCCGGTTGAGGCGGCGCTGGAATGGATTATCGACAAGATTGGGATCACGGCCTTGCTGGAAAAGGCCGCTGACGAAATCACATCGCTTTTGCCAAATATTGATCTGTTGGACGGTCTGGCCGAAAAGCTGGAAAAATTGTTCCTTGAGGAAATTCAGGACTTTTACGAGACTGAAATTGTTGCGAAATATGAAAGTATCCTCGCAACGATCAACAATCCGAACTTCCCCGAAAGCCTGTCCATCGGGACAGATGAGGACAATACGCTTAACGGGTCCATGAATGCCACGGGCAGCCTGACCCTCGATGGGCTTGGCGGCAACGACAACATTTTTGGCGGTGATTTTGACGATACACTGAACGGCGGCACGGGCCGGGATATTCTGTCCGGCGGTGGCGGCAATGATATTATCGACGGCGGCACGGACAACCCGAACGGAGACGAAGACGACGAGAGCCCCGACAGTGTGATCTACGCTGGCAACCGCGAAGATTACAATTACACTGCCGTTATCAGCGACGGCGTGGCGACCGGCGATTGGATTGTTGTCGACACCCGCGAGACCATCACTGTGGACGGCGTTGTCACACAGCGCAATGACGGCAAGGACATCCTCAAGAATATCGAACTGATCATCTTTGCCGATGACGGTTTGGACCTGCGGCTGTTTGACCAACTGATCGAGACCCGCAGCGAAGATGGCGAGATTGCTTATGTCTCTCCCTATGCCACCAACCTAGACCCCATTGGCGGGCAATTGCCGCTTACGCTCGATGGGCAACGCGATTGGGTCTATGGCGCCTTTGGGCTTGATATCCTCATTACGGGTGGCGGCAATGATCAGCTGTCCAGTGGGGGCAATGGGCGCATCACGCGGCGCAAGTATGATGGCGATGCGCTGTTCGGCGGCGAGGGTGACGATGTTTATGTGGTCAGCCCTGATGGTTATGACCGTGATTTGATTATCGATTCCGGCGGCATCGACACAGTGGATTACAATCTGGCGAGCGGTGACGTGCGGGTCTATCTCGGCTCGACAAATCCAAACGACAGAGAGGCGTTCTATATTCCACCGTCTGTGGAATTTCACGCGGATTATGATGGCAATGACATCAATGACCCCGTGACCATCAACACTCAGCATCCCGATGGTAGCATCACATCAGAGACCGTGACCTACAATGCAGGTGTGATCCAAGGCATCGAAAACGTTGTCGGGTCCGACAATCATGACATCATCATCGGCAATGACGCGGTAAACCGCCTTGATGGCGGCGCCGGCAACGACATGATCCGCGGCCTTGATGGCAATGACGAGATCTATGGCGGCTCTGGCCACGACATTCTGATCGGTGATTGGGGTGACGATTATATCGAAGGCGGCACTGGCGCTAACGTATACATCGGCGGTCTGGGCGATGATGACTTTAACGATACGGCAGGCGGATACGGCACGGTCAAATACTCGACCTTCGCGATTTCGTCCCTCTACGACCAAAGCGTTGAATTCCCGGATTTCGCCACAACTGGTTTTGATGCCTTTAATGTCAACGACATGCCGGGCGGTATTGTGGTTGTGCAAACCTCGGATCCGGGCCAGCAGCAGGTCGCCAAATACCAGACCAGCGTGTCTGTCGGTGATCGCTACGGCGTTGATTACCTTGAAGATATTGAGTTCATCGTCGGCAGCACGGGTGGCGACTACATCTTTTCACTGCGCGGCAAAAGTCAGCACATCTACGGCAATGGTGGTGACGATCAGCTGTTTGCCGATGAGACAGATATCGGCAACGTGTTTTATGGCGGTGAAGGCGCGGACGTCTTCACCTCACATGCCTTTTCGCCGGACCTTTTTTATGGCGGCAGCGAAAGCGACACGGTCCGCATTTGGGACGAAAACACCGTTGATGGCGATGAGCTTCATGGTGACGACGCGCCCAATGACCTGCGTCTGCCGATGGAGGGCGTCGATGTTCTTGATCTGCGCAACAGCGATTTTGCGTGGCATGTCCACATCAGTCCGCTTACCCCTCTGGGGTCGTTGATCGGCAAAGAGGATATCCTGCGCTCTGATGTGGATGATCCGCTGTTTATTCAGCAAACTGTTGGCGTGAACGGCGTTGAAGAAGGCGATATCGTCCCGACGGAAATTGGCGATGTGCCACTGGCCTTTCAGGCCAATCCGAGCACCCCAGATGCGGGCGGTGTTGCGTCTGAGTTTTCTGCGTTCGAGCATATCATCGGATCAGAACAACGCGATATCATCACCGGCGGTTATATTCTGTCTCCGGTTATCTTTGAGGGCAATGGCGGCGACGACGTGCTTTATGTCAGTCAGTTCACCACTGGTGAGCTGTTTGGCGGCGATGGCGATGACGTGTTGGGCACCTACAACCCCACCAATGGCGATATCACATTTGAACGTCTTTATGAGAAAGACAAGATCACCACACTGTCGGGCGGGGCGGGCAATGATGTCTTTGTCGCGGGCGATTTCCGCGAAAGCTTTGAGGGCGGCGAGGGGCTGGACAGGCTCACGTTCGAGACCAGCCGCGCCAGTGTCATCGTCAATCTCAGTACCAAACAACTCGATGGTGGCTATGCCGAGGGCGATATTCTGGTGGGGGGCATCGAAGACGTCACAGGCACCCAATTCGAAGATACGATCACGGGCGACGAAGAGTTCAACGAGATTGTCGGCTGGGACGGCATTGATGTGTTGTTGGGACTGGGCGGTGCGGACAACCTCTTTGGCGGGGATGGCAACGATTTTCTTTATGGCGGTGCCGGCAATGACAACCTGCATGGCGGCAATGGCGGCGATCTGTTGGACGGTGGCGCCGGGATTGATACGGCATCGTGGAACTTCTATCAGGTTCACCCCAAGGGCGGTGTGGAACGTCTGACCAATGACACCTCTGACATCGTTGCGGATCTCGAAACCGGGCAAGCGGGCACGGACATTCTGATCAGCATCGAAAACCTCACCGGCGGTGTGGGCCACGATACATTGCGCGGTGATTCAGGCGATAACCTGCTGGCTGGTTCTACCGGCAATGACCTGTTGCAGGGCCGCGATGGTGAGGATCTGCTGATTGGGGGCGTTGGTGATGACACGGTTGAAGGCGGCGCAGGCGATGATGCGCTCTTTGGCGGGGCGGGTATCAACTTCCTGGATGGGGGCGCGGATTTCGACACGATCGACTATGGCGTTCTGGAACTCGGCGTTCAGATCACCATGGCAGGTGTTGGCGAACGGGCAGGCGATACGTCCGGTATTGCGCGGTCATACACACCCGTCGATCTGTTCATCTGGAGCGACAGCCTAACAGAAACCACGTTTGACGGCTATGTTGAGCAAACCACAATCAGCACCGGCACCACCGAGCTGCGCAACACTTATGAGGTCTTTGATCAAGGCGATGATGACCCGGACGATGATGTCTATGTTCCGCGCGGCACCATCACGCCGGAACGTGTTTGGAAGTTCCTGAACCTGAACTATGCAACCCAGACAAGCGACGCGGATGACATTCCATTCCTGCCAAACCTGTTGTTGCCAGAGCAAGAAGTCGATGTTGTCGAACGTTTTGAAGAAGCTGTTGATATATTTACCAATATCGAACGGATTGCCGGATCACAGGGCGCGGATCGGATCGTAGGCAACGCCGAGAACACAGTGTTTTATGGCGGTCTGGGCGGCGATGTGATCGATGGAGGCGATGGCATCGACACAATGAGCTATGCCTTCTCCGAATTTGGCGTCTCGGTTGATCTCAAGATGATGACCTTCGCGGGCGGCGAAGCGGAAGGTGATCAGATCTCCAATATGGAGAACCTGATCGGGTCAGGGCAGTCCGACGCACTAAGCGGGAATGATTTGGACAACACCATCGTGCTGGGCGACGGCAACGACAACGCCCGCGGCTATGATGGCGTCGATACGGTCGTCTTTGGCTTTGATTTCAGAGATATCAGTCAAATTCAGGGCTTTGCCGATGGCGTCAACATCATGCGCTTTGAGGGCGATGTTCTGACGTCGGTCGACTTTATCGCGGACGATATTGAGATCCTGTCTTTTGAGGACGGTGACAAAACATTTGCCGAGATAAAAGCGCTGGCAAAGGATGGCACCGAAGGGTCCGATGTGTTGGTCGGGACGCCGGTACCCGACACGCTTGACGGGCGTGGCGGCAACGACATTGTGCAAGGCCTGGACAGTGCGGACCTGCTGCTTGGCAGTGAAGGAAACGATTTGTTGCAAGGCCAGGGCGGCGATGATCGTCTCATTGGCGGCACAGGGCGCGACCGTTTTATCGGCGGTATGGGCGATGACACGTTCATCATTGATGACAGCACAGAGATTGTTACCGAACTGGAGAATGAAGGCGACGATACTGCCGAAAGTTCAGTGGATTTTGCCCTGCCAGATCATGTGGAAACGCTGATCCTGACCGGAACAGACGTGACCACAGGCACAGGCAACGATGAGGCCAATACGATCATCGGCTCTGACGCGGCAAACGTGCTGGTCGGCAAGGGCGGGCGCGATACGCTGGATGGCGGATTGGGCGAGGATACCCTTCTTGGCGGCGCCGATGGCGACACTTATCTGATCAACGAAACCATCGACGTTATCTTTGGTGAAGCGGCCGATGGCGGCTATGATGCGGTCCATACGACCGTTGATTATACTTTGCCGGACAATGTCGAACTGCTCGCGGTGGCAGATGGGGCCAGCGTGCATGCCATCGGCAATGATGGTGTGAACGAGTTCTATACCGGTCTGCGGCTTTTGGATGGCAACAGCAACCCAACCGACGGCACCGGCGGCAGCACATTTGATGGCAAGGCGGGCGCGGATATTCTGGTCCTTGGCCATGATTTTGAAGGCAGCACCTTTGATTTTGACGATCAGGGCTATCTGACTATCACTTTCGATGACGTTACAAACCGTGCGGCCAACATCGAAAAATTTGATTTCACCGACCAGTTCCTAACCTGGGACGATCTGACCACCACGGTTTTTGCTCCAACGGGCAGCGTGATTGTGCCGGGCGTCGAGGGTGATATCATCCACGGCATCGACATGTCGGATGCTTCAAACGGCGCGCAATTTGTGCATGTGGCCAGTGCGCCCGGCGCCAACGACGTTATCTACAACTTCTCAACCGCCTTTGGTGCCAATGGCGCGGGCACCTTCCTTGGCTCCGGTTTCTCGGATCCGGCCACGAGCCAAGTAGACGTTCTGGCGGTCGTGCCGGGCGATGCGCCGTCAGACGTGCAGTTTTATCTGTCAGGAATTTTCAGACCTCTAGATCTAATGACCGAAGCCAATTGGACCTATTATCAGGTCGCGGTGTTTGGCGGCGATGATGATCTGGACGGCACCCATTTGGGCGATACCCTCAGAGGGTTTGAAGGCGAAGACACCCTCTCTGGAGATGACGGCAACGACCTGATCAAAGGTGATGGTGGCAACGACAGTATCACTGGCGGACAGGGGGATGACACCCTATTTGGCGGCGCGGGCGAAGACTCCCTTGTGGGCGGCAACGGCGTTTTCAACGATTTTTACAATGGCGGCGAGGGCGACGATACGCATTTTGGCGGCAACGGCGTTAACACGATTTTTGTGCACGCAGACATGGGCGCGGATGTTGCCTATGATTTCGACGGGGCCAAAGATTTCATCGACACGTCCCTGCTGACCGAAGCCGAGCGCGATCTGATGACGGTCACCATTGATAACGCGGATACCCTGATCGGATTGTCCGATGGCGGTTCCCTTCGTTTGATTGGAACGCAGATCAACGATCTGCCGATTGTGCCCTTTGACACCGGCGAAACCGACCCTGTGGAGATCGATCTGGGCCTCGGCAGCAACGGCTTTGAATTCCCCGAGATCATTGCGGTCTCGGCGGCGGGTGACGTCAACAACGACGGCATAGACGATTTCATGGTGGGTTGGACTGATCGGACCTTCAATGCCACGATTACGCCGATTGCCTATGTGGTCTATGGCAAGGATGACGCGGATTTTGACCCGCTGACCCAGCCATTCCTGCTGGATCTTGATGAAGGTTTCTCGGTTCTTGCAGAAACGGGGGATGCTAACATTTCCCTTGCTGCGGCGGGTGACGTCAACAACGACGGCATTGATGATTTCATGGTGGGCACCTCAGGATCCACCCACGTCATCTTTGGCCGAGATGGTGATTTTGCAGATCACGTCGATCTTGGTGGCCTAGGCGCAACAGAAGGCGTCAAGCTGGCGATGGACGGCGCAAACGGCCAGCAGTTCATTGAGGGCGGTTTTGACATCAACGGCGACGGCATCGACGACATGATCGTTAGTGACGGGGCATATTACGGCAGTACCACACATGTTGTGTTCGGCTCTGACGCGGCTGATCCACTGCCTGCGACGATCACGGGTGCGGATCTGGATGGCACCAACGGCTTTACCCTGCTTGGCCCCAACTACTTCACCAATCCCGGCGATTCACTTGCATCTGCCGGTGACGTCAACGGCGATGGTTTTGACGACCTCATTATTGGATCGCGCTTCCACAGCGTCGCTTCCCCCGATGGCTCTAGTTACACATGGACCGGCGGGGCTTTCATCCTCTTTGGCAGTGACCAGCCCTTCGCAGGCAGCATCGACCTGGAACAGATGACCGCCGATCAGGGCTTTTTGATCGACGGTGACATTGACGGTGGCCAAAGCCGTACGGGCGGCGTCGTCCAAGGCGGCGGTGACGTCAACGGGGACGGGTTTGATGACGTTGTCATTATGGTTTCCCGCGCGATCAACAAAGGCCCCTTCGGCAGCGCGGTTGAGGGTGATCTGAATGAACGGGCTTATGTGTTGTTCGGGTCGGGCGATCCGATGGGCGAAAGCTTTGATCTGGATGATGGCGGTACGGGCCGGCGGGTCAGTCTGGCAGATCTGGACGGGACAGATGGCACAGTCTTCACGCTGGCGCTCCCCGAAGGGTACAATTCACCAAATCCCAATACCCCGAGTGATTTCAAATCCATCACCGGCGGCGGTGCAATCGAGATCGTGGATGATCTGAACAATGACCGGATTGCGGATATTGTGATCGGAACAAGCACGTTTTCGCGCGAGGTTGTTTACGATCAGGACACGGGCGAGAGCACTAATACTAACCTCAACACCGGCCAAACTTTTGTCCTTTACGGGCGCACCGAAGGATTTGGCGGTGTCTTTGAGCTTGAAGACCTCACCGATCTGGACGGGTTTGTTGTCGACGGATTTGAGGGCGATGGATCGGGCCGCATCGTGCGTTATGCGGGCGATGTGAACAACGATGGCGGCGCGGATTTCCTTATCGGGGCAAGCAGTTCGCCCAGCAAGCTGATCTTCGGCACGCCGTTTTCTGACCTGCCAACCCTCGGCACGATTGAGATCACGGGGCTGGCGCAAGAAGACGAAACGCTTACCGCAAATATGGATGGCCTCTCGGACGGTGACGGCTTTGCGACGCTGGATTTCCAATGGTATCGCAACGGCACGCCGGTACAGGGGGCGACAGAGGCGACCTATCTGTTGACGCAGGCCGATGTGGACGGCGAGTTTTATGTGACGTTGGATTACGTCGATAACTTCGGCAATGCGGGCAGAGTGCAAAGTGATCTGCTTGGCCCGGTTGAGAACGTCAACGACGCACCAATGGCCGAGCCGGACAGCTATACCGCCTTTGAGGACATGCCGCTGCGGATGGATCTGCAAGCCAATGATTTTGATGCCGATGGCGATGATCTGACCTACAGCTTTTTCACCGCGACCATTGGCGGGGCGGGAACACTCACTGTCAATGACGACAAGACAGTGACATTCACGGCGGCAGATCAGTTTCTCGGGCCGGTGTTCTTTACCTACCAGCTGATCGACGAAGACGGCGTGGCTTCTGTCGCCACAGCCGTAAATATCGACGTGGTCGAGGTAAATGATGCACCCGAGATCACCGATCTGGCGGTTACAATTGTCGAAGAAAACTCTGTGACGCTGTCGCCCTTGGTGGGTGTCACGGATGAAGAGGACGATGCCTTTTCGATTGTCGATGCCTATCTCGGAGACAAGACCGAGATCAGCTTTACCGACGATACGATCACGATCACCGGTGATCTGAACGCAACGGGTGATGACATCGTTGCCTATACCGTTCGTGACGCAAGAGGCGCCGAAGCAACAGCCTACATCGCGGTGACAATCACGCCGGTCAATGATGCGCCAATGCCAGTGGATGACTTTGCCAGAGGGCCGGAAAACTTGGTCCAGATCGTGGATGTGTTGGCCAATGACATCGACCCGGATGAGGGTGATGTTCTGACTGTCGTGGATGTTACAAACGGCACATTCAGCACCTCAAAGATCAACGCAGACGGCACCATTTCCGTGACGCCAATTGCAGAACAGTTCGGCACCGAAGTTCTGACCTACACGATGCGCGATGCCGATGGCGTCGAAAGACAGGCCACGCTGACGCTGACCTTTGACCAGGTGAACGATCCGCCGGTCGCCTTTGATGACCATGTTGCGGTCAATGAAGATGCCTCTATCGAAATTGATGTGCGCGCCAATGACGAAGACTTTGGCGAAGAAGATATCTTTGTGGACAGCTTCACAGCGCCGAGCCATGGCGCGGTTGAGCTGCTTGGTAACGGCAACCTGCTTTACACGCCGGACCCGGATTTTGATGGCGAAGACAGTTTCAAATACGTCCTGTCCGATCATGATGCCAAGGTCAGCGGCGCAAAGGTGTTCATCGCCGTAAACCCGCAGCCGGATGATCCGGTTGCCAAGGATTTCACCGTCGAGCTTCAGCAGGGCAGCACGGTGATGTTTGATCCACGTTTGTCCGCGACGGGCAATGCGGCGGATGCAGACAGCGACCCTGACCGTGATCCACTCAGCATCAGCAGCTTTACCGAAGCCGCAGGTGGAACCGTCGCGTTCAAAGATGACGCATCCGGCCTGATCTACACGCCGGATGCGGATTTCTTTGGCACCGATACCTTCGACTATGTCATCGACGACGGCACCGGGCGCACTGATACGGCCAACATTGTTGTCACTGTCCATCGCAACGATGTGCCCAACGCACGGCCCGACAGCTTTGATCTGACCGAGGACACCAACATTATCATTGATGTCTACGAGGCCTATCCCGGCGGCATTCTGGACAATGACGACGACAACGAGGGCGATCCGTTTGCCTTTGAAAGCATCGGCACGGCGGTGAATGGCGAGATTGCCTTTAACGCGATTGAAGGTACGGTCACCTATACGCCAAACGCCAATATCTTTGGCGCGGGCCTCGATACGGTTGACTATTCCATCATCGACAGTTTCGGGCGCATTGTGACATCGACCATCACCTTTAACGTGATCGGCCAAGACGACGCGCCAGTGGCGTTCGATGATGTGGCCACCACGGGCGAAGACACGCCATTTGCCATTGATGTCCTTGCAAATGATGAGGATTTTGGTGAGGGGGACGTGTCGTTCAACGGGTTCACGCAAGGTGCCTTTGGCGGTGTTGTCCAGTTGTCCGATGATACGTTGCACTATTCGCCCAACGCGAACTTCAATGGTCAAGACAGCTTTACCTACGGGATCAGGGATACCGCTGGCAACACCAGCACGGCCACGGTTACCGTGAACGTAACAGATGAGCCAGACGCGCCAACGGCCAATGATGACACAGCCCAAGGCAGTGAAGATGTGGCGCTGGTGATCGACGTGCTTGGCAACGACACGCACCCGGATGCAGGCGCTGTTTTGACGGTAGTTGATGTGACCAACGGCACCTTCAGCACATCTGCGATCAATCAGGATGGAACCATCACCGTGACGCCGAATGCGGGTGCATTTGGCACGGAAATCCTGACCTATACCGTGCGCGATAACGCTGGTGCGGAAAGTCAGGCGCAGATCACCGTCAGCTTTGGCGCTGTGGATGACGCGCCGGTGGCGTTTGACGATACGGCCACCACGGACGAAGACACCGCGATCGCGATTGATGTTCTGGCCAATGATGACGACTTCGGCGAAGACGATGTGTCTTTGAACGGCTTCTCGCAAGGGGCGTTCGGCGGGGTTGTTTTGCTGTCAGATGACACATTGCATTACACACCCAATGCCGATTTCAACGGCCAAGACAGCTTTACCTACGGGATCAGGGACACAAGCGGCAACACCAGTACGGCCACAGTCATAGTAAACGTCACCTCTGTTCAAGACGATCCGATTGCCAATGACGACACCGCGCAGGGCACGGAAAGCGTTCCTTTGGTGATTGACGTGCTGGCCAATGACAGCGATCCCGACACAGGTGCCACCTTGAGCGTTGTGAGCGTCACAAATGGCTCGTTCAGCACCTCTGTGATCAATCAGGATGGCACGATTACAGTCGCACCGACCATTGGCGTTTTTGGCACAGAGGTTCTGACCTATACCCTGCGCGATAATACGGGCGCAGAGAGCCAAGGACAGATCACCGTCAACTTTGCCGCTGTGGACGACGCGCCGCTTGCGCTCAATGACACGGCCGCCACCGACGAAGACACCGCTATCGAGATTGATGTGCTGGCCAATGATTTAGACTTTGGCGAAAATGACATCTCGATCCTTGGTTTCTCCGAAGGCAATTCGGGCGGTGTGATCGAGCTGGCCAACGGCAATCTGCTTTATACACCTGATCAGGATTTCAACGGGCCTGACAGTTTTACCTATGTGATCACCGACAACGCTGGCCAAGAAAGCACAGCAACCGTATCCATCGACGTCGCGGCGCTTCCGGACGATCCCAATGCCATCGACAAATCCGTTTTTGTCCAACAAGACAGCAGCTTGACCTTTGATCCGCTGCAATCGACGACGGGCAATCCTGAGGATGGCGACAATGACCCCGATGGCGATACGATCTTTCTGGATGCCCATGCGACCGCCCAGAACGGTACGCTGGATTTCTCGGACGATTTCACACAGCTGATCTACACCCCCGACGCGGGCTTTAGCGGTGAGGACACATTCCTCTACCGAATAGGTGACGGCACCGGACGGTTCGACGAGGCCACCATCAGCGTCACCGTTGGCCGCAATGACGCCCCCGTTGCGCGGCCAGACAGCTATGACCTTGCCGAAGACACCACAATCACCATCGACCTGGCAGGCAACACCAGCCCGCTTGCCAACGACGATGACACCGAAGGGGATCCGTTCTCAGTGACCAATGTGGGCGCTGCGGCCAATGGGGTGGTTCAGTTCGACGCAAATATGAACACAATCACCTACACACCAAACGCAAACCTGTTTGGCGATGCTTTGGACGTGGTGGAGTATAGAATCGCCGACAGCTTTGGTCGGTCCGTGACGTCGACCATGACCTTCAATGTGGCACCTCAAGATGATCCCGTCACCGGGGCGTTGTTGATCCAGACCAGCTTTGATGTGTTTGGCAATCCAGAGTACATGCTTGATGCGTCCCAGCTTGAAGATGCCGATGGATTGCCGGCCCTGTCGTTGGATGACCTGCTGGATGGCGCAACGCCCACGAATGATGAATTTGGCTATTTCGACAATTGGGTGTGGCGAATTGATGGTGTCGTTGCTGGCGACACTGACGAGCAATATTTTCCGGCACTGGATGATGCGCAAAAACAGCTGACGGTCGAGGCCACCCTGACAGACAACCAAGGAAACACCAGCTTTGTCCAGAGTGCGGCCATTGCCGTGCCTGATGTGCGGGTCATTATTTTTTATAACCTGCAACCCGGCGTGGATGACCTGTTTGACCCCTTTGATGGGACTGCTGGCCCGAATGGGGCAATCCCCGGTTTTGTAGATCTGAAAGGGTTTGAGCTGGGCCGGGATCGGATTGACCTGCGTGATGTGGCCCTGCTTGACGCGTTGAGCGCCGTGAACAATGCCGCAGACGGCAGTGCGATCTTGACCTTTGACAATGGCAGCGTCCTGCGGATCGAAGGCGAAGGCGTGAGCCCGGACACTTTGACGTTTGACGATTTCCTGTTTGCCGACGGCAACATCGAACCCACCGGCACACCGGATGTGAACGGCGAGACCGAACAGGGTGCGGTGCTAGAGGCGGACCCAACAACGGTCGAGGATGTCGAGAAGATCAACCCAGACACCGTTACCTACCGATGGCAACGTGACGGCGTTGATATTCCGGGGGCAACGGGAATTACTTATGTTCTCACCGAAGAGGACGTGGGCAAGACCATTACCGTGATCTACATGTTCGAAGACAGCTTTGGCACGCCGGAAACCGTCACCAGCGAAGGTGTCGGACCGATCATCGCAACCGGCGAAGAGATCACCGGCGGTACAGGGTCGGAGGCACTGGACGGCACCGCAGGATCAGACGTCATTCGCGCCCTTGATGGCGATGACGTGATCCATCCAGGCAAGGGCAATGACACCGTCGATGGCGGCGAGGGCATTGACCGCGCTACCTATTCCGGTGACCAGTTGGGCTATACTCTGACCTTCTCCCCCGACGGGACGCTGATCACTGATCGCCGTCCAGGCGGCAACGGCACGGATGAGCTGATCGATGTTGAGTTCCTGGATTTCGGGACCGAACTGCCGATCTTTGGCGGCCAGCCTATGCCGCTGAACATCTTTGGCGGTCCGGCTTCACTGACGGCAGAAGAATTTGCGCCGATCATTGAGCTTTATATCGCGTATTTCAACCGCGCCCCGGATGCGCTGGGCCTCTACTTCTGGGCGACGTCCTTTACCACTGGCACCTCGCTTGAAGAGATGGCGACACTGTTTGTGGGCCAGCCGGAAACCCAGCTGGAATACCCCGAAGGCACAGCCAACAATGTGTTTGCTGAAACCGTCTACAACAATGTTCTTGGCCGGACGCCGGATGCCGCTGGTTTCGACTTCTGGGTCGGGCTGCTCGACAACGGGTTCGTCGCGCGTGATGCGTTTATTCTTGAGGTTTTGCGGGGCGCCAAGGCCGATCCTGCGCCCGGTTCAACGCAAGAGTTTATCGACCAGCAGCAGGCAGATCAGGCGTATTTGGAGACCAAGACAGACATCGGGGCCTATTTCGCAGTTCTCAAAGGCATGTCCGAGGTCAACAATGCCAAGACCGCGATGGGGCTTTATGACGGGTCAGCGCAAAGCGTTGCAGATACACTTTTTGCCATCGACGCCTATTTCGAAAATGCGCTTGATCCCAACACGGGTGAGTTCTTGATGCAGCTGGTTGGTGTCATCGACGATCCGTTTGCGATTGCGTAAGGGCCGCGATGATGGGGCAGGGGGGGCCGACGACCTGTTTGCGGATGGCCATAGCCATGTGCAGCATTAAGATAGCTTCTCCCCCCATCGCGCAGGAGAGATCATGACAGATACCCCGCAGTTTGATCTGATCGGATCAGCGTCGTTTGCCGAATGGTTGGCAGGGCAAGATTTGTCGATTGCATTTACAACTTATCAGGCGGGCAAGCTATTTTTGGTCGGTGCGCAGCCCGGCGGCAGGCTTTCAGTATTTGAACGCACCTTTGATCACTGCATGGGGTTGGGTGTAGGCCAACGCCGGTTCTGGATGTCATCGCTTTATCAGCTTTGGCAGTTCGAGGATTTCCATGACCCAGGTGTCATGCAAGGCGGATATGATGCGACCTATGTTCCGGTTGCGGGGCACACCACTGGCGATATTGACGTGCATGACATCCACGTTCAGCCGGACGGCACACCGCTTTTCGTGGCGACACGGTTCAATTGTTTGGCCACGCTCAGCCAAACCGGCAGTTTCACCGAAGTGTGGCGCCCCCCGTTCATTGACCGGCTGACCGCAGAAGACCGGTGCCACCTGAACGGCATGGCCGCTGATGACATGGGCGCACGTTTTGTCAGCTGTGTTGGCCAATCCAATGTCGCGGATGGCTGGCGCGACCATCGCCGGGACGGCGGCATGGTTCTTGACGTGGCAAGCGGCGCGCCTGTTGCGGCGGGACTGTCGATGCCGCATTCCCCGCGCCTGCATCAAGGGCGGCTTTGGCTGCTGCAAACCGGCACCGGCGAATTTGGCGAAGTGCATATCGCAACGGGGCAGTTCAATCCGATCTGTTTCTTGCCCGGTTTTGCCCGTGGTTTGTGCTTTGTCGGGGACTACGCAGTCATTGGCCTTTCGCGTCCGCGTGAGAACCGCACGTTTGACGGGCTCAAGCTAAACGAACGTTTGGCGCAAAAGGGGCTCACCCCCAAATGCGGACTTTGTGTAGTAAACCTGAAAACAGGTGCACTGGAACATCTGCTGGAAATAGAAGGCGTGGTGCAGGAACTATACGACGTGGCCGTGCTGCCCGATGTGAAACGGCCAAGGGCGCTGGGCTTTCGAAACGACGAAATCCGGTTCTTTGTTCGGCCCGAAAGCCAGCTTGATCGCTGAAGGCCCCTCAACGGCAGTGTTCTTACCTCAATCATGAATAGAAGAAATTCCGACCAAGTTAATCTTGGGTTAATTCTGAGGGGCGAAAGTGCCGCAGATTACTGCTCTTGTCTGTCCTCTCGGGGAATTTGATTGATTGGTTTAAAAAAGCTACCTATCAACTAAGGCGAGAACGTAACAATTGACTTGATTTGATGCAGGGTCGTGATTGAAGCAGAAGCTTTGCATCGCTCGGCAGTCACAAAAACAAGGTGCGATCAATTGCGCAAACTTGAGATACTGCTGGGATGTGTTTGTGTTCTGGTCATTCTGGGCCTCTTTGCAAACAGCGTTCGAACGAACGCCATGGTTGCAAACGCCGAATTCCGGCGCTTGACCGATGACAGCCTCGAAAGCCTGCAAATTCGGATGGACACCTATCTGAGCAGTCTCAATGCGACTGCCGCGTTTCTGGGCGCTTCGGATGAAGTCACCCGCGATGAATTTGATGGCTTTGTCGCACAGCTGGAAATTGAAAAGTATCTGCCGGGGATCAATGGTATTGGCTACATCACCCCGATAAAGGCCGGGCAGGAACAAGAACTGATTGATGAGATGGCCGCACTGGGTGAGCCGGATCTCGATATTCATCCGCTGACGGACAATGCGCAAAAGTACATCATCAACAGGATTTCCCCGATCGGCCCCAATGTTGAGGCGCTTGGCCTTGATATCTCATTTGAAGAAGGTCGCCGAAATTCGGCGAATGCGGCGCGGGACACCGGGCAGCCGCAGCTGACGCCGCGCATTTTGCTCGTGCAGGAACACAGCAGCCAGCCGGGCTTTTTGTTGCTGCGGCCTGTCTATGCTAATGATGATCCCACATCGCGGCCTGATCCGGCAACCTCGCCATTCAAAGGCTTCGTCTATGCCCCGTTTGTGGGGCGCAATCTGCTGACCAATCTGACCGCCAATCAAGGGGTCGTATATCAGTTTTCCGTTTTCGATGGCCCTACGGCGGATATGGATCAACTGATCTACGCCAGCGAATCCGACAGCGAGGCGCCAAGCGGGCGGTATTCCTCAACCTATACATTTGAGAATTATGGGCGCCAATGGACCGTCCTTTATGAAAGCACTACACCGTTTGAGGCAAGTTTCCGCAACACAATGGCTTGGACGCTTCTGATTGGTGGGCTGATCCTTTCGGGCATGCTTGTGTTTTCGGTGCGCAGCCTGCGCATTCGCGGTGACGCAACACATGAGCTGGCCCAGTTGCGCGAGCGGCAGATCAACGCCCGCGAAGAAGAAAATCGCGCTGTTGTCGAAAACGCTGTAACGGCTGTCTTTATCCTTGATGGACAAGGAAAGATCCTGTTTGCCAACCAGGCCGCCCAAGAGGGTTTTGGATATTCGCCGCAGCAGATCAAGGGCTTGCTCTTTGATGATCTGGTGTCGGCTTCGGACGATCAAGAGGAAACGTCAGGGGTCAATGCACGCGGCACGACCCGCGACGGGGCAGAGTTGGTTCTGGATCTTCATTACAATGAATGGACCACATTCGAAGGCGCCTCGCGTGTCACAGCGATTGTGCGTGACCTCACGCGCGAAACAGAAGCACGCGAAGAGATCCGGATCACCAAGATCCGCTATGATCAGGCCCTGCAAGGGGCAGGGATCGGCGTTTTTGATGTGAACCTTGAGACCGGCCATTCCAACGTCACGGATACCTGGTGCGAGATTATGGGGATCGACCCCGACCGAAACGACTTTGACTCGCAAGACAACTTCATGAGCCGCGTCCATCCCGATGATCTGCCGGCGCTCACTGCCAATGACACCGCCTGCATTGAAGGGCGAACAGCCCGTTCTATTTCCGAGTACCGGATCAAGTTCTCGGACACCGAATGGCGTTGGATGCGATCCGAGGCGGTTGTGGTAAATCGCAACAAAGAGGGCAAAGCCCTGAGAATGATCGGAACGCAGGCCGATATCACCGAACTGCACAATTCCCAACATGCCCTTGAGGCCAGCGAGAAACGCTTCCGTCAGGTGTTGTCCGCCGCACCGATCGGCATGGTCTTGATGGACAACAACGGCCATTTTCTCGGCGTGAACAATGCCTTTTGCAAGCTCACCGGCTATAAGGAAGACGAGCTTTTGACCACGGTGCGTATGCCAGACATGATGTCAAAGGATGAGCGTAAAAAGTTGTATTCAGAGATCAGCAATCTCATGAACAGCGATGACAATCACGTCTATACTGCCGAACATCGCATCGTGACGCGCAACAACAGCGAACGCTGGGGCTTGTTTCACATCACATGGGCCTATGACAAAAACAAAGGTGAACATTACTTCATCTCGCAGATCATCGACATCACGGATCAGAAAAAAATCGAGCAGATCAAGAATGAATTTGTCTCCACCGTCAGTCATGAATTGCGCACGCCACTGACCTCGATCAAGGGCGCCCTGGGCTTGGTTCTGGCCACCGGCACGGAACAGATGGAGGACGCCAAAAAGCGTTTGATTGATATCGCGCTGTCCAACACCGAACGGTTGACAACCATTGTAAACGACATTCTGGATCTTGAGAAAATCTCTTCCGGTGAGGTGGATTTTGTCTTTCAGGATCTCGATATGACTTCGTTGATCAACGAGGCGGTGAAGGAGAATTCGCCCTTTGCGACCACCCACAAGAACACTTTGCGGTTTGAACATCCGGACTTGCCCCTGAACGTAAGTGCCGATTTCAACCGGACCAAGCAAGTGATGGCAAATTTGATCTCCAATGCCTGCAAATACTCGGACCCGGAAACCGAGGTGCTGATTAAGGCAGAGCAACTGGATGGCAAGATCATCGTCTACATCCAAAACCGCGGCCCCGGTATTCCTGAAAATTTCAAACCTTTGATGTTCCAGGCGTTTTCTCAGGCAGACAGTTCGGACACCCGCGCCAAGGGCGGCACCGGACTTGGCCTGAACATCACCAAACAGATCGTATCGCGCCATCAGGGCGAGATCGGCTTTGAAAGCGCTCCGGATGGCATCACGGTGTTCTGGTTCACCTATCCCTCGAACGACGAGGATGACATGAACGATCCGGTCGCTGCGCCGAAAGTTAAACGCCTGCCAAGACGTGGCAAGGCCCGTGTGCTGCATATCGAAGATGATTTCGACTTTGCCGAAGTGGTGAAATCTGGCCTATCCAAGGTTGCCGATGTCACTCATGCGGGCAACCTCGAAGAGGCACGCAGATGTATCGAAAACGGCAATCTGGACATGCTCATCGTTGATTGGTCTTTGCCGGACGGGGATGCTGCCGTTTTGCTGGATGACATCAACGAGCGTTTACCCAATGTCACAGTTCTTGGGCTGTCTTCTGACGGCAATAGACGCCGCGACAGCCGCGTGACTGTCAATCTGGAGAAATCCCGGACGGAGCTGTCGACCATTGCAGAATATGTCTCATCGCGTGTGGCAAACGCATCATAAAGGCCGGATCTGCGATCTTTTTGACAAAATCATTGCGACTGCCACATTCTTGCCAGTTTACCTGTGCATGGTTTCAAAAATGTTGAGTTGCGTCCCGGTCATTTAAGCGGGCGAAGACGATACAGATTTGAGTATGAGGGCAGGATTGTGGCAGACATTACTTCTAGCAAGACCTCCGCCAAGGCATTTGCGTTTGGTACGGTGGCGGCAACCGGTTGGTATGCCACCACCAGTGCCCTGCTTGCTGCTCCATTGGATTATTTCATCCCCATCGGCGGCGCGGTTACACTGGCGGGGCTGATCCCGATCTTGCTGAACCGACATGCCGTAAGACAACAAGCCAACATTGATAATGTCGCCTTGACCCAACGGTTGGGCGTTCTGGACCGTCACGTGATGGTTAATGTTGTCGATACAAATCATTGCGTGAGCGAGGCCAATGACCAGTTTCTTGACGTCACCGGCTATCGCCGTGACGAATTGATCGGCAAACCCGTCAAGATCCTATACTGCGAAAGCAACGGCCAATCCAAAGCGGACGAGATCCGCGGAACATTGCTGCGCGGTGAGACATGGCAGGGTGAGACGCCGCTGCGCCGCAAGGACGGCACGGTGATGCACACCCATACAACGGTTATCCCGCTGTTTGACGCGATGGGCGAATGGACTGGATCCATCGCCGCGCGGACCGATATCACCCGCACGAAAAAGCTGTTGGCCGAGCAGGAAACAATGGAGACATTGGAAGAGCTGCGCGACGACATCTGGATCGTCGATGCTGACAGCGAACGGTTTACCTATATGAACAGGGCGGCGATGCGCCGCACCGACTGGACCAAGCAGAACTATAAAGAAAAATCATTGGGCGATATTGCTCAGGATCGCGGCGCCAAGGCGATTGTCAGCGCTTGCCGTGAGTTGAAAGAAAACGGCGAGGGCATGACCCATTTCGAAACGGTGCTGAAAGGCAAGCCGTTTTATGCGAGCATCAAGCTGTTGCGGGTCAAGAATGCCGAAGACCGTTTCCTGATCTTGCTGAACGACATCTCTGACCGTTTGGCAGAAGAGCGCAAGAAGTCTGACTTTATCGCAATGGTGAGCCACGAATTGCGTTCTCCTTTGACATCCATCAAAGGCTCCATGGGGCTGTTGCTGTCCAACGCCACGGGTGAGTTGCCAGACAAAGCGCTGGCGCTGCTGGGCATCGCGCACCGCAACGCAGATCGCTTGGTTTTGATTATTAACGATATTCTTGACCTTGAGAAAATATCGGCCGGTCGGATGGACTTTGACCTTCAGGACAGTGACATGTCCGAACTGGTGCGCGAGACCAACCACGCCACCGAAATGCTGCAACAACGCTTTGCGCTTAAGGTTGAAACCAAGGGCATCGATAAGCCATTGCCAATCAAGACTGATTCCACTCGGATCATTCAGGTTTTGACGAATTTCATGTCCAACGCCTGCAAGTTTTCCAAACCAAATGGCAAGATTGTTATCGAAGTGCAGCAGCTTGACGAAAGCCTGCGCGTGTCGGTCACCGATGAGGGGCCGGGCATTCCAAGCAGCGATCATCACAAGATTTTTGAACGCTTTGCAGATCTGGAAAATTCAGATAGATCTTCCAAAGGTGGCACCGGTTTGGGTTTGAGTATTTGCAAAGCCATCGTGGAAAGTCTAGGAGGCACTATAGGCTTTGAAACGGAAGAGAATGTCGGCACGACGTTCTATTTTGTTCTCCCGCAGGCGCAGTGCGCAGAAGATGGCGACAGGGCAGAAGAAGAGTTCCGCGAAGCCTCGTAAAAGGGAACGCAGATGATCAACTTACTTCATGTCGAAGACGATGCTGATATCCGGGAAATAGCGATGATGGCGCTTGGCATCTCGGGAGAGTTTGCCATCATTCAATGTGAATCCGGTGATGAGGCATTGTCCGAGGTTGAGAACTCAACACCTGATGTGATCCTTCTGGACATGATGATGCCGGGCATGACCGGACTTCAAACGCTTCAACATATGCGCAAGATGCCACATCTGGCCGAGGTTCCGGCGATCTTTATGACCGCACGGACCCAGCAATCTGACGTAGACGAACTGCGGGCGATGGGCAATGTCGAGGTGATCACCAAGCCGTTTGATCCAATGACGCTGTCCGACCAGATCAAAGAGGCGATGGCAAAGATCGACGCCTGACAGTACGATCACTTTCATGGTAAATTGAGAAATGCAAAAAGGGCCCGCGCGGGCCCTTTGTTGTTCTACTCATCGCAGATCAATCAGTTCGGGTGTGATACCGTGCGGCATTGCGCGACAAAGTCATCCAGCTCAACAATTAGATCACCGGGGCAGGTCAACGATGTCGTATCGTTGTCCTCCAGGTGTTTGATAATGCGAATTTCGCAGGCGCGGGCGGTGTCGCCCAAAGGTCCAAAGCCCAGCGATCCAGCGGTGCCGGCAATCTGGTGCAATGTCGCTTGCGCCGCAGCAAGGTTGGTTTTGATGTCGGCAGGATTTTTTGCATCCCAGGCCGCTACAGTATGTGACGCGATGTGCTCGCGGCGTTCGGCCAGAAGATCGATGAACCGGGTCCGAATTTCGGACATGCCGGGCAATTCGTAAGTGAACCGTTTCACGCTGTTTGTCCCATCTGCCAAAAGTCATGTTTGGATTGTTCAAAGGCCATGCTGGCATCTTCGGCACTGGCATGGGCCTGCGCCATCGCATCCATCAAGGAGGCACCGGATTTCCAAATCAAACGCACGGCTTGGCCTGCGCTCACGCGGGCCTGCAACCGTTCGCCTTTGTTGTTGTAAAGCTCAGTCTGAGCCAGCGATAGGTTCACCGCATCCATCAACCGGGCCATATCAGGACGCCAGCCGCTTTCGGTGATGCACACAAAAGTGCCGTTACCGGCGTAGGACATCAGATATTGATGCCCCTCAAGCGTGTCGGAGATAATCTCGGCCACATCGGATACGAGGCTATAAAATTCAAACGAACTCAGGCTCTGATGGAACTGAAGCGCCTCACGGATGGTGAAGGCAAATGTGGTCGAACCGAACAGCGCGCTGCGCGACAATTGCTCGACGTAGTTTTCCATCGCCATGTAGTCGATGACGTTCTCAACGTCATAGATCGAAATCGGCTCATAAAGCTCAACATGGGCTTCGGGTTCTGCCAGATTTTGTGTGGCAAAGATTTTGCGATTACGTTCCCGGCGCGACTCGACAAGCCCTTCGACCATCGTGACCCGTGCGGTCAACTCGGCGATGTCAAACGGCTTGGTCACGTAATCGGTGGCACCCGCGGCAAAGGCCGCGTCCACATAACGTTTGTCGGCCATCGCCGTCAGCATCAGGATCGGCGTGTCGGCATAGGTCGCCATGCTGCGCACAGACCGGGTCAGGCTGATGCCGTCCATTGCGGGCATCTGTACGTCAAACAGAAAACAATCGAATTCGGGAGTGTTGGGGTTTTCAAGAACAACCAGCGCTTCCGTCGCACTATCAGCGGTGGTCAGATCGTGATCGCCGATCGCCATTACGAATTGCGTGAGCAACTCGAGAATGATCGGATCATCATCTACCGCCAGGATTCTCATCTCAAACTCCAAAAACCATTTATCAGCGCCAAAGGCTTTGGCGGCTATGGTACCAATCTGAACGGGAAACATGGCCTAATTTGGGCGAAGATCGGAAAATTCTGAATTTCGGGTCAAATTATTTGCAAACATTTACATAGCTTTAACCCAGCCCCCCCCCTGCATTGGGGGGTGGGTCTGTGAAAACTGGAACGTTTGGTCTCATTTATCGGCGGACTACACGGTTTTCTTGTCATTCACGATCTTCATCTGCGCGATGCCGCTTTGGCCCAAATCGACCTTGGCAAAGGGTCCGCCCTGCAACATTTCGCCTGGATCGGTCAGATCGGGGGCAGGGGTCTCTGCCAACACGGCTTCGGCAAATTGCTCGGCGTTGTCTTTGGGCCGATAGCCGAGGAAGGATGCCTTGGCGTTGTCCACTGGCGCACGATCATTGTTGGACACACCATAGATGATGCTGAACCCGACCGACGGCGTGTCGACGGCCCTTGTGACCAATTGGATCAAATCGTCATACGACAGCCAAGACCCCAAAGCGCGGGCATTGTTCACCTGCGCCGCGCTCAGGATGCGCAGATGCACGGATTCAAGGCCGCGTTTGTCCCAATACATGCTGCCCAGATCCTCGGTGAAACATTTGGCGAGGCCGTAAAACGTATCGGGCCGATGCGGCGCATCAATGCCGATAAAGTCTGCCTTCTTGTGCATTCCAACCGCGTGGATGGACGAGGCATAAACGATGCGGCGCACGCCCTGCTGATACCCTGCCTCCCAAATATTGTAGGAGCCGACAAAGTTCGGGCCAAGCAGTTCCTCAAAGGGTTTTTCGTCAACGATTGCGCCAAAATGTACAACCATTTCAGCACCTTCCAGAACCGGAAAGATCGCATCATAACTGGCAAGATCGGCCTGCACATAGGTCTCATTCGCGTGTAGTTTGCCCAGATCATCAGTGATATCGGTGCTGACCAAAGCCTCGCACATCTGGCTCAGCGGTTCGCGCAGGTAAGAGCCAAGCCGCCCCGCGGCACCGGTGAGAACGATTTTCTTGAGCTTCATGAGATGTCCTTTCGAATGGTGTGAAACTTCGGCAATCAGCGCCTAGGCCGCAAACGGTTTGTCCAATGCCCGCGCAACCATGTCCAGCCGGTCCTGGCCATAAAACATGTCGCCGCCGACAAAATAGGTGGGTGAGCCGAAGACGTTTCTCGCAATCGCCGCTTGGGTGTTGGCGTTGTGTTGGGCTTGCACCGTGTCTGTTTCGGCGGCCAGCAACAGGGCACTTCCGTCCAATTCAACCGCTTGTGCGATGGCGTTTAATGTAGCGCGATCCGCAATATCCGCATCGTCCCGCCAATGGGCCTGCAAAATTGCTTGGCTCAGGGCTGCGGCATCGGCGCCGCTGGCAATGATCATGCCATTGGCCAAATGCAACGGATTGTCATGAAATGTTGGCCGGTGGCGGATCATAGGCAGTCCGCGCCACTCCGCCCAACGCACCATTTCGCGCCCGAAAAAATAGTCCACATGGGCCTGCGTCCGGTCCTTGAACCGCCTGCCGCCGGCCGCATCCATCACCGGCATGAAATCGAACGGGCGATGCTGCACCTGCGCCCCTGCGGCCTTTGCAATACGCTCCAACTCCCAGGCGCCGAGATAGGCATAGGCGGAATGCGCGGAATAGAAATATTCAATGATCGGCGTCGCGGGCATGGCGGATCTTTCTGTTGCAAATTGCGGATGCGGCAACCTAATCAGGTCTGGCGCAGGGAGAACACCTTAGATTTGACTTCTGCGCCGCGCGGGTCATTTCAGAACAAAACCAAAGGGAATAGGCAGCACCGGCATGGACCGCCGCGAAATTGAAAATCTCATTGCTCGTGTCGCGCTCAAGGATCGCGCTGCCTTTGACGTGCTTTATGATCAAGTGAGCGCGAAACTCTTTGGGGTCTGCCTGCGTGTCTTGTCCAAACGAGCCGCGGCTGAGGATGCGATGCAGGACACTTTTGTCAAGATCTGGAATAACGCGGACCGCTATCAATCGAATGGTCTGTCGCCAATGACTTGGCTGATCACCATTGCCCGAAACACTTCGATTGACCGCCTGCGGGCGCGTAAAAGTGGACATCAGGATATTGATACGCCGGGGCTTGAGCTGTCTGCGCCCGGCCCATCACCGGAACAGGCCGCGGTTGCCGGATCAGAGGCCAAGCGGCTGATTGGTTGCCTCGACGGGCTGGAGCCGGACCGCGCCTCTGCCGTGCGGGGGGCCTATCTTGACGGTCAAAGTTATGCCGATCTTGCAGAACGGTTCAACGTGCCACTGAACACCATGCGCACATGGCTGCGCCGTGGGTTGTTGGCCCTGCGTGAGTGTATGAGCCAATGACCGACCCGCAAGATACCCCACCGGATGATGATAGTTTTCTGGCCGCAGAATTTGCGCTGGGCCTTGCCGAAGGCGAGGATCTCGCCAATGCGCGGTTCAAACTCGCCAATGACCGTCAATTCGCGATCAAAGTCGCTGCATGGCAGGAAAGCTTTGCCCACCTGACAGATGATATCGCACCGGTAAAACCGCCCCGCAGGATCAAGAAGAAACTGCTGAAAAGCCTCTTCTCAAAACAGCGTTTGCCTTTGCTGGAACGGCTCTGGGTGTGGAAGGGCATCAGCTTTGCCGCGTTTGGGTTGCTGGCCTACCTCGCTATCCCCATGTTGCGTCCCGTGCCGCCAGAGGTGCCGATGCCTGTGTTGGCAGCGCAACTCAAAGGGCAATCTGGCCCGCTTGAGCTTTTGGCGATAGTTGAGGCGGGTGGCACCGAGGTTGGATTGCGCCGCATCGCGGGCACCGCGCCCGAAGGCCGGGTTCTTGAACTCTGGGCAATTCTGCCAGAGCAGGCGCCCCTGTCATTGGGTGTTTTGCCCCAAACAGAAGTGATGCGCATTGCCCTGCCTGCGGTTCTGGCCGGGAAATTGGGTCAAGTCACCCTCGCCATCACAGATGAGCCCGTAGGCGGCGCGCCGGACGGCAGCCCGACGGGTGAGATCCGCGCCGTTGGTGCCTTGGAAGAGATCTAAAATCACCTGATTTTTAAGCGTTTTTCGGGTTTCTGCAAAAAAATTTCAAACAATTTTGAAACTACGTCGCGCCTCGCTCCGTATCTTTATCAGAGGCCGCCAAGGAGGCGGTGTTTTTGGAGGTAACGACTACAATGTTTCATAAAATTGCAATGACCGCAGCAGCAGCCCTGATGGCAACCGCTTCTTTCGCAGCCAACCCCGATGTGGGCGGCGCCGCGATGTTCGAGCAAAAGACAATCGTTGAAAACGCTGTGAACTCTGCCGATCACACAACTCTTGTGGCCGCTGTTCAAGCCGCCGGTCTCGTAGATACGCTAAATTCCGAGGGCCCGTTCACGGTGTTTGCGCCTGTCAACGCCGCCTTTGAGGCGCTGCCCGCCGGGACCGTTGAAACCCTGCTGAAGCCAGAAAACAAGGACATGCTGGTCAAGGTTCTGACCGCCCATGTGGTGCCGGGTGATTGGTCCGCCGCGACCATCGCGGCCAAGGCCAAAGCCTCCCACGACGGGTTCTACCACTTTAACGCGGCCTCAGGTGACGCGCTTTCTGCGCAGGTGCGCGGCGGTAATGTCTATATCTACGACGAAAGTGGCAACGCGGCCAAAGTTACCATCGCTGACGTCAAACAATCCAACGGCGTGATCCATGTGGTCGATCACGTTCTTGTGCCGAAGTAACCAGTGCTGCAAGCAACCACCCCGCTTGCTTAATTGGTACCGCCGGACCGATGTGCCCTGCATGTCGGTCCGGAGTGTTTTTGTGGCATCCCCGGCCACGCCACTTGATCATGAGCGACGCTGCATTTTGCCCAACAGGTCGTTTTCTGTGTTGAGAAAATGCAGCACCGGGCGCATGCTGGTGATATGAAAGCCCCCCTGATTGATAACCTGCAATACGCCAATTTTTCCCCCGCGATCTTTGAACAGATGCGGCAGGGCGGCGTGGATGCGGTGCATGTGACCATCGCCTATCACGAAAACTTCCGTGAAATGGTCCTTAACCTTGAACGCTGGAACCGCTGGTTCGAGGACCATCCCGATTTGATTTTCAAAGGCACAAGCGCCGCCGATGTGGAGCTGGCCCAAGCAACCGGACGCACCGCGATCTTTTTCGGCTTTCAAAACCCAAGCCCCATCGAAGATGACATCGGCTTGGTCGAGATTTGCCATCAGCTTGGCATTCGCTTTATGCAGCTGACCTATAACAACCAATCCCTGCTCGCCACGGGGTGTTATGAGGATGACGACACCGGCCTGACCCGTATGGGCCGCGAGGTGGTGGCCGAGATGAACCGCGTTGGCATGGTTGTGGATATGTCCCATTCGGCGGACCGCTCCACGCTCGAAGCCATTGACCATTCCACCCGCCCGATTGCCATCACCCATGCCAATCCGCATTGGTGGCACGCCGCACTGCGCAACAAATCGGATGAGGTGCTCAAGGCGCTGACCGGGGCAGGGGGCATGCTCGGCTTTTCGGTCTATCCACACCACCTTGCCGGCGGCTCTGATTGTACGCTTGAGAGCTTCTGCACCATGATCGCCGAAGCTGCCGACCGCTACGGGGCGCAGCATCTCGGAATTGGCACAGATCTTTGCCAGGACCAGCCCGACAGCATCGTCACATGGATGCGTGTGGGCCGCTGGACCAAAGGCATCGACTATGGCGAAGGGTCCGCCAACAACGCAGGTTTCCCCCCAATGCCAAGTTGGTTCAACGACAACCGCGATTTTGGAAACATTCGCAAAGGTCTGACTGATGCTGGACTGAGCGTTGCCGATGTCGACGGGATCATGGGCGGCAATTGGGCGCGATTCTACGCCCATAGCTTTGGTCCGGCATGAAGGACGAGGTGATTCCACCACATGTGCCCCTGCGCCCACCGGATGAGGTGATGCGTCTGGCGCGGATGGGGTCCATGTTTCCCACGCGCCTGTCGTTTCTGCGCAGCATGATCCGGCGGCTGGCACGGGAAAACGCCCAAATCACTCGCCCGGTCTGGAATATGGATGAGGGAGGTTTTGGCCATGCAGTCTATTCGCTGCGCTTTGGCGGCCATGAATACTCATTGGTGGCGATCTCCACCGATCTGCCACCTGAACTGCGCACCGACCGCGTAATCGCCACTGCATGGGACAGCGCCTATGTCCTTTATGACGGGGTGCCGGACGCAAATGAGATCGCCCGCATCGCCGCCGCCGCCCCCAAACAAGAGGCAGCCCGCTTTAGCGAACGTGATCTGGTCCTGAGCCGCGCCAACAAATCCGTGCGCCTGTTTGCCCATGTGGTGCAAGCCTTGCAGGACGGCCAGCAACCGGATGAAAAGATGATCCGCGACGTTGGCTATCTGATGCGCACCACGGCGGTTTATGGCAACGGCAAGTTTGGCATTGCCGACCGCGCATTGATCGCGGATCGTCCCGGTCTGGAAGGGCCGTTCGCCGCCGAAATGCTCACGGTCTGGCTGATCCGTCATTTCACCCATGATCTGGTCGAACATGTGGGCGGTGGCCAACTGGCCCTCCACATCAAACGTCACCTAGGGATCGGCAATTCCACGGGCCTAGGCATGGCACCCTTTCTGGTGACCCATCCGGTGCTGCTGAACAACTGGATGATGGCGCGTGAGACTGCATTGGCGCGGGTCCGCGCTATCGAAACATTGACCAAAGCCCAGCAAGACCGCCTCGCGGACCTGTCTCATCGGGCGGCCAAACATCTGGCGGAATGGGATGTGCCTGATCCAAGCCATCAGGCCCGCATCGTCACGCTGCGGGCGGACTGGCAGTCGATCCTGTCAGATCTGAAATTTGACGGCACGCGCCCGCTGGACAAAGCCATGGAACAGGCCGCCCGCTACAGCTTCGATGTGCAGGAATTGATGGCGGCGCTGGTAATCGAACCCTTTGCAGAACTGGTCGATGGTCTGTGCGATTGTATGGCCGACCCGCAAGGCCCGTTTTGCCCACCGCTGAGCGATACCGACGCCTTGCGTGCCGCCATCCGGGACCATTTCAACTGGGCGCTTGTGCCGGACTATGACGCAGAGACCGGCTGCGGCCAGTTCTGGTATGTGTCCGAAGCGAAACAGGAACCCCGCCTCGGACTGCGGTTTTCTGAGCCCGGCGCAGAACTGGAAAGCCCGCTGGACATCGGACGCCAGATCAAAGCGCTGAACGCCGCTCTGCCAGAGCAAAGCCAGCCGGTCTCCGCCTTTCTGGCCGCGTTTCCCCAGCACGCCATGGCGGTAGACCGGGTGCAACTGGGCGCGGTGCATCCCTATGCGGAGATCCGCGATAACCTGATCGCGACCTCCTGCCTGCCCATCGACATGCTGCGCTGCAAACTGTCGTTCTTTGGTGCATCCAAGTTTGACCCAAAGTCGGACCGCTGGACCCGGATCACCCTATGCCAAGGTGCGCCGCTCGCGGATGAATTGAACGCAGCGGCCGATGATTGGTGGCTGCCGGTGTTTGCCCCATGATCGGCTCCGCAAACGAAGTGATGAACCTCGCCGCAAAGGCGGCACGCGGCGGCGGCGCCCCCGTGGCACAAGCCTATGCCTTTGGCCGCGCGGCAGCCTGCCACCTCATCGCGAACCGACCCGCGGCGGATTTGAACGCAGCGTTTGATGCCCTGCCAAAGGGCCCCATCCTCGATCTGCCCTTGCTGCTGATGGCCTGCGCCGAAGCCCGGCAGAATGAGGCAGAGATCCCTGCTGGTCCACTGCCCGACCTCACGCTGAGCTATGCCCAAAGCCAGTCTTTCGCCTGCACCGCGACACGTTCGGGCAGTCAAATCACCTTATCGCAGACCTTCGATCAGCCGGCAGCCCAATTGCCCGTCAAACGCGTCACTCTGCCCGATGCGCTGGCCGCGAGAATGCAGACCCTTGCCGCAGGCCTTCTGGTCCCCGAAACCGAAGCCTCCCGCCGCGCAGGCGCAGGCGCGGGCCTCACCGACAACGACTGATCTGCCCTTTTTGGCTCCAAATATTCTTGGGGGGTTTGGGGGGCAAACAGCCCCCCATCATCAAAAAGGAATGCGGCGCAGCCGCGCATGTGTCACGTCCCGCGCGGCTTGGCCCGCAAGGTCGGATCGGCCACAGTGGGGTCTTCGGGCCAAGGATGGCGCGGATAACGCCCGCGCATATCCTTGCGCACATCCAGATAGGAACTGACCCAAAACCCCGGTAAATCTGTTGTCACCTGCACAGGGCGCTGGGCGGGAGACAGCAGGGTGATCTGCAAGGGTTGCCCGGCGACCAGCGGATGCCGTGTGACGCCAAAAACCTCCTGCAAACGCAGCGAAATTTGCGGCTGCGCACCGGAATAATCAATCGGAACCTTGCGGCCCAGCGGCGTTTCGAAATGCGCCGGGGCAGCACGATCAAGTGCTTGGGTCTGATCCCAATCCAAACGTCCGCGCAGGGCTGGCAACAGATCAAACCCCTTCCAATCCCCCGCGCTGCGCACCCCGGTCAGATGCGGCAACAGCCACTCCTCCAACGTCTCCAGCAAATTTGCCTCAGAGAAATCAGGAAACCCATCGCCCATCAATGTCGCACGAGACAAAAACCGCTGGGCCGCGGCGGAGGGCAAGAGCCCAAGCTGTCGCACACCGTCCAGCATGGCCAGGGCCACAGCCTCGGGCGCTGCGTCGGGCCAGTTGCGATCCTCCAGAACCAAAGCACCAAAACATTCCTGCTGGCGCGTCAACACGCGGTTTTCGCGCCGCGACCAGATGCAGACATCCTGCCATTGGATTTGATCTGCAAAGACCGCCCGCAGTTCGGCCTCGCTGATCCGGGCGGCTTGCCGGACTCTGGCCTCGCGCGGATCACCATCCAGGTCGGTGGCAACAATCAAATGCTCCCCCGCCATCGCATCGCTTTGCGGCATCACCGCGCCCTTGCCGCCAGACAGGACATACCGCGGCGCGTCACCTTTGCGGCGCAGGCCCACACGATCCGGATAGGCCAATGCCGCCAAAACCCCGATGTCGTCAGAGCCGTGCCCGTCTTGCCCTTTCGCCAGCCGCTTGGCCTCTTGACGGATCCGGGCCAGCGTTGGCGCGTGGGCTTGCGCGGCGCCGCCTTGGCCGCGAATGGCCGCCATGCGCAACGACAGATCAACGCCAGCGCCGCGCAGCGGATCACGTTCCGCTAGCAGCGCTGCCAAAGTTGGGGCAAGCCGGCCGCCCTTGGCCACCATATGCGCCAAACGCGGATGCAGCGGCAGCCGCGCCAGCGCCCGCCCATGCGCGGTGATCCGGCCTTGCGCATCCAAAGCTTCAAGCATGCGCAGCACATTCTGCGCCTCAATCAGTCGTCCGTCATGGGGCGGCGTGACAAAGGCCAGCTCATCCGCCTGCGTCCCCCAAAGCGCCAGTTCCAGCGCAAATCCGGTGAGGTCTCCCGCCTCGATCTCTGCGGGCGGGTAGGCGGCCAATGCCCCTTCTTCGCCCTTGGTCCAAAGCTTGTAGGCCACCCCTTCGGACACGCGCCCCGCGCGGCCTGCCCGCTGCGTGGCCTCGGCGCGGGTGACTTTTTCCGTGACCAGCCGGGACATGCCAGAGGCCGCATCAAACCGCGCCCGCCGCGCCCGTCCGCCATCCACCACAATGGTAATCCCCTCAATCGTGAGAGAGGTTTCCGCAATTGACGTGGCCAAAACCACCTTGCGCCCATTCTGCGCCGGGCGGATCGCGGCCCGTTGCGCCTTGAAATCCATCGCACCGAACAGTGGTGCGATGGTGCAATTGGCAGGCACCTGCGCCGCCAGCAGGCTTTCAACCCGCCGGATTTCGCCTTCGCCCGGTAGAAACACCAGCGCCGATCCCTTCGCCTCCGCCAGCGCGGTCAGAACCAGATCAGAGACCGCATTCTCAAAGCGCTCTTTGCCAATCGGGCGAGACAACCAGCGCGGCTCAACAGGAAACGACCGCCCCTCGGATGTGACAATCGGCGCCTGCATCAGCTCGGCGACCGGTGCGGCGTCCAGGGTGGCGGACATGGCCACCAACAACAGATCGTCGCGCAGCGCCCCGGCCACCTCAAGGCACAGGGCCAGCCCCAGATCGGCATTGAGGGACCGTTCGTGAAATTCGTCAAAAATCACCGCGCCAACGCCCGGCAAATCAGGATCGCCCTGCAACATGCGGGTCAAAATACCCTCGGTTACCACCTCGATCCGGGTGTTCTTGCCGATCGCAGAGGCGCCGCGCACGCGGTAGCCAACGGTCTGTCCGACCTCTTGACCCAACGTGGCCGCCATCCGCTCCGCTGCCGCGCGCGCGGCAAGGCGGCGCGGCTCCAGCATCAGGATGCGACCTTTGGTCAGATCTGCCTCCAGCATTGCCAGTGGCACGCGGGTGGTCTTGCCTGCGCCGGGCGGCGCTTGCAACACCGCGCGGCCCGTGCTGCGCAGGGCGGCAATAACCTGCGGCAATACGTCGTCGATGGGCGAAGCAAATGACATAGCGCTTTATCGGGCATAGAAAGGGCCGCGCCAAGGGCAGGGGATGGACATTTCACCGCCGTCCCGCGAAAAAGCACCATGGATATTCAAGACCTTGCCCAACGGGTCACCGCCGGAGAGCGCCGCGCCCTGGCCCGTGCAATCACATTGGTTGAATCGGCCCGCGATGATCACCGCGCGGCGGCCACCACGCTGCTCGCCGCATTGCCGCAAGACCGTCAGGCGCTGCGCGTTGGCCTGTCCGGCACGCCGGGGGTGGGCAAATCCACCTTTATCGAGAGCTTTGGCATGATGTTGACCGCGCAGGGCAAGCGCGTGGCGGTGCTTGCTGTTGATCCGTCATCGTCGCGCTCTGGCGGGTCGATCTTGGGCGATAAGACCCGCATGGACCATCTCAGCCGTGATCCAAATGCCTTTATCCGCCCGTCCCCCAGCCAGACCCATCTGGGCGGCGTGGCCCGCCGCACCCGCGAGGCCGTGCGCCTGTGCGAGGCAGCCGGATTTGATGTGGTGTTGATTGAGACTGTCGGCGTTGGCCAATCCGAAACGGTGGTGGCGGAAATGTCTGATTTGTTCTTGCTGCTGCTGGCTCCGGCGGGCGGGGATGAGTTGCAGGGCGTTAAACGCGGCATCATGGAAATGGCCGATGTGATCCTGGTTAACAAGGCCGACGGCGATTTGAAAGCCGCCGCAACCCGCACCTGCGCCGATTATGCCGGTGCCCTTAGACTGCTCCGCAAACGCCCGCAAGATCCGGACGGCTACCCCAAGGCGATGACCGTTTCTGCCCTACAAGAGAACGGGCTGGGCGAAGCATGGGAGGCGCTGGAAACCCTCACTGACTGGCGCCGCGCCAATGGGTTTTGGGATCGCACCCGCGCAGCGCAGGCCCGCTATTGGTTCAATGAAGATGTGAAACAGCGGCTTTTGGCACGCTTGCAGGTGCCCGCCGCACAGGCCGCATTGGCCGATCTGGGGGATAAGGTCGCTGAAGGCGCAGTCGATCCGTCCGCAGCAGCGCAGGATTTTGTGGATCAGCTTGGTAAGGGATAACCCACGTATTGGCGCCTAGCCCGCTTTGGGATGCGCCTTGTTGTAGACGTCCATCAAACGCGCGGTATCAACCGCCGTATAGGCCTGTGTCGTGGACAGGGACGCATGGCCCAAAAGTTCCTGAATAGCTCGCAAATCACCCCCCGCATCCAGCAGATGGGTGGCAAAGCTGTGGCGCATGGCATGCGGGGTTGCCGTGGCAGGCAAGCCAAGCTGCATCCGCGCATCTGCCATCACCTGCGCAATGGCCCGTGCGCCCAAAGCACCGCCCCGAATACCGCGAAACAGCGGCGCATCGTCCGACTGCATATGTGGGCAAAGGCGCAGATACTCTGCCACCGCCGCCTGTGCGGCAGGCAAGACCGGCACGACCCGTTCCTTGCCGCCTTTTCCTACGATCCGCAAAACTTCGGGGAGGGGTGCATCGGCCCCGCGCAGCCCCAAAGCCTCGGAAATACGCAAACCGCAGCCCCACAGCAGGGTCAGCACAGCCACATCCCGCGCCGAGACCCATGGCCGGTCTGACTGGATTTCGACACAGTCGAGCAATGCTTTGGCCGCATCCACTGCCAAGGGGCGGGGTAGTTTTTTGGTGAACTTGGGTGACCGCGTGGACAGAACCGCGGTTGGTTCAAACCCTTCGCGTTCGGACAGCCAGCGATAGAAGGCTTTGACCGAAGACAGCTTGCGGGCCATCGACCTCGGGCCAACATCGCCTGCACGTGTCTGCGCCATCCAGCTGCGCATGTCGGAAATGGTAATCTTGGACAACGCGCCAAGGCCTTGGGCATCGCCCTTGTGCACGGTCATAAAGGCCAGAAAATCGGCAACATCACCCTGATAGGCGGTTAATGTGTTCTCCGCCGCACCTTTCAGCGCCCGTTGCTGGGACAGCCAGTTTTGCAAGGCATCTCGCGCGGCAAGGCTGATCAACCCGGGATGTTCAGATTTGGCAGGGCCGCTCAAGACAGCCAGCGGCGCATCGCACGCTCAAACACACCGGTAAAGAATGACAGCAGATCGGTGCCTTGCTGCGGGCCGAACATATGTGGATCTTCTGCACCAAAGACCAGCAAACCGGGCAGCCGGCCTTCGCCGAAGTCCAGCTTGAGACAGGCCTCGGAGCGAATCCAATCCGCCTTTTCGCCAAAGATCTCTTCGGAACCGTCCTGAACACCGCGCAGGGTGACCTGCCGGGGCGGCGTGCTGCGTCCGCGCGTGAGGTAGTCGTCAATAAACCCCGGCTCGGCCACGCTGAGAACCTCGCCCAACCGTTTGACCGCCGGATCATTGTCGTTCTGCACCGATTCCAGCACCAGCTTGACCGCGTCCACCCGAAGGATCTCTGCAACCTCGCCGCCCAGATCGCGCAGAAAGGTTTCAAATTCTACCGGATCAAGCATCCGCAGGATCGCACGGTGGATCTGATTGGTACCGGCCAGATTTTCATAAGCGGCGGCGATGACACTACGGTGCGTGTCCTCAAGCCGATCCAGTCGACCTTCGAGCCGTTCCATCGCGATGCCGCGCAGATCGACGATATTACCGCCCATCGCCTTTTCATTGGCCGCGATCAGGGCCTGCATCACATCGCTGTCATCCAGAATGACATCGGGCTGTGTGATGATCGCCTCGCGCAGGGCGTCATCAATCTTGGGATTGCTGCTCATGGTCGTCTCTTTTTTATTTGCGCCCGTATAGCATGGTTGCAGAACAAAATCTGCCCCCTGCGGCGTTCTTTTTTATCGGGCCTTGGCGCTGTGGCCATTCCGCGTCATTCGGGCTGGCCAGGCCATGGCTGTGCCGCGCCCATTGGCTTCATTTGGCCCAAAAAACTCAAACCCGCCGCTGCGACGGGCGCAGCGGCGGGTTGGGTCCACCTAAAGCGGAGATTTTAAATCAGAGAATATTTTGACCTGTCTTGGCCCAATCTTTCATAAATTGGTCAAGGCCCTTGTCGGTCAACATGTGACCGGCCAGCTTTTTGATCACTTCTGGCGGTGCGGTCATCACATCAGCGCCGATCAAGGCGCAATCCTGCACGTGGTTCACTGACCGGATCGAGGCGGCGAGGATCTGGGTGTCATAGCCGTAGTTGTCATAGATCGTGCGGATGTCCTGGATCAGTTCCAGCCCATCAAGGTGCATGTCGTCCAATCGGCCAATGAAGGGGCTGATAAAGGTCGCGCCGGCCTTGGCGGCGAGCAGCGCCTGATTGGCAGAGAAACACAAGGTGACGTTGACCATTTTGCCTTCGCCAGACAACACTTTACACGCCTTAAGCCCGTCCCATGTGAGGGGCAGTTTGACGGTGATGTTGTCTGCAATCTCGGCCAGCTTGCGGCCCTCGGCGATCATTGCGTCCGCTTCCATAGCGACCACTTCGGCGCTCACGGGGCCATCCACCAGATCACAGATCTCCTTGGTGACTTCCAGAATGTCGCGCCCTGATTTCAGGATCAGCGACGGGTTGGTGGTGACGCCGTCCACCATGCCCAGATCATTCAGTTCGGCAATGGCGTCGATTTCGGCGGTATCTACGAAAAATTTCATCTCAGTGTCCTTGCGCTTGAGGAAGGGAGCCTTGATCCTGCCTTTACCGCATGATCTGACCTGCTTAAACCCTGAAAACCCCTTTGCCTGATCGGAGCCCTTGGTGAGCACACCGGAATATTATGACCATGGCGCCTTGGTCGCGGTGTTGACCACGCAGCCCTTGGGCAAGGCGCTGGATTATAAAGCGCCCGAGGGCGGATGTTTTCTGGGGGCTTTTGTCGAGGTGCCGCTGGGCCCGCGCAAGGTTCTGGGCGTGGTCTGGGGGCCGGGGCAGGGCGACTATGACATATCAAAGGTGCGCCATGTGATCCGGGTGCTGGACGCAACGCCCATGCGCAGCGAGATGCGCGAATTTCTGACCCGCGCAGCGGCCTATACCCTCACACCAATGCCCGCAATGCTGCGCCTTGCGACCCGTGCACCGGGGCTGGGCGATTCACCTTCGATGCGCAAGATCTATCGGCGCGGCACTGGTACGCCGCCGCGCATGACCGATGCCCGCACCCGTGTTCTGGAAACGCTGGAGGAATACGGCGATCTGGCCTTCACCCTCAAGGAACTGGCCGAAATGGCCGGGGTCACGCCCTCGGTGGTCAAAGGATTGGCGCAAAGCGGCGCAGTGTTCGAAGAAGACAGCCCGCGCGATCTGCCGTTTCCCCGGCTTGATCCCGCACTGCCGGGCAAACAGCTGACCGAGGATCAGGCCAAGGGCGCGGAAATGCTGGCCGAGGCTGTGCGATCAGAGACCTATGGCACAACCTTGCTGCGCGGGGTGACGGGATCGGGGAAAACTGAGGTTTATCTCGAAGCGGTGGCCGCCGCCCTTCACGCTGGACGGCAGGCTCTGGTGCTTTTGCCAGAGATCGCCCTGACCGAACAATTCTTGCACCGTGTCGAAGAACGCTTTGGCGCGAAACCTGCCGAATGGCATTCCGGCGCGACGATGACGGAACGGCGGCGCATCTGGCGGATGGTCGGGCAGGGCAAGGCGCAATTGGTGATCGGGGCACGCTCGGCCTTGTTTTTGCCCTATCAGAACCTTGGCCTGATCGTCGTGGATGAAGAACACGACAGTTCCTACAAACAAGAAGAGGGCGTTCTTTATAATGCCCGAGATATGGCCGTGCTGCGGGCGGCGATCTGCGGGGCGCAGGTGGTGCTGGCCTCCGCCACACCCAGCCTTGAGACATGGGCCAACGTAGAGGCGGGCAAATACCGGCGGCTTGACCTGACCTCCCGTTTTGGCCCGGCGGTGATGCCGACCATGGGCGCGATTGATATGCGGGGCGAGGCCCTGCCAAGTGACAAATGGGTGTCGCCCAGCCTGCAAGCCGAGGTCAACAAACGGCTGGAAAAGGGTGAACAGGCGATGTTGTTCATCAACCGCCGCGGCTATGCGCCAATCACGCTCTGCCGGGCCTGCGGGCATCAGATCGGCTGTGATCATTGTGACGCGCGAATGGTAGAACACCGGTTCCTGAAACGTCTGGTCTGTCACCAATGCGGCGAAAGCAAACCGATGCCAGAGGCTTGCCCGTCCTGCGAAGCGGTGGACAAACTGGCCCCGGTTGGGCCGGGTGTGGAACGGCTGGGCGAAGAGGCGCTGGCGCTGTGGCCGGGTGCCAAGGTCGCCACGCTCAGCTCGGATATGTACGGGTCTGCCCGCGCCCTCAAGGCCGAGATTGCAGGTATTGCCGATGGCGCGGCGGATATCATCATTGGTACACAGCTGGTGGCCAAGGGGCATAACTTTCCCAACCTTACGCTTGTGGGGGTGATCGACGCGGATCTGGGTTTGATGGGATCGGATCTGCGCGCAGCGGAACGCACTTTTCAACTGATGCGGCAGGTGGCGGGCCGTGCGGGCCGGGCCGAAGCGGCGGGCACGGCCCTTTTGCAGACGTACCAGCCGGAGCATCCGGTGATCCGCGCCATTCTGGCCGGTGACGAAGAAGCCTTCTGGAGCGCCGAAGCGAGCGAGCGCAAACAAGCAGGGGTGCCGCCCTATGGCCGGATGGCTGGGATCATCCTAAGCGGCCCGGACGTGGCGCAGGTGTTTGATGCAGGCAATCTTCTGGCCCGCCAAGACGGCCCGCTCAGGGCCATCGGGGCGCAGGTCTTTGGCCCGGCCGCCGCCCCGATCGCGCGGGTGCGCGGCCGGCACCGGGTGCGATTGCTGGTCAAGGCGGATAAATCCGCGCCCCTGCAGGATGCTCTGGCCCGCTGGGTTGCACAGGTCCGGTTGAAGGGGGATTTACGGCTGGCGGTGGATATCGATCCGCAAAGCTTTTACTAATTCGCAAAGGTTGGATGAGTTTTTTAGCCAAATGAAGCAGGGGGGCTGTGCGCCCTTGCACGGATGGACCTGTGTTTTGGGTCTCGTCAATTCTTGGTTGCAGGCGTATTGAACCCCCATGGCACAGTATATCACCCTCGAAGACGCCAAGACGCTGCCCTTTTGGCGGCGGCCGGTTGCGCTGCTTTTCTTGATGGCTTTGGCGATGCCGATTGCCTTCAACACATGGTCGGCGTTGCTGAATAACTTTGTGATTGAGGTCGCGGAGTTCGACGGTTCTGACATCGGGCTGCTGCATACTGTGCGGGAAATTCCGGGGTTTCTGGCGGTTGGTGTGATCGCCATTATCATTTTTGTGCGCGAACAGGTGCTTGGGCTGGTGTCCTTGATCCTGTTGGGCGTTGCCACCGCCGTGACGGCGTGGTTCCCCTCGATGGGCGGGATTTTGACGATCACCATGCTCAGCTCCATCGGATTTCACTATTACGAGACCGTCAATCAATCGTTGCAGCTGCAGTGGCTCAAGATCGAAGACGCGCCGCGCATGTTGGGCTGGTTGATGGCGGCAGGATCACTTGCCACGTTGATCGCCTATCTGGCGATTATGGGTCTGTGGGAGACGCTGAACCTAACCTATAACATAGTCTATCTGATCGGCGGCGGTGTCACTGTTTTGATCGCCATAGTTGCGATGCTCGCCTATCCACAGTTCGAAGCGCCGACCGTGCAGATCAAAAAGATGGTCCTGCGCCGCCGCTATTGGCTATATTATGCGCTGCAATTCATGTCGGGCGCGCGGCGGCAGATCTTTGTGGTGTTTGCGGGCTTTATGATGGTCGAACGGTTCGGGTTCGAAGTGCATGAGATCACCACACTCTATCTGATCAACCTGATTGCGAACATGATCTTTGCCCCGTTGATGGGCCGCGCTGTGGGCTATTTTGGTGAACGCAAGGCGCTGGGCTTTGAATATGTCGGGCTGATCTTGGTGTTTCTCAGCTATGGTGGGGTTTACTACCTGGGTTGGGGTGTGGTTGTGGCGGCCACACTTTATGTGCTGGATCACATGTTCTTTGCCCTCGCGCTGGCGCTCAAAACCTATTTCCAGAAAATCGCCGATCCGGCGGATATCGCGCCCACGGCGGCGGTGGCCTTTACCATCAATCATATCGCGGCGGTATTTCTGCCGGTTGGGCTGGGTCTTTTGTGGCTGATCTCGCCTGCGTTGGTGTTTGTGCTGGCCGCTGCGATGGCGGCTATATCGCTCATGCTGGCGATGTTGATCCCGCGCCACCCCGAACCGGGGCATGAGACGATATTTTCCCGCCCGCTGGCGCAGGCGGCGGAATAACCGATGTCCGAGGGGCGTTTCCTGACCGGCGGCACGATGGGCCATGTGGTGAGGATGACGGCCACCGGCGCGATGGGCATTACCTTTGTGTTTCTGGTGGATGCGGCGAACCTTTTGTGGGTCTCGCAGCTGGGTGATCCGCAATTGGTTGCCGCCATCGGGTTTGCCTATGCGGCGCAGTTCTTTTCTGTCTCGGTCAATGTCGGCCTGATGATTGCGGCCACTGCCGTGATTTCCAGATCTATCGGCGAAGGGCGGCGCGATCAGGCACGGCGGCAGGCCGGGGCAGGCATTGCAATTGCGGTCTGCGTCATGGCCTTGGTGGCGGCGGTGATAGTTGTGCTACGCCATCAATTGGTTGGCCTTGCGGGCGCCGAAGGAGAAACGGCGCGGCTGGCGGCGCGTTATCTGGCAATCACAGTGCCATCGCTGCTGCCGATGGCGGTCTCGCTGATCTGTTCGGGGGCACTGCGGGCCGAAGGGTTTGGCGCCAAGGCGATGTATATCACGCTGCTGTCGGGGCTGGTGTTGCTGGTGTTGGACCCGATCCTGATCTTCTGGCTGGAATGGGGGCTGGATGGTGCGGCCATCGGTTTGGTGCTGTTCCGGTTCAGCCTGATGGGGCTTGGCCTTTTCTATGCGGTGCATCAATGCGGGTTGGTAGACAGGCCTCGCCTGCGAACCCTGCGCAATATCTCGGCCCCTTTTATCGCGGTGGCGATCCCTGCGGTGGCGACGCAAATGTCAACGCCGGCGGGCAATTACATCCTGACCATTGTGATGGCGCAGTTTGGCGATGATGCGGTGGCCGCTTGGGCGGTGGTGGGGCGCCTGACCGTGGTGGTCTTTGGTGGCATCTTTGCGCTGTCCGGCGCAATCGGGGGGATCTTTGGCCAGAATTACGGCGCGGGCCAGATGGACCGTGTGCGCAGCACCTACCGTGACGCGTTGCTGTTTTGCCTGTGCTATACTCTGGTGGCTTGGGCTTTGCTTTATGCCGCGACGCCGCTGGTGGTGCAGGTCTTTGCGCTGGACGGACAGGGGGCCGAGGTGCTGCGCGCCTTTACCCTCGTCGGGGTGGGCGGGTTTGTCTTTATCGGGGCGCTTTTTGTGTCCAACGCGGCGTTCAACAGTCTGGGCAAACCGGGGCGATCAACCTTGGTGAACTGGATCAAGGACGGCGCGATCAGCTGGCCAGCCGCCGCCGGGTTCGCGGCGCTGTTTGGCGCACCGGGGGTGATCTATGGACAGGCGGCTGCTGGCGCTGTGATGGGGCTGATTGCCGCGATCTGGGGCTGGCACTACGTGGCCCGCCTTGAAGGGCAGCCACCTCTGGCCCTTGACCCCGCCCATCCACGGCCCTACCCGAACCCCGACAGACATCGGAGAAGATAATGACCACATTCACTGCGCTCACCACTTTGACAGGCCGCGATCAGGCCTATGCCCTTGGCGATGCGATGGAGCGGCTGGAGCCGGAGCCAACAGGCGTCGGCGTTTTCGAGATGGAAGACGGATCGGGCCTGTGGGAGGTCGGCGGTTATTTCGAAGAGGCGCCCGATGAAACAGCCCTGACGTTGCTGGCCACGGCGATGGGGGCAAAACCCTTTGTTGTGTCCGAGCTGCCGGAAACCGATTGGGTGGCCCATGTGCGCCGCGAACTGGCCCCGGTCGAGGCAGGGCGTTTCTTTGTCTACGGCAGCCATGACGCGGACAAAGTGCCCGAGGGCAGTGAGCCATTGTTGATTGAGGCGGCGATGGCCTTTGGCACAGGCCATCACGGCACAACGCTGGGATGTCTACGGGCGCTGGACCGGTTGGCGAATGATGGCTTTCACGGACGCAATGTGGTCGACATCGGGTGCGGCACGGCGGTTTTGGCGATGGGCGCGGCACGGATCTGGCCCGAAACGGTTCTGGCCAGTGATATCGACGAGGTTGCCGTGGATGTGGCGGCTGCAAATGTATTGGCCAATGGGCTTGAGGGCCGGGTGAAATGTGTCGAGGCCGCAGGCTTTGATCATCCCGACCTCGCAGCGGCAGCACCGTTTGATCTGGTGTTTGCAAATATCCTTAAAGGGCCGTTGATCGCCTTGGCCCCGGATATGGCGCAAGCCCTGCAACCGGGCGGTTATGCGATTCTTTCGGGGATTCTGAACGAACAGGCGGACGAGGTGATTGAGGTTTATGCACGATCTGGCATCAATCTGGTCCACCGCGAAAGCATTGTTGACTGGACGACATTAACCTTACGGATTGGGTCTTAACTTTCGGCCATTTTCGGTCTTATTTTCCCGATTTGCCCAGTTTTCGCCACATTTCATGGCTAATACTTTCTTAACAGCGGTGGGGGCCGACTGTTGAGAGAGACTGTCATGGTAGAAACGCATGATCACTTCGTGAACCGGCTAGAAATGCTGGGCGAAAAGCACGCCAAAATGACGCGTGGCTACGGTACCAAGATCAGTACCAGCGGTTTGATTGTTATCGAACCGAAAGAGGAACGTCGCAATTGGGCGTTTCCGGTCAAGCTGGTGATGATGGCGCTGCTCGGCTTTTTGGGCTTCAAGGTATTTATGTTGGCGACAGTGGGTCCTGAGACCTACAATGATCGTCTGGCCAAGCTGGAAAACGGCACAATCATCGAAAAAGCTGGCGCCTTTGCCCTGGCTGTCGATCCGGTGACAGCTAAGCTGGCAGAAACAGCGGTGACCAAACTGAAATAATCTGGAACGGCCCCACACATGGGGTCGGATCCCTCCAAACGAAAAAAGCCGCGCTTCTGATTTTCAGAAGCGCGGCTTTTTCTTGTGCGGCAGTGTCGTGGCGCTGGGCAGCGCCACTTCAACCCTTAGCGGATGATGTTGGATTGTGCGACGTAGTCGATGTCGCCGCGGACCAGACCGATGTCTTCCAGCTCACGGTTGGAGAGGGATGCCAGTGCGGCGCGTGTGACGCGCGCGTCGTTCCATGCAACAACAGAGGCCACTACGCCTGCGATGAATGCAGAGATTGAAGAAACGGCTGTCGCGGAGCCGTATGCGGTGCGGGATGTGTCGAAAGATGCCATGTTAGCCGTCCTTTATGTCTAATCGTTGGGCCGGTTTCCCCGGCGGTGTGAGGGGCAGATAGGCCGAAGTTTGGCTTTGCACAACACATGGAAACGCATGTGTGATCTGCGTTTTTTGCATAGGTCAAAGCCGTGGTTAAGCTACCGTTAAGTAAGGCAAAATCATGGCTCGGCGTTGTCGTTTTTGACGTCGGAATTGGCGAAAACGAACCCTGCGGCCTGAAAGCGACAATTGGCGTGTCGCAATCGGATGATTTGTCGAAATGCTTGGCGGATGTTCGCGTTTCGTGCTAGTGCATCAAAAAAGCAACAAAATTGAACGAGGCGGGCAGATGATCAGGGTTATTGGCATTGATCCGGGGTTGCGAAACACCGGATGGGGCGTGATCGACGTGGCAGGAAGCCGGATTTCGCATGTCGCGAATGGAATCTGTTGTTCAGAAGGGGATGATCTGGCGACTCGTTTATTGTCTCTGCACGGGCAATTGACCCGTGTTTTGGCCACCTACCGCCCCGAGGCAGCGGCGGTAGAGCAAACATTCGTGAACAAAGACGGGGCTGGCACGCTCAAACTGGGGCAGGCGCGGGGCATCGCGATGCTGGTTCCGGCGCAGGCCGGTTTGGTTGTGGGCGAATATGCGCCCAACAAGGTCAAGAAAACCGTTGTGGGTGTGGGCCATGCCGACAAGGGGCAAATCGCGCATATGGTGCGCATGCAATTGCCGGGGGTTGAGATCGCCGGACCGGACGCCGCCGATGCCTTGGCGATCGCCATCTGTCATGCCCACCACGGCGCCGCCAGCACGCTGGCCGCCGCAATCGCAAAGGCAAGCGCATGATTGGCAAAATCTCGGGCCGCATCGAATACCGCACCACGGATCATGTTTTGATCGACGTGCGCGGGGTTGGATATCTGGTCTATTGTTCCGAACGCACTTTGGCCGCTTTGCCGGGCACAGGAGAGGTCGCCGCGCTTTATACCGATTTGCTGGTGCGCGAGGATGTGTTGCAGCTTTTCGGTTTTCAAACCTTGGTCGAAAAGGAATGGCACCGTTTGTTGACCTCTGTTCAAGGGGTCGGGGCAAAGGCGTCGCTGGCGATCCTTGGCACGCTTGGCCCGGATGGCGTCAGCCGTGCGATTGCGCTGGGCGATTGGAACGCGGTCAAGGCCGCCAAAGGTGTTGGCCCCAAGATTGCGCAGCGTGTGGTACTGGACCTCAAAGACAAAGCGCCCAGCGTGATGGCGCTGGGCGGCACCATGGCGCAGGCCCAAGGTGAAAGCGCCGCAGACTTTGACGTGATCGAACCCGCCGCCGCACCCGCGAAGACCGCCGCATCCCCGCCCAATGCCTCGGCGCAGGCCGAGGCGCTGTCGGCGCTGGCAAACCTTGGATATGCCCCCGGCGATGCCGCAGGCGCGGTAGCCCAAGCCGCAGGAGAGCAGGAGGGCGCGGATACGCCCACCCTGATCCGTGCGGCGTTGAAACTTCTGGCCCCCAAAGGGTAGACTGCCGTATCGGCCCCGGCGCTGATCCTGTTTGGATAAAGAATGACAGAAATTGACCCCACAGTCCGCCCCGAGGCGTTGCCGGAAGACTTTGACCGCGCGTTGCGTCCGCAGATGCTGGACGAATTTGTCGGGCAGGCAGAGGCACGAGCAAACCTCAAGGTGTTCATTCAATCTGCCCGCCAACGCGGCGAGGCGATGGATCACACACTGTTTCACGGCCCGCCCGGTCTTGGCAAAACCACGCTGGCACAGATCATGGCGCGCGAACTGGGGGTCGGATTTCGCATGACCTCTGGTCCGGTGCTGGCCAAGGCGGGGGATCTGGCGGCGATCCTGACCAACCTCGAGGCCCGCGATGTGCTGTTCATCGACGAAATTCACCGGCTCAACCCGGCGGTCGAAGAGGTGCTTTACCCCGCGCTTGAGGATTTTGAACTGGATCTGGTGATCGGCGAGGGGCCTGCGGCCCGCACGGTGCGTATCGAACTGCAACCCTTCACATTGGTCGGCGCGACCACACGCATGGGTCTATTGACCACGCCGCTGCGCGACCGTTTTGGCATTCCCACACGGTTGCAGTTCTACACCGAAGACGAGCTGTTCGTCATCGTGGACCGCAACGCCCGCAAGTTGGGTGCGCCCGCAGATGAGGGCGGTGCCCGTGAGATCGCCAAACGCGCCCGCGGCACGCCGCGTATTGCGGGCCGGTTGCTGCGCCGGGTGGTGGATTTTGCAGTTGTTGAGGGCGACGGACGGGTAACCCGCGCATTGGCCGACATGGCATTGACGCGGCTTGGCGTGGATCATCTGGGCCTTGATGGCGCGGACCGGCGGTATCTGCGTTTGATTGCCGAGAATTTCCAAGGCGGTCCAGTGGGCATTGAGACCATGTCGGCAGCCCTGTCCGAAAGCCGCGATGCCTTGGAGGAGGTGATCGAGCCGTTCTTGTTGCAACAAGGATTGATCCAGCGCACTCCGCGCGGGCGGATGCTGGCGCAAAAAGCATGGACGCATCTGGGCATGACCCCGCCCAAATCGCAGAGCGATCTGTTTGGATGATCCGTAGGAATTGAGTTTTAAGGGCCAAATGAAGATGGATGCAGCGCAGATTGAAACCCTGTTCACCCGCAGTGATGGTGGCTTTGCCTTTGCGCGTTGGGGGCGGCCGGTGTGCCCCATCGTGTTTGGCGTGGATGACGCCACGCTGGCGGTTGTGAAAGGCGCGATTGAGGCGACCTGCCAATTGGCGGGCCATGACATGGGTGAGATGGACGCCGAGCTGGGCAGCAACCTGATGATGTTCTTCTTCTCCGATTGGGCCGAGTTGATCGAGGTGCCGGGCATGGACCGGCTGGTGCCGGATCTGGATCAAATGGTGGCGCGGTTGCAGGCAGCGGATGCCAATCAATACCGGTTTTTCCGGTTCGATGAGGCGGGCGCGATCAAGGCGTGTTTTGTGTTTCTGCGCATGGATGATCATCTTGCCGATGTGCCGGCGCAGACCCTAGCGCTGAGCCAGATTGTGCAATCCATGTTGCTGTGGTCGGATGAGGCGTTTCAGGACCAAAGCCCATTGGCGATGGCGGCGGACACCACCGTGTTGCGCCCGGACGTGGCGGCCTTGATCCGGGCCGCCTATGATCCGGTTCTGCCCCATGCAGCGCAGGATGCCTCGCATGCACTGCGACTGGCCGCGCGGATGGGGGCAGTGCAATGAGCCACAGTTTCCCTGTCCGAGTGTTCTATGAAGACACCGATATGGCCGGTATTGTCTATTACGCCAATTACCTGCGCTATATTGAGCGGGCCCGCTCTGACATTGTGGAACAGATGGGCGTTGATCAACGCGCCATGCGCGACGAGGATCTGGTGTTCGTGATCACACGGGTCGAGGCGGATTACCTCGGCTCTGGCCGCTTTGGCGACCGGCTGGAGGTGCGCACGACCCATCACGGCAAGGGCGCAACGCGTTGGATCTTTGACCAAGAGGTGCTGCGCGGCGAAGAGATGATTTTTCGCGCCAAGGTCACAGCCGTCTGCATGACAACCGCCGGTAAACCGACCCGTTTGCCAGCAAAACTCCGCTCAATGCTGGCCGATCCGGCGGAATAAGGCCGTTGCACTAGCTTTCACTCTTGCACTTCGCTAGATTCAGGCGAAATGGAGCCTTGAAAACAGGGCCCTTGAGGCAGCACGCCGTGTAAACGGCACAAAAATGAGCGGGAAAAATGGAAGCAGAAACGCTGGCATTGGCGCAGGAGATTGATTTCTCCATGTGGGGTCTGTTTGCGCGGGCAACGCTGACGGTGAAACTGGTGATGATCATGTTGATCATCGCGTCGTTCTGGTCTTGGTCGATCATCGTCCAGAAACTGATCCAGTATCGCAGCGCCCGAAGCGAGGCCGCGCGGTTTGATCGGGCGTTCTGGTCGGGGGAGCCGCTGGATGGTCTGTTTGACACCATTGGCGCAGATCCTGATGGACCGTCGGAAAAGATTTTTGCGGCAGGCATGTCGGAATGGCGCCGTTCGCACCGCGATGATGGCGGATTGATCCCCGGTGCCACCGCACGGATTGACCGCAGCATGGATGTGGCTATCGCCAAAGAGGCCGAGCGCCTGCAAAAAGGGCTGACGGTTTTGGCGACGGTCGGCTCGTCTGCGCCCTTCATCGGCCTTTTCGGCACCGTGATCGGCATCATGAACGCCTTTATCGAAATTGCGGAACAACAAAACACCAACCTCGCGGTGGTGGCGCCCGGCATTGCTGAGGCGCTCTTGGCGACGGGTCTTGGCCTGTTGGCCGCGATCCCGGCGGTGATTTTCTACAACAAACTGTCGGCAGACAGTGACCGGGTGCTGGGCACGCATGAGGCCTTTGCGGATGAGTTCGCCACGATCCTGTCACGCCAGTTGGACAGCTGATCCATGGGCGCAGGTGTAGTCAAAAAGCAAGGCGGGGGCGGACGCGGCCGCAGGCGTGGCCGGGTTCAGCCGATGTCAGAGATCAACGTGACGCCTTTTGTAGACGTGATGCTGGTGTTGTTGATCATCTTTATGGTGGCCGCGCCTTTGTTGACGGTCGGGGTGCCGGTGGAACTGCCCAAAACCGCCGCAGGTGCCTTGCCCGCCGATCAAGAAGAGCCGCTGACCGTGACAATCACCGCAGAAGGTGCGGTGCAGATCCAGACAACACAGGTGGAACGGGCCGCGCTTGTCACACGCCTTCGCGCCATAGCGGCAGAGCGGACCAGCGACCGCGTGTTCCTGCGGGCGGATGGCAAGGTGCGCTACAGCGCCGTGATGGAGATCATGGGCGCGCTGAATGCAGGCGGATTTTCCAACATTGGTTTGGTGACGGACATTGGCGGTCCGGCGCTGGACGGTGACGTTGCATCGGGGAACTAGGCGGTGCATGCCGGGCATTATATCTCTGGCGCGGGCCACATTGGCTTGATTGGCTGGTTGCTTTTGGGTGGCGTGTTCCAGTCAGAGCCTTTGCCATTTGAAATGACGGAAGTGTCGGTGATCACCGGTGCAGAGTTCGAGGCGATGCTGGCCGCCCAGCAAGCGCCAGAGACCCCCACAGAGGTGGCACAGCCCGCTGCGCCAGACGTAGCACCGGACGCGCCCGAGATCGCGGCGACACCGGATCAGGTGATTGAACAACCCAAACCCATCCAGACCGAAACGCCCCCCGCAGATCCGGCGCCAGAGGTGACCGAGCAAGTCGCTTTGCCACCCGAAGCCGAGGTTATAGACACACCGCCCGAACTGGATCAGCCCAGCGGTGATGTTGCCGTTATTATCCCCGAATTGGCCCCGCGTTCTGTGCCGCGCCCGGTTGAACGTGTTGCGCCCAAGCCGGTGGCGCTGCCTGCGCCGGAGGCAACGCCAGATCCGGACACCCAAGAGGCCGTGACGCCAGAGCCAGCCGCCGAAGCGCCGCCTGAAGAGCCGCAAGAGGCAACCGCGCCCGAAGAGGCGACGACCGAGATCGTGACCGAAGCGACCCAAGCGCCCAAAGCCTCGCCGCGTCCGCCGGGCCGGCGGCCCGCCGCGCCCAAACCGCAGGTTGCGGCCGCCAAGCCTGAGCCGGAAAGTGGCAGCAGTGAAGACGATGACGCCGCTGCGATTGCGGCCGCAGTTGCCGCCGCGCAGACGCCCGCCGAAACGCCCAAACCCGCCACGCCCAGCGGCCCGCCGTTGACCGCAGGCGAAAAGGAAGACCTGCGCGTCGCGGTCAGCAGCTGTTGGAATGTCGGGTCACTTTCCACAGCCGCTTTGCAAACAACGGTGGTTGTCAGCGTCGAGATGGCGCAGAACGGCAAACCTCTTGTGGGTTCGATCCGTATGGAGGGCAGCTCTGGCGGGACGGCGGCATCAGCCAAACAGGCATTCGAAGCGGCCCGCCGCGCGATCATCCGCTGCGGTGCAAAAGGCTATGATCTGCCAGCAAACAAATACGGCCAGTGGCAGAGCATCGAAATGACCTTCAATCCAGAAAAGATGCGGGTCAAATGATCGGGGTATCGCATCTTTTACCGGCGGCGTTTCGCTATGGTGTCGGCGCGGGCAAACTTCCCCTCGAAAACCGCCGCATTTGGCGGAATAGTAAGATCACGTTCAATCCCGAAAGGATGCGTATCAGATGAGTGTCAGGTTTACGTTGAAATGTCTTGCCGCGGCGGTGGCGATCTTTGGCTTTCAGGCCGGTGCGGCCATGGCCCAGCAGGGGCCGTTGCGTATTGAAATCACCGAAGGTGTGATTGAACCCTTGCCCTTTGCCGTGCCCAGCTTTCAACCCGAAAGCGCCGAGGCCGGGCAGATGGCCAATGATCTGGCACGGGTGGTCTCGGATGACCTGACCGGCACCGGATTGTTCCGCGAAATTCCGGCTTCTGCTTTCATCTCTACGGTCAGCGATTTCAACGCGCCTGTGCAATACGCCGATTGGAAGGCGATCAACGCGCAGGCCCTGGTCACCGGCGCGGTGAACGTGCAAGGCAATAACCTCACGGTGAAATTCCGCCTCTACGATGTGTTCTCGGGCGCAGAATTGGGCAGCGGGTTGCAGTTCTCCGGCACAACCGATGGCTGGCGGCGCATGGCGCATAAGGTTGCCGATGCGGTTTATAGCCGGATCACCGGCGAGGGCGGCTATTTTGACAGCCGCGTTGTCTATGTGTCCGAGACCGGCCCCAAGGACGCCCGCAAAAAGCGCCTTGCGGTGATGGATTATGACGGCGCGAATGTGCAGTATCTCACGGACAGCGGTTCCATCGTGCTGGCGCCGCGGTTCTCGCCCACTGGCGACCGGGTTCTTTACACGTCTTACGAGACCGGCTTTCCGCGTATCTATGTGCTGGATGTCGGATCGGTGCAGCGGCGGGTGTTGGAAAGTGCCGATGGCACCATGAGCTTTGCGCCGCGGTTTTCACCATCCGGACAAACGGTGGTGTTCTCGATCTCGCAGGGCGGCAACACCGATATCTACTCTATGGACATCGCCAGCGGCCAATCGGTGCGCCTGACCAACACGCCGGCGATTGAGACCGCGCCCAGCTATTCACCGGACGGCGGGCGCGTTGTCTTTGAAAGCGACCGCTCCGGCACACAACAGCTTTATATCATGCCCGCAACCGGCGGCGAGGCGACGCGCATTTCCTTTGGCGAGGGGCGTTATGGCACGCCGGTCTGGTCGCCGCGCGGCGATCTGATTGCCTTTACCAAACAGAACAAGGGCCGGTTTCATATCGGCGTCATGCGCACGGATGGATCAGAAGAGCGCCTTTTGACCGCATCCTTCCTTGATGAGGGACCAACATGGGCGCCAAATGGGCGGGTGTTGATGTTTGCCCGTGAAACCCAAGGGGCAAGCGGATCATCAACGCTGTATTCGGTGGATGTCTCGGGCCGCAACCTGCGCCCGGTGCGCACCCCCGAAGGTGGGTCCGACCCGTCGTGGTCGCCCTTGCAAAAGTGATCGGCCCTGTGCGGTAAAAAATTCCATTGCCCTCAAGGGCTGTGTTAAACAACAAACAAACAACAAAAACGCCACCCATGAGAGGCAGACCATGAAACGCATAACGACAAGCACGATCCTGATCGCAACCTTGGCCGTGTCGGCCTGTACCAACCCTGGCCGTTTTGGCGGTGAGGATGGCACCTATGTCGGCTCTGCCGCACCTGTGAACACGGGCATCGTTCCGGGCAGTGCCAATGACCCGGCCTCAACAGCCTATTTCCAGCAGGCGATCGGCGACCGGGTGCTGTTTGAGGTGGACCAGTCCAACCTGACGGCCACAGGCCGCACCACACTCGACGGGCAGGCGACCTGGCTGTTGACCAACAGCGACTATCAGGCCGTGATCGAAGGCCATGCGGATGAGCAAGGCACGCGCGAATATAACCTCGCGCTGGGCGAACGCCGCGCCAATGCGGCCCGCGAATACCTGGTGTCCAAAGGGGTGCCTGCATCGCGGCTGCGGGTTGTCAGCTACGGCAAAGAACGGCCGATCGAAGTGTGTTCCAACGAGGCCTGCTATGCCAACAACCGCCGTGCGGTTACAGTGCTGGCCGGTGGTTTGACCAGCTAACCTAAGGAAGAGACCATGACAGTGGCAATTCTACGCGGCGTGATCTTTGGGCTTCTTTTGTGCCCCATGGCGGCGCTGGCTCAAGATGATCAGACACTGGCTGATGTGCGCCAGGAACTGAACGTGCTGTTTGTCGAGGTGCAAAAGCTCAAGCGGGAGCTGTCAACGACGGGCGGCGCGTCGGTCAATGCAGCGGGCGTGAGCGTGTTGGAACGTGTCGGCGCGATGGAAAGCGAACTGCAACGCCTGACCTCAAAGACCGAAGAGTTGGAGAACCGTATCAACCGCATCGTGGCCGATGGCACCAACCGGATCGGCGATCTGGAGTTCCGTTTGGTTGAGCTTGAAGGCGGCGATCTGTCCACATTGGGCGAGACAACGACACTGGGCGGTGAGACACAAACATCCGTGTCTGCCCCTATCACCGCGCCCTCAACGCCCACCGATCAAGCATCGCTCGCCATTGGCGAAGCGGATGATTTCAAGCGGGCGCAGGAGGTGCTCGCCTCCGGTGACTTTCGCGCCGCCGCAGACCTCTTTGCGACCTTCAATCAGACCTATCCGGGCGGACCACTAGCCGCCGAGGCCGAATTGCGCCGCGGCGAGGCCCTGACCGCGCTTGGCGACACCCGCGAGGCCGCCCGCGCATTCCTCGCCAGCTTTAGCACCGAACCCGAAGGGCCGATGGCCCCCCATGCCCTTTATGAACTTGGCAGTGCGCTGGCAAATCTTGGTCAAACCCAAGAGGCCTGCGTGACGCTCAGCGAGATTGGCGTGCGTTTTCCCAATAGCCCTATGGTGGCCCAAGCCGAACAGCGCCGGCAGACCATCGGCTGTTCCTAAGCCGATGTTCAGACGCCTGACACAGCAGGTTTCGGATGCGTTTCTTCCGCATCCCCCTGCGGTCACCGGCGTGGCAGTGTCGGGCGGCGGCGATTCCGTTGCGCTTTTGCATCTGATGCACGGATTTTGCACATTGCATGGCACAAAAGTTCGCGCCGTTACGGTCAACCATGGCCTGCGCCCCGAAGCCGAAACTGAAGCACAATCCGTTGCCGATTTCTGTGAACGCCACGGGATTGCCCATGACACCTTGCATTGGTCGGGTTGGGACGGGACCGGCAATTTGCAAAACGAGGCCCGCAAAGCCCGATATGGATTGATTGCTGGCTGGGCAAAACAGCATGAAATTTCCACTGTTGCGCTTGGCCACACAGCCGATGATCAGGCGGAAACCCTGCTGATGCGGTTGGCGCGGCGGGCGGGGGTCGATGGCCTGTCCGGCATGGCACCGCGCATGACCCGTCACAGCGTCATCTGGGTGCGGCCGCTTTTGCGGGCCGGCCGAACCGATCTGCGGGATTACCTGTTGCATCAGAATATCAAATGGATCGACGACCCCAGCAACGAAGATCCTAGCTTTGAAAGGGTCCGTACCCGCGAAGCGCTCAAGGTGCTGGAACCTTTGGGAATTGACGCCCAAGGGCTGGCTCAGGTGGCAGGGCAAATGGCTGAGGCGCGCAAGGCACTGAATTGGCAGTGCTTTTTGGTGGCGCGGGATATCGTTTCGATTGATGCAGGCGCTGTGGTCATTGAAGAAAGACAACTGCGGGTGCAGCCAGACGAGATCCAGCGCCGTTTGATCGTGCAGGCGCTGAGCTGGATCAGCGGCGAGGAATACCCGGCCCGGCGCGGCGCGGTCAGTGCGATGATGGGCGCCATGCGCAAAGGGCAGGCGGGAACGGCGGATGGATGCCAGCTGCGCCGGGTGGGCGGCGAGATCTGGATCTTCAGGGAATACAAACCCGTCAGTGCGATCACTGCCCCGCTACAGGATCTGTGGGACGGCCGCTGGGAGCTGACAAACGAGGACACCGCGCAGGATTTTGCCGGTCTGCATGTCGGGGTGCTGGGAGAAGAGGGGCTGGCCGCATGCCCCAATTGGCGCCAAACGGGCCGCCCGCATCCGGTTCTATTGTCAACGCCTGCGGTCTGGCGGGGCGATGAACTTGTTGCAGCCCCTCTTGCTGGCTACGGCCAAAACTGGCATGCGGAGGTCGACGGCGGCGCAGAGTCCTTCTACGGCGCATTATTATCGCATTGAACATGGGCGCATCATCTCTATCTTAGTATGGTGGCCGCGCCATTTCGGTGTGACCTAGGGGTTCGCGCATCCGCGCAACCCGAAGAAATTGGGAGAATGTCCTTGGGCAACGTGCGTAATCTCGCCTTCTGGGTTGTTTTGCTTTTGCTGGTTTTGGCGCTGTTCAATCTGTTCAGCGGTTCCAGCGGAAATCTGCAAAGCAATGAGATCACTTATTCAGAGTTTGTAAGTTCCGTTCAAAACGGTGAGGTGCGTCAGGTGACGCTGGATGGCGAGCAGGTGCGCTTCCGCAAAGCGGATGGTGCCGAATACATCGCGATCAAACCGGAAGATGCTGAAATCACAACGCTTTTGATTGACAATGAAGTGCCGGTCAAAGCCACGCCTCAGGAACAATCTGGTTTCCAGACGTTCCTGATGTCGCTGCTGCCGATTGTGCTGCTGATTGGTGTGTGGATCTATTTCATGAACCGGATGCAGGGCGGCGGTAAAGGCGGGGCCATGGGCTTTGGCAAATCCAAGGCCAAGATGCTGACGGAAAAGCATGGCCGCGTCACATTTGATGACGTTGCAGGCATTGATGAAGCCAAGGAAGAGCTTGAAGAAATTGTCGAATTCCTGCGCAACCCGCAGAAATTCTCGCGGCTCGGCGGCAAGATCCCCAAGGGTGCTCTGCTTGAGGGCCCTCCCGGTACTGGTAAAACACTTCTGGCCCGCGCCATCGCGGGTGAGGCGGGTGTGCCGTTCTTCACCATCTCCGGTTCCGATTTTGTTGAGATGTTTGTCGGTGTTGGCGCGTCGCGTGTTCGCGACATGTTTGAACAGGCCAAAAAGAACGCGCCTTGCATCGTGTTTATCGACGAGATTGACGCGGTGGGTCGTCACCGTGGTGCCGGTTACGGCGGCGGCAACGACGAACGAGAACAGACATTGAACCAATTGCTGGTCGAGATGGACGGTTTTGAATCGAACGAAGGTGTGATCATCATCGCCGCGACCAACCGTAAGGATGTTCTGGACCCTGCCTTGCTGCGTCCGGGCCGTTTTGACCGTCAGGTCACAGTCGGCAATCCCGATATCAAGGGCCGCGAAAAGATCCTTGGCGTGCATGCGCGCAAAACGCCGCTTGGCCCTGATGTGGATCTGCGCATCATTGCCCGCGGCACACCGGGCTTTTCCGGTGCCGATCTGGCCAATCTGGTGAACGAGGCGGCGCTGACCGCAGCGCGACTGGGGCGCCGGTTCGTGGCGATGATGGATTTTGAATCTGCCAAAGACAAAATCATGATGGGTGCTGAACGCCGTTCGATGGTTTTGACGCAGGATCAGAAAGAGAAAACCGCATATCACGAAGCAGGTCACGCCATTGTGGGCATCAAACTGCCGAAATGTGATCCGGTCTATAAGGCGACAATCATCCCGCGCGGCGGCGCCTTGGGCATGGTGATGAGCCTGCCGGAGATGGACAAGCTGCAGATGTTCAAGGACGAAGCCGAAGAGCGAATTGCCATGACCATGGCGGGCAAAGCGGCTGAAATCTTTAAATATGGCGCTGAATCCGTGTCATCGGGCCCTGTCGGCGACATCATGCAGGCCAGCCAGCTGGCCCGTGCGATGGTTATGCGCTACGGCATGTCCGACAAGGTTGGCAACATCGACTATCAAGAAGCTGCGGCTGGATATCAGGCCAATGGCGGCGCGGGCGGGTTCTCCGTTTCGGCGGCGACAAAGGAGCTGATCGAAAGCGAAGTGAAGCGGATCATCGATGAAGGTTACGACCTGGCCTACAAGTTGATCAGCGAAAACAACGAAGAGTTTGAGCGTCTGGCGCAAGGCTTGTTGGAATATGAAACCCTGACCGGCGAAGAGATCAAACGCGTGATGGCCGGACAGCCGCCCGCCGAAGATCCCGATGATGACAACAATTCAGACGAAGGCAGCGCGCCAAGCGTCACAGCCATTCCCAAGGCCAAGGGCAAAGGCAAGAAATCACCGCCCTCCGGCGGGATGGAGCCTGAACCCTCCGTCTAAGTGTTTGGGTGATCACGAACCGCGATCATTCTGAAACAAGAATTCATAGGCCCCGCTTCGGCGGGGCCTTTTCTTTTTGCGGGGCTTTGGCCAAGGTGCGCCGCATGAAGTGACCCTGCGGCAGTTTGCCGCCACACGCAGGGACGGTTCAAAGATTTGAGGAACAAAATGCCAGAATTGATACCAACAGATCATTACGCCCGCATCACCTGGATGGGCAGTGTGCCCCAAGACCGACCCAACATCCGGTCTCAATCCATTGAAACCGCCTTTGCCAGCTATGCCGGTATTGCGGGCGATTATCACGCGGGCCTCACCCGCGCGTCCTGTGTGCGGGTCACCTCGCAGCATCCCAAAGGCACCGAGATCCGCAATGTGCGGCAGTTGTCGATCCTGTCCGCCGAAGAGCTGGATATCATCGCCAAAGAGATCGGCCTTGAGGCGATCAATCCGGTCCATCTGGGCGCGTCACTTGTGGTTGAGGGTATTGATGATTTCACCCACCTGCCACCCAACTCCCGGCTTCAGGCCGAGAATGGCGCGACCATTGTGGTGGATATGCAGAACGGCCCCTGCAACTATCCCGCCCGCGAGATTGAGACGGACCATCCCGGCCACGGCAAGGGGTTCCTGCCTGCCGCACGGGGCCGCCGCGGCGTCTGTGCGTGGATCGAACGGGAAGGGCAAATATCGGTTGGGGACACTTTGCGTTTGCACATCCCCGGACAACGGGCCTGGGCCCATCAATAAGCGCCGGGCGTTTCCAAAAAGAAACGCCTGATCGGCTCATCGCCGCAACGAGAGGCGGATATGTCGGAAATGCGACCTCCGACACCGCCTGCATCCCTGTAAGACAGGGCAAAGAAAACGCCAGTTTGGCAAAAGGGGATTCCTAAATGGCTTTCAAGACCGACATTCAAATTGCACGAGAAGCGTCCAAACGCCCGATTCAGGAAATCGGCGCGAAGCTGGGCATCTCCTCTGATGATCTGCTGCCTTACGGCCACGACAAAGCCAAAGTCAGCCAGCAATTCATCAACTCCGTTCAGGACCGCAAAGATGGCAAGCTGATCCTTGTCACCGCGATCAACCCGACACCAGCGGGCGAAGGCAAGACCACAACAACCGTCGGTCTGGGCGATGGTCTGAACCGTATCGGCAAAAACGCCGCCGTTTGTATCCGTGAAGCATCGCTTGGGCCAAACTTCGGCATGAAGGGCGGCGCCGCAGGTGGCGGTTATGCGCAAATCGTTCCAATGGAAGAAATGAACCTGCACTTCACAGGTGACTTCCACGCGATCACTTCCGCGCACTCCTTGCTGTCGGCGATGATCGACAACCACATCTACTGGGGCAACTCGCTTGAGATCGACACCCGCCGCGTCGTGTGGCGCCGCGTCGTGGACATGAACGACCGCGCCCTGCGCCAGATCACCACCTCTTTGGGCGGTGTGGCCAATGGCTTCCCCCGTGAGGCGGGCTTTGACATCACGGTGGCCTCCGAAGTTATGGCGATCCTGTGCCTGGCGAAGAACCTCGAAGATCTGCAAACCCGTCTGGGCGACATGATCGTGGCCTATCGCCGTGACAAAACCCCTGTCTTTGCACGTGACATCAAGGCGCACGGCGCGATGACTGTCCTGCTTAAGGATGCAATGCAGCCCAACATCGTACAGACGCTGGAAAACAATCCTGCCTTTGTCCACGGCGGCCCGTTTGCGAACATCGCGCACGGCTGTAACTCCGTCATCGCGACAACCACAGCGCTGAAACTGGCGGACTATGTTGTGACCGAGGCCGGCTTTGGTGCCGATCTGGGCGCTGAAAAGTTCCTGAACATCAAATGCCGCAAAGCGGGCCTCGCGCCCTCTGCTGTCGTCGTCGTCGCCACCGTGCGTGCGATGAAAATGAACGGCGGCGTTGCCAAGGCCGATCTGGGCGGCGAAAACGTAGATGCGGTCAAGAACGGCTGCGCCAACCTTGGCCGTCACATCGAGAACATGAAATCTTTTGGCGTGCCAGTGGTCGTTGCGATCAACCACTTTGTCACCGACACCGACGCCGAAGTGCAGGCGGTGAAGGACTACGTGGCCTCCCAAGGTTCCGAAGCGGTTCTGTCCCGCCACTGGGAACTGGGCTCCGAAGGCTCTGCCGATCTGGCGACCAAAGTTGTCGAGACCATCGAAGCCAACGAAAGCAACTTTGCCCCGATCTATCCTGATGACATGGGCTTGGCGGACAAGATCAACACGATTGCGACCAAGATCTACCGTGCCGACAGCGCTCAGATGGATCAGAAGATCCTGAACCAGCTGAAAGAATGGGAAGATCAAGGCTATGGCAACCTGCCGGTTTGCATGGCGAAAACGCAGTACAGCTTTACCACTGACCCGAACGAACGTGGTGCGCCCACAGGGTTCGACATCCCAGTGCGTGAAGTGCGCCTGAGCGCCGGTGCCGGTTTTGTCGTTGCGATCTGCGGTGAGATTATGACCATGCCGGGCCTGCCCCGCGTGCCATCCGCCGAAAGCATCGGATTGAACGATGCAGGCGAGGTTGAAGGCCTGTTCTAAACAACACCAAGGGGGGCAATTTGCCCCCCTTATCCATTCCACCCTGCTTGGCCGTATTGTCGCGCCAGCAAAGGACCAATTTACATGAGTGCAACGATCATCGACGGCAAAGCCATTGCAGCGACTATGCGCAAGGGCGTCGCGGCGCGTGCTGGCGAATTGGCGGACAAAGGCTGGCAACCCAAACTGGTGTCCCTCTCTGTGGGCGATGTCGCCGCTGCCGAACTATATGTGCGCAACCAGCAAAAATCGGCGCAAAGTGCCGGTGTGGACTTTGAAGCGCGCAACTATGACGCCGAAACCTCGCTGGAGCAGCTCACCGGTATCATTCAGGGCCTCAATGCCGACCCACGTGTGAACGGGATCATCATTCAGCGCCCCTTGCCGGACCACATCCCGGTCAAAACCCTGCAAAAGCTTGTACATCCGCTCAAGGATGTCGAAGGCATGCACCCCGCGTCTATCGGCAATATTGTCTACAACGATCTGGCGCTTGGCCCCTGTACGGCTGTGGCCGCGGTTGAGATCCTCAAAACCCTTCCGCTGGATATCGAGGGCCTGAACGTCGCGGTGATTGGCCACTCCGAGATCGTTGGCAAACCCATCGCATTTCTGCTGATGGGGCTTGGCGCGACTGTCACTGTTTGCCACCACATGACCCGATCCGTTGCGATGCACAGCCGCGCCGCCGATGCGGTTTTTGTAGCGGTGGGCAAGCCGGGGCTGGTGACGGGCGAGATGCTCAAACCGGGATGCGTTGTCATTGACATTGGCATCAACCGGGTCGATGGAAAGACCGTTGGCGATGCCGACTACGAAAGCTGCAAGGATGTCGCGGGCTGGATCACACCGGTGCCGGGCGGGGTTGGCCCCGTGACGGTTGCGACGCTGATGTCCAACGCGGTCCACGCCACAGAAATGCAAATGAACCACTACCGGGACGCCTATGCCCGGACAGATTTTTAAAGGGAGAGCCTGATGACAGCTCAGATCATTGACGGAAAAGCCTTTGCAGCCACCGTGCGCGAAAAGGTCGCTGGGCATGTGCAGCGCCTGAAAGCCGATCACGACATCACGCCCGGCCTGGCCGTGGTGCTGGTGGGCGAAGACCCCGCAAGCCAGGTCTATGTCCGGTCCAAGGGTAAACAGACCGTCGAAGTTGGCATGAAATCAGTTGAGCACAAGCTGGATGCAGGCACTTCCGAAGCGGATCTGCTCAAGCTGATTGACGATCTGAACAACGATCCAGAAATCCACGGCATTCTGGTGCAATTGCCACTGCCCGGCCATCTGGACGAAGATCTGGTGATCAACTCGATCTCGCCCGCCAAAGACGTGGACGGCTTTCACATTTCCAACGTGGGCCTGCTGGGCACCGGTCAAAAATCCATGGTGCCTTGCACGCCGCTGGGCTGTTTGATGATGCTGCGCGATCACCATGGGTCGATCTCGGGTATGGACGCCGTTGTCATTGGCCGCTCCAACATCGTGGGCAAGCCGATGGCGCAGCTGTTGCTGAACGACAGCTGCACCGTGACCATCGCTCATAGCCGCACCAAAGATCTGGCCGATGTGGTACGCCGGGCCGATATCGTTGTGGCCGCCGTGGGCCGCCCCGAAATGGTGCCGGGCGACTGGATCAAAGAAGGCGCAACCGTGATCGACGTGGGCATCAACCGTCTGGATGCGCCGGAAAAGGGCGAAGGCAAGACCAAGCTGGTCGGCGATGTGCATTTCGAAAGCTGCGCCGCGCGCGCCGGGGCCATCACGCCAGTTCCGGGCGGCGTTGGTCCAATGACGATTGCTTGTTTGCTGGCCAATACGGTCACGGCCTGCTGCCGTGCCAACGGTCTGGAAGAGCCCGAAGGCCTGACGGCCTAACCGCCGCCCACCACAGAAAACATGATCCGGCCGGGGATAAAGGTAAACGCCCCGGCCACGATCAACCCCCAAAAGACGATGCTTTTCATAATCGCCTGATGTTCGGCGATCCGGCCCAACCGCGCCGCCCGCACCGCGCCAACAAGGCCATAAAGCACATAGGCCGACAGCAGGTGAATTGGGCTGAACGGGCCAATCAGCCGAAACCCCCAAATGCCAAAACTGCTGAGCGCAGTCACCGCCATGGATGCCACCCAAACGCGCCCCATCCGCTTGTGCAGCGGCGTGCCGCGGGGCAGGGTAAACATCAAAACGGCTATCCCCAAGGCCAGCATTGCGGCAATGGCGTGGATCTGGACTATCGGGTCGGCACGCAGCAGCGGTGCAAGGGTCATGTCAGGCTCCATTGATCAACTGGGGAGGGTTGTGACAGAAACCAGCCAAAGGCCGCGACACCCCTTGCGCGGCTGACATGAGGGACACGCGAATGACGACAAAACCGGGCCAATTGCATCTGGCGCTTCGTGAACGGCGCGGATTGGTTCTGGCTGCGGCGATCTGGGTTTTGGTGACGGTGGTCTGCGCCCTATCGGGGCCGTTTGGCACGATCGATTACCTGTCCCTGCCGGGCCGTTTTGCCTATTGGGCGCTGGTGGTCGGCGTTTCGGTCTGGGGCAGCTTTCTGCCCGATTTGGCAAAAGGCAAAGCGCCATGGCAGCGCGGCGTGCTTTGGGGTGTTTTTGCCCTTGGGCTAAGCGGGTTCATCGTGATGTTGAACCGCTGGGTGTTTGACATTGATCTGGGGTGGAGCTTTTTCTTTTACCTGCTGGGGCTGATCGTCATTGTTGTCCTGCTGATCACCGGGTTCATCTGGATGATCCATCAAGCCTACCCCGCCGCCGCAGGCCCTGAGAATGAGCCGGACGGCACAGCACGTTTTCTGGAGCGCATTCCATATGCACAGCGCGGTCCGCTGGTCCGGATTGAGGCGCAGGATCACTACCTGAATGTGGTGACAACCAAAGGCGAAAGCCTGATCCTCATGCGGTTCAGCGATGCGGCAGCGGAGCTGGAAAAGGCGCAGGGGCTGGTTGTGCACCGGTCCCATTGGATTGCGCTGGAAGCGGTTACGGGCCAACGGCGCAGCAACGGACGGGATTTGCTTGTGATGTCCGACGGCAGCGAAGTGCCCGTAAGCCGCAGCAATCGCCCGGCGGCCAAAGCGGCGGGATTGCTCTAGGGGGTCTGCCCTTAGACCCTAACCGGCAACCGGCACCATGGTGCCTTGCAAAATCGCAATCAATTTGCGGGTGCCATCCGTTTCGGCAAACACTTCGGATGTGACCACGCATAGGCGTTTGCCGGGTTTCACAACCTTGCCCACTGCGATCAACCGATCCCCCATGGCAGGCGCCAGCAGGTTGATCTTGATCTCGGCGGTCACCACTTCACTGTCCAGCGGCAGGGTGGTCAGGGCCGCATAGCCAGCAGCGGAATCGCCAATGGAAAAGGTCAGCCCCGCGTGGCCAAAGCCCTGTTGCTGCATCGCGCCGGGCAGGATGGGTGCGGTGATCGTGACGCTGCCTCGCGTGACATCCTCCAGCGTCGCGCCAAGCGTCTCCATCATGCTTTGCGCGCCAAAGCTGCTGTGGATGCGGTCAATCTCTTCGGGGGTCATGCATCGTCCTATCGCGGCATGGGGATGGCAATGGGGTTTTTGCCGGTCATGATCGCCTGCGCCTCGGGGCGCATTAGATCGGCCAAAGGTTCGGCACGGCTGCGCAAACCGCCGGTGTAGGTGCCATAGGCGGGCAGGATCAGACGGTCACTGTCAAAAAGAAACGCAGGCCGCGTGATACTGCGCCCGCGCAGGCTGACACTGGCCTTGGGGTGGTAATGCCCCGACACTTCGCCGCTGGCGCCAGGCAGGGCAATGTGCCGAAAGGTCAGCGGCGCGATGGGCAGTTCAAACAGATGACTGCCGCCAAGGTTCACCGGGCCGGGGTCGTGGTTGCCCTCAATCCAGACCCAACGCCGCCCCGCTTGCAGGCGAGTGATCCAGAGGCGTTCTTCTTCGGGCAGGGCCAGAGCCGCGCCCAGATCATCGAAACTATCACCAAGACACACCACGCTGCGGGCGTTGGTTAGGGTCAGATCCGCCGCCAGCCGGGTCAGCGTATCGCGGGTGTCATAGGGGGGCAGGGCCGCACCGCCACGCCGCGCGATCCGTTCGGACTTGCCCAGATGCAGATCACTGACACAAAGCAGGCTTTGTTCGGCCCACCACAGCGCACCGGAGCCAAGCGCCATCAATTGCGCGCCTGCCAAAGTGAAATCAAATCCGTTCATCCTATTTTCATGTTGGAAATCTGCGGCTTTGGCAAGGGCCGTGGTGAGCCGCCTTTCAAAAACGCAACGGCCCGCCAGACCAAAGGTCGGCGGGCCGCGCAACTGCTCGACGTGTTATTACTGGCTTTCGGATGTGTCCGGATCAAAGGTGGTGGTCACGCCCGCCGCTTCGCGCCGGCCATCGTTGTAGATCGCCTTGATCAGCGCGATCCACATCAACACCATCACCAGCGAGAACGGAAGTGCCCCGATCACCATCGCCGTCTGGATCGCGGTCAAACCGCCCACCAGCAACAGCGCAGCCACCACAGCCCCAAGAGCCGCACCCCAGAACAGGATGTGCGGACGCGCCTTTGGCCCTTCGTCGCCCGCAGCATTGATGGTGTTGACGATCAACACAGCCGAGTCCGCAGAGGTGACAAGATAGGTCATCAGCAGAACGACGATGATCACCGCCATGCCCCAACCGAGAACCTCACCCAGCATCAGGCCGGTCATGGCAAAGATCTTGTCGCCGTCGCTGGCCCCAAAGATCGCGCCACCGGCAGATCCGTTCAACTCCATGTCGATCGCCGTGCCGCCCGCAAAGGAGAACCAGACAAAACACATGATCGCAGGCACAATCAACGCGCCCAGAACAAACTCACGAATGGTCCGCCCCCGCGAGATCCGTGCAAGAAACAGGCCAACAAAGGGTGCAAACGCCACCCACCATGCCCAATAGAACACGGACCATGCGCCCTGCCAGCCTTCAAGCTTGTCTGCCACGCCGCCGGTGCCGTCACCGGAATAGACGGTAAACATCATTGACGGCAGGTTGATGATGTATTCCCACATGCCCACGAACAACGCCTGAACGCCAAACCAGGTGGAGCCAAACAGCATCAAGAACCCAAGCAGGAAGATCGATAGTCCCATGTTGATATTCGACAGCCACTTGATGCCTTTGCCCACGCCAGACAGCGCCGACAGGGTCGATGCGCCCATGATGATTACAATCGCAACGATGATGCCCAGCGAGGACGCTGTGCCTTCGTCGTTCATCAGCCATTCACCAATGCCGATCCGGCTCATCCCGGCGACAAATTGTTCCACGCCAAAGCCCAGCGTCTGCGCAACCCCAAGGATTGTCGCAATCACCGCGACGATATCAATCACGGTGCCCAGCGGACCCGACAGGGCCTTGCCGAACAGCGGTGTCAGCGATGACCGGATGGTCAACGGCAAACCGCGACGATAGGCGAAATAGGCCAAAGACAGGCCCGCGATGGCATAAGAGGCCCAAGCCGAGAAGCCCCAGTGCAGGTATGACCATTGGTAGGCATTGATGAAATTCTCTGCCGTGCCGCCCTCAACCGCGCCCTGAATAACCTCGGGGTTGTTGCGGAAATGGTAAATCGGTTCGGCCACGGCCCAGGTCAACATGCCGACCCCGATGCCCGCGCCAAACATCATCGAGAACCACGAGAAGTTTGAAAATTCCGGTACATCGTCAGGCAGGCCAAGCTTGAGCCGTCCGGCTGCGGGCCACAGGGCCAGCACGAGACAAACCAGAACAAATGAGGCCATTACATAGATGTACCAAAGGCCAAAGTTGGCCAGAATAAAGGTGTTGAACCCCGAGAGGACCGAACCGGCCTGTTCAGGAAAGGCGACGGCCCAAATGACCAGTGCGCCAACGACCAGTTTTGATGTCACTGTGACATCGACGTTGAAGCCTGAATAAAATCCCTTGTCCGCCGTCTTGATCGGCAGATCGGTTAATGGTGGTTGCATCTTGGTTATTCCCCCCTGTGCCGCCTTGCCTGTGCATGATCTGCGACCGACGCTGATATGAATGGCAAAGCTTTTTCCTATGAGGGAAATGTGTAGAGTATGGTTTTTTGCCGTTGAAGTGAGAGAATTGAATGGCCGCCATAACCAATAGCTATCGCCATCTGTTGTGGAGCGTGGCCGATCTCTGTGCCTTTGTTGTGGTTTGCCGCAACGGCAGTATCACCCGCGCGGCCAAAGAACTGGGCGTGTCGCAACCCAGTTTGAGCAAACGCATCAAGAACCTCGAAGACACTTTGCAGACCAAATTGTTCTTTCGCCGCTCAACCGGGATCGAACTGACAGGCAGTGGTGCGGCGCTGTTTCAGATGGCGGCAGAACCGCTCGATACTGTTGCCCATCAATTTGACCAGCGCCGCCGCCGCACCGCGCCCAATCGTGTTTTGATCGCCGTTGACTATGCTTTTGCGTCTTTCTGGTTGTTGCCGCGCCTGCCGATGTTGCGCGAACATTTGGGGGAAATTGATCTAAGGGTTCTGGCCTCGCAAGACCCCCTACAGGAAAGCGAGGTTCAGCCTGACATCTCGATTTTCATGGCCGCCAAACCCGATGTCGGTCCCGAAGCCCATTTGTTGTTCCCCGAGGCCGTCTCAGCGGTTTCAAGCCCGCAGTTTTTGGAAACGGCAGGCCCCCTGACGAGTGCCAATGATCTGTGGGATCATCAATCCAAACTGTTGCATCTGGGGTCGGGGAGCACCGCAGCGCCTTGGTTCGACTGGCTGGAATGGTTGTCTCACGCAGGCGGGCGCAGCGGGGTTTTGCAAAAGGGGGCAACGTTCAACACCTATGAGATGATTATTCGCGCCGCCGTGTCGGGGCAGGGGATCGCGCTGGGTTGGCACAGCCTGATCGACGATCATATCGCCAGTGGCGAGCTGGTCGAGGTGCTGCCGCATGTTGTGACCTCTGGTCGGGGATATTTCATCAAGATCAACCACGCCGCGCCGCGCAAGGGGTCGATCACCTCGCGGGTTCAGGACTGGATCGTCAATGAAAGCGGGGCAAAATGACCGGCGCTGCGAGGCGGCTCAAAAGCCCGCCCGCCAACGCGGTTTGTCCGAAGGCGGCGGTGTGATCTGCGCAAGGCCAGAGGTTTCCATCAATCGGGTCGCCTCTTCGGCCAGCAAGCGTTCCTCTGCTGCGCCTTTGACCGGCACGCGCCCCATCTCAAGGAACAACGGCGCGGCAAGCGGGGTCACCCGCGACAGCCGTTTGTGATCAATCCGGCCATCGACACGGGCAATCATCTCTTCGATGCGGCCAAAATCAACCAAGCCGCGCAATGCCTCCTCGCGGGTGATCTGCATCATCAGATGATCAGGATCATAGCGTAGCAACGTGTCATACAGGATATCGGAAGAAAACGTCGCTTGCCGCCCCGATTTGCGGGCCGAAGGCGTGTTGCGTTCGATCAAGCCCGCAATGGTCGCCGAGGCACGAAAGGTGCGTTTCATCACCGCGTTCCCTGCCAGCCATGTCTCAAGCCCATCCTGCAATGCGCCCAGATCAAACAGCGGCGCCGGGTCATCCAGGGCATCCAGCCCCCAGATCAACGTGGCATAATCCGTGGCGACAAAGCCCATTGGATGCAGGCCCAATTCCTCCATCCGTTTGGTTAGGAGCAGCCCGAGCGTCTGCATCCCGTTACGGCCCGCAAAGCCGTAAATCACAGTCTGTTCGCGCCCGTCATGGGGGAAGCTTTCGATCAGCAAACGCCCCGGCTGCGGCAGCTGGCTGACTTCGCGTTGCAGGGTCAACCACTCGGCCGTATGGCGCGGAAGTTCGGGCCAACTGTCTTGGGTGAACATCTGCTGCACCCGCGCAGAAAGCTGGGTGGAGGTGGCGAATTTCGTGCCCATAAAGGTGGCGATCTTGGGTTTTTTAGCGGCGTCACGGCTGACCTCAACAGTCATCTCGCGCAGGCCCTCGTATTTGACGATCTGCCCGCCGATCAAAAAGGTATCGCCGGGTGTCAGAGTGGCGGCGAACCCTTCTTCGATTTCACCCAAAGGTTTGCCACCGCGATTGCGCCGCATCCGAACCTTGAGCGTGTCGGTGTCCTGTATGGTGCCGATGTTCATGCGGATGCGCTGCGCTGCGCGGGGATCGCGCAACTGCCATTGTCCGTCGGGCCGCTGCAACAGCCTCTGCCAACGGTCGTAAGCCTGAAGCGCATAGCCGCCCGTGGCACAAAATTCGAGGCAGGCGTCAAATTCTGCGCGGAACAGGGCGGCATAGGCACCCGCGCTGGTCATTTCGGCGAACAGATCATCGGCATCAAAAGGGCCGGCACAGGCCGCGATCAGGATATGCTGGCACAGAACATCACGTGGGCCGGGGCCGCGCGGATCACCGTCCAGATCACCGGCCAGCACCGCATCCAATGCAGCCACACATTCCACCACCTCAAACCGGTTTGCAGGCACCAGCAGCGCCTTGGACGGCGCATTATAGCGGTGATTGGCGCGGCCAATCCGCTGCACCAGACGTTTGACGTTTTTGGGCGCACCGATCTGGATCACAAGATCCACATCGCCCCAGTCGATCCCCAGATCCAGACTGCCCGTACAAACAATCGCCCGCAAATCCCCGCGCACCATCGCCGCCTCGACACGGGCGCGTTGTTCGCGGTCCAGAGATCCGTGATGAATGCCGATGGGCAGGCTGTCTTCATTGGCAAGCCACAGGTTGTGAAAGAAAATCTCTGCCTGCGCACGGGTGTTATGAAAGATCAAAGTGGTTTGATGCTTCTTGATCTCCTCAAGCACCGCAGGGATGGCATAGGCCGCGCCGCCGCCCGACCACGGCGGCGCCTCTTCGGTGCTAAGCATTCGGATGTCCGGCGCAGGGCCGGGATCGGCCTGCAAAATCTCACATGGATCGGGATGCCGCGCCATGAAATGTGCAATCGCTTGCGGATCTTCGACCGTGGCTGACAAACCCACCCGTTTCAGATCAGGGCAGATCGTCTGCAGCCGCGCCAGCGCCAGCATCATCTGATCGCCACGTTTGCTTTCGGCGAGGGCGTGAATTTCGTCGATGACCACCCGTTTCAACCCCTTAAACATGCGCGGCGCATCTTCATAGCTGACCAATAGGGCAAGGCTTTCTGGCGTGGTCAGAAAGATATGCGGCGGATCGGCCCTTTGCCGTTTGCGGCGGGTCGCGGTGGTGTCGCCGGTACGCTCATCAATGGTGATCGGCAGTCCCATTTCCGTGACCGGGGTGGTCAAGTTCCGTTTGATGTCAGCGGCTAAGGCCTTGAGCGGCGAGATATAAAGCGTATGCATCCCCTGATGGTTCCCGTCGGCCAGATCCACCAGCGTCGGCAAAAAACCAGAGAGAGTTTTCCCGCCCCCCGTGGGCGCAATCAGCAGCAACGCGGGCGCATCAGCGCGGTCCAGCATCTGTTGCTGATGCGGATGGATCGACCAGCCTTTGCTGGCAAACCATTGGTCAAACTTGGGGGGCAGGGCGTTCATGCCGGGTAAGATAGCACCGCTGGCAAGGTGGACCAGCGAGATCGGCACAAGGGTGCAAATTTCACTGGCACATTCCTAACAGCCCAATCCGGGGCGTCATCAGCTATAGATCGGGCTGTTTTCCTGTCGCATCCGCATGATCTATCCGGTACGGATCAAAACCAACAGCGGCACCCCTCGTACCGCATACATAGGCCCGGCCGCAGCCCGCAACGGTGATCATTTGACGATATGCTCGTCCTTGACGAACATATTGGCCCATGCGCGATCAATCAGGTCAGGGGACATCTGATAGGGGATGCCCTCAAATTCGCAGATCGAAATCATCTGGTCGATCAGAAAAATCGGCTGATAATTGGCATAGACATTGTCGATGGTCGGGTATTTGACTTTGAGCAATTGCACCAATGTCGCCTCGTCCAACGGCATACCGCGCTTCTTGGCGACCATCGCAAAAATCTTGAGAAAGTTTTGCTGGTTCGGCCCGTCAATCTTGATCTTGAAGAAGATCCGGCGCAGGGCCGCTTGGTCAAAGATTTCATTCGGGTGGAAGTTGGTGGAGAAGATCACCAACGTATCAAATGGCACTTCGAATTTTTCACCCGATTGCAGCGCCAAGATGTCTTTGCTTTCCTCCAGCGGAACAATCCACCGGTTGACGATACTTTGCGGTGGCTCTTTCTGGCGGCCAAGGTCATCCACGATGAAGATGCCCCCCGTCGATTTCAGCTGCAGCGGCGCCTGATAGGTCCGCGCGGTGGGGTTGTAAACCAGATCCAGCATATCGAGCGAAAGTTCACCGCCCGTGATCACCGTGGGCCGTTCACAGCAGACATAGCGCGTGTCAAACCGGGTCACCCGGCGCAGGGATGTCGGATCTTGCACGTCCGCTTCGGCTTGGGAATGCACGATAGGGTCATAGACCGTGATCACCTGTCCGGCATATTCAATGGCATAGGGAACATACACCTTGTCCCCCAATGCATCCCGTATCCCATTGGAAATAGAGGATTTGCCGTTGCCCGGAGGGCCATACATCAAGATCGAGCGACCGGCAGAAACCGCAGGCCCAAGGTGGCCAAGCAAGCTGTCGGGCAGGACAAGATGCCCCATCGCGCCGGTCAATTGTTCGCGGGTGATTTGCAGATTGCGCACCGATTGGCGTTTGACCTGTTCACGGTAAACATCAAGCGGCACCGGCATCGGGCCAAAATATTCGGACTGCGCCAATGCATCCAGCGCTCGCGCCTTGCCCGCATCGGTAAGCTGATAGCCCATTTCATTGCCGTTGTTGGCGTTCAATGTGCCTGTTGCCTCAATCAGGCGTTGGTCACGGCCCATATCAATCAATTCCTGCGTCACCGGAATCGGCAGACAAACCGCCTGTGCCAGATCACTGACCATGTCGATATTCTTGCGGAATATGGTCTTGAGCAGGATATCCCGCATCATCGTGGTGGGCAGCAGCATTTCCTCAATCCGCTTGGGCGGAGGAGGGGCCATAACATTGGTGGATTGCATGTTCATGACATGGTTCCTTGCGTGATCAGACCGGTTTTTCTCATCTTGCAGGCTAAGGCCTGAATATGGCGTTTATCAGGCACCGTAGATGGCCCCGAGAATGAGATAGATGGCCAATGCCGGGCCAAGCGCGAGGCCCATCGGGAATTTCTTGCCCTGTGTCCAGCTTTCCCAATGTGGGGCCAGATGACGCAGGGGGGTATACATAGCGCCGCGATGGGTCACGGCGGCGGCCAACAATGTGGCCATAAAGATCATCGTCAACATGCCGAGATCACCAAGAGCAATGTAAGGCGCTGCGGCGGCCGCAAATTTTGCGTCACCGGCCCCCAAGGCGCCTGCGGCGTTTAACACAATGCCAACCACCAGAACGATCACCAAGGCCGCGAGCCGCCAAAGGTAGGCGTCAAAAGGCATCAGGAAAAAGCCAAGCACAATAAAGATAAGCGCCAAAAGCAGCACGGAAGGGTTGGTGATGCGCATTTCAGCCATATCCGTAAATGCCACATAAAGGCAGATCGGCAGAACAAACGGTAGAAACCACAAGGCATGAGCGGCGACGATGGCCATCCGCTTAGCCGTTTTCTAGGGCACGCAGGGACCGAACAGCCGCCTCAAAGTGCTGTGGATGTGTATCGATCGCCTCACGCAGCAGGTTCTTGCCAATCTCGACATCGCCCCGTTTGATCGCCGAAAGGGCCATCGTATGCAGCAATTGCGCACGTTCTGTCTGGTCCATCGGAATGACGGGCAGGGTGTAGTCGCGCTGCGCGGAACGGGCAATCACGAGGTTGTTCTTGGCGGTGAACAGCGTGTCGTCCTGACGGATCGCGTCTGAAAACAGTCGTTCTGCCTTGGCGTATTCGCCGCGGGTCAGCTTGGAATAACCCCAGTTGTTCATGACGGACGCGGGGGTCGTCGTCAGGCCCACAGCAATTTCATAAAAGCTGTCGGCTTTTTTCCATTCTTTCTGGCTGTCTGCCACCAAGGCCTCAAGCCGATAGCGCTTGAAAGTCTCATGGGTTGGCGGCACGTCGTCCAACACCTTTTCGGCTTTGGTCCAGTTTCCGGCACGGATCAAAGCATCGGCGAGGTTCACGCTGTCCTCAGAGGTAGCGCCCTCCATCTTGGTGACCTTTTCCCAGGCAATCACGCCTTCGGTGACGCGCTTGGCCCGGATCAAGGACGAGGCCAGCCCGCGCTGATGATCAATGCGGCTGGGATCTTCTTTGATGGAGCGGGCAAAGTAGTTCACGGCCTCATTCGGGTCCGCGACGGTCAGCATCACATCGGAAAGATTGCTTTCATCGACAACGTTCACGTCCTTGAAGGCCCGTTCAACGGTGGCGTTTGCGTCTTTTTCACCGCAGCCTGCAACAGCGGTGACGCCTGCAAGGCAGGCGGCCAAAACGATAGGGTGGCGCATTTTGTGCGTCCTTTTACTGCTCAATTCAGACGTTTGGCATCGTCACAGCGAAGAACTGATCAAGTAGTCCCCTCCGCCCCGACGCACCAACTTATAATTATTGTCGTCAAGCTCAGATATACCAGAATTTTCGGATTTTGCGAGTGCTAAGCGCAGATTGTCGCGGATTGCGTCACTTTCGCCATTGTCCAGCGCATAGGCCTTTCGGAAAATCTGTTCCGCCTCGACGGTTTTGCCCCGTTCCATCAGGACAACGCCGAGATTATTCCATGCTTCTGGCAGGGCATCCGTGCGTTTGACCGCGCGGCGCAACAATTGTTCGGCCTGTCCCAACCGGCCCAAGCCAAGGTTCGCCGTGCCAAGGCCAGAAAGGATTTCACTATCAACCCCCTGTTCCAAAGCTGCGCGATTGAATGATTTGATTGCCAGCTCATATTGCCCCGCAGCGATCAAGCGGTGGCCCACTTCGATCCCATCCACGGCGTCAGCGTGTTGGTTTACACCGGGGGCAAACGGGCTTTCGCCTTGCGCAGAAAAGCCGCCCGTAGAACAGGCGGCCAATCCGAATGACGTTGTGAGAAGCAGGGCGCGAAGTGATCCGCGCCGAAATGCTTTTATCATTATTGTCCAGGTCCGCTCATCTTGCCCAATTCAGTGATGCCATGGACCGAAGGACCAACCAGAATGATCAACAACGGCGGCACCGTCAGAATCATTGTGGCAAGGGTCATCTTTGTTGGCAACTTGTTTGCGGCCTCTTCGGCGCGCATCACACGTTTATCCCGCATCTCACCTGCATAAACCCGCAAAGCGTCTGCGATGGACGTACCAAAAGCGGCAGATTGCACCAGAACTGTCACGAAAGATGAAACGTCCTGCACGCCGCAGCGTTCGCCCATGTCATTGAGAACGGTGATCTTGTCCTTACCGGCCTTCATCTCATAGGCGACGACTTCAAACTCTTCGGACAAGGCCTGATAGGAAGCCCGCAATTCCTTGGCCACACGAACGATACATTGATCCAAGGATTGACCGGCCTCAACACAGACCAGCATCATATCAAGCGCATCTGGAAAACCACGGGTGATTTCCTCTTTGCGGGCCTCGACCCGGCGTGTGACCCAATACTTTGGCAGATAATAACCGATCGCGCCGGGGCCGATGGTCCACATCATGGTCTTTTGCGTGCTCAGTCCTTCGCCGCCACCCAGAAAGTTGATGTAGACAACGCCGCCCACCAGACCGATGAGACCCAACGCCATCTGTGCGAAATAGAACATCCGCACCGCATCGCGTGACTGGTATCCCGCCTGACGCAACATCAATTGTTTGGCGCTCAGCTCGGCCACGTCCTCGGGCTCAAGAAACTTGGCAAACTTCTGCAGTTGCTCATTGCCCTCGGACTGACGCAGGCGTTTGCCCTTGTCCTGACCGGCAGGGCTGGCTGAGGCCCGCTTGAGTTTGTTCAGCGGATCTTCGGGCTGGCGCAGGATCAATACCACCATGGTCAGGATCATCAGGAACCCGATCACACCGGCGCCGATCACAAGGCCTAGTCCGCCCAGCTGCGCATCTATCTCTTGAAGAAATTCCATCTCACTGGTTCCTTAAACTTTGATGTCGGTCAGCACGCGCATCACGAACAGATTGACCGCAAGGAAGATGCCAACAAGGAAACATGCGGGAATGAACATCGCGTGATCCTTCACATCGTCATAATAGTGAGGGTCGCTCACGTTGATCACGATCAGCGCCACAATCGGGAAGGCAGACAGGAATTTGCCAGACCATTTTGCCTCCGCCGTGATCGCCTTGACGCGGCGGAACAGACGGAAACGGGCGCGGATGACCTTGGCCAGACCCGCAAGGATCTCGGCGAGGTTACCACCCGATTGCTGCTGAATGGTCACGGCCACAGCAAGGAAGCGCAAATCCTGCATATCCAAACGTTCCGCCATGTCCTTGAGCGCCTCGCCCACGTCACGGCCATAGGCGCTTTCGTCTGCGATCACGCCAAATTCAGAGGCCAGCGGATCCTGGATTTCTTTGGATACGATGGAGATTGCGTTGGAGAACGGATGGCCCACCCGCAAGGATCGCACCATGAGTTCAATCGCATCAGGCAATTGTTCCTCGATCATGCCCATGCGTTTGCCCGCCTTGGAAGAGACCCAGAAATAAATCGCACCAATGCCAATGCCAACAGAGATCAACGCACGCACAGGTGGTTCCGTTTCGGTACCGATGGTCAGCCCGAGAAAGGCAAGAACGGCAACGCCGCCCATCAGCATGATCAGCTGTTTGGGCGTAAAGGCAATTGCCGCCTTTTGCGCCTTTTCCGACAGCAGCGAATAGAGCGGAATGGTCTTGCTATCCATATGCTGCTGCATCTCTTTGCGCAGCTGGTCCAGCACCTCTTCGCGGCGCGATCCTTTTTCAAGCATCTCCAGCCGGCGGTTGACGCGGCTGTTGAGACTGATGGATTTACCAAAAGCCACCAGATAAATGCCTTCGACCAGCACCAGCACGCCGATGAAGATCAGGCCATAGATAATTGGTTCGGCACTCATGACAACAATCCTTACTGAGCTGCGACAGGTTCGTAGATAGAAGACGGCAGATCATAACCCCACATGCGGAAACGTTCGGCAAAGTTGCTGCGCACGCCTGTGGCTGTGAAATGACCGATAATCTTGTTGTCCGGTGTCAGGCCAACCCGCTGATAGCGGAAGATTTCCTGCATCGAGATCACATCGCCTTCCATCCCGGTAATCTCGGTGATGGAGGTCATGCGGCGCGAGCCATCTTGCAGACGCGAGGCCTGTACAATCAGGTTCACAGCCGAAGAAATCTGACTGCGGACCGCCTTAAGAGGCATTTCGATACCGGCCATCGCGATCATGTTCTCCAAACGAGACACGCCATCACGGGCGGAGTTGGCGTGGATCGTGGTCATTGATCCGTCGTGGCCGGTGTTCATGGCCTGCAACATATCGATAACCTCTTCGCCGCGGGTCTCACCCACGATGATCCGGTCCGGACGCATACGCAGGGCGTTCTTCAAACAATCGCGCGGGGACACTTCGCCTTTGCCCTCAACGTTTGGCGGGCGGCTTTCCATCCGGCCAACGTGAGTCTGTTGCAGCTGAAGTTCCGCCGTATCCTCAATCGTCAGGATGCGTTCGGCGTTGTCGATAAAGGACGACAGCGCGTTCAGGGTTGTCGTTTTACCGGAGCCTGTACCGCCAGACACGATGATGTTCAGACGTGTCGCAACGGCGGCCTGCAAATAGGCGGCCATCTCTTCGGTGAAGGCACCAAAGTTCACCAGGTCATCAATGCCCAGCTTGTCCTTTTTGAACTTACGAATGGAGACAAGGCTGCCGTCAACGGCCACAGGTGGCACCATGGCGTTGAAACGCGAGCCATCTTGCAAACGCGCATCCACATACGGGTTGCTTTCGTCCACACGGCGACCAACGGCGGATACGATTTTGTCGATGATCCGCAACAGGTGGCGTTCATCCTTGAATGTGATGTCCGTCAGTTCCAGTTTACCGGCGCGTTCCACAAAGATCTGCTGCGGGCCGTTCACCAGAATATCGTTGACCGTTTCGTCCTTCAGCAGGGTCTCAAGCGGGCCAAGACCCGTGACCTCGTCAAAAAGTTCCGAATTCAGTGTCATTCGGTCTTCGCGGTTCAGAACGATGCTTTTTTCAGCCAGGATCTCGGAGGAAATCGCATTGATTTCCTGACGCAAGTCCTGCTCTGTCGCGTGTTCAAGCGCGGACAGGTTCAGGTTGTCGAGCAAAGACCGATGCAGCTCCAACTTGATGTCGCTCATCCGCTGCTTGCGCTTGACGTCCCGATCAACGGGGGCCGCCGCGGCAGGCTGGGATGCCTTGCGCGTGACGGTTGTCACCGGCGCTTTTTCCGCTTCTTTGATCGGAGTGACGGTGGCCGTGGCCTTTGCCTTTTCCGGTGCGGAGGCTGCGGATGGTTTTTTGTACTTCGAAAACATCGGAGTGCCTTTCGGTCAGGGGTCAGGCGGCCTGCGCCTGATCTCCCTTGAGGTCATGAATAGAGTTCGCCAGCTTCGCGATTTCGCGGCGCAGCGGGCTTTTGGGTGCGGAATTGGCCAGCGGCAAACCGTGATCGTTGGCTTGTGTGACCGGCTTGCCGCCATCAGGCATTTGCAAATCAATGGAAATATCCAGCGATTCTGCCATCCGTTTGACCCGGCTTTTGGCGTTCAGATCGGTAAACTTGGGGGCGCGGTTCAGAACATAACGCAGCTTTTCAACCGGCAGTTCTTCGGCCTGAAGGGCGCGTTTGAACCGCAGCGCGTTCTGCGCGCACCGCATATCAAGTTCGATCATCGTGAAATAAACATGGGCATTGGACAGAACAGTTTCCGACCATTGCACCAGTGTCGAAGGCATATCGACCACAACATAGTCAAACTGGTTGCGGGCCATATCAAGAATACGGTCCACGTCTTCGGATGTAATCAGATCCAGCGGCAGCATTTCAGCCGGGGCTGTCAAAACCTGCAAGCGGTCCTCGAATGTGACCAGCGACTGGCCAAAGATCTCTTCGTCCATGTTTTCGGTGTCGGACAACATCTCATAAACGGCCTCACGGCGCGGCAGATCGAGGAAAGTCGCAACAGAGCCGTACTGAAGATCAAGATCCAGCAGGCACACTGAAGGTGGGTTTTTCTTGTCTACGTTGGCCAGTTCCCAAGCGAGGTTCACTGCCATCGTGGTGGCACCCGTGCCGCCCGCCAAACCATGCACGACCAGCAGGGCGCCGTCCTTTTTTGCGCCCGCCTTGAGTTGCGGTGCAGCGGGTTCCGGCTCCGCTTCGGCGGTCTCACCGGCGCGCACCCGTGAAATGGCCTGGGTCAATTCCCCTTCGGGAAGCGGGTAGGGGACAAATTCATCCGCGCCTTGACGCAACAGCGAATGCAAGGCGGCGGGGGTCACATCCTCGGCGATCAGGATCACCTTGATGTCCCGCGCTTTGGCCTGCGTAATAATCTCAGTCATCAGAACGAGGTTTTCCTCGTCTGATTCATCCAAAGCCAGTGCGATAAACTCCATCGCTTCGGCCTCCGGTTGGCTAAAGAAGGCAAGGGCCTCGGCAAATCCGAGATCCCCCCAGCTTTCACCAAGCGCATCTTCCATATCCTCGATCAACAGATCGAAGTTCTGCACGTCGCGGCTGACGGTGCAGGCGACGATTGCTGCTGTTTCGGGTTGCGGCATACTGCTGCTCATAGCCATATTCCTTTACTCGCAAGGGCTGGGCAAAGAGTTAATGCGCACCAATTTGGCTTGCCTGTCTTTGCACTGACCCATGTCTGGCATTTTGCGCAGACACATTTGTTCTCACACAGTGGTATCGCAGCCAAGTTGGGCGAGATTGGGGCTAAAAAACCTCCATTGTTGGGTATGTTGAAACGATCACCCGTCAAAGTGGTGATTGATCAAACGCAAAAAAGCCGGCACAGGTGCCGGCCTTTTAGGCTGAATTACATCCAACTATTTGATTCTATTGCTACTCTGCGACATTGCCAAGCGCGGTTCCGGTCAGTTCGGACGGCGGTATGGCACTGGCGACATAGTCGCGGTAGATGATCTGTGCGTATTTGCCATCCAGCACGGTTGGGTGCCGTTTCACAAAGCCGCTGACCTCGGTCACGGTGCGCCGGTTCTTGCGTTCGCGGCCTTGCGTGACGATCAGTGGCTGTGTCTCGCCAAAGGATGCAACCGCTTCAAGTCTGCGCCTGCTGATGCCTTGCGACGTCAAATAGGCAACGGCCGCATTGGCGCGGCGCAGGCCCAATGTGCGGTTATAGCGGTTGGATCCTACTGCATCCGTGTGTCCATAGACGCGAAAGCGAATTTCAGGGAATTGCCGGATCCACCCGGCCTGCTGGCGCAGGATGGCCTGTGCCTGGGCGTCCAGTTTTGATGAATTGAAAGCAAAATTGACCGTGGAATCGACCTCAGCGGCAAATCTGTTGGCCAAATCAACGGTGTATTGTCGTTCCCCGGTCATAACCAAGCGATTGTTGAGGTTTGCATCCCCAAAAGAGCCCGTGTCGGCCAGCGCACCAGCCTCACGATAAAATTGCGTATAGACCGGATCCGAACTTGGCGCACAGCCAAGCAAGGCCGCGGCACTCACGGCCAGACCTGTTGTCTTAAGTCGTTTGGTCATCACGCTTTTCATCGTTTCAATCCAATACATAGCCGTATGAACCGCCAAAGTCTTGCTTGGCTACTTCGCCTGCGGCACCTTTTTTCGGTGTGCGGGTGCCATCAGCCGTGCGTCCATAAAGGAACAGGTCTTTTTCGGTAGGCGGTCTGATCCGATCTGTCGGCAGCGCCAAAGCTTCGCCGCGTGTCGGGGTGACCAGATGCGCGGTGACGATGATCACCAGTTCCGTTTGGTTGCGTTGATAATCCGCAGACCGGAAGAGGGCGCCCAAAACCGGCACATCACCCAGCCATGGGAGCTGTGTCGCATTGTCCGTAAAGTCATCTTTCAACAGGCCAGCAATAGCAAAGCTTTCGCCATCGCGCAGTTCAACGGTGCTGGAGGTTTCGCGCCGGGTAAAGGCGGCGATCTCGATACCGTTGCCCAGCTGCAAACTGGTTGTCGGGTCAATCGCGGATACGGCGGCCTTAAGCTCCAGGTTCACGAGGTCTTTGTCGACCACGCGCGGGATAAAGGAAAGCTCGACGCCGAAGGGTTTGAATTCAATGGAAATTCTGTTCTCTGACTGCGCCACTGGCACAGGGTATTCACCACCTGCAAGGAACTTTGCCTCTTGCCCGGAGAGGGCAACAAGGTTCGGCTCGGCCAAAAAGCGCACAACGCCTTTTTGCTCAAGCGCCTCAAGCAGAATGCCAACTTGTGTTGACCCGGCGTTAAACCCGAACAGCACAGCACCGGCGTTTTGGTTGAGGTTGGGGATATTGCCGCCCAAAGCCGTGGCCACGCTGCCCGAGGTATTGGTTGTTCCCGTGCCGCCGTTGATGCCAGTGCCACCGACCGCCCCGTTCAAAGACAGGGACGCGCCCAGCGATTTCGACACGTTGCGCTGCATCTCGGCAAAGCGCACTTTCAACATCACCTGTTGAATGCCGCCAACGCTCATTAAATTTGAAACACGTTCCGGCGCATAACGTTCCGCAAGATCAAGGGCACGTTGCAAACGTTGGGTCGAAGACACCACACCAGACAAAACAATGCCGTCATTGGCGGTGCGTACTTCGATTTTCTCGCCCGGAAGGATCTGGCGCAGACGTTCTTTGAATTCAGATACCTCTGCGGCGACGCGGACGTCTACATTGGCAATCAACTGCCCGCTTGCATCAAGCAGGGTCAATGTCGTGAGACCCGGCGATTTGCCCAGAACATAAATTGTCCGGTCAGACAGCGAAGAAATATCCGCAATATTCGGGTTGGCGATGCTCAGCTCTGCAAAGGGGATGTCGCTTTCGACAACCACCGCGCGGTTCATGGGAACGTTGAGCTTGGTGTTCACGCCCTTTTTGACCACACGCAAAGTATCCGCCATCGCCGGTGAGGGCGCGGACAGTGCCAATGGCATTGCGCTAATCGTCAGCCCGACAAGGGCCGCTCGTAGAAATCTATCGATTTTCATGTGACCTGCCTTTTTGATCACGCCTCAATGATGGGTCTTTTCGCCCGTCGTTGGCGTCACTTTGCGTTAGATTATGTTTTATTGCAAGAATCATTGACTTGATGGTCTCTGCCCATGTGGGCAATTGGCAACATAGTTCAAATGCAAACAACGCCGCACAGGGATGCGGCGCTGTTCTGAATATGAGGTAAACCAGCGGATTTGATTCAGTTTGTGCAGGGAATGGGCAGTTCCACCACCTCGGCTCCGCGGCGGGTGCGGATGGTGCAAACCTTTTCTTTTTCCACTTCAGCCGCAGCTTCTTGTGCTTCAAATCCCAGCAAAGACCGTTGGTCGACGTTGATCGCCTCTGCGATCGTGTCGTCTTCGGCGCCCACCAGCGACAAGCTCAGCTTGCCGGTTGATTGGGCCTGGGCCAGTGCGGCCACCTGTTGTGGGCTGATGGCAACGGTGACGGTGCGGGCAATGGTTGCCTCGTTCACTTCGCCGCCAGCGCTTTGGTCAATGGCGATCAATTTGACGCCGGCCTCGATCAGTTTGGTGATGTCACCTTTGCTCTCGTTGCGGCCAAAGTCGGCCCGGCCAGTCCAATAGACGTCTACCCGGTCACCCGGACGCAAGAAACCGGACACGCCGCTGGATACGTCCACTTTGATCGTAAAGGCGCGTTTGCCGCGTTCAAGGCGCGAGGTCAGACCGGTGTCTTCGCCCGGCTCGGTGACCTTTACAGCCATAATGGCTTCGTCCTTTTCGATGGCACGCAGAACCACACGCAATTCATCTGTATTTTCTGGGAACAGCACGGCTTCTTCGACAAAGGCGCCTTCGGGGATGGCGTTTTCGGGCCAATCAACGGGCCGCACGTCATCTTTGGTCAGGCGCTGACCATATTTAAGGGCGTCCTGGGCCACATATACTGTGACTGTCGGAACAACTTTGGCCAAGGCTTCCTGAGCGCGCGCATTCGCTACTTGGTATTGCGCGATCCGATCCTTGGCAAGATATACAGCCCCACCGGCAAGCGCGATGCCCACCAAAAGGACCAGTCCAAATACCATCCGCATTTCATTCACCTCATGTTTGTCGCAGCCAGGTTGATCCCGGTGCAATCGTCTCTGCTCTGATCTTTAGCGCATGAATGTGGCGATACTTTGGTGTGTCCAAGGTGCGAAGAGGACCATTACACTGTTTGATCGGATGTCATGCGCCCGACCGGATGTTCAAAAGGGCCGCCAAAGCAGCCCCGTTGGGTCGTCTATCAGAAGTTGCCCGCATCTCTGCCGGACATGTAATTTCCTGTGCCTTCGCCCAAAGAATCTGAGCTGCCTTGAATGGAGATGATCGCAGCTCCCGCAAGGCCAACGACAGCGGCGGTCAGAACCACCCAATCGACTGTGACGGCACCGTCATCAGATTTAAAAAATTTCTTTATCGCACTAACCATAGCTTCACCTGTGAATCGCTGGGAGCGGCTTCTGCCTGCTTTTCGAAAAATGGGGCCGCGTCCTGTCAAGCAGAGCGCGACCCCTTTGTTCGTTCTAGGTCGTCGTGTCTAACTTAAGGTGTGTTAGGGTTACGGCCGTCCAGGTAGGTAGATGTGTTACCAGTCAGTGTGGTCGCACCACCGGAGATGGAAGAGTAGGCAGCAACGGCCAGACCAACAACGGCGGCGGTCAGCACAACCCAGTCAACAGTCACAGCACCGTTTTCGTCTTTGCGGAAGTTTTTGATAAAGTTCATCATGGTATGTCCCTCCAAGGATCATTTGGTTTTAAAGTTCTAACCCTGCCGTCCGTGTGTGGCGCCGTCTCTCTCAGTTGGCTGCCTGTCCGACTTGGTATGACGCTATATAGCCGGGTGAATGGGGCATGAATTTGGCACCAAATGTGACTTTTCCATTTACCGGTTAAGAAATTTGAAGAAATGTTTTAACTCTATGTTTTTGATGAATAATTTTCCTCAATAAAATTGAAATTCGGTTTTGAAGGCTGCAAAATAGGGTCAATTGGGGCGAAATCGCCACGTTCTTCGCCACGATTGGCTGGTTTGAGGGAGCAAATCATGGGATATTTCCGCTTAATCGAGCCCATAAGCACAAAAAAGCAGGCAGGCATGTACCGATTTTTTGGATATTCGCTCCTTTTGGCGAGTCTGGCGGCCCCAATGGCCCTGGCAGATGGCCCCAAACCCTTTCCCGAGTTCGAATCCAAACGCATCAAAGCGCCAAAAGCGGGCAAAACCGGTCGCATCACCGTTCAGATTGATGATGCACCGGCTGTGGCAGCCACCCCCGAGGCTGTGACAACCCCATCTGGCGCCATCGCGGCATCGGCGCCGGGCCGCTATGATTGGTTCTGGGATAAGGTATCGCCCGATGCGGCCCGGTCAGGCCCCGGACGGTTGCAGCCTGCACTTGATACATTGGCCGGGGGCAAGGTGCCTGCGCCGCGATTGCAGCAGATGCAGGACATAGCCAAGACCAACGGCATCGATATCTTGCGGGCCACGATTGGCACACAGGTGTCTCCGGCCTTGGTGTTGGCGGTGATCACAGTCGAATCTGCGGGCAAGGCGGACGCGATCAGCGGGGCAGGGGCGGAAGGGCTGATGCAGCTCATGCCGGATACCGCTGCACGGTTTGGCGTCTCTGACAGCTTTGATGCGGACCAGAACATTCTGGGCGGGGTGAAATACCTGGATTGGCTGATGGGCGAATTTGAACACGACCCTATTCTGGTTCTGGCCGGATATAATGCTGGCGAAGGGTCTGTACGCAAACATGCAGGCGTACCGCCCTTTGCAGAAACCCGCGACTATGTGCCCAAAGTGCTGGCGGCCTTTCAGGTGGCACGCGGTCTATGCAAAAGCCCGCCGGAGCTGATCAGCGATGGCTGTGTGTTTGCCGCGATGAAGTAAACGCACCAACGACAGGGCGCGTTTGCATCTGCGGATGCTCTTGAGTTTTTCTTGCCAAATGAAGAGGGGGGCAGCGGCCCGGCCCCACAAAAAAGCACCGCCTGATGCAGGCGGTGCTTTTGCATTCTACTAGTGAAGGGCGCGGTTAAACGATTGTCGCCTGTGTGGCGGCACGCAATTCGTCTTCGGTGACGCCCTCGGCGGTTTCAACGATGCGCAGGCCACCTTCAACCACATCCAGCACGCCCAGATTGGTGATGATGCGGTCCACGACCTTTTGGCCGGTCAGGGGCAGCGTGCATTCTTTCAGCACCTTGCTGTCGCCGTGTTTGTTGGTGTGATCCATCACAACCACCACGCGGCCCACGCCCGCAACCAGATCCATCGCGCCGCCCATTCCCTTGACCAGCTTGCCGGGGATCATCCAGTTGGCCAGATCGCCATTTTCGGCCACTTCCATCGCCCCAAGGATCGCCATGGCGATTTTGCCGCCGCGGATCATGCCAAAGGATTGCGCACTGTCGAAGTATGCGGTTTGCGGAAGTTCGGTGATGGTCTGTTTGCCCGCGTTGATCAGATCGGCGTCGATCTCATCTTCGGTCGGGAAGGGGCCCATGCCCAGCATGCCGTTTTCCGATTGCAGCGTCACTTCGATCCCCTCGGGGATGTAGTTGGACACCAAGGTCGGAATACCGATGCCGAGGTTCACATACCAGCCGTCTTGCAGTTCTTGTGCGGCGCGTGCCGCCATTTGATCACGATCCCACATGGCTTAACCCTTCCGCACTGTACGTTGTTCAATCCGCTTTTCATGATCGCCCTGCACGATGCGATGCACATAGATGCCCGGCAGATGGATCGTATCGGGGTCAAGTGACCCTGTCGGCACGATCTCTTCGACCTCGGCGATGCAGACCTTGCCGCACATCGCGGCGGGCGGGTTGAAGTTGCGGGCCGTCTTGCGGAACACGAGGTTGCCTGTCGCGTCCGCTTTCCACGCCTTGACGATGGACAGATCGGCAAAGATGCCTTCTTCCATGATGTAGGTCTCGCCGTTGAAGTCTTTGTGATCCTTGCCTTCGGCGATCACGGTGCCAACACCGGTCTTGGTGTAAAAGCCAGGGATGCCGCAACCACCGGCACGCATCCGTTCAGCCAATGTGCCTTGGGGGTTGAACTCAAGCTCCAACTCGCCGCTGAGATATTGACGCATGAATTCCGCGTTTTCACCCACGTAAGAGCTGATCATCTTCTTGACCTGCTTGGTCTGCAACAGGATGCCGATGCCAAAATCATCAACGCCAGCGTTGTTAGACGCAAAGGTCAGGTTCTTGGTGCCGGCCTCTTTGATGGCCTGCAACAAAAGTTCGGGAATGCCGCAAAGCCCGAAACCGCCCGAGGCGATTAGCATGCCGTCTGACAGCACACCCTCCAATGCTTCGGCTGCTGAGCCGTAGACTTTCTTCATGGCAAACACTCCCCTTTGGCTGTCCAGAATACACTGGCATACCTTTTGACGCCGCAGCGCGGCGAAGTCAAATTATTCAGCCAGAAATGGCCTATTGGTCAGATGATGCGCACCTGCGTGCCAATGGGCGCGATCTGGTACAACGCCTCGATCATGTGATTATAAAGACCGATACAGCCGTCCGAGGATTGCCGCCCGATCTTGCGGGTGTCATGGGTGCCGTGGATCAAATAGGCGGGCCAGCCGAGATACATCGCATGGGTGCCCAGCGGATTGTCCGGGCCAGGCGGCATGTATTTAAGCTCTGGATTGCGCTCCATCATCGAGGGCGTCGGGGTCCAATCCGGGCCAACGCGTTTGCGCACGATCTTGGTATAGCCGCGCTTGGTCAGCTCATCACTGCGCGGCACCGATGTGGGATAGACGATATAGGTCTCGCCGTCGCCGCCCCAGAAATGCAACGCGCGGGAGGTGGTATCGGCAACAATCGCGGCCTTGCCCAGATCATCGAAATGATCCTGCCAATGCTGCATGGTGAAACTGGTGGCATTGCGGCGGACCGGGGGCAGGGCGCTTGGTTCGGCCCGTGAGACCTGCGGCATGAGCATTGAGGCTCCTGCGCCCAAAAGGACACTGCGGCGGGATATCGGGAGATCTGTCATCGTTTGCCTCGTCATTCTTGTTTTGCCTCTTAGTGGCAAAACAAGAATGACGGGACAAATCACATTCCTATGACCAGCGGCATCGCGCCGCTGGTCATGTCAGTCTGTTTTTGGCGCCGCTTTTTTGGCGGCAGGCTTTTTGGCCGGCGCTTTCTTCGCAGCGGGCTTTTTCGCGGCGGCTTTCTTGGCGGGGGCCTTCTTCTTGGTCGCCGCCTTCCGCTTGGCCGGGGATTTGGCGAGCTTCTCTTCGATCAGCTCAACCGCGCGTTCCATGGTCAAATCCGCAGGCTCAATCTCTTTGGGGATCGTCGCGTTGACCTTTTCCCACTTCACATAAGGCCCGTATTTGCCTTCCATGACGTTCACATCACCGCCCAGATCAGGGTGTTCGCCCATCTCGCGGATCGGTTTGGCCGCCTTGCCGCGGCCACCGCGGCTGGCGACTTTTTCCGCCAGCAACTGCACGGCACGGTTCATCCCGACGGTAAACACCTCATCCAGGCTTTCCAGATTGGCGTTGGTGCCGCCGCGATCCGATGTGCTTTCTGCGTGTTTCAGATAGGGACCATAGCGCCCGATGTTGGACCAAACCATGATCCCGTCTTCGGGGTGCGGGCCAATCTGCCGCGGCAGGGACAGCAGCATCAAGGCGCGGTCCAGCTCCAGCTCTTCGGCGGGCCAGTCTTTTGGCACCGACTGGCGTGGCGGCTTCTTGTTCTCTTCGGTCACCGGCCCGCGCTGCACATATGGGCCAAAGCGGCCCTTGAACACGCGGATCTCGTCGCCCTCATCCGTGCCAAGCAGCTTGCCATCGGGCGGGATCGCAGATTTCTCTGCCTCAGGGTCCGGCGGGCCAAAGGGGCGGGTGTAGCGGCATTCAGGGTAGTTTGAGCAACCAATGAACGCGCCGCCGGACCGGGCCGTGCGCATGCTCAGACGGCCAGCACCGCAATGCGGGCAAAGCCGTGGGTCTGTGCCATCTTCGGTCGGTGGGAACAGATGCGGCTCAAGCACCTCGTTGATCTTTTCCAAGACTTCAGTGATGCGCAGCTCTGATGTCTCGCCGATGGCGGCAGAAAAATCGCGCCAGAACCGGTGCAACACTTCTTTATAATCGGCGTCTGCCGCGCTGACCTGATCGAGCTGGTTTTCCAGATCGGCGGTGAAGTCATAGCCGATGTAGCGGCGGAAGTAATTCTCAAGGAAGGCGGTGACCAAACGGCCCTTGTCCTCGGGGATCAGGCGATTGCCATCCTTGCGGACATATTCGCGATCCTGAATCGTGGTGACGATGCTGGCATAAGTGGACGGGCGGCCAATGCCGAGCTCTTCCATGCGTTTGACCAGCGTCGCCTCGGTATAGCGGGGCGGCGGTTGGGTGAAATGCTGTTCGGGCGTGACGGCGCGTTTGTCCATCTTGTCACCCTCAGAGATTTGCGGCAGACGCTTGTCATCTTCATCGACCACATCATCGCGGCCCTCTTCATAGACACGCAGGAACCCGTCAAACAGAACCACCTGCCCATTGGCCCGCAGGCCGACCTGTTCATCCTTGCTGCCGATCTCAACCGTGGTGCGTTCCATCCGGGCCGAAGCCATCTGGCAGGCCAGGGTCCGTTTCCAGATCAGATCATAAAGCTTACGCTGATCCGCTTCGAGGTTGAGCGATCCTGCATCCTTGGTCATATCTGTGGGCCGGATACATTCGTGCGCCTCTTGGGCATTCTTGGCTTTGTTCTTGTAGATCCGTTGTTCCGCGGGGACATATTCCGCGCCATAGCGATCCTTGATCGCGTCGCGGGCCATTGTCACGGCTTCGGGCGCCATGTCGATGCCATCGGTTCGCATATAGGTAATGTGGCCTGCTTCATACAGGCGCTGGGCGGTGCTCATGGTTTGACGTGCACCCATGCCAAACTTGCGGCTGGCCTCTTGCTGTAGGGTCGAGGTCATGAACGGGGCAGACGGGTTGCGGCTGGCCGGTTTGGCCTCAACCGACATGACCGACAGATCCCGGCTGGTGATCGCCTGCACGGCCATTTCGGCCTGCGTGGCATCGGACAGATCAAATTTGTCCAGCTTCTTGCCCACCAGCGTGGTCAACCGCGCCTCAAACTCCTGACCGCGCGGGGTGCTGAGCAAGGCCTTGACGGACCAGTATTCACGGGCGCGAAACGCCTCGATCTCCATCTCGCGTTCCACGATCAAGCGCAGGGTCACAGATTGCACGCGCCCCGCCGATTTTGCGCCGGGCAGTTTGCGCCACAAGACAGGCGACAGGTTGAACCCCACCAGATAATCCAGCGCCCGGCGGGCCAGATAGGCCTCAACCAAGGGCATATCGACCTGACGCGGGTTCTGCATCGCCTCGGTCACGGCCTTTTTGGTGATCTGGTTGAACACCACACGGCTGACGGGGGTGTCTTTCTTGATGGATTTGCGTTTGGTCAGGGCCTCCTGCAAATGCCAGCTGATCGCCTCGCCCTCGCGGTCGGGGTCAGTTGCGAGGATCAATGCGTTGTCGTCTTTGAGCGCATCGGCAATCGCTTTGACGTGTTTTTTGCTGTCGCTGGCCACTTCCCACTTCATCTCAAAGTCGGCGTCGGTGTCGACAGAGCCATCCTTGGGCGGCAGATCGCGAACGTGGCCATAGGACGCGAGAACGGTGTAATTATCGCCCAGATATTTGTTGATCGTTTTGGCCTTGGCAGGGGATTCGACAACAACTACGGGCATAAAATAAGGCACCTTACATCAATTTTGGGTGGGCGGTTGCGCTGTCTCATGTGGGATGGGAGGGGGGATTGTCAATGCAGTGTTGTGCGCATGCCGACGATTTTCTTGCAGCTGTGCAAAGGCGCTTTGCCGTTATGATGCCATAGAAGATGGCCTTTTGGCAGCGGCGCGAGTTCTCGTTATGGTGGAGCTGGCTGGGCAGTTTTAGGGCGGTTTTGTTCTGGCCGTTCAAACCGCTTTGGTCACCAGACCGCCGGGCCGTCTGGTGATCTGACCATCCATCTCAAGATCAACCAAGGCGGGGCCGACCCGGCCCGCCGGGGCTTGCAGATCGCGGATCAACTGGTCCTCGGCCATGGGTGACGGCCCAAGCCGCGACAGGATCTGCAGATGCAGTGATGCGGTTTCTCTCAGGCCGCGTTTGGCTTTGCCGGTTTTCGGGGGTAATGCCGTGCCGGTTCGGGCGGCCTGTTGATCCGGTGCAGGCAAAGCAAGCTCCGGTGCGGCGGCCAGTGAGGGCGCCAATGCCTCAAGCACGTCAGCGGCAGAGCGGACCAATACCGCACCATCGCGGATCAACATGTTGCAGCCCGATGCACGTGCGTCAAAGGGGTGCCCCGGCACCGCCAGCACCTCGCGGCCTTGGTCCAATGCATCGCGGGCGGTGATCAGGCTGCCGGATTTTCCGGCCGCCTCGACCACAACTGTGGCCCGCGACAGGCCCGAAATGATCCGGTTGCGGGCCGGGAAATGCCGCGCCATCGGTTGCAAGCCCATGGGTTGTTCAGACAGACGCAGCCCTGTTTTGGTGATCAATCCTGCCAATTCGGTGTTTTCTGCCGGGTACATCACGTCAACCCCGCCAGCCTGCACGGCAATGGTGCCTGTTTCCAGCGCCGCATGATGGGCGGCGGCATCAATGCCGCGTGCCAAACCAGAAACAACAACATAACCGGCTTGCGCCAGATCCTTTGCCAGTGCCTTGGCCATACGGGTACCAAGCGAAGAGGCATTGCGCGCCCCCACAAGCGAGATCATCGGGCGGGCCAATACATCGGGCTGTCCGATCATCCAAAGAAAGGGCGGCGCATCGTCCAATTCCGCCAGTGCAGCAGGGTAGGGAAGCGTGCCATGGATCAGCAACTGCGCACCGGCGGCGCGGCCCGCCCGCAATTCGGCCCGCACCACATCTTCGGGGCAAATCTCGTATCCTGAAACGCCCGCGGCGCGCGCCACCTGAGGCAGCGCGGCCAACGCGTTCTGCGCCGTGCCGTGTTCAGCCAGCAGACGTTTATACGTCGAAATGCCGACCCGGCGCGAGCGCAACAGACGAAGTCGGGCAAACTGTTCGTCTTCCGGGGTGGGTGGGAGTGGGGGGTGAGTGGAAGAAGGATGTAGGTCCTTGTCAGTCATCCCGTTGTCTCCGTCCGTTGCAGAATCAGGTATAGGTACGCACGGTTAACAACGGATGAATCGAATAGGGCCGATTAGCACTAAACCGGCCCGCTAATTTTAAGCTATGCCGCAGACCCGCCAACGGTCAGGCCGCCGATCATCAAGGTGGGTTGGCCCACGCCTACCGGCACCCATTGCCCCTGCTTGCCGCAATTGCCCATGCCGGGATCCAGCGCGGGATCATTGCCAATGGCACGGATTTGTCTGAGCGCGGTGGCCCCATCCCCGATCAGCGTTGCCCCTTTCACGGGCGCACCCACCTTGCCGTTTTCAACGCGGTAGGCCTCGGTGCAGGAAAACACAAACTTGCCATTGGTGATATCCACCTGACCGCCGCCAAAGCCAACGGCATAAATGCCATCCTTTAGATCCGCCACAATATCGCCCGGCGCCGTGTCACCGCCCAGCATATAGGTGTTGGTCATGCGCGGCATCGGGATATGGGCATAGGACTGCCGCCGCCCGTTGCCAGTGGATTGAACCCCCATCAAACGCGCGTTCTGGCGGTCCTGCATATAGCCGACCAGTGTGCCATCCTCGATCAGCACGTTTTTGGCCGATGGCGTACCTTCATCATCGACAGAGATAGACCCGCGCCGGTCCGGGATCGTGCCATCATCCAGAACCGTGACCCCCTTGGCGGCGATCTGTTGCCCCATCAGCCCGGCAAAGGCGCTTGATCCTTTGCGGTTGAAATCGCCCTCAAGCCCATGCCCGATCGCCTCGTGCAGCAAAATACCCGGCCAGCCGGGGCCAAGCACGACATCCATCACACCCGCAGGGGCCGGCACTGCATCAAGGTTGACCACAGCAATGCGCAAAGCCTCGCGGGTTTTGGCCTGCCAGTCGGCGGGATCGAGCAAACCGTCAAGGCCGACGCGCCCGCCGCCGCCCGCGCTGCCGCTTTCGCGGCGGCCGTCTTGTTCGACAATCACCGATACATTGGCCCGCGTCATCGGGCGCATATCCCGCACTGACGTGCCTTCGGGGCGCAAAATCTCGATCTCCTGAATGCTGGCGGCAATCGTCGCGCTGACTTGTACCACCCTCGCGTCCAGATCACGGGCAAAGGCGTCTATCTCGCGCAAAGTCTCGACCTTGACAGGAAAGGCCGCACCCGTAATCGGATCATCATCGGTATAAAGCTTTTTGTTGGTGCCTTCGGGCGCATCGGCCCAGGTGCCGCCGCCCTCACCAACCGCCAGCCGCGCGGTTTCGCTGGCGCGGCGCAAAGCTGCTTCGCTGATCTCGGTGGAATGGGCATAGCCTGCCACCTCACCGCGCACCGCTCGCAGGCCGAATCCTTCAGAGGCATCATAGCTGGCGGTCTTGAGCCGCCCGTCATCAAAAACCAGCGCCTCGGACCGCCGCCGTTCAAAAAACAGCTCGCCATCGTCCGCGCCTGCCACGGCGCTGCGCAGGATTGAAAGGGCGGTGTCGCGGTCTAAATCCGCTTCAAATGGTAGAAAGGCACTGCTGCTCATGGGGATATATCCTGTATTCCAGCCACAAAAACGAATTTAGCGTCTGTTTGACGCAATCGAATGGCTTTATCTTGAGCTTAGAATATGATTGTAAGCATCAAGATTACAACGGGCGGCTGCCAAACGGCCTCCGCTTGGTTGAACCCGTAGAACAAATGGTCACAAGATCAGGACGACTTATGAAAAAACTTCTCTCTGCAAGCGCGCTTCTGGCCAGCTTCTCCGCCCTTCCAGCATTGGCTCAGGACAATCTGCGCATCGACGGTCTGGAAGTGATCGGTACACCAGTTGACGGCGAAATGGGCTTTCAGCCTGCCGTGACACGGCTGGCGCAAGACATTCACGATCTGGACTATCTGATTCTGGTGATCATCACCCTGATCACCGTCTTTGTGACCGGACTGCTCCTTTGGGTGATCGTGCGCTACAACAAAAAACGCAATCCAGAACCTGCGTCCTTCACCCACCACACACCTGTGGAAATTGCATGGACCATCGGGCCTATTCTGATTCTGGTCCTGATCGGTGCTTATTCCTTGCCGATCTTGTTCCGCCAGCAGGAAATTCCTGAGGCGGACGTGACCATCAAGGCCATCGGCAACCAGTGGTACTGGTCCTATGAATACGTCGATGATGGTTTTGGCTTTGACAGCTACATGATCGGTGCCCCTGCGACGATGACCTCCGAAGAAGAGGCCGCTGGCGCCATTGCCAACCGTCTGGACGACGTGATGATCGCCAAGCTTGAGGCGGCAGGCTATTCCCGCGACGAATGGTTGCTGGCCACGGACGCCGCCGTTGTGGTGCCTGTCGGCAAGACCATCGTGATGCAGGTGACGGCATCCGACGTGATCCACGCCTGGACCATCCCGGCCTTCGGCGTCAAGCAAGACGGTGTTCCGGGCCGTTTGGCAGAGCTGTGGTTCAACGCCGACAAAGAAGGCGTCTACTTTGGCCAGTGTTCGGAACTTTGCGGTCAGGCACACGCCTATATGCCGATCACCGTGAAAGTGGTGTCCGAAGCGGCCTATCAGGAATGGCTGGGCCGCGCGAAAGAGGAATACGCAGGTATTCCTCAGCCGCTGACAGTTGCGTCCAACTAAATCGAAACCGGGGTGCGGCGAAACCGCACCCTGTTGGTACTGAGACTTGAAAAGGGTGGGCTGCGGTCCACCCTTCCGACCATCAGCAATCTGGCGGATCCCCTGGCGGGATCTCTTTTCGGCAAAGGCATGGGATGACTGACATCACCAATACTCCTGCAGCAGAACACGAGGCACAATTGGGCGATTATTTTGCCCTCTTCAAACCACGCGTCATGCAATTGGTCGTGTTCACCGCATTGGTGGGCATGTTGGCGGCACCGGTGTCCGTGCATCCGGTGGTTGGCTTTGCCGCGATTTTGTTTGTTGCCATCGGGGCCGGTGCTTCTGGCGCACTGAACATGTGGTGGGATGCCGACATCGACCAGATTATGCGCCGCACCCAAAGCCGCCCGATCCCGGCTGGCAAAGTGCAACCGGGCGAGGCATTGGCGCTGGGCGTGGCCTTGTCGGGCATGTCGGTGATGATGCTGGGCCTGGCCGCCAATCTGCTGGCAGCGGCGATGTTGCTGTTTACGATCCTCTTTTACGCGGTGTTCTACACCATGTGGCTCAAGCGGCGCACGCCGCAGAACATCGTGATCGGCGGCGCGGCAGGGGCCTTCCCGCCGGTGATCGGCTGGATCATCGCCACCGGCAGCTTTTCCATCGAGGCATGGCTGATGTTCGCGCTGATCTTCATGTGGACGCCGCCGCATTTCTGGGCTCTGGCGCTGTTCATGCGTTCTGACTATGACGATGCTGATGTGCCGATGCTGACCGTGACCCACGGCCGTCCGGCAACGCGCCGCCATATTCTGGCCTATACAATGGTTCTGGCAGTTCTGGCTGTCGGCACCGGTTTCACCGCCATCGGCGGCTGGATCTACCTGAGCTTTGCCATTGTGCTCAACGCGATGTTCCTTTTGGGGGCCTACCGGATCTGGCAACGCGACGAAGATGCATCCGAGGCAGACAACTACAAGGTAGAGCGCAAGTTCTTCCGCCTATCGCTGTTTTACCTCTTCTTGCACTTTGGTGCGATACTGGTCGAAGCAACGCTGCGGCCATGGGGCCTTGGAGGCTGGTGATGAATATGCGGACCGAACATGAAATCCACAACCGCCGCCGCGGCCGCAATGTGGGTGTGGGCCTGATGCTGGGCGCTTTTGTCATATTGGTGATGGTTCTCACTTTCGTCAAAATCACCCAAACAGATTTCACCAAGGCGATGGGCGCACCCGCACCCCAATCTCAGGAGAGCAATTGATGGCAATGACCGGACCACAAAAAACCGTTGCACAAACAGTGTCGCTGGTCGTGGTTATGGGCGCATTGGCCTGGGCGTCGGTGCCGTTCTACGATTGGTTTTGCCGGGTCACCGGCTTTGGCGGCGTGCCGGGGCAGGTGGAAACGGCATCGGACGAGATTCTCGATCAAACGGTCAAGGTCCGCTTTGATGCATCGCTCAACAGCGGCATGGCGTGGGAGTTTACGCCGGTCGTGCGCGAGATGGAGATTCGCATCGGCGAGACCGGACTGGCCTTTTATGAGGCGTACAACCCAACCTCGCAGCCCATCGCAGGGCAAGCGAGCTACAACGTGACCCCCTACACCGCGGGCGCGTTTTTTGAGAAAATCGACTGTTTCTGCTTTGAAGAACAGGTTTTGGCCCCCGGTGAGCGGGTGCAGATGCCGGTCAGCTTCTTTGTAGACCCAGAAATCGTCGAAGACCGCGATGGGAAGTTTGTACATACCATCACACTGTCTTATACATTCTATGAAATTGACTTGCCCGAAGGCTATGCCGCCTTGGAGCAGGACAAAACAACAGACCTGAACTAAAGAAAAGCTGAGGGACGCCCGCGATATGGCACATGCTAAGAACCACGATTACCACATCCTAAGCCCGTCAAGCTGGCCCCTGCTGGGCGCACTTGCCGGCTTTGCGATGCTTTTTGGCGCTGTGCTTTGGATGCACGATGTCACACCGTTTCTGTTCCTCGGCGGTTTTGTCGCCGTGCTTTATGTGATGTTCGGCTGGTGGCGCGAAGTCGTCATCGAAAGCCACGTGGGCGATCACACCGGTGTTGTCCGCCTTGGCCTGCGCTATGGCTTTATCCTGTTCATCATGTCCGAAGTGATGTTCTTTGTGGCGTGGTTCTGGACCTTCTTCAAACAGGCCATGTACCCGATGAACGAATATGTCGGCTCTGAATATGTGCCGCCGGTATTTGATCCGGTCAACGCCTTCCACCTGCCGCTGATCAACACGTTGATCCTGCTGCTGTCCGGCTGTGCCGTGACATGGGCGCACCATGCGATTGTTCATGAAAACAACCGCAAAGACCTGATCAACGGGTTGGCCATCTCGGTTATTCTGGGCGTCGCGTTCACCGCGCTTCAGGCTTATGAATATGCCGAACTGATCCTGCATCATGACTGGGTATTTGGCGGCGATGCCTTCTTCTCGGCGTTCTTCATGGCCACAGGCTTTCACGGCTTCCACGTTGTGATCGGCACGATCTTCCTGTTTGTCTGCCTGATCCGGGCGATGCGCGGTGATTTCACCCCCGAACAACACGTCGGGTTTGAGGCCGCCGCATGGTACTGGCACTTCGTTGATGTGGTCTGGCTGTTCCTGTTCTTCGCCGTCTACATCTGGGGCGTTCCTGCTTAAGAACGTGCAGACGGGGTTGCATCTGCGGCCTCGATCCCTGAAAACCCAAGGCGCGCGAAGGGGACTTCGCGCGCTTTGTCTTTGATGCAGAGATTACCGCCCATGAGCCGCGTGCTTTTTCTTATTATTGTTGGACTTGGCGGCGCCGCTATCTTGCTGTCGTTGGGTGTTTGGCAGATGCAGCGCCTCGCGTGGAAAGAGGCGCTGATTGCGGATATCAACACCCGCATCCTTGCCGATCCCGTAACCTTGCCCGCGCAGCCTGATCCCGAAAACGATGCCTTTTTGCCGGTGACTGTGACAGGGGCCTTTGATGGCGACACCCTGCGGGTGCTGGTCTCTCAAAAGGAAGTCGGCGCGGGGTATCGTCTGATCACGGCACTGGAAACCGTTAATGACCGCATCCTCGTGGACCGCGGTTTTGTTGCGGTGGACGACAAGGGTGTGGCAACCCCAGAGGGTTTGGTGACCGTCACGGGCAATCTGCACTGGCCGCAGGAAACCGATCAATTCACCCCCGAGGCCGACTTTGACCTGAACATCTGGTTTGCCCGTGATGTGGACGATCTGGCAGCGGCATTGGCAGCGGAGCCGATTCTGGTGGTGGCCCGCGATCTGTCGGTGCCAGACAGTGTCGTGACGCCATTGCCCGTAGACACCAGCCGTATTCCCAACGATCACCTGAATTACGCCATTACATGGTTTTCGCTGGCTGCCATCTGGTTGGCCATGTCCATTCTATTTATGCGCCGCCGTCGCGGTGCCAAACTCGAAAGCTGACCCATGCGCTATATTTCCACCCGTGGCACGGCCCCTGTTCTGAGCTTTGAAGAAGCGATGCTGACCGGGCTGGCCCGCGATGGCGGACTATATGTTCCAGAAACAATTCCGACCCTGAGCAAAGACCAGATCGCCGCAATGGCAGGCCAGTCCTACGAAGAGGTCGCTTTTACCGTGATGCGCCCCTTCATCGGTGACACTTTTACGGATGAGGAATTCCGCGATCTGATCGCCAAGGCCTATGGCAGTTTTGGCCATGTCGCCCGTGCGCCGATGGTGCAGCTTGCGCCAAATCATTTCCTGCTTGAGCTGTTTCACGGCCCGACACTGGCGTTCAAAGACTTTGCGATGCAGTTGATCGGCCAGATGTTCCAAAAGGCTTTGGGCCGCAAGGGTGAGCGGGTGACGATTGTCGGCGCGACCTCCGGCGACACCGGATCAGCCGCGATCGAGGCCTTCCGCGGCCTCGATAATGTCGATGTGTTTATCCTTTACCCACATGGCCGCGTGTCCGAAGTGCAGCGCCGCCAGATGACCACGCCAACAGAATCGAATGTGCATGCCTTGGCCGTTGATGGCGATTTTGATGATTGTCAGGCCCGCCTCAAGGATATGTTCAACGATTTTGAGTTCCGCGACGGCGTGAAACTGGCCGGGGTCAATTCGATCAACTGGGGCCGGGTACTGGCGCAAGTGGTTTACTACTTCTCCTCCGCCGTGTCCTTGGGCGCACCGGATCGCGAGGTCAGCTTTACCGTGCCAACCGGCAACTTCGGCGATATTTTCGCGGGCTACATCGCCCGTCAAATGGGCCTGCCCATTGCAGATCTACTGGTTGCAACCAACCAAAACGACATCTTGGACCGGTGCCTCAAGGGGCAGGGGTATCACAAGGGCGGTGTGCATGCTTCGATCAGCCCATCGATGGATATTCAGGTTTCCTCCAACTTTGAACGGGCGTTGTTTGACGCATATGGCCGCGACGGCGCTGCGATCAAACAATTGATGGACGAGCTGGGGCAGGGCGGCTTTGATGTGTCGCAAGGGGCGTTGCAGGCGTTGCAAGAGATCTACCACTCTGGCCGCGCCTCCGAAGAGGAAACATCAGCGACCATCGCAGACACACTGAAAACCTCGGCTGAGCTGCTATGCCCGCATTCCGCCATTGGTGTGAAAGTGGCCAACGAACAGCGCGATCCGGCAATCCCGATGATCACGCTGGCCACCGCGCATCCGGCCAAGTTCCCCGATGCGGTTGAGGCGGCCACAGGGGTGCGTCCGGGCCTGCCGCCGCGCATGGCGGACCTGTTTGACCGCGACGAACGCCTGACCCGCGTGGACAATGATCTTGATGCGCTGAAAACGCTTATCAAAGGGAAACTCAACGCGTGAGCCTGAACCAGCACCGCCTGCCAAACGGATTTCGTATTGTCACGGAAAACATGCCGGGGCTTGCCTCGGCGTCTATCGGGATCTGGGTGTCGGCGGGCGGTCGCCATGAGACACCAAATCAAAACGGTATCGCGCATTTCCTTGAACATATGGCGTTCAAAGGCACGGAGCGGCGCACGTCTTTGCAAATCGCCGAGGCGATTGAAGACGTGGGCGGCTATATCAACGCCTATACCTCGCGCGAAGTGACTGCCTATTACGTGCGGGTGCTGGAAAACGACGTGGCGCTGGGGCTGGATGTGATTGCCGATATCCTGCGCAACCCTGTGCTGGACCCCAAGGAAATCGAGGTTGAGCGCGGGGTGATCCTGCAAGAGATCGGTCAGGCGCTGGACACCCCCGATGACGTGATCTTTGACTGGCTGCAAGAAGAGGCCTATCCCGACCAACCGCTTGGCCGTACGATCCTAGGTCCGGCAGAACGGGTCTCGGCCTTTGGGCAAGCAGATTTGCGGTCGTTCATTGACGATCATTATGGCCCCGAACAGATGATCCTCGCCGCCGCTGGCGCCGTGGATCATGACGAGATCGTCAAACTGGCCGAAGCGCTGTTTGGCGATATGCCCGCCAAGCCGTTGTTTCAGACCGCGCCTGCGCAATTCAAGGGTGGCGAAACACGCCAGTTGAAACCGCTGGAGCAGGCGCATTTTGCGCTTGGGTTCGAATCGCCCGGCTACCGCGCTGACGATATCTATGTGGCGCAGATCTATGCTTCTGCGCTGGGTGGCGGCATGTCATCGCGTCTGTTTCAGGAAATTCGGGAAAACCGCGGGCTGTGCTACTCAATCTTTGCGCAGGCCGGGGCCTATGCCGACACGGGCATGATGACGGTCTATGCAGGGACCTCTGCCGAACAACTGCCGGAACTGGCAGGCATCACCATCGACGAGATGAAACGTGCCGCTGCGGATATGTCCCCGGCCGAGGTCGCCCGCGCTCGTGCGCAGATGAAGGCAGGATTGCTGATGGGGCTGGAAAGCCCGTCCAACCGCGCCGAACGTCTGGCGCGGTTGATCCAGATCTGGGACCGCATTCCGCCGCTTGAGGAAACCATCGAAAAGATCGACGCGGTGACCACGGGTGACGTGCGCGACATGGCAGAGCGGATCGCGGCGCAGGCACCTGCCGCGCTAGCGCTGTATGGTCCGGTTGATGGCGCCCCGACCCTCCAGCAACTAGAGGAGCGCCGCGCGGCCTGATGTTGCTGATCAAACGCAAGCTGAAGATCGAAACAGAGCGTTTGACGCTGCGTACCCCTGTGCAGGCAGATTTCCGGCCTTGGACCGCACTGCGGGTCAAAAGCGAAAGCTACCTGAAACAATGGGAACCCGCTTGGGCAGATGATCATCTGACCCGCAAGGCGTTTTCCAATCGGGTCTATTGGGCCTCAAGATCAATCAGTTCCGGCACTGCGATGCCGCTGTTCCTGATCCGCCGCGAAGATCAGACCCTGATCGGGGCCATTACCCTTGATAACATCCGCCGTGGCCCTGCGCAGGCGGGCACCTTGGGGTATTGGACCGGCGCCCCCTTTGCCCGCCAAGGCTACATGCGCGAGGCGATTGAAGCCGTGGTGCACCAAGCCTTCACCCGCCTTGACCTCAGCAGGATCGAAGCGGCCTGCCTGCCCGAAAACAAACCCTCGCGCGGGCTGTTGGAAAAGTCGGGCTTTAAATACGAAGGTGTCGCGCAAAGCTATCTTCAGATTGACGGGCGCTGGCGGACCCATGTGCTTTATGCGTGCCTGCGCGGTGACCGGCGCGGGCGCACCGAGGCCGGATAGCCCGCAAGCGGCAGGCGCGGCGCAATACCCCCTTGCATCCTCATCGGCCTATGCTGATTGATAGGGCATGACACCAAAACCACTCAATTCCGCTGATGCGTCCTTCCTGTCCTCGCTGGAGGCGGCCTTGCCCGCAGACACCCTGCGTGCCGCAGATGTGCGATACCTTGAAGAGCCGCGTGGCATTTACAAAGGTCAGCCCACCGCCGTGGCGCTGCCGCGCAGCACAGAGGAGGTTGCAACAGTGATCCGTCATGCAGGCGCGGCCCGCGTCGGCGTGGTGCCTTACGGCGGCGGCACAGGTCTTGTCGGCGGGCAGGTCGCGCAGGATGGCTCAGTGCCCCTGATCCTGTCGATGGAACGGATGAACCAGATCCGCGCGGTCCATGCCGACGAAAACGTGCTGGTCGCTGATGGCGGTGCGATTCTGGCCGATATCCAAAGCGCAGCGGATGCTCAGGGCCGGCTGTTCCCGCTGTCGCTGGCCTCCGAAGGGTCGGCGCGGATCGGCGGCAATCTGGCCACCAATGCGGGCGGCACTGGCGTGCTGCGCTATGGCAATGCCCGCGATCTGTGTCTGGGGCTTGAGGCCGTGCTGCCGGACGGTCAGATCTGGAACGGGCTGACGCGCCTGCGCAAGAACAACACCGGCTATGACCTGCGGCATCTGTTGATCGGGGCCGAGGGCACATTGGGGATGATCACCGGTGCCGCGCTCAAACTCTTTCCTGTGCCTGCCCAAACCGGCAGCGCGATGTTGGTGGTGCAAAGCCCGGCAGCGGCGCTGAAACTGCTGTCACTGGCCCGCGATCATTTGGGCGAGATGGTCAGCGCCTTTGAGCTGATCCACGGGCAAGGGATGCGTTTCCTTGCCGAAGCCGGCCTTGATGTGCGGCTGCCTTTTGATGAGGCGCCGGAATGGACGGTGTTGATTGACGTGGGTCTGAGCGGCGGTTTGATCCCCGCAGACGCGCTGGAAACCCTGTTTGCTGCTGGCTATGAGGCCGGTCTGGTAACGGACGGCGTGATCGCGCAGAACCAGCAACAATCAGACGATTTCTGGCGCATCCGCGAAATGATCCCCGAGGCAAACCGCCGTATCGGCTCTATCTCCAGCCACGATATTTCTGTACCGCTCAGCGCGATCCCTGACTTTATCACCCAAGGCACTGCGCAAATTTCGGAACTCGGCGCGTTTCGGATCAATTGTTTTGGCCATGTGGGTGACGGAAACCTGCATTTCAACGTCTTTCCCATGCCGGGCAAATCCCGCGCCGATCACCAGAACCAGCGCGAAGAGATGAAATATCTGATCCATGATCTTGTCGACCGGATGGGCGGATCGGTCAGCGCCGAACACGGCATCGGGCGGCTTAAGGTTGGCGATCTGGAACGCTATGGCGATCCGGCCAAACTGTCGGCGATGCGCGCCATCAAGGCGGCGCTGGACCCGCAGGGGATTATGAACCCCGGCGCGGTTCTGCGGTAGGTCTGATCACAATCCGTCAAAGGCGCAGAGGGCATGCACATCCATGCCCATATCTTCCAGCTTTTTGCGGCCGCCCAGTTCGGGCAGATCAATGATAAAGGCGCAAGATACAATCTCGCCGCCCAAACGGTGGATCAGCTTGATCCCCGCTTCTGCGGTGCCGCCGGTTGCCAGCAGATCGTCCACCACCAGAACCTTTTCGCCCTCTTTGATGGCATCGTCGTGGATCTCCACAATCGCCTCGCCATATTCAAGCTTGTAGTCCTGACTGATCGTGGTGCCGGGCAGCTTGCCTTTCTTGCGGATCGGGACAAACCCAACGCTTAGCTGATGGGCGATCGCGCCGCCAAGGATAAAGCCGCGTGCCTCTAGCCCCACAACCTTGTCGATGTTGATGCCCGCGTAGGGGTGCAACATCTGGTCAATCGCCATGCGAAAGCCCCGTGGATCGGCAAATAGGGTGGTCACATCGCGGAACATGATCCCCTCGTGTGGGAAATCGACGATAGTGCGGATATAATCCTGTACGTTCTTCATGGCATGCTCCGGCGCAATGTGGCGGTCAATACACCCATAGTGATCAACGCGGCACCGCCCGCCCGAGTGATCCAGGTAATGATGGATGGCCGCGCAATGATCTGGCGCAACCGGTCTGCCAGAAGCGCATACGCCAAAGCGTTCAGCGCCGCCAGTGTGACAAAGGTCGCAATGAGAATTGCAAACTGCGGCAAGAGCGGCGCGGCAGGCGACAGGAACTGCGGCACAAAGGCGATGAAAAAGGCGATGGATTTGGGGTTCAGCGCCGTCACTGCTGCGGTGTGACCAAACACCCGGCTTGCGGTGATGTTGTCTGCCGCTGGCACCGAGAGCCCCTCACTGGGCGCGGAGCGGATCAATTTGAATCCCAGCCAGACCAGATAGGCCGCACCCACCCATTTCAGCGCGGTAAATAGCGTGGCAGAGGCCAGCACCAATGCGCCCAATCCCGCCAGCGACGCGCTCATCGCGACAAGGTCACCCAAGGCCACGCCCGCCGCCGAGGCCACGGCAACAGAGCGGCCTTTGCTGAGCGCATAGCTCAGCACCAGCAGAACCGTGGGACCGGGGATCAACAGCAGGGCAAAGGATGCCGCGACAAAGGTCAGCCATAATTCGAATGTCATGTTCGTTTTTCCTGTTCTTCGCCCGCGCGGGGGCGCGCGTTCATCAAATCACCCGGCCTGCCACGGCGTCCAGCTTGGCCATCACTTCGGGGTCACGGGCATCCGGTTGGGTCAGAATCGCATATTCCAGCGCCCGGTCACACCCATGCGGGCAGGGCGCACGGTCTGTCCCCAGCAGTTTTGGCAATCGGGACACCAAGGCGCGGCCCTTGTCGGCGTTGCCCATGAGGGTGGCAATGATCGCGGTCACATCCACCTCACCGTGGTCCGGGTGCCAGCTGTCATAATCGGTGATCATCGCAACGGAGGCATAGCAAAGCTCTGCCTCGCGGGCGAGTTTGGCCTCGGGCATATTGGTCATCCCGATCACATCCGCGCCCCAGCTTTCGCGGTACAACTTGGATTCGGCCAATGTCGAGAACTGCGGGCCTTCCATGGCCAGATAGGTGCCGCCACGATGCACGTTGATACCGGCGTCTCTGGCCGCTTCCTCGCAGGCGTTTCCAAGGCGCGGGCAGGTCGGATGCGCCACGCTGACATGGGCCACACAACCCGTGCCGAAAAATGACTTGGGCCGCGCAAAGGTGCGGTCAATGAACTGATCTACAACGACAAAATCTCCCGGGGCCATTTCATCACGGAAGGAACCGCAGGCCGAGACAGAGATCACATCGGTGCAGCCAAGCCGCTTGAGTGCGTCGATATTGGCGCGGTAGGGCACATCGCTGGGCGCGTGCACATGGCCGCGTCCGTGGCGGGGCAAGAACACCATCTCAACGCCGTCCAAACTGCCGGTCAAAAGCTGATCGGACGGATCGCCCCACGGGGTTTCCACCTGTACCCAATCGGCGTTTTGAAGGCCGTCAATCTCGTAAATGCCCGATCCTCCGATCACGGCAATCTTGGTCTGTGTCATTGCGGCCCCTTTTCACGTCCTGCGCATCCAGCCGACAGGAAGGCAGAGCGCCGGACTGATTTCAACCCCGGAAACGGGCGGCGCGGATGACAGATGGGTGAGCATTTGGCGGCACCGGTCGGCGCTATGGCCATGGGGGGCAGCACCGCAAGGCCGAAAGGGTTTTCATTTGGGCGGTTCTGGTCTAGGCAGCGGCCAACGCCTTGCGACGCAACAAGGCCCCCTCCGATCCCTCACGACAAAGGATGCCCCATGGCGCGCGCCTCACTTCTGCATAGTTTTACAAAAAATCTGGAAGTCACCGATCTGCGCTGGATGCCCGAAGACGGGTTTTCCATCGGTCGGTTGCGCATTGAACTGTTGTCGGGCCTGACCGTCGCGCTGGCGCTGGTGCCCGAAGCGGTGGCCTTTGCCTTTGTCGCCGGTGTGCATCCCCTTGTTGGGCTCTATGCGGCGTTTCTGGTTGGCCTGATCACTGCCTTGATCGGTGGCCGCCCCGGTATGATCTCTGGCGCGACAGGCGCCTTGGCGGTTGTAATGGTGGCTCTGGTGGCACAGCACGGGGTGGAATACCTCTTTGCCACCGTGGTTTTGATGGGGTTGATCCAGATCTTTGCTGGCGTGATGCAATGGGGCAAGTTTATCCGTCTGGTGCCGCATCCGGTGATGCTGGGCTTTGTGAACGGGTTGGCGATTGTGATTTTCCTCGCCCAGATGAGCCAGTTCAAGGTGCCCGGCACCATGGTGGACACCGGGCATGGCATGGGCGGCGGTGAATGGCTGTCGGGCACGCCGCTGTTCCTGATGCTGGCGCTTGTGGGCGCGACGATGGCAATCATCTGGGTGATGCCGCGCATCACCAAGTTTATCCCCGCACCGCTGGCAGGCATTGGCATCGTCGCCGCTGTGGTGATCTTTACCGGTATGGATGTGCCGCGCGTGGGCGATCTGGCCTCTATCGAAGGTGGCCTGCCGATGTTGCACATGCCCTTTGGCGAAGGGATCGGCCTTTATGGCACGGCGCTGGCGCCGTTCAACCTTGAAACACTCTATATTATTGCGCCCTATGCGGTGATCCTCGCCGCGATTGGTCTGATTGAATCGCTGCTGACCCTCAATCTGGTCAGTGACATGACCGGCACCCGGGGCGGTGCCAGTCAGGAATGTATTGCCCAAGGTGTGGCCAACACCGTGACCGGCTTTTTCGCGGGCATGGGCGGTTGTGCGATGATTGGTCAGTCGATGATCAACGTCAAATCCGGCGGGCGCACCCGCGTGGCCGGAATCGCCGCGGCGGTGTTCTTGCTGTTGTTCATTCTTGTCGGATCCCCCCTGATCGAACAGATCCCGTTGGCCGCACTGGTCGGTGTGATGTTCATGGTGGTGATCGGCACCTTTGCGTGGAACTCTCTGACAATCCTGCGCAAAGTGCCTCTGACAGATGCCTTTGTGATCCTGCTGGTAACGGTTGTCACAGTCTATGAAGACCTGGCCGTGGCGGTTGTGGTTGGCGTGATTGTATCGGCGTTGGCCTACGCATGGAACAACGCCCGGCGCATCGACGCGACCACGCGCGATTCCCATTCCGAAGAAGGCGCCAAGGTCTATGAGATCCACGGACCATTGTTCTTTGGCTCCTCCGATGGCTTCGCCGAACTCTTCGACGTGGCAGGCGACCCGGACCGCGTGATCATCGATTTTGCAGACAGCCGGGTTGTGGATCAATCCGCGCTGCAAGCGATCGAAGCGATTGCCGGTAAATACGAGGCCGCGGGCAAACATGTCGCCCTGCGTCACCTCAGCCGCGATTGTCACAAACTGCTGACCAAAGCGGGCCATCTGATGATCGACAGCGATGATGACCCTGATTACGAACTGGCGGTGGATTATTCAGTGCGCACAGGGATCTTGGGCGGGCATTGATCGGCCCGTTTCCGCCGCGAAAAACCGCATATCCATTTGCGAATTTTTCCGCCCCCGCGATCAGTCGTCGGGGCGGATAATCTCAAACACCTCACGGACACGGGTGTAATCGCGATACCCCAACCGCGACAGCGGCTCATACCGGGTCACGTCAAAGCGGCCATCGACCACACAATCGTCGCGCAGATGCACGCCAACAACCTCGCCAAACACCACAAAATTGGCCTCGCCCTCGATCCTGACAATCTGGGTCATCCGGCACTCAAGGCTGGCCGGAGCATTGGCCACACGGGCACAATCAATCACATCACACCCCGCCTTTTCGACCTGCGCATGGGCAAATTCATCCGCGTCATGGGGCAGGGTGGCAGAGCTGAGGTTCATTGCCTCGCGCGCCGCATATTCCACGATGTTCACACAAAAGACGCCGGTCTCGCGAATATTGGCAACCGAATCCTTGGTGCCATCCACATCGTCCTTCACCCCGGTGGAGGCAAACATCACCTGTGGCGGCACATAGGCCACGCCGTTGAAAAACGAATAAGGCGCAAGATTGTCGCGCCCGTCCGCGTCACGGGTAGATATCCAGCCGATGGGGCGGGGCGTGACAATGGCGTTGAACGGGTTGTGCGGCAGGCCGTGGCCATTTTCCGGGCGATAGAACATAGGGGCGCTCTCCTTGGTCAATTGCACCTATGGCTAACGTCATGTTAGGGGCATGGCCACCGCAATTCGGGGCAGGAACCGCACCTTGTACCAGCTCATCCCAGAAACCCCTGATGATTATTGGGAGGTCGAGGCGCTATATGACACCTGCTTTGCGCCGGGGCGCGAGGCGTTGTCGTCATACCGCCTGCGCGACGGGGTGCCTTCGGTGGCAGGGCTCAGCCACGTGGCGCGGGACGCGGATGGCATTCTGGCGGGCGCGATCCGCTATTGGCCGGTGCATATCGGCGCTCATGACGCGCTGCTGCTGGGGCCTGTTGCGGTGCACCCCACCCGGCAGGGCGAAGGGCTGGGCCGCGCCCTGATCGAAGAAAGCCTTGATGCGGCCACGCCCTTTGGCTGGCACCGAGTGATGCTGGTGGGGGATGCGCCCTACTACAATCGCTTTGGCTTTGACCGGCTGCAAGATGTGATCATGCCGCCGCCCACAAACCCCGAACGGGTGCTGGGCCGCACCCTGTCAAAAGATTCCTGGCGTGGTGTCAAAGGGCATGTGCGGCGCTGGAGCGATTGAAATCATGCCGGTCCCGCCCCACATCATAGGCAAAGAGAAGGACCACCATGGACATTTCCAGCAATCTGCCCGCCCCGATCGACGTTGACGCAAGGCTTGATGAAATCGCATTGCGTTACAAACAGGCGGGCGGTTTGGGGATCAATGTCCTGAACCTGATCGGCGGCAGCGCTGAAAATCTGCTCGACCGGTTGCCCTCCGGCGTACGCAGCAACCTCGAAGCGGCGACGGTCAAGGCGCTCAACCACGCGATGAAGGCGGCCCATAGCAGCCGCACGGTGGTGCCGGATCAGAAAAGCTGGCTCAACCAAACCGTGACCGCCGCCATGGGCGCGGCAGGCGGGGCGGGCGGTCTGCCTACGGCGTTGGCCGAACTGCCTGTGACGACCACGCTGCTGCTGCGGGTGATCCAGGGGGTGGCCGTGGAACACGGGTTTGATCCGGAGGCAGAGAACGTCCAGTTTGACTGCGTCCATATCTTCGCCGCGGCCGGGCCCCTATCCGGCGATGACGGCGCAGACCTCGGGTTTTTGTCGGCACGTATGGCCCTGACGGGCCGCGCGATGCAGGCCGTGATTGCCAAAATCGCGCCGAAGCTGGCCGTAGTAATGGGTCAGAAATTGGCGGCGCAAGCGGTGCCTGTGCTGGGCGCTGTGGCGGGCGCTGCGACAAATTACGCCTATACCAGCTATTACGAAGATATGGCCCATGTGCATTTTGGCCTGCGCAAACTGGCGATAGACGGCGATGTGCCGCACGACATGCTGGTCGCGACGCTGGCCCAAAAGATGGGGAAAATTCCGGCAAAAGTATAGCCCAGGCGCAGACACCCGGGGCGTTGCCCCGGACCCCAGAGGTTTAAGGGCCAAATGAAGAAAAAGGCGCTCTTGTCTTCATTTGGCTAAAAAACCTCCGGGGGGAGCGCCGCGCAGCGGCGGTGGGGGCTGGCCCCCTTGGCGGTGAAGGTTGCCCAAGCGGTTTGGCCCGAGTGGTCGGTATATCGGCAGGATCAGCGCCCGATGCTGCCGGGCGCGACATTGGTTGCCTTGAGGATCGCGTAACAATCCAGCCCCGGCGCCAGCTGCATTTCGGCGACAGCCCGCGCTGTGACCCGCGCCAACACCCGATCTTTGCCTGCACGCAGTCCAATCGCGGCGCCCGGCCCTCCGCCGGGATGTACCGTTTCGACGCGGACGGGCAGGACATTCACAGATGACAGCCCTTCTGGGCGAGACAGCGACAGGATCACATCCTGCGCCAACACCCGCAGGCGGATGCGCGCGCCGACATCCGCTTGTACGCCCGGCAATTCAAGTGTTCCGGCGCTGATGCGCAGGGTCGATAACCCATCATCGGCGTGGGCGATAACCTCGGCCTCAATCACCGCGCCTGCCTCGCGCACGCCCAGCAGCGGCACTGCTGCGGGATCGGCCATCACGTCATAAAGCGGTCCTTGCGCCTGTACCTCGCCGTCTTGCAACAGCACCAACCGGTCCGCCAAACGGGCAACTTCGTCCACTGCATGGCTGACATAGAGGATTGGCAGGTTCAGCGGTCCATCGCGCAGCCGTTCCAGATAGGGCAGGATCTCTTGCTTGCGCGGAGCGTCCAGACTGGCCAGCGGTTCGTCCATAAGGAGCATGCGTGGCCGGCTGAGCAAGGCGCGGCCGATGGCGACCCGTTGTTTTTCACCGCCAGACAGCGTGCCGGGCCGCCGCGCCATTAGGGGCGCGAGACCCAGCAGTGCCACTACATCGTCAAGGCCCGCACCTTGTGCGCCCGGCGGTGCATAACGCGCACCAAACGTCAGATTGTCACGCACCGTGAGATGCGGAAACAGCCGCGCGTCCTGAAACACATAGCCAAGCCTGCGTTTGGCGGGCGGCACAAACCGCCCCGACGCCGTATCGACAAACACATCGCCACCAAGGCTGACCCGCCCGGCATCCGGGCGCAGCAGCCCGGCCACCGCATTGATCACCGTGGTCTTGCCGGTGCCGGAGCGGCCAAAGATCGCGGTGATCCCGCCTGCCGCCTCAAAGCCCACCTTGAGGGACAGCCCGCCAAGCTGATGCTTTATTTCCACCTGCAAGGTCATTTGGCCGCAATCCGTGCCGAGACCCGCCGTGCCAGAACCTCCGACAGCAGCACGGCGGCCACCGCAACGGCGCTGGCCATCAAGACCATCGTGACCGCTTGCCCTTCACCGCCGGGGATCTGCAATGCCGCCCAGATGGCACCGGGCAATGTTTGGGTTTGGCCGGGGATATTGGCGACAAAGGTGATGGTCGCGCCAAATTCGCCCATGGCCTTGGCGAACCCCATGACAGCCCCGGCCAGAATGCCCGGTCCGATCAGGGGCAATGTCACGCGGGCAAATACCGAAATGCGACCCGCGCCGAGGGTCTCAGCAGCCTCTTCCAGTTTGGGATCAACGGCCTCTATCGCCAGCCGCATGGCCCGTACCATCAGGGGAAAACCCATCACGATGGCGGCCAGCACCGCACCGGTCCAGTGGAAGGCCAATTGCAGACCCATCGCGCTGAGCGCTTGGCCCATCGGCGCGTTCGGGCTGAAACTGATCAGCAGCAGATACCCCGTGACCACCGGAGGCAGAACCAGTGGAAGATGCACAACCGCATTTAACAGGGATTTTCCCCAGAAGGATTTACGCGCAAGGATCCAAGCCACCCAAAGGGCCAGCGGAACGGCCAGTACAGTGGCCCAGCATGCGACCCAAAGCGACAGGCGGAGGGCCTCCCATGCGGCGCTGTCAGCGGTCATTTGGGTGCCTCGGCAAAGCCATGGGCAGCAAAGACGACTTGCGCGGCGGGGCTGGCCAAATACTCAAGAAAGGCTTGGCCACCTGCGCTGAGCGCGGCGGCGGGATAGAGGATTGGATCATGCAGACTTGCAGGCACGTCAAAGACAGTATGCACACGCGTTTCGGCCATCGCATCAGTGGCATAAACGATGCCAAAGGGGGCCGCGCCCCGTGCGACGAGGGCGAGGGCGGACCGCACGTTGTCTGTTTCGGCCAGTTGCGGCTCCAGCGTGTTCCACAGATCTATCGATTGCAGCCATTGCCGCGCATAGGCACCAGCGGGCACCGCATCGCGGTGGCCCATAGCCAAGCGTTCTGTGTCAAGTTTGACTGGTAAGGCGCTGATATCATTTAAGGGTTCTATTTCTTGGTGGCTGATCATCACGAGGCGATTTCTGGCAATTGCTGTGGTCGGCCCAGCAAAGGTAACGTCCTGCTCTGCCAGCCAATCCATCCATACGGGGTTGGCCAGAACCACCAGATCAGCCGGGGCGCCGGCGGCCACTTGCCGTGCAAGGGTGCCTGACCCGGCAAAGGACACTGTGACCGGAGCGCCGTATCGGGCGGCAAGGTCATCCAAGGCGCCGCGCAGGCTGGCAGCTGCAAAGACCGTCACGGGCGGCGATTGCGCAGCGGCCAAAAGCGGCAAGGCCAAGAGCCAGATCAAAAGGGCAAAGACGCGTTTCATCAGCCGCACTATCCGCGATGCACAAAGACGGCACAAGCGCATTGCTGATCGCTGGTCATTGCGGGCAAGAGCTTTTATATTTCAGTCAAAACGAGCAGGCGCTGAACATGGGACATTTATGATCAAGCAACTTCCCATATCGCTGCATGGGGCGCGCAAAGGCGAGGTGCGCAGCCAGTTTGCTGCGCTGTGCTACCGGATCAAGCGGGGCAAGGTGCAGGTGCTGCTGGTCACGTCACGCGGGTCCAAGCGGTGGATCGTGCCCAAGGGCTGGCCCATGGAGGGCAAAACACCGGCGGCTTCAGCCAAGCAGGAGGCCTGGGAAGAAGCGGGCGTCTATGGCCGGTCGGTTGGCAGTTGTCTGGGCGTTTATTCCTATGCCAAGGATGTGGGCGCGGCGGATGATTTGCCCTGCCTTGCGATGCTTTACCCGGTGGCAGTCAAATCGCTTGCCAAGAAATTCCCTGAACGCGGTCAACGCCGCCGGCGCTGGGTTTCGCGCAAAAAGGCAGCGCGGTTGGTCTCGGAGCCGGAACTTGCGCGGATGATATTGGATTTTGATCCCCGCAGCGGCATGGCAAAAGCTTGACCTATGGCGGCGCGCGCCCCATTTTTCAAAGACAACGTGGCAGAGGATAGCGCGGTAGAATGATCCATTATGCGCTCAAATGTGAGGCGGGCCACCAGTTTGAAAGCTGGTTCCAATCGGCGTCGGCCTTTGATGTTCTGGCCAAGGCCGGGCATTTGAGCTGTGCGGTTTGTGGATCATCTCAGGTGAGCAAAGCGATCATGGCACCGCGAGTTGCCACGAAAGCCAAGGCCGCGCCGCCAGAACCGGAGCAGGCGAGCGTGCCTGCACTGCACAATCTACCCACCGAAGTTGAGCAGGCGCTGAGCGATCTGCGCCGCAAGGTTGAAGAAAACTCTGATTACGTGGGCGAGAATTTCACCAAAGAGGCCCGCGCCATGCATTTGGGTGACGCGCCGGAGCGTGCGATCTATGGCGAGGCGCGTCTGGATCAGGCGAAAGAGTTGATCGAGGATGGCGTGCCCCTGGTGCCGCTGCCATTTCGGCCCAAACAGAAACTCACCTGACCCCGAAAAGGATAGATCATGACGGTTGTTATCACAGGCGCAAGTCGCGGCATCGGCGCGGGCTTGGCCGCGCATTATCAAAACGCCGGACATGAAGTGATCGGCACGGGCCGGTCTGCAGCGGCGCAACTGCAGCTCGATGTGAACCAGCCCGCCAGCCATAAGGCCATGGCAGAGACATTGGGCGATCGGGCCGTGGATTTGCTGGTCTGTAATGCCGGGGTCTATCTGGACAAGGGCCATGATCTGGACAGCGGTTATGGCGCGGATCTATGGGCGCAAAGCTTTGCCACCAATGTGACAGGGGTTTTCCTGAGCATTCAGGCGCTTATGCCGCATTTGCGACGGGCCAAGGCTGGCAAGATCGCAATCATTTCCTCGCAGATGGCCTCTGACAACCGGGCGCCCGGTGGCAGCTATATTTATCGGTCTTCCAAAGCAGCGGCGCTTAATCTGGGGCTCAACCTTGCCAAGGATCTTGAGCCCGAAGGCATCGCTGTGGGGATCTATCATCCGGGCTGGGTACAGACCGACATGGGCGGGGATGCCGCGGATATCACCACGGATGAAGCCGTGAATGGGCTGGCGGCCCGGTTTGATGCTTTGAGCCTTGAAACCACAGGATGTTTCGAGACCTGGGATGGCCGCGCACATCCCTATTGAAGAGGCGGAGGCGGGCAGGCCCGCCAGGTGATGCTGGCAATTGGGCCTGCCCAATTGCGTGAATGGGGGCTTTGCCCCCAAACCCCCAGAGTATTTAATGCCAAAAAGGCGGCAAAAAGGGACAGGATGCCGCCTTGCGCCGGGGCGGACATGGGGCTAGACCGCGTGCGTGTTGAACGGCGGGAGGTCTGATGCCTGTTCTTGTGATGAAATTTGGTGGCACATCGGTGGCCACGCTGGACCGGATCCGCCGCGCGGCAAAGCGTGTGGGGGTTGAGGTTGCCAAAGGCTATGACGTGATCGTCATTGTCTCTGCCATGTCCGGCAAAACCAATGAATTGGTGGGTTGGGTTGGTGAAACCTCGCCGATGTATGATGCCCGTGAATATGATGCGGTGGTGTCCAGCGGTGAGAATGTCACGGCGGGTTTGATGGCCCTGACCTTGCAAGAAATGGACGTGCCCGCACGGTCCTGGCAGGGTTGGCAAGTGCCGGTGCAGACGACCTCGGCACATTCCGCCGCGCGGATCGAAGATATTCCGCCCGCCAATATTCGCGCCAAGTTTGCCGAAGGTATGAAGGTGGCGGTTGTGGCCGGTTTCCAGGGGGTCAGCCCGGAGGGGCGGATCACCACATTGGGCCGGGGTGGATCTGACACAACAGCGGTGGCCTTTGCCGCAGCCTTTGAAGCCGAACGTTGTGACATCTATACGGATGTGGACGGCGTTTACACCACTGACCCACGGGTCAGTGCCAAGGCCCGCAAGCTGGACAAGATCGCGTTCGAAGAGATGCTGGAGCTGGCATCCCTGGGCGCCAAGGTCTTGCAGACACGGTCCGTTGAATTGGCCATGCGCTATAAAGTTAAGCTGCGGGTGCTCTCAAGTTTTGAAGAACAATCAGACGATGCCGGGACGCTCGTTTGTGATGAGGAGGAAATCATGGAAAGCAATGTTGTTGCAGGTGTGGCGTTCAGCCGTGATGAAGCCAAGATGACACTGGTGTCGGTTGCGGACCGTCCGGGCATTGCCGCCACGATCTTTACCGCGCTGAGCGATGCGGGCGTGAACGTTGATATGATTGTTCAGAATATCTCTGAGGAGGGACGCACGGATATGACGTGGTCTTGCCCAGTGGATCAGGTCAAACGCGCCGAAAAGGCGATGCAAGACGCCAAGGATGGCGAGATCATCAACTATCATGAGCTGATTGCGGATGTTGATGTGGCCAAGGTTTCGGTTGTGGGCATTGGGATGCGCAGTCACACAGGTGTGGCCGCCAAGATGTTTCAGGTGCTGTCCGCAGAGGGCATCAACATCAAGGTGATCACCACCTCCGAGATTAAAATCTCGGTGCTGATTGATCGCAAATACATGGAACTGGCGGTACAGGCGCTGCATGACGCCTTTGATCTGGACAAGGCGGCCTGATTTTAGGCTGCCGCTTTCAAACGTTGGCGGATGAACTTCTGGGCTGAACGATAATGGCTTGGCCCGGCGGCTTCGGCCCAGCGGCCTGTGGTCCATGCGTTCTTCGCGCCTTTCATCGGCCCGCCATAAAGCGCGTCCTCGTCGAGGCTTTCGATCAAGTGCAAAAGGTGGCCATGGGCGGTCTCCAGTTGGGCCAACGCATTGGACCAACTAAGGCCGGCTTGCCGCGCACGAAGCTCGCTGTTGTAGCGGGGCAATTCGTTCCATTTGTAGCCTTCGGCGGGGAAGAATACCGGATTTCCGGCCTGGCCGTCGTGATACCAGCCGCGGAACAGATCAATCCAATGGGCGCGGTGGGCGACCACGTCTTTTATGGAAACGCCATCTGCATCCTTTTGCATTGCGCCCTCGGCCTCCAAAGGGGAGGCGAGCGTCATCAGTTTGTCAAACTCGCGTTGGGTGACGGCGATCAGATCGGACTTGCAGGTTGCGGGCATGGCTTGGCTCCTTTGCTCAATTATAGCGTGTGGACATCCTTGACCCATTGATGCAGATCAACCCCAAGAGCCGAGGCCCGCAGGCCTGCCCAAAAAGCGGGCACATGTGGCAAAATGGCCTGACGTCAGGGAATTCAGCCATTTCGCTTTGGTGCGGCCTGTGGTCTAAGCTGGGAACGGTCAAACCGGGGGACGCGCCAGTATGGCAGAGCGTTTTGAAACAGAGAGCCGCAAATTGCTGGGCCGTTTGCGTGATGCATTGGCAAGCGATGACGCCGGGCAAGCGCGGCTCAACAAGATCACGCATCTGATTGCCAATTCGATGGGCTGTGAGGTCTGTTCGATCTATCTTTTCCGCGATGAAGAGACGCTAGAGCTTTGCGCGACAGAAGGGCTGAACGCGGATGCGGTCCACCAGACGCGGATGCGTCTGGGCGAAGGGCTTGTCGGGCGCGTCGCAAAAAAACGCCATGTGATCAACACCCCCGATGCGCCGCAAGCGCCGGGGTTCCGGTTTATGCCGGAAACCGGTGAAGAGATCTATTCCAGCTTTCTGGGTGTGCCTGTGCAACGCTTGGGCGAAGCGCTGGGTGTTTTGGTGGTGCAATCGAAATCCGCGCGCGAGTTCTCTGCCGATGAGGTTTATGCCCTTGAAGTGGTGGCGATGGTGCTGGCCGAAATGACAGAGCTGGGCGCTTTTGTCGGCGAAGGTGCGGCGATGTCGGCGCGGCACAGCCAGCCGGTGATGATACGCGGGATTGTCGGGCAGGAAGGTGTGGCCGAGGGCCATGTTTGGCTGCACGAGCCGCGGGTTGTGGTGTCCAATCCGATTGCCGATGATCCGCAGCGCGAAGAGGAACGCCTGACCGAAGCGGTGGAGCAATTGCGCATCAGCGTTGATCAGATGATGACGATGGCAGTGGGCGACAAAGACCAGCAACAGGTGCTTGAGGCGTACCGGATGTTTGCCAATTCCAAAGGCTGGATGCGGCGGATGCTGGAAGACATCGCCAGTGGTCTGTCGGCAGAGGCGGCAGTGGAAAAGGAACAATCGCTGGCGCGGGCGCGGATGGGGCAATCTACGGATGCTTACCTGCGCGAACGGCTGAGTGATCTGGACGATCTGAGCAACCGGTTGCTGCGCAATCTGACCGGGCAGGGGGCCGATACCGGCGCCGAGATGCCCGATGATCCGATCTTGGTGGCGCGTAATATTGGGCCCGCAGAATTGTTGGATTACGGGCGAAAGCTGCGCGGGATCGTGCTTGATAACGGGTCTGTTGGATCGCATGCCGCGATCATTGCGCGGGCGCTTGCGATTCCGCTGATTGTACGGGCAGGCCGTGTGACCGAAGACGCGCTCAACGGCGATCACATCATGGTGGACGGCGAACAGGGTATCGTTCATCTGCGCCCTGATGACACCGTTGCCACGGCCTTCCGCGACAAAATCGCCATGCAGGCAGAGGCGCAGGAACGCTATGCCTCGATCCGTGATTTACCGGCGCAGACCAAATGCGGGTCAGTTGTGGCGTTGCATATGAACGCCGGATTGATGGCCGATTTGCCTTCGCTCGATGGCTCTGGTGCAGAAGGGGTGGGGCTGTTTCGCACCGAACTGCAATTCCTCGTGCGCAACCAGATGCCCAAACGGTCCGAACTTTCGGCGCTCTATGCGCGGGTTCTGGACGCGGCACATGGCAAGCGCGTGGTATTTCGGACCCTCGATATCGGGTCTGACAAGGTACTGCCTTACATGAAACCCAACGACGAGCCGAACCCGGCGTTGGGCTGGCGTGCGATCCGCGTGGGCCTCGACAAACCGGGTATCATGCGGATGCAGCTTCAAGCGCTTATTCGTGCAGCGGCGGGGCGGCCTTTGACGGTCATGTTCCCCTTTGTTGCGCAGTTCGAAGAATTTCGCGCTGCCCGCGCCGAGGTGGACAAAACGCTGGCGCGAGAAGAGCGTTTGGGCCACGTCCTGCCCGAAACCGTCGAGGTGGGCGCGATGTTGGAGACACCCAGCCTTGCCTTTGCCCCGCAGAAATTCTTTGAAGAGGTCGAATTCCTGTCCATCGGCGGCAATGACTTGAAACAGTTTTTCTTTGCGGCTGATCGCGAAAACGAACGGGTGCGGCGGCGCTATGATACGCTGAACGTCAGTTTCCTGAGCTTTCTCGAAGGTATCGCGGACCGCTGCGCCGAGACCAACACCGCCCTGTCGTTCTGCGGCGAGGATGCGGGGCGTCCGGTTGAAGCGCTGTGTTTTGCAGCCATCGGATTTCGCAGCCTGTCGATGAGGCCTGCCTCCATCGGGCCGGTTAAAAGCCTGCTGCGGCGCTGCAATCTGGATGAGGTACGCCAAGTCATCCATGAGGCGCGTGATCGCGGTGAAATGTCGGTCCGATCCGCCGTGATGGACTATGTTCGCGCCCAGCATCAGGGCTGATCAGATCACCAGTCGCACCGCGTGGCCGGGGGCATAGGACATGCGCACCGCGGTCACCATGGCCGTTTCGCTAAAGGTTTCGCGGCGCAAGACCATCAAGGGCGCGGCGGGTGCACATTCGAGGTGTTTGGTGTCGAAACCGCTGGCCGGCTCGGCGGCATATTCCAAGGTGCCCCGGTCAAACGGGGCATTTTGAACCAGCCATTCATTGGCGCTGATCTGGTCCAGATCGACATCGGCCATCTGCGGCACTTCGGACAGGTTGACCTGTCGCTGTTCGGCGGCAAAGGGGGCCTTGTCCGCAAAATGCAGCCCCTCAAGATGCAGCAGACCCCCCTTGATTTTGCGGCTGATTACGCGGTGGGAATAGGCTTTGCCCAGTCCTTCGACCTCTTGGCGCAGGATCGGCACCGACATTTGCGCGCGCCGTTGCGGCGACAGGGCCACGCGGGTGCCAGCGCGGCGCCGCCGTTCGAGCCAGCCATCCTCGGCCAAAGCCCGCAGCGCACGGTTGACCGTGGCGCGGGCACAGCCCAGCTCGCGGGCCAGTTCGGCCTCGTTGGGGATCAATCCGCCGGGAGGCCATTCGCGGCTTTGAATGCGCCGCAAGGCCTCGGTCTGGATGTCCTGCCAGCCGCGTTTCACATCACGTCCTTGAGCCGGTGAAGGGTCTCGCGGTAGGCATTTGTGATCTCGGTGCGGGCAATGTGCATGCCGTCTTGTACCATATGGCGGCCCGCAGCCCAAACATCCGTAACGCGGGTGTCGGTCCCCGCAAAGATCCAAGTGTCCAGCACATTGTCGCCCTCCCGGCCAATCAAATCCGTTGCATTGCCGTCCAGCGCCATCAGATCGGCCCAGGCGCCCACTTCGATGGCGCCGGACTTGCGCCCAGCGGCCTGTGCGCCGCCCCGGCAAGCGCCATCAAACAAGACCCGCCCGGTTGAGCGATCTTCGGTCGCCATCACAGCCCGGTTCAGAGTGCTCAGGCGTTGGGAATACTCCAGCGTCCGCAGTTCTTGTGCCAATGAAATCAGAATGTTGCTGTCTGACCCGATGCCCCAGATCCCCTTGGCATCTGACCATGTCACCCCGTTAAAAATGCCATCCCCAAGCGAGCTTTCGGTCAAGGGGCACAGCCCGGCAACCGCGCCGGTGGCCGCCAGTCCACGTGTCTCGGCTTCGGTCATCTGCGTGCAATGGATCATGCACCAACGTGGATCAACCTCGACATTGGCCAATGCCCATTCGACGGGGCGGGCGCCATAGGCCGTCTCGATCTCTTCGACCTCCGCGACCTGTTCGGCCAAATGCATATGGATCGGACCGCCAAATGATTGCAGCGCTCTGATCTGATCTGGCGTTACGGCACGCAGGGAATGTGGCGCCACGCCGATGTTTGCATCCGCTGGCAAACCTTTCACGGCGACCTGTGCCCCATCCCAAAGGGTTTGATACCCATCCAGATCATTGCCAAAACGGATTTGACCGGGGCCAAGCGCGCGCCCGTCCACGCCGCCTTGGGCATAAAGCACCGGCAACAGCGTCAGTCCAACGCCCGTCTGTTCTGCCGCAGCGGCGATCCGCGTGGCCAGTTCGGCGCGGTTGTCATAGGCATGACCGCCCGGCTGATGATGCAGGTAGTGGAACTCGACGCTGGCGGCATATCCTGCCTCCAACATCTCCATCTGGACCTGAGCAGTGATGGCCTGAATGTCCTCTGGCGTCAGTTGATCCAGAAACCGGAACATCAACTGCCGCCATGTCCAGAAACTGTCCGTTGGCTCTGCTCCGCGCCGTTCTGTCAGCCCGCCCATCGCCCTTTGAAACGCATGGCTGTGCAGGTTGGTGGGCGCGGGCAAGAGGATATCAACCTGCGTGTCTGCGGGCCCCTCGCCAATCGCGGCGATGCGTCCGTCCTTGAGGGTCAGGGTGACGTCATTGACCCACCCAGAGGGCAGCAACGCGGTTTTGGCCTTAATTTTTGTCATGTCTTGCCTCTTGACGACTCAGGGTGTGATCTGAATATGTCTATACATAATTACAAATCAGCCGCGAGATAAAGGGAAATTCATGCATCAACTGCTCTGCAATGCGCGATTGGCGACGATGGTGGGGGCTGATTATGGGTTGGTCGAGACAGGCTGTGTTGTCTTGGACGGCGATTTGATCGGCTGGGCCGGGCCTGAAACAGAGCTGCCAGAAGAGTTTGCCGGCGCGGAACGCCGCGATATGGGCGGGCGTCTGATCACCCCCGGCCTGGTGGATTGCCACACCCATCTGGTGCATGGCGGCAACCGGGCCCGTGAATTTGAAATGCGACTGCAAGGGGCCAGCTATGAAGAGGTCGCGCGGGCAGGGGGCGGAATTGTCTCGACCGTTGGCGCGACCCGCGATGCGGATCTCGATAGCCTGATCGCCAGCGCTTTGCCGCGCCTTGATGCGATGATCGCCGAAGGGGTTTGTACCGTTGAGATAAAGTCGGGTTATGGGCTGGACCTTGAGACAGAACTGCGGATGCTCCGGGCGGCCCGCAAGCTGGGCGAGATGCGATCAATTCGTGTAGTGACCAGTTTCCTCGGGGCACATGCGGTGCCAAAGGAATTTGCTGGCCGCGCAGATGCTTACATCGACGAAATGTGCATTCCGGCCCTGCGTGCCGCCCATGCCGAAGGGCTGGTGGATGCGGTGGACGGGTTTTGCGAAGGCATCGCCTTTGACACCGCACAGATCGCGCGGGTCTTTGACGTTGCGCGGGAACTTGGCCTGCCGGTCAAACTGCATGCCGAACAACTTTCACATATCGGCGGCACCAAACTGGCGGCTGAATATGGGGCGATCTCGGCAGATCATGTTGAATATGCCACCGCTGCAGATGCCAAAGCACTCGCCAAGGCCGGAACCGTCGCGGTGTTGTTGCCCGGCGCGTTCTATACCGTGCATGAAACCCAAGCGCCGCCCGTTGCGGCGTTTCGCGATGAAGGCACGGAGATGGCATTGGCCACAGACTGTAATCCCGGTTCTTCGCCTCTGGCCTCGGTTTTGGTGACGATGAACATGGGCTGCACTCTGTTCCGTCTAACCCCTGAAGAGGCGCTGCGCGGTGTGACGCTGAATGGGGCCAAGGCGCTGGGTATGACGGATCGCGGTCAAATCGCCGCTGGTCAGCGGGCGGATTTATGTGTTTGGAACATCGAACATCCGGCCGAACTGGCCTATCGCATTGGGTTTAACCCCTTGCATTCACGTATTTTTGGAGGACAGCAATGATCCTGACACCGGGGGCTGTACGGCTCGATACATTGGAAGTGATCTGGCGCGATGGAGGGCAAATCACCCTTGATCCGGCGTGCCAACACGGCGTCGAAGCCGCCGCCGCGCTGGTGGCCAAGGCCGCGGCCGGGCAGGATGCGGTTTATGGGGTGAACACCGGTTTTGGCAAACTGGCCAGCCGCAAGATTGCCCCTGAGGACACGCAAACCCTGCAACGCAATTTGATCCTGTCCCATTGCTGCGGTGTGGGCGAGGCGCTGAGCCTGCCACTGACACGGATGATGATGACGCTCAAGCTGATGTCGCTGGGGCGCGGTGCCTCTGGCGTGCGTTGGGAGGTCTGCGCCCTGATCGAAGGGATGGTGAATGCAGGCGTGATGCCGGTGATCCCTGCGCAAGGCTCGGTGGGTGCTTCGGGCGATCTGGCCCCGCTGGCGCATATGGCCGCTGCAATGATCGGCGAGGGCCGCGCGGTCTATCAGGGCGAAGAAATGTCCGGCAGCGAGGCCCTGAGCCGTGCCGGATTGACCGCAGTTGTGCTTGGCCCCAAGGAAGGGCTGGCGCTGATCAACGGCACCCAGTTTTCGACCGCCTGCGCCCTTGCAGGTTTGTTTGACGCACAGAATGCTGTGCGCAACGCGATGGTTATCGCGGCGCTTAGCACCGATGCGATCATGGGCTCCACCGCGCCACTGGTTGCCGACATTCACAGTCTTCGCGGCCATGCCGGACAGATCGATGTGGCCGAAGCGATGCGCGATCTGATGGAAGGCTCCGAAATCCGTGAAAGCCACCGGGAGGATGATACCCGTGTACAAGATCCCTATTGCATCCGCTGCCAGCCGCAGGTGCTGGGCGCGGCCTGGGATGTGATCCGGCAGGCGGCACATACGCTTGAGGTCGAGGCCAACGCCGTGACCGACAATCCACTGGTTTTGGTGGGCGAGGGGCGCATCGTCTCGGGCGGGAACTTCCATGCCGAACCTGTGGGCTTTGCCGCCGATATGATTGCACTGGCCATTGCCGAGATTGGGGCGATTGGCCAACGCCGTGTGGCGCTGATGGTGGACCCGACGCTGAGCCATGATTTGCCGCCGTTCCTGACCCCTGACCCAGGGCTGAACTCTGGCTTTATGATTGCCGAAGTGACCACCGCCGCGCTGATGAGCGAGAACAAACATCTGGCCAATCCTTGCGTGACGGACAGCACGCCCACCTCCGCCAATCAGGAAGATCACGTGAGCATGGCCGCGCATGGCGCTTACCGTCTGGCGCGGATGAACCGGAACCTGTCGGCAATCCAGGCGGTCGAGGCGATGTGCGCCGCGCAAGGGGTTGAGGCGCGTGCGCCGCTGGCCACATCGGCGCGATTGCAACGGGTGATTGATCGGTTGCGGCAGGAGGTTCCGACCCTTGGCAAGGATCGCTATCTCGCGCCAGATATCGAAACGACCACAGCATTGGTGCGCAGTGGCGCATTGGTCGAGGCGGCACAATGATCGAGATCACCCAAGGAGGCAGCCCGATTGTTCTGGGCATGCCGCACACCGGAACGGAGGTGCCGCCCGAAATATGGGACAAACTCAACGAACGCGGCCAGGCGCTGGCCGATACCGACTGGCATATTGACCGCCTTTACAATGGCTTGGGGCTGGACGTTACAGTGGTGCGCACGCCGATCCACCGCTATGTGATTGATCCCAATCGCGGCCCTGATGACGCAAGCCTTTATCCGGGACAAAACACGACGGGTCTGTGCCCGTTAACGGATTTTGAAGGTTTCCCGATATACCATGAGGGACAAGAGCCGGACGCGGATGAGGTTTCGCGCCGCCGCGCGCTCTATCACGCGCCCTATCATGATGCGTTATCCACAGAACTGGCGCGGGTGAAAGCCAAACATGGCATTGCGCTGCTGTATGATTGCCACTCAATCCGGTCGGTTATCCCCTATCTTTTTGACGATACCCTGCCTGATCTGAACATCGGGACCAATTCCTCCACAAGCTGTGGCCAGTTTGTGGAGCGGGCTGTGGAAACCCGTTGCCGCGCCGCGCAGGACTATTCCAGTGTCCTCAATGGGCGTTTCAAAGGTGGCTGGACAACGCGGCATTATGGGCAACCTGCGGAAAACATTCACGCAATCCAGATGGAACTGGCCCAATCCACCTATATGGACGAGACCCCGCCATGGCAGTGGCGGGCCGACAAGGCAGAACGGCTCAGGCCGGTTCTTTACCGCATTCTCAATGACTTGACCGAGCTTCTTTATGAAAGGCAGCAGCGATGACAAATCCCCGTCACAACACCCGAGACATCTTTCCTGCCACCGGCACCGAGCTAACGGCCAAAAGCTGGATGACAGAAGCACCGATGCGCATGTTGATGAACAACTTGCACCCCGATGTCGCTGAAAACCCTCACGAATTGGTGGTTTACGGCGGCATTGGCCGTGCTGCCCGCACGTGGGAAGACTTTGACCGCATCGTTGCCGCTCTGACCGATCTGGAGGGCGATGAGACGCTGCTTGTGCAATCTGGCAAACCTGTGGGCGTGTTCAAGACCCACGAAAATGCCCCCAGAGTGTTGATTGCAAACAGCAATCTGGTGCCGCACTGGGCCAATTGGGATCACTTTAACGAGCTCGATAAACGCGGGCTGGCGATGTACGGCCAGATGACCGCCGGATCGTGGATTTACATTGGAACTCAAGGGATTGTCCAAGGAACTTACGAGACTTTTGTCGAGGCAGGCCGCCAACATTATGATGGCAATCTGACCGGAAAATGGATCCTGACCGGCGGTCTGGGCGGCATGGGCGGCGCACAGCCCTTGGCGGCGGTTATGGCCGGCGCCTGCTGTCTGGCGGTGGAATGCAACCCCGACAGCATCGACTTCCGCCTGCGCACCAAATACCTCGACGAGAAGGCCGAGACACTTGACGAAGCGCTTGAGATGATCGACCGCTGGACCAAGGCAGGCGAGGCCAAATCAGTCGGCCTGCTTGGCAATGCTGCCGATATATTCCCCGAGCTGGTCAAACGCGGCGTCCGGCCTGATATCGTGACGGATCAAACCAGCGCACATGACCCGCTGAATGGATACCTGCCGCAGGGCTGGACCATGGGCGAATGGCGCGCCAAACGTGAGAGCGATCCAAAAGCCGTCGAGAAAGCCGCCCGTGCCAGCATGAAGGTTCATGTGGCCGCGATGGTGGATTTTTGGACCGCCGGTGTGCCGACGCTGGACTACGGTAACAACATCCGGCAGGTCGCCTTGGAAGAGGGGCTGGAGAACGCCTTTGCCTTCCCCGGATTTGTGCCCGCCTATATTCGCCCGTTGTTCTGCCGCGGCGTTGGCCCGTTCCGTTGGGCGGCGCTGTCCGGTGATCCCGAGGATATCTACAAGACCGATCAAAAGGTCAAAGAGTTGATACCGGACGATCCGCATCTGCACAAATGGCTGGATATGGCCCGCGAACGGATCTCATTCCAAGGTCTGCCTGCGCGTATCTGTTGGGTTGGTCTGGGCCTGCGTGACAAGCTGGGCCTTGCGTTCAACGAGATGGTGCGAAACGGCGAATTGAAAGCGCCGATCGTGATTGGCCGCGATCATTTGGACAGCGGATCAGTGGCGAGCCCGAACCGTGAGACCGAGGCCATGAAAGACGGTTCTGACGCGGTAAGCGATTGGCCGTTGCTCAATGCGCTGCTCAATACGGCGTCCGGGGCAACATGGGTGTCGTTGCACCATGGCGGCGGCGTCGGCATGGGTTTCAGCCAGCATTCAGGCATGGTGATCTGTTGTGATGGCACCGAAGAGGCCGATGCGCGGATTGCACGGGTGCTTTGGAATGATCCGGCCACTGGTGTGATGCGCCATGCGGATGCAGGTTATGACATTGCGCTGGATTGCGCCCGTGAGAAGGGCCTGAACCTGCCCGGCATTCTGGGTTAACCTGTCTGTGTCCGGCGGCGGATTGAGGGGCCAGCCCCTCAAACTCCCCGGAGGTATTTAAGGCCAAAAAGGGAGGGGCGCATGGTAAGGTCCGTGCGCCCTTTTTGCTATTGGCTGCCTCAGAGACAGCTGTTGGGATGCCGGCTGAACAGAGATCGTGGGGTATCTGTGCCGGAAGACGCACAAACCCGCATTGAGGGTTGGGAAAACACAACAACCGGAAGCGGTCAAAGAGCCCAATTTGGGCACAAACCGCCAGCACCGGACATTGGTGCAAAAATTGAAATTATTCCGATGACGCGTCCACAGTCATATTGTGCTGTCAAATCACCTATGGTGAGCTGATCCGAAGATCATCAGAATAGCGTTTCTGACTAAAGTCCTTCGGTGAATTTGACAGTCCAAATTGCAATGCGCGCGTCATGAGGCGCCTTGGCGGTATTCTGGCCGCCGCTTTGGCGTTCGCTGTTTCCGGTTGTAATGACAGCGGGATGTGGCGTCAGAAACTGACATTGCGCATCAAGACGCCGTTTGGTCCGGTTGAGGCATTCGCCGCCGGCGATGTTGCAATGGCCCTGATTTAGGTTGGAGGCGAAAGGAGCGGGGTTTGGTTTCAGCCAGAATCTGACCCTGTATGTTTGGATTTCGGGCGGGTAGAGCCGCTATCGGCGGCCTCGCGGCTTAAGGTGATTTATGGCCTCTTTTTGCAGCAGGGCAGGCCGGCATTTCTCGCGAACAATAACCTCGGTTCTGGACAAAAGGACCAAAGCGCAGAAAAGCGACACCCACAGACGGCTTTCCCATGCGTTAAGCTGTCAGACGAGGTACGCCGCCAAAGCGTCCCTGCAGGTAGCGTTTTTGAAACCCTGCAGCGTCTTGCCTAGGTTTAAAGTCGGTAAGTGGGATTAGTTCTGCAGCGAGATCGCGGCCTTTCTCAACAATCCAAATCTGATCTCGCCCAATACAGTCGCTGTCTAGCAATGACGAATCATGTGTAGTGAAGATCAACTGAGCGTTGCGGGTGTTAAGATTTGGATCACAAAATAGCCCAATGAGATGTTGGAACGCCAACGGGTGCAGCCCTGAATTTAGCTCATCGACGATTAAAGTGAAGCCGTTGTCCAATACGTCTAAAACGGGACCTGCAAGACCAAAAAGGTTCTGTGTGCCGGTTGACTCCTCTACGAACGGAAGTGGCATCAGTCTTTTCTGCTCATCATGTCGCATAAAATCGATGCTGTAGTGCTTTGCATCAGGATTATCGTTTCTTATCAAATCCCGAATAGGTCCTGGAATTTCATCATTGTCCAAGACTTTTGCTTCTGTGACCCGAATGTCTGACACAGCGACATCAGTTGCCTTTAAGAACTCGATTATTCGGGTTTTCCAGCCTTCTTCTCCGAAGCGGCGCTCGGTGTAGTCAAGCTGTCTCGAATCTGGTGCCTTAAGCGTACGGAGCATCAAGACTAGCCACTCGTACGCACCACTTAACCCTTTAGCGTTCAATTGTACCGCAGTGCTTAGAAAAAGCGCGTCGGGCCTCGTTTGTGACCTCCAACTGTCACGTTCGCCTTTGAGATGCACGCTCGATATGTCCCATTCATAGGAGTCCGTTTGTACATCGTAACTGCGAGTGAAAAGTTGTCGTTGCCGTCCCGTGCTTTTGGGGCGTGCAAACAACCACTCATCAACGACCCTCTCATGCGAGATGGCGAAGCCATATTGATATAGTGTTTCTTCGTGGATAAAGATTGCCTCGAATTCCGATGGGCGTTCGCGCCACTCACTGTGAAAAAGGAAGGGGTCAACGTCGATCCCCTGTCCAGCTTCATTGCGAAAAGACATTCGGACGAAGCGGGACATGAAGGCCATCGCATCGATCAACGATGATTTGCCTGAGCCATTTGCACCGAATGACCTGCTCCCCATTGAGTCCGCTAGTTTAGGTTAGCTCTGTTCAGGTTTTGGTCCTTCACTGACCGGTTAGCATATTCCGCCGGCGTCAGGCC
>NZ_QBKU01000013.1 GCF_003054325.1 Sulfitobacter mediterraneus
CTGTGCCTGCTCGAAGGCTTTGTCGGCCACGCCGAACAATGCAACCTGCGCGTCCGCCGCTATGGCGGCCAGAACGTGCCATATGGCGAGGCGGCGCAGTGGCAGGACGCGGCGGAGTAACCACGTTGGACGAAGAATTTGGACAGGGCACTCCTCTCCGTGGTGGTTTTGTTCTATCACGGAGCTACGGACCGATAGATGCCAGCCAAGGCATCCGGGGCGACATGTTGCCAGCGGCGACATCTGCCCTTGCAAGGCGGCCGCGCAAGGTGGGGAAAGTGAACAAATCCAGAGTGACGTCCATGCAGGTGGCCCACAAGGCGGGGGTCAGTCAATCGGCGGTCAGCCGGGTTTTTACCCCCGGCGGCAGCGTGTCGGACAAGACCCGTGAAAAGGTGATGCGGGCCGCCGAAAGCCTTGGCTATAGTCCCAATGTTCTGGCCCGCGCCATGACCACAGGCCGCAGCCAGATCATCGGGCTTGTCGTGGCGTATCTGGACAACCAGTTCTATCCCGAAGCCATCGAACGGCTGGCCGTTGCCTTGCAGGAACAGGGCTATCATGCGCTGGTCTTTATGGCGACACCCACGATCGGTGACACCGATGATGTGATGCGCCAACTGCTTGACTATCAGGTTGATGGGATCGTGCTGGCTTCGGTCTCCATGTCTTCGAGCCTTGCCAGCAAATGTGAAGACCACGGCATTCCGGTGGTTCTGTTTAACCGCGATCAAGATGATGCGCGGATGAGCGCGGTCACCACCGACAATATCGAAGGCGGACGGGCCATCGCACGGCACTTTGCCGAACAGGGCGCACAGCGGGTAGGTTATGTTGCCGGCTTTGAAGGGGCCTCGACACAGATCGACCGTGAAAAAGGGTTTTTGCAGGGGTTGGAAGAGGCGGGGCTTTCCCTTGCCATGCGCGAGGTGGGCGGGTTTGAATATCCCTTGGCCCGCACCGCCGCGTTGGAGTTTTGTGCTGGCCGTGATCGGCCGGACGCGGTCTTTGTTTGCAACGATCACATGGCCTTCGCCTTTGTCGATGCGGTGCGCCACAAGATCGGGATGCGCATCCCCGAAGACCTGTTGGTCGCCGGGTTTGACGACGTGCCGATTGCGGCGTGGCCAGCCTATGATTTGACCAGTTACCGCCAGCCCATCAATCGGATGGTGGCGCAGACCGTGGATGTCTTGCTGGCGCAGATTGACAACGCCGACATCCCGGCGCGCAAGCTGCGCCTTGAGGGCGAACTGATCGTGCGCGGATCAACAGGCGGACCCAGCCAAAGGCAAGGCTGAACAAAGCCTCAAAAGACTACAAGACGCGCTCAAGGCGTGCGCAAAAGGAAAAGGACAACAAGATGACACCTCAAGAGATCGAAAGCCGCATCGTGCGCTATGGTGATTTGCGCCCTTGCCGGACCGCGTTCATTGACGCCCATACCCCCGGTAGCGACCAAAAGGAAAACTTTACGATTATCGGCGGCGGTGTCAGCGAAAGCCCCGATCAGCACGTGCACATCGGCATCCCGCACGGGTTCAACATCGGCGCGGCAGGCCAGCCGCCCAAGTGCCGGAACTCCATGCACAACCACCGCACCGCTGAGGTGTTTTTTATCCTAAGCGGTCGCTGGCGGTTTTTCTGGGGTGAACATGGCGATGCGGGCGAGGTCATTCTTGAAGAGGGCGACATCTTTAACATCCCCACCAACATCTTTCGCGGTTTCGAAAACATCGGCACCGACTATGGGATGATCATGGCAGTTCTGGGCGGTGATGATGCCGGCGGCGGCGTGATCTGGGCCCCGCATGTGATCGAAGACGCCAAAGCGCATGGGCTGATCCTTGGCGAGAATGGCAAGCTGTATGACAGCAAGAAAGGCGAAACCCTGCCGGATGGCGTATCCCCGATGCCGCTGTTGACCCAGGCCGAGCTGGACAAGGTCGATTGCCCCAGCGCCATGCAGGTGATCGGCGGCTATGTGCGCCGCTATCTGGATATGGTCGCGCTGGCGGAGGATGCACCGGTCAAGGTGATTGGCGAAAACGGCATCATTCGGGACAAACCCGGTTTTGAGATTGATTTCATCACCCGTGCCTGTGCGTCAGCAGAGATGCACAAACATGACCGGCCCTCGGTTTTGATGCCGGTCAAAGGCCACTGGCGCGTCGACTATGAGGGCGGCTCTGCCACGCTGGCACCGGGCGATACGATGTCGGTGCCAGAAGGGCTGATGCACCGGGCGGTGCCTTCCATGACAGGCGAGGCAGCGCTGTATCACATCATCGCCACAGATGATGCGGCGGGTGCAACCTGGCAGGGGTAACATGTCCAAAATGCAGGCCATTCCCGAAAGCACCGATGGCAACCCCGCCGATCTGACCCTGGCACAAATGGCGGCGGCGTTGCGGGCGGGGCAGCTTTCCTCGGTGGCGCTTGTTCGCGCGTTTCTCACCCGCATCGCCGATCGCGATCCGCAGATCAGCGCCTTTGTCCACGTTGATCGGGACGGTGCGCTTGCCGCGGCGGCGGCGGCGGATGTTGCTTTTGCAGGTGGTCGAGACAATGGCCCGCTGCAAGGCATTCCTGTTGCCATCAAAGATGTGATCGACGTGGCGGGATGGCCTGTGCGCTGGGGGTCGTCCCTTTGGCAGCACCGGGTTGCGGCGCAGGATGCGGCTGTGGTCAAGAACCTTCGCGAACAGGGCGCTGTGCTTTTGGGTGTGGTTGCCACCTATGAAATGGCCACTGTAGGGCCGGACCCAAGCAGCCTTTATGCGCAGCCACGCAACCCATGGAATGCGGATCATATCACGGGCGGATCGTCGTCCGGATCGGCAGCGGCCGTGGCGGGCGGCATGGCGCCCTTGGCGCTTGGCACTGATACGGGCGGGTCTGTGCGCAGCCCGGCGGCCTTTTGCGGTGTGGTTGGGTTCAAACCAACCTTTGACAGGTTCCCGATGGAGGGCGTCATGCCGCTGTCGCAAACGTTGGATCACATTGGCCTGCTCACACAGACTGCGGAAGATGCGGCATTTGCAATGACGGCAATGGCCGGAATGCCAGCGCCAGAGGGGCAATCGGAAAAGCTGCGTGTGGGTTTTGTCCGCAATTGGTGTGATGCCCAGACCGTGCAAGCTTATGACAAAGCCGCCTCCGATCTCAGCTTGATCGGGGCGCCAGTGACGCTCGTGGACTTGCCCGATTATACTCCGCTAGAGGACGCGGCCTGTGAGGTGTTGCTGTATGAACAAGTGCGCAATCACTGGCCGGAGATTGCGCGCACCCCTGATCAGGTCGGTCACTTGCTGCTGGATACGATGCAGGCCGGGCGTGGCGTGGATGATCAGACCTACGCGAAGGGACAGGCCGTGGCGCAGGACTTTGCCCAGCAAGCCGAAGCAGCGATGGCAAAGTTTGACGTGTTGATCCTGCCGACCACCTTGTGTCCCGCAGAGCGGTTCGACAGCTTTGAAGATGGTAAAGCGACATGGACCCCGATGCGAACCATCCCGTTTAACATGAGCGGTCAACCCGCCATTTCTATTCCGGTGGGGTTGCAGGATGGCATGCCCCTAGGTCTCCAGATCGTCGGGGCGCGGCATGATGATATGAAGGTGTTGCAGGTGGCACAGATGTTCGAACGCGCTACCGATCACAGTTGCCAAAAACCTGACTTTCGCGCGGCGGACATAGCGGCAGCAGAGGCTCAGTAATTTGGCGGAGTGACCGCGCTGACGATCTTGCTTTCGCCCTCTGACAGGTTTTCGAAAGAATGCGGGATGCGGCTGTCGAAGTAATACCCATCCCCGGCTTTGAGCTCCCGCACCTCGTCGCCCACGCAGACCCGCACCGAACCTTGTAAAACAAACCCGCCTTCTTGGGCTTTGTGGCTCAACGCTTCGGTCGATACCGCCCCGGGCTGATAGGTTTCCATCATCAACAGCATCTGCCGCTCGGAAAAGTTCATCCCGACCATCCGGTAAGAAATCTGCTCGGTGGAGCCTATTTCGACCAAATCCGCCTCGTTATAAAAGGGATGAATGTCCTCCTGCACACCTTCAATGCCAAAAAATGCCGTCAGTGTTGCGCCCAATGCATCGACAATTGCGGCCAAGGTGTCAACGGATGGGCTGACTTTATCACGTTCAATCAAAGATATAGTGGAGTGTGCAATGCCAGATCGCGCCGCTAGCTCCCTCACCGTGAGCATCCGCCGTTGCCGTAACGTGGCGACGCGTTTTCCTACTTTGGCCATCAAGATCTCCCTGCTGTGTTCAGAATATTGACCAAGGATTACAAGTCAATTGATTGGTGCACAGCAACCGAAGATGATCCGGGGTGAATGCCCTCATACCAAAGAGCGAATCCCATGATCCATATCGACGACGCCCTGAACGCCCAGCTGACATTTGTAAAAACGCCAGAACGCAGCGCTGAAAAAGACACTGCGGAAATCGAAAGTCTGGTCAAAACGGTCCTCGACGACGTCCGCAAAGATGGGGACGCAGCGGTGGCTAGATATGCCAGCAAGTTTGACGGCTCTGACCTTGAGGCGTTTGAAGTCAGTGCCAAAGACCGCGAAGCGGCGCTGGCACAACTGGATCCACAAACCCGCGCCGATACCGAATTTGCCATCGACAATGTCCGGCGGTTTGCGCAGGCACAGATGGACACGATCCTGCCGCTTGAGGTCGAACTGCATCCCGGTATTCATCTAGGGCACCGCGTCATCCCGATTGAACGGGTCGGCTGCTATGTGCCCGGCGGGCGGTTCCCGCTGTTGTCAGCGCCGATCATGAGCCTTGTTCCGGCCAAGGTGGCGGGCTGTGATGAGGTGATAGCCTGCCTGCCGCCCAACGCCCATCCCGCGATGATCGCCGGGTGCCATCTGTCAGGCGCTGACCGAATTTTTCGCATCGGCGGGGCGCAGGCCATCGCGGCTATGGCCTTTGGCACGCAGACCGTTCCTTCGGTGGACAAGATCGTCGGCCCCGGTAATGCCTTCGTGAATGAGGCCAAACGGCAGGTGTTTGGCCCGGTTGGCATCGATCAGTTGGCTGGCCCAAGCGAAATTTTCATCGTGGCGGACGAAACCGCCAATCCGGTGATGGTGGCCGCAGATCTGTTGGCGCAGGCCGAACATGATGTCCGTACGCGTGTGGGATTGATCACCACCGATGCGGCGCTGGCGCAGGCCACATTGAAGGAAGTCGAGGCCCAGCTGACCCATCTGTCCACAGCCGCAGTTGCCGCCCCCGCATGGCGCGACTACGGATCCATTGTTGTCTGTGAAACTGAAGAGGCGATGATCGCCTATTCCGACATCATCGCAGCCGAACACTTGCAAGTTCACACCCGCGATTCAAAGGCGACAGGCCAGAAGTTGCGCCACTACGGGTCGCTGTTTATCGGTGAGAATGCCTCGGTTGTGTATTCTGACAAATGCTGCGGCACCAATCATACGCTGCCGACAATGGGGGCAGGGCGCTATACGGGCGGGCTTTGGGTCGGCTCATTTGTGAAAATCTGTACCCACCAATGGCTCGAAGATCGGGGTGTCGAGACCGTGGCGCTGCCCGCGGGCCGTCAAGCGGCGACCGAAGAGATGGAGGGCCACAGACGCGCGGCCATGTTCCGCCTGCAAGGCGCCAAGGTATTTGAGGGCTGATCGCCTGCCATACATTTCAGTTCGCCGCGCCGGTCATCCTTTGATGGCTTGCGCGGCGACGGTATAGCCGCCCGAGGCACCATCGACGAAATGCACGTGATCATCTGTCATGATGGATGGCACAATGCAGGTCATCATCGCCTCTGACTGGGCGTGAATGCCATATCTGACAACACCCTTCGCCGCAGCCTCATCCAGCAGCGCGCGTAAATTGGCCTCTGTTTCAGGGTCGCAATCAACGGTCATCTTCAGGCCATCTTCGAATTTACGGAAATCGGCGTTTTGTCCAACGACACGGCGGTAGCGGCGAGCGTCGAAACCGCCGAGCTTGAGACCTGTCTTGATCAGCAGCCAAGCAACGAAGCTTTCAAACAACGCTTTGCGCCGCGCCGCGCCAAGCGATCCCTGCCCGTGTTGGGCATGGGCCTCCAGCTGCGCACCGGCGGGCGGCCAGTCTACGCCGGGCCCCCTTGTGTCGCCGGGATGGCCGGACCGGTCTAGGCCGCTTGCCAAGGTAACAACCTGATTGGCCAGCTTTGCAAAGGCGGGGTCTTCTGCCGTGCGGGCGGGCATGATCACCACCGAAAGGATCGCGCCATAGCGGCTTGGCATATGGCTCCAACGGCACGACAATCCGGTGAGATCAGGCTGTGTGCCTGCCGGTGCGGGCGGTAAGCCGTTTGCGCCATCCTTCATACGCGCCTCTGCCCAAGCCAACCCGCCGCCAGCGAACATTGCGTAATCGACACCTGCCGCCGCACCAAACCGGGCTATGCGCACATCATGGCCCGCGGCCCGCACCTCCGAGATACGCACCATGCCGATCCGCAGGGACATCTCAAACTCTTCCGCTGCCCAGACCTGAACCGCGGCTAGGGCTTGCGCCGCGCGGTCTTTCCATTCGGGCGGCACGGCAAATCCCGCGCCGTCGCCGCCAAAGATATAGGGAAACGCCGCCCCGCCATGAGCGTTGATCTGGGCAGAAATCACGGCCGCCCCAACCATGTTGACGGTTTTATATTTTCCTGCGGCGGCGGCTTGCGTTGATCCAACGATGTCTGATGTGCCGACCCACCAATCCTCTGGCAGAGAGGTGTAGTTTTCAGTGTCCGACAGGGCGGCAAAATCATCCTGAACCGGAACGGAAGCATAAAACGGGGGCAAGGCATCTGTCATTTGATCACGCTAGCCAATGCGCCCCCGAACACCAAACCATTCTTTGGCCAATGAGCCTTTCAAATCTGCTTTTCGCACGTTTGCCTTTGTCTAAATATCTAACGATTTGCGGTCCTGCCAAAGAAGTTTTCCCATTCCTGCCCCATTTCCATCACGAAATGGCCAAAGCGCCTGCTTATCACCCTTGCAACGCCACCGGTCCAGCGAGGCCGGATGCACTGAAAGGATTGAGCCGATGATTATGACATTCACACCGCCTAATCACGAATTCGCCGCTGCGAGCGGGTCAAATGTGAACGTGCAATCGGATCGCAGTTATTTTGACCATCCGCCCAATTCGACCAGTAATCTGACGATCACCTCGAACAAGGGCGATGATGATCCGCGCAATTTTGAAACGGGTGAGACCTACGATATCAGTTGGGAAGGTCACGGTGGCGGTAACATGGAGGACGCCACTGTCATCCGTTCTGACTATTTGCAGCCGGGGCAGGGCGCGATTGTGTTTGAAGGGATCAACTCCAACACCGGCGAAATGTTCCAGATGGTCTGGACACCAAACTTTGATCTTGAAGAATGGTATTGGAGCAATGGCGGAGGCCCATCCAGCCCCAATGCCTTCTGGACCAGTGATCAGGATTCCGAGAGTTTTAGCTATGTCTGCTTTACCGGCGGCACCAACATTCTGACACCGCGCGGAAACTTCCCGGTGGAAACGCTGCGGGTGGGCGACAAGGTGACAACCCTTGATAACAGCGCACAAGAGATTTTGTGGATTGGTAAACGAACAGTACTTGCAGCCGGATCATCGGCACCGGTTGTGATCAACCCCGGTTTTCTCAGCAACGAACGCCCGCTTTGCCTGTCCCCGCAGCACCGTGTGATGGTCAGCTCTGCACAGGCCAGTTTGCATTTTGATCAACCCGATGTCTGGGTGCCAGCAAAATCACTGGTCAACCATCGCGATATCTTTCACCAAAGCGCCCGCGAGGTAACCTACTATCACATCTTGCTTGGTCAGCACGAGGTGCTCTTGGCAGAGAACCAGGCAACCGAAAGCTTTTTCCTTGGTGACACTGCGCTTGGTATCTTGCCAAAACAATCAATCACTGAGATTGCGCGCATTTTCCCTTCGGTGGGACAAGCTCCGATGACGGCAACTGCGCAGAGTGCAAGGATGATGCTCAAATGCAGTGAGGCGGAATTCCTCGTCAGTGCAATGCGTGCCGCAAGTGCGCCTTTGTCATCGAGTGTCGGAAGGGACCAAAAAATCGCGGCTTGAAGAGATGCCGGACTTCACAGTTTTCTCAACGCTCTAATCACAGTGCGATTCGCCTCATTCAGGGGCAATTCCACCACCTGTTGACGATTTGTCGCAGCGCAATCTGACGGCTTGTGCCCATATTGCTGTATACGTTTGTATACTGTTAGCGCTGACCCAATTTAAGAGGCAGTTGACTATAGGTCAGTAAACTCTGCCGTTTCTCGCGATTTGAGAAAATCTTTACAAAGCACTTTCCGAAAACGAAAAAAATTTACAGAAAGTGGCAATAAAGCCAACGGAAATCGCGGATTATTTACAAAGTTAAGTATGTTCCCACAGCAGATGCTGTCTGTTTCTCAGTGCGAGACAGGCGGCGCAGCACGAGGAGGATACCATGACAACCGAAGATCTGTTGAACAAGGCAAGCCAGCCGGCAACCCAAGACACATCCCGCCCGCCACATGTAAACGCTCAGGATTATGCGCGTATGTATGCAGAGTCGGTGAACGATCCAGATGCCTTTTGGGCGCGGGAAGGCAAACGGATCGATTGGATCAAACCGTTCCAGACCGTCAAAAACACCTCCTTCGCTCCGGGCAACGTGGATATCCGCTGGTTTGAGGACGGCACGCTAAACGTCAGCGCCAATTGCATCGATCGTCATCTGGAAACCCGTGGTGATCAGACCGCAATCATCTGGGAGCCAGACGATCCTAACAAAGAAGCGGCCCTGCACATCACCTACAAGGATCTGCATACATCGGTCTGCAAGATGGCCAATGTCCTGACGGATCTGGGTGTGTCCAAAGGCGACCGCGTTGTTATCTATCTTCCCATGATTCCAGAGGCCGCCTACGCCATGTTGGCCTGCGCCCGGATCGGGGCCATTCATTCCATTGTTTTTGCAGGGTTCTCCCCGGACGCTTTGGGGGCGCGTATCAACGGTTGTGACGCGAAAGTTGTCATCACCGCGGATTACGCCCCCCGAGGTGGTCGAGAAACGCCGCTCAAATCCAACACCGACACTGCGCTGCTGCATTGCAAGGACAACGTAAAATGTCTGGTGGTCAAACGCACCGGCAGCCAGACCACCTGGACCGACCGCGACCATGATTGCAATGCATTGATGAATGCGGCCTCTGACGACTTTGCCCCTGCCGAGATGGGTGCCGAAGATCCGCTGTTTATTCTCTATACGTCAGGCTCCACCGGTCAGCCCAAGGGCGTTGTGCACTCGTCAGGCGGCTATCTGGTTTATGCTGCGATGACCCACGAAATCGTTTTTGACTATCATCAGGGCGATGTTTTCTGGTGCACTGCTGATGTTGGCTGGGTCACGGGCCACAGTTACATCGTCTATGGCCCGTTGGCCAATGGCGCGACCACGATCATGTTTGAAGGCGTCCCCACATTCCCCGATGCAGGTCGCTTCTGGGAGGTCTGCGCCAAACACAAGGTCAATCAATTCTATACAGCCCCAACCGCAATCCGCGCCTTGATGGGCGCCGGACCAGAATGGGTGGAAAAGCATGACCTGTCCGATCTGCGCGTCCTGGGCTCCGTAGGGGAGCCGATCAACCCCGAAGCATGGAACTGGTACAATGAGGTTGTCGGCAAGGGCAATTGCCCCATCGTCGATACCTTCTGGCAGACCGAAACGGGCGGTCACATGTTGACCCCGCTGCCCGGCGCCACTCAGCTCAAACCCGGCGCCGCGCAACAGCCGTTCTTTGGCGTGCAGCCGGTCGTGCTGGAACCCACCAGCGGTGAGGTGATCGAGGGCAATGGTGTCGAAGGTGTTCTGTGCATGAAAGACAGTTGGCCGGGCCAGATGCGCACCGTTTGGCAGGATCATGAGCGGTTCGAGAAAACCTATTTTGGCGATTACAAAGGTTACTATTTCTCAGGGGACGGATGCCGCCGCGACGAGGATGGCGACTATTGGATCACCGGCCGCGTGGATGATGTGATCAACGTGTCTGGCCACCGGATGGGCACGGCAGAGGTCGAAAGCGCATTGGTCGCCCACGCCAAAGTCGCTGAAAGCGCGGTGGTCGGCTATCCCCATGACGTCAAAGGGCAGGGCATCTACGCCTATGTCACCTTGATGAACGGAGAAGAGCCTTCGGACGAACTGCGCAAAGAGCTGGAAGTCTGGGTACGCACCGAGATTGGCCCGATTGCCAAGCCGGACCTGATCCAATGGGCCCCCGGCCTGCCCAAAACCCGCTCAGGCAAGATCATGCGCCGTATCCTGCGCAAGATTGCCGAAGACGACTTTGGTGCATTGGGTGATACTTCAACCCTTGCCGATCCGTCCGTTGTGGATGATCTGATCAACAACCGTATGAACCGGAGCGCCTCGTGATGGACGGCGCAGGTACACCGACAGTCGCACCCGTCCTCATTCTGCTCGGCCCTCCGGGAGCCGGCAAAGGCACGCAGGCGCGTATGCTCGAAGAGACCCATGGGCTTATCCAACTGTCTACGGGTGATCTGCTGCGGGCCGCCGTTGCGGCGGGCACGGATGCGGGCAAACAGGCCAAGGCCGTGATGGAAGCGGGCGATCTGGTCAGCGATAACATCGTGATCGCGATCCTGCGCGACCGTCTGGCAGAGCCCGATTGCGCCAAGGGCGTCATCCTCGACGGGTTCCCGCGTACCACGGTTCAGGCCGAAGCGCTGGATGCCCTGCTTGCTGGCACGGGTCAGCGGATCAACGCTGCAATCAGCCTTGAGGTCGAAGACGCCGCGATGGTGGAGCGGATTTCGGGGCGGTTCACCTGCGGCGCATGCGGTGAAGGGTATCACGACAGTTTCAAACCCACTGCCAAGGCAGGCATCTGTGACAACTGCGGTTCCACAGACATGAAACGCCGGGCCGATGACAACGCCGAAACCGTGGCACAGCGGCTTGAGGCCTATCACGCGCAGACCGCACCGCTGATTGATTATTACCAAACCAAAGGGGCGCTTCGTGCTGTCCCTGCGATGGGCGCAATTGACGATATTGCCGCCGAACTCAACGCCGTTGTGTCGCAAGCCACGGCATAACGCTTGGACCCAAGGCCCGCCAACCGGGCCTTGCGAAAGCAAACGAAGGAGGGCTCAAACACATGTCCCAACAAGACGAAAGCAACAACGCATACTGGAGTGCCAATGTGCGTCTGATCCTGATCAGTCTCGCCATCTGGGCGCTGGTTTCATTCGGGTTCGGGATCATCCTGCGCCCGGCATTGTCGGGCATCGCCGTGGGCGGCACCGACCTTGGTTTTTGGTTCGCACAGCAAGGGTCGATCATCATCTTCTTGATTTTGATCTTCTTTTACGCCTGGCGGATGAACAAGCTCGACCGTGAGCATGGCGTGGACGAGGAATAATCACCATGGATCAGTTTACACTTAACCTGCTGTTTGTTGGCGCGTCCTTTGCGCTTTATATCGGCATCGCGATTTGGGCCCGTGCCGGGTCCACGTCTGAATTTTATGCGGCTGGCCGGGGTGTCCACCCTGTCACCAACGGTATGGCCACGGCGGCGGACTGGATGTCTGCGGCCTCCTTCATCTCAATGGCGGGTTTGATTGCCTTTACCGGCTATGACAACTCCTCCTTCTTGATGGGTTGGACGGGCGGTTATGTGCTGCTCGCGCTGTTGCTTGCCCCTTACCTGCGCAAGTTTGGCAAGTTCACAGTCTCTGAATTCATCGGCGACCGGTTCTATTCCAAGACCGCACGCATGGTGGCGGTGATTTGTCTGCTGGTGGCCTCTATCACTTACGTGATCGGCCAGATGCAGGGCGTGGGCATTGCCTTTGGCCGCTTCTTGGAAATCGACGCAACGCTTGGCCTGCTGCTTGGCTCTTGTGTGGTGTTTGCCTATGCGGTGTTTGGCGGCATGAAAGGCGTGACTTACACACAGGTTGCACAATACTGCGTGTTGATCATGGCCTATACCATTCCGGCTGTGTTCATCTCACTGCAACTGACGGGCAATCCGATCCCTGCTTTGGGTCTGTTTGGTGATCACGCCGCAACGGGTGAGCCATTGTTGGCCAAGCTGGACCAAATCGTGCGCGATCTTGGCTTTGCTGAATACACAGCCGCTCACGGCTCGACGATCAACATGGTGCTCTTCACCCTGTCTTTGATGATCGGTACCGCGGGTCTGCCGCACGTCATCATGCGCTTTTTCACCGTTCCAAAGGTGTCTGACGCACGTTGGTCCGCCGGTTGGACGCTGGTGTTCATTGCCTTGCTGTACCTCACAGCCCCTGCTGTTGGTGCAATGGCGCGTCTGAATATCTCTGAGCTGATGTGGCCAAATGGCACGGATGGCGCGGCGGTCAGCGTTGAGCAGATCGAAAATGATCCGCAATACGCCTGGATGGAAACGTGGCAGAAAACCGGTCTTCTCGGTTGGGAAGACAAGAACGGCGACGGCAAGATCCAGTACTACAACGACAAGAACGCGGATCTGCAAGCCAAGGCCGAGGCCAACGGCTGGACCGGGAACGAGTTGACCAACTTCAACCGTGACATCCTTGTGCTGGCCAACCCCGAAATCGCAAGCCTTCCGGGCTGGGTGATCGGTCTTGTGGCCGCGGGCGGCCTTGCGGCGGCTCTGTCTACTGCGGCGGGTCTGCTTCTGGCGATCTCCTCTGCGGTGTCTCACGATCTGCTGAAGGGCCAGTTGACCCCGAACATGTCTGAGAAGTCAGAACTCTTGGCGGCGCGTATCTCGATGGCGGCGGCGATTGTGGTGGCGGTTCTGCTGGGCCTCAACCCCCCGGGATTTGCGGCGCAAACCGTGGCGCTTGCCTTTGGTCTCGCCGCAGCATCCATCTTCCCTGCGCTGATGATGGGAATCTTCTCCACCCGCATCAACAACACCGGCGCCGTGGCTGGTATGCTGGCCGGTCTGGTTGTGACGCTGGTCTACATCTTCCTGCACAAGGGTTGGTTCTTTATTCCTGACACCAACTCCTTCACCGATGCAGATCCTCTGCTTGGCCCGATCAAATCCACCTCCTTTGGTGCGATTGGTGCGGCGGTCAACTTTGCGGTTGCCTATATCGTAACAGGCATGACCAAAGAGACCCCGCAAGAGATCAAGGATCTGGTCCAAAGCGTGCGTATCCCCCGCGGTGCGGGCGGCGCGATCGAAGACCACTAAACAAACGCCTGACACCGCTGCAAACCTGCGGCGGTGTCTCGCATTTCAATTCCGTCCTGCCCGCGTCACTGTGGGCAGGACAACGCATTTACAAAGGCAAGCGATATGCCCCTTCCGGCCAACCTGATCCAGTTTCTTGCCTCGGTTCATCCCTATGACAGCCTGTCCGAAGGCGACCTGAACGCGCTGGGAGCCGTCTGCGAGGCGCGTGATTTTGCGCCGGGAGCTTTGGCCTTTGCCGTAGGGGACACTGTTGCGGATCTGTTTATCATCGCCGAGGGCGAGGTGGAGATCACCGACGAGACCGGCGTGCAATTGTCGATCCTTGGTCCGCGCAACTCCTTTGGCGAACGCGCCTTGCTGCGCGGCGATGCCGCCAGCCGTACCGCCACGGTCACGGCGCAATCGCGGATGATCGTCATGCCCGCCGCCACCCTTTTTGAACTTATCGAGGGCCAGCCTGCTGTTGCACGGTTCTTTGATCGCCGCCGCCCAACAAGGGCCGACCGCAAAGACCTGACCACCTTGCCGGTAGATCAGTTGATGACCCGCAATCCGGTGACCTGCACGCCGCAGACCACCATTCGCGAGGCCGCCGCGATGATGCATGAGGCGCATATTTCGTCGATCTGCGTTACTGGCCCGGACGGGCTTGAGGGGATCGTGACCGTCCGTGACATGACGGGCCGCGTCGTGGCGCAGGGCGCTGATATCAATGGCCCCATTCGTGATGTGATGACCCGTACCCAACTGACCCTTGGGCCCAAGGCGCTGGTCACGGATGTTCTGCACCTGATGGTCGAGCGCGGCATTGGCCATATCCCCATCGTGGACGGTGCTGACCTTCTGGGCATCGTTACGCAAACCGATCTGACCCGCGCCCAAGCCATGTCCTCGGCGGATCTGGTGGGCCGTGTGGCCAAGGCGGATGAGGCGGCCACGATGGCCCGCGCCACGGCCGAGATCCCGCAACTGCTGGTGCAACTGGTGGAGGCCGGAAATCGCCATGAGGTTATCACCCGTCTGATCACCGATATCGCCGACACCGCCACCCGCCGGTTGCTGGCACTGGCCGAGGCAGAGCTGGGTACACCGCCGGTGCCCTATTTGTGGCTGGCTTGCGGATCACAGGGTCGGCAGGAACAAACCGGTGTTTCGGATCAGGACAATTGCCTGATCCTGTCTGATGATGTCACCGATGCCGACATGCCCTATTTCGCGGCGTTCGCCAAATACGTCAGTGACGGGTTGGACACTTGCGGATATTTCTATTGCCCCGGCGATATGATGGCGACCAACCCGCGTTGGTGTCAGCCATTGCAGGTCTGGCGCGACTATTTCAAAGGCTGGATCGCCAAGCCCGACCCCGAGGCGCAGATGCTGGCCTCTGTCATGTTTGATTTGCGGCCCATCGGCGGTGATCAAACCCTGTTTGCCGATCTACAGAAAAAGACTCTCAAGCAGGCGTCGAAAAATTCGATCTTCACGGCGCATATGATCTCAAACTCGCTCAAGCATCAGCCGCCTTTGGGGTTGTTGCGCGGGCTGGCGACCATCCGGTCAGGGGAACATCGTAACCAGCTTGATCTCAAACATGCGGGCGTGGTGCCGGTGGTGGATCTGGGCCGGATCTACACCTTGCAAGGGCGTCTGACGCAGGTCAACACCCGCGCCCGTCTTGAGGCTGCGATGGCTGCTGGCGTGCTGTCGAGTTCCGGCGGCGCGGATCTGCTGGACGCCTACGACCTGATCGCCGTGACACGGCTTGAACATCAGGCGGCGCAGATCAAGGCAGGGGAAAAGCCGGGCAATTACCTCGATCCATCTCAACTGTCTGATTTTGAGCGCAGCCATTTGCGCGATGCCTTTGTGGTGGTCAAAACAATGCAATCGGCCGTGGGATCCGGCAAAGGTGCGATAGGATGACGTCATGTTTGTAGAATTGATAGCCACGGTTTTTGCCGGGATTGCCTGCGCCGGTCTTGTGATGGCGCTGAACATCATCACAGGGCGGCGTTTGCCCAAGTGGATCATGCCCATCGCCGCAGGGGCAGGTATGATCGGCATGACCATCTCGAACGAATACACATGGTTCGACCGTACCGCCGAACGCCTGCCCGAAGGTGTCGAAATCGCGCTCAAGGTCGAGGAACAGGGCTGGCTGCGGCCATGGACCAAGGTCTGGCCCTATACCAAGCGGTTTTCGGCTGTCGATACCGGCACGGCGCGCCGCAATGAAAATCTGCCGGACCAACGGCTTGCCGATATCTATTTCTTTGGCCGCTGGTCGCCGATCAGTCAGGCGCCGATGCTGTTTGATTGTGCGGCATCGCGGTCCGCATTGCTCATCGACGGGGCGGTCTTTGGCGCGGATGGCGCGGTCGCCGATGCCGATTGGCACGCAGTGCCAGCCGATGATCCAATCCTGAAACTGGTCTGCGAGGGCTGACATGTTCACCCGCCTGTCCCTGCGTTTGCGCATCTTCCTGTTTTTCTGCCTGTTGGCGGCGGGAGGTGCGGCGCTGGCGGGCGGGGCGCTTTGGTTTGGCTGGTCGCGGGCCGAAACCGCCTTGCCCACGGCGCCCTTCATCACGTCCTTTATCATGTTTGCCTTCCTCAACACCGGTCTTGCGGTGGCGGTCTGGCTGCTGTTTGACGAAAACGTTGCCAAGCCGATCAACAAATTGTCCGCCGATCTGCGGCTGCGGGCACATTCGGGGATTGATGGGCCGGTCGATACAGACGCCGCACGGTATTTGGGCGATCTGGCCCCGGCAGCGGGGGCGTTGTCGCGCACTCTGAACGCGTCGATGATGGACACCGCTACGCAGGTTGCCCATGAAACCCAGCGTTTGAAATCCGAAAGCGAACGCCTGACGGCGCTGCTCACGGAAATTCCGATAGCAACGATCCTGCTGAACCCGGCCCATGAGATTGTCCTTTATGACGGTCAGGCAGCCGATGTTCTGTCGCAAATAGCGCCGCCGCGCCTCAAAGCGCCTTTGTCGGATTATTTTGATCTCACCACGCTTACCGATGCGATTGCCCAACTATCGCCGGACATCTCGGAGGTGCCCTTCAAACTGGGTGACAAAAAAGCCGAGCGTGTCTTTGACGCGCAGGTGAAGTCTTTGGGCGATGGCGGTCATATGATCCTCATCGATGTGCAAGCCATCGCCAGCCAGCTTCTCAAGGCGCGGCCCTTGGTGTTTGACTTTGAGCTGATGAATGTCGCCGAAACCAAAGAGATCAGGGACACCCCGCTGCGGGATTTGTGTTTTGTGCCTTTCGACACCGAAACCACCGGCCTTTCGGTTGAAAATGACGCGATCATCCAGATCGGCGGCGTGCGCATCCTGAACGGACAGATCATCGACGGTGAGGCGTTCAGCAGCTTTGTGCATCCCGGTCGCACAATACCGCCCGGCTCAACGCTGGTGCACGGAATTTCGGATGATGATGTCACAGATGCGCCCGACATTGCCACGGCCGGGCGTGCCTTTCACCATTTCGCCCGCGACGCCATTCTGGTTGCCCATAACGCACCCTTCGACATCGGGCTCCTGCGCAAATCCGAAGCCGAGATGGGGGTGGAGTGGAACCATCCTGTGTTGGATACGGTGCTGTTGTCTGCGGTGATCTTTGGCGTGACCGAAGAGCATTCGCTGGATGCATTATGCGATCGCCTTGCCATTACAATCCCGGCAGAGCTGCGACACACCGCTTATGGTGACGCCCATGCAACTGGTGCGGCCTTGGTCAAGCTGCTGCCGCTGTTAGAGGGCAGGGGCGTAAATACCTTTGGCCAGTTGATCGAAGAGACCCGCAAACACAGCCGTCTGCTGCATGATCTAAACGACTGACGACTAGCGATAAACGCGGTGGTTGCGCAGGCCCCAGTCAGAGTAGAGATCGGCCATGATAGTGCCAAACTGCGCCTCTGCCTGCGCCTTCTCGATCACACCTGCGCCAGTGCCGCCAAACACCGTTACAACATCGCCAACCTGCACACCGCTGATCTTGGTCACATCGGCCACAATGGTGTTCATCGACATTTTGCCTAGGACTGGTACGACCTGACCTTTGATGATCACGGCACTGCGGTTGTGCGCGTGGCGGTAAAAGCCGTTGGCATAGCCAATGGAAATACAGGCCAGCCGGCTGTCCCGGTCCAGATGATTGGCGCGGTCATAGCCAACGGTCGCACCTTGAGGGTAGGCCCCGAGGCCAACAACGTGGGCCTTCAATTCCATCGTGGGGACAAAGCCGAGTTCGGGTTTCAAAATTCCATAAATAATCGCACCGCAGCGGTACATGTCCGTGTCAATCGGGACATCCGAAACCAGGGTCAATGAACTGCCCGCATGCACAATCAGGTCTGAGCGTTGCAGATCGCTGTTGTCCAAGACCCAGCCGACCTGGTGTTGGAAAACGGCAGAGTTTTGCTGCAAATGCGCGGGTTCATTCGACGAAAAATGCGTGCAGATCCCGGTGACATGCCCGCCAAGCAGGGCCAGTATTTCCATGCATGCCGCCTTGCCGGCATCGGTCGACAAATCTAACCCGTCTCGTGACATGCCTTCCGCGTCGAGGGCCAGATGAGCCCTCTCAAGATCATGGCCCCCATCCAAAAGGCTGCGATAATGCCGTGCCGCGTCAAGCGATCCGATCTGTTCTTGAACGTGGTCAGATGCGGCACTGCCCATCTCGGCCAAAGTCGCCGCGCGCAGGCGGATGAGGTCGCCGGTAAAGCCTGCCTCGCGCACGGCGCGGGCCTCAGCGTTGGATGTGATCCCGATGCAGGTGATGCCTTGCGCCGTGACCAATGGCACAACCTGCTTGATCCCGTGACCGTATGCATCTGCTTTCAGAACGGCGCAAAACTTGGACCGGCTGGGCAACATATTGCAGGCCAGTTCTAGATTTTTGGAAATGCGGCTTTGGTAGATGTCGCACCAAGAACTGCGGCAAAGATCGCGGCGGTGGGTCACGAAACAAGCCGCCCAAATGATCCGCGTTCGTTATGCGTTGGATGAGTTCTCTGGCAAGAATGGGCCATCGCGCCGGTCCTCAAATCTCTTCGGTGCCGCACCAGCGGGCGATGAAAGATGCGGTGGCTTTGGTCACGCGCCGCATACTTTCCAGCTCGACGCGTTCGTTAAACCCATGGATCGCTTCGGCCCTCGGCCCATAGACCAGCGCCGGTGTATCAGCGTAAAGCCCGAAGAACCGGGCATCTGTTGTTGCCGTGATCGCCGCCTTTTTGAGGTCCGCACCGGTGGCGGCCTGATGGGCATCCCCCAGCGCATCAATGGCAGATCTGGCGCGGTCTGAACTGTCTTGCGACAGCGCGTAACCCTCTGCTTCAAACCCGTGATAGACGATCTCGGGCAGGGAATTCCGCAAAAAGTCGTTTTCCCGCGCCGCGTCCAGAATGACCTCTTCGATCTCGGTTTTGGCGGCCTCAATGGATTGGCCCGGAAAGATCGCCATGCGCACATCAAAGACCGCCCAGGCGGGCACAGAGCTGGTCCAGTCGCCGCCCTTGATCTTGGCAACATTCAGGTTCAGCGCATGTTCCATATGAGCATAATCATCAGGGCGGTTTTCGGCGGCATTCCAGCGATGTTCCATCTCGTGTAAGGCCTTGATCAAGGGTATGGCGGCCTCAATCGCATTGGCCCCGCTGCCTGCATAGGCCACATGGGTCGGGCGGCCCTTGAGATGCACCTGAAACCACAAAACGCCCAATTGCGCGGTGACCAGCTTTTCCGAGAACGGTTCCGGGATCAGCGCGGCATCGGCTTTGTACCCCCGCGCAAGGCAGGCCAAAGCGCCATTGCCTGTGCATTCCTCCTCGACCACGGATTGATAAAAAACATCTGCCGCAGGGGCCAATCCGCAGGCGGCCAAAGCGTCCATTGCAAAGAGGTTCGACGCCAGTCCTGCCTTCATATCACCGCCGCCGCGCCCATAAAGCCATCCGCCTTCAACGCGCGGCTCATAGGGCGGGCTGTCCCACATATCCAGCGGCCCCTCCGGCACCACATCGATATGCCCGTTCAGGATCAGAGATCGCCCGGTTTTGGTCTTTGACTGGCGGGTGCCGACCACATTAACCGCGTCCTCGTAAGGCCCAAGCACTGGCGAAAACCCCGGAAGATGCTGGATCTCCGCCACGTCGATCTGCCAGCGGTCCAGCTTATAACCCCGTGCGGTCAGGGCGCTGGCCATGAAATCCTGCGCGGCCTGTTCTTTGCCTCTGGTCGAGGGAAAAGCGGTCAAGTCAGACAGGAACGCAACTTGCTGATCAAAGGCCGCATCTACGGCATCAAACAGGCGCGATTGTAAGTCTGATTGCATGATCTGGCTCCTTAAAAACTGGGCAGGGGCGATTGTGGAATGGTCAAGGGCGCATCGGTGGCGGCGCAAATCTCAGCAGGGCTGACCCCTTGGGCGACCTCGACCAGTGCAAAGCCATCAGGGGTGACATCAATCACTGCCATGTCGGTGAAAATCCGCGCCACGCAGGCCTGCGCGGTGATCGGAAGGGCGCATTTTGCCTTTAGCTTGGATCGCCCGGCGCGGTCCAAATGGGTCGTCAACACAACCACCCGCCGTGCCTTTTGCGCCAATTCGACCCCGCCGCCAACACCGGGTGAAAACTTGCCCGGTATCTTCCAGTTTGCCAGATCGCCATTGGCCGCCACCTCAAAGGCACCCAGCATCGTCAGGTCCAAACGCCCGGACCGGACCATGGCAAAGCTGGTCGCGCTGTCAAAAAACGCCGATCCCGCCACGGTGGAGACATAGGCCCCCCCTGCGTCAATCAAATTGCGGTCTGCCTGTTCGGGTGGCAGCACTGGTCCAACTCCGGTCATGCCGTTTTCCGTATGCAGACAAACAGGATAGTCAGCGGCCAGATGATTGACCACTTGGGTGGGCATACCAATCCCCAGATTGACCACCATCCCCGGTGCAATCTCGCGGGCGGCGCGGGCGATCATGCGGGTTCTAGCGTCGGACAACGGCATATTCCTCGGACAAGTTTTCCAACTGTGTGACGTGATCGACAAAAACGCCCGCAGTTTGCACCGCGTTGGCTGCAATTTCCCCGGGAAGGACAACAGTCTCGGCCTCAACGATGACACAAGCCGCGGCCATCGCCATCAGCGGGCTGAAGTTCTGCGCTGTGGCAGCATAGGTCAGATTGCCAAAAGTATCGGCGCGATCCGCGTGGATCAGGGCCACATCGGCCCGCAAGGCAGGCTCAACCAGATAGGTTGTTCCCTGCATCTTGACCACCTGTTTGCCTTCGGCCAGTTCGGTTCCGATGCCAATATCGCTTAGCACCCCGCCAAGGCCGCTGCCGCCAGCACGAATGCGCTCTGCCAAGATGCCTTGGGGATTGAATTCAACGTCTATCGCGCCGGAGTTCATCAATCCAATGGCGTGGCTGTTCAGCCCCAGATGGGTGGTGATCAGCCGCGCCACCTGTCCGCTGCGCAGCAGATGATCAACGCCCATGCCTGGTTCATTGGCGTCATTCTTGATCACGGTCAGATTGCGAGCGTCTTGTTGGACAAGTGCCTGGATCAGCGTGAAAGGCGTGCCGGGCACGCCAAACCCGCCGATCATAACCGTATCGCCATCCTTGATCCGGCCCACCGCTGCCGCGATGTCACATCGTTTGTCGCGCAGCTTCATTGCGCGCCCTCGACGTGCAGTCCGGTTTCAGCCGCGAAAGCATCCAGCGCCGCGCAAAGGATCGTCATCATCTCGTCAATCTGGGCTTCGGTGATGATCAAGGGTGGGGCCAGCAGAAAATGATCGCCCGCCGTGCCGCCACGTGTGCGGCGCGAATAGATGATCAAACCGCGCTCATAGGCCAGTTCAACCAGCCGAGCATGCGCCTCAAGGGCGGGCGGCAAAGGCTCCATGCTTTCACGGTCGCTGACAAATTCAAACGCGGTCAAAAGCCCCTTGCCGCGCACGTCCCCGATGAACGGATAACCCTCCATCAACCCGCACAGCCGTGCCATCAGCACCTCGCCCATTTTTGCGGCGTTTTCGATCAGACCTTGGTCTTCCATTTCTTCCAGCACGGCCAGCCCCGCCGAACAGGCCAAAGGATTGCCTGCATAGGTGAACCCATGCAAAAACCCGCCCGCATCCAGCACCGGTTCGACCAGCCGCGCCCCGGCGACAATCGCGCCCAAGGGCGCATAGCCCGCGCCAAACCCCTTGGACATGGCCACGATATCCGGCGTGATGCCCCAATGTTCGGCAGCAAGGAATTTGCCGGTGCGTCCCGCGCCTGTCATGACCTCGTCGTAAATCAGCAACACGTCAAATTCGTCGCAAATTTCACGGATGCGGCCATAGTAACTGTCGGGCGCAACCAAAGCGCCGGTCGAGGCCCCGCCGACCGGCTCCATCAAGAACGCCAGAACTGTTTCAGGGCCTTCCTCGATGATCTTGTCGCGCAGCATTTCCGCGTACTTCAGGCCCCGTGCCTCTTCGCTGAGGTTGTCACGGTCCAGGTAAGTGGCAGGCGCGGGAATGCTTGGCATCCCTTTCATCATCGGGTCAAAAGGCGCACGCAGCGGATCATAGCCGGTCAGATCAAGCGCCCCCAACGTACACCCATGATAGGATGGAAACCGTGAGATGACCTTGCTGCGGCTGCCTTGCCCTTGTGTCAGCGCATATTGCCGGGCCAGCTTGAGTGCGCTTTCCACGGCCTCCGACCCGCCAGAGACAAAGAACACCCTGTCCAGCCCTTCGGGCGTCATGGCGACCGTCTTGGCCGCCAGATCCTCAGACGGGTGAGTGCGGAAATGCAGGCGATACCCAAAGGTGGCCTTGTCCATCTGGACCTTGATCTTGGCCAGCACACGTGGGTTGGAATGGCCAATGTTCGACACCATCGCACCAGAAGAGCCGTCGATGTAGCGTTTGCCTGCCTCATCAAACAGATAGATGCCTTCGCCCCGATCCAAAAACGGGCGCGGGTTGCGCGATTGGTAGAACAGATAGGAGGGCGCGTCGGTCACTTGGCACCTTCGATGTGTTTGCGCAGAAATTCGCGGGTGCGGTCTTTGACAGGGTTCTTGAACACAACCTCGGGCGGACCCTCTTCAACCACAACGCCTTGATCCATAAACAGAACCCGATCACAAACCGCCGCGGCAAAATCCATCTCGTGGGTGACGATGATCATGGTCATGTGATCCTCGGCCAGCTTCTTCATCACTTGATTCACCTCATCCACCAATTCAGGATCAAGGGCGGATGTGGCTTCATCAAACAGCATCAACTTGGGCTTCATCGCCAAGGCGCGGGCGATCGCAACCCGCTGTTTCTGGCCGCCGGACAATTGCGAGGGGTAATACTCAATCCGTTCAAGCATCCCGACATGGTCAAGCTGTTCTTCGGCCAGCTTGTTCGCCTCAGCCTTGGACAGATCCTTGAGCAACATCGGCGCCATGGTGACATTTTCGCGCACCGTCAAATGCGGGAACAGGTTGAAATGCTGGAACACCATGCCAATCTGTTGGCGCATCTCGTTGATGTGTTTCTCATATTGGCGGTGGGGCAGGGTCTTGTTGACCTGCACCCCGTCCAGCCAGATCTCACCGCCGGTCAGCGCATCAAGATCATTGATCGCCCGCAGCAGGGTTGATTTGCCCGATCCCGACGGGCCAATGATGGCAACAATCTGGCCGCGTTCCACGGTCAGGCTGATGTCTTTGAGCACCTCAAGTTTGCCAAAGGATTTCTGTGCGTGTTCAATTCTGACGAAGTCGGATGTGTCGGTCATGTCTGGCCCCTTGAGATCAGCGTGAGATGGAGATGCGGCGCTCAATCCGGCGCTGCACCCATTCCATTCCGAGATTGATGACGTAGTAACAGGCCGCCGCCAGCAGATAGAATTCGAAGGGGCGGTAGGTCTTGCCGATGACGCGCTGGGCCGACAAGGTCAGCTCACTCACCCCGATAACCGAAACCAATGCGCTGTCCTTCAGCAGGGCGATCATGTTGTTGCCAATCGGCGGCAGCACGGCCCGTACCGCTTGCGGGATCACCACCTTGCGCAGCGCCTCGCCGCGGCTGAGACCCAATGTGCGGGCCGCTTCCATTTGACCCTTGTCCACCGCTAGGATCGCGGTCTGGATCAGTTCGGAGTTATAGACGGCAAAGTGCAGGCCAAGGCCGATGATACCGGCAACAAATGCGGGCAGGTCGATACCGATCTGCACCAGGCCGAAGTAGATCAAGAACAGTTGCAACAGCAGCGGCGTGCCCATGAAGAGCCACGCAAAAAGGCGGAACGGCTGCCGCAAAAGCCAAGGCCCGTAAAGCGCGATCACCGCAAAAACGATCCCGCCGAAGAAGCTGAGCAAGGCGGCGGCAACAGTGATCCCTATGGTCCAGGCACAGCCCAGAAGGATCACATCCATGTATTTGGGAACAATAGAGAAATCGAGACCCATCTGTGCGTCCTTTCCTGATCAGGTGATCTGTGCTTTGCGGTCCAGCCAGGCAATGCCCCGGCCAGCCACGTAGATGATGATCATGTAAAGAATCCCGGCCAGCAGGAACATTTCAAAGGGCTTGTAGGTCGATCCGATATAGCGCTGCGCGGTATAGGTCAGCTCAACCACAGAGATCGCCGCGACAAGCGCCGTTGCCTTGATCAGTGCATTGATGTTGACGCCCAGGGGGCGGATCATCAGGCGTGCCGATTGCGGCAGAATGACCTTGTACATCGCTTGCCATTGGCTGAGGCCCAAAGTCCGCGCGGCTTCACCCTGGCCCTTGTCGATGGTGATGATTGCACCCCGAATGGTTTCGGTCATATAGGCCCCGGCGTTGACACCAAGGCCAATCACGCCGGCCTCGAAGGCATCCAGTTGGATGCCGATCTGCGGCCCGCCAAAGTAGAGAATGAACAATTGGATCAGCGCGGGCGTGCCGCGAATGACACTGACATAAGCCGCGCCGATGAACCGTAATGTGCGAAACCGCGACAACCGCGCCGCGGCCCCAAGGGCCCCGCAAGTCAGACCCAATATGGCGGTCAACACCGACAATAGGATGGTCAGCCAAGCCGCCTCAAGAAAGAACGGATAGACCTTCAGCATCAGTTCAAAGTCCATGCCGCCCTCCTTTTGTAAAGTGACCTGATAAGAGAGTGACCTGCCTGTTCGCCATCAAAGAAAATCCTGCGCAGAAGAACATGAAAGCCCGGACCTGACGTTCGGCTTTGACCGCCAGCTTGGCCCCGGAGTTTGCCCCATCGTCGGGCAGGAGGGCGGAGCAGTCAAACCGCTTGCAAAAATCCCCCACCGCACAGGGGCGGAAGGGGCAGGGAGGTTAGCGGATGTCAGCGCCGATCCACTTTTCGGCCAGCGCCAGATAGGTGCCATCTTCCATCATGGAATCCAGCGCCGCCTGCATGGCTGCGGCCAGTTCGGGGTTGCCTTCACGAATGGCGATGCCAGCGCCAAAGGGCTTGGTGTCCGGATCGTCAAACATCGCAAATTCCTGGCCCTTGGCAGTCATCGCCAGAATGGCGGCGATGGAATCGTTCACGATCGCATCTACACGGCCATTTTCCAGCTCCAACAGCAGCTCAGGCAAGCCTTTGTAGGTGTTGATCGAATATCCTTTCGCGCGCGCCCAATCCTCATGGGTTTCGCCCAATGTCAGGCCAACTTTTTTGCCATCCAGATCCGCCAGACTGGTGATGTCTGATCCGGGCTTGGTAAAGATGGCGCGTTTGTCGGAATAGTAGGGGCCGACAAAATCCACCACTTCGTCCCGTTCTGCGGTGATGGTCATGGACCCGACGATGGCATCGTATTTGTTGGCCAGCAGGCCGCCGATGATCCCGTCCCATGCGGTCGTCACGATCTCGGCTTCCAAACCCATCCGCTTGGCGATCTCGGTGCCGACGGCAGGGTCAAAGCCGACCACCTTGTTTTCATCGTTTACAAAGTTGAACGGAGGATAGGCACCGGACATCGAAATGCGAATGACGCCCTTTTCCTTGAGTGTATCGAGTTCCTCTGCGGCGGCTGCGGTCAGCCCAAAAACCGCCAGCGAAGCTGCGGCGATTGCAGATTTCAGAATTGTGCGGCGAACAGTCATTTTTTTCTCCCGGTTGTTACTGCGCCGGGGGTGAAACCCCGGCGATATTGGCGGATTCCCCGCTCTGCAAAAACACTTGCATGGCCCCTAACATCGTGCAAATAAATAATAGGTATCTTCAATATAGATGAAATCTATGCGCCTTCCCCATCAGCAACGTTTCCCCTGGAACCTCGACTGGAACCTGCTGCGCATGTTTATGGTGGTGGTCGAACAGCGCGGAATTTCAAAAGCCGCGGATTTTCTCGGCCTCAAACAGCCTACGGTTTCAGCCGCGCTCAAGCGGTTGGAATTGTCCACGGGCAGAACGTTGATCATCCGAAAACCCAATGAGTTTACCATCACCCGTGCGGGGCAGGTGCTTTATACCGAATGCGCGACGATCTTTGGCTCGATCTCGCAATTGCCGGCCCTCATGGATGTCGACAACACCGATCTGCGCGGCCATCTGTCGATTGCGATCACCAGTTATGTGATTTCGGACCATTTTGATGATTTTCTGAACCGGTTTTCCAAGGCGCATCCAAATGTGACCTATTCCTTTACTGTGTCCGAAAGTGATGAGGTCGAAACCGCGATTTCCCAAAACCGGGCAAGTTGCGGCATCTGTCTGCTGTCCAAGGCGCCAAAGAACCTCGATACCATGGTGCTCTACCGCGAATACTTTGGCCTTTACTGCGGTGCGCGGCATCCGCTCTTTAACGTTGCAGACATTGAGCCCAAAGAACTGGAGGGTGAGCCGTTTGTGGCCTTCCAGACTGAGGCCGAAGGTGGCCCGCTTGAGGCGATAGCCCATCTTCGCGCCCGGCTGGGGCTGGCCAACACATGGCGCGGCGTATCTTCCAGCTTGAATGAAATCCGGCGCATGATCATGGCCAATATCGGCATCGGGGCCCTGCCGGTCCACGTGGCGCAGCAAGACGTGATCGCGGGCCATATCCGCCAGTTGCCGCCCTATGAAGATTTGCCGATGGTGAACATCTATTTGATCAGCAATCCGGCTCGCCGCCAATCAGAGGCAGACGCGGTGTTTCTCACCGCACTTGCGAAAGAGCTCTCTGCCATCGACATTGCCGAACGAACTTACGGTCCGGAACCTACACCATCTTGAGGCCGGCCAAAGGCGCACGTCCCGCAGTTATTGCAGACAAAACCAATTGCGCATGTGCCCCTTGCAACTTAGGGTTTTTGAAACGCGCTCCAAAGCCAATGATGCGACAGGCGGCATGAAAAGAGTTGGCAGGGAAAGGCCAGTGTAGAAATGGCTAAACCGTCCTATATCCCATCGCTTGACGGACTTCGCGCGGTTTCCATCGCGCTGGTGTTCTTGAGCCACGTCGGCTTTGGACATGTTGTGCCGGGTGGTTTTGGGGTCACGATTTTCTTTTTCCTGTCCGGTTATCTGATCACCACATTGATGACCCGCGAATGGGATCAACATGGGTCCATCGCAATGAGGGCGTTCTACCTACGCCGTATCGTCCGGCTCAGCCCGCCAATCTTGTTCGTGCTTTTGGTCAGTGCGCTGCTGGTTTGGGCCGGATGGGCCGAAGGGCGTTTGGATATCCGAACCATCAGCAGTCAGATCTTCTTTTATTATAACTACTTCTCACTTTATGCGCCTGATCCGGCCACGGTGAATGGGTTGGGCATCCTTTGGTCCCTCGCGGTTGAGGAACATTTCTACCTGATCTGGCCGACGCTGTTCATTCTGTTGGTCAATACAAGGTTCGAAATCCGCTATTTGCTGGTGCTGTTGATGGCCGTGGTGGTTTGGCGGGCGATCAGGGTCTTTGGCCTCGGGACGGATGAATGGACGATCTACATCTCAACAGACACCCGCCTCGACAGCCTGCTGTATGGGTGTTTGCTGGCGATGCTGACATGGCGCGGCCACGCTGATCGGTTGTTTGGCCCATCCCTGCCGGTCCGCCTGGTGTGGCTCGGCGGGGCTGTTGTTGCGCTGTTGGTGTGTTTGTCGATCCGCGATGAGACCTTCCGCTCCATCCCGCGCTACAGCTTGCAGGGTTTGGCGTTGATGCCCATATTCCACTACGCTGTGACGCAGCCCTCCGACCTTTGGTTCCGGCCCTTGAACTGGGCACCGCTGCGCAAGATCGGGCAATGGTCATTCACGATCTATTTGATCCATTACGTTATCATCGAGGCGCTGATCTATTCCGGCTTTGCCGCGCTGGGCGATTGGACATTGGTCGTGACCTCGGCTGCGCTCTCGGCGGCATTTGCTGCGGCGACCTATCGCTGGCTTGAAAAACCGTTTCATCCGCTGCGACGGCGGCTCACGGGACATTGATGAACAGGCCCGCCTTGTCATATCTGGCCGCAACTGCGGCGCTTGCGCTGGTCGCGGCGGAATGTGCCTTGCGTTGGGGGATTGGTCTTGGTGATCCGCCGCTGGCCCGGATGGACCGGGCAACGGAATACGAACTGGTGCCATCGGCGAGCTATCGGCGCTGGGGCAATACCATTTCGATCAACGCCAACGGAATGCGCGCGCCAGACCATCCCGATACCCCCGCCAGCGATGAACGTCATCTGCTTTTGGTCGGGGACAGTGTTGTTTATGGCGGTCACTTTCTGGATCAAACAGAGACGATATCGGCGCAATTGCGGCGCGCGTTTGAGGCTGATCCAGATCTGGACGGCTGCATCATTCGAGTGCTGCCCATGGCGGTGTCCAGTTGGGGCCCGATCAATCAGGCGGCGTTCTTGGCCGAGCGGGGCACATTTGGATCCAGTGTCGCGGGCATCGTGGTTTCCGCCCATGATCTTTACGACGTTCCGCAAACCGCCTCGGACATTCTGCCCTATCGCCAGGCACCATCCTGGTCGGCCATCGGCGATGCGGTTCAGGCCGTCATTGAGCGTAGACAACAGGCGGCACATGCGGGGGCGGATCTGGCACCACTGGAGGAGCGTGAAAGACAAAGTCTAGAAGCGCTGGACCGGATGGCGATGATGTTGAGGGATCAGGGCGTGCACCCTTTCCTGATCTATCACCCCACCCAACAAGAACGCGGCGGCACGGTGAAACCGGCAAAGGCAAGGTTTGCGCAATGGTCACGCAGCCAAGATATTTCCTTGATAGATCTGGGCGATGTTCGGATGCAGGTGGGGGACTATCGCGATGACATTCATCCAGCGGCACCCGGCGCGGGCCGCATTGCACGTCATTTGGCGCCGGTTTTGGCCACGGCCTTGCAGCCTTGCAACGACAGTTGATTGACGCTGATCACCGCTGAGATCAGACCGTAATCTTCGACAGCAGCTTTAGCAGCAGCGCCCCGTCTTCTGTCTCAAGCAATCCGTTCAACGCGCCGTCTTGTTCCTCGACGTCCTTGCGAATGTCGAGCATCCGAATGCGCCCCAAATGGGTCAGCAGCAGATTGATTTCGCGTTGGTCGCTCTGCGAGATTTGGCGATGAACCAGACCATCGGAAACCATGCGATCCACCAGTTTGCTGAGCGTTGGCGGGTTGATCAACGCCTTGCTGGCCAGCGCGCCCATGGTCAGCCGCTCGCCCGCATCCAGACATTCCATCACGCGCCAGGCTTCGATCTGAATCCCGTGCTTTTTCAGCTGCGCCGTCATCCGTTGATTGACCGAACGATGCGCGGCCGCCACGGCATAGGAAATATGCGTTTCAAACGAACTGGTCTGCTCAGACATGTCTATCACCAATGATCACTGACCTGAATTTAGTTGACTTGGAAAGCAAATTCAATTGCAATGTGCCACCAAGCTTGCATCAAGCGCACATCGCAGAGGGGGAGGGACGCTGCGACACGACGTGACCATGCCAATGGAACTCGCTGACTTCCGCGAGAATGGACAGTTTCACGCAAGTGGTGTCTATCGCGTTGCGCTATTGATCCCCCTTTGCGGGGCGGCGGGCATCTGGGCACCGTCCTGCATCTCCAGCGCGCAGGTTGCCGTGGCCGAGCTGAACAAGGCCGACGGGATCGACGGGCGCAAGGTGCAGCTGATCATGATTGACGCCGCGGTTGAGGCCGGGGAGCCAATCGAAGAGATCGTAAACGACTTGATTGATCTGGGTGCAATCGACGCGATTGTCGGCATGCACCTCAGCGCGATCCGGCAACGCCTGTCCAAGGTCGTGCGCCAGCGCATTCCCTATATCTATACGCCGCTCTATGAAGGCGGTGAAACCACGGCGGGCCTCTTTGCCATTGGCGAAACCCCAAAAGAACAACTCGGCCCCGCAATGGTGTTCATGCAAAAGCGGTTCAAGCCCCGCAAATGGGCGTTGATCGGCAATGATTATGTCTGGCCGCGCAGTTCACATGATTATGCGAAATCCTGCCTCAAACAGATGAACGTTGATCTGGCGATGGAATGCTACGTGCCGTTTGGCCTGTCGAATATGAGCGGTCTGGTCTCACAACTCGAAGCCTCGGGCGCGGATGCGGTACTGGTGTCATTGGTGGGTCAAGATGCGGTGATGTTCAATCGCACCTTCGGGCGGCGCGGGCTTCATAAAAACATCGTCCGGCTTTCCACCGCGCTAGAAGAGAATGGGCTGATGGCCTGCGGCAGGGGCAATCTGGAGCGTCTGTTTTCAGTGTCTTCGTATTTTGGCTCTATTTCCAATGACGAAAATGCCGCCTTTAAGGAACGGTATTACGGGATGCACGGCGATACCGCACCGGCGCTGAATGCCCTGGGGCAATCGACCTATGAGGGGCTGCACTACCTTGCCGGATTGATTGGCCAGTTCGGTGATGTCTGGCAGCAAAAATCAACCCGCGACCAACTGCCTGTCAGCTATGCCAGCGGACGCAACTTCACACATTCGCCCGCTCTGAGGCGCCCATCTGTTTACATGGCGCGGGCCGATGGTGTTCAATTTTGCGACTTCAAGCTTCTGTAAACAAACAAAAAATGAAATTAACTTTCCATTTCAAATAAAATACTTGAACTGGAAACTAATCTCCCCCACCGTAAAGCAACAGAATCGTGCAGGCCATCTGAGCGCTGCGTGACAGGTGGGGGAATTTGCTTTGTATTGGGCGCTAGCTGTTGTCATTTTTATCGTCGCGGTCTTGGTCGGCATTTGGTTTTTTCAGCGGTTTTACGCGAAGGCCACGCTTGAAACGGCGCTTGTTCGAACCGGAATGGGCGGTCGCCGTGTGCTGACTGACGGGGGCTGTTTGGCCCTGCCGATCCTGCATCAGGTGCAACGGGTCTCCATGCAGACCGCAGCCACCGAAATTGTCCGCAGTGGCCGTGAGGCAGTGCTGACCGCCGATCAATTGCGGGCCGATATCGCAATGGAGTTTGAACTGCGTGTCGCCCCTGACACGGACAGGATTGCAACGGCAGCGCAAGCCTTTGGTCATCGGATCGCCCGCAGCGGTGATGCGATTGCAGAGGTGCTCTCCGGTGCCTTGATTAATGCCGTACACAGCGCCGCAGCGGCGCGTGCACTGACAGACATCCATCTCAACCGCGCCGAATTTACCAAGGATGTGGCGGACATGGTCGCAGATCATGCCGACCGGCTTGGGCTGGCACTGGTGTCGGCCTCGCTGATTTCGGTGGATCAAAGTGATCTGTCGGGCCGCGACGAAAACAATGCCTTCAACGCAACAGGCATGCGGCGCTTGGCCGAATTGGTGGCCGAGGAACGCAAGGCGCGGATCGCCATCGAGACCTCAACCGAAGTCGCGGTGCGCGAACACCGCCTGTCCCAGCATCAACGCCAGATTGAGCTGCAAAAGGCGGAACGTGAGGCAGAGATCGCCCAGCAAGAACACCTTGCCCGCCTTGAGGCCGAAGCCGAAAGCCGCTCTGCCCAGACCCGTGCCGAGGCGCACCGCGCGTCAGAGGCTGTCCGGATCGCCGAGGAACGCCTGACCAAATCCGCACAGGTCGCCAATGACGAGGCGTTGCGCAAAGCCGAGATGACCGCATTGATGGAGCTGGAAGAGGCAAAGATTGCCAACAACATCAAGCTGTCTCAGGCCCGCACCAAAGAGGCCAAGTCCAAAGCGGACGAAGAGGAAGCCCGTATTCAGGTGATCCTCGCCGCCGAAAACGTGCAGGCCCAGAAAGAACGCGCCATTGCCCAACGCGAACGGGAGATTGCCAAACTCAAGCAAGAGCGCGACATCGAACTTGAAGACGCCCGCGTGCAAAGTGATGTCAGCACCCTGCTGGCCCGTGCCCAAGCTGACGCCGCCGCCAAAACCGCTGCCGCCAGCGCCGACAAAGAAGCCATGGAAGCGCAAGCCGCAGGTCAAGCCGCGCTGAATACGGCGGAAAACACGCTGAGCGATGCAGTGATCCGCATGCGCCTCGAAGAGCGCAAGCTCGACCGGATGCCCGAGATTATGACCCAGATGATGAAGCCCGTCGAAAAGATCGACTCGATCCGCATCAACCAGATCGGCGGCATGGGCAGCGGCGGCACCGGCCAGACCGAGGGTGTCGACGGAGCTTTTGGTGCGGCGATGGACCAGATCCTCGGCATGGCCGTACGCCTGCCCGCGATGAAACAGATGGGCGATGAAATAGGCCTTGATTTCGACCCCAACATCGCAGGCCGCACGGCGGATTATGCCAACCGGATAAAGGCAAAAGACGATCCGAAACCCAAAGACAAAGAGTGATCTAAGTCACCTTTCCACACATCCAACAGTCGTTTAACGGAGGACTTACACATGTCTCTGAACAGAAGAGATTTCCTTGGCCGCACGGCCGCCTTGACCACAACCGCGATGCTGCCCACAGCCGTTTTTGCGGATGGCACCATCAAACTTGGCTCCATTCTGGACGCATCCGGCCCCTTTGACGCCTATGGCAAACCGATGGATCAAGCCATGCGCATGGCCGTGTCAGAGATCAACGAAGCGGGCGGTCTGCTGGGCCGTCAGGTTGAGGTCACCGCATATGACACCCAATCGGACATGGCGCTTTATTCGCAATATGGTCAGCAACTGACCCGCCAGGACAAAGTGGATGTGGTGCACGGCGGCATCCTGTCCGCCTCCCGCGAGGCGATCCGCCAAACCATGCGCAAAACCAAGACGCTGTATTTCTACAACGTGCTCTATGAAGGCGGCGTCTGCGACCGGAACATCTTTATCAACGGTGTAACGCCCGCCCAGCAGGTTGAGGCATTGGTGCCTTTCGCGATGAAAAACTCGGGCAAGAAGGTCTATATCCTTGCCGCTGACTATAACTACGGCCAGATCACCGCACGGTGGATTCAAAAGTTTGTGGCGGACAACGGCGGCGAAGTGGTCGGCACCGATTTCTTCCCGTTGGATGTGAGCGACTTTGGCTCCACCATCGCCAAAGTCCAGACCGCCGCCCCCGATCTGGTGATTGCCCCGCTGGTTGGCGGTGCGCATCTGTCCTTTTTCCGTCAGTGGGCTGCTGCCGGCATGAAAGACAAGATTGCACTGGCCTCGACCACCTTGGGCGTGGGCAACGAACACAAGGTCCTGACCCCCGAAGAGGGCAACGGCATCATGTGCGCCTACAACTACAGCCAGGAACTGGACACGCCGGAGAACGCCCAGTTCAAGGAAAAATGGGCCGCGATGTTTGATGGCGATCAGTCGATGCACGAGATTGCCGTATCGCATTACCACGGTATCAAAACATGGGCCGAAGGGGTGCGCAAAGCCGGATCACTTGACCGGATGGCAATCATCGAAGCCTTGGAAACCGGCATTTCGATCATGGGTCCGGGCGGCAAAGTGACGGTTGATCCTAAGACCCACCACGCCGTTCTGGACGTGCATCTGATGGAAATGCAGGACCAGCAAATGAAGGTGATCGAAACCCTGCCGCAGCGGCAGCCGGTCGACACCCAAGCGGTTTGCGACCTCAGCGCAAATCCAAATGACAACACGCAGTACGAAATCGAAATCTAACTGCGTGTTTCTCCCAGGCGGGGTGCCATTGGTGCCCCGCCATACCCTGAATTCTCATTCAAGCAGGCCTCCATGGATCTCAGTTTTGTCATAGCGGTTGAAGTGCTCTACGCGGTCGCCTCGCTGGTCTTGATCAGCGCCGGATTGGCCGTGGTTTTTGGCATGATGAAGGTCATCAATCTGGCACATGGCGAGTTCATGATGCTGGGCGGCTATACGACCATCACCGCCGTGGGGCTGGGCGTGAATGTCTTTATTGCAATGCTGGTGATTGCGCCCTTGGTGGTGGGGCTGATCGGGTTGATTGTGGAACGATTGGTGATCCGGCACCTTTATGGGCGACTGGTTGATACAATGTTGGCCACATGGGGCCTCAGCCTTGTGTTCATTGGTCTGGCCACGATGATCTTTGGCAACACCACCACCGGTATCTCGACCCCGATCCCCGGTTTTGCCGTGGGGGACTATCAAATCAGCGGCTATAACTTCTTTATCATTGTGGTGGCTGTCGTTTTGGTGATCGCGATGCTGGCGGTGCTGCGCGGCACCCGCGCGGGGCTGATTGCACGCGGCACGATGCAGCGGGCCGATATGGCCGCCGCCCTCGGCTACAGCCCGGACCGCATCTATATGGCGACGTTTTTCTGCGGCTCTGCCCTGTCGGGATTGGCGGGCGCGGTGCTTGCGCCGTTGGTTGGCTTGGTGCCGACATCGGGCGGCGCTTACATCGCCAAAGCTTTCATCACGGTGATCGCTGGCGGCCCTTCGCTGATTGCAGGCTTGCTGAGTTCGGCCACCTCCTTTGGCGTCGTCAATCAAGTGTTCACCTTTGCGATCTCTCCGGTGATTGGTGAGGTGGCGCTGCTTGTTGCGGCTGTTATCCTGCTTCGGCTGATGCCGCAGGGGATCACAGGCCGCTTTTTCAAAGGTAAACTGTGATGGAGCGGTCATTGGGAAAAGACATCACCGCCACTTTGATCGTGTCGGCGCTGCTGATCTGGCTGCTGCCGATGATGGTTGCGACCTATACGCTGACGGTGCTGGTGATCTACGGGATGTTGGGGCTGAGCCTTGGGTTGATCTGGGGCTTCGGCGGGATCTTGTGTTTTGGTCAGGCGGCGTTCTTTGGTCTTGGCGCATATACCTATGCCATCGCGGCGATCAATTTCGGGGAAAGCACGGTGCCAATGCTCTTGGCGGTGCTGGTGCCGCTGATCTTTGCGGCTGTGCTGGGCGCGCTGATGTTCTACGGGCGGCTGACGGATGTCTATCTGGGGGTGATCACCCTTGTTGTGACGCTGATCCTGTTCAAATTTGTGAACTCAACCGCAGGGCCGCAATATGTGATCGGCAACGCGCGACTGGGCGGATACAACGGTATTCCGGGGTTTCAAACACTGAACGTGCCGGGCAATCCGGACGCCTATATCTGGGGCGATCCGTACTTCTATTTCTGTGCTGTGACGCTGGTGATTGTGTTCTTGCTTGTCACATGGCTGCTGCGCTCGTCCTTTGGCCGGGTCGCCATCGGTATCCGCGAGAACGAAACCCGCATGGCGCTGATGGGCTATGACGTAGCCGCCCGCAAAACCGTGCTGTTCGCCATTGGCGCGGCCATCGCCGGGCTGGCCGGGGCGCTTTTTGCGAACTGGGGCGAGATCGTCACCCCGGGGTTGTTCTCGCTGGGCCAATCGGCCGAGATTATCATCTGGTGCATTGTTGGCGGTCTTGGCACGCGGCTGGGTCCAATTCTGGGCGCGGCGGGTCTGGCTTATCTGAAATTCATGTTGGGCCAGCAAAGCCTGATCGACAACACCTTGATCACCGGGCTGATCCTTGTGCTGTTCGTACTGTTCCTGCCCAAAGGTCTGGTGCCCGCAGTGGCGGCCCCCTGGAAGGCCAGCTTTGGCCGGGCCCGGCGCCGACCGCATGCGCGGCAAAGACGGAAAGCAAGACATGGCTGAAACTGTTCTGGAAACCCATGGGCTGACCATGCGCTTTGGCGGGGTCACGGCCAGCGACAATGTGAATTTCTCGCTCAAGGCGCGCGAATTGCGCTGTCTGATCGGCCCCAACGGCGCAGGCAAATCCACGTTCTTTAAATGCGTGACCGGCCTTCTGACCCCGACGGAGGGGCAGGTCTTCATGCGCGGGCAGGACGTCACGGGCTGGCAACCCCACCAGATTGCCTCGCTCGGGGTTGGGATCAAAACCCAGACGCCCAATGTGATGGACGCGCTGAGTGTGCATGAAAACATCTGGCTTTCCGCCCGTCGTTTTCATGACGCGGCAGAGGCAAAGGCCCGCACCGATACCATCATCGACAGATTGGCCTTGGGCGGAATTGCCCGCACTGAATTGGGACAGCTGGCCCATGGTGAACGGCAGCGGGTGGAGCTGGGATTGGTCGCAGTGGCCGATCCGTGGCTTGTGCTGCTGGATGAACCTGCCGCGGGGATGAGCGCGCAAGACGTGGACCGGATGACCGAAATCATCCACGAACTGACCCGCAGTGCCGCAGTGGTGATTGTCGAACATGACATGCAATTCATCCGCTCCATCGCGGAGACGGTCACAGTTTTCCATCAAGGGGCCGTCCTGATGGAAGACCATGTCGATCATGTGATGTCTGATCCGACAGTCCGCGCCGTTTATCTTGGAAAGAAGGCATAAGATGACCGAAGAGCGCGAGATATTGCTGTCTGCCAAAGGGGTTTCTGGGGGCTATGGCCGCGTGCCAATCCTGCATGGGATAGATCTGGACGTGGCCGAAAATGAGGTTGTCGGCGTGCTGGGTCACAACGGTATGGGCAAGACGACCTTGCTCAAGACCCTCATGGGATTTTTGCCCGCCACTGCCGGGCAGGTCCGTTATGATCAGACCGATATCACCCGGACACCGCCCAATGTGCGCGGCCAAATGGGCATCGGCTATGTGCCGCAGGGGCGCGGGATATTTCCGCAGCTTTCCGTGCGCGACAATCTGAGGTTCGCTTGGCACGATCACGCGGGCGGAACCGAGACAGAAGTGATGGACGCGGTGCTTGCCGACTTCCCGCGCTTGCAACGCCTTCTGGATCGCGAAGGCGGCGCATTGTCGGGCGGTGAACAACAGCTTTTGGCGTTGGCCCGCAGTCTGATGGGTGATCCGGATTTCCTGTTGCTGGACGAGCCGACCGAAGGCATCCAGCCTTCGATCATCGAAGAGATGGCCGAAACGCTGCTGCACCTGCGCGAACAGCGCGGGTTGTCGATCCTGCTGGTCGAGCAGAACTTCGACTTTATCGCCGATCTGTCCGACCGGGTGCTGGTGCTGGAGCGGGGCCGGATCACCGGCACGCTGACGCGGGCAGAACTGTCGGATCAGGCCAAAGTGGATCAGTTCCTCGGGTTCGGTGCGGCGCGTGGCACCCGCCAAACCTCAGGCACGCGGGCCGAACCGCCTGCCACCGCGCCTGCCGCGCCGCCTACAAGCCGCCGCCCGCAGACGTTCCCCAAAGACGGCGCCGCGAAGCCATCGGCGCCGCTTCATTCGCAACCCAACAGCCCCACGGTGACATCCATGACCATCAAACGCCCTACATTGTCCCAGATGCGCGCCATGGCGGATCGGTTCGGGATGAGCCTGTCAGACGAAGATCTGGCCGAATACACCGAGATCATCGAGCCCTATATGCAGGCCTATGACCGGCTTGACGCTTTGCCTGACAACCTGCCGCAGGTCCGCTATCCGCGCAGTCCGGGGTATTTTCCGGACCAAACCGAAAACCCGCTGAACGCATGGTACGTCAAGACCGAAGTGCGGGGCGCACCGGATGGCAAACTGCGCGGCAAACGCATCGCGTTGAAAGACACGATCTGTCTGGCTGGGGTGCCGATGATGAACGGCTCATCCATCATGGAGGGGTACACACCCGAGATCGACGCCACCATCGTGACCCGTATGCTCGATGCAGGTGCATTGATCGCAGGCAAAGCGCATTGCGAAAACTTTTGCCTCTCGGGCGGATCGCACACCAATGCCAAAGGACCGATCCACAACCCATGGAAACGCGGCTATATGGCGGGCGGATCTTCGGGTGGCTCTGCGGCACTGGTCGCGGCGGGCGAGGTCGATATGGCCATCGCCGGGGATCAGGGTGGATCAATCCGCATTCCATCGTCAAATTGTGGCGTCTACGGCATGAAACCCACCCATGGGTTGGTGCCCTACACCGGCGCGATGCCGATTGAGCAAACCATTGATCACCTCGGCCCGGTGACCAACAACGTTGCCGACAATGCCCTTTTGTTGGAGGTCTTGGCAGGCGAAGATGGGCTGGACCCGCGCCAGTACAAACCCAAAACCTACAGCTATACCGAAAGCCTGGGACGCGGCGTCCATGGCATGCGGATCGGGATCCTGACAGAAGGTTTCGGGCATCCCAATTCCGAAAGTGACGTGGAACAAAAAGTCCTGGCCGCCGCCGAACGGTTCCGCGAATTGGGTGCAAGGGTCGACACGATCTCTGTGCCTGAGCATCACACAGCCATGGACGCCTGGACCGCGATCACACTGGAAGGTCTGCAAGACGGGATGATGTGGGGCAATTCCACCGGCACCAATTATCGCGGTCTGTTCTTGCCGTCGATGACCGACCACATGGCGCAATGGAAAGGCAGGGCGGATGAGCTGAGCCATTCCCTGAAGGCCTGCATGTTTGTAGGCGAGCATTTTCAGCGTCAGTATCGCGGACGGTTCTACGGCAAGGCACAGAATATCATGCGCAAGGTCAACGAACGCTATCACGCCGCGCTTCAGCAATATGACCTGCTGTTGATGCCGACCCTGCCGATCAAACCGCAAGAACATCCGCCCGCCGATTGCTCGCTCAGCTTGTATGTTCAACGTGCCTTTGAGATGGTGCCAAATACGGCCCCCTTTAACGGCGGTTTGCCCGCGATGAGCATCCCTTGCGGACTAAGCGAGGGCCTGCCAATCGGGATGCAACTGGTTGGCCCGAACTACGGGGAAATGAAGATTTACCAAGCCGCCCATGCGTTTGAACAATCAGGCGACTGGCGCGACATGTAAGCGGGGAGGCTTCGAGATGACCATTTTAAACGAAAGCATTGCAAACCAGATCCAAAAGTTCGGTGTAAATGACGCCGCCGCAGAACAAGCCGACCTGACGCCCCGCGATGGCAAATCATATGTGCAGGGGCCCACACATCCGCCGCTGGCCTTCGCAACCATCCCGCAGTTGTTGCAAGATGCCGTGGCGCGGTACGGCCCAAGGGATGCGCTGGTGTTTCCCGATCGCACGCTCAGCTATTATGATCTCGACCGCGCTGTGGATGCACTGGCCTCGGGCCTGCTGGCGCTGGGTCTCGAAAAAGGCGACCGTGTTGGCATCTGGTCGCCGAACCGCCTGGAATGGGTGCTCACCCAATTTGCAACCGCACGGATCGGCGCGATTCTGGTCAATATCAATCCGGCTTACCGGTTGTCCGAACTGGAATATGCGCTGAACAAAGTGGGCTGCAAGGCGCTGGTGCTGGCCCCCGCTTTCAAAACCTCAGACTATCTGGGGATGGTTCGGACCCTCGCACCGGAGCTGGCCACGGCAGAGCGCGGCAAACTGCATGCGGCCAGACTGCCGCATCTGCGCCATGTGATCGTGATGGGCGATGTGCCTGAGGGGCAGGGGCTGTGGTCCTTTGATACGCTGTCCGAACTGGGTGGCCCGGCCCAGCAACTGCGCCTGCCACAGATCGGCGCCACGTTGCAGCCTGATGATGCGATCAACATCCAGTTCACCTCAGGCACGACCGGACAGCCCAAGGGTGCCACGCTGTCTCACTACAACGTGGTGAACAACGCGCGGTTTGTGACCGACAGGATCAAATTGACAGAGAATGACAGATTGGCCATTCCGGTGCCGCTGTATCATTGCTTTGGCATGGTCATGGGCGTTCTGGGCGCGGTCAGTAAAGGCGCGGCGATGGTCTTTCCCGGAGAGGGGTTCGATGCGGCGCAAACCCTCGATGCGCTGGCCAAGGAACGCTGCACCGCGATTTATGGTGTGCCGACGATGTTTGTGGCGATGCTGCAAGACCTTGAGACAACGCCGCGCGATCTGTCGGCGATGCGCACAGGGGTGATGGCCGGGGCGCCATGCCCGGTGGATGTGATGAAAGCGGTCAATTCTGTGATGCACATGGATGAGGTCACGATCTGTTATGGCATGACCGAAACCGCGCCCGTGTCTTTCCAAAGCTTTGTCGATGATCCGGTCACCCAGCGCTGCGAAACAGTTGGGCGGGTGCATCCGCATCTTGAGGTCAAGATTGTCGACGAGAACGGGCAGATCGTGCCAGCAGGGACGCAGGGCGAGCTGTGTACGCGCGGCTATTCGGTGATGAAAGGCTATTGGGACGATCCGGGTCGCAGCGCCGAAGCCATCCGCGATGGATGGATGCACACCGGCGACTTGGCCGTGTTTGACAAAGACGGGTTCTGCACCATCACCGGACGTGTCAAAGACATGATCATTCGGGGCGGCGAAAACATCTATCCCCGCGAGATCGAAGAATTCCTGTACTCCCATCCGCAAGTCCGCGAGGCGCAGGTTTTTGGTGTGCCGGATGATCGATTGGGCGAAGAAGTCTGTGCATGGGTTGTTGCGGCGGATGATGCAGAACTGACGCCAGATGCATTGCGCCAGTTTTGTCAGGGCCAGATTGCCCATTTCAAAGTGCCGCGGCACATCCGTGTGGTCGATGAATTGCCAATGACAATCACCGGAAAGCCGCAGAAATTTGTGATGCGGGATCAGATGGTCGAGATGCTGAGGGCCGAACAGGCGAAATGATCGGTGGATCACATGGCGGGAATATTCTCTCTTGTGATGACCCGGGGCTCGATGAACTTTTTGGTCAGATAGGGCGCGGAAGAGGCCAGTGAACCAAGCAGCTGGATGGTGGCCTGTTCGGCCATCAACCGTGCGTTTTGATCAATGACCACGGTGACCCGATCGTTCAAAAGGAACTTTCGCGTTTGATCCGTCAAGTCATGGCAAAACAAGACGAGACCGGGCGCATCGCCTTGGTCCTCAACGGCTTTGATCACGCCCGAACGACCACCCCCTGCCACATAGATACCGCCCAAATCAGGATGCCGGGCAAGGATCGACGCCGCCCGTTGATAGCCGCGTTCGGCATCGTCGTTGATTTCAACCGCTTCGATAACCTGCAAATGCGGGAATTCTTCGGACAGCACCGAACGGAACCCGGATTCCCGTTCGTCATGGCCACGGTAACGGCGCGAGCCAAGAAACAGGGCAATCTTTGCATCCTCTTTGCTGAGCATCGAACCCATCAACTTGGCGGCGGTGCGCCCTGCAATCCGGTTGTCGACACCAACATAATTTGCCCGCATCGAAGAGGGCAAATCTGATGCAATGGTCACAACCCTGACCCCGGCCTCAACCAAACGCTGGATCGCGGCTCTGGTCTTGGGGTCGTCGACCGCCACAACGCCAAGGCCCGCTGTATTCGGATCAAGATCATCAAGGGCCGCCAGCAAAGTGGACGGCGACGCATCGGGCAGCCTTGTGACCCTGCATTCAGAAACAAGCGGCAGGCGCAGGCAATAATCCTCAATTTGAAAGGCAAGGTTTTCAAGGAACCGGTTGCCCCCTACCGGCAGAAAAAACTCCAACCGGGCGGGTTTGGCCGGCATCGACAGATCACCGGTTTCGGGCAAATAGCCAAGCTTGGCCGCGGCATCCAACACCCGGTAGCGATTGGCGGCTTTTACACCCGACCTGCCGTTCAATACCCGGTCAACAGTGGCCGTCGAAACCTCGGCGGCTGCGGCGATGTCACTTATGGTTGCCTTCATCGTCGCCCTGCCTTGATTTGATGTCATTTGACGCAATCTGATGCAGTAAGATTGGAATTCAAATCAGAATCAAGCTGGATTTATCCCGTGCAATGGGAAAATGACATTGTGTAACGAGACCCCGCGTGTTCCGGGGAGGCAAGAGGGGCCCGACGCTTGCGCCTGCACATGCGATGGATAAAGATCGCCAACAGCAACCGCACCTCAAGTATCGCGCGCAGGCTTGTGGAGGTCGCAGTCCTGCCGCGACCCTAGATTAAGCCCTGCGCAAGTTCCGCTGATCTTCTTGGTTGTTGATCTGGATAAATCCATGCAACGCGGACAGGAAATTCCGTGACAATGGCGCCGTTAGCGGCGATTGCGCCGAGAAATATGCGCCAACTCTGCAAATCTGGGCGGCAAACTCGGGATGTACGCCGGCATCGTCATATTTGCGGATCTTTTCCTTGCTCAACCACCCGCGCTTGCGGCTTTCTTTGCTGATCAGCTTTAGTCGCTGCACCGCGTGGAACGTCAAATATACCGACAGGTAATCAAGGTAATCATCCAGCTCGTAACCGCATTCGGGGTCAAAGGTATCGATCACGATATCAACCATGTCCTGCGGCCGGATCGGCCATGCCTCATCGCCGATCAACCAAGCGATGTCCTCTGCACCATGGCGCAGACCTGCATATTCGAAGTCGAACCAGCGCAGTTTGTCCTTGCTGTCGATGGCTGCGTTGCCGGACCGGCAATCCCATTTCACAAACTGTGTGCCAGCGACCGCAACCCGTTCATAGGCCGCCTCGCGGTCAAACTTGTCCGAGATGCCGCCGCCCAGGTCGCGGAGAAAATCAATGGCATCGACAAAGTTCAAAATCCAGTCGTCGTTGGTGCCCAGATGCGGCATCATTTCATGCAGCTGGGTTTTCCGTGCTGCCGATTGAATGCGAAAGATCGCGGAAATCGCGTCATGCGCGAGATCAAGCCGTGCGCTGGGCGTCACTTCGGCGATCTCGACGTTGAGCCGGCGGTCGCCCACATCGGATTGAAACATGATCTCTCCGACCACGCCAAGGCATTGAGGCAGGTCATCACAGTGGGCACTGAGTTGGCCCAGAACATGGGCCTCAAGATGAGTGCGGCGGAAGTTGGGGCGCAAGGTTGCGATCACCGATTGCCCGGCCACGGACAACCGAAAGCTGGACCGCCCTTCACCACCCGGCGCGGAGATCTTTTTCACCCGCGCATCAAAATGTGCCTCTGCACATTCGATGATCTTATCCTGTGTGCTTTGCTCTTTGCTATTGCTCATCAAACTGTCCCAATCGTGGTTTCCCTTTGAGATAAATCAGCACAAGAGGGCGTTACTGTGGCGGCCAACTGTCAAAAAGAAGTTAACCCCTAAATGCGCTGAAGTGATTCTCTTTTACGCAGAACCTGATTGTATCCAGATCAGGGGCAAATCTCCGAAAGACGCAAAACACTGTTTCCGAAAAAATCCCAGAATCGTGGAAATATGGCAAAAAAACGGAAATGATTTGTCTAGAAATGAGCGATTCCCATAGCTTAACGCTTCATTCGGCCGAGGTGGTTTGCAAACCTGTTGCACCCTTCTGGCACCGGACAACAGCATAGGAGCTAGGCACAATGGGTTATGGATTTCGCAATTGGGGATCGTCGCAGACCAGCGATTCTGACGGCAGCGGCGCAAGCGGCACCAAGTCTTATCACAACGGTGGTGTAGAAGGTTCCAGCTTTGCCAACTGGTACGACCAACACCTTGCAGCTGAGTTTACTGACGACAATAGCGATCCAAATGGCTCTGGCTCTGGCGGCACTAAGGGTTCGGGTTCCGGCGGTACGAAAGGTTCAGGCTCCGGTGGCACTAAGGGTTCAGGCTCCGGTGGCACTAAGGGTTCAGGCTCCGGTGGCACTAAGGGTTCAGGCTCCGGCGGCACCAAGGGCTCTGGCTCCGGTGGCACGAAGGGTTCCGGTTCTGGCGGCACCAAGGGTTCAGGCTCCGGTGGCACCAAGGGTTCAGGCTCCGGTGGCACGCGCGGTTCTGGTTCTGGCGGCACGAAGGGCTCCGGCTCCGGTGGCACGAGCGGTTCTGGTTCTGGCGGCACGAAGGGCTCCGGCTCTGGCGGCACGCGCGGTTCTGGTTCTGGCGGCACGAAGGGCTCCGGCTCTGGCGGGACACGCGGTTCTGGTTCTGGCGGCACGAAGGGCTCCGGCTCTGGCGGCACGCGGGGCTCAGGCTCCGGCGGTACGCGGGGTTCTGGGTCTGGCGGTTCGAATGGATCAGGGTCCGGCGGCACCAATGGCGGCGGTGATCCCGTCGATCCACCTGCAAGCGACAAATCGGTTCTGAACTTCGTCATGGGTGATCCGGCAGAGATCAACATCTCCGTGTCCGAAACACCGGAGGGCCAGTTGCACTTCAACATGAGCCAAACCGACTTCGCAGGATCGCCATCTGACATCGACGGCATATTCTTTGACATGGCCGATGACAGCCAGTTGGGCTCGCTCAATTTCTTCCCCGAAGAAAACAGCCACAACGTCACGGACATTCAAGCCGAAGCGAATGGCGTCTCGGCCTTGCCAAACGGCGCAGGTGTCGGTCAGAACTTTGACGTTGGCCTGCAATTCGGCACCGAGCCTGACAGCTCTGAGGGCAGTGTAAACAACGCCAGCTTTACGCTGTGGTCAGATGACGGTCCGGTGACGCTTGAAGATATTGACCTGAACGGCATGCGGGTGATCGTCGACAGCGACGGAACCGGAGGAGAAGTCCTTGGTGTGTCAGACAGTGACCATCCCGACTTTATGGATGGCGACGGTCAGGACGACAGCGATATTGTCCTCGAAGATGTCATGTCCCTGATGAGCGGGGCAGGCACCGAGGAAGAGACGGATGCCACTGCGGGTGATGAAATGGAAGAATTCATCGTCTGATCAAAGATCTGTAGCGTCCAAGGAGCGGCATCTTTCGAGGTGCCGCTTTTTTTATGCGCGAACCTGGCGGCGCCGAGGATCATCGCTCCTATTCAGACCGATACACCTTTTAGCACATCCTGTTTGGTGAGTGTCTCTTTGGTCCCTGAGATCATGATTTCGCCCCGCCGCAACACGACGAACCTGTCTGCCAAATCATAGGCAAACTCAAAATACTGCTCGACCAAAACAATGGCCATTTCGCCCTTGTCTCGCAGCAGACGGATCACATCGCCTATCTGTTGGATGATGTTGGGTTGAATGCCTTCTGTTGGCTCATCCAACAGCAAAAGCCTCGGTTTCGTGATCAATGCGCGGGCGATGGCCAATTGCTGTTGCTGGCCACCGGACAAATCCCCGCCGCGACGGTTTTGCATTTCCTTGAGCACTGGAAACAGATCAAAGATCTCATCCGGAATGAAATGCGCGGAAGGCGGCAGGCAGACAAAACCGATTTCTAGGTTCTCTCGCACGCTCAGCAGCGGGAAGATCTCTCGCCCCTGCGGCACATAGGCGATGCCCTTATGCGCCAGCTTGTGGGCAGGCAGAATGCCCAATGCTTCCCCCTGCAATTGCACGGTTCCCCCAGATCGCGGATGAGTTCCGGAAATGGCCTTGATCAAGCTGGTTTTACCAACGCCATTGGTGCCCATCACACAGGTCACCTCGCCAACCGCGGCCTCCATCGAGATGCCGTTCAGGATTTGTGAGTGTCCGTAATGCAGGGTTAGATCTTGCAGTTTTAACATGGTTCAGCGCCCCAGATAGACATCGATGACTTCTTGGTTGGAGGTGACATGGTCAAGACTGCCTTCGGCCAGAACCGACCCTTCATGCAGAACTGTCACTTTGCAATTCAGCCTGCGTACGAACTCCATATCATGCTCCACAACCACCACGGCGCGGGTCTTGGCAGCCTCCAACAACAAATCGGTGGTGTGCTCTCGTTCCTGCGGCGTCATCCCTGCGGCGGGTTCATCCACCAACAGCAGACGCGGCTCTTGTGCCAGCAACATACCGATCTCCAGCCATTGCTTTTGGCCGTGGCTCAATTCGCCCGAATTGCGTTTAAGCGCATCAAGTAGGCCGATCTCTTGCGCCAGCGCAGCAGTCTGATCCAGATCCGTTGTACTGGGTTTATAGGCCAATACTGAGAGCCAACTGCGCGGTTTTTTCAACGCCATCAACAGGTTCTCCTGCACGGTTTGATCTTCAAACACGGTTGGCTTTTGAAACTTTCGGCCGACCCCGGCTTGGGCAATTTTTGCCTCGTTCATTTTCAGCAGAGAAATGGACTTCTCGCCCCAGATCACCCGGCCTTCGTCCGGTTTGGTCTTGCCGGTCACGATGTCCATAAACGTTGTCTTTCCTGCGCCGTTTGGCCCGATCACTGCCCGTAACTCTGCCTCGCCGATCCGGAAGGAAAGGTTGTTGATGGCACGAAACCCGTCAAAGCTGACCGAGACACCGGAAACTTCCAAAAGGGTGCTCATTTACTGGCCTCCTGTTCGCGCAAAGCGCCTTCATCGGGGCCAAGATCTAGACCGTGACGATTGGGGCTTTTGCGCCGTGTCCACAGATCGATCAAACCGCCCATCCCTTTGGGCGCAAAAAGGGTGACCGCGACAAAGGACAGACCAAGAAGCACGAGCCACCAATCCACCCATTTGATCGTATAGAATCCAAGCGGGATGTCAGGCGCCTGACCACCGGTGAACCAAGTGCTTAGCAGGCTCACGAAAGCCGCGCCGATGACAGCACCGTAAAGCCGTCCCCGGCCACCAATTGCGACCCATACAGCCAAATAAACCGATGCAATCGGTGCCATTTCCGCCGGATTGATGATTCCAGCCTGAGGATAGTACAGCGCACCGGCAATCGCCGCGAGGCAAGCGGTCAGCACAAAAATCACCAGTTTGTATGTTTCCACTGAATAGCCAAGGAACCGCACACGGGCCTCGTTGTCGCGGATGCCGCGAACGACTGATCCGAATTTTCCCGAAACGGCCCATGCCGCCAGCGCATACCCCAGCCCCAAAGCGCCGGCCGAGGCCCAGAGAAACCAAACGGACACGAAATCTTGCGATGCGGTCACACCGGGCAGGTTTTGCAACCCTGACAATCCGTTGTTGCCCCGCAAACCGCTGTCGTTCTGGAACAGGTAAAGCGCCAGCGCGAGTGTCATCGCTTGGGTCAGGATGGACAGATACACCCCAGTCACCCGGCTCCGAAAGGCCAGCCAACCAAAGACCAGGGCCAGCAGGCCAGGCACCAGCACCACCAGTGCCAATTGCAAAACGAGGCTGTCGGCAAAAGCCCAGATCATAGGGAACTCGCTGGAACCGACAACGCCGAAGATCTGGTTGCCAATGGCATCAACAACCTCTGAAGGGGTGGGCGGGATTTCGGTCTGCGAAAGGGACTCTACCACAATCAGGCGCGTGCGTTCATACATTAGCCACATGCCAATCATGTACCCGCCCAGCCCGAAAAAGGCGAAATGGCCAAGGGACAAGATGCCGGTAAACCCCCAGATTAAGTCCATCGCGACGGCGATCAGACACAGGCACAGCGTCTTACCCAATGTCTTGACGAAACTGGTGGACGCCAGACCGACGCCAAACCCTTCCGACAGTACCGTGACCGCGAGCGTGAACAGTGCCAGACAGGCAAAGAAGATCAGAACTGATGGGTTCTTGGCTATGAAGGAGCGTTGCATGGATCAATCTCCCGCCGCGCGGCCTTTGAGGGCAATGATGCCCCTTGGCCGGAACTGAATGAAAATGATGATAAAGACGATCATGTAGGTCTGCGCCGCCAGTGTGTTTGACGGGTTCAGCCATTCGATGCCCTTTTGCAAAAAGCCGATCATCGCGGCCCCGGCAAGGGTGCCCCAGATGTTGCCAACCCCGCCGACAACGACGGTCATAAAGCTTTGGACGATGTAGTCGCTGCCCAGTTCCGAGGTTACCTTTGCAAAAAGGCCGATGGCGACACCGGCCACCCCGGCAATCCCAGAACCAAGACCAAAGGTCAGCATATTCACCCTGCCGGGATTGATCCCCATGGAGGCCGCCATGCGCGAATTCTGTGTAACGGCCCGGGTTTCCAACCCCAGCCGCGTGCGCTTCATTATAAACAAAAAAACACCGAGAAAGATTAGCGCAAGGATGAAGATGGCAATGCGGATATAGCTGATCGACACCACGTCATTCATCGTAAATGCCCCATTCAGCCATTCCGGCGCAGTGAGGGGTCGCGCCTGTGTGCCAAAAATGTTTTTGGCCAACTGCTGCAACGCGATTGAGATGCCAAAAGTCGCCAAAAGCGTTTCGAGCGGACGCGCATAGAGCCAACGAATGACCAACCGCTCCATGGCGACACCGGCAGTAAACGTCACCACAAAGGCCAGCGGGATCGCGACAATGATCGACAGCGTGTGATCGGGAATGATCCGTTGGACCACATAGCCGGTATAGGCCCCCATCATGATAAATTCGCCATGGGCCATGTTGATCACGCCCATCACGCCAAAGGTGATCGCTAGCCCAATGGCCGCAAGAAAGTAGATCGACGTAAGGGAAAGCGCATCCAGCGCCAGATCGAGTGTTTGGTTCAGACCGACCCTGAGGCCGATGGCTGTCAGCGACGCATTTGCGGCGGTTGTGACGTCTGGGGACGGTTCGTAATAGGATTCAAAAAACACATGGCTGGCAAGCGCCGCATCGACGTCGTCTGTGGTGACACGCGCAGGTGCTTGGCCTGCTTTCGCCAAAATATCATAGGCGCGATGGCGGGCGGTATCGTTGTCCAACCGGGCCACCGGAATGCCAGCGACCCGTCCGCCATCTATATTGGCAGCCAGTGCATTGCGGATGTCGTTTGCTGTCACCTTTGGCTGGGCCAAGCTCTTGATCACTAGCAAATCATAGGCGTCTGTTCGGGAAAAGAATTCTGTTCCTGGCGCCAGAATGTCCGCGATGTTCAACCCGGAAGGCACTTCGCCCAGTGCCACGTCCCGTGTTGTCGCGACCAATGGATTGAGCGTTGCCCGCAGATCGACGCCCAGATCTCCGGACATCTCCTCAATCGCGTTGACGCGGGCCTCGGTATTCTTATCAAAACTGATGGTCAACAACCGCTCCAGCCGCCGTTTCTGGGCCAGCAACTTCACGTCCGGTTCACCCTCAATCGACGCTCGCAACGGCGCGAGAAAACGGACCTCGGGATCACGTTGAATAGAGGTCAGCGCAGCCTGCCTGCGGGCCGCATCGGGATCAATCAGTTGAAATTGAACAAGGGCAGTGCCGATCATCGCACGAATGCCGCTGTTCGGTTTTATCTGTTTCAGATCAGCCTTGGGATAGGTCCCCGCCACCTCACCGCTGTCAAAATCAAACAGACGGTATTGTTTGTCTTCGGCTTTTTCTCCTGCAAAAAACACACCGTCAGACTTGCGCATCCACATGGCTTTTGCGGCCCATGTCTCAAGCACGGTCTGCGCCTGCGGTGATCCGCTTTTGGCAATGGCATCAATCGCCGGGGCAATTGTTTTGCGCGCGCTTTTGGCGATGATTTGCTTGTGTTCTTGAAGGATGGGCTGGATGTCAGAGGCTTGCGCAGCGGCCATCACACAGCAAAGCAAGGCCGCGAGCCCCAATAGGTATAGTCTTTTCATATCGGATATGTCCGCGATTTGGGATGGAAGGAGGCCGCCCGGCAGCCCCCTTCGCAAGTTCAGGCCTCAGTAATTCGACAGAGTCTGAACGCAGGTCTTGGTTTCGATGTTGTACATACCGCACCCAAGGTCTTTCCAATCCGATTTCAGCAGAGCAGATTCCGGCAAGAAGTCTGTCCAGGCGTCGCCCGGTACTTCTGCGGTCTGGCTGATGATGTCGAACTGACCGTCTTCCTGGATCTCGCCAATCAAAACCGGCTTGGCCAGGTGGTGGTTTGGCAGCATTACGGCCAGGCCACCGGTCAGGTTGGGATATTCCTGCCCGTACATCGCGGCACGCACCGTATCCACTTCGGTCGAACCGGCGGCGGTTGCGGCATTCACCCACATATTAAAGCCGATGTAATGCGCCTCCATCGGGTCATTGGTAACGCGCTCTTCGCCCATCGTTGCTTTCCATGTTTCGACGAATTCGGTGTTCATATCGCTTTCGGCGGATTGGAAATAATTCCAGGCGGCCAAATGGCCGACAAGGTTGGAGGTGTCCAAACCGGTCAGCTCCTCTTCACCAACTGAAAAGGCAATGACGGGGATATCGTCCGCTGATACGCCCGCAGCGGCCAGCTCTTTGTAAAAGCCGATGTTTGCATCGCCGTTGATGGTCGAGATCACGCCAACCTTCTTGCCGTCCGCGCCCAAGGCCACCACGTCAGCGACGATCTTTGACCAATCAGAGTGACCAAAGGGGGTGTAATTGACGAAGATATCGCTGTCAGCGATGCCCTTCTGCTTGAGATAGCTTTCCAGAATGTTGTTGGTGGTTCTGGGGTAGACATAGTCCGTACCAAGCAGCGCGAATTTTTCGACTTCCAGTTCCTCTAGAAAATAGTCGGTCGCCGGGATGGCTTGCTGGTTCGGAGCCGCGCCGGTGTAGAAGACGTTTTTGGAGGATTCTTCGCCTTCATATTGCACCGGATAAAACAACAAACCGTTTAGCTCTTCGATCACCGGCAGGACCGATTTGCGCGAAACTGATGTCCAGTTGCCAAAGATCACGTCAACATCATGTACGGTCAGCAGTTCACGGGCCTTTTCGGCGAACAGCGGCCAGTCCGATGCCGGATCAACCACGACGGCTTCCAGCTGTTTGCCCAAAAGGCCACCTTTTGCGTTTTGCTGATCAATCAACATCAGCATGGTGTCCTTCAGCGTTGTTTCGGAAATCGCCATCGTTCCCGAAAGCGAGTGCAGAACGCCAACTTTGATCGTGTCTTCGGCAGCCATAGCAGCGCTGGCCAAAGCGGCAAAAACGACGGATCCTGTGAGAGCGGATTTGAGAAAGTTCATACTATACTCCAGGCGGGGTCATCGGTCGGGGCTTGCGCAGCGGCGCGATGTTCCCTTACCTGTCCCCGCAACTTCGTGTTGCAATCCGTGTGGCGGCCGCGTCGAGGTCCAATTCGTATGGTCGCCACACACCTGCGTTCTAAAGGGTGATCCCCCGGCAGGTGTCTCATCGATTCTGCATTGCAGCGAAATTAGCAAACCCAAGGTCTGCGAATTTTGAAGATTCACAACAGCTGCACATTTTTTGATCGCCCAATGCTGCAATCGATTAAAAAGCAGACAATGATCCCCAATTTGATCGCCAATGCGCCAATTGGAATGGCGCTTTTGGATGGAGAGGGCAAAACCAAGGGCAGTATTAAAAGGCCAGAGGTCGCCCCGATCACCCAACACGCAGACATATCTCGCAGTGCCAGCATTGGCCCGCCGCGCGCTGTTGGAAAGCTGCGTCTACGTACCAAACGTGCTGGGGCGGTCACCACCTTGGACCGGCTCCATCAATCGGGTTCGTTCAAATGCCTGTTCCCACGTCCGACCTCCCTTGGGTTTGAGGCGGTGCTGTTGAATACGGCGGGCGGTGTAACCGGTGGCGATCAGTTTTCCCTGTCTGCCCATGCGGCCAAGGGCACGACCATGACCCTGACAACACAAACTTGCGAGCGGGCCTATAAGGCGCAACCGGACCAAACTGGTAAACTCCGCAATCACCTTAACGTCGGACCCGGCGCAAGGATCAACTGGTTGCCGCAGGAAACGATACTTTTCAATGGCAGTGCGCTGGACCGGCGCCTGAATGTTGATCTGGCCGCCGATGCATCCCTTTTGATGGTCGAGCCATTGATTTTCGGGCGCCCCGCGATGGGAGAGGTTCTAAGGAACCTCCGCATTCGGGACCGGATCGAGATCCGGCGAGAAGGGCGGCCACTGTTTATGGACGCAATGACGTTGACCGGGGATGTGCAAGCGCATTTGGCCGATCCGTTTGTCGCGGGTGGCGCAGGCGCAATGGCGCTTGTGGTCATGGTTGCAGCCAACGCCGAAAGCCATCTGCCGACCCTGCGCGCGGCGCTTCCGGATACCGGTGGTGCCAGCTTGATCGGGAAGGATGTGCTGGTGATGCGGGTGTTGGCCGAAGACGGTTTTGCCCTGAGAATAATCCTTTTGCCCATTCTGAAATGCTTGAACCAAGGCGACTTTCCTCGATGCTGGATGATCTGAAATGAACCTGACCCCTAGAGAAAAAGACAAACTGCTTGTTGCCATGGCGGCCGAGGTCGCCCGCAGACGGCTGGCGCGGGGCGTCCGGTTGAACCACCCCGAGGCGATCGCCCTGATCACGGACGCCGTGGTCGAAGGTGCCCGCGAAGGCCGGTCAGTGGCCGACCTGATGGAAGCTGGCGCTCAGGTGGTTTCGGCGTCGCAATGCATGGAAGGGATCGCCCAGATGATCCACGACGTGCAGGTCGAGGCCACATTTCCAGACGGCACCAAACTCGTCACTGTTCACAACCCGATCCGCTGAAGGAGACCTAAGATGAAACACCTGATATTGTCCCTTATCCCGATTGCAATGCTCGCCGCTGGGCCCGCAGTCGCCCATCCCGGAACCCATGTCGTGCAGCACGGGCAGGAACCTTCGTTGCTGGCGGTGATGTTGGTCCTTGGGCTGGCGAGTGCTTTCGCCGGCTTTGCTGTCAGACGGGCAGCTGTCAAATGATCCCCGGTGAGCTGTTTCCTGCTGAGGGAGACCTGGTTTTGAACCAAGACCGCACCGTGACAGTGCTGATGGTTGCCAATACCGGTGATCGACCCGTGCAGGTCGGCAGCCACTACCATTTTGCAGAAACCAACCCGGCGCTTGATTTTGACAGGCAGGCAGCGCATGGCCAGCGGTTGGACATCGCGGCGGGCACTGCCGTGCGGTTCGAGCCCGGACAACGGCGCGACGTGTCGTTGGTGCCGATCGCCGGCGCGCGACGGGTCTTTGGCTTTAACCAAAAGGTCATGGGAGATCTGTGATTTTCAGGTCTCCTCATAACCGTGCTGCCCCTTTGCCTGCTTTCGACGTTTGAAAGGCTCCCAAATGCCCGCAAAAATTTCACGTGCCGATTATGCCGCCATGTTCGGCCCCACCACCGGGGATCGCCTGAGACTGGCCGATACCGATCTGATCATCGAGGTGGAATATGATCTCACGACCTACGGCGAAGAGGTTAAATTCGGTGGCGGAAAAGTGATCCGCGATGGCATGGGGCAGGCCCAGACCACCCGTGCGGCTGGAGCCGTTGACACCGTGATCACCAACGCGCTGATTGTCGATCACAGCGGCATCTTCAAGGCCGATGTCGGGTTGAAAGACGGGCGCATTCTCAAGATCGGAAAAGCGGGCAACCCGGACACGCAGCCAGGTGTCGATATAATCGTTGGCCCCGGCACCGAGGCTATCGCCGGTGAAGGGCGCATCCTGACCGCGGGCGGGTTTGACAGCCACATCCACTTTATCTGTCCACAGCAAATCGAAGACGCGTTACATTCCGGCCTGACCACGATGCTGGGCGGTGGCACGGGTCCGGCCCATGGCACCTTGGCAACCACTTGCACACCCGGTCCTTGGCATATCGGGCGGATGTTGCAGGCCGCTGACGCCTTTCCGATGAACCTTGCCTTTGCTGGCAAGGGCAACGCGTCCTTGCCCCAAGCCCTCGAAGAACAGATCCTGGGCGGCGCTTGCGCGTTGAAATTGCACGAGGATTGGGGCACCACCCCCGCTGCCATCGACTGCTGCCTCTCTGTGGCTGACGCATATGACGTTCAGGTGATGATCCACACTGATACCTTAAACGAATCTGGATTTGTGGAACACACGGTCGCAGCCATGAAAGGCCGCACCATCCATGCGTTCCACACCGAAGGGGCAGGGGGCGGGCATGCCCCTGATATCATCAAAATCTGCGGCCAGGAGAATGTCCTGCCCTCGTCAACAAACCCCACGCGCCCTTTCACGGTCAACACCCTCGAAGAGCATCTCGATATGCTGATGGTGTGTCACCACCTTGATAAATCGATACCCGAAGATGTGGCCTTTGCCGAAAGCCGGATCCGCCGTGAAACCATCGCGGCAGAAGATATCCTGCACGATATGGGCGCGTTTTCGATCATCGCCTCCGACAGTCAGGCCATGGGCCGGGTTGGTGAGGTGTTGATCCGCACATGGCAAACCGCCGACAAGATGAAAAAGCAACGCGGACAACTGCCTGAAGAGGTCGGCGAAAACGACAATTTCCGCGTGCGTCGCTACATCTCGAAGTACACGATCAATCCGGCCGTTGCTCACGGCATGAGCCACGAAATCGGCTCCGTCAGCGAGGGCAAACGCGCCGATCTGGTGCTTTGGAATCCGGCCTTCTTTGGTGTGAAACCCGAGATGGTTTTGCTGGGCGGCACCATTGCGATGGCCCAGATGGGCGATCCCAACGCCTCTATCCCGACGCCACAACCTGTCTATTCTCGGCCGATGTTTGGTGCCTATGGGAGATCAGTCGAACATTCCTCCGTGACCTTCGTCAGCGCCGCCGCCCAAGACGCCGGCATCGGCACACATTTAGGTCTCGCCAAGGCCACGCTGCCGGTGCGCAACACCCGCGCCATTGGTAAATCCGATTTGGTGCTGAACGATGCAACGCCGCACATGGAGGTGGACCCGGAAACCTACGAAGTCCGCGCCGACGGAGAGTTGCTGACCTGCCAACCCGCTGAGGTTCTTCCGATGGCGCAACGATATTTCTTGTTCTGAAGGGACACCATATGACGCTTCCCCCTTGCCGCCAGATCCGCAAAACTGGCCATTGGTCCAAGGCTTATGACCGTGTCAGCCTCAACTATGATGATCGGTTTTTACGGCGCAAAAGGCTGACCACTGCCGCGGCAGAGGCCTTCATCATTGATCTGGTGCAGACAACTTCGCTTGACCATGGTGATGCGCTTGAGTTGGAAGATGGGCGCTTGATCGAAGTGGTCGCCGCGGACGAAGATCTCCTTGAGGTGACGGGCGCTGATCTGCCCCGCATCGCTTGGCATATCGGCAATCGCCATACGCCCTGCCAGATCGAGCGCGACCGCCTGCTGATCCAGCGCGACCATGTGATCCGCGACATGCTGGACAAGATCGGCGCAACAGTGCGTGAGGTTGTTGAGCCTTTCACCCCCGAAGGCGGGGCCTATGGTCACGGGCGGACCCATGGCCACAGTCACTGACATCCTGACCCTGACCCAATGGTTCTCGCCGGGCTATCCGGTGGGTGCATTTGCTTATTCGCACGGCTTAGAGTGGGCGATTGACCACGGCCAGATCATCACCGCCGAACACGCAGGCGTTTGGATCTCAACGGTTTTGAATCATGGCGCAGGGTGGAACGACAGCCTGTTTCTGGCCGCTGCTTACCGGGCCAATGCGGCAGATGTGGCTGAGATCGACGCGCAGTGCCGCGCCTTTGCCGCATCTGCCGAACGGCTAAAGGAAACGGACCTGCAAGGGGCCGCGTTTTGTGAGGTCACGCAAAAGGTGTGGTCCGCAGATCTGGAGGGGCTGACCTATCCCGTGGCTGTGGGCCGCGCCGCGTGGTTGCAGGGCCTGCCATTGGATCTGACCACACAATTCTATTTGCAGGCTTTCATCGCCAACCTCGCGACCATAGCCATGCGCCTTGTACCTCTAGGTCAAACCGAGGGTCAGAAACTGATCCGCGCGTTGACCCCGCTTTGCACCCAGCTGGCAGAACGCACAAGCGGCGCCTCTCTCGACGATCTCAGCAATACGGCCTTTCTGACGGACGTGGCTGCGATGCACCATGAAACCCAATACTCAAGGATTTTCCGCACATGACCCAAATGAACGGACCACTGCGCGTGGGCATTGGCGGCCCGGTGGGCGCCGGTAAGACCACACTGACAGCCGCCCTGTGTGAGGCCCTTCGCGAGACCTATTCCATCGGCGTGATCACCAATGACATCTACACACAAGAGGATGCGGAGGCGTTGATGCGGATGCAGATATTGCCCCAAGACCGGATCATCGGGGTGGAGACCGGCGGTTGCCCCCATACCGCGATCCGCGAGGATGCCTCTATCAACCTCGCCGCTGTGGCCGAGATGGTTGGTCGTCACCCAGATGTCGAAATAGTGCTGATTGAAAGCGGCGGAGATAACCTTTCGGCGACCTTCAGCCCCGAGTTGGCAGATGTGACGCTTTATGTGATCGACGTCGCGGCGGGTGAGGAAATTCCGCGCAAGGGTGGACCTGCCATCACCAAATCAGACATCCTGATCATAAACAAGACGGACCTGGCCCCACATGTCGGCGCCTCTTTGGAGGTTATGGACAAAGACGCACAGAGAATGCGCCGGGGGCGTCCGTTTGTTTTTGCGGCATGCCGGAAACGGGAAGGAGTGGCAGAAATCGTTGATTTGCTGGAGGCCGCAGGCGGGCTTGTCCCGGCCAGCAATGATGGCCACGCCGCGCGCGCTTGATCGTCTGGTTTGAAGGGCGTCTGGTAACAGCAGCACGGCGCGAGGTTTTTAATAAACGGCGCACCAACAGGCGGGCGGACCAACCAGCGTAGCTCATCCACGCTTTGCCAGTTGCGCGACAGTTTTTTCTGACAGTGATCTCTCAAACTCCGCCTGCGCCTCGCTCAGCGCTTGCCGCGTTGCATCGTTGGCGGCCCGTGCAAGGAGGCATTTGGGCGCTTCCTCGTCATTTCCGATGGCAAACAGATGTGGTGTTCCCAGCGCCTGGTAGATGGCAAGCAACGTGATTTCTGTGAGCGGTTTTTGCAAAGACCACCCACCGCCATGCCCTTTGACAGAGGCAACAAATCCCGCCTCCCGCAGACCTGACATCATCCGGCGAACAACCGCAGAATTGGTTTGAAGCATCTGTGCAATTTGTTCTGAGGTGGCGGGTCCGTCCATCTCATCAAGATGAAGAAGCGCGTGCAAAACACGGGAGAGGCGACTGTCAGTGCGCATGTTGGCTTTCCTTCATGTAACTTTTATTCGCACGAGAGATTGACTCGGCGCAAAACATGTTTCATTGAAAGTTACATGAGTGCCCCCCAAAACACCAGCAACAGCGTCGAGCCGCAGTTCAAACCCATCCGGCGTTGGGCGGCGCTGGCCGTTCTCTATCTTGCGAGTTTGATCAATCTGATTGACGTGAGCATCGTGAACGTGGCCTTGCCGCAAATTCAAGCGGACACCGGAGCCACCCCGACGCAGCTCAAGTGGGTCGCTGAAGCCTATGTTCTGGCATTGGCCGTGGGCCTCTTGCCGTTTGGACGGTTTGGCGATGTCTTTGGCCGGCCGCGAATGTTTGTCTGGGGGCTTCTTGGGTTTACAGCGGCATCGGCGGTCTGTGGATTGGCCCCGAATATCGAAAGCCTGATCGCGGCGCGTGCAATGCAAGGCATGGCCGCTGCGATGATGGTACCGCAAGTGCTTGCCATCGTGCATGTGATCTTTGCCCCCAGTGAAAAGGCCCGCGTTTTTGGTCTGTTTGGTACGATTTCCAGCCTTGGTGTGGTCGTTGGGCCCATCATCGGCGGGGCCTTGATTTCCGCCGATCTCGCGGGTCTTGGCTGGCGCCCGGCATTTCTGCTCAACATTCCTCTGGGCGTTGCCGCACTTGTCGGGGCGTGGCTTTATCTGCCGCGTCTCGAAACGGATCGTGAAACGCAGCCCGATTGGTTTGGATCTGCGCTTTTTGCGTTGGCCGCTTTGCTGCTCATCTTTCCGTTGATCCAGGGCCGCGCACTTGGCTGGCCATGGTGGAGCTTTGCATTGATGGCCGCCTCCATTCCGGCGGTTTTGGCTTTTGCCTCACATCAGCGCAATCGGAGTGCACGCGGCGCATCCGCCCTGATGCCGCCCGGCTTGATGTCCAACCCGACCTATCTTTACCGTCTGGCGTTGGTCACATTATTTTTTAGCGGCATACCGGGGCTGTTTCTGGTCTTGGCAATTTTCCTTCAAGCCGGATTTGGCCTGACAGCACTCGAAAGCGGACTTGTCACGACACCCTTTCCCGTTGGCGTCATGGTGGCATCAATGCTGACCCAAAGGTTCGGAGATCGTCATTTACACGCACGGATCGCAGGCGGTGCGGCGCTTTTGGTCATCGGCATGTTGGGTCTTGTGATCGTCATCCAATCCACCGGAGCCACGCCAAATGGCTTTGCCTTTGCGCCGCCACTGTTGATTGCGGGGTTTGGCATGGGTGCCGCCGTCATCTCGCTTTTTCAGGTCACAATGGCCAGCGTGGCCATGCAGGATGCCGGCGCGGGATCGGGCGCTATGCAGGCATTTCAACAGATTGGGGCCGCGCTGGGCATCGCGGTTGCAGGGCAGATATTCTTTACAGTGCTTGGCGACGGCGGAATGAGCGCAGGCAGCGAAAGTGCGCCACGCTTTGTGCAGGCTGCGTCCTGTGCCGTGCTCTATTCCGTTATTGTATTCTTTGGACTGACTTTCGTTGTTGGTTGGCAGGCCCTCAAAAGCCGAAAGGTGACAGCAGGGTTTTGATCGCTGCGAGTATACAATTATACCCCCCAACCTCACGGTGCCGCCGCGAGCACCTCAACCTCCACCTTGAACTCAGGTCGGGTGAAACCCGAAACGATCAACAAGGTCGAACTGGGCACTCTGGTGGCATGAGCCATAAATGTGTCTCTGGCACGCATGTAGCCCGCCATATGGTCTCGGGCAGTCACATAGGCCGAGATATGTGCGACATCGTTGGCGGTCATGCCTGCAGATTTCAGAATTTCGCTCAGCGCCTCAAAACAGATAACAGCCTGCGCATATGCATCTTCAGGGATTGAATCATCTGCTCGAATTCCCAATTGGCCAGAGGTCTGTACGATCCGCCAATGCGCGGGAATTTCTACACCATGGGCGTAGCGTGCAAAGGGTGGCCTGATGGTAACTGGGGTTAACTCTTTCATTTTACGCGCCTTTTCTTATCTGCCGATAAGGCTTGCCTTAGCAAAAGAACTTTGCAAGCATAAAGGAACATCTCTGGCACAGACTATTCTTTAGGGCCACGCAAACCAAACTCGTCAAGGAGGGCGATATGGAGCCGCGTGTGCTTTTGTCATGCTATTGGGGTGTCACCCCATCCAAAATGAATGCGGAACCTCTGCCGGCGAGGGCTGGGCGATGAGTGTTCAGGGGTATTGGGCTGATCAGAAATCGACCATCTTTCGAGAACTGCCAAAGGATCTGGTGGCGATTTTGCCTGTTGGGGCGATTGAACAGCACGGGCCACATCTGCCGGTCTCTGTGGATCGCGATCTGGTTGAAGCCACGCTTGAACGGGCGCTCCCGTTGTTGTTGTCCGACCAAAGTGTTCTGATCCTGCCAACGCTCACAATCACAAAATCAGACGAACATAACCGCCATCCGGGCACGCTGAGCCTTTCGGCAGAAACCTTGTTGGCAACATTGCGCGATATCGGTGCCTCAATCGCGCGGGCAGGGGTGCGGCGTCTGGTGTTTCTCAATGGACATGGAGGCAACACCGCGGTTTTGGACATCGCCGCGCGGGATTTGCGTATCTCGCAAGACCTGATTGTGGCGACCTGCTCTTGGTTTGGGTTTGCTGATTGGGACAGCGTAATGGATCCAAAGGCCATGGATTATGATCTACATGCCGGAGATTGCGAAACCTCACCGATGCTGGCCGCAAAGCCGCATTTGGTCGACATGACGCTGGCCGAAAACTTTGTGACCGCGATGCAGGATTGGGAACAGCGCAACCAGTTTATCGGTTTGACAGGACAGGCGGCGCGCCCCGGTTGGATCATTGATGATCTGAACGACAAAGGCGCCTGCGGCGATGCCTCGGCTGCAACCGCAGAAAAGGGGCGACACTTGCTTGACAGTGCGGCGCGAAACTTTGCTGCGTTCCTTTTGGAATTTGCCTCTTTCGATCATCGGGGGTGACGGGATGAACATGCCAGTACCTTCTGATCAGATGCTCAAGGACGTTTCGGTGCCCATTTCCATGCTGGCGCAGCCGGATCGGTTTGGCGGTCAAATACGTCGGGATTGCTTGCAGGGGGATCTGATCATTCGAAAAGGCAAAATCCTCGGGATGGCCCAATCGAATCTGCAAACACAGGTGCAATATCTGGTGATGCCAAAGTTGACAGAGTGTCACGTGCATCTGGACAAATGCCACAGCATCTCACGTATGACAGGCATTGGCGGGGATTTGCGCGCCGCCATTGATGCGCAGGCTGCCGACCGTGCAGCATGGACGACAGATGACATTCGAAACCGCGCCAAACGCGGTTTGCAGGAACTGATTGCAAGCGGTTGCGATGTTGTGCGCAGCCATGTGGACTGGACCCATGGCGCCGAGGCTTTTGAACCGCCGCTGGCTTGGCAGGTTTTGAACACGCTTGGACAGGACTACAAAGACGAGGTGACGCTGCAAGTGGCCCCTCTGATGGGCATTGCGGATCTGGCAAACCACGACATCGCCAAAGTCACCGCAGCTCTGTTCGCCAAAACAAGCGGTGTGTTGGGTGCCTTTGTGTTGGACCAGCCCAGCCGCAGACAGGGGATCGAAAATGCGTTTCGCATGGCTGATCAATTTGGTCTGGCGCTGGATTTCCACGTTGATGAGGGGTTGGCAGAGGGCCTCAATGGGCTTGAGATGATTGCAGATGCGGCCATTGCATGTGGCTTTGAGGGGCCCGTTCTGTGCGGGCATGCCTGCAGCATGGCAAACTTGAACCGTTCAGCTTTGACCGGATTGATTGACAAGATCGCGCGCGCCGGGCTTACAGTGGCGGCCCTCCCCAGCACCAATCTCTATCTGCAGGGGCGCGTCGATGGCACCCCGGATCGGCGCGGGATCACCCGCATGCGAGAACTCGGCGCAGCAGGCGTGCCATTGGCTGTCGGAACGGACAATGTGCGCGATGCCTTTTGCCCACTGGGGCAACACGATCCACGTCAGTCTTTGGCAATGGCCGTGCTGGCGGCGCATCTGGATCCGCCTTTTGGCGACCATTTACCGATGATCACCACCAACGCCAGGCAGGCGCTTGGCCTTGCGCCCACTTTCGTCGACGGGGCAGCAATCGGGGATCTCCTGTTGTTCGACGCAACATCAACATCCGACATCCTGTCATGCGCTGGACGCCCGAAGTCGCTGTCTGATGTGCTCAAAGGAGAGATCGCATGACATCCATTTCCGGAAAAAACGAAATCGACTGGGATGCTTTCGCGGCCCGTCTTGCCCCTGTCGAAGTGATTGCCGAACCAGTCTTGGTCAAAAAACGGTCGCGCGACTTTTTCTGGTACAGCCCGATTCTGAACGAGGAACTCAAGCGTTGTTTTGGCGATCTTGTGGCGGTCCCGAAAACCGCAGATGAGATGAAACATTGCTTAAAAGTGGCCTACAAGGCAGGCGTGCCAGTGGTCCTGCGCGGTGGCGGGACGGGCAACTATGGACAGGCTGTGCCGGTTGACGGGGGCCTGATCATCGAAACAACGCGCATGAACCGCGTTCTGGAAATCGGTGACGGTTTCATCCGCGCCGAGGCGGGTGCGTTGATGGCTGACATGAATGCCGCTCTCAAACACTCCGGGCAGGAAATGGCCATGTTCCCCTCCACTCAGGACATCGCCACAGTTGGTGGTTTTGTTGCGGGAGGTTCAGCCGGGATCGGGTCTCTGGCCTCAGGTGCCCTGCGTGAGCCGGGAAATCTGATTGCGTTGAGAGTTCTGTCACTTGAGGCCGAACCGCAGGAACATCTGTTCGAAGGCGAGGATGTCCTGAAAATTCACCACGCCTGGGGCCTGAACGGCGTGATCACCGAAGTGACCCTGCGTACCGTGCAGACGCATGACTGGATCGCCTGTATGGCGACCTTCGACGGTTATCAAGAGGCTTACGCGGCTGGATATGCTCTTGCCACGGCGGGCAGCATGGCCCCCAAGTTGGCCAGCGTTGTGGATGCCCGGATCGTTGAGTATTTCCCGCGCCTTAAAGGGCATGTGCGTGAGGGGTGCAGCTTGCTTGTCGCCTATGTGCCTGCGGATGACGTGCCAGAATTCTGTGCGCTCATCGCCAAACAGGACGGGCATGTGGACCAGACGTTGAATGATGCAGACCGCGAGGCCAAGAAGATCCCGCATGCGTTTGAGTTTTGCTATAACCACACAACGCTGCAAGTGCTGAAGTCCGACCGCTCGGCGACCTATCAGCAAATTGGCGTACCTGATCCAGCCGATGCCATGGCGATTGCGCTGTTGCGTGATGATTTGGGCGACGATGTCTGGACCCATCATGAGTTTTTGAAGTTGGGCGGAGAGGTTACCGCAATCGATCTGCCGATCATCTGGTATTCGGGCAAAGAACGGCTGGACGCGATCAACCAAACCTACAGCGATCACGGCTTTGCCGTCTATGACGCCCATTCCAACCAAGTTGAACGGGGCGGGCTGCACAATGCCGATTACAGCCATCTGGCCTGGAAAAAGCGCCTTGATCCCAAGGGGCTTTTAAACAGCGCAAAATCCACAGCATGGGAGATGGTCAAAGACCTGACCCCCGAAGAAATCCAAGCCAAAACCACATCTGGAACACCCTTATGACACTTCTATCAACCACCCCGATCACCTCTGCGTTTGGCGTTGAAGTCACCAATGCCGACATCGCGGATATTGTCCCTTCGGGCCGTTTCGGGGAACTGCGTGATTTGTTCGAAACCCATTCCGCGCTGCTGTTTCGCGGTCAAGATCTGAGTGACGACGCTCATTTGGAACTGGGGCGAGCTTTTGGACCGATTGAAGATCGCCAAGCCGACGAACGCAAACCCGGCGAGGAATTTAAGATCCCCAAAGTTTCAAACGTGCGCGAAGACGGATCGGTCACAGGTGAAATGGATTTGCACACCTTGAATCTGCAATCAAATTTTCTTTGGCATGCGGATAGCACGTTCATCCCAACCCCAGCTTTGACCAACATCATCACTGCCCGTGTGCTGCCCACCGAAGGTGGCCAGACCGAACTTGCCTCGACCCGTGCCGCATGGGCCGCTATGCCCGAGACCCTGCGTGATCGTATTCGGGGACGCGGCATCTGGCATCACTACGCCACCTCGCGGGCGAAAATTTCGCCGGAGCTGGCCAAATTGCCAATGTTCCACAAATGGCCCGCTACCCATTGGAATGCGATCTGGACCAACCCGGTGAACGGTCAGGAGGCCCTCTATATTGCGTCACATGCCTATCAGGTCGACGGATACGACGAGGCCGAAAGCCTGGCGCTCTTGGATGAACTGATGGCGTTCTGCACGCAGCCGGAATTTACCTATTCCCACAATTGGGAGGTCGGCGATGTGCTGATCTGGGATCAACGGGCCGTCCTCCACCGTGGCCGGCCATGGCCGTATGACCAGCCACGTACCCTGTCCAGCATCTGTTGTTCGGTGACAGCTGCGGACGGAATTGAAACAATGCGTATCCCTGCCCAGGCAGACCAGCAGCAGCTTTGACAGCAACGGCAAGTGCCATGCGCCTGCCACTTCCACAGGTGAAACAATGTCGTTTGAAATTGTACTTTTGATCGCCCAAGCCTCGGCCACGTTTTTTCTGGCTGCCTGGCTGTCCACAGGTGTGTTTGAAAACGTTTTCTATTCTGATCTCAACCGGACCTTCACCAGTGAGGTGCTGGATTTCACCCGCATGAGAGAGCAATACCCGGATGCCTATGCGCGTGTGGCGCACCGAAGAATTGCAAACCCGATCGTGCAAAATGGGATGTTTCGGTTGATTGTCCTGTGGGAACTCGTCGCGGTTTTGGCACTTTGGGCTGGGGTGGTCGCCCTTGTGCTGGCGGTGTTTGGAAATTTGGAGCCCGATGCGGCGCGTGCATGGGCCTTGCTGGGGGCGCTATTGTTCACCAGCACATGGGCGGGCTTTCTCATCGTTGGCAATTGGTTCTGCTATTGGTTCTGTCACGAGGGTGCGCAAAACACACATTATCAAATGACGCTTTGGGGCTTTGCGACGATGCTCTTGCTCGCGGTTTGAAAACCTGTGCTAGGCTACCGCTCATACAAACGAGTGGAACAAAAGGACGTGTTAAGTTCACGTGATGGGCGGAGATGCTGAAAACACTGATGCAGGTCGTTGCCCTATTGTTTTTTCTGGCAGGCGGTTCCTATGCGCAAGAGGCGATGTTCGTCGGCAACGTCCCCTTGCCGGATGATGCAATCGAACCCGGAACGGCAAATTCGGAATTTGTTGGGACTTGGGTTGGTCAGTGGGACGGATGGCGCAACCACATTCTTGTTGTAGAGCGTGTGAAGCCTGATGGCTTTGCCGATGTCATCTATGCGGTGGGAAACGATTTCAATGCCCGGGGACGGTGGTTCAGGCGTCACGCAAAGGTAGAGGGCAAGACTCTTGTCTTTTCCGATGATGGTTTCCCGGCCCGCTACTTGATGTCAGGATCCGGTCGCATACGCGGTGTGTTTGGTGCGGATGCGGGATTTGCTGTTCTGCAGAGGCAGGACTTATCAGAGATATTGGCATCGCCAGACCAAGATTGGTTCTCCATTGGTCGGAATGATTACCTCCAGACAGATCTTATTGAAGATGGTCAGGCTGTTCGGCTGACTGTCATAACTTATCCACCACCGGGTGAGGGGCCATTCCCACTTGCTTTAATTCACCATGGATCAACCGGATCAGGCACCCAACCAAGTGATTTCGACCGGATCTGGACCAGCGACTGGCTTGCCGATTTACTTAATGAACATGGGTGGCTGGTTGCGTATCCTTACCGGCGTGGGCGGGGTTTGTCAGATGGGCTTTATGACGAAGGTTTCGCATTGGATCGGTCTGAGGGGTATTCCCCAAAGGCGGCGCTGTCCCTTCCCGGAGCAGATCGGGCGCTGACAGATGCAAATGCGGCCCTTGCCGGACTGAGACAACGCGCTGACGTGCAACAAGGGAAAATTCTTGTTGGCGGAATATCAAGAGGCGGCGTGGTCGCAATCATGCAAGCGGGGAGCATGCCCGACGGGGTTGCGGGCGTGATCAACTTTGTCGGCGGATGGACTGGTAAGAAAGGTGAGGCGTCAATCAATCCAACACTTTTCAAGCGCATCGGCGCCTTTGATGGTTTGATCCTGTCGATCTACGGAGAAGAAGACCCTTACTACAGCATTGAGCATTCCAAGGCCAATGTTGCGCATTTGGCGGCAAGGGGGGCGCAAAGCAAACTGCATGTTGTGAAGCTTCCGGGGTATGGAAACGGACACAGGGTGATCGTCATGCCAAGTTTTTGGGAAGAAGAGGTTGCAGCGTTTCTGCGTGAGATTGATCAACTGCGTTAATTGCCCTCCGGTTATTCAATTATTGCCGGGTAAGGTGCCAATGCCACAGTTGAACCGTAGCGTTAGATGTTTCGGAACGTTTCCTGAATGACATGCGACGCAATGGGCGACAAATCCCGATCCGCGCGGGTGATCACAAAGAACGGCGAGACGAAGATCTCTTCGACAACGTCCAACCGTACCACATTCATGTCCAAGGCCGAAACAGCAAGAAGTTCGACAACCTCATGGGATTGCGATGCGATGGCCGTTGATTGTTCCAACAGGGCCAACGCCACTAGCAGTGAGGACGTGTTGGTGATCTGAGAGGGCATCGTGACCTGATTGGCGTGAAATGCGGTTTCCACTGCGGCACGGATCGGGGTGCCGTGTTCTTGGATGATCCATTCAAAATCCGTCAGATCCCTAAGGCGGATCGATTCTCGATTGGCCATCGGGTGATCTTGATACACCAACATCGACACCACTTCGTTGCGGGCCGGATAGATGCGATACATCTGGCTGTCAAAATCCTGAGGCGGCCTTGCGACTACAAAATCAAATATTCCCTCATCCAAACCACGCATCAGCGTCGTGGAAGGGGCAACCTCAATCGTGAACTCAACTTGGGGAGCCTGTATGCGCATGGCGCGCACAACCGGAACGATGAGGCCAACAGCAGGGCCGGTCACTGTGCCAATGCGAACGGACCCGGCCCGCCCACTGGCGATATTGGCAACATCCATTGCCAGCGTATCCAAACCTTGAAGAATCTGGCGGGCATGGCGAATGACGGCCTCTCCAACAGGGGTCGGCAACATTCCCTTGGCATGACGGGTGAATAGAGGCGTTCCCACCAACTTCTCGATTTCCGATAACATCCGGGAGGCTGCCGGCTGTGATAGCGCGACCTCTTCGGCTGCGATCTGTAGTTTTCCGGAGCGTGCTATCTGTGAAATCAGCCGAAGGTGCGTGTTTTTCAAACGATGCGCAAAGCTCATAAGTCACCAGTATACCAATTTTGATATGTTATTTGCCAATACTTACATTTTATTGTCATGAGGTCCTGCGCTATGCAAGGCAGGAGCCTCATCGCTCGCAAAGAGAAAACGCGCGACACATCTGGATTAAAACGCGCATCCTTGGGAGGAAACAATGAAACTTACGCGCCTGCTTTTGACGGCAGCGGCGACCGCATTTGTGTCTGCTGCTGCCTATGCTGATGGAACGGTCGGTATTGCGATGCCAACGCAATCATCTGCCCGCTGGATCTCTGACGGCAATTCGATGGTCGAACAGTTCAATGCCGCTGGCTATGACACGATCTTGCAATACGCCGAAGATGACATCCCCAACCAGTTGGCCCAGATCGAAAACATGATCACCAACGGTGTCGACGTTCTGGTGATTGCAGCCATTGACGGCACGACGCTGTCAAATGCGCTGGAAAACGCACATTTCGCCGATATCAAAGTGATCGCCTATGACCGGTTGATCCGCGACAGTGCACATGTCGATTACTATGCAACATTCGACAACTTCAAGGTTGGCGTTCAGCAGGCCACATCGCTGGTTGATGGCTTGAAAGAGCGCTTTGGTGACGGCCCCTACAATGTTGAGCTCTTCGGTGGTTCTCCGGACGACAACAACGCCTATTTCTTCTACAATGGCGCAATGTCTGTTCTGGATCCGTTGATCGCAGATGGCACCGTCAACATCGTATCCGGCCAGATGGGCATGGAAACTGTCGGCACCTTGCGTTGGGACGGTGCAGTGGCCCAGGCGCGCATGGATAATCTTTTGTCTGCGCACTACACAGATGCTCAGGTTCACGGCGTATTGGCCCCCTACGACGGCTTGTCGATTGGCATCATTTCATCGCTCAAAGGTGTGGGTTACGGATCTGGCGATCAGGCCATGCCGATTGTGACCGGTCAGGATGCCGAACTGCGCTCTGTCAAGTCTATGCTGGCAGGTGAGCAGTATTCGACTGTTTTCAAAGACACCCGCGAACTGGCCCGTGTGACCGTTGGCATGGTGGATGCATTGATTGAGGGCGGCGAGCCCGAGATCAACGACACCTCGACCTACAACAACGGTGTCAAAATCATCCCAAGCTACCTGCTTGAACCGGTTTCTGTGGATCTGTCCAACTGGGAAGAGGTGATCATCGGGTCCGGTTATTATACGATGGACGAAGTCCAGTAATCAGAGTTCTCCCTGGGTCTGTCCGCTTTTGGGTGGGCAGACACTCATATTCATGTAGGCAGGATGATGAAGACGCTACTCGAAATGCGCGCGATCACCAAGGAATTCCCGGGGGTCAAGGCGCTCGACACGGTCAACCTTGCCGTCCAAGAAGGTGAGATTCATGCCATCTGTGGCGAAAACGGTGCGGGCAAATCAACACTGATGAAAGTGTTGTCCGGGGTCTATCCGACAGGCACATATGATGGCGAAATACACTACGACGGCGCGTTGGCAGAATTTGCAGACATCTCCGATTCCGAGGCGCGCGGAATTATCATCATTCATCAGGAACTGGCGCTTGTCCCGCTTTTGTCGATTGCCGAGAACCTGTTTCTGGGCAACGAATGCAGCCGCAGCGGCATCATTGACTGGCGCGACACAAACCAGCGCACCGAAGCGCTGTTGCGAAAGGTTGGTTTGACAGAGCCACCAAGCGCCATTGTCGACAAGTTGGGTGTGGGCAAACAACAGCTGGTAGAGATCGCCAAGGCACTGTCAAAAGAGGTTCGCTTGCTGATCTTGGATGAGCCGACTGCGGCCTTGTCTGAGAGTGACAGCCAAGCCCTGTTGGATCTGATGCTGGAGCTCAAGCAGCAAGGCGTCACCCAAATCATTATCAGCCACAAATTGAACGAAGTCCGCCGCGTGGCGGATACCGTGACCGTCATTCGTGACGGAACCACAGTTTCGACCATGAACGCTGCCAAGGGCGAGATCACAGAAGATGGCATTGTGCGTGATATGGTGGGGCGCGACATGGCTGACCGTTACCCCGAACGTGCGCGACGTGCGGGCGAGATCCTGATGGAGGTCAAAGGCTGGAACGTCTGGCATCCGATTCACGCCGAACGGCAGATGATCAAAGATGTGAACATGACCGTCCGTGCCGGCGAAGTTGTTGGCATCGCCGGGCTCATGGGGGCCGGACGCACTGAACTGGCGATGAGCATCTTTGGCCGCTCCTATGGCCGAAACATTTCGGGCAGCCTTGAAATGAACGGGGCACCGGCGAATGTCGATTCTGTCTCCGGCGCGATTGAGGCCGGCCTTGCCTATGTGACCGAAGACCGGAAATCGCTTGGTCTTGTGCTGGATGAAACCATCCAACGCAATATCACACTGGCCAATCTGCCGGAGGTGTCGCGCAAAACGATCCTGAACGAGGCACGCGAAACCCAAGTGGCAGAAAAATATCGCGCGGCGCTCAACATCAGAACACCAAGTGTGTTTCAAAAAGTTATGAACCTGTCCGGCGGCAATCAGCAAAAGGTTGTCCTGTCCAAGTGGCTGTTTGCCGGGCCTGAGGTTCTGATCCTTGATGAACCGACCCGTGGCATCGATGTGGGCGCAAAATTTGAAATTTACGGAATCATCAACGAACTGTCCGCGCAGGGCAAAGGTGTCGTGATGATTTCCTCTGAAATGCCCGAGCTTCTGGGCATGTGTGATCGCATCTACGTAATGAATGAGGGCGCTTTTGTCGGTGAATTGACCGCCGAAGAAGCCAGCCAAGAGCGCATCATGTCGCTCATCGTGACCGAATAGGAGACAGGGACATGACAGATCGCAATGCAGAGGCCGCGAACGGCTCGGGCATCGGTGCATACTTGATGGGGCACATGCGCGAATACGGCCTTTTGTTTGCCTTGATCGCCATCATGTTCTTCTTTCAGATCGTGACAAATGGCACACTTTTGAAGCCGGTGAATGTCACCAACCTGCTGTTGCAGAACAGTTATATCATCATCATGGCTCTGGGTATGTTGATCGTGATTGTGGCGGGACATATCGACCTCTCGGTCGGTTCTGTCATGGGGTTTGTCGGCGCGCTTGCCGCTGTGATGATCGTGGAATGGGACATGTCCACAGGGGTGACAATCGCAACCTGTCTTCTTGCCGGTGGCCTGATCGGTGCGGCACAGGGGTATTGGATCGCCTATTGGAAAATCCCTTCGTTTATTGTGACGCTGGCCGCAATGCTTGTGTTTCGTGGCCTGTCGCTTTGGCTGCTGGAAGGGCAATCCCTGGGCCCGTTTCCACGGGAATTCCAGATGATCTCGAACGGATTTGTGGCCGACATATTCCCTGCGGGTCTGGCGATCGGCCTTGCGGATCTGTTCGGGGAAAAACGGATCAACGTATTGTCCCTCGCAACGGGTCTGACTGCGGCCTGTTTGATCACCTATATGGGGCTGAAGTCCCGCGCCCAAAACCGTGCTTTCGGCATGGATGTGGAGCCCGCCGCCTTTTTCTATGCGCGGATCGGGATCACCTCATTGGCGTTGATCTTTATCTTTTACAAACTGTCGACCTTCCGCGGCCTGCCCAATGTGCTTTTGACGATGGGTGTTCTGACGATCATCTATGCGTTCTTCACCGAGCGCACTGTGACGGGGCGGCGCATCTACGCGCTGGGCGGCAATGAAAAGGCGGCGAAACTCTCTGGAGTGAAGACCGAGCGTCTGACCTTCCTCGCCTTTGCGAATATGGGCGTGCTGGCGGCGGCGGCGGGCTTGGTCTTTGCTGCGCGGCTTAATTCCGCGACGCCAAAGGCGGGCTTTGCGCTGGAACTGGATGTGATCGCGGCTGTTTTCATCGGCGGTGCGTCGATGTCAGGCGGTGTCGGTAGGATTGTCGGTGCGGTGGTCGGGGCCTTTTTGATGGGGGTGCTCAACAACGGCATGTCGATCCTTGGCATTGGCATCGATTATCAGCAGGTGATCAAGGGTCTGGTCCTGCTCGCTGCGGTGATCTTTGACGTCTACAACAAATCGAAGCAGTCTTAAGATGAAATTTAAGCCCGCAAAATGGCCCCGAAAACTGCGCTCTGCCGCATGGTACGAAGGCAGCACCAAAGACGTGATTTACCATCGCGGCTGGATGAAAAATCAAGGCTACCCGGACGATCTGTTCGATGGTCGCCCGATCATTGGCATTCTGAACACTTGGTCAGACATGACCCCCTGCAACGGCCATCTGCGTGAATTGGCGGAAAAGGTCAAAGCAGGGATCTGGGAAGCTGGCGGTTTTCCGATGGAAGTGCCTGTCTTTTCAGCATCAGAGAACACCTTTCGCCCGACGGCGATGATGTTTCGCAATCTTGCGGCGTTGTCGATCGAAGAGCAGATCCGTGGTCAACCCATGGATGGATGTGTGCTGATGGTGGGCTGTGACAAAACCACGCCGTCCTTGTTGATGGCGGCCGCGTCTTGTGACCTCCCCTCAATCGTTGTCACCGGCGGGCCAATGCTTAATGGATGGTTCCAAGGGGAACGGGTCGGGGCAGGCACCCATCTGTGGCGCTTCTCCGAAGCTGTGAAAGCCGGAGAGATGACCCAGGAGGCGTTTCTGAGTGCTGAATCCGCCGTGACCCGGTCTTCGGGCACCTGCAACACGATGGGCACGGCCTCTTCCATGGCATCCATGTCCGAAGCTCTGGGTATGGCACTGTCCGGCAATGCGGCGATCCCTGCCGTTGACAGCCGCCGCCGCGTGATGGCGCAATTGTCCGGCCGCCGGATTGTGCAGATGGTGAAAGATGATTTGAAACCCTCCGACATTCTGACCAAAAACGCGTTTGAGAACGCGATCCGTTGTAATGGCGCGGTTGGTGGATCGACAAACACGGTAGTGCATATGTTGGCTATCGCCGGGCGCATTGGCGTGGACGTCACACTGGATGATTGGGATCGTTGCGGGCGCGACGTGTCGACCATTCTGAACCTCCAGCCCTCAGGCGAATACTTGATGGAAGAGTTCTTTTACGCTGGCGGATTGCCTGTCGTTCTCAAACGCTTGGGCGAGGCTGGCAAACTTCACAAAGATGCGCTGACGGTTTCCGGTGAAACCGTCTGGGATGAAGTCAAAGAGGCGGTCAACTGGAACGAAGATGTGATCCGGCCGGTGGATAAACCGCTCACCACAAATGGCGGTATCGCAGTCCTGAAAGGCAACCTTGCCCCGCGGGGCGCGATCTTGAAACCCTCCGCCGCGTCACCGCACCTGATGCAGCACCGTGGCCGGGCTGTCGTGTTTGAGGACATTGACGATTACAAGGCGCGGATCAACGATGATACGCTTGATATTGACGAAACCTGTATCATGGTGCTGAAAAACTGTGGCCCCAAGGGCTATCCCGGCATGGCAGAGGTCGGCAATATGGGCCTTCCCCCAAAGGTGCTGAAGAAAGGGATCAAGGACATGATCCGCATTTCGGACGCCCGCATGTCCGGCACAGCCTACGGCACCGTTATCCTGCACACCTCCCCCGAAGCTGCGGCAGGCGGGCCGCTGGCGGTGGTCCAAAGCGGTGACATGATCGAGGTCGATGTGGCAGGCCGCCGGTTGCATCTGGAGATATCCGAGGCTGATCTGGCAGCGCGTCTTTCGAAATGGACACCGCGTCATGAGATGGCCGCATCGGGCTATGCCTGGTTGCATCAGACGCATGTCGAAGGGGCTGATACAGGCGCGGACCTCAATTTTCTCAAAGGGTGCCGCGGCGCACCTGTTGGAAAGGACTCCCATTGATGAAAATCGCTCTTGTAGGGATCGGCAAGATTGCCGTGGATCAGCATGTGCCAGCCATCGCTGCATCCTCCAACTGGGAACTAGCAGCGACAGTGTCCCGCAGCGGCACGGTCGAGGGTATCGATGCCTATACCGATCTGGAAGAGATGTTGCAGAGCTGTGGTGACATTCGCGTTGTCTCGCTCTGCTTGCCGCCGGTGCCGCGCTATGCGGCGGCACAAGCGGCCATTCGGGCCGGTCGGCACGTCATGCTGGAGAAACCACCGGGGGCGACATTGTCAGAATGCCACGCGCTTGAGGCCATGGCGCGAGAACATCGGGTGTCGCTCTTTGCAACCTGGCACTCGCGCGAGGCGGCGGGGGTTGCACAGGCCAAGCAGTGGCTGGCCGGAAAAGATCTGCACAGGCTGTCTGTCACATGGAAAGAAGACGTGCGCCGCTGGCATCCGGGCCAGGACTGGATCTGGCAACCGGGTGGTCTGGGTGTGTTTGATCCAGGCATTAATGCTTTGTCCATTGTGACAGAAATCCTACCAGACCCGATCCATGTGCAAAGCGCACTTTTGGAGGTTCCGGAAAACTGTCAGACCCCCATCGCGGCCTCGATAGAATTCAGCCACCCCAAAGGGGCGCAGGTCGGTGCGGTTTTTGATTTCCGGCAAAGCGGCGAACAAATCTGGACGATCGAAGTGGAAACCGGGCAAGGTACGCTGGTTCTGTCAGAGGGCGGCGCGAAGCTGACCATCGACGGCTCGGACCTACTGGATCAGGATCACTTGAGCCTGCAGGGCGAATATCCCAGGCTTTACGCGCGGATGGCTGATCTGGTCAGCCACGGTGACATCGACATGGACTTGGCCCCGATGCGCCATGTTGCCGATGCCTTCACCCTCGGCCGCCGAATCTCGGTCGCCCCATTTATCGAATAGGCCCCTGCAGATGGCCGTTTTGCTGCGCGATGGCTCTTGGCCATGCTCAACGCCGAACGACCGCCCCCATAATCAAGGAGAACCGCGATGCAAAACCCAATGACAGGCATCCTGCCCGTTGCGCCAACGCCCTTTCATTCCGATGGCACAGTAGATGAAAGCGGAATGTGCCGCGTATTGGATTGCATGATCGACCAAGGGGTCGATGCCATCTGTATTCTGGCGAACTATTCCGAACAATTCGTCCTGTCTGACGAAGAACGCGCCAGATTAACCCGCGTGAGCCTCGAACATGTGGCGGGTCGTGTGCCGATGATTGTCACCACCAGCCACTTTTCCACACAGTTAGCGGTGGCGCGCGCGGTCGAAGCTGAGGCCATGGGCGCATCCATGATCATGATGATGCCGCCCTATCACGGCGTCGGACTTGTCCCATCCGAAGTGGGGATTTTCGAACATTTTCAAGCGGTTTCCGAGGCTGCCAACATCCCGATCATGGTGCAGGATGCGCCCCTGTCGGGGGTCACTCTGACGGTGCCGACACTGGTAAAAATGGCCCGCGAGATTGAAAACGTCAGCTATTTCAAAATGGAAACGCCCTTCGCTGCGGACAAACTCGCCGCGTTGATCGACGCGGGCGGTGATCACATCGTCGGGCCTTTTGATGGCGAAGAGGCCGTCACACTATTGGCCGATCTGGACGCAGGCGCAAAAGGCACCATGACCTCCGCACTGCAACCCGAACTGATCCGGCCCATCGTCACCCGGTATCTGGCGGGCGATATGGATGGTGCGTTGGAGCAATGGAAGCTGTGTTTGCCGTTGATCAACCACGAGAACCGCCAATGTGGGTTGCGCGCAGCCAAAACCGTCATGATGGCGGGTGGCGTCATTGGATCGGACCATGTGCGTCATCCACTCAAGCCCATGTCCCAAAGAACCAAAGCCCGATTGTTGCAATTGGCAGGTGAGCATGACCTCATCGCCTTGCGCTGGGGCAAATGAGGAGAGAAACCATGACATTCCAACCCCATGGCAAACATTTGATAGACGGCGAATGGGTGGCTAGCGGCGCCCGTTTTGCATCATCGCCGGCCCACGGCAGCGCCCATAGCTTTGGAGTGGCCAGTGCCGCAGAGGTTGATCGGGCATGCCGCGCCGCGCAAGAGGCCTTTTGGTCATTTGGCTATACCCCGGTCGAACAGCGCGCCGCGCTTCTGAACACCATTGCCGACGAAATCGACGTCCGAGGGGATGACATCACCGCCATAGGCACCCAAGAAACCGGCCTTCCCGAAGCGCGGCTTCAAGGCGAAAGAGGCCGCACGACAGGTCAGTTGCGTCTGTTTGCCGACCATATTCTCCGTGGCGAGCACCGCGACCGCCGCCACGATGTTGCCCTGCCAGACCGGGCGCCGCTGCCCCGACCTGACCTTAAGATGGTGCAACGCCCCATCGGCCCGGTGGCCGTCTTTGGCGCGTCAAACTTTCCCTTGGCGTTTTCAACCGCCGGGGGTGACACTGCCTCGGCGTTGGCGGCGGGCTGTCCCGTGGTGGTCAAGGGGCACCCGGCTCATCCTGGGACCGGCGAGATTATTGCAGAGGCCATCCATGCCGCCATTGCCAAATGCGACGTCGCGCCGGGCACGTTCAGCTTCTTGCAAGGCGACACGCGCGAAATGGGACAAGCGCTGGTCCAGCATCCGCTGATCACTGCAGTGGGCTTTACCGGCTCGCTTGGGGGCGGGCGTGCCTTGTTTGATCTATGTGCTGCGCGGCCAACACCGATCCCGTTTTTCGGCGAGCTTGGCAGCATCAATCCGATGTTCCTGCTTCCAGAAGCGCTCAAGACGCGCAACGACGATATCGCGTCCGGCTGGGCCGGATCACTGATCATGGGGGCAGGCCAGTTTTGCACCAATCCGGGTATGGTCGTGATGGTGGACGGACCTGATGCGGATGCCTTCGCGATCGCTGCGGCCAAATCACTGCTGCCGGTCGGCCCCCAGACAATGCTGACTGATGGTATCGCCGCAGCTTACCGCGACGGATGTGAACGCATGGCGGCCAACACAGGCGTTGAGGTGTTGTCCTCCTCGACTTGCAATGACCGCACTGCAACGCCCAACCTTTTCACCGCCAGCGGGGCAGAATGGCTGGCAAATCCCGCGCTGGGCGAGGAAATCTTTGGCCCCGTGGGCCTGATCATCCGGGCCGCCGACATCGCAGAGATGCTCAAGATCGCCCACACCTTAGAAGGGCAACTGACCTGCACCCTGCATATGAACGACGGCGATACACCGATGGCTCAAAGGCTTGTGCCTGTGCTGGAACGCAAAGCAGGCAGGATCATGGTCAATGGCTTTCCGACCGGCGTTGAGGTCTGCGATGCCATGGTCCACGGCGGTCCCTATCCTGCGTCCACCAACTTTGGCGCAACGTCTGTCGGCACCCTCGCTATCCGCCGTTTCCTTCGGCCTGTTTGCTATCAGAACGTTCCTCAAGACCTGCTGCCGGTCGATCTGCTTTGACCCCCGAGCCCCCAGAAAACGTCAGCGTCGATCTTCTTTCAAAAGGAGAGGCGCCATTCGACCCCCTGCCTGCCGCTGCCCCTAAGGCAAGCGGCGCACCTCGCCAATCGGAACCTCCCGCCCGAACTTTCGCGATGCAATGGCGGCGAATGTCAGTGCCAAAGAGGTCAGGTTGTCGCGCGCCGAATTGACGGGTGCGCCGCCGTCTTCGATGGCACAGAGCAATGCGCCCATCGCGCCCTGAAACCCGTCGTTGAACCAAGTGCCGTGCAGCTTGGGCTGGGCGATCCCGGCGTTCGTGGTCAGGGTCAGGGACTGGCTGCCCAGATCGGGGCCATTAGCCACGATACTGCCCTCGGTTCCACCGATGTAAGTGGTATCTCGGGGGCCATGCGGCGTGCCGCCATCAAAAACGAGGCTGGCTTGACCGCCGTCCATTTTGATCAACGCCTGCGCCAGCAGTGGCGTGGCATTGGCCTGACCGCGGGCATGGGCGGCTGAGGCGGTCACACTCTCGGCGCGATCCCCGACGATGGATGACAGGAAATCGAACCAATGGATGCCAAAGTCGTAGAGGATTAGGTCTTCGATCTTGTCGAACGGTGTGCCGGCGGTCCAGCCGTGGTTCCAATGCAAAGAGGCGTGCACGGATATGACATCGCCAATTAGACCGTCCCGGCAGGCATTGCGCATCCATGCCATATGCGGCGACCAGCGGCCGTTTTGGTTTACCGCCAATTGCACGCCTTGGTCTTCCGCCAGTTGGACCAGCGCTTCACCAGTATCAAGATCGGAGACAAAGGGCTTTTGACTAAGCACATGTTTACCCGCCTTCAACGCCGCTTCGATCACCGGGGCGCGGACGTCGGTTGGCAGGGTGATGTCGAGAACGTCGATGTCATCGCGATCCAGAAGAGCCTGTACATCGTTAAAAACCTGCGCATCGGGGCAGAATTCAGCCGCCTTTGCCTCGGCCTTGTCGCGGCTGCGGTTCCATAGGCCCGCAACCTCCCAGCCGGCTGTGCGATAAGCATCAAGGTGGCTGTTCGAGATGCCGCCGGTGCCAATCATCCCGATTTTTGGGCGATAGGTTTTGGGCGCGGGCGGCAGGAAGTCCACCTCCGGCGCGGCAACTTCGGGCAGGGCGCCCGACTTAAGGGCATAGGTATCGCTATCGGCGGAATCTTCACTCATGGTAGCAGGCTCAATGTCCGTTTTTCAGCGGCCGATTGCATGGCCGTATCGACGATGCGCTGCGCAGTCAGGCACAGATCGGGGGCCAAAGGTCCGTCGATGGCGGCGCCCCGATTGAGGCGGCTGACGGCATATTCGATCACGTTGGTCTCGCCTGCGGGCAGGGGATCGGCGGCAATCTGATGCTGCTCGGGGCGGGCCCGTGTTTGCACGGTCACATGGCTGGCATAATCGGGCGAGGATATGGTCCCATCACTGCCAACAAACACAAAGCCGCAGGTCGGTTGCGGCTGGATCGCCCAAGGGTCGGTGAACGTGCCCCAACGGGTCTCCATCTTGGAAAGACCACGAGCGTAGCGGCACACCGCAATGGCGTGCTGGTCAACTTCGATCCCGGCGACCTCGTCCACTGTGCAGGTCACTTCCAAGGGCGCCTCGCCGTCCATGTACCACGTGCCAAGGGTTGCACCGTAGCCCATGTAATCCAACAAGGCGCCGCCGCCCGATGCCTTTTTGTACCACCAGGAGTCCGGCTTCTGACGCTCGACCTCATCGGGGCTGACCTCGACCTTGTCGGCAAGGTGATAAAGCGGGCCGCGATTGCCGTCATAAAAGTGCACCTCGCGCAACTCTCCAATAAGCCCCTCGTCAATCAACCGCTTGGCGGTCACGTGGCTTTCGACCCAGCGCAGCGGCCAGTTGATCAGCATCTGTTTGCCGGTGCCTTGCATTGCCGAAATCATCCGCCGGGCATCATCTGCCGAGGCCGCAAAGGGCTTTTCTACAAGGACATGACATCCATGCGGCGCCAACCGTTCGGTCATCTCGGCATGTTGAGCGGTGGCAACACACAGCAACGCCATGTCATAAGGGCCGGCCGCCATGCAGGTGTCAAAATCGGTAAAGACGCGATCCTCAGGCAGATCAAACGCATCGATCGCCGCTTGCATCTTGGCCCGGTCAGGATCGTAGATCCCTGCGATCTCTGCATCGGGGTGCTCATGCACCATTCGCAGCAGATCGCCCATATGCATGTGGTCAAAGCTAATTCCAACGACGCGAAATTTGGCCATGTGGATGTCCTCCTATCGGCTGCCCGTGATGCGCACATAGATTGCAGTCACGGTAAGAATGATCAGCCCGAACAACATTGTGCGGGCGCCTTCGGGCATTTGCATCAGGGTCAGCATTGTATCCAGAACCCGGATGATCAACGCGCCGACAATGGCTCCGGCAAAGCTGCCGCGCCCGCCAAAAATCGACGTGCCGCCGATCACCGCTGCCGCCACGGATGGCAGCAACAAAGGACTGGCAAGGCTGAGCGAGGTTTGGCGGATCATGCCGAGATACAGCAAACCGGCCAGCGCGGCGATCAGGCCCGAAAGCGCATAAAGCGCCACATAGACCTGCCAGGCCCGCACACCAGACAATTTCGCGGCATTCTCGTTAGAGCCAAGCGCGAAGAGCAAGCGGCCAAAGCCGGTAAACCGCATAAGCCAAAAGACAAAGAGCGCGAAGGGTACGAACAGAAACAGCCCATTTGGCATCGACAATGTGCGGCCCGTGCCAAGCCATGACAGAACGGCAGGGATCTCGGAGCCCGCGTTGATCACAAGGCGCTGATAGACTTGCATACATCCCGTCGCGATCAGGCCGGTGCCCAGCGTCATGATCAGCGGGTGCACCCGCACCACGCCAACCCCGATACCGTTGACCACACCAACCACCAGCCCCATCGACATCGCAATCAGCACCGCAGGGACCGGCCCCCAAATGGACGATAGGGTGGCACAGACAAAGGCAGCAACGGTTGCGACAATACCGGCCGACAGGTCGATCCCGGCAGTCAGCATGGTCAAGACCTGACAGGCCGCCAACATGGCGAGCGGGATTGCGAATTTGATCAGGTTGCCAACCCAGAAGGTCGAGATCAGCCCATCACGCCCGGCACGAAACGGTGTCACGATGCCGGGGCGAATGACTTCGAGAACCGCGATCATCAGGACCAGAAAGGCCAAAAGCGGAATAACCGGATTGTCGCGCAGAAAACGGCCAAAGCGGACCATTGATGAATCGGTCGTTGCCATGTTCATTTTCTGGCCCCCCGCAAAGTTGCGGCTGTGCCCAACATCACCACACCCACCATGATGGTGCCTTCGATGATGGTGGTGACATTGGGGTCAACAGCCAGGAGTGTCAGGATCGTCCGCACGATCCGCAAGATGAGAACCGCGATAATCGGGCCAAGCAATCCGCCACGACCACCGCCCAGAACCACGCCGCCCAGAACCACCGCCGCAACCGAAGCCATCAGATATGGCCCCGGAACAGGCTCTCCAATCCCGGTGAGCGAGGCGAGGCTGAGCCCGCCAAAGGCGCAGAACATGCCGCAGACGCCATAAGCGACGATCTTGGTGCGTCCAACCGCAACGCCAGAGCGGAACGCGGCAAGCTCATCCGATCCGGTGGCATAGATAGATATTCCCAGTTTCGAGCGGCGCAGCGGGATCCAGACGACCGCGACACATAGGGCAATGATCGCCAGCGCATTTGGCACAAAGGGGATCACACTGCCGCGAATGCTTTGCTTGAGCCATTCGGTTGTCGCGCCGCCGGGGGATTCCAGAATGAGCAGGGCAACGCCTTCCCAGACAAAGAGCATCGCCAGGGTCACCACAATGTCAGGCACGCGCGTCAGCACGATCAGCCCGCCATTGATCAACCCCATGACAAATCCCAACCCCAGCACGATCAGGATGGCGGGCACGCCTGCCATTCTTTCCATCAGAACGGCGGCTGTGACCGCGCAAACCGCCATCATCGAGGCAACTGACAGATCAATACCACCGACAATGACCACCACGGCCATACCCGCAGTGGCAAATGCAAAGGGCAGGGCGGCACGGGCCACGCTTTCGAGGCCGGACATGCCGAAGGACGGTTGAATAGCCTTGGTCAGGACCAATAGCACAAACAGCAGCGCCACAAGCCCAGCCACCCATGCATTTTTCTTGATAATATCGCTCACGCCGCGCCCTCTTGTGCCGTCAGTCCATAAGCCGCACGCAGCAGCGTTTGTTCGTCTGCATTCTCTGCGTCGATGATATCGACAACGCGGCCATTAAAGATCACCACGGCGCGGTCACAGGCCAGGGGGATCTCTTCCAATTCCGAGGTGTAGAACAGAACCGATGAGCCCTGTTCGGCCAGTTCGCGAACCAGTGGATAGATCTGGCGCTTGGTGCGCACATCGATGCCGCGGGTTGGGTCAAACAACAAAAGCGTCTCAACGCCAGTTGCCAGCCAACGCCCGATGGTGACCTTTTGCTGGTTGCCACCGGACAGCCGCTGCACTTCGCCCTGCGCCCGCGTGTCGATCTGCAAGCGGTCGATGGCATGTTCCACCCGCTCGCGTTCATGCCGCATCTTGAGCCACCCCCAAGACGACATCCGTGCCGAAAAGGGCAGGGCGATATTCTCGCGCACTGACCGCTGCGCTAGCAACGCGTCCGCCCGGTCTCCGGGCACAAATTTGACCCCGGCCGCAATGGCATCTGCGGGATGGCGGAAGGCCGTGGTGGTGCCGTTTACCTCGATGCTGCCTGCCGTGGGCGGCATGAAGCCCGCCAGACATTCAAACAATTCATCCTGGCCCTGACCTTCCAAGGCAACCACGCCAAGGACTTCGCCGGGGAACATGTCAAAGGAGATATCAGTGACCTTCGGTGCAATCGCCACGCCCTTGACGCGCACACGCGGAGTGTCACCGATGGTGCCGCGTGTCTTATTGACCTCGCGGGCGGCAAGGTCGAGCCGTTGCCCAAGCATCAATTCCACCGCGCGGTCTTCGACGCCCGGCTCAATGACCAGATCGCCAACGGTTTGGCCGTCGCGCAGCACTGTGGCACGGTCACACAATTCGGAAATTTCGTTAAAGCGGTGCGAGACATAGATCACCCCCATGCCCTTGTCCGCCTGTTGCCGCGTCACCTTCAACACCCGTTCAACCAGATCAGAAGGCAGCGCGGCGGTCATTTCATCCAGCAACAGCACATCCGGCTCGCTCGCCAATGCACGGGCCAGATCGAGGATACGCAGGGTGGCCAGTGGCAGATCGCCAACCATATCCGACAGCGACAATCCTTCGATGCCCAGCTCCTTGACCCAGCGCTCAAACGGCGCAATCGGCGTATCGGTCAGCCGCAGATTGTCGGCAACATCAAGATCGGGGATCAGCGAGGGTTCTTGATAGACCGGCACAAGACCGGAACGGCGGGCTTCGGCAGGGCTTCCAACTCGGGCTTGCTTGCCGCGAATGAGCACCTTGCCGTTGTCCGGGGTCAGCGCCCCGGTGATAATCTTAACAAACGTCGATTTGCCAGCGCCGTTTGCGCCCATCAGCGCAACGATCTCGCCTTCTGAGACACTCAGGCTGGCATCAACAAGCGCTTTGACCGCGCCAAAGCTTTTGGCGATGCCGCTGGCATCTAGGATCTGATTTGCGTTCATGGGAATGCGTGTTCTTTTCTCGAATGGGTGCCCCCGCCCGACGGATCGGGCGGGGGCGTTCCGGATTGATACTCAGCTGTCGCCGGGGCCTTTACACGCGATGATCTGATCCATCGTGTAATCGGTCCAGCCCGGCACTGTGACCGAAACCGGCCATTCAGGGTCAAGGTTGGGGTTCTGCGCCGCAGTGATGGTGGCACGTCCGCCATCAGAGGCGTTTTCCCACAGAACCGGATCGACCAGCACTGTTTTCTCGCCCGGAGCCTTGCCATTGAGAATATCGACAGCAAGCGCAACACCTGCACCGCCAACCGAGCCGGGGTTGGTCACAGCCGCGCCGGTCAGACCGTCCACTTCGGTCAGATACTGAACAAAGCCCGCGTTGTCGGCGCCGACAATTGGCACCAGCGGTGCGCCGGATTCAACAAAGGCATCAACGATCACGTTATCGATCCCCGACGTCCATACACCGTCAAACGGAATGCCGGTCGCCAGATAGTCAAACATCTGCTGTTTGCCTTGGTCCTGCTGCCAGCCGGTGAACACTTCGTGGACGATGTTGATACCCGGGAACTCTTCCAAAGCGCGCTTGAAACCATTGTCACGGTCGCTGTCTGCCGACACGCCGGCAATACCGCGCATATAGACGATGTCACCCTTGCCGCCGACCTGTTCGAACAGCCACTTGGCGCCGAGATAGGCATATTCTTCCTGGTTGTTGGACAGGATATAGGCACCTTCCGCCGACACACCCGCGTCAACTGCGACCACAACGATGCCCTTTTCCATCGCCATTTCCAGCGCTGAATTCAACGCATCCGGGTTTGAAGGGTTGAGAACGATGGCATCAACGCCCGCCTCGATCAGGTTGTTGAGATCTTCCAGCTGACCTGCGGAATCGGTGTTGCGGTGTGCCACAATCAGGTTGGACACATCGTCTTCGACCAAAGCCTGCGCCCGCATCGCGCAGATCATCTGCTCGCGCCAGCCGTTGCCTTGCACGGTGTTGGATATGCCGATGGAATAATCCGCCGCGAATGCCGCCGGAGCCATGGTGGCCGCGATTGCAAGAGCCGCCGCGCTTGTGAGTAATTTCTTCATGTTATTTCCTCCCAAATGAAGATTACGTGTGGTGATTGTCGGGCTTTTTCGCCCAATTACTTGATGAACGGTTGCAGCACGTCGCGCGCCAATAGAAAGCCGCGCTTGACCTTTTCGTCTGTGCCTTCGAACAGCCTGTCTTCATGCTCGATAATGACCGGGCCGTCATAGCCAGCCCGGTAGAGACCGGAAAAGAAATCCGACCAATTGACATCCCCCAGCCCGCAAAGGCGCGGCACTTGCCAGCCCATGCCTGCTGACATGATACCATTTTCGTAAAGACCATCGTGATCAATCATCAGGTCTTTGGCGTGCACATGGCCAATCTGGGGGCCAAACTCTTTGATAAAGCGGGTCTGATCGATGAATTGCCAGATCAGATGAGAAGGGTCGAAATTCATGCCCACATCGTCGCCCCATTCGTCAAAAATGCGGCGCCAGATCTTGGGCGAATAGGCGATGTTATGCCCGCCGGGCCATTCGTCGTAGGAAAAGATCATCGGGCAGTTTTCAAAGCAAAGCTTGACGCCTGCATCCTTGGCCTTCGCCACGATAGCTGCAAAAACCTCCTGCGCGCGGGCCCAGTTTTCATCGACGTTCAGTGTCCGATCTCCACCCAGAAAGGTGTTGACCACCGGCACGCCCATAACGCCCGCCGCTTTGATCACCTTGGTCAGATGGCCGATCACATCATCGCGGTGCGCCGCATCGGCATGTAGTGGGTTTGGGTAAAACCCAAGGCCGGAAATTTCGATACCCTTGGCCTCCAGCCCGTCCTTGATATCCTTGCCCTGCGCGGCATCTAGCCCATCCACATTGATGTGACAGGTCCCGGCATAGCGCCGCCTGTCACCGCTGGATTGTGGCCAGCAGGCGATCTCCATCGCCGAAAAGCCGTTTGTGCTTGCCCAATCGGCGACCTCCATAAGACTTTGGTCTTCAAATGGTACACTTAGAATTCCAAGTTTCATGTCGCTCCCCTCAAATCTCGTCCAGATTGACCCAGCGTGCCTCTTGCGCTGATTTCAGCACGGCATCGCAGAATTTCATTTCATAATGGCCGTCATCAAACGTGGCCCAGGTGCTGTGATCCCCACGGCTGCCCGCAGCGACATCGGCGTAAACCGCACCGAAGAAAGCAAAGAAGCTGTCTGCAAACCCTTCGACATGACCGGGCGGCAAAGAGGCGGCGCGGGTGCCGGTTTCGTTCATCAAAGTGAAATCGCGCATCAACGTTTGGTTTGGCGCGTCGCGATGCCCGATGAACAGATGATCAGGCGTTTCACTGTCCCAAGCGGCACTGGCCGTGCTGCCGGCGATGTCCCATTGCAGCGAATTCTTGCGCCCGATGTTGATCTGCGAGGTGGTCATCACACCCCTGGCGCCGTTCTCATATCGGATCATGATCGCGGCTGCATCGTCGGTGTCGATCGCCACCGGTTCAGTTGTGCCTTCGGCGCTTGAGAATGTTTCAACCGGTCCTGTTGGCCGCTGCCGTTCGGGCAGGAATGTACTTAGGTCGGCAAACACAGATTTGGCCTTGAGGCCCATGATAAAGCTGGTCAAATCCACCCAATGCGTGCCGATATCACCCACCGAACGCAGGGCGCCGCCAACCTCGGATTGCAGCCGCCAGTTCCAGTCGGACGCTTTGGCCAGCCAATCCTGATGATAATGCCCAGTGACAAAACGCAGATCACCCAATTCCCCGGCTTTCACCATTCCCTGCGCCTGTTGGTTCAACGGATAAAACCGGATGTTGTAGCAGACTGCGCAAATCTTGCCTGACGCTTTGGCTAGCGCTGCCATTTCCGCCGATTGGGCGCTTGTCATGGCCAAGGGTTTTTCACAAACGACGTGTTTTCCAGCGTTGATAATCGCCTTTACTTGCGGGTAATGCGCATGATTGGGCGAAGTGACATGCACCACATCAACCGCATCATCCGCCAACAGATCATCAAGTGACGTGTAGGCATGGCCAACGCCGATCTCTGCCGCGCGTGCAGCGCCGCGTTCTGGCGATGATCCCAACACACCCGCAATGCGCACGCCAAGACGGCGCAGCGCCTGCACGTGCACAGTGCCAATGAACCCGGTCCCAATGACCGCCGCATTGATTTGCGAAACATCAGACAAGGTGGGTCTCCTTAGACAACAGAATATCCTCCATCCACGGGCACACAGACCCCGGTCATGAATTGGGACGCATCAGACCCCAGAAACAGCGCCAACCCGGCGATGTCGTCCGGCTGTCCCCAGCGGCCCAGCGGGGTGCGGGCCTCGATGGCATTGGTAAACGCCGGATCTTGCCTTGCGCGGGCTGATTGTGCGGTGACAATGAAACCCGGCGCGATGGCGTTGACGCGGATACCATCGGGCGCCCAAGCGATGGCCAGCGATTTTGTCATCTGCTCAACCCCGGCTTTGGATGCGCCATAGGCAGGGTTCTGGGGTGAGCCAAAGCGGGCATACATCGACGCAATATTGATGACGCGCCCCTGCCGCTTGGCAAGCGCCCCCTGCAGTGCCATGGCGCAGCGCATGGAGCCGACAAGGTTCACGTTCAGCACATGTTGAAAGAACTCTGGGTCCATCTCTTCGCCGCGCTTGGTGATGGCGGCGCAATTGACCAGCACATCCAATTCGCCCCGGCTTTTGGCAAAACTCTCCACGGCATCGGTGTCGGTCACATCAAGCTGCGTATATGGAAACCGCGCCGCATCCTCGGGCAGGCATTCGGGTTCCGCGCCGGTGATCTCAACCGTGCCCCCCGCGTCCTGAAACGCCCGCGCAATGGCCGCGCCGATGCCGCCACGGCTGGCGCCGATCACGATGATCCGGCCGCCGGAAAAATCGAATTTCGCCGCTGCGCTCATGACATCACAGTCATTGTTTTGCCGTTTCTGGCCGGTCTCATGCCATCCCCCTTTAACGCACTGAATGCGTCTTGAAATCGATTTCATTATGACCGATTAGGTCTTTTCAGATCATGAAATCGATTACATAGTCGGCAAGACAAGAGATTCGTGTCAACAGAAAAATGATAGATTGCGACCCGCGCCGATGATTCAGAAACCCGCGACAATTCAGGATGTGGCTCGTGCAGCGGGGGTGTCGGCCGCGACGGTCAGCCGGGTTTTGACCAACCCCAGCCTTGTCAGCGAGGCCACCCGCGAAACTGTACTCCAAGCGATCAAGAGCACCGAATACAGGGTCAATCAGGCGGCACGAAATCTGCGCCTGCAACGCGCAAATGCGGTGCTAGTTCTGGTGCCCAATCTCGGCAAGCCGTTTTATTCGGGTATTCTGGCAGGCATCAGCGAAGAATTTTCTGGCACAGATTATGCGGTTCTGATCGCCGATACGGACAGTGATCCGATTGTTGATTCCGCCCTGGCCGGATACTTCTTGGATGGTCGTGTTGATGGTGTGATTTCTTTGGATGGCGGAGTGCGGGCCTCGGCTTTGCGTGAATGCGTCGATCTGGGGGTTGAGGACCGGATCGTCTTTTTGTGTGAATGGGTCGAAGGCCAAAAGTTCCCCGTCATTTCCAGTGACAACGCCGAAGGGGCGCGGCTTGCCATTCGGCATCTACATGACCTTGGGCATCGCAAGATCGCCCATATTACCGGGCCAGACGGGAATGTTCTGACCACGGCCCGGCGCGAGGGCATGGTATCCGAACGCGCCCGACTTGGCTTGCCTGCGCAACCTGAATGGATCATCCGGGGTGATTTTTCACTGGAATCGGGGCATGACGCAGCAACCCGCATTCTTGCCATGCACGACCGGCCCACAGCTGTCTTTTGCTCGGCGGACATGGTGGCCTTTGGCCTGATGGCAGGGTTAAAGAGCGGCGGATTACGGGTGCCAGAAGATATTTCTGTCGTCGGGTTCGACGACATCGAAATGTCCGAATACTATATTCCGGCACTGACAACGATCCGGCAAGACCGCCACGGGCTGGGCCGCCGCGCCGCGCGGGTGCTTTTGGACCGGTTGAAAAACAAAAGCCTTGAACGCACACCCGAAGTGCCGATCCCGGTTGAATTGATCGTCCGCGAAAGCACTGCGCCGCTGAGGACTTGAACCCGCTGATTAGCCGATGCCCGCATTTGGAGCGCCTGTCACAGATTGCTCAAAGTCCAGATTCACGCCGGTCATCGGGGCCGATGCCGGTGACAGCAGAAACAACGTGCTCCGCGCGGTTTCTTCGGATGACACCAGCCGCCCAAGTGGCAGTTTGCGCCCGGCTTCTTTCTCCCAGTCTGCGCCATGCCCCAGAATATTGGCCTGCATATTGTGCTCGGCCTCCGTCCGCACCCAGCCCAGATTGATGCCATTCACGCGAATGCCATCGCGCAGATGCGCATTGGCTGCGTTCTTGGTCAGTGTTTGTAGCGCCCCTTTTGAGGCGGCATAGAGCGCCAACTCGGGCGGACCGCAATGGGCGTTCATTGATTGGATGTTGACGATCACACCGCTTGCCTCGCGGTTTTGCATATCCTTGATGGCCTCTTGCATCAGCAGGAACGGCGCACGGGTATTGACGGCGAAAATAGTGTCGAAATCTGCGGCTGTGCCATCGACAACGCTGGCGCGGGTGGTGATCCCCGCCGCATTGACAAGCCCGTCGATCCGGCCAAACGCCGCTCGCGCACGCTCGGCAATCTGCTGCGCGGCCTCCGGTTCTGCGAGGTTGGCAACAACACAAGACACCTCGGCCCGCCCCTTTAATGTATCGCTCAGTGACGCCAAACCTTCTGCGTTGAGATCTGTAGCGAGTATCTGGCGCACGCCTTGTTCCGCCGCCTCGATTGCAACCGCCCGGCCAATGCCGCTGGCTGCGCCGGTGATGACCAGAGCCATGTTTTCGAGATCTTGTGTCATGGCGGGTTCCGTTCAGTGTGAAAAGATGGCTGCCCGATGGGGTCAGAGATTTACGCCTTGAGGGCAGGGGACAAGACCCGTAAAAATGGCCGCTCGGTTGACAACACGATGGGCGAAATCCCAGATTGTTCTGCGTGGCACCGGCGCTCTCCAAAGATCGAATCAAATTCTTGGTGCAGATAGTGACGGGGCAGGGGGGAATAGTCCCGATCAATTCCATCAAATTACCTCACATCGGTCTGTTTCCAAGCCAAACGAAATTTCGGTTGCCAAAATTTCAGAGGGTTAAACCACAGATCGTGCGCCTGTCTGATGTGATCTGATGTGTTGTCGCCTTGCGGGCTGCAACCGAACCCAAGACATTGGACCGAACCCGAAGTCAGAGTGCGCAGACCAACAGCGGGATCGACAATTGCGCGCCGTCAGAAACGACAACCAGATGAGAGCCGATGAGCGACGCAGCCCAACCACATTCCGAGATTTCTTCTACCAGAGACTATTCGCTAACCGGCGCATCAAGCCGCCAAGCCGAAGAGGTCGGGCTTGCCGCGGCTGAGTGGTATCACAGCGATGTCCCGCGCAAGACCATGAAAGCTATGATGAAGCGGCGTGATGGTCCGGCCTTGCGCGACACGGCTATCTGGATCGCGCTGCATATTCTTTTCGCGGCTGGCGGCATTTATTTCTGGGGCTCATGGATCGCTGTGCCGTTCTGGCTGGCCTATGGGGTGATGTATGGCTCGGCCAGCGACAGTCGCTGGCACGAATGTGGCCATGGCACACCGTTTCGCACCCGCTGGATGAACGATGTGGTCTATCACATCGCGTCCTTCCAGCTCATCCGAAACCCGGTGAATTGGCGCTGGAGCCATGCCCGCCACCATACGGACACGCTCATTGTCGGGCGCGATCCTGAGATTGCGTGGATGCATCCGATCAACCTGTTTCTAAAGGCGCTGGCTTTTGTTGGTTTTGTAGATACATGGGCCTCATTCAAGACGCTGGCGCGCAATTCACTTGGTATGCTGTCAGATGATGAAAAAATCTACATTCCTGAAACCGAATGGCCCAAGGCGGCGTTCTGGGCGCGGGTGCATTTGGCGCTTTTTGCCCTGACGGCGCTGGCGGTTCTGCTGATGCTGGCAAATGGCATGGGGTGGAAATCTGCAATCCCAATCCTGCTGATCGGCGGGCCGCGTGTCTATGGTTGCTGGCACATGGTGCTGACCGCGTTGTTGCAGCATGGCGGGCTGCCCGAGGACGTGACCGACCACCGCCTGAATTCCCGTACGCTATATATGAATCCGATCAGCCGCTGGATTTATTGGAACATGAACTATCACATCGAACACCACATGTTTCCTATGGTGCCCTATTATGCGCTGCCCGCGTTACATGACGAAATTAAACATGACCTGCCCGCGCCGAACACTTCGATCTGGGATGGCTACAAAGAGATGATGGGCGCGGTGATGAAACAACGACGCGATCCCAGCCATGCGGTGCGCAAGACGCTGCCGCCAACGGCGAAACCCTACAACGAATTCCTGCACAAACATGTGCCGGACCGCAGCGATGCGGGCTAATCCCATCACCTAACCAAACGGAGCAATACATGCCCTGGATTGACGCAATTGCCGCGGATGATGTCGAAGAAGAAGACGTTATCCGCTGGGACCATGACGACAAAACCTATGTGATCATCCGCAGCCCCGATGACGAATTTTTCTGCACTGCCGGACTTTGCACACACGAACATGTCCACCTGTCTGACGGGATGGTCATGGATCACGAAATCGAATGCCCGCGCCACAACGGGATCTTTGATTATCGCACCGGCAAGGCTCTGCGCGCCCCGGCTTGCGAGCATCTGAGCACATATGAAACCAAGAAAGAGGGCGACCGGGTTTTCGTGAACGTACCGTGAGCCGCAAATTGCCCACCGTTGCCGACCTGCGTGCGCTCAAAGGCAAAAAACAACTGAGCATGTTGCGGTATTTCACAATAGAAGAGGCCGCCGCCGCCGAAACCGCCGGGGTTGATATTGCCTCGGTGCCGCCTGAAATTCTGTTCGATCCGCGTTACCGTGAGGTCGCCCCGTCGATTTTTTCAATGACCGGGCAAACCCATACGCAATGCGGCACGCCGCTGGATTATCTGCGCTGGTGCAATGACGCGGTCGAACGCGGAGCGGATGCGCTTTATTGCTCTGGCTCGATGCAAACGGTCGAGATGTTGGCGCGAGAATATATTCCCGTTGTTGGACATGTCGGTCTGGTACCGGCCCGCGCCACATGGACCGGAGGGTTTCGCGCGGTTGGCAAAACCGCCGCTGATGCGCTGCGCCTGTTCGACGAGGTGAAAGCCTATGAAAACGCCGGGGCTATTGCGATAGAATTGGAAGTGGTGCCAGAAGAAGTGGCGACCGAGATTTCCAAGCGCGTCAACATCCTTGTGTGGTCAATGGGGGCGGGTGCGGGCTGCGATGCGCAATACCTCTTTTCCAACGATATCCTTGGCTACACCGAAGGCCGCGTTCCCCGCCACGCCAAAGTTTACCGCGATTTTCAGACCGAGTATGACCGCCTGCAAAATGAGCGGATCGCGGCGTTTCAGGAGTTTGTCGCGGATGTTGAAACCGGCGCTTTTCCGAAAGGCGAGCAGTTGGTGAAGAGGCCCGAAAATGAGCTGGACGCCTTTCGCAACCAACTTGAGACGCGGCCTTGAGCGGCATTGGCGCTTTGACATGATTGTGCTTGCCTCTCACGGCATTCGCCTGACATTTGATCCCTCCCTGGGCCAGATCGTCCGCTTTGCGGTGATTGACGGGGAGCGTGAAATCGCGCCGCTGCATCGTGCCCCTTGGGACGAGACCGGCGAGGTTTTGCCCGATGGATTGCCGCCACACCTTTATCATTTGGGGGGCGATTTTTTCTGCGCGCCCTTCGGCGAAGCAAAGGACGGTGCGCCGCCTCATGGCTGGCCACCCAACGCCCGCTGGCATCTGCAAAACGCATCGCCGGATCGTTTGTCTGCCCGCCTGACCAAACCAGTTGAGGGCGCGACCGTGACCAAAGAGTTGTGGCTGTGCCCAGATCAGCCGTTTGTCTATCAGCGGCACACATTCGTTGGCGGCTCTGGCCGGGTGCCGGTGTCAAACCATGCCAATATTTCGCTGCCCGATGGCGGGCTGATCCGCACCTCGGCCAAACAGGCCTGGGTGACCCCACCATCACCGGTTGAACCCGATGTCGCCAGAGGCCGGTCTGGGCTGTCCTATCCGGCGACCGCCACCAATCCAGCGGTGTTTCCAGCCCGCGAAGGCACGGTTGATCTGACCCGTTATCCTTGGTTTGACCAACATGAAGACTTTGTATCGGGGGTTGAGGCACCCGGCCATACTTTGGGCTGGACAGCTGTCACGCGGCCGACCGAGGGGGATGTGTTCCTGTCGCTGCGGCGCGCGGATCAACTGCCGATGACGATGCTTTGGCATTCCAATGGCGGCCGTGATTACCCGCCGTGGTCGGGGCGTCATACGGGCTGTCTGGGTGTTGAAGAGGGCGCCGCCCAGCACATGCTTGGCGTCGATCACGGCATGTCGCTGAGCGGACCGGGAGACCTCAAGCTGCACAATGAGTGCGACATGTCGGTTTCGCATGTGATCGGCGCAGTTGCCTGGCCCACTGGGTCGGCTATCCGTTCGGTTGAATTGACGGATCGGCATCTTGTTCTGTGCGGTGAAGACGGCAGCCGCCGCGAGGTGCCTTTTGACAAGGATGCGTTGGAGCTGACCTAAAAGGTCAGCCCCGCGCCTTGTCCCAGATGTCACATAAACGTTGGTAGTTCGCGGCCATCTGCGCCACCGCATCGGCGTCAGACATCTCGCCTTTCATCCAGGCTTCGGCGCTTTTGGAAAAGATTGTCCGCCCCACGGCAAACCCTTTGACCAGAGGTTGTTTCGCTGCAATTTCAAAACTGGCAGCAAGGTCCGCCTCGTCCTTGCCTAGCCCAAGAACCACAATTCCCCGGCAATGCGGATCATTTTCCATGATTGCCGCGCTGGCCAGATCCCAGGCTTTTGCCGAACGCATCGGCTCAAGTTTCCACCAATCGGGAAAGATGCCAATTTCGTAAAACCGCCGGATCAAACGGGCGGTTGTGTCATCTGCGACATCACCAACTTTGGACGGAATAACCTCCAGCAAAAACTCCAGATCGTTGCGGCGGCAAGCTGTGAACAGGCGGGTGATGGTATCCTCTTGGGCGCGTTGCATCTCGGCTGGATCGTCGGGGTGACAAAAGCACAAGACTTTCACGACCTGACCTGCGGGCCATGTTTCAAGCCCGCCAAAATCAGGCCCCAAGGACGGCTCAAGCGTCAGTGGGCGCGATCCGGGCCATTCAACCGGACGACCAATCCAAAGACTACCGCCTGCCGCCCTGTGCAAGGCGGTCTCGCCCAGCCGGTCATCGCACAGAAATCCATATCCATCCTGCCCCGCGGCCACGCGGTGCGCCGCGTCGAGGCACAACTCTTTGAACCGCCCGATCTTGTCCGGGGTTGCGCCGTCCAGTTCTTGCAACTGCATCCGGTGATCAAAGGCAAAGACCCGCAGGTCCGGCCAATCGCCGTTGCGGTTGGTGGCCCAATGCACTTGGTTCAATTCGGCGTCATTGCGCAAATCCGGACGGGTCACCCCGCGCGACAGGAAGAACTCCAGCTCTTGCAGGGATGGGTAGGCAGGCGTGCAGCCATGTCGTGACACCGCAAGTGCGCCGCAGGCATTGGCGTATGTGATCGCCCGCGCCCAATCCTCCCCATCCAGCCATCCTTTGAGCAAACCGGCCATAAAGCCGTCACCGGCACCCAAGACGTTAAACACCTCGATCGGAAAACCCGGCACAACCGGACCGTTCTCAACATGATCGGGAATGTCGCCGGTAAAGGCCACAGCCCCCTTTGCGCCCAGCTTGCACACCAGCGTGGCATCGGATTTGTCCCGCACCGCACGCAGGGCCGCAACGGTATCTGTCGATCCGCCCGCGATATGAAACTCTTCTTCGGTGCCGACGATCAGGTCAAACAGATGCAATGTCGTTTGCAGTTTGGCCGTCACTTCGGCGCTTTTGACAAACCGGCTCTCGCCATCGCCATGACCGGCCACACCCCAAAGGTTGGGCCGGTAATCGATATCCAACGCCGTTTGCATCCCGTCATCTCGCGCGATCTCCAGTGCCTTGATGGTGGAGGCGGCCACTTGCGGATGGCTCAGATGGGTGCCGGAGGCGACCAGAGCACGCGCCTGCCGAATGAAATCGGGATCGATGTCTTCGGGCGTCAGCCCCATATCCGCGCAATTCTCGCGGTAGAATATTAGTGGAAATTGCTCTTTGTCGCGAATGCCCAGCAGCACCAAACCCGTCAGCCGATCCGGGTCAACCTTCACGCCTGTGGTATCAACGCCAAGCCGCGCCAGCTCTTCGGTGACAAAGCGGCCAATATGTTCGTCGCCCACGGCGGTGATCACTGCGGATTTCAGCCCCAGCTTGGCAGTTCCGCAGGCGGTGTTGGTGGGGGAGCCTCCGATATATTTGCGAAACCCACGTACATCTTCGAGCTTGCCGCCGATTTGGGCGCCATAAAGATCGACGGATGACCGTCCAATGGTGATCAGGTCCAGCTTCTTCATCGGTTTGAACTTTCGTACCGGTGAAAATCGGCGTTGGGCCGGCTCACCGTGGTCAGTGTTTCAAATGAATGTTTGCGCTACCATTCAAAGTTCTGGACCGTTTGTCTACTGTGATCAGCTGAAAACTGGAAAAGCCTAGCGGTTCTGGGCAGCAAAGCCAGTTTGCTGCCATTTGCTATCGTTTGCCCGATTTCTAAGACACCAATGCCGGATCAGGCAGGGATCCTCTGGCGATGCTCGTCAAAGGCAAAGGACTGCTGATCGTCAAAGTCCAGCTGAATGCATTCTCCGACCTGCGTGCTGTCCTGACCAAATATCCGAACAGTGAGGTTTTCCTGCTCGGCGGTGGAAACCAATAGATTGGTGTCTCCGCCAAGGCGCTCAACATGAGTGACCGTGCCTTTGATCCGTCCATCTTTCTGGACCCGTAGATATTCAGGACGAATGCCCAAGGCGCCGTTTTTTGGAATGGCCAGCGGCGCTTTGTGCAGGAAATTCATTGCAGGAGAGCCAAGAAACCCTGCAACAAACTGGTTTGCGGGGTTGTTATAAAGCTCCATCGGGGAGCCGACCTGCTCAACCTGACCATCGCGCAACACGACGATCTTGTCGGCCAGTGTCATCGCTTCGGTCTGGTCATGGGTCACATAGATCATCGAGGCGCTGAGGGTGCGGTGAAGCTCGGCAATTTCGATCCGGGTGTTCATACGCAAAGCCGCGTCAAGATTGGACAGCGGTTCATCAAACAGGAACAATTTCGGCTCCCGCACGATGGCGCGTCCGATGGCCACACGTTGCCGTTGGCCGCCAGACAGATCCGACGGGCGGCGATCAACATAGGCGCCAAGGTCAAGCATTTCGACGGCTTTGCCCACCCGCTCATCGATCACGGTTTTGGGTTGCTTTTCTTGTTTGAGACCCAGCGCCATGTTGTCGCGCACAGTGAGATGTGGATAAAGCGCGTAGGATTGGAACACCATCGCAATGCCGCGTTTTGCAGGGGGGATGTGGTTCACCACGGTGCCGCCGATATCCACCGTTCCGCTGGTCGCATCTTCCAGGCCCGCGATGACCCGCAGCAATGTGGATTTGCCGCAACCCGATGGGCCGACAAACACCACAAACTCGCCATCCTCGACGGTCAGTTTGATGTCTTTCAGAACCTCAACGGTGCCAAATGACTTGCACACATTGGTCAGGGTAAGAGCCGTCATCAGATATCTCCTAGGTCTATGGGACGGCCTGTTCGGATGCTTTCATCCGCAGCAAGGCAAATCGCGAGAGATTGCACCGCGTCATTCATGTGGCGTGTGAGGTCGATATCTTTGGTGATCGCTTCGATCATGAAGGCTTGTTCAGCATCACAAAGCCGTTGGTGATCCGGCTCATCCGGCAGCTCGATCAGGCTGTCCCCTTCGGTGCGATGCACCAGCAATCCGCCCACTTTGGTGTGACCATCCACATTATCGGATGCGCCCTTGTTGCTATCGACGATCGACACGGCACCATTGGGCGACACCACATCTTTGACGAAGAACGCGGTCTCGGACATCATCGGCCCCCATCCCGCTTCGTACCAACCGACAGAGCCATCGGCGAACCAAACCTGCAATTGGCCATAATTGTACATGTCCGGTGCAATCTCATCTGACAGCCGCAACCCCATGCCGCTTACCCGCACCGGCGCGGCGTCGGTGATCTGGCACATGACATCCACGTAATGCACGCCGCAATCCACGATAGGGCTGGTGTCGCGCATCAAGGCCTTGTGGGTCTTCCAGGTGGGGCCGTCCGACTGTTGATTGAGGTTCATCCGAAACACATACGGTCCGCCCAAGGCCCGCGCCTCTGTGATCAGCCGTTGCCAGCTGGGGTGATGGCGCAGGATATAGCCCACCACCACCTTGCGCCCGAGCCTATTTGCCGTGGCGACGACACGCTCTGCATCCTCGACCGTGTTGGCCAGCGGCTTTTCTATAAACACATCGGCGCCCGCTTCCATTGCCGCGATGGCATATTGCGCGTGGCTGTCAGAATAGGTGGCGATGCAGACCAGATCAGGGGCTAGGGCAAGGCCTTCTTCAAAGGTGCCTAGGCGCGGGTAGCCTTGCAGGGCCTCAGGCAATTCGACCGCTGAGCGGTTGACCAACCCCACAATCTCCGCATCCGGATGTGCGTGATAGGCCAATGCATGGCTCTGCCCCATATTGCCAAGACCGGCGACGATGACTTTCATTTGACTGCTCCAGATGTGATGCCGCGGATAAGTTGGCGCGAGAAAATAACGTATAGGGTCATAACAGGCAGGATCGCGAGCGATAGGGCGGACAGCACCGCATTCCAATCGGTGACAAACTGCCCGATGAACACCTGACTGCCCAGCGTTAGGGTTTTGACCTCTTCGGCAGGTGCGAGAATGAGCGGGAACCAAAGATCGTTCCAGATCGGGATCATGTTGAACACAGCCACAGTCGCCATCGCAGGGCGCACCAGTGGCAGGACAAGACTGAAGAAAATCCGGTATTCGCTCAGCCCGTCAATACGTCCCGCATTCTTGAGATCGTCACTGACCTGACGCATAAACTCTGACAGGATAAACACCGCCAGTGGCAAGCCCTGCGCCGTATAGACAAGGATCAACGCCCAAAGCGTATTCACCAGCCCGGTCTGCACCATCATCTCAAGGATCGCGACCGTGCCAATGCGGATCGGGATCATGATCCCAAGCGCAAGATAAAGCCCCATGACCGTGTTGCCCTTGAACCGGTATTCGGCGAGGGCAAAGGCCGCCATCGCCCCGAACAGTAGAATAAAGAACAGCGATCCGATGGTGACGATCATCGAGTTCTGGAAGTAGAGAAAGAAATCCCCCTGTTTCAACACTGTCTCATAACCAATCAGTGAGAAACTGTCGGCGCTGGGCAATGCGAGCGGCTCTCGAAAGATCGCCTTGCGGGTCTTGAAGCTGTTGATGACGATCACGAAGACCGGGAAAAGCGCGATCAAGGTATAGAGGATCAACGCGCCATGGGCGGCAATGGTGTTAAAGCGGTTCTGGCGGGCGGCGTTCATGGCTGTCTCCTCAGAACTGATAGCGGCGCATGCGTGACTGGATCCCGAAAAGGTACAGACACACACCGACAAGGATGATGGCAAACATGGCCGAGGCAATGGTGGACCCCATATGTGGATCGCCCAGTTGCAGCTGGAAACCAAAGAACGTGCGATACATAAACGTGCCAAGAATATCGGTGCTGTAATCCGGCCCGGCCAGCGCACCTTGCGCGGCATAGATCAAATCAAAAGCGTTGAAGTTGGCCACGAAGGTCAGGATCGAGATGATCCCGATGGACGGCAGGATCAGCGGCAGCTTGATCTTCCAAAACGCGGATAGACCCGTGATGCCTTCAACTTCTGCCGCCTCCAGGATCTCGTCCGGGATCGACAGGAGGGCGGCATAGATCAGCATCATCGGGATGCCGACAAACTGCCAGACTGATACTAATGAAAGGGTGGTCAGCGCATAGGCTTCCTTGCCAAGCCATGGCGCATAGAGCGATTTTAACCCAACCGCATCCAGCATCCCCGGCGCGATGCCCCATATGGGTGACAGGATCAGCTTCCAGGCAAAGCCGACAATCACAAAGCTGAGGATGGTCGGAATAAAGATCGCTGAGCGATAGAAACTGGCAAAGCGCAATTTGGGGTGGCTCAGGATCGCAGCGAGGGCCACGCCGATGGGGTTTTGCACCAACATGTGAATGATGAAGAACCAGAAATTATTGCCAAGTGCATTCCAGAACTGACTGGACCAAACGGTTTCGCCAAAGAGGGTTTGGAAGTTCTGCAACCCAACGAAAACCCGTTCCTGATCCACTTCGGTGAACAGTGACAAACGCAGCGTATTGAACAGCGGATAGATCATCACCGCCGTGTAAACCAGCACAGCAGGCGCAAGGAAAACGATGATATGCCAGCGAAACTTTGGGCGCGATTGTTGGTCTGACATGATGCTCTCCTGAGGATCCGGTGAACGGCAACACAGTCTTGCGAATGGAACGATATGGGCTGCAAGTGATTGCCCAAAGGGCGGCGGGTTCGACCTGATGATACCCTCAATGGACTGATCGTGTCGAACAGGGGCATTGCCTTGCCCCGACATGAAAAACGCCGGGGCAAGACGGGCTGTTTGAGCCTGTTATTGCTGTGGCGCGTACCAGCTTGCGAGACCCTCTTGCAGGCGCGCACCGGCGGCCTCTGGGGTTTCTTCACCTTTGATCACGGCAACGGATGCGTTCCATGTGTCGTTCTCAAGGTTGGGCGTGCCGCGCGACAGCACCTGGTAGGTCGAGCGAATGGTGCTCTCACACTTGCCGCGCCATGAGATGAACTCTTGCGCCAGTGGATCTTCCAGCTCGACCGGGGCCGAGGACAACGGGAAGAAGCCGGGCAGGGCGTTGGCAAAGATGGTTGCGAACTCGGAGGAGCCGACCCAGTTGAGGAAGGTTTGCGCCGCTTCCTTGTTGGGGGTGGCGGCGTTCATGCCAATCCCGATGTCAGTGTGGTCAGAGATATAGCAAGTGTCTCCGGCGTTCTGAACAGGTGGATAAAAGGCACCCATCTCGAAGTCGGCCAAACCGTTAAAGCCGGAGATTTCCCATGAACCGGTTGGATAAATCGCCGCGCGACCAAGGGTAAAGATGTTCTGGCTGTCCGGATATGTTTGCGCTTCATACCCGTCACCCAGATACGCGCCCCACTTTGCCAACTGGCGGTATGGTGCGACCCAGGCCTCATCCGTCAGCTTTTGATCACCAGAAAGAAGCGCCAGACGGCCTTCTTCACCTTTCCAGTAATTCGGGCCGATGTTGTTGTAGCCCATTGTTGCGGCTTCCCACTGATCGTTGGTGCCCATCGCCATCGGGATGTAGCTGCCGTCTTCTTTGATTTTGTCGAGTACGGCAAAGAACTCCGCCTCGGTGGTGGGAACCTCGACGCCGACTTCTTCGAAGGCTTCTTTGTTGTAGATAAAGCCGTGGATCACCGAGGCCATTGGCACACAGAATTGGACGGAGGCGTCATCCGTGCTCCAGCCCGACTTGGCCACAGCCGAGAAGTTGGCCATGCCATCAAGGCTGCTGATATCGGCCAAATGGCCCGCTTCAAACAATGCCAGTGAGGCATCGAATGGACGGCATGTGATGATGTCACCGGCAGAGCCCGCATCCAGTTTGGAGTTCAGGACTGCATTATATTCCGCAGGGGCTGAGGGGGTGAAATTCAGTTTGATGCCGGGGTGCGCGGCCTCAAAAGCGGGAATGATCTTGTCCTGCCAGATGGCAAGATCGTCATTGCGCCAGCTTTCGATGGTCAGCGTCACATCCTCAGCCGAGGCTGCGCCTGCGATAAGCGTCGAGGCCAGCATGGCACCGATCAAAGTGGATTTTTTCATGGTCTTCTCCCTAATTAGACGATTGCGTCTTTGTTTGATGTTATGGATTGAAGGCAGCGCCCAAGCTGACCGTCATGCGCGGCCAACAAGTCTTGGGCTTTTTGCGCCGAACAGCCGGAGGCCACCAAAATGGCCTGTTTGGTGTTTCCAGCAGTGTCGCGCAGCGCGGTCTTGGCAGTGTCCTCAGATACGCCGGTGATATTCGTGACAATACCGACCGCGCGTTTCACAAGTTTGGCGTTGTCAGCGACGACGTTGACCATCTGGCCATGGTAGACATGGCCCAATCGGATGCCCATCAGCGAGGACAACATGTTCAGCGCTGCCTTTTGCGCCGTGCCTGCCCCAAGGCGGGTTGATCCGGCAATGGTTTCGGGCGGCGTTTGCAGGCAAATCGGCAAATCGGCGAGGTTCAGCAAGGGCGCTTCCGGGTTGTTGGCGATGGCGATGACTGCGCCGCCTCTTGCCTTGGCCGATTTGGCCGCAGCGACCGCATAGGGCGTCGATCCACTGGCGCTTAGTACAATAACCGCATCGCCGGGTTTGACGTTGCGGGTGGCCTGTTCTGCGGCTTGGGTGTCGTCCTCGGTATCGCCGGGCATGTTGGCATCCGTTGGAACACCGCCCGCCATATGGATCTGGATCATCGCTGCGGGGATGCCGAACGTTCCGGGCAGCTCGCAGCCATCAGCCAGCGCCATCAGGCCAGAGCTGCCTGCTGCAACATAAATAAGCGAATTCCCGGCGCGAATGGCCGCGGCCATCGTCTCCGCTGCATGCGCAAGCGCAGGTAGGGCGGGGCCGACCGCTTCAAGCGCTGCCATCTGGCCGTCCAGAATAGCCTGAGCGGCAACATGCGGCGCAAGCATGTCAATCGCGCCTGTCTGGGGCAGTTGTTCAGTGGTTGGCAGCGGCATTCGAATCTCCCTGACTGACTTAATACCTTTTAGATACCTTTTGTCTACCATTTAATTGGTTCTTGCGATTTTGATGTAAATTGGGGGCGAATAACAGGCCAAGATAGGCATATAGGTCTTTCTTTTGTCTAATAGGTATTATAAAGGTATCTTATGTTGGATTTTACGCCAAAGCTTGTGACTGACCTGAAGCGCGACGTCTGCGCCCACTTCGGCCTGCCCGGGGAATGCGGGCGTAAGGGGCTGGGAGGCCCGGCCGTCCAGTCCAAACATCTACTCCTGAAACGCGAAGGAGCTTCGGATGAGCATCACTGAATTTCTCGCGCCGGATAACTGGCTGCAGCAAGGCGGTGGGCCGCGCTATTTGCAGTTGCGCCAACGGTTGAGCGAAGGTGTGGATCAGGGTTTGCTCAAGGCGGGCAGCTCTCTGCCGCCGGAACGTGAAATCGCAACGATAACCGAGCTGTCCCGCGTCACGGTTCGCAAAGCCATCCACGCCCTCGCCGAAGACGGGGTCATCGTTCAAAAGCAAGGTTCAGGGTCGTTTGTCGCCTCGGAGACACCCCAGATTGAACAATCGCTGTCGCGGCTGACGTCCTTTAGCGAAGACATGTCTCGGCGTGGGATGGAATCCTCAAGTATCTGGCTTGAGCGCGGCATTTTCATGCCATCTCCGGACGAGGTGCTGGCCCTCGCTTTGTCGCCAGATGCCTCGGTGTCCCGCATTGCGCGTCTCAGAACGGCCGACAACAAACCCATGGCAATCGAGCGCGCATCCCTGTCGACCGATATGTTGCCCAACCCGCTTTTGGTCAAAACCTCACTTTATGAAGTGCTGGCGGAAACGGGCCTACGTCCGGTCCGCGCTTTGCAGAAAATCTCGGCGATCAATCTGCAAGAGGACAACGCCAAGCTTCTCGAAGTTGAGCCGGGCATGGCCGGTCTCAGTATTGAGCGAACCTCGTACCTTGCCGACGGGCGCACCGTTGAATTCACCCAATCCATATACCGCGGAGACGCCTACAACTTTGTAGCCGAGCTTCGACTTGCAAAAGAATAGGACGTCCAATGTCTGCCTCCCAATCACAAATGCGCCGTGAAGTTCTTGAAATTCCTGTCGCTGTGGACCGTTTGCTGCAAAATGGCGGCGCTGATATTTCCCGTTCGGCGGATGCTATGCGCGCCCGTTCACCGGCCTTTATGGTCAGCGTTGCGCGCGGGTCTTCTGACCATGTTGCGACCTACCTGAAATATGCGTCCGAACTGCTTATGGGCACGCCCATCGCATCCATTGGACCCTCGGTTGCTTCGATCTATCATCGCAAACTGGCCCTCGAGGGGGCCGTGTGCCTGTCCGTGTCGCAGTCGGGCAAAAGCCCGGACATTGTGCAGATGGCCAAGATGGCCCGCGAAGGCGGCGCGTTGTCCATCGCCATGACCAACGACCCGGGTAGCCCCTTGGCGCAGGTGTCAGATCACACATTGAACCTGCATGCCGGGCCAGAGATCAGCGTGGCCGCCACCAAGACTTTCGTGAACTCCGCCGTTGCGGGTATTTGGTTGCTGGCAGAATGGTCCGAAGATGACGCGCTGCGCAATGCCATCCGCAACCTGCCCACGGCACTGGAAAAGGCCGCAAGAAACGACTGGCCCGAAGTGCGACAGGCCCTGTCCGGGCGCGGTTCGATTTTTTGTCTTGGACGCGGAACAACAAACGCCATCTCCAACGAGGCGGCTCTGAAATTCAAGGAAACCTGCCAAATCCACGCCGAAAGCTATTCCTCTGCCGAGGTTTTGCACGGACCCGTCTCTATCGTTGACGGTGGCTTTCCCGTGATCGCCTTGGGCGCGAAAGACGAGGCCGAAACCGCACTTGCCGCCGTTGCCGATGAGATCGCAGCCAAAGGTGCCACCGTTTTTGCAACCAGCGACAAGGTGCAAAAGGCGACCTCTTTGCCTGCCGTTCGGACCGGCCATGCATTGACCGATCCTATCGCCCTGATCGCAAGCTTTTACGCGATGGTCGAACAAACGGCCGCGTCCCGTGGCATCAATCCAGACACCCCGCGCCATCTGAAAAAGGTGACTGAAACCGTATGAGCGACATCACCAAAGCTTTTGTTGGCGCAAAAATCCATGATGGCCGCACCATCTATGTCGATCACGCTCTGGTGGTTGGCAAAGGGGAGGTGCTGTGCCTGCGCCCGCGTGACAGCCTCCCTCAGGGATGCCCAACTGAGGTGCTGCAAGGAGGGACCATCATGCCCGGCTTTGTGGACCTCCAAGTCAACGGCGGCGGCGGGTTGATGTTCAATGACGATCAATCCGTCGCAGCATTGCGCACCATTGCGCAGGCCCATCGGGCAACGGGGACGGCTGCGATATTACCCACCCTGATCACGGACACCGCAGAACGCACCCGCAGGGCCATTGACGCGGTCGAACAGGCGATCGCGGAACGGGTCGGGGGAATTGTCGGCATTCACCTTGAGGGGCCGCATCTGTCAGTTGCCCGCAAGGGCGCCCATGATCCAAACCTTATTCGGACAATGACAGACGAAGATCTCGCGATCCTCCTTGGCGCGGCGGACCGACTGCCCAATGTTATGGTCACGCTTGCACCGGAAAGCGCATCCTGCGCCCAGATCAAAGTGCTGTCCGATGCGGGGATCGTTGTATCGCTTGGTCACACTGACGCTGATTTCGCGATCTGCATGGACGCGTTTGATGCCGGTGCGCGCTGCGTGACGCATCTGTTCAACGCGATGAGCCAGATGGGAAGCCGCGAACCCGGATTGGTCGGTGCGACCCTCATGCGCGACGACGTACATGCCGGACTTATCGCGGACGGTATCCACGTGCATCCCGCCACCATACGCGCCGCCTTGGCCGCCTGCGGGGAGTCCGAGCGGATCTTTCTGGTGACGGATGCGATGGCAACGGCCGGTTCTTCCATTCAGACGTTTTCGATCAACGGAAGAGACGTATTTCGAAAAGACCAGCGCCTCACATTGGCGGATGGCACCTTGGCAGGGGCCGACCTTGAAATGCCCCGCGCGATTGCTGTGATGCGGGATCAGGTCGGCGATAACGAGACCCAGGCATTGCGCCGGGCAACATCGGCGCCGACCGCCCTGCTGAGGGAGCCGGCACAACTTGGTCAGCTTGCGCAGGGACTGGAGACCGTTGTTCATTGCAGTGATGATTTTACTTCGATCAGCAGGCTTCACATGAACGATCCAGCGCTCGCCGAAAAGTGAGGCCGAGATCGCAATTCAGCACTGAAATTTCTCAAGAGATCAATGAAGCGCCACGGCCGCCCTCAAATTCTGGTGACCGAAAAACTACGATCTTACGGAGTGGCAATGAAGACAGTTGGCAATACGGATAGGCGGGAAACTGGCCGCTGGATGAAAAATCGGGCGGATAACTCGTACCTGCCATTCCGACGACGAGAACAAGCCATGCAACGGTTCCGCAGCATGCGAAGTTTGCAGAAATTCGTCGCCGTTCATGCTTCCGTCTGCAACCATTTCAATCAGGAGCGCGCACTCCACAGCAGAGATAATTTCAAGTTAAACCGCGATGCCGCTCTCGCCGAATGGCGCGGCCTTTGCGCGGGATAAAGCAGCGGTACACTGCCACTCTAAAGGCTCGCTCAAATCCGTCTGACATCGCCCACCGTACGAATACATTTGCAATATCTGGACGTCTGAGCCAGATCGTTTCATCTTGAATTCGATCCGCCAGATGCCGGGACTGAACACCTAAACAGAGAAAAGGTCCTTGCTGAGCCTGTTGGCCGCGTCTTGAATCAAATTCACCTGAGAAATCAATAGATCAATAGACAGCCTTTGAGTTGGGCCGTGCATGGCAAGGGCCGCAACAAACCGGCCTCTTGTATCAGTTATTGGAACAGCCAAGGCAATCATGCCTTCCAGAAACTCTTCGCGGTCGAGCGAATACCGCAGCTTTCGCACCTCCACCAATTCATCTAGCAAAGTTTCCGCCGAAATATGCGTCTGGCCAGTCATGCGTTCGAAGTTCAAGCTGCGAACCAGATTTTCCCTTTGTTTCGGCGGTAGACTGGCGAGAAAACACTTGCCGCTTGCTGTGCAATGAAACGGAACGTTGGTGCCGATTGGCAGCTGAATGCGAAAGGCCCAGTCCGTTTCAACCCTGTCCAGATATCGCATGCCCCCGTCTTCTGGAACAACATAGTTAACAGTTTCGCCGACCTTCGCGGCAAGGTCATTTAGGATCTGATGCCGCGCGATGTGGTCTCTGGAGCTATGAATAAGGCCCGACCCGAGTTCCCGCAGCCTTCTGGCAACTTGATATTTCTTCGAATTCCCAAGCCGCGCGATGAAACCGTTCTCTTCCAAAGTGGTACAAAGACGATGGACCGTTTGTTTGGGAAGGTTGAGGGATTCATTTATCTCGCTTGCAGTCATTGCATGATCGTTTCGCCCCAGAATTTCAAGAATGAGAAGTGTTCGGAGGTTTGTTGGAATCCGTTCTGATGAAGTCAAGACAAGGCCCTCGGGAAAAAATAGTGCATTTCTATCGAATCAGTGTACTGTCATTTTTCACTATAAACGAGACCAAAAGTCTCATTTTTTGAACAATAAGGGCGAATTTTGGAATTTGACTTCATCATAGTTGGCGCGGGGTCGGCGGGATGTGCGCTTGCCAACCGTCTTTCCGAAAGTGGAAAGCACTCGGTCGCGTTGCTTGAGGCGGGCCCGCGTGACCGCAATCCATGGATCCATATTCCTGTCGGGTATTTTAAAACAATGGGCAGCCCCGGAGCCGATTGGCGTTACGAAACCCAAGCAGATCCGGGCCTCGCTGGTCGTTCCATTCCATGGCCGCGGGGCAGAGTTCTGGGCGGCTCAAGTTCGATCAACGGGTTGCTGTATGTCCGGGGCCAGCCGCAGGACTACGACGGCTGGGCACAGCTCGGTTGCACCGGTTGGGGCTGGGATGAGGTCTTGCCGTTTTTCAAACGCTCGGAGAACTGGGAAGGCGAAGATCGCTCGGGCCTTCGCGGAAAAGACGGGCCATTGTCCGTCCAAAACTCCAGATTGAACCGTGAAGTTGTTGATCTTTGGATCGATGCGGCCGAGGCTTCTGGATTTCGGCGCAATGCAGATTACAATGGGGAAGATCAAGAGGGGGTTGGTTACTTTCAACTGACCATGCGCGACGGGTTCCGCTGCTCTTCTGCGGTTGCCTATCTGAAACCGGCACGCGGCAGGAAGAACCTCGAGATCATCACCAATGCCCAGACGGAGAAAGTCCTGATCAAAGACGGACGGGCAGTGGGCGTCAGGGCCAGAGTTAACGGCAAGATGACCAACATTGGGGCACGCAACGAGGTGATCCTCTCGGCCGGATCGATCGGCAGCCCGCAGATCCTGATGCTCTCTGGTGTTGGTGACGGCGACGAGCTGGCCAAACACGGCATTCAGGTTCAGAAAGAGCTGGCAGGTGTTGGTAAGAATCTGCAAGACCATTTGCAGGCGCGTCCCGTTTTCAAAACCGATCTGTCGACGATCAACACAGAGATCAACAATATCTTCAAACAAGGCATGATCGCGCTGCGTTATGCTGCCAATCGCAGTGGGCCAATGGCGATGGCTGTCAGCCTCGGAACTGGATTTGTCAAAACAGAAGAGCATCTGGAAACAGCTGATATCCAGTTCCATATTCAACCGTTTTCAGCAGACAAACCCTCGGACGGCCCGCACAAGTTTTCGGCCTTTACCGCCAGCGTGCTGCAAATGCGCCCCGAAAGCGCCGGGCACCTGGAACTTCGGTCGGCGAATATGGATGACCATCCGCTTATTCACCCCAATTATCTGGCGACGGACACCGACTGCCGGACAATCGTAAAGGGCATTCAGATCGCGAGAAAAATCGCCCAGTTCGAGCCGCTGAAATCGCATGTAACTGAAGAACATGCCCCAGGGCCGGGCGTTGGAGTTGATGATGAAGCAGCAATACTGGATTGGGCACGTCGCACGGCTGTGACGATCTACCACCCAACGGGCACCTGCAAGATGGGCACCGATTCCATGGCCGTCGTCGATCCGCGTCTGCGGGTGCATGGCATTAAAGGGCTACGCGTTGCGGACGCGTCCATCATGCCGCGCATCGTCAGCGGGAACACCAACGCGCCGGCCATAATGATCGGCGAAAAGGCGAGCGACCTCATTCTTGAGGATGCACGCCAATGAATAAGTGGGATGAAAAGCAAGATTTCTTGCCGGGCGGGGCTCTTCCTTCGTCTGGCCAACAACGGATCACTGCCAGGTATGTGCCTTCGCCTTTGGCAGCAAAGAAAACGAACAGCGAAGGCAATAAAACTAGGGAGGAACTTTGATGTTCAAACTAAAGTACATAGCAGCTGGTGTAACAGCACTGGCACTCACCGCATCGGCCGCGATGGCTGAAAAAGTACTGCGTATCCAGTCGGTTCTGCCAAGCACAGCTGACGAAGTTTTCATGTTGAATGAGTTCGGCAAAGACGTGGCGGATCTCACTGGCGGCTCACTGACGATCGAAGTATTGCCGGCGGGTGCCGTTGTTGGCCCACGTGACATTATGGATGCGGTTGACGCCGGTCTTGTTGAGGGCGGCTTTGCCTGGACCCACTATTGGGGCGGCAAGCATGTGGCGGCCAACCTGTTTGGCGCTCCTGTTGCCGGTGCCGGGGTCGGTATGGACAACATCGCGTTCCTGAGCTGGTTTCAGTACGGTGGCGGCAAAGAACTGTATGACCGTCTGTGGGGCGAAATGGGCGTGAACGTGAAAGGCTTCATGCTTCAGCCCGTTGGTCCCGAAGCTTTGGGTTGGTTCCCCAAGCCAATCGAATCCATGGATGACTTCCGTCAAATGCGTTTCCGTGCTCCTCCAGGAATGGTTGGCGCAGCCTATGCTGAAATCGGTGTTCCAGCCGTAGCAATGGGCGGCGGTGATATCCTGCCAGCTTTGGAAAAAGGCACAATCGACGCGGCCGAATGGTGCTGCCCGAAGCCTGACTCTGTCTTTGGTTTCCAGAAAGTGCTCAAGCATTACTACCTGCAAGGCTTGCACCAGGTCGTCGTGAACGCCGACATGTACGTGAACCTCGACTTCTACAATGATCTGACCGACCTTGAAAAGAAAGCTCTGGAAGTTGCAGCAAACGCATCACTGTCAAAGTCGATGTCTTACCGTATCTACGAAAACGGCAAGGCGCTGAAGGATCTGACCGACAACCACGGTGTTATCCTTGAAGACACACCAGCGGACTACTTCACCGAGTATATGGCCGCTGCCAAGAAATCGCTGCAGGCCGCTGCTGACGAAAACGCGTTCTTTGCCGAAGTGTGGCAATCTCAGAAAGACTTTGCAGACATCGCAGTTCCTTTCTGGGCAGGTGCGCAAGCCTCAAACGCAAGTTTGGGTAAGGCGCACGCTGACTCGCTGAAATAAAACCAGCCTTTGGTGCGGGGCCCATGCGGCCCCGCGCTTCATTTTTGGCAAGGGCAGGTGCCTTTTCCCAAAATGAAGACCCAAAAAGGGCTCTGATAAAGGGAGAAGAGGGATGGCCGCAGACGAGGTGAACCCGGATGAGCTCGAAATCGCTGATGAGCTGATCGCGGAACGACGAGCAGAAGCACCCGGCGAAACACCGGAAGACATGACCGCGTGGCAGCGTCCGATAACAGCGGCGATTGACGTGCTCAACTACCGCGCAGGCCAGCTGATCGCGCTTTTGATGGTGCCGCTGATCGTTGTCGTGGTTTTTGAAGTCATCTCTCGCAACTCATTTTCCATTCTCCAGAACGCTGGCTTTGAAGACCTTGCGCGCTCGCTTGGTCTTGGCCCGACACTGTGGGTCTATGACACCAGCCGAATGTTAGCAGGTGTTCTGTTCATGGCGGCGGCAGGTTACGGCCTAATGCGCGGAGTACATATCCGCGCCGATTTCCTTTACCGCAATTGGACAGACAAGACGCAAGCGACCGTCGATGCGACGCTCTATCTTTTGTTCTTCATGCCTTCGATGATATTTTTTACAATCGTCGCAAGCGAGTTCTGGTGGCTTGCCTTCTCGAGAGGCGAGACCATGCAGATCGACAGCGCATGGGGGCCGCTCTTATGGCCAGCGCGCTTGGCAATGCCTGTCGGTGGACTTTTGTTAGCGTTGCAAGGCATTCCGGAAATTTTCCGCGCATTTCACAAGATGGGGAAGGAGCGGGAAAGATGGTTCCTGAGGGCATTGCCGATCTATTTGGTCGCATTGATCTGGCTTATTCTCGCGATCTTCACACCAGAGCTTGTGCCGGGTGGCGAGTGGTTCACCGACCTTATGAAAGCAAAGCCCAACCTGTCCAAACCCACCATTGGACTGATCATGCTTGGCGCGATGCTTTTCGTGATTTTCATCGGCTTTCCGATATCGTTCACACTGATTTTTCTTGCGTTCGTTTTCGGCATCTGGGGCGCAAACTTTAAACTGACCACCCTGTTGATGACACTGAACACCAACTCCACAATGCTGAACGACCAGCTGATGGCAGTACCTTTGTTCGTCCTAATGGGGATCGTGATGGAATCTGCTGGTTTAATGGAGCGGTTGTTCGCTTCAATCCAGATGATCATGGCCCGCGTCCGCGGGGCTCTGTTCATCGCGGTGTTGATCGTTTCGACCATCTTTGCTGCGGCAACGGGCATTGTTGGGGCATCAGTGACCCTTCTTGGGATCATGGCGGGCGCGACGATGAGCCGGTCAGGCTATAACGTGCAACTTGCGGCGGGAACGATCACTGCGGGCGGCACGCTTGGCATTCTGATTCCACCTTCGATCATGTTGATCGTGATGGGCCCGGTCTTGGAAGTGTCAACGCTCGACCTGTTCCGAGGGGCCTTCATCCCCGGCGCGCTGCTGGCGTCGCTGTATCTGATCTACACCCTCGGAAGGTGCTGGTTGAACCCTGAGCTGGGACCGATCCTCGCTGAAGAAGACCAACCAGACACCTCGAACTTCTATGGTGCTGAAGTCGCGTTGATCTGTCTGGGCGTGCTGACGATTTGCCGCGTCTTCGGCTTGAGTTTGGGCGGAGCCTTTGGCGGAACCATTCCATTTGCCGGTCTGATTGTCTTGGGCGTCACGCTCGCGGGGGCCTATGGCGCCTATCGAAAGCTAAGCACTTTACGTCTGGTTCTGCCAATTGCGGTGGCATTCCATCTTTATATGGTATTCGCCAATGTCGGCGCGGATGGTGGCCTGCCGATCTGGTCGATCACCTTAGCGGTATTCATCCTTTTGCTGGCCTATCTCGGCCGGGTGATCTACCGCGCGGAGTCAGTTGACAGCTTTTACTTCTCCGACCTTTGGGATGAGTTTTTCGCCGGCCTCATGCCGCCTACGATCCTGATCTCATTTGCTTTGGGCTCGATCCTGCTTGGCCTTGCGACCCCTGCCGAAGCTGCCGCCATGGGCGCATTCGGAGCGATCCTGCTCTCTATCGGCTATCGCAAGTTCACAATCCCAAGCTTTTTCGACAGCCTGATCAAGGCGCTTGAAATTACAGTTCTGATCATGTTCCTCGTGGCGGCCTCGAACTTTTTCGGTGCGGAATTCAGCGCGTTGGGCACACCCAAGATGATGACCGAGCTGCTCTTGGGCCTCGATATGTCCCCCTATCTGATCCTGATCATCGTGATGGCATTGATCTTTCTTCTTGGGTGGCCACTGGAATGGGTGCCGATTGTGTTGATCGTCGTTCCGATCCTGCTGCCAACTGTCGAAGCGTTGGATATCTATGGGTTGGAACGGTACGACCTGATGGTTTGGTTCGGCATTTTGGTCGCGGTCAACCTGCAAACTGCGTGGCTGTCGCCTCCTGTCGCCCTGTCGGCTTACTTCCTCAAGGGTGTCGTACCCAACTGGGATCTCAAGGATATTTACCTTGGCATGATGCAGTTCATGCTGGTTCAACTGCTGGGCCTGGTCCTTCTGTTTCTCTTCCCACAGCTGGTGCTTTGGTTGCCGGCCGTTATGTCAGGAAACTAACCCATGAGCACACAACGTAGTTCTCTTTCCTATCTGAAATGGCCATTGATCACGACAGTTCTTGGGCTTGGCCTGACCGGCTGGCTGGGCTGGGCGACCAAAGGTGATCTGGGTGGCATTCTGTCCTTTCTCATGGTCGGCGCGGTCCTGGCAACACTTGAAATCGCCCTGTCTTTTGACAACGCCATCGTCAATGCAAACAAGCTGGACGAAATGTCGCCAGTCTGGCAGCAACGTTTCCTCACGTGGGGTATTCTCATCGCGGTTTTCGGGATGAGAATTGTGTTTCCGCTGGCCATTGTCGCCATTTTTGCATGGATTAACCCGTTCGCAGCGATGCATCTGGCGCTCGCGGATCCCGACGAATATTCGCGGATCATCGGGCAGGCGCATGGCCCGATCTCGGCCTTTGGCGGAACGTTCCTCATGATGGTTGCTTTGAAGTTCTTCATTGACGAGGACAAATCGATCGACTGGATTGAGATACTCGAAAAACGCCTGCGTGTTTGGGGGTCGATCCGCGGCTTTGAGATCGCTTTCGTGCTGGTGATTGTGCTGATGATCTCGCGGTCCCTTCCGATACAGGACGTCGCCCCCTTCCTGACCTCTGCTGTCATGGGGCTGCTGGTTTTCACAATGGTCGAAGGTCTTGGAACCTATTTGGACAATATGGCTGGCTCTGCCGCCGAGATTGGTGCCAAGGGCGGACTCGGGGCATTTTTGTATCTCGAAGTTCTCGATGCCAGCTTTTCTTTTGATGGTGTGATCGGCGCCTTTGCCCTGACAACAAATATCCTGTTGATCGCGATCGGCCTGGGCATTGGCGCGATGTATGTTCGTTCCATGACAATCATGCTGGTCGAGCGGGGCTCTCTGGCAGAATTTCGCTACTTGGAACACGGAGCGTTCTATTCGATTTTTGCGCTGTCGATTGTAATGTTCCTGCAATCAATCGTGCATGTGCATGAGCTCATTACGGGGGGAATTGGCATGGTTCTGATCGCCTTGGCCTTCTACGCCTCCATCAATCACAACAAGCGCGAGACATAATCTCTGCCAAGCTGTCAGGACGATCCGAAAATGGCCCGTGAATATATGAAAAAAGCGACCCTAACGCCGCGCTCTGATGAAGGCGAAACAAAGCAGATTGTGGCCAAGATCCTTGAGGACATAGAGCGCGGCGGCGAAGACGCGGCGATGGAATACGCCAAGAAATTTGACCGATATGACGGCAATGTACGCCTGACATCAGAAGACATAGACGCAGCAACCGCGCTGGTTCCGCAAAAACTCAAAGACGATATTCTGTTCGCTCAGGACAATGTGCGCCGGTTCGCCGAAGTGCAAAAAGCAACGGTCGCAGACGTGGAATACGAGATCAATCCGGGCTTAGTGGCTGGTCAAAAGGCGATACCGGTGACTGCGGCTGGATGTTATGTTCCGGCAGGCCGCTATCGCCATATCGCCAGCGCAATCATGACCGTTACGACAGCAAAAGTAGCCGGGTGCGAGCACATCACTGTTTGTTCGGCGCCGCAACCGGGCGTTGGTTTGCACCCGGCCATTGTTTATGCGGCCCACGTTTGCGGGGCTGACAAAATCATGGCCATCGGCGGGGTTCAGGGGATCGCCTCAATGGCGTTTGGTTTGTTTGATCAGCCAAAGGCGAATATCATTGTTGGACCTGGCAACCAGTTCGTCGCCGAGGCGAAACGCTCTCTTTATGGTCGTGTTGGCATTGATATGATCGCAGGTCCGACTGATAGCCTGATCCTGGCAGACAAGGGCGCTGATCCTCACATCGTTGCCACCGATCTGGTGAGCCAAGCCGAGCACGGATATAATTCTCCAGTTTGGTTGGTGACCGACCACAGGCCATTGGCAGAGGACGTTCTCGCGCGGGTGCCCAAATTGATCGTCGACCTTCCAGAGTTGAACCGGGAGAACGCAGAGGCCGCCTGGCGCGACTATGCAGAGGTAATGATCTGTTCCGACCGAGAGGAAATGGCCGCCACGTCCGACGAATATGCGCCCGAGCATCTAACCGTTCAAGCCGATGATTTGGATTGGTGGCTCGATAGGCTGCGTTGCTATGGATCGCTGTTTTTGGGGGAAGAAACGACCGTTTCCTACGGGGACAAAGCGGCGGGGACAAACCACGTTTTGCCCACATCTGGCGCGGCCAGCTATACCGGTGGTCTCAGCGTGCACAAGTACATGAAGATTGTCACTTGGCAACGCGCTACGCGCGAGGGGTCGAAAGCCGTAGCCGAGGCTACAGCGCGCATTTCTCGCCTGGAAGGCATGGAAGGTCACGCAAGGGCCGCAGATGTCAGGCTCGCCAAGTATTTTCCTGACGAAGTTTTCGATCTGACAGCAGATGGCTGATCCTCGCGCCCTGTTTGATCTGACGGGTAAAGTTGCCTGCATCACCGGAGCGAGTTCCGGTCTTGGCCGCCGTGCAGCTATTGCGTTGTCATTGGCAGGTGCGAAAGTTGTTTGTGTGGCGCGCCGCAAGGCCGCGCTGCAGAGCTTGTCAGCAGAACTTGGGGACTGCGCGGCCCATGTCGCAAAGGACATCGCGGACCGTGGCGACCTTGGCAATCTGTGCTCCGCGATCTCAGAGCCGTTTGGCGCCCCGGATATTCTTGTCCATGCAGCCGGGGTAAATACACGCGAACCTGCCGATGAAGTTACATATGAGGGCTGGGATCAAACGCTGGCGCTCAATCTTTCGGCTCCGTTTTTCCTCAGCCAAGCCTTCGTGCCCGCCATGAAAGCCAAAGGGTGGGGGCGGATCGTTAATTTCGCGTCTTTGCAAACAACCCGTGCCTTTCCGGGTGGCATTGCCTACGGAACCAGCAAGGCTGGCATCAGCCAGCTTACCCGTGCGATGGCAGAGGCGTGGTCATCCTATGGCATCACAGCAAACGCAATTGGCCCAGGCTTTTTCCCGACCGAACTTACGCAGGCCGTCTTTAGTGACGACGCGCGCGCATGCCGTAATGCGGCCCAAACCTGTATCGGCCGCAATGGCAGACTTGAAGATATGGACGGCCCTTTGCTGTTCTTGTGTTCGGACGCGTCTTCATACGTTACCGGCCAAATTCTAATGGTCGACGGAGGGTTCACAGCGAAATGAAAGCTCTGGTTTATGAAGATGTCGAAACACTTGGGTTTCGCGACATGCCAAAGGCAGAGGCGGGTGAAGGTGAACATCTCATTCGCGTGGTCGCTTCAGGTATCTGCGGATCAGATATGCATGCCTATCTGGGGCATGATGCGCGGCGTCCGGCGCCTTTGATCCTCGGCCACGAAGCCGCAGGGGTCATCGAAGGGGGGCCAGAAGATGGCCGGCGCGTCACCATAAACCCGCTTGTCACATGTAAAACCTGCTTGGCCTGCATTTCGGAGCGTGAGAACCTCTGCGCCGATCGTCAGATCATCTCGATGCCGCCGCGCGAAGGTGCGTTCGCGCAATATTTGGCGATGCCCGGCAGCAATCTTGTGACTGTCCCGGATGATGTTGGTCTCGCCAAAGCAGCTCTTGCGGAACCGCTTGCTGTAAGCTGGCACGCCGCGAGGTTAGCGCTTGAAGCGTTGCATTCGAATATGGAAAGGCGGGCGCTTGTTATTGGCGGCGGCGCCATTGGCCTTGCTGCGGCTCTCGCGTTGCGCGCCATGGGCGTTGAACAGGTCACAATAATCGAGCCAAATGAAAAACGCCGTGCATTTCTCGCTGAACGGTGTGGCCAGACAGTCACTGACACGACAACGGCCCCATCAACTATCGTCATTGATGCGGTCGGCTACGCAGCAACGCGCGCGCTTGCATCACAAGTGGCAGCACCTGGCGGGGTGATCGCGCATATTGGCTTAGGCGAAGACACCGGCGGCCTTGATGTCCGCCGCCTGACGCTTCAAGAAATTACCTTCATCGGAACCTATACCTACACTTCGCAAGACTTCCGTAACACCGCGCAGGCAATTTTTGAGGGCCGCCTCGGGCCACTCGACTGGATCGAAGAACGTCCTTTGTCTGACGGTGCTCAGGCCTTTTCAGAGTTGCGCGAAGGTGTCATTGCAGCACCAAAAGTCATCCTCGACCCCTGGGCCTAGCCCGGTGAGCCAGAAAGGAATTACCAATGTATAGCAAGATCCTCGTCCCTATGGCCCTAGATCATGGGATTTCTCCGCAAACACTGGAAATTGCACGCGCATTATGTGCCCCGTCGGGCCAGATTTCCGCGCTGCATGTTTACGAGGTGCCGAAAGGCTCCGTCAGCACTTACATCGGAGAAGACACGGTGCGACAGGGATATGAGCGCGCCCTTGAAATCATGAAAGAAAAGCTCGTCGGGCTTGACGATATCCATGCCGAGATCACACGCGGCCAGGCCCACCGGGCGATCATAGATCATGCCGTGACGCATAACTTTGATTGTATCGTGATCGGGTCGCACAAGCCCGGCCTCACCGACTATCTGATCGGCTCCACGGCGGCCCGTGTGGTGCGTCACGCACCTTGCGCGGTGCATGTGCACCGAGACACTTAGGCAGCAACTCAACGGGAACTTCTGACAATGAATATCGCCTATCCAAAACATAGCCAAAGCGAACTTATGGTATGGATTGGTCAGGCGAGGACAAACCTTCAAGCAGATAGCTCAATCGCAAAATACATCTTCCGACCGGATCCAAAAGATGATCAGCTCTGCTTTCCTTGCGCCGGATCTTCTGCGCCAGGTGATGGAAGGTAAACAACCGCTTGGTTTAACATCCGACTGGGCAATGCGTTGTCGCATTCCATCGGATTGGACTGAGCAACGCGCTTTGTTCGCGACTCTCTAGACACCCTCAAACATGTACCACGGATCGCGGAATTGGCGTTCTGAGACTTTGGTATATTGTGGCGCAGAAACAGAGACAGCTTACGGTCTCTCTAAATCAGCCTGTCGCACAACTCGTTGATAACACGCAGTTATATCGCGTGCTCTGCGCCGCCTCGATTTGCGAAAGAGTGGCTGGGATGGTAGGAAACCTTGACGTTGCTTGAACAGCATCAGTTTTTCTCCTTCGCCATCAAAACTGGGGCCGAAACTGGGGCGGAACGTAGCGCCAGCGGAGTGAGCATGGGGCAGATTGGACGTATCTGTTGACCGTCGTAGCGGTGGTCTAGGCGGAACGTAGCGCTAGCGGAGTGAGCATCGGGTGCCACGGGGGTGATCTGTTGGCTCTAGACTGCTGCGCCCAGCCCGCCAGAGTTCAGTCAACGATCCGTCATCGACGCCGAAGATCAACCGAACCGCTACCAACGCTCCGGCGAACTGGCGCTCTCTGGTCAACTGGGGCACTGGTCGGAACCCCATCCAACGCGACGACCGGCCCTCTTGAGGCACTCTGGCGGCCTCTGCGGGGGTTGGCTCATGATGCTGGAGGGCGGCGGAGATGACGTGTGCGGGGCGATTGACCTGCATCAAGGAGGAATATGGGCAAAAGTAGTAGTCTCTCAGACGGCAACTGCGCCAGAAATGGAGAACCAAAATGTACAAGAACATCTTGATACCGGTATTGCTCGATGATGACCACGAAAAGCACAGCGCCATCCAAGTTGCGAAGACTCTGGCAGGAGACGGAGCGGCTTTCACTGTCCTGCATGTAATGGAAGTTATCCCTGCTTACGTTACAGCTGAGATTCCCGCAGAGGTGTTAGCCAATACTCGAAAAGAAGTTGAGGAAGGCGTCTCTGCAATATCCAAAGAACTACCGAATTGCGTTGGGGTGACAGTTTCAGGTCACGCAGGAAATGCTATCGTCGAATATGCTAAAAATCACGGCATTGATTGCATAGTTTTGGCCTCTCATAAGCCGGGCCTGCAAAACTATTTCCTTGGTTCAACCGCTGACCGCGTCGTCAGGCACGCCGGATGCGCGGTGCACGTTCTCAGGTAGTGAGCAATCAGGCGGTTGAAGCGCCATGAAAGTTCCTTCACCCACCAGATCCAGCTAACAAGAAGCGCTCGCTGTCGAGCAAGTTCGCAGCATCATGATTTTTGCCCACTGTTTTTCTGTGTTTGCCGCTGATCGGCGATGGCAAATGCAGGGACTGACGCTCGGGGGGAACGTCAGCCCCACATCTTGAAGGGGACGCGACCGTCCCAGTTTATGTCTCGGAAACCGGTTGGCCGCGTCGATCGAGGGGTGTGATGCAAAAAACACCCCAACTGATTGCACAATACCATCTTCTCGGCTTTGATCACCTGAGCATTCGCATATCGGTCTATCCAAAAGGATAGGTTCCTGCCTGGGGCATCTGCGCAAAACCCCAAGTGCTTAGGGGAAAGCAGCGATGAAAGTAACATAGCCGAGACGCCATGTTCTCTGATTATGTTGGTTCTTACATTCATGGAGGAAATCGAATGGAACAACTTATCGGCCAATTGATCGGTGGGGCTCTGTCACGTTAACTTGGGCAGACTAGGAAGATCACAAAGAACCCGAATTTAAGCAGCGACGATCTGATGCCATTCGGCCGCGGCTCTGGCGCGCATCTGACGGAGAACTGGTCGGGAGATTAGGTGTCGTTGGACGTTGAAGTGATTGTAGATAGCATCATGGACCGACAGAAATCGTTGCATTGAACCTGGTGATTTGAACCTGCCCATCCGTCGTTCTCGCCGGCGTGTCGGTTGGTGTGAAACCTCTGCCCGATTGTTCAACCGGCCACCTGTGACGTGAAGATGAGCCAAGCCAAGCTCCCGAAGCGCCGCAGCATATGAAGCCAGTTTGTCGGTCACAATCTCGTCCGGAATGTAGCCCTGCTTTTTCAGCAGTTTGCGCATGAGCTTAAGGGCTGCGCGCTTGTTACGGCGAGATTGGGCGAGAACCTCAAGTACTTCGCCTTCATCGTCCACGGCGCGCCATAGATATGTCCGCTTGCCGCCGATGCGGACAAAAACTTCATCGAGATGCCAGGTTCCCGAAGGTTGCACTCTGCGAGATCTGACGCTGGCAGCAATCGCGGAACCGAACTTCAAGATCCACCGACGGATCGTTTCGTAACTGACGTCGATCCCGCGTTCCGCCAGTACTTCCTCTACGTCTCGAAAGCTCAGTGGGAAGCGAAAGTAGAGCCAGACGGCCCGTTGAATTACTTCCGGCGGAAAGCGGTGGCGCACGTAAGATATCTTGCTCATTCCATGACAACTAACCAGTCCATCCAAGATCGTCGACTTAACGTGACAACGCCCTGACCCGTGCTGAGGCTGAGGATGTGGCTGCGAGAGATCAGGGCTTTATCAGTGCCCAGTATTACTGGCAGTGGCTGGCTGATTACGTTGTGACCAAGCGCTACCCCTGATAACAAACCTTCCCGGCTGGCTTCGTGCTGGCCGGGGGTGAAGGGACTATTTTTTTTGTGATTTTCACGCAGCTGCAATTTGACACAGATCATTGTCTCGATCAGCTCATGTGATATTCTTATTCTAGAATATGTATGAGGGTTTGGCATCAAACTCTCTGGGATGAGGAGCGTGAGAATGGCCGTACCATTAATTAACACTCTTGGCGGAACAACAGGATTTGGTGGAGAAATACTGGATCGCAATGACGATTCCTCCACTGGAGAGATAGACATCACCGGCGTTTTCGAAAACGGTCTGAATTTTTTTGGAGCGACGTACAATTCGCTCTTCGTAAATAACAACGGCGGAGTGAGCTTTAACTCGCCGCTCGGCGCTTACACGCCACAAACGATTTCCAGCGGAACAACACCTGGAATTTTTCCATATTGGGCAGACGTTGATACCGAAGGCAGCACTGGAAACGTGTCGCCGGGCGGCTCGTCTCAAGGTACTAACTTAGTATATTACACATTGGACGCCGCAAATGATCGCTTTGTTGCGACATGGGATGACGTCGGCTATTTCAGCGGCAACACTGACCATGTCAACGCGTTTCAGCTTATTCTAACAGATCGTTCCTCTACTTTGGGGCGTACTGCAGGGGATTTCGACATTGAGTTCCGTTACGAGTGGATCGATTGGACCGCGGGCGACGCCAGCGATGGTGAAGGTGGGGTCGGAGGTATTACCGCTCGAGCAGGCTATTCTTCCGGCAATGCCATATTTTTTGAGTTGCCACAGTCGGGCAACGAGGACGCCATGCTCGCGCTAGAACACACTTCTGGGAACACCGGGCTTGACGGTTTATGGCGGTGGGGTGTCTTTAACGGTAATGTCCCCCCCACGGTTTCCATCTTCTCCGCGATAGACGTGATGGAGGGTGATAGTGGTGTAACTGAATTGGTATTTCGGGTCGAGCGTACCGGCGATGTCACCGGTACTTTGGATGTTGAGTGGAATGCGACAGGGTTTTTCCCATCACCGGCAAATTCGGGGGATGTGGCTGGAGCTTTGCCTAGAAGTGGGATTCTGAATTTCGCTGACGGAGAAACCGTGAAGCTTATTACCATTGGCGTTCAGGGTGACACGACCATCGAAGCCAACGAAAACATCGTTGTCACACTACGCAATGCAGTGTCGTCCAACGGTGAAACCGTCATTTTCTCTGCGTTCCAGGGTTTTGGCCGGATCATAAATGATGATTTTCCGCCGCCACCTGTGACCGGGCCCGAATCCGATGTGTATGGTGACCCCCACATCGTAACCCTAGACGGTCTTGGGTATGACTTTCAGGCGGTTGGCGAATTTACGTTGATTGAGACAATATCCGGCGATCCGCTGAATGTGCAAATACGGACCGCACCGATCAGTGATGTAGTCTCATTCATCACTGCCGTTGCAACAGAGATTGGTGGCACCCGGGTGATGCTAGATGTCAATCGCGACATACCTCTGAGTATCAACGGCGAATTAACCGCGCTGACTGTTGAAAACGGGCCTTTGCCGATTGGAAGCTCCGGAGGGCAAATATATGCGAATGGAGATACTTATACGATCATTATGCCCAATGGGGAACAGCTCATGGTTGGGGTGTTCGACAACGGGTCGTTAAATGTATGTACATTCCTTTCTGACAGTAGAGCCGCCGGTAGTGTACGCGGGCTACTCGGAAATGCAGATGGCAACGTCTCGAATGACTTAATGCTGCCCGATGGGACGGTACTGGCGCAGCCGCTGGATTTCTCTACGCTGTATACGACGTTCGCTGATGCTTGGAGGATCACCGAGCCACAGGCTCTGTTTGATCGCGAGATCGGTGAGACAACCAACGACTATCAAGACAGCAGCTATCCACGTGGACACATCGCGGTTGACGACCTGCCAGCTGATATTAGGGCGGCAGCAGAGGCGGCTGTGCAAGCGGCAGGAATAACAAATCCAGTTATTGCTGAAAACGCTGTTCTTGATTTTGCGCTCACTGGCGATCTGACTTTTGTAACGGGCGCAACGATGCTTGCTGCGAATCCTAGCGCAGACACTGATCCGGCGAACCTACCTGCAGCGTTGCCGACACTAATGATCAATTCAGAAGGTAGTCATGCTGAAGGAAATGCTGGAACTAGCACGTTTCGGTTCACTATTGATCGCATCGTATCCACAAGCGGCACTCTCGATGTCGATTACTTGATCGGCGGGCAAGTTGATTCCACTGACATTGATGGGCCTTTGGGCGGCGTGATCTCATTTGCAGATGGCGAAGCCGAAAAGACCATCGAAGTTGTGATCAACGGCGACAACACTGTCGAACTAGATGAAACGCTTACGATGTCTATCGGAGTGGCTACGGCGGGTACTGTTCTGTTTGCCAATCGTTCCGCCTCAACAATAGTTCTGGATGACGACGGGGCGGTGGTTTTGAATGGGACATCTCTGGCCGATCTTTTGCAAGGCGACATCACAGACAACGTGGTGTTCGCCCTAGGTGGCAACGACACGGCTTTCGGCGATAGCGGTGACGACCAGATTTATGGTGACACAGGCGACGATTCACTTACTGGGAATTCTGGGGACGACTATCTGGATGGTGGAGCCGGGACTGACAGCGCGCAGTATTCCGGAAATCAAGCGAGCTATACTTTGACGCTTTCTCCAACCGGAACCAGTGTCAAAGATCGGCGTACCGACGGCAACGGGACTGATACTCTACATGATATCGAGTTTCTGGACTTTGATACTGACCTGTTGGGCGGCCCGTTTGATTTGCAGAAATTCGGTGGACCTGCTGAGCTTGATCCTGCCGAATTGGAGAGCTTCGTTGAGCTCTACATTGCCTACTTCAATCGCGCCCCTGATGCAGTTGGGCTCAATTTTTGGGGAACGGCATTCGCGAATGGTACAACATTGAGCGAAATGGCAACGTTGTTCATCGACCAAGATGAGACCCGCGAGAGTTACCCAGAAGGGACGACGAACAACGCCTTTGCAGTCTCAGTTTACAGCAATGTCCTTGGGCGAACGCCTGATCAGATCGGAATCGATTTCTGGGTTGGGCTGCTAGACAATGGCGACGTAAGCAGGGACCAGTTTATACTCGAGGTCCTGCGCGGTGCCAAATCAGACCTGAAGCCAGAACTTGGGCAGGATTTTGTCGATCAACAAATCGCGGATCAGCAATTCCTTTCCACCAAAGCAGACATAGGAGCATATTTCGCTGTTCATAAAGGAATGTCAGATACCGACAATGCCTCTGCTGCAATGGCGCTCTTTGATGGCACACCCGAAAGTACTACTAGCGCGGTCAATGCAATTGATGGTTTCTATGCTGATGCACTTGATGCCATCGATGGCGAATTCCTGATGCCTTTGGTTGGTGTACTAGACGATCCTTTCGCAATTACTTAACACGACACCCCTTCCACCCGTAGGACCCCTTCAGCTAAGATCCCCCCAAGGCTATCCACCACAACCAGTCATCTATCCCTAATTCGGGTACCTGATCCCCAGCACAGGGGACCCTGATCGGGTTACCTCCCCCAGGGCTATCTTCCCCCCCCAGTCCTCTACTACCATTACTTATACCTAATTGGCCCCCACTGATCTTAGGGAGCCCTGCTAGGGATACCTCGCCTAGGACACCTAGCCAGAGAGAGCCCGTCTAGGGGCCCCAGGGAGGATACCCTAACCAAGACATGATAGGGGTCCTGAGAGGGGCACTCTGGGGTTGTCTGATGATGTTAGCTCACCTACCTGAGCGGCTTCCCAGATGGGTTCTCCTAGCCGGAAATGCCCCC
>NZ_QBKU01000014.1 GCF_003054325.1 Sulfitobacter mediterraneus
CCCCTATTATCCCCAGCATATCGGCAAGGCGGAGCTGGCCGGTGCCAAAGTCACCATCGCTCCCTTGGATGCCGCGAACGGGTTTTCCATCATTCGCGCCTTGTTAGAGCCACATATCAACGCCGCGACCAAGGTGATTGCCCTGATCAACCCCTGCAATCCGACGGGCCGGGTCTATACCCGCGATGAATTGCAAATCATCGCTGATCTCGCGCAGGAACACGACCTGCTGGTTCTCTCCGATGAAGTCTACGAAGAGATCACCTATGACAACGCCGCGCATATTTCTATCGCTTCCCTGCCCGGCATGAAGGAACGCACGATCTCCATGTTCGCCTTCACCAAAGCCTATGCCATGGATGGTTGGCGTTTGGGATATATCGCCGCAGATCAGTCTCTAATTGGGCCGATGATGAAAATCACGACCAACGAAGTGACCCATGTGAATACCTTTGTACAACACGGCGCCTTGGCGGCCCTGACCGGTGATCCCGCAGTCTTGCAAGGCATGGTCGATCGCGATCGGGAACGCCGCGATTTGGTTGTCTCGCGGCTGAACCAGATGCCCGGCGTGACCTGTGCGCCGGTCGAGGGAACGATCTATGCTTTTCCTGACATATCCGCGACAGGCCTGACCGCGCAAGACTGCGCCGATATGCTCTTGGCGGCGACCGGTGTCGTGGTCGAGGCGGGCAGCTTTTACGGTGATGCTGGCGAAGGGCATCTGCGGGTTTGTTTCGGCTGCGCGGACATGGATGTGCTGCGCGACGCAATGGACCGGATGCAAAGGTTCTTCAACGATTTGCAGTAAGTTCAGTCTCTAAACATATGCTTTGAGACTATCAAACAGACGATCCACGTGCTGGCCCCGGGTCACCGCGCCGGGTGATATGCGCAAAATCCGGCCTCGGCAATCGACATGCACATCCTCGCCCCGCAAGCCGTCCACCAATGCAACAGGATCAGTGGTTTCTGGCAGTTGCAACATCACCGACCCGCCCTTTGCCGCTTCGTCTTTGGGCGTCGCAAGCGGCAGCCCCATTTCCTCAGCGTTTTCCATAATGGCCTTGGTCAAACCGCGATTGTGCGCCAAAAGACCCCCCTGCCCCGCGTGCCATTTCAACGCGGGCACCGATCCCACACAGGCCAAAACCGAGGGCGTTCCATGTTCAAACCGCCGCGCATCGGGTGCATAGTCAAAAGCATCCAGATCCCATGAAAACGGATTGTCCTGCGAAAACCATCCGCGCAGCTCCGGCTTGACCGATTTCAGCAGATCCTCCCGCATCTGGATGATCCCCGCGCCGGGCGTGCCGCACAGCCATTTCAGGGTGGTGGACAACAAAATATCAACCGGATGATCATTCAGCGAAAACGGGATAATTCCGATCCCCTGAGTCAGATCCACGCCCACCAAGGAACCCATCTGCCGCCCATGCGCCAAAAGCGCGTCCAGATCACAGCGGTGCGACGAGGTCGAGGTCACAAAGGTCAAAAGCGCGAGCCCAACATCAGGCCCCCAGGCCGCAATCATATCTTCATCACGGACCCAAAAATCTCCCTGCCGCACAGGGACTGTCTCCAACGTAAATCCCAATCGGGCTTGCATCCCGTTCAACAGAAAGTGCAGCGACGGAAAACAATCGGCCGCGACCAAAACACGCTTGCCCCGCAAATGCTCTGTCGGCAGCCCGCCCAACACCGAAAACAGACCTGTCGTCACATTCTCCGCGCTGGTTAATGTGCCCTCCGGCGCATCAATCAGATCGCGCCACAGGTTAATAAACTCAGCCCGCGCCGACAGGACATTTGGCCATTGCCCATCATCCAACGCACCCCAGGTATTTGAAAACGTGCTCAACGCTTCGGCCATCTCGGCGGCTTTGCCCGGATACTGGCCAATCGAATGGTAAAGGAAATAGGCCGGATCGCCCGATGTGTCTGTCATGATCAGTCTCTAAATAGGGTTATTTTCGGCAAACGTCTTGAAAAATGCCAGATAGGCCTTGTCAGGATCCCGTGCCGGCGGTTTGCCCGCCGCCCAAGCCCGCCATTCACCCTCAACAAAGTAGATGTCATATCCGGGAAACCGCAACTTGGCCGTTTCATAGGTCTCTGTCCGCAAGGCCGCGCCCTTCGCATCCAACCAGTCGGGTCGCGGGCGCATGGCTTCGGCCTTGGCTGTTGCACGTTCCTTGCGACCCACCGAGGAAAACTGCAATTCGCGCTCCACCTCGGCCTCGCCGCCCGCATCCTTGCGCCACCAACGCAATTCAATATGCGTGACCCGCCGCCCGGTTTTGATCGGATCCACCTCAACGATATAGTCACTCAGCGCCGAAACCTCCTCGACCGCGGGATCAATGGCCCGCAGTTTCAGGTTTGACCAAGACGTCAACTTGCCCTTGGGCACGCCTAGAACACCGCGCATATCTTCGAGGCTGAATTTTTCCGAGGACCGCCAGCGCAGATTGCCGCGTTTCTGCACCATCTCATAAAGCGTCAGCGCATATTTCGACGACAGCGCAAACATCACCTCGCGTTGCAGCCGCGCAAACACCGTGCTGTCCTTGATAATCCGGCGCAGCCGCTGCGGAATTTCGTATTCCAGCAATCCGTCCCGGCGGGTCGTCTCAACGTTCCCGCCCAAAAGCTGCACCCGTTCAATCGCCGGTTCGCCGTCCCGCATCACCTGCACTTTGACAATCGAAGCCATCAACCGCTCAATCGACCCACCAACCCGATCATTCGAATTATGCGACCCGCGCAGGTCAGATTTGGAGATCACATGGGTCACCGGTTTTTCAATTGCGTCCCAGGCATTCTCAAGCAATTGGTTGTAAATCCGGCGGTCGGCCAGTGTCAGCGGCGTGACCTCGACAAGGTCCACCAGCTCGCCAGGTTTGACCAGCGTTTGCGCATTTGGCCGCGCATCAACGGTTCGGTAAGCTTTGCTCATGCTTTATTGTCTTACCCAGTATTCTTACTTTTGTTGCTCGTTTCGCGTAAGCTATCATAGCGGCTCGGAGCGGTCTATCACCCAATTTGTAAGCTCTAACCGGCGCCGGTTCGCAGCCAATGATTCGCAAACCCCTGTTCTATAGGGTTATCCTAGCATGTTCCCCGGCTCTCAGATCAGCCACCCAAAACGTAAGGTTTAGCCTCCAACCCATCCGTAAGGGGAATCGCCCCGATAGGTAAGGTTAACCCTCCCCAAAGGTTGGTCAAACCGCCCCGAAAGGTAAGCGTTAGACACTGATACGTCATAAAACTAAGGCCTTTCGATCCCCCGAACACAGAACACTAAGAATCCTGAACCAAAAGGGTTTTTCAAATTTTGTTTAGAAGGGTAAGATCAGCATCAGATTGGTCCCAGGCGTTCCCTTAGCACGCTTGTCTTACTTTTCGGGTGTTACAGCCCTGATGGACCCATACAGCGCTGACATTTTTCAAAATATTCAATGAAAACGGCCCCCATCCCGGATTTCCGACTTTTTGCCTGTTTTTCACGAATATTCGTACTTGAGCGGCCCCGAACAACAGTCCATGATTCTTTGAGCAAAAAATGAGGCCCCGATGCAGCAGCCCGTCCTTCCCCCCGTAACTCTCACCGAATTGGCGCATCTCAGTGATCGCGCGAGCACTGTTATAGAACGTCTGCGCGAACGTGTGTTTGCGCCGGGCGCTTCGAAATCGCTAGATCTGCGGTTTAACGTCCGCCGCGCCGCCGAAATGGTGGGTCGTAGCGACAAGTTGATCCGCGACGCCGAGGCCGATGGCCGGTTGCCGCCGCCCGACAAAGATCCAGCCAACGGGCGGCGCAGCGGTTACAGTCTGGCGCAGGTCAATACCATGCGGGATGTGTTCGGCACCCTGCCCCATCGACAACCTGACGATCCTGCGATGGTTCTGGCGATCCAGAACTTCAAAGGTGGCGTCGGCAAATCAACGATGGTCTGCCATCTGGCGCAATATCTTGCACTCAAAGGTTATCGTGTCTGCGTGATTGATTGTGACAGCCAGGCCAGTACAACCTCAATGTTCGGTTTGAACCCCGACGTTGATGTGGATGAGGACGACGATACCCTCTATCCGTTTTTCCGCCATGGTGGCCCCTCCAGCCTGCATTATGCGCTGCGTGCCACCTATTGGCCGGGTATTGCGCTGATTCCTGCGAACCTTGGACTTTATGATGCGGAATATGAATTTGCGGCCCGGATGGCGCGGGACAGTACATTTGTGCTCGACCGGTTGCGCAACGGAATCGAAAGCATCAAAGACAGTTTTGATGTGATCCTGCTCGATCCGCCCCCTGCTCTCGGCATGTTGTCACTTTCCGTGTTGCGGGCCGCCAATGCGCTGGTGATCCCTGCCCCGCCTAACAACATTGATTTTGGCTCAACTGCGCATTTCCTCAAAATGATGGGCGCCACCTTGGAAGAGCTGGCCCGTGCCGGCGGTGCGCGGGATTATTCTTTTGTTAAAATTCTAGCGACAAAGATGAACGATGGGAAATCGGCGCATCAAGCCATCAAACGCATGATGGAAGCTGTATTTCCCATGGATATGATGAGCGCCGTTCTAAAAGATTCCGCCGAGATCGACAATGCGGCGGCCAATCTTTCAACGGTGTATGAGCTAACCGGTCCGGGCGTGCGGACCGAAACGCATAAACGCTGCCGGGCTTATCTGGACGCGGTCAACGCCGAGATTGAGCTGTTGATCCGCAAAACCTGGCCCAGCCACCACAGCGCCCTGCGCAAGGAAGGTTTGCTATGAGTAAGAAACATGATGCAATTTTTGATGATGTCCTAAGCGGGCTTGATAGCCCTGCCCCCTCCTCCGATCGTGGTGGTGCGCGGTTCCTCAAACGCTCCACGTCCATTGGTGAGCGGATGTCGGGCGAGATGCAGGAAAAGACCCTGTATCAGGTCGATCCTGCCCGTTGCCGTATGTGGGAACGTCACAACCGTGACTATGCCCTTCTGACCGAGGACAATTGCCGCGATCTGATTGACGGGATCAAGGCGCAGGGCCAGCAGGAATTCCCCGCCATCGTGCGCCGCCTGTCAGGTGAGGAGCACGAATTTGAAGTGATCTGCGGTGCGCGGCGGCACTTTGCCGTCAGCTGGTTGCGGGCGCATAATTATCCGCAGTTCCGCTATCTGGTTGAAGTGCGCGACCTCACGGATGAAGAGGCATTCCGTCTTGCCGATATCGAGAACAGAGACCGCGAAGACATCTCTGATTATGAACGCGCCGTCGATTATGCCGAGGCGATCCGCCTCTATTATGACGGTTCACAAAAGGCGATGGCCGAACGGCTGGAGGTCAGCCCGCCATGGCTTTCCCGCTACTTGGTGTTGGCCAAGATGCCCGAAGAGATCCTTGATGCTTTCGCAAGCAAACGCGACATCAAAGAGCGCCATGCGCGTGCGCTGAAACCACTGTTGAGCGCGCCGGATCAGGCCGCGGGCGTCATGGACGAGGCTATTCACATCGCTGGAGTGCAGAAACGTGCGGCTAAAGGGCAGGGCGGTTATGTTGAAGCGGCGGATGTTTTCAAACGTCTGGTCGCGGCGGGAAACCCCAGGCCAAAAACACCCAAAGCAAAGACCGGGACGTTATATCGCCGCTCAGCCGGGGAGCGGGGGATCATGGTCAAAAAGCGCGGCAAGCAATTCCAGATGGAGTTTGACGCGACGCTGTCGGATGCCTCGTTGCGGGGTGCGTTTGAGAATTTTCTGAAATCCCGAAAGGGCTGAGTTGCCCAAGGGCAATTCATAGAAAATAGTTTTCTATCAGTGAGTTAGGCGTTTAGGGGGGAGGGTTGAAACCTTTCCCCTTTTTTGTGGCTTGGCCTGAGTGACAACAAGCGCAATCTGCATAACCATCTGAAAAAGCTTACAAAAGATAGAATTGCCCATGGGCAATTAGAACCAAGGTTGATGCGGGTCGGGCAGGGGGATCGCATCCAGCAATTCACGGGTATAATCAGCCTTAGGAGCGTCAAATAGCGCTGCGGTCTGAGAATCCTCGACGATTTCTCCGTGGTGCAAAACCAGGATGCGGTCACACAGCCTCCGGATGACAGATAGATCATGACTGATGAACCCAAGTGTCAGCCCCAGCTCTTTCACCAGGTCTTCAAGCAGGTTCAAAACCTGAGCCTGTGACGAGACATCCAGCCCCGAAACGATCTCATCGGCAAGGATGAAGTCTGGTCGCAATGCAATGGCGCGGGCAATACCTACTCTCTGCCGTTGGCCACCTGACAATTCATGCGGAAACCGTTCCGCAAACCTCCGTGGCAAACCAACCATATCCAACGCCTCCGCCGCCTTTGCGGCAGTGTCGTCGAACCCGTGCAGCCGCAGCGGCCCCGCGATGATCCCGCCCACACGCCTACGGGGATTTAGTGATGACATAGGGTCTTGGAAGATCATCTGAAACCGTCTTCGCATGCCTCTTAGGTCGTCTTCAGACCTATGCGTGATATCATGGCCATCAAACAGGATTTGCCCTGAATCGGGTTCCAGCAGGCGCAGCATCGCACGACCCAGTGTCGATTTTCCGGACCCAGATCCGCCAACGATGCCCAGTACCGCGCCTTTGGGCAGATCAAAACCAATCCCCTTAAGAACTTCGATACGTGGGGCGGCGCCAAAAAGCCGTTTGTGCACCATATCGGGAAAGGACAGACGCAGATCCTTGACCTGATACATCATAGACCTGCCCTCATGTCATGTTGCTGCACTTCGGTTTCGACATCTTCAATCACGGTTGCGGGCACCGGCTTTAGGCTTCCTGTCGGATTGGTATAGGTCGGTGTTGCGGCAAGGAGTGCGGCGGAATAGGGGTGAACGGGCCGCATAAAAAACCGCTGCATCCGAGCGTCTTCCACAACCTTGCCAGCATAGAGCACTGACAGCGTATCACAGACTTTGGACACGACACCCAAGTCATGGGTGACAAACAAAAGCGCGGTGCCGTGACGGGCCTGCATATCGGCGATCAGGCGCAAAATTTGTTTCTGAACCGTCACGTCGAGGGCCGTTGTCGGCTCGTCTGCGATGATCAGCTTCGGTTCGGCGGCGAAGGCGGAGGCAATCAGGATACGTTGCCGCATGCCGCCCGAAAGCTCGTGTGGATAGCTGCGCATAACGCGGGCAGGATCGGGGATGTGGACCTCTGCCAGAAGGTCCAGCGCCCGGTCCTCTGCCGCGTTTTTGTGCCAACCCAAAATATCCACCAGTCGTTTGGTGATCTGAGGCCCAATGCGCCGCGATGGATTGAGTGCGGTCAGCGGGTCTTGCGGGATCAACGCAGCGGTGGCGCCGATCCGTTTGCGCCGTTCCTGCAGGGGTAGGGTCAAAAGATCCACACCATCCAGCCAAATCTCGCCGGACCGGATGTGCAGGGCGCGGGGCAGGGTGCCCAGAACGGCTTTGCCTATCATCGACTTTCCGGCGCCGGATTCTCCGACCAAGCCATGCACCTGCCCGGCGGAGACATCCAAAGACACCGATCGCAGGATCGGCGCGCCATGTTTGAGTGTGACACAGAGATTGCGGATAGAGAGATACGGTTTCATCGCAGCACCGGATCAAAGCGATCTTTGAGCCCTTCGCCCAGTTGGCTGAAGCTGAGGACCGTCAGGAAAAGTGTGATGAGCGGGAAAACCAGCACCCACCAAGCCTGATGGACCGATGTGCGTCCCTCGGAGATCATGCCGCCCCATGTCGGGCTGTCGGTTGAGATGGAGAGGTTCACAAAGCTGAGGATCGCCTCGACAATGACCGCAATTCCCATTTCCAAGGTGAGCAATGCCACCATCGTTGGCAGGACGTTGGGCAATATTTCGGTGATCATTGTGCCAAATCTGCCGCGGCCAGCGACCTGTGCGGATGCGACATAATCCATCACACCCTGGCTCATGGCTTCGGCGCGGATAACACGGGCAAAGCGGGTCCAATCGATGACAACAATCGCGATGATGATTGATATCAGCCCCGGCCCCAATACTGCGATCAGCAAAATGGCAAAAAGCACGGGTGGGAAGGCCATCCAGATATCGACAAAGCGACTGATGATCCGGTCCGGCCAGCCGCGATAATAACCCGCAATGAGGCCGAGCGTGCCACCAACAAGGCAGGTTAAGGTGCCGGCCACCAGCGCCACGATCAGAGCCAAACGTGCCCCGTAGACTATGCGCGACAGCACATCGCGGCCCAGGGAATCCGAGCCCAACAAATATCCCGCTTCTGCTTTGGCGTCCCAGAACGGCGGCAGGCGGGAGGTGAAGAGATCCTGCGCAAGCGGATCCTGCGGGGCGATAAGCGGCGCAAAGATCGCGGCCAATGCCAAAAGCGTTAACCAACCCCCTGATAGCCACAGCCGCAGCCCTATGGGCCGTTTAATGTCCCCTCGCGCGTCACGCATGGCGCAGACGGGGGTTTAGGACAACGTAGAGCATATCAACGGCCAGATTTACGAGGGTGAATAGCAGGGCAAACAGGATCACGATCCCCTGAATGAGCGGCAGATCGCGGTTTATCACCGCATCGATGGCCATATTTCCCAATCCTTCGTAGGAAAACAGCCGTTCGATGATCACTGTACCGCCGATCAGAAAGGTAAACTGAACCCCGACAAGGGTTAACGTGGGCAAGATCGCATTGGGCAGCGCCTCACGCGTTATGACGTGATGTTCGCCATAGCCTTTGGTCCGGGCGAGGGTCACGTAATCAAGGTGCATTGTTTCTTTTAGAGACTGTTTTAAAAGCTGAGCGATGATCGCAGCCAATGGGATGGCGAGTGCGAGAGCAGGCATGAACATATGGCTGAGCAGGTCGAGCCATACGTCAAATCGCAGCCTCAGCAGGGATTCAAAAACGTAAAAATTGGTTGTGAAATCAATATTTAGCGAAGGGGAGATCCGTCCAGAGATGTGAAACACTGGCCAAAGCACCCCAAAAAGTAAGATTAACACCAAGCCCCACAGGAAATCCGGCACCGAAAGGGCCATACCGGCAGTCACGTCAATGGCGCCTTCGGTTTTGGTATCACGATAACGGGTGCCGGTGAGGGCCATCATGCCGCCGATTATCACTGCAATCACCAAGGCAAAGATCGACAGTTCCAGCGTTGCGGGCAGGCGGCCCAGAACCAGCATTGAAACCGGCTGGCGCAGAGAGATCGAGGTGCCGAAATCGCCCTGCATCACGCCGCCGAGCCAGATGATGAATTGTTCAAAAATGGATTTGTCGAACCCGTATTGTGCTTGCAGCCTTGCTATATCGGCGTCCGTTGCACCGGGCGGCAGCATCATCGCAATGGGGTTGCCGGGCACCACGCGGATGACAACAAAAACGATCACCGCCACACCAAACAGCGTGATTGCGGTGGTCAATATCCGCAAAAGGATGAGGCGCAGGAGTGTCATGGACGTCCGTTCGAAAAAGGACGGGGCCAGTTTGCACCAGCCCCGCCAGTTCCAGGGTGGTTGTTATGCGCGGGTCATCAGGTGCGGCAGCAACGCGCCGGAGCGATGCGGCGTGACCTTGACCGCATCAGTGTGCAGGATCGGTTGCACATATTGCAGTAGCGGGATGACTTCGGCGTTTTCGGCGATGCGTTTGTCAACAGCCTTCCAACCTTCGATCCGCTTGGCCTCATCGGCCTCACCCCAAAGCGGGAGGATCGCGTTGAATGTGTCTTCACCGTCCCAGACCGAATGCGGCGAGGGGCCGAACATCGCAAAACCGGTGGATGTGGTCGGATCACCAACGGAGTTGCCCCAGTTGTAGAAGGCGGCGGGCGCCAATTGATCGGCGGCGCGCAGCTCAAAGTGTTTGGCGATCTCGTAGACCTCAATCTCGGCCTCGATTCCGACGCGGCGCCAGAGGCCAACGATGGCTTGTACCATCTCGTAATCCTTGGGCTTAAATCCTTTGGTGGTCTGGATTTTGAATTTGACCGGGTTGTCCGGGCCATAGCCGGAAGCGGCCAACAGCTCTTTGGATTTCTCCGGGTCATAGGGCACTTTGATGCTGTCGTCATAGGCAACGTAATCAGGTGTCTGCAACGTGTCGATTGGCACGCCATACCCCGACAGCAGCCGTTCGATGATCAGCGATTTATCAATCGCATGGGCGGCAGCCATCCGGACGTTGGGGTCTGTCATCACCTCGATATCATTGAGGAAAATCATGCCGATATCGGAAATGGGCGCGGCCACCCCATCGATGCCGTCTTTGGCTTTGAGGCGGTCGAATTCTTCATAAGGCACTTCGAGCGTGACATGGCTGTTGCCCGATTCCACCTCTGCCACACGGCTGGCGGCGTCGGTTACAAATTTGATGGTCACGGTCTTGAACTCCGGCGCGCCACCCCAGTAGTTTTCGTTGGCTTTCAGCCGAACAAAGGCGTTGCGCTCGAATTTTTCGACCATGTAGGGGCCGGTGCCGACGGGGGCCGCTTCGAAGCCTTCCGCGCCCACCTCTTCGTAGTATTTCTTTGGCATGACATAACCGGTGAGGAAGGACATCCATTTAAAGAATGTCGGCTCGTATTCGGGCATATCTGCGGTCACGCGATTGCCGTCTGTCTGGATGTTGTTGACCTTGCCCCAGATGAACTGGATCGGGTTGCCGCTGTCGGGGTTGCCGGCGCGGGTCAGGGACCATGCCACATCCTCGGCGGTCAGTGGATCGCCATTGTGCCAGCTGACGCCTTCGCGCACATCCATCCAGATCGCGCTGCGGTCGTCGTTCCATCCATAATCCGTGATGATGCCGGAGCCAAAGCTGAGGTCGGTGTTTTGTGGGATGAAAAGGTCAAAAACCGATTGGTAGAACCCTTGAATGGTTGGGTTTACCGCAGATAGGCCAACGGTCGGATCCCAGCTGGGAAGGTTGACGTTGTAGGCGATGACCAATTCGTCAATCGCTTGGGCAAAACTGGGCAGGCCAACAACTGCAAATGTCGCAGCTGCGGCTGAGGACTTGAGCAGGCTTCTTCTTGAAAGTGTCATTCTGGATCTCCCTGATCGTTGATTTTGTTGGTTCTTTGCTATTTTCCGACAAGTTTTTTGGCCAACAGGGTGCCGGGCCCCGCGCCTGTTCCGCCACCGGGCCAGATGGCGGCACCGGTGTGATAAAGATGTTTGATCGGCGTGCTGCCATCGGCATAGCCGCGGGCGGGCCGGTTCATGAAATGTTGGTGCAAATGGTGGCTGCCACAGACTTGATCACCGCCGATCAGATTGGGATTGTCGGCCTGCAACATGTCCGGCGTTACGATATGCTGGCCTAGAATCTTGGCACGCGTGCCGGGCGCATAACGTTCGAGGATGTCGAGCGCACGATTGGCAAAGGGGGTCGCGGCATCCTGCCAATTCCTGTCAGGAATGGTGCCTGCGGCATCGCCTTTGATTTCGCCCGGCGCCATGCGCACTTGCAACCACAACACATGCTTGCCCGCAGGGGCGCGAGAAGGGTCAACCACGGTGGGTTGTCCGCAGACGATAACGGGCTCATCGGGCAGCAATCCGGCCTTGGCCTGCGCATAGGTTCGGGCCATCTGATCCATCGACGGGGCGAGATGCACATAGGCAAAACGTTTGAGTTCTGGCGCTGACCAATCGGGCAGGGCGTCCATCGCCAGATGGATCATCATTGTACCTGGGGCATGTTGAAATCCGGTCATCGCGGTCTCGTGACGCGCGTCACCAGTGCCGCCGGTCAGTTTCATCAAGGCGGAAGGCGCGACATTGGCAATCACCGCCTTGGCGGCGCCAATGAAACGTCCATCGGCCAGCGAGATACCCGTGGCGCGACCGCCAGCCTGTTCGATCGCCGTCACCTCGGCGTTGCAATGTACCTTGCCGCCGCGAACCTCGATCATCTTGATCATGGCCTTGGTCATCGTATCCGCGCCGCCTTGGCCCAGAACCATGCCAAAGGCTTGGCCGGCCATGCTTTCGAGATAGGGGAAGACCGCGCCGCCCGCGATGTCGGGTGCGAAATCAAGGTGCATGCCCCAGGCGGCCAGCGTCGCTTTGACGTGGTCACTTTGGAACGTTTGGTCGAGCCATGCGCGGGGCGACATCATCATGAAACGGGCCAGATCAAGCGTGCCGCCGCCACCCCGTTTGCGCCATGTCTTCCACCCTAAGGATGAAAATGCACGTAAATTCATCGGGCTGCCTAACACGGCAAAAATCGAATCCGCCATGTCCGGAAAACCGTCTGTCAGATCTTGCCAAGCTTGCGCGTCAGCGTCCGAAAAACCGCGCACGCGGGCCTTGGTGATTGCGGGATCATTGGAGATGCCCAGCCAGCGCCCATCGGGGAACACACTTGCGAAGGGATTGCCCGTGGGTGCAAAGGCCAGCCCATGTTTGGCCAGTTCCTCTGCATGCTCTCTATGGAAAGCCGATCCGGCAAAAAGCGACAGGTTCATCGCCGCCCAATCATGCCGGAACCCCGGCTGAGTATAAGCGCCGGTTTTGACCGCGCCGCCCGGTTCGGGCGCTTGTTCAAAGATCTCGACGGACCATCCGCGTGCCGCCAAATGGCATGCACAGGCAAGGCTGTTGTGCCCTGCGCCGATGAATATCGCGTCCGGTTCCGTGGTCATTTCTGACGATCCTCCCAAACAAGATAATTGCAAATGCATGTAAACTTGTCTAGCATTGATTCATCCAAACCTGCGTGGCCAACACGCGACAAACATTGCGCGGAGCAAAATCGCGCAACCTTCAGGGAGTGAGAAACATGAGCGCTGCGGATGTCGTAAGCAATTTGGGGGCGATGCTGGCCTCTGGTGGAGTGGAAGTTGTGGATTGTTCCGGGGTGCTTGGCCCGGACACGCCGATCCTTCAGTTGCCGCCGGATTTTGCCAAGAACACGCCCAAGGTCGAAATTCACAAGATCAGCGAATATGACAATGACGGACCGTTTTTCGCGTGGAACTGGATGGTGCTGGGCGAACATTCCGGCACCCATTTTGACGCGCCGCATCACTGGATCACAGGCAAGGATTATCCCGACGGCTATACTGACAAGCTGGACGTGCAGCGGCTGGTTGCGCCGGTCAATGTGATTGATTGTTCGGCCCAGAGCACCGAGAACGAGGATTTCCTGCTGACCGCCGATGGGGTGAAGGCATGGGAAAAGGAACATGGCGAGATTGGCGCGGGCGAGTGGGTTGTGATGCGCACCGATTGGGACAGCCGCGTTGATGATGAGGACAAGTTCCTGAATGCCGATGAAACCGGCCCGCACAGCCCCGGACCGACACCCGATTGCATTGAATATCTGCTGAGCAAAAAGATCGTTGGCTGGGGCACGCAGTGCATTGGCACGGACGCGGGCCAAGCGGGTGGAATGGAACCGCCGTATCCGGCGCATAACCTGCTGCACCGCGACAATTGCTTTGGCCTCGCGTCGCTGGCCAATCTGGACAAACTGCCCGCCAAGGGCGCGATCCTGATTGCCGCGCCGCTCAAGATCAAGAACGGCACAGGCAGCCCGATCCGCGCATTGGCTTTGGTTCCCAAGGGCTGACGGGTGTCAAAGGTTGACCATCTGATCATCGGGTCGGGCATCAATGGGTTGGTGGCCGCCGCGATGCTGGCGCGCAAAGGTGACAGCGTGCTTTTGATCGAACGCGAACACCGCATTGGCGGGTGTATGTACACCTCGGACGATGTGACTTTGCCGGGGTATCATCACGATGTGATGGCGGCGACCTTTGTTCTGTTTCTGACGGGTCCGGCGCATGGGGCCTTGGGCGAGGATTTGGCGAAATACGGATTGGATTTCTGTCATTCACAGCACCCCACGGCAGTGCTGCGCCCGGATGGATCAGCACTGACCCTTAGCATGGACCGCGATGCCAATGTGGCGGCGTTCAATGCCCGTGCCGCAGGGGATGGGGATCAGCACCGCGCCGATGTGGGCGCGATTGAGCAAGATGCGGAATTTCTGTTTGCGCTGCTGGGACAACCGTTGTGGTCGCGGCAGACGGCGTGGTTGTTGGCGAAACAGGCATGGAAGCGGGGTTTGACCCCGCTCAAGGCCTGGTTCGGGGCAGCGTTGGAACCGGCACGCGGATGGTTGGAAACGCGATACCAAGGCGAGGATATTCAGGCGCTTTGGGCGCCATGGGTTTTGCATGTGGGATTGACGCCGGAAGCTAGCTATGGCGGCCAGATGGCGCGGGTCATTGCCTTTGCCCTAGAGGCGGCAGGCGCGCCCGTTGTCAAAGGCGGAGCAGGGCAGGCGGCAACGGCATTTGCGTCTCTGATAAAGGCGAATGGCGGGGAAATCCGCACTGGGGTGGAGGCCGCGAGGATCTTGATTGAGGGCGGCAAAGCCGTGGGCGTGCAGACCGCGACGGGCGAACGGATCGAGGCGGGCAATGTGATTGCCAGCACCGCGCCGGGGCAACTCTATGACGGGTTGCTGGGCGAACAGCCGCGCCCGGTCGAGGCGAAAAAATACCGCCATGGGCGGGGCAATTTCCAGCTGCATTTTGCGCTGGACGGCCCGGTGGATTGGGCCGCCGAAGGGTTGGATGATGTGGCACTGATCCATTTGGCAGATGGGATCGATTCAGTCTCTAAATCAAGTAATGAAGCCGAACGCGGGATGCTGCCGGAGCGCCCGACGATCTGTGTTGGGCAACCACATCGGATGGACACCAGCCGCTGTCCGGAGGGCAAGGCGTTGCTGTGGCTCCAGATCCCGGATGCGCCAAGCGTGATCAAGGGTGATGCGGCGGGCGAGATCGAAACCGTGGCAGAATGGACGGAGGCGATGCGCGAGGCCTATGCCGACCGGATTGAAAAAATCCTGGCGGGGCATATCCGCAATTGGGACAAGATCAAGCTGAAGCGGCGGGCCTATTCTCCTGCCGATCTGGAACAGATGAATGTCAATCTGGTGGGCGGCGATCCTTATGGCGGGGCCTGCGCGATGGATCAGTTCTTTGTCTGGCGGCCCCATGGCGGGCAGGTGAACAATAACACCCAAGTTGCCGGGCTTTTTCATATTGGTGCTTCCACCCATCCCGGTCCGGGGCTAGGCGGAGGCTCAGGTTTTAACGTGGCAAAAAGGCTTGGTGCATGACCGATATGAAAGACGCTGATGTTGCATCCCCCCGGCTTGGGGAAATGGGGCTGGAGAATTTTGCACCCTACCTGATGAACCGGATTATCGGGCGTTATAACGCGGCGATCAATTCGGAGATGGCGGCGCTTGGTCTGACCACACCGCAGATGCGGTCGCTGGCGGTTTTGTCGGTGGTCGATGGTGTGTTGATCCGCGAACTGGCCGTCTATGCGGTTGTGCAACAGTCAACGCTTAGCCGGGCGCTGGATCAATTGGCGCAAAACGGGTTGATCCGCCGGGAAACAGACGAGAACGACAGCCGTGCCACGCGGGTGTTTCTGACCAACACGGGGCGCGAGGCCTATGAGCGGCTTTGGCCGCATATGGCGGCCGCTTATGAGGCGATGTTTGTTGGCATCGAAGAAGATGAAAAACGGGCCTTTGTCGGCACGTTGCAAAAGATGCTGCGCAACATTCGCAAGCACGATTTCTAAGCGCAAAGCCGCGCCCAGAGACAAGAACCGGAGTTTCAACCATGGCTGAACGGTCATTCAAAGCGGAGGTGGAGCATCTGCGCAAAGGCGCAGGTGACACATTCACCGGTGAAGGGATTCTGGCGATCACCAAGGCGCTTTTGGAGAATGGTGTGGGCTATGTGGGCGGCTATCAGGGCGCGCCGATCTCGCATTTGATGGATGTTCTGGCGGACGCCGAGGAGTTGATGGCGGAACTGGGCGTGCGGTTTGAGGCCAACGCAAGCGAGGCGGCGGCGGCGGCAATGTTGGCCGCGTCGGTGCATTACCCCATCCGCGGCGCGGTCACGTTCAAGGGGCCGGTCGGGGTCAATGTGGCCTCTGACGCCTTGGCGAACCTGTGTTCTAGCGGGGTCAATGGCGGGGCGTTGATCATCGTGGGCGAGGATTACGGCGAGGGATCGTCGATCATGCAGGAACGGTCCCACGGCTTTGCGATGAAATCGCAGTTTTGGCTGCTCGACCCGCGCCCGAACCTGCCGTCGATCACCAAGGCGGTGAAAGACGGTTTTGAGCTGTCTGAGGCCAGCAATACGCCGGTGATGTTGATGGTACGCATCCGGTCGTGTCATGTGACCGGCAGTTTTGAGACCCGCGACAACGTTGCGCCGCCGCTGACGGTGAAACAGGCGATTGCCAATCCGCAGTCGGATTTCAACCGCGTTGTATTGCCGCCGATGAGCTATGTGCATGAGCAGGACAAGATCAAGAACCGTTGGCCGGCGGCGGAAAAGTTTATCACCGAGAACAAGCTGAACGAGGTGTTTGGCCCCGAAAAAGCGCCGCTGGGAATTGTGGTGCAGGGCGGGATGTACAACGGGTTGATCCGCGCCTTGCAGCGGCTGGGGTTGGCGGATGTTTTTGGCAACACTGAGGTGCCGATTTACTGTCTGAACGTCACTTACCCGATTGTCAGAGACGAGTTTGACGCCTTCTGCGCGGGCAAGGATCATATTCTGGTGGTCGAGGAAGGCCAGCCGGAGCATATCGAACAGCAGCTGGGCGCGTTCCTTTACAAAGCGGGTGCCAAGCTCAAGCTCTATGGCAAAGACGTGTTGCCGATGGCGGGGGAATACACCGGGCAGGTGATGCTGGACGGGGTCACGGCATTTTTGAAAGCTGCCGCGCCGGAGATGTTGCCGGGCAAGGTGCGCGCGCCCAATGCCGAAGCGCCGCAGATCCCGGACTTGAGCAAGACGGTGCCCATTCGTCCGCCCGGGTTTTGTACCGGCTGCCCTGAACGGCCAATTTTTGCAGGCATGAAACTGGTTGAACAAGAGCTGGGCAAGCACCAGATCACCGGCGATATCGGATGCCATTTGTTTGGCTCGTTGCCACCTTTCGAGATTGGCGGGGCGACCATGGGTTATGGCCTTGGACCCGCCGCCAATGCCGCCTTTGATGGTGGCGGGGACCGGCGGGCGATCTCGATGCTGGGCGATGGCGGGTTCTGGCACAACGGGTTGTCCAGTTCGATTGGCAATATGGTGTTCAACAAGTCGGACAACGTGGTGGTGATCGTCGATAATTACTATTCCGCCGCGACGGGGGGGCAGGATGTGCTGTCTTCGCGGGCGCATAATGACACCAAATCAACGGGCAATCCGATCTCTGCCGCGCTCAAGGGTGTGGGGGTGGAGTGGATTCGCCAGATAGATCACACCTATGACGTGGCCAAGGTGCGCGACACGGTGCGCGAGGCGCTGTTGACGGATTTCAAAGGGCCCAAGGTGATCGTGGCTTCTTCCGAATGTATGTTGAACAAACAGCGGCGGGAAAAACCCCTGCGCACTGCCGCGATCAAGGAAGGGCGGCGGGTGGATGTGCCGCGCTTTGGTGTGGATGCGGATGTCTGTACGGGCGATCACGCTTGTATCCGGCTGTCGGGCTGTCCGTCATTGTCGCTCAAACGGCTGGATGATCCGCTGCGCGATGATCCGGTGGCGCATATTGATCAGACCTGCGTGGGCTGTGGCAATTGCGGCGAAGTGGCAGATGCCGCTGTGCTTTGCCCGTCGTTCTACCGCGCGGATGTGGTGCATAACCCCGGTGGCTTTGAACGTTGGCGGGCAGGTTTGCGGGGGCGGGTGATTGGCTGGCTGCAAGAGCGGCGGGCGGGCAAACGTCTGTCGGTGCTGGAGACAGCCCCGTGAACATGCCGTTGCAACAACAGACGCCGGATGCCCGTGTTGGCGAGATCATCAAGCTGGCGGTTTTGGCCGTGGGCGGGCAGGGCGGCGGCGTCTTGACCGGCTGGATCGAGGCGCTGGCACGGGCGCAGGGCTATGCGTGCCAAGCGACATCGGTGGCGGGCGTGGCACAGCGGACGGGCGCGACGATCTACTATGTTGAGATGACACCGCAAAGTGATCAGGCACCGGTTTTTGCGCTTGCCCCTTCGGGGGGTGACGTGGATGTGATGATCGCCGCTGAGATGATGGAAGTCGGCCGGTCGATCATGCGCGGATTTGTGACGCCGGATCGCACCACGCTGATCGGATCGACCCATCGGGCATTGGCCGTGTCAGAGAAAATGGCACCCGGTGACGGGATTGCCGATGCCGATGAGGTGCGCGCTGCGGCAGAGATTGCAGCGCAGCGATTGATCCTTGCGGATATGGACCGATTGGCAATTGAACAGGGGTCGGTGATTTCCTCTAGCCTGTTTGGCGCATTGGCAGGATCAGGCGCATTGCCGTTTCCCCGCGCCGCGTTCGAAGAGGCGATCTGTGCGGGCGGCAAAGGGGTTGAAGCGTCCTTGCGCGGATTTGCGGCAGGGTATGATGCAGCGCAGGGCGATGAGGTCGCCGCTGTGTCCGCGCCGGTTGAAGCGGCTGGGGGTAAAGTGAATGGTCCGGCCGCACTGATGAAAGAGTGGCAGACCTTGATGGCGCGGATTGCCGCGATGCCAGGGCCGGTGCAAGACATGGCAAAGGCCGGTTTGGCCAAGGTCGTGGATTTTCAAGATTGCGCTTATGGCGGTGAATATCTGGATCATCTGGATGGTGTTTTGGCCCGTGACAGCGCGGCGCGGGATTGGGCGCTGAGCGCTGCGGCGGCAAAATATATCGCCAATGCGATGGCCTATGATGACATCATTCGGGTGGCCGATCTCAAGACACGCAGCACGCGGTTTGACCGGATCACCGGCGAGATGAACGTGGAGGAAGGGCAGCTGGTTGAGCTGACCGAATTTTTCCATCCCCGCGCCGAAGAGATCGCGAGCCTGATGCCCGCCAAGATGGGCGCGAAATGGGAAGCCGACCCGCGCCGCATGGCGATGCTGGACCGGTGGTTCAACAAGGGGCGGCGGTTGCGGACGCATCGGTTGCGGTCCTTTGTGATGTTGCATCTGCTGGGCGGGCTGAAGGGATACCGGCGGCGCACGCGGCGGCACGAGGTAGAGCAGGCGCATCTGACGGAGTGGTTGCGGCAAAGCCTTGCGCCGCTGGAGCGGGACTATGCGCTGTCTGTCGAATTGTTAAAATGCAGACGGCTGATCAAAGGGTATTCGGACACCCATGTGCGGGGTTTGTCTAAATTCGCCACGGTGATGGAAGCCGCCAAACTGTTGGACGGACGCGAGGATGCGGCTGATTGGGTCGCGCGTCTGCGCGAAGCAGCCTTGCAAGACCCGGACGGCAAGGCGCTGGATGGGGCTGTGCAGACGATCAGAAGCTTTATTTAACAGAGCGTTAACCAATTAAACCCAAATATCGCGGACTTTGTTAGGATTTGAGGCAGGCTGTCTAAATTGCGCCACATTCTCGTGCCACCACTCTAGCATCGGTTGAATTGGGTGGGGCTTATCCTGTTCGCCGCTCTCTGCCAGAAGGCAAAAGAGGCTTTCCATCTCTGCGGTTGCGCGTCAGGGGCGGACATTGAATGGAACGCTCGTAAGGGTGTTGAAGCACAACATGAAATTTCTGATCGTTGATGATGACCCGGTCATTCTTGACCTGTTGACCGAAATTCTGTCCGGCTATGGATACGAAGATCTGGTCACGGCCACAGGTGCAGAAGATGCGCTGAACATCTTGCACAAGCAGGACGCGCCCTTTGATTGTCTGATGCTGGATATCCAGATGCCGGGCATGGACGGGATCGAACTGTGCCGCACTGTGCGGCAGATGCCCGATTATGCGGAAACGCCGATCCTGATGATCACGGCGATGAGCGACAAACCCTATATTGATTATGCCTTTGCAGCGGGCGCGACCGATTACACCGTCAAACCGTTTGACGTGGTTGAATTGATGTCGCGGGTGCGGAACGTGGAGCGGAACAATCCCCACGGGCGCATGGGCATGTTTGACCCGACCGGGCGCGGCGCGACGCCGAAAACCGGCTATGATTATCCTGTGCCGGTCACTGGATCGGTAAACGGGTTCATCCGCATGACGGTGCTGGAAAACTATGCCCGGTCCATCCAGAAGCAGCGCATTTTTGCGATGGTCGCCTTTGCCATTCACATTCCGGAACTGAAAGAGGTGCATGAATCCACCACCAGCGCACGGTTTGCCAAGGTACTGACCGGGATTGCGCGGGCGATCTCCGAGACCTTGCTGGGCACGCAGGCATTCATGTCCTATATCGGTGAGGGCAAATTCCTGTGTATTTGCGATCACACCCGATTGATGGAAATCACCGCGCTGCAAAGTGAATTGGCGATGGTTCTGAGCGAAGATGAATACGTGCCATCGGGCGTGGCGGAAGGCGGGTTGAGTGTCATCGTTGGCCCGGCTTGTGTGCCCAAGGCCTTTGACCGGCCCAAGGATCTGAAGTTTATCGAACGCGCACTTGATGGTTTGGAAAGCCGTGAAGCCAGCCATGTGAACCGCCCGGCACGGTCCATCGCGGCACGGTTGTTTCAGCGGTTTAGCTTTCACTAGGCGAACCACCTCTGGTTTAGTTGGCCGTGGCAAAAAGGCAGCAGAGACTGGAGAACGTGAGAATTGGATTCAATTCTTTAACCACGAATTAACTTATGCGGGAATTTTCGAAGACCAGTTTTCCGCTTTATGTTAAGCTTCTCGTTAACGGTAGGAAAAATACCGAAAATACAAAAAAGACCCGAGGCAGTTTGAAACCATGATGCAGGCACCCCAAGACTCGAATCTCGAAAAGTTGCAGGCCGGTCTGGCCAAGATCAAAGAACGGTTTGTGCAATCCATGCCAGAGCGCGTCGCAGAGTTCGACGCATTGATGGATCAGCTTTACGAAGATGAAGACACCGAAAAGGTGGTCGATGAAATTTGCCAACGTGCGCACAAGTTGCACGGGCAGGCAGGATCATTTGGATTTGCAGAAATTGGCGCTATGGCCGCAAAGCTGGAACAGAACATCCGCGATGTTCTGGACGGTCCGCGACCGCTGAACACCGAGGGGATCGAGGTGGATTTGGTTGCGATGCTCGACCAGATCGACGTTAGTTTGAACGCGACCTGAACGCATTATGCATCGCCTTTTTCACATCATGCCGACAGGGCCGACCATCGGGGCGCTTTTGCGTCTTGGGTTGGTCATTGTCTGCGCGATGGGAATAATGGCGGGCCGCGCCGCGATGGCGCAGGGCACCTCTGACACTGAAATCCGGGTTGGCATTCTGGCGACCGAAGGGGCAACCCGTGCGCTGGAGGCCTGGACGCCAACAATCGATCTGTTGAACAACGCTGCCAGAAACCAGAGCTTGCCCTACCGTTTCAAGATCGAGCCGCATACGGATCTGACGTTGCTTGACGGGATTGCGGATGATCAGATTGATCTGTTCCTCGGAGATCCTGCAACCTTTGTGGTGGGCGAAGTCGAAAGCGGGGCGCGGGCGCTGCTGTCAGTGGCGCATATGTGGAACGGGGTCACCTACGATGAAACCGGCGCGGTGGTGTTTGTTCGCGCTGACAGTGACATCCGCAGTTTCGAAGATGTATCCGGCCGCCCGATCATGGGTGTTGCCGCGCAAGAGATGACCGGCTGGCAACTGGCGCAGCAGGAGTTTCGCAAAAGCCGGCTGGAGCCGGACGACTTTGGGTCCGACCTGATGTTTTCGGGGGGGAACCAGCGCGAAGTTGTTTATGCCGTGCAGACCGGTCTTGTTGATGTCGGTGTGATCCGTGCGGGGGTTTTGGAAAACCTTGCCAAGCAAGGGGCGCTGTCGCTGGATGATTTCCGGCCTTTGGGCGCGATGGATCATGACGGCTATCCGTTTTGGGTCAGCACACCGCTTTATCCCGATTGGGTCATTTCGGCGGTGCCGGATGTTCCCGAAGAGGTTTTGGCGTTGGTGATCAACAGCCTGTTGTCGGTGACCGAAGACAGCGATGTGTCGCAATCGGCGGGCGGTGTGGTCTGGCAAGCGCCGCAAAACTATCAAACGGTGCATGAGCTTTTGATCTCGCTCCGGGCGCGGCCATATGAGAACTATCTGCGCCGTGCCGCAACGCGGATTTATTCGGCCTATCAATGGCCGGTGATCGGGCTTGGCACGTTGATAGTTTTGTCACTGGCGTTTTTGGCATTTCAGGTGCGGCGCAATGCGCAGCTGGCCGAGGCCCGCAAGAATGTTCTGCAATCCGAAGTGCGGTCCAAGCAGTTTTATCGCAATGCGATCGAGGACCACACGGTCTTTTGTATGCTGACCAAAGATGGCGTGATTTCGCATGTGAATGAACGGTTCCTGAATGCGCTTGACCGGCCACGGGGCAGCTTGCTTCAGAACCATTTGGCGGAGCTGTTGAACGAGACCAATCAAAGCTTGCTGGAAACCGAGATTATGGCCTCCATGCAATCGGGCGCCCCTTGGCAGGGCGCGTTGCAACTGACGCGGCGCGATGACAAGGCCGCTTGGGTGCAATGCACATTTATTCCGGTGACCAGTGCATCGAACACATTGAGCGAGATCGCGATTGTTGCCTCTGATGTGACAGAGACCCGGACGGGCGTATCCGAGAGCCGGTTCAACAACACGCTGGAACTGATCCAGGATCAGGTCATCGTGATGCGGCCCGGTACGTTTGAACTGATGTACGTGAATTCTTCTGCATACCAGCTGTTGATCGGCGAACGGATGGGCGGCAGCTGGAAAGGCAAGAAAGCCTCCGACTTTATCACCAAGGACGATTTTGACGCGCTCAAGATGCGGGCGGAGGCGACCATCGCCGGACCCCAGCGGCGGGTCACATGGGAGGTCGAAGGCAAGTTTGATGTCACTTATGAGATCAGCCTTGAATACGCCCAGCCCGAACAGGACGAACCGCGCTTGATCGTGATTTACCGCGATATTTCCGAGCGCAAAGCGGTGGAAAAAGCCAAGAACGAATTTATCGCGACGGTTAGCCATGAGCTGCGCACGCCGCTGACCTCGATGAAAGGGGCGCTTGGTCTTGCGGTGTCTGGTGCCGTGGGCGAAGTGCCGGAAAAAATGACCGGCGTGATCAATATGGCCGCGTCAAACTGCGACCGTTTGGTGACCTTGATCAATGACATTCTTGACCTTGAGAAAATCAGCTCGGGCAAGATGGATTATAAGATGCAAGCGTTTGATCTGAACACGGTTGTGTCTGACGCGCTTGAGGCGAACAAGTTTTACGCCGAGAAATTTGACGTGACCCTACGGCGGATTGGCGACGCCAAAGAGAATGAGTTCCGTACCTACGGTGATGCGACACGCCTGACACAGGTGATGGATAATCTGATGTCGAACGCGGCCAAGTTTTCGCATAAGGGGTCCGAGATATTGGTGTCCTTGAGCGAGTTTGAAGGCAGGTTGCGGATCTCGATCCGGGATTTTGGAGATGGCATTCCGGAAAAGGCGCAGGCCACAATCTTTGACAAATTCACCCAAGCGGACAGTTCTGACACACGCTCCAAAGGCGGCACCGGTCTTGGCCTGTCGATTGTGAAGCTGATCGTTGAACATCACAAAGGCCGGATTGCATTTGTCAGCAAAGAAGGCATCGGCACAGAGTTTTTTGTCGATCTGCCGATGCTGGATGGTGACACGGTTGTGCCAATCTCGCGCAAGGGATCTGACGACAGCGCGGCGCTGACATTTACCGACACACTGCCAGAAACAGTTGCGATTGCGACGCCCAAGGTGGGCGAAACCGCCATTGACCGTTTGGTAACAAAGAGCCGCGAGACTGGCACGGATGTGAAATTCGAACTGGGCCGGGTGAATGCCTTGCAGGTGGCAAAAGGGCGCGGTGTTGTGGGGCAATCCACGGTGCTGAACTGGATGTCGAGCCATGAACAGGCCTTGATGGTGGAGCTGTTGCAGCGCGAGGAAATGGAAAACTGTGACGTTTCGGTCATTGAACTCACCCAAGCAGCAAATGCACGGCAGGATATTGCCGCCCGTAACATCACATCTGGTATGATGGTTCAGGACTGGTTGCGCGACTGTGGTGATCTGCTTGTTGGCGAAGGCGGAGACACTGCCAAGGTACTCGCGATCAGCAGTGATGACGAGGTCATGCAATGGTTGAAAGAGCAGGAGATCGAGGCGGTCAAATCCAAAGGCGAGGCGGTGAGCAAATCCCGCAGCACCCAATACGATGTGATTGCGCAATTCGGTGAGGGCAATGATGCCGCAACACTGGCATTGATGCCGATGCAGGGCGGGCGGTTGCCCTCCGGTTGGCCGGTGACATTGATTGTCTCCAAGACCAAGGCAAAACAAGCGAGCCGCGGCGTGGTCTCAAAATTCTCTAGCGGAGGCGGGCGCGGCCGGCGGCGTGCATAAATTGAAATATGGAACGATGACGAGGAAGGCGGGGATAACAGAATGGCTGAGCTAAAGAAAATTCTGCACGTCGAGGATGATGCCGAGATTTTGCAGATCACTGGAATGGCGCTGAGCCTGGTGGGTGATTTTGACATCATGCAGGTGGACCGCGGCGATAAGGCGCTGGCGGTGATTGAGGAATTTCAACCACAGCTGATCTTGAGCGATGTGCAGATGCCGGGGCTGACCGGGCCAGAGACGCTGGTGGAAATTCGCAAGATGGCCGGGTTTGAAAATGTACCCTGCATCTATTTGACGGCGCGATTGATGGATGGCGGCGAGGGATTGATCGTGCATCCGGCCGATCTGGACGTGATTGGCAAACCTTTTGACCCGATGACCTTGGCCGATCAGATCAATGAGATCTGGGCGACAAAATACGAAGCGGCGGCCTGAGCGTCGCGGCGCGGGTTAAGTCTGGCCCTCAGCCCGTTTGAGCAAAAACAGATTGCGACCCGCATCATCAAGCGCGGCAATTTCTGCACGGGCTTCTTCCAGTGATTGTTCTTTGACCGCCCGGTCCAGCACCGTTTCGTTGGTCTTGGTTTCGCGAAAGGCTGTGAAGAGGCGGGCCTCGGCCAATGCGGCCTGTTCTTCGAGTTTTTCGCGCTCTTCTTCCAGCCCGCGCTGCTTGATATCCACCGATTTGAGGTATCCGGGTAGATAGGGGCGGGTGTCTGCATTGCTTTGGCTGGCTTCGGTTGCGGCGTGCTGGGATAGATCTGCGCTTTGCCGGTCCAGATCCGATTGGGCGGCACGCAAGGCAGAGAGCTCGGCGCCGATGCTTTCCAATTCGTGCTGTTTGATGCGGCCGATCAGCTTGAGCGCGGCCAAGCGGTTGCGCGGGGGCATGGATTAAGCGGCCTCTGGCGCAGACTGGCGTGCCTCTTCCATCTCATAGAACGTTGGCTGCAGGTCGCTTGGAATATTGCCGCGGCCGATTTCGGTGCAGATCGCGGGCGAGTGGTTGTGCAGCATTGCGATAAAGATGTCGCGGATCACGGCGTAGTAGATCCCGTCTTGCTCTTCGATGGCCTCAAGCCGGTTGGCCAGCGGGGCAACAAAAAGATAAGCAAGGAAAACCCCAAGGAAAGTACCCACAAGCGCGCCACCGATCATGCCGCCCAGAATGGCAGGGGGTTTGTCGATGGAGGCCATGGTTTTGATAACGCCCAGAACCGCCGCAACAATCCCGATCGCGGGCAGGGCATCGCCGACAACGGTCAACCCGTGCGGCGCTACAAGCGCCTCGTGGTGATGTTTCTTGAGCTTGCGGTTGATCACGTCTTCGGCCTGATACGGATCATCAAACTGAAGGGCGAGCATACGGAAACTGTCGGTGATCAGGTCAATGGCAAAGTGATCTTTTTGCAGTTTGGGATACTGGGAGAAGATCGTGCTTTCCTTCGGATTCTCAATATGTTCGTCAAGGGACAGCATGCCGTTCTGCTGATACATCTTGGTCAGGGTGAACATCAGGTTCAGCAGATCAATGTAATCTTTGTTCTTCCATTTCGGCCCTTTGAAGGTCTTTGCAAGCCCTTTGGCCGCGCCCTTGATGTTGCCGAGAGAGTTGGCTGCGATGAAAGAGCCGATAGCGGCCCCACCGATCATCATGCCCTCAAAGGGCAGGGCGTATGTGATGATGTCCATCTCGCCGCCGGACAGGATATAGCCGCCAAAGACCATGCCCATGACAACAACGAAACCAAGGATAACTGTCATTTTCCGCCCTCTGCGTCACTCAGTCGAACTTTAACCTCTATTCTCGAGAAAACTCAAGGATAGTTGGCCACTGTTAAGTATAAAGTTGAAATATCAATAACAGTTGACACCGCTTAAAGGAAGAATACAAGTTTAGATATGTATAACAAGGTTTGGAGTTCAGGCGCATGAACAGTACCGAAAGCGTTTTGGTGGTGCTGATTGACGGTGAAGACGTGAAACATGTGTTTTCTGCCTGGCCGAGTGACATCTGCCTTGCCGCTTGTTTGATGCGGGATGGCGATTGCAGCATGATCGTATTCCGCCGCGATGAACGCCCGCGCGTTCCGGCGAGATTGGTGCAGACCTTGGGCGTTGCAGCCGAGGCGGTTTGTTTTGTGCCGAAAGTGGTCGGGTATGAAACCAAGCAGTTTTTGTATTCTGATGAGCGCCGTTTGATGGAGCTGGTTGCGTCCTATCCCGCGATTTTGGAAGAGGCGATCGACTACGCTGTTAACTATACCTATGCGCTGGAAGAGGGGCTTGATCCCGAAGTTCTGCTGGGTCTCAAGCAGAAGGATTATCGCGCAAGTCCGATCCAGGCACCGACCGTCGTTCCGGCTGCGTCATTCCGCCGGCATCCGTTTCAGGATAAGCCTAAGCGGGCACCTGAATTGAACCCGCTGTTGCCAGATTTTCTGAGAAAGTCGGCGGAAAACGCGCGGCGGCCCCGATTTGCAACGGTGCGCAAATCGAGGCCAGCGGCATTGGTGCCTCAGGTTTAACGCAGCGCGCTGCGCAGATGTTGGAAAACCTGATCGCCAAGAGGGCTTGGTTCTGGCGCGGTGTGATCGGCCGCATGTTTGGTTTCTTGAGCGGAGTGTGATTTGGTTTCCGCGTGATCTTTGACCGGTGCAGGGTTGTCCATCTTGGGCGCAGGCATATCCGCTTTGGCTTCTTTCACCATCGGGGCAGGGGCCATGTCAGCTTTTTGACGGTATTGCACCAGAATGGAGATGCGCCGGTTGGTCGGATCTTTCGGGTTTGCCGGAACCAACAGCTGTGTATCGGCCAGACCTGAAACCCGGATGATGCGAGCACGATTTACACCGGACCCTTCAAACACCCGGCGGGTGGCATTGGCGCGATCCGAGGATAGATCCCAGTTGTCGTATTTGGTGCTGTCGGCAAAGCGCACGGCATCGGTGTGACCAGACAGAACCATGCGATTTGGGATGTTCGCAAGCGATTGTCCAAGTTTGTTCATCAGTGTTTTGGTGGCGCCCGCCATTTCGGCGCGGCCACTGTGGAACATCGGTTTGCCATCCTGATCGACAATCAGAATTTGCAGGCCGTCCGGGGTTTTTTCAAAAATAACATTGGCTTGCAAATCTTTGAGGTCCGGGTTTGCCTGCATGGCACTTTGAATTTCCATGCGGAGCTCTTCGAACTGGCTATCGTCTTGCTTGCGCACCTCGGCCATCGCGGCGTCTTGGCCGCCGGTGCCGTCAGAAGTGCCTTCTTTGCCGGATTCGCTGAACTCAACAGCCGCATCTGCAGCCGCTGGGTGTTCGTGATCACCCTCTTTGGAACCGAGCACTTTTTCCTTGGGATCGGATGTGGGGGTGACGTCGCGGATTTCCCACTTGGCGGGGGAGGGATCATCGATTTTGCCAAGTTCGGAACCGCGTGCCACGACGCTGCCGTTTGAGGCGGTCAATGTGCCGGGTGGTCCAAGGGTTGCGCCATCCAAAATGCCGCTGCCGCCGGGCATGGTCGCATTGGTGAAGTATTCCGCGATGCCGCGCAATTTGGCTTCGTCAGAGCTGGCGAGGATCCACATAAGTAGGAAAAACGCCATCATCGCTGTCATGAAGTCCGCATAAGCCACTTTCCAGCCGCCGCCGTGATGGCCGCCACCTTCGATGACTTCGATCTTCTTAAAGATTTTGGGCTGCGCTGCTGCTGCCATGATGCTCTGCCTCGTCCACGTCGATTAGGTTCGATCGTTTTCGGCGGGCGTGCTTCTGCTAGTCCGCGGTTAAGGCAGTTATCAATGTTAAGTGTGAGTTAAGCAGGACCAAATTGGGGCAATAGTGTGGCCCGGTCCGAAAGTGTCAGACCGTGGGTCTGCCGCTTTGTTGGTTTGTGTCATCGCGGGCGTATTTTCCAAGACCGATGCGTTTGGCATATTCAGCCTTGCGGATGGAATAGTTTGGCGCGACCAGCGGGTGATCTTCGGGCAGATCAAATTGCAGGCGGTATTGATCTTCGGTCAACCCATGCTCTGCCTTGAGGTGGCGTTTGAGCATCGTAAAGGATCGACCACAACACAGGCAGGTGACGGTGTCATTGGTCACGGATTTGGAAACCGGAACCGCAGGATGCGCCATCACGGCGGTTGGAAGGGACGGCGTGGGCGCTTCGGTCAGGTTGGCGATGGCGCCGGTTATGCCGCTCAGGGCATTTGGCAATTGGCGGGCCAGTGCAATCACGTCTTCGACTGTTGCGTTTTCGCGGGATGCAAAGGCGCTGAGAACCTTTAACGCGGCATCGGATGGATCAACTGTGTTTTTGTTTTCCACAATCATCTCGCTCTTTATTCCAGTCGGCCGTGATCGGGTCACACATACCAATGCGCAAGCCGACCTGCCTGGTTCCTAATTCTTGCAGTCCGCCATTCATCCCACGGCAAAGATGCCCGCAGTGTAAAGGCGAGTATCCATGCTTTGGGCTTATGATCAAAACTTTGGTCAAGATAAGCGGTCAATTCTCCTTGCTTTACAAGAAAAATGTGCAAATTGGCTCACTTTTGCACAAATTCGCCGGTTTGAGCCGCCAATTGTGCAAATTTCTCTAGTTTTGCGTGTATTAGTGGCAGAGCGAAGCAGAGGAACCGCCGTTTTGCCTAACGGGACCAAGGTCAGTTGCGCCACTGCTGTTGGATAAAAGCCCTGCCTGCGTGATGACATGCCCCGCCGCTTGCAATGTGTCATGAAGAAAATCGTCGTGCTCTGTCAATTTGATCAGTTTTTCCAACCGCTGAGCCGCTGCGAGAGCGAGAGAGCGAGTTGCGTAAGCGCCGTTTGTGCCTGTCATTTTGTTACCCAGTTTCCAGGTTTATGCCGGCGCTTTCTGCGACCGTTACAAGTACTATGTAGAACTCAAAGTTAACAGAGAGTGAACAAATCCGGGAAAGGCAGAAGAAATGCAATTTGTTCTTTTGTTGTTCTTGCGACCTGCAATGCGCGCCGGGTGACAGGAAAGAATAGTTAAAATTCTGATAAGATATTGTTGAAAAATTCCACTTAAAGTTACAAACTTGAGACAGGGTGAGTCTCAAGCCATTGTTTCAAAAGAGTCGTTTTTCCGATCATGAACCAGGATCAAAATCGTTTTTCTTCAGTGCTGGTCACCACAGACCCGGCGCTGAAGACTGCGCTGAGCTACCTGTTTTCAGTTATCTTGAAGTACGATTTTGAAGTTATCGAAGAGTTCACAAAAGACGGACAGGATGCTGCGCTTGCCCTGAACCCGCAGGCGCTTTTTGTGTTCCCGCCCAAGGTGAAGGAAGAGGCGGTCGCGCTGATTGAGCGGGTCAAGCAAAAGGCCAACCCGCCGGTGGTGATTGTGCTGCAAAACGGAGTGTCGGAATTTGGGGCGCAGGCCTTTCTTGCCGGAGCTGACGATGTGGTTGACTGGCCCTGTTCCCTGCATGAATTGGCGCTGCGGCTTTTTGTGCGTTTGGGGCAATCACCAAACACCAGCTCCGCATCGGTTCAGGATGCAAATTGGGAAACCGAAGCTTACATCGCGGCGCGGGCCGGCCTGACAACCGCTGAGGCGCAGGTGATGCGCGTCTTGTTCAGCCACGATGGGCAGATCGTGACCCGCGACGATCTAAGTTATGCAGTTGATGCGCGCCCCTGGCGTTATGGTGATCGCAAGTTTGATGTCCACGTGGCAAAGATCCGCAAAAAGCTGCTTGATTCATTTGGATCGCAAATGTCGGTCTCAACCGTACGGTCGTCGGGGTATTGCCTGTCCACGAATGGTGCCGATCTTTTTAGCGAAAGCTGAGAAATTAGGCAGTTCTGCGTCTTTGCATCCGGTTGCAAACTTTGGCTTCGCCCTCCCCAGAAATAGCGAATTAAGGTTTTAGTAGATTTCTCTTTTTACAAGAGGGGAAATGTAAATTCGCTACCCTCGCTGAACATCTGCTATATTTTGCCCCAAGCACAAGCTCTAGGATTGATAGAAATTCGTGCCACTAGATGTAGGAGCCCATAAACCAAGGGAAATTTGTAGATTTTGACAACCACTCGTGCCGTCAGGCCGGCGTTAAGTTGCCTATTTTCGGGCGAAGCCGTGCCCTCGAAGTTTCAAAAAGGTTAACAAATCTTTCGTTCAAAATGAAAACTTTGCGAGGTAATCTGGAGTTGCATTGGTTTTTGATCGGGGGATCTTGGTAGTGGTTGATATTCTTGAGCACGTGTGGAGCGGAACGATTGAACGCCGCGATATGGCTGAATTATCCCCACTTGCGCAGATTCTGTCCTCCCTCTTGGCGGCACCCACACTTTGCCTGATTACACAGGCAGGCGCTGACGGCTTGAAACCGTTTGCAAGCTACGGTGGTTGCGAAGTCATGCCGGGGGCGAGCCTTGCTGATGTATTGGACGAAGAATTGGGGATCGAAATCAGCGATGAGACGATCGTTTTGGTCGAGCCCCGCGCGATGAGCGAAGCGGATTATTATTCGGGCAAAGAGTTGGGCCAGGTTTTGGGCTCCCTCTTGGTGGATCTTTCAGGGCTGGAGCAAGGTCAATTGGCCGCTTTTGCAGATCGCACCACTGCGCAAGCGGCACCGGCGGGCCAGGAAATGGCAAAAGGGCGCCTGCAGGCAGAACAGATGGCGGAAAGCCACGTAAACTAACCTCGTCAGCGGCGCGTGCCTTGATGCCGCGCCGCTGTTCAAACTCTATTTCTATGAACAACAACTCGCAAAACCTTGGTTTCCCAAGGAAATCAGCCATGATCTGTGGCAGATGTGCCATGATTGTCGTTTAAGGCCGCTCAAAAGCGGACTTTGTCATCGAATTGCCGGAATCTTAAATTTCTCTTAACCGCGTCTGGCTAAAGTTAAGCTGAGGCAGAAAAAACAAACAGGTGACGAGAATGAGTGTAGCCGCATATAAGCGGACCATCTCGCACACGGAAGCGCCGCGTCAAATTGAGCGCCGCATCCTTGCGCAGGTGACTTCAGAACTGGAACAACAGTTCGACGCTTTCGATAACGCCGAACGAAAAATTGATCGTTTGCAAGTGCTTGCAGATGGTCTTCGCCATTCACTGTGGAGAAATCAGCAGGTTTGGGCGACGTTCAAAATGGATCTCATGGAAAAAGAGAACAATTTGAGCCCTGAATTGCGGGCCTCATTGGTGTCTTTGGCGATCTGGGTAGAAGGCCATACGCAGAGCGTTTTATCGGGTGGCAAAAACGTTAAGCCCCTGATCGATATTAACCGTAGCATCATCGACGGTCTTGGCGGCCGGGCGTTTGATACAGCAGCGGAGTGATTTGATATGGCGTTGCGACTGACCCTAAAACCAAACGAGCGGATTTTGATCAACGGCTGTGTTGTGCGCAATGCGGACCGGCGGCAAATGCTGATCATCGAAAACCACGCCGATATCGTCCGTGAGGCCGATCTTCTGGACGAATCCGAAGCGCGATCCCCCGTGAAAGAGGTCTATTACTTCATTCAGGCGGCTTTGCTTGATCCGAATGTGCGCGGCAAGTTGGTGCCGATCATTCAAAAGAAACTGGGTAAACTTGTCCCTGTTTTTCATGACGACATGAGCCAGCATATCTTTGAAGCGGCGAGCCAGGTGTCTCAGACCGACTTTTACAAAGCGATGCGTGCGCTGCGTCCGGTGATGGACTATGAAACGCAGCTGTTTGATGTCCTTCAGGCGAAAAATGCGGCCACTGCCGCAGAATAGGATACGCTATGATCAGCATCTCGGGATTGACCAGCCAGACCGCGCTGCGGTTGATTGACGTCACGCGAGATCGCCAGATCGAAGTGATGCGCGACGATCCCGCAAACAAGCGCGGAGAAGAAGCATTTCGGGAACGAATTGCGAGCATCAGCACCCCAGAAGAGCTGGTTGCGGACTTTGAGGTCTATAGCTTTGTGATGAAAGCCTTTGATCTTGAGGATCAGATTTTTGGCAAAGGCATGGTGCGCAAGATCCTCGAAAGTGATCCGGTAGATGAAGCATCGCTGTTGAACCGATTGACGGATTCGCGGTTTCGGGAGATGCATCTTTCGCTTGAGTTTACCACCGAGGATGGGCCGCAAGACCCTGATTTCTCGAATGAAACCTGGGTGAATGAAATTGTTGACCGGTTCTATAACCGGCAATTCATCAACGAGAATGACAATCAAAACGGTACCGTGGGTACGGTGCTTGAGTTTCGCGAAGAGGTTGCAGGGCTCAACAGTTGGTTTGAGGTTCTGGCCGATGAGAAGCTCACCAAATTTTTCCAAATCACCCTGAATTTACCAGAGCAAATTTCCGGTCTTGATCTGGAAGTGCAAAAGAAACTGTTCGAAGATAAATATGATCTGGCGGACCTTGCTGACCCAGCAGAGCAAGAGCGGATGATCACCCGCTATATGGCGATTTCTGACGTGTTGAACCCGCCGCAGTTTTCCGCGGGCAGCCCAGCGGTGAGCATTTTGCAATCTGCAAGTTTCGGGGCGCAATTTGTACCGATCACGTTGGATGTTGCGACCGTCACGTTCTCAGCATCACAGCTTTACCGTTGATTCGGGCGGTTATTCGGCTGCCTCATCCATCATATCCTCGCCCTCGTCGGGCATTTCGACCACCCCTTCAGACACCAAACGCAGCGCCCCTTCGACCAATTCCGATTGCGCTTGCTTGACGTCTTTGGATTTGACGGGGCCCATTGATTCCATCTCTTCTTGCAGCATTCCGCGTGACCGAGAGGGCAGGGATTCAAGGAAATGTTCGCGTACTTCTTTTTTGGCGCCGCGCAGGGCAAGAGGCAGGGTGTTGCCGGAAACCTCGCGCATGATCTTGCCAAGTGTGACGGGTTCGAACTTCATAAGATCATCAAATACAAACATTTTTTGTTTGATCGCGCGGAACTGATCAGGCTGGCGTTCCTCCAATTCGCGGGAGAGATTGCCAAATAAATCTTCGTCGAGCTTGTTAAATATCGAGACAAGCTGCCCTTCGACACGGGCCTCTGCGCTGCGCCCGGCCTTGGCCAAAACATCGTCACGCAGCGTGTTTTCGATATTCATGATCGTGTCGTTTGGCAGGTTGTCCATCTCCATCACCCGCTCAATCAGATCGGTTGCGCGGTCGGCGCCCAGCAAGGGCAACACTTTGGCCGCAGCATCCGGGCGAATGCGGGAGAGGATCACAGCAACAGTTTGATTGTGTTCTTTGCGCAGGAACTCAACCAGTTGTTTCTCGTCTAGATCTGAAAGGTCGCGCCAAACATTGTCGGTGGTATTGCCGTCAATCTCCTGAAGAATTTCTGCCACCCGCTCTTCTGGTAGAAACTCTTTGAGCAAGCCCCGCGCCGCTTCGATGGAGCCGACGACCCCTCCGATCTGGCTGACCTTTTGGCCAAATTCGACCATGATTTCCTCGACCACGCTGGCATCCACTTCGCCCATGGTTGAGATGGCTGTGGTGATTTGGCGGATCTCCGGCACGTCCAGTTTTTGCATCAATGCACCGCCGCGTTCTTCGCCCAGACACAGGAATAGAATCGCTGATTTTTGCGCGCCGGACATGCGGCGGTGTTTGCGGAAGGGGACGAATTGATTCATTGGTGTCAAATGTCCTGATCACGAGCGAAAGGTTTAACCAAGGATAAACCAAGCTATCCTTGTTGAACATCTCTTTCTTTGGAGAATGGACGTTTAGCCAGATAAATATGATTGAATAAGCGAGCCTGCGAGCATGTACCAACCGTCAATCAAAACAAAGAAAATCACTTTGAAGGGCAGTGAAACCAAAACTGGCGGCAGCATCATCATACCGGCACTCATCAACACCGAAGCAACGATCAAATCGATGGCTACGAAAGGCAGGTAAATCAGGAACCCGATCGTAAAAGCGCGGCGCAGTTCCGAGATCATGAAGCCCGGGACCAGCACGCGCCAGCTGGGCACAGCGTCGGGGCCGTCTGTCGGATCCGGGGTTTCGCCGGCGATGTCTTGAAACAGTTGCAGATCCTTGTCGCGGGTGTTGACCAACATGAATTCGCGGAACGGCTCTGCGATGTTCTGCATGGCCTGCTCTTCGGTGATGGCGTTGCGGATCAAGGGCTGCACGCCGCCTTGCCATGCGTCATCGAACACCGGTTGCATCACGAAAAACGTCATGAAAAGGGCCATGGCGTTGAGCACGATATTGGGCGGTGTCTGGTTCAGACCCAAGGCGAGACGCAGCATCGCAAAGACGATCACAAAGCGGGTAAAGCTGGTCATCACGACCAACAAACCGGGTGCAACACTCAGGAATGTGACAACCGCGAAAAGCTGGATCAATCGGCCAGAAAGGCTTGCACCGGCATCACTTCCGGGCTCGGTATTGCCCAGAGTGGTGGATAGATCGCGGATCAGGCCACCAATTTCGCTGTCCTGTGCGCTGGCCCATTGCGCCCCCAAAAGGACAAACAGCGCGGCGGCGGCCAGCGGGGCAAAGGCCCTGCGCAAAGAGGAGGCGAAACAGGACAAGATCAGACGTCTGTGATGAAATCTTTGACAATTTCCCGCAGCGCAACGCCAAGCATATCGCCCTGCACTCGAACCAGATCACCACGGGCCACCATGCGGTCGTTGATCATGATATCAACGGGTTCACCGATGCGGCGATCCAATTCGATCACTGACCCCTTGGTCAGATCAAGCAGTTCCGAGATCGGCATGCGGCTGCGGCCCAGAACGACACGGACATCCAATTTGACGCCAAAGATTGCATCGAGGCTTTTGCCTTCGCCAGATTTGCCCGCTTTGGGCTTGTCGGTCGTGGCTTCGGGGGCCAATTCATCGGGGTTGATTTGCGCCGATTGTGGGGTCTCCATTTCGGCAGCTTCCTGTTTTTCGTCTACCATTTATCCAGCTTTCCCAGTGGCTTCGTTGAATTCTTTTGCCGCGGTGGCAAGGGAGGCCAGCACCGCGATACTGGCTTGTTCGATGTCATAATCCAGACGCCCGCCCTTCCATCTGACCTGTGCAGCGCTGCCTGTCAGTTCGGGGTCGGCAACCACGTCAATCTGCGCAGAGCGGGAGGCCGAGGCGAGCCATTCGGGCGCTTCGGTTTGCAAGGTTTCGGTGACATCCGGGCAGGCGCGAATGGTCAGAACCGGATCGGTTCGTGCAAGGGCCACACTTTGCCGTATGCGTTCGATCGCAAGGTCCGTGCCGTAGTTTTCAAGGAGTTCCGGCACCAAGCGTTCGGCAATTCCCAAGAACAGTTCAACGATGTCCCGCTCTGATGTGCGGCGCAGTTCAGCATCTTGTTCCAGCACGGCGTTTAGCTGATCGCGGATGGCGGTGCGTTCTTGTGTCAGCCGATTTTCCCGCGCGGTGTCGTATTCGCCTTGGGCGTCTTGACGGCCCACAGAGCGCCCTGCGTCAAAGCCCTCTTGGCGGGCTTCCTTGATGCGCAATTCCTGCTCCGCAAAGGCTGCGAGGTCGCTCATCTTGTCTTGGGGCGAGGCCTTGTTGCCCGTTGACGGTTCGCTGTCAAAGTTGCGATGAAACAGATCGATCATGCTTCGGCCTCAGTCATCAACCATGAGCGCAACACACGAAGCACTTCCTCCGGTTTTTCATCAGCAAGGCGTTGAATATTATCAATTTTCTTTTTGCGCAAATTGCCGCGAATGCCTTGTTTCTCGACATATTCCTGATCTTCCTCATCGCCGTAATCATCGGTGAGTAAATCCCGGGCATCCACGCCGTTAGCCGCAGTGCGAGCCGTACCCGGAAGAGCCGCCGCCGCTGTCTGGTTTTCGCCGTTGGGCAGGGCCTGCATGCCCGCAGATCCGGCTGGCAAGGCATCAACATCGGCTGTCTCGCCTGCAGCAAGGGCAGGGGCGCCGCCGGTGGTTTCTGGATCGGCTTCGAGCTGTTCTGGCGGGTTGAGACGGCGCAGGATGGGGCGCACGCCCATCACCATGATCAACCCGACGATCAGCAGGGCCATAACGCTCCGGATGATGGTGACGATGTTTTCCGAAAGGTTATCCATCAAGGACATTTCAACCGGGTCGCCCAAATCCATAGAGTAATCCATGAACCGCATACTATCGACCGAGACGCTATCGCCGCGGTTTTCCTGGAAACCCACGGCGGATTTCACCAGCTCGGTCAGGCGGTTCAATTCTTCTGGGCTGCGCTCTGCATAGGTCACGTCAGAGCCATCTACGTTGTAGATCCCGTTGATCAGAACCGCGACCGTCATGCGGCGCACGTCGCCGGCCTCGCGGATGATTTCGCGGCGGGTATTGCCGATTTCGTATTGCACCAATTCATCGGATTCAGAGCGGTTCGAGGTTGCGCCGCCGCCTTCGCCGCCAAGGGCAGCGGGGATGTTGTTTTCGATGCCGACGTTGCCGCCGTCTTCGGAGCCGCTTTGGCTTTCGGATTTATTTTCGGTGGACCGGACGACCTGCTGATCAGGGTCAAAGGTTTGTTCTACAATGACTTCTCGTTGCGTGACGAGATCGACATTGACCCGAACCCGCGCATTGCCTGCGCCCACACGTGCTGTCAGGATATTCTGGATCTCCTGACCCAAACGGTCTTCGATACCCGCTTTGGCAGATTGGATCGTGGCCTGACCGTTGCCGTCGGTGCCTTCGGCGAGGATGGTTTCACCGCTGGCGGAAAGGACAGTGACCCGCGCCAGATCAAGCTCTGCCACAGCGGAAGCGACCAATGTGCGCACCGCGACTGCTTGTTTACGGGTGACGGCGCGGCCCGGTTCGGGACGCACGATGATGGAGGCACGTGGCGCCGGTGCCTCGCGGGAAAAGGGTTCGCGATCTGGCAGGACCAGATGCACCCGCGCGGTGGAAATGCCGTCAATGGTCTGGATGGATCTGGCCAACTCTCCTTCCATGGCGCGCATGCGATTGATCTTTTGCAGGAAGGAGTTCATCGCCAGCCCGCTTTTTTCGTCAAACAGCTCCCAACCGGGATCGCCATCGATTGCAACACCGGATTCAGCCAGAACCATCCGCGCACGGGCGGCATCGGGGCGGGGGACAGATACGCTGGACCCGTCTTCGGACACCGATACCTTGAAGCCGGCATTGGCGAGGGTGGCCTCGATCGAATTGGCGGAGGTGACCGAGAGGTTTGAGTAGATAGGTGCATAATCGGGGGTCGCGACGGCATTGAGGCCCAGCAACATCGCAAGGATCACCCCCACGGCGGTCCCTGCAAGGATAAGCAGCCGTTGGCGACCAAGCGCCATCAAATTGTCGATCAAACCCTGCACGAAACGCTCCGCTTATTTTTCTTGTCACTATACAGCATTAAGAAAAGGTTAAAAGCAAGAATTAACCAAAACTAAACTTGTGTTTTACCAGAAAAAGACGGATTATTCTTGAGTAGAGGAGCCCATTTTATCCATGGCTGGCAAGGCAAAAGAAAAGCGCAAACCAGAGGAGGCGGCTGAGGGGGATGCCCCGGAGGCCAAGCCCAAAGGTTCGAAGAAGATGCTCGTGGCGGCCATGTTGTTTTGCCTGGTGTCGCTTGGCGCGGGCTTTTTCCTGGCGCGGATGGCCTACATGCAAGACGCCGAAGCCTATGAGCCCGAGTACAAGGATGAAGACGAGGCGCTCGGCGAGGACATGGAGGATGGCAAAGAGGGCAAGGATGATCACGCCGAAAAAGGCAATGGCATCACTGATCCACTGGCCAAAGACGGGCATGAGGCCGAAAAGGCCGAGGCGCTGAAGGCCAAGGATGAAGGTGGTCATGGTGAGGCCACCCATGACAGCGGCTTGCTGGATTTTGGCGAGATGCTGACCAACATCGAAGGTTATGATGTCAACGGCGCGCCGACACGGGCCTTTCTCAAGGTTAATCTGGTGGTGGCCTACAGACCAGAAGAGGGCGCATCCGAGGTTATGGAAGAACGCCAGGCGTTCATGCGGGATCTGTTCAACTCCTACCTGCGCGGGCTGACTGAGGCTGATGTGCGCGGGATGGCGGGCCTGTTGTTTGTAAAATCAGAATTGCTCAAACGGGCGCGGGCGGCGGCGGGCAGTGATCTGCCGCAGGAAATTCTCATCAAAGATCTGATTGTTCAGTAAGGAATGCAGCGGTGAATCAAGCACTGGCAGAGGAAAAGGTCGAAGCCGAAGAGGACAATCTCATTGATGAGATTATCCGCCTGTCGGATTTCACGTTCGACCGTTTGCCGATGCTCGACATCATCGGGGAACGTTTGGTCGAAAATATCTCGGTCGCTTTTCCTGATTTGATGCGGTCACTGTGCGAGGCGTCTTTGGTGCAGCTGGATTATATTCCGATGGGCCAGATCATCGAAGGGTTGCCGCAAAACGCGCTGTTGGCGGTGGGCACCGGCCATCCCTTTGAAGGGGAGATCATGCTGGCGATTGACCGGACGTTGTTCATGACATCGGTTGAGCTGATGTTGGGCGGGACCGCCAAGCAGATCAACGATGACGACGGCGATGAATATACCGCTATTGAGCTGGCCTTTGGCGAACGTCTGGCAGCGGCCATTCTGGCGGAACTTCAACGGGCTTTGTCCGTGGTTGGCAAAGCCGCGCTTGAGCTTGATCGCGTGGATACAGACCCGGACGCGGCCAGTGTGGCCAAACATTCGGCCCTTTGTGCGCGGATGAAACTTTCCGTTGCGATGGCGGGGCATGCCGGGGTTTTGGACGTTGTTATCCCCTATGACGCGCTTGAGCCGATCCGCCCGGATCTGGGAAAGATCTATTTTGGTGATCGCGGTCAGGCGCAGAATGTCTGGCAGGATCTGATCAGCGACCAGATTGAACGGGCACATATGGAATTGGAAGTGGTGATGGCCGAGGAGGCGATCCCGATACAGAAAATTATGGCATGGCAGCCCGGTGATACCGTGGAATTCGGGATCGAAGAGGGGCAAGACGCGATCATGACCTGTGCCGATGCGCCGATGTTCAAAGTGTCCCTTGGCAAACGCAACAACGGCTTTGTGGCCGTGCAAATTACAGAAAAACTCTCAGCTTTGGAGGTGCCCGAAAATGATGGCGACGATAATTGATGGTGTGATCATTGTGCTGCTGGTGGGGAGCATTGCCTATGGCTATTCGGTGTCGCGCAAGGTGCGGCAACTGATGGCAACGCTCAAGGAGCTGGAGCCATTGGTGAATGAGTTTTCCTCGGCGGTGGATAAGACCGAGCATTCCGTGCATCTGATGCGCGAGAACATCGAAGTGGCAGAGCAGGTTCAGGAGCCGCAAGTGAAGGCGGTGCCCGACACACCGGTTGAGGCGGCATTCTCCAGCCGCCGTGCACCATCCGACGCGCCCGAAGTGCCGGGCCTGCGGGTGATGCGTGACAAGAAAGATCTGGTGCGCAAGTTCTTTGAAACCTCTTCAACGGCGAGGGTCTGATCCATGCTGCGACTGCTGAGCGGTAAGGTGATTTTGGGTGGTTTGGGGCTGACGTTGTTTGCCAAGGCGGCGATGTCATTTCCCGAGCTGCCGATGTTCAACACGGTTGATCCGGTACAGGATGTAGCCGTTGTTCAGACCGCGGCGGCAGAAAAGAAAGACGCGGCGCCCGAGCCGGCAAAGGACGTTCCGCCGCTGGTGGCCGATCTGCCGATGGGCGGCAGCGAATGCGAAGCGCCAGAAGATGTGTTGCGGTCACTGGCCCGCGAACGCGAGCTGGTAGAGCTGCAAAAGCAGGAAGTTCTGGACCGCCAGGCCGAATTGGCATTGGCGCGGGAACGGTTGGCAATTGAAAAGGGGTCACTGACAGAGTTGCAAGCCTCTATCGAGGCACTTTTGGGCCGAATTGAAGCCAACAAGACCGATGATTTGAACCGGTTGATCGACTTTTACAAAAACATGAAACCAGCGGATGCTGCGCGGATCATGGACGATCTGGATATTGAGACCACTGTGATGGTGCTTGGCACGATGAACCCAAGATCCGCGGCCCCGATCCTTGCCAAGGTTTCACCAGTGCGGGCGCGGGCGGTGTCAAAGATCATTCTGGAACGGTCACAATTGCCGGGCGATCAGGATCTGGTCGGGATCAAGCTCAAGTAAGGTCAGTTCAGGCTGGTTTGCAGGGTCGAACCATCCGGGATCTTGTGCGGTTTGTTGTTTTTGCGATCAAAGACAAAGCTGATGATCTCGGCGACGATCTCCCAATGTTCAACCGGCACCGGCTGATCAATCTCGACCGTATCATAGAGCAGACGCGCAAGCGGTTTGTTCTCGACCACGGGAATCTCGTTTTCAAACGCCACCTCGCGGATGCGGTGGGCCAAGTGATCGGCACCTTTGGCGATACAGATCGGGGCGACATCCGTGATCGGGTCATATTTCAGCGCCACTGCAAAATGGGTCGGGTTGGCGAGGATCACATCGGCAATTGGCACCACGGCGATGGTCCGCTGCTGCGACAGCTCGCGGCGGCGGCGGGCGCGTTTGCCGCGAATTTCGGGCGACCCTTCGCTTTCCTTGATCTCGTCGCGCAGTTCTTTCTGGCTCATCCGTTGTTTGCGGCGCCAATCGAACCTGCGCCACAGGATGTCGGCGATCGCCAGAGGCACGAGAAAAATAGCAGCCGCCAACAACAGTTTGCCAGCAGCATTCACCAGATATCCGGGCAGAAATTCGGGGATAAAGCCGGATGTCATCCAAATCGCCCGCACTGCTTGATTGGTGATCCAGATGGCCATCGCCCCAACAGCAAAAACCTTGATGATGCTTTTGAGAAACTCGACAAAGGAGTTGGCGGAGAACAACCTTTTGAAGCCTTCGCGAGGTGAGATTTTCGACAGTTTGGGTTGGATGCGATCAAAAGCGATCACGGTTTCGCCCTGAATGGCCGCACCGATCAAACCGCCGACCAGCAAGATGCCAAACAGTGGCGCAACAGCAATGGCCAGCGTGAGAAAGAAATCACCCATGATCTGGCCAAGGCGGGTCAGGCCCGGATCACCGGTGGCAACTGTCAGGCTGGAGGCTTGTTCAATCAGCGCGGTCAAGGCGCCGACAACTTTTGGTGTTTGAAAAGGCAGAACCAGTGCGGTGATCCCCAAAAGCGCGATGACCGCCACCATATTGCCGGTCTCTTTGGAAGACGGCACATCCCCCTTGCGCCGCGCATCTTGCAGACGCTTTTCGGTGGGTTCTAACGTCTTTTCTGTGCTGTCGTTGTTCTCAGCCATGTGTCAGAGCTTAAAGCCAACAAGCCAATCCTGAAACTCCGATATGAAAAAATCGAGCAGGGCCGGCATGGAAATCGCAAGAATAAGCAGGCCAGCGCCGATTAAGAGGGAGGCGGCAACAAAAAAGACCGGCAATTGTGGCATCATCCGGTTGGCCAGACCCATGCCAAGATTCAGCACAACACCCATGACAAAGAACGGCGCGGCAACGGCGGTGCCGATATATAGGCTTTGGCCGGCGGCCTTCAGCAGTTGATCGGTCATATCTTCCAGCATGATCTGGCCGGGGGGGAACATCTCGTAGCTCGACAGCAAGGCCCGCAGGATGATGTGATGGGTATCGGTGATAAAGATCATGGCAACCGCGCTGATCAGCATCAATGTGGCGACCATCGTTGCCCCCTCGAATGATCCGAAGGACGGGCCAAAGGCATTGGCCAGACCAGAGACCTGACCCACCTGAAAACCGGCAAACTGCAAGGCGGACAGCAAAATCCGTGCGGTAAGCCCGATCCAAAGACCAATCGTCACCTCGACACCCAGCATCAAGGCAAGGGCGACCGGATCATCTGGCATGGCCGCCTGCACCGGGGTGATGGGTAGTAACGCAGCGCAAAGCACCAGCGCAAAAGACAAACGCGCCCTGATCGGGATCTGTACTTCGCCAAAGGCGGGCATAAAGATCAGGGCAGAGCCGAGGCGTGCAAAAACTACCAGATAGGACAGGACCAGAGAGGTGACAAAGGCGTCAAGCGACATCGGTCATTGCCCGACGGTGCCGACCGTGCGCAGGGACGCTTTGCGGTGGACCTCGTTGTGGGAAATCACCTGTGTCATCGGGCTGACCCGTTCCAGGATCGACCGGACATAGGGCCGCGCCTGCGGGGTGACCAGAATTGCGGGCCATTCGTCGGCAGAGGAGAATTTCTGAATCTCCTTGCGCATCGCCAACACAAATTCCTGCACCCGTGACGGCGACATCAAAAAGGTATCCTCGCCATTTGTGGTCGAGATGGAATTGACCAGCTCGCGTTCCCATTCGCCGCCAAGATTGATCACCGGCACGTAACCCTGCGCATCGACCAGCGACTGACAGATCTGTTTCGACAGCTTGCCGCGCGCATGTTCGATCACGGTGCGGATGTTTTTGGTATTGGCGCTGGCCTCGGCCACGGCCTCGATGATCTTGGGCAGATTGCGGATCGACACACGTTCTGCCAACAGCGCCTGCAACACATGTTGCAGCATAACGGCGGGGCTGTTGTTGGAACTGTCGGACAGTAGTTTCTGGTAATCCTTGTCCTGTCCTTCGATCAGATCCTGCACGGCGGCATAGGTCAGGATCTCGGGCATATGTTCCTTGATCACTTCGGTCAGATGGGTGGTGATCACGCTTTCAGGATCCACAACCGTCATGCCCATCAGCTCTGCCTCAGAGGCGCGGGCCTCATCCACCCAGATCGCCTCAAGGCCAAATGTTGGTTCGCGGGTGCGTTTGCCGGGCAGATCAATGTCGCCACCCGATGGGTTGATGACCATCATCATCATCGGATCAACCTCGCCGCGGGCCGCCTCGACCCCTTGCAAGGAAATCGAATAGGTGCCCGCAGGCAAGTCGGCATCATCCTTGATCCGGACGGGCGGCAGGACAAAACCGAAATCCTTGATGAACAGAGACCGCAGGCTTTTGACCTTGCCGGGCAGAGCGGCGTTGACGGTTGTGATCATCGGTACCAGCGCAGTGCCCAGATCAAGCCGCACATCATCGACCCGCAGCATATCTGCCAGCGGATCTTCGGCGGTTTCACTGGGCGCTTTGCTGTCCTCTTCGACCAGTGCCTCACGGGCCGCGTGTTCTTTCGCCTGTTGTTGCATGATATAGCCAAACCCGGCCATCCCTGCGGCCAGAGGCACAAAAACCGCCAGCGGAAAGCCGGGCAACCAACCGATGCAGAATGTCAGCCCCGCCGCCATATAAAGCGCCTTTGGGAAATTGCTGAGCTGTCCCAGAACCGCCTCGTTGGCCGCGCCATGGGTGCCGCCTTTGGTCACCAAAAGACCGGCGGCCAGGGACACGATCAACGCCGGGATCTGTGTCACCAACCCGTCACCGATGGTCAGCACAGTGTAATTGCTCATCGCCTGACCGATGCTCAGATCATGGGTCATCATGCCAATCAGGATACCACCAAAGACGTTGATCAAAGTGATGATCAGACCAGCAACCGCATCACCGCGCACAAATTTGGAGGCACCGTCCATGGCGCCGAAGAACGAGCTTTCTTCTTCAACGGTTTTACGGCGCACTTTGGCTTCTTCATCGCTGATCACACCGGCGGCGAGATCGGCGTCAATCGCCATCTGTTTGCCCGGCATCGCATCCAGAGAGAACCGCGCAGCCACTTCGGCAATCCGGGTGGACCCCTTGGTGATGACGATAAAGTTAATGATCACAAGGATAGCAAAGACAATAATCCCGATGACAAAATCACCGCCGACGATGAAATTGGCAAAACCTTCGATCACATTGCCCGCCGCGCCGGGGCCGTTATGCCCCTCGCTGAGGATCAGGCGGGTCGATGAGACATTGAGCGCCAGCCGCAGCATCGTGACCACAAGCAGCAGGGTTGGGAAAGAGTTGAACTCAAGCGGCGCACCGATCCACAAAGACACCATCAGGATCAAAACCGCCAGCGACAGCGAGACCGCAAGCCCCACATCCAGCAGGACGGGCGGCAGTGGCACAAAGAGCATCGCGAGAATGAGAACAACGCCAATGGCAAAGCCGATGTCGCGGTTGCTGTGCCCGAGGCGGGCAAAGCTGATGATCGGGCGACCGGTTGTGACGTTGGTGTCGGGGGTTGCCATGGCTTCAGTTCACCTCGCTATATGCAGGGAGGATCGGCTGGATCGGCAGGGCGGAATAGATTGAGAGTGAATCGTTCATTTGGGTTGCGCCAGTGCCGGTCATGTCCGCGCTCCAGCCCATGGTTGGGGCGGGGCGGGCCTCAGGCGCCTGTGACTGACCAAAGCGCACCTCTTGCGTGAACTGAGCAAGGTGCGTCTCTGCAAGCTCTTGATTATGAGATAGTTTTCTCAGGTAGATGTCTTTGTAGGTATCCGTAGAAGAATGATAGCGGCCTGCGGCGTCCCACCAGTCGTTGGTCTCGGCGTAAAGCGCCCGCAAAAAACGCGCGGCATAATCAACGTTGGTTTCCGGATCGCCTGCGTCTTCGAGAGAGGCAAAATGTTGCCCGTGCCATTTCTGGTTGACCTGCATACAGCCCACATCAATCGAACTGGCGCCATCCGCCTGTTTCTGCCGAACCCAGGCTTCCATCGCTTGTTTGCTGCCGAAAAACACCCCTTCGCCATCGTAATTCGCGGTCCAGGGCCAGACCGTCAGCTCCCCGTTGACGCGCCGCCCGGCTTCTTGCAGGCCGATGGCCAAAAGCAGGTTGTTCGGAATGTCGTAGCGCACCTGCGCGTCCAGAATGGCAGACAGGCAAAAGGTTGTTGGGTACGGGGTGTTTTGAGCGTTGGGGGACAACAGGCGATAAAACCCGGCCCATGGGTTTTGCTCCGTTGCCAAAGATGTCTGCGCGATCAGGCACAAACCAAAGGCAGCTGCGATCAAACGGCGCATATCACACACCTCCGTTGCTGATCAGATCAAAGATGCGATCTGACAATTGCAGGAGGGTGGAAAAGATGAACGGCAAGGATAGGGCCAAGGTCACAAAGATAGCTGCGATCTTGGGAACAAAGGTCAGCGTCATCTCCTGGATCTGCGTCAAAGCCTGGAAAAACGCGATCACCAAACCGACGGCCAAGGCCACAATCAGGACGGGCGCCGATGAGATCAGCGTCGTCATGATGGTCTGCCGGATAACCTCGTAAGTGGTGACTGAATCCACGACCTGTCCCTAAGTCTGTGTTGCGTTTGCTTGCCGTTAAATCGGCATGCGCATGATGTCCTGATAGGCCTCGACCAGCTTGTCCCGCAGGGCGACAGAAACCTGCACCGTGCTTTCCATCGCCATCGTTGCCTCGACAACTTGTTGCAGTCCGGCCTGCCCGGTGAGGCCAGCGATGGCCATGCTGTCACCGGTGCGCACGGTTTCAACGGCTTGGGTTGCCGCGTTTGAAACCATCTGGGAAAAGCTGCCGGCCTCGCTTGACGGATCTATCGTTGCCGCGTCTTTTGGGCCGGATTTGGATTCGGCGGCCTTGCTATAGGCGGACTGGACGTAAGCGGCGCGGACGGATGAGAAATCTGACATCGTTCCCCCTTACTTCAACAGATCAACCAAGAGGCGGCGCATCTCGCGGCCGTTTTCCATCATCGACAGGTTAGCCTCATAGCTGCGGGCGGCTTCGCGCATGTTATTCATTTCAATCAACGGGTTAACATTGGGTAGCTTGATATACCCGTTCTCATCCGCCGCCGGGTGGGAGGGATCAAACCGCATCCGGAACTGGCTTTGATCAAGGCTAATGTCAGACAAGTTCACAATGGCCGCGCCAGTGCGCTGATCTGTTGTGGATTCAAAGCTGATGGTCTTGCGCTGATACGGGTCGCCGCCCGGCTCCTGCGCGGTGGTGGTGGAGTTCGCAACGTTCTCGGACACCACCCGCAACCGCTCGGACTGGGCTCGCATGCCGCTGGCGGCGGTGGCGGAAATGCTTCTTAAAGGATCCATTGCGCGCGTTCCTTATGTTCAGCGGCGGCCGGCCACGGCATAGAGCATCTCATGTGCTTTGCGGTAGAGGTTGGCCGCGATCTTGAATTGGCCTGAGTTGGCGTTGGCTTCCATCATCTGCTCTTCCAGCACGACGTTGTTGCCAGACATATCCATGCCCCAGCCCACGTCCGCTTCGGTGACTTTGGCATCCGGCAGGATGCCGCGCCCGCTGGCATCCGCGAGGTAACTGGCAAAGCTTTGCGTGTCTTGCGCCCGGTAGCCCGAGACATCGGCGTTTGCGATGTTCTCCGAGACAACCTTCTGGCGGGTCGCCAGCCACTGAAGCCGCTTGGGTGCGAGATCAAAGAGTGAGGTTGGTTCAGTATTCATCATAGACTCATTATTTATTCTTGAGATATACCAAGGATAGAAAGATTAAGAAAGGATTAAATCCTGATGTCAACGTTTTCCAAGTTACAGGACGCTGTCTATTCATCCTCGGCTGCGCGGATGGTTGGGGGCGTGAAGGGCATCGTTGGCTTGACCCTGACCGTGGGCGGATTGGAAGCGGTGGCCGGAATTGGCAGCCGCTGCCGGGTGCGCAGCCGCAAGGGCGTGATTGATGGCGAGGTTGTCGGCGCGCAAGGATCAGACCTCTGCCTGCTGCCTTTTGGCAGTTGGGATGGTGTTGCCGTTGGCGACCCAGTGGAACTGATCGAACACGATGATCTGATTTACCCTGACGAAAGCTGGATCGGTTCGGTGGTAGATGCGCTTGGCCGGCCCTTGTCGCGCTATTCGCGCCTGCCCAGACCGCGGCGCAAATCCACCCGCGCGGCCCAGCCCCCCGGCGCGTTCGAGCGCAAGCAAGTGGGCGACAAGTTAGAGACCCGGATCAAATGTGTGGATGTCTTTACGCCGATTTGTCAGGGCCAGCGCATGGGGGTTTTTGCAGGGTCCGGTGTGGGCAAATCGACCTTGATGGCGATGCTGGCCCGAAACACCGATGCGGATGTGATTGTGATCGGGTTGATCGGCGAACGTGGCCGCGAGGTGCAGCAGTTTATTCAAGAGGATCTGGGCGAGGAAGGCATGGCACGGGCCGTGGTGGTTGTCTCCACCGGGGATGAGGCGCCATTGCTGCGCAAGCAGGCGGCTTTGACCACCACTGCGATTGCCGAGCATTTTAAAAACAAGGGCTTGCAGGTTCTACTGCTGCTGGACAGCGTGACCCGTTTTGCGATGGCGCAGCGGGAGATCGGGCTGGCGCGGGGCGAACCGCCAACGCTGCGCGGCTATCCTCCATCGGTGTTTTCCGAATTGCCGCATCTGCTTGAGCGGGCGGGGCCGGGCAGGGCAGGTGAGGGGGACATCACCGGCCTCTATACGGTGCTTGTTGACGGTGATGATATGAATGAGCCCATCGCGGATGCGGTGCGCGGTATTGTGGACGGGCATCTGGTTCTGGATCGGCGGATTGCAGAACAGGGGCGGTTTCCGGCGGTTGATATTCAGCGATCCTTGTCGCGGATGCTGCCAGGATGTCATTCGCCCGAGGAGTTCGAGATCACCAAAGCCGCGCGAAAGGCATTGGGGCGCTATGCCGATATGGAAGACCTGATCCGTTTGGGCGCTTACAAGGAGGGATCCGACCCTTCGACGGATGAGGCGATCCGGTTTTTCCAGACCGCCAGCCCGTTTCTGTCTCAAAGACGCGGGGAGATGACAGCCGCCAGCCAAAGCTTTGCAGAGCTGTACCGGATGATCCTTGAGGCAGGGATTGAAGACCCTTTGAAGGCCTATTTTGAAGAGGCGGAACGTCAGCAAGCCGCAGAGATCGCACAACAACAGCCGGCGCATTGAAAAACCGGCCACTGGTGCGACAGGTGGCCGGTTTAGGATCAAGGGAAGATCATGGAGGTGAGATGCGCCCGATCAAGCCGGGCGCATCAATTCATTTCGGCGAATGCCGATTAACGGAACAAGCTCAAGATGTTCTGCGGCGCCTGGTTCGCAATCGAGAGGGACTGCGTGGCCAGCTGTTGCTGTACCTGATAGGCCTGCAAACGTGCGGCTTCTTCTTCCATGTCCGCGTCAACCATCGAGGATACACCGGAATCCAGTGTGTCTGTCAGGCTGTCAAGGAACTGCATCTGGCCTTCGAGGGTGTTTTCAGTAACGCCCAGCGATGTTGCGGCTGTGATCGACGCTGCCAATTGGCCTTCGCCAACAGCCAGTTTTGCCTCCATCGTGGTGGTCGTATCGGTCACGTCAACAGCCGCAAGCGCGGTTTGAATGGCCTGCAGATCAACAGAGTTGAAAGTGATCGACGTGGTCGCGAAGGAACCGCTTGCACGGGACACACCGGTCACAACCGTCACGGCAGCGGCGGCGCCGCCAACAAGGTCGTCACCGTTGAATGTCGCTTGGTCGATTGCCGACTGCATGTTGTCTGCCAAGGCGTCCAGTTCGGTTTGAACGTCAGCTTTGTTGATGCCATCGCTCTGTGCGAACGCGATACGTTCAACCATCTGGTTTGCCAGATCTTTGACTGTTTCGGCACCAAGACGGGCGGTTGCAACGGAGTTTTTCGTTGCTGTCATACCTTCGTTGATGGCTTTGAACATGCCGCTGTCGCCCTTCATCGTTTCCGAGATGGCGAAGTAGGCGGCGTTTTCTTTACCGGAGCGAATTTGCAAACCGGTGGACACGCGAGACTGGGTCTCGTTCAGGCCACGGTTAACATCGTTAAGCGTGGCAAGTGCCACCATTGCGGAATTATTGGTGAGAATGGACGACATGACTGCTCTCCTCATTTCTCATATTTTATCGGTCTTCTGACCGATTGTTCAGACTTCTGTCTGACAGCTGGCTTTTGCGCCAACACAATGTATCTAAAGAACAGGGTTAACGAAGGGTTAAATTTTCGCGTTTTTGCAGATGGAACCGATCAAAACTCCTGATCAATCCGCATTTTGCCTTTCGGCGCATCCGATAACTTGCGCCCCGACTTGCCATAAACACCACCTAACCCGTTGCGATTGGTGATTTTTTCTACTTCCCGCAGGATGGTACGAGCCGCTACGGCCATGCGCGACAACATCGCATCATCTTCTTCAATAAATCTCTTCAGTTCCGCCAAATGTTCCTTGAGATTGCGTTTCTTCGCCGCTTCATGGTTCAGGAAGGGTTCAACCAGCGGCGTGCGCAGTTCGAGCCATTTGAGCACTTTGGACTTTTCATCAAAGACATTGCTCACCACTTCCAGCTCGCCGTTTTTGATTGCGGTGATCTCGTTGCGCAGGATCGTGACGGTTTCTTTGATTTTGCCAACATAATCATCGAGGTTCTGTTCGTCCTGCTGGGTCAAGGGCATCTGATTTGCCGTGCCACCCTGTGCAGGCGCATCCATGCGTTCACCAAAGCGAAATTTTTTGGGAGCATTCATGGTTTGGACCCTTTCACTGCGCTGCTGCCGGTGGTGTAGGCATTGATCATCTGACTGACATTGGCAGACAGGCCCAAGCCGCCTTGTTCAACCAATTCTTTTGCGACCGCCTCGGACATGAATGACCGCCACATCTCGGCCTGTTTCTCACCGCCAAAAGCCGTTGCACCGGTGGTTTTCATCATCTCGTCTACAAATTGCGTCAAGAACACCGCTTCGAAGTCTTTGGCGGTCTGGTCGGTCTTTGATGTTTGCGTTTGCGCCGCTGCTTTTGCGGCCAAAAGCGGGGGGATTGGAAGGTCAACTGGTCCGGTCATCAGATGATCTCCAGGTCTGCGTGCAGGGCACCGGCCGCCTTGATCGCTTGCAAAATGGCGATGGTCTGGCGGGCGCCAACGCCGATGGCGTTCAACCCGTTCACCAACTCTTCCAAACTCACATCGCCGCGCAGGATGGTAAAGCTGCCATCACTTTCGGCGATGTCGATTTCTGTTTCAGGGACAACCACTGTTGATCCGCCGATGGAAATCGGGGCGCCGGTGATCACCGCCGTGCCACCACCAACACTGACCGGGCCGGGCTGGCTGACGTTAAAGTTTTCCTGAATGCGTACCGTCAAACCGCCCTGGCTGATCGCGACCTGCCCAATGCGGACATCTGCGCCCATGACAATCGTGCCTGACTTTTCGTCCACCACGACGCGGGCGATTGTATCGGGGGTCACTGTCAGGTTTTCGACGGTCATCATCGTATCGGGCACATTGCCTTTGCCGCCGATCCACACTTCTACCGTGCCGGAATCGAGCACCTCGGCCGACCCGTTGCCAAGCCGGCCTTCGATGGCGTCATGAACACGGGCCGCGGTGGTGAAATCCGGGTTGTGCAAGGCGATGCGGACACTGTCGAGCTGGAACAAGTTGAAATCAATCTCGCGCTCGACGATGGCGCCATTTTCGATCTTTGCGATGGTTGGCACGCCTTCGACGATGCTTGCGGCGTTGCCGTCCACACGGTAGCCGGACGTGGCAACCGCACCCTGCGCGACGGCATAAACCGCACCATCCGCCCCGGTCAGAGGAGTGACCAAAAGCGTCCCGCCGCGCAGGCTGGTCGCATCACCGAGGGAGGAAACGGTGATGTCGATCGGGGAGCCGCGCCGTGCAAAGGGCGGCAATTTCGAGGTGACCATAACCGCGGCAGTATTCTTGGTTTTTAACGCCGCACCATCCAAATTGGCCACGCCCAACCGTTCCAACATGCCGCGAATGGATTCGCGGGTGAACGGGCTTGAGTTCAGCTTGTCCCCACTGCCAAGCAGACCCACAACCAGCCCATAACCGATCAAATGGTTTTCGCGGACGCCTTCGAAATTGGCGATGTCCTTTATGCGCACTTCGGCCTGAGCGGTGCCGCCCGAAAGCCCAATGGCCACCGCCAGAACAGCGGCGCCAAGCTGGCGGATCATAGGCCTCATTTGCATCATGCTTTCTATGTTGCGGTGTCCGGCAACATCCCAGGGGTCAAGAACAGGTAATTTATACTTGTATAGAATTTCTTAAAGCTGGGTAAATTGCAAGGTAAAACCATATTTAATCATTGTATGGAAAATCTTTACTTGCTAACAATCAAGGATAAGTAAAAATAAGGTGAGGTGGCAGGCAGATGCGCGTCTATGTATTCGAGCAGCGACAGGAACGATGTGCCGGCCTGACATCAGAACTGCGCAGCGTTGGCATTGAGCCGCAGTTTGTGACCGAAGAATTTTTTGTAAATGGGTTGGCATCCTTGGTGCAGCCGGGCCATGAAACCCGCGCGGTATTGCTGGGGGAATGCAACGACCTGCGCCAGCATATTCGCGCATTGCGCAGCGCCGGTTGCGAGAATCCTATCATTGTTTTCAGAGACTTCCGCAACGCACAAGACACATCAGAGCTTTTGAATCTTGGCGCGGACGATGTGATCGTCAGCCCGATCCGTGGCACTGAGGTGCTGTCGCGGACCAATTCGATCATTCGCCGGTTCCACGGGCATGCCGCTGACAGTGTTGTGGTCGGTGAATTGACCGCATTCTTTGATGGCCGCGATCCGATCGTGTCTGGCAGCCGGATCAAGCTGTCCAAGCGCGAGCATTCGGTGTTTCAACACCTTGCGCTAAACTCCAACAAGGTGATTTCCAAGGATGCGATCTATGACGCTGTTTATGGTGCAAGCATAGATCAGCCGTTCGACAAGGTTATCGACGTCTATATTTGCAAGCTACGCAAGAAGATCGCCATGGCGGCGGACAGCGGTTGGCAATATATCGAGACTGTGCATGGGCGAGGCTACAAGCTTAGCTCTCCCGAGCAGATGTCTCAGGTGATCTGATCAGCGCAGGAAATTCAGGATCGACAGACCGCTCAGCCGGGCGGAGACCTGATAACTTGCCTCAAGCTGGTTTTCGAGGTTCTGCATCCGCGTGATCGCCTCGTAGGGATCAACACTTTCATATTGAGAGATCTGAGTGCGCTGAACCAGCGACAGATCCACCAATTGGGATTGCGTGGTTTCGACAATCTGTTGGTTAAAGCCGATCCGTGCAGATGCGTCCAACATGCCTTCTTGACCGGTGGTCAAAGCTTCGACAACCCGGTTCATATAGGTGCCATAGGCGGCTTCATTCATGGTGCTGATATCCGTGGTCGCCAACATGGCAAGCCCTTTGAATGCCTCGCGGAACGCCTCATCATTGGCGCGCACGCCATAGACGATTTCCTGGCCGGTATTGACCCATGCGTTTACCTGTTTGGTGGGCGAGCCACCACCGTCCAGCTCGGGCGAGCCGTTGTAGAACGTCGCCTCAAAATCGCGGTTCGGGTCGCCCAAATCGGCAGAGTCAAACGCCGCATCAATGGCATCCGCAATAGCTGTCGCCGAGGCTGCATCGGTCGGGCCAGCGCCGAAAAGATCGGCCAGAACGTCTTCGGGCGAAAGGCTGGTGGCGGGATTGGTTTGATCCCAACGCATCAGGGGCGGGACATCTGAATTGAGCCCCGAAAACAGGTGATCGCCGTTGTAGCTGGTGTTCATGGTCGCAACCAGGCTTTCCAGTGCGGCGCGGGCCTCGCGCTGCAACACTTCTGCACCGTTTTGGGGCCGGGTTGCGTTGGACAAGGTCACCTCCAGCACGGATTGAATGCGCCCGCGCACAGAATCCACAGAGGTCATCATCGCCTCGAGCTTGCTGCCCAAGACCGCGTTGGATTGCATATAGGTTTGCGTGTCGGCCTCACGGGCGCGCAGTTTCATCACCGAGGCGGACCGCGGGCCAAGATCGGCGTAGATATCCGCCTTGCGCCCGGTCGAGACCTCTTGACCGGCGCGTTGCAACGCCAGCGTCGTGTTTTGCACATTGCGGCGGTTGAACATGTTAAACTGCAACGTCGAAAGACTGCCGACCCGAAATGTCATCGCGTTTTCCTCACACGGCTGCGATCAGGGTGTCGATCATTTCAGACACCGTGGTCAGGATCTTGGAATTGGCAGCGTAACTTTGTTCGATCAGCATCAATTGTTGCATCTCGTCGTCGATGTTCACGCCTTCTGCATTGCGGCGGGCGGACATCACGACCTCGGCCGCAGAGCTGGCTGCGTTGTAGTTGTTTTCTGCCCGTGCGCGTTCTGACGCCTGCATGGTCACCATTTCGGCCCCAAAGTCGATCAATGTGACCAAGGTTGGAATGCCCGTGCCGGGATCCGCGCCGACAGGAGTCGACAGGGACGTAATGAAAGCCGAGATCTGAGTTGAATCCGCCGCTGCGCCCGGTGCGGCGGCGCCCAGCCCATCACGGATGCGCCACACTTCGGCGCTGCCACCGACAGAAACCAAATCGTTGACGCGGATACGGCTTGCCAACCCATCAAGGTTGACCGCATCAAAGGCAATCCCGTTGTCCGTAAACAGGCCCGGCTGCCCTGGCCCAAGGGAGGCATCGGCGCTTTCGAAGGTTTGCATCAACCCGCGTGCATATTCATCCAGTTGCAATTTGAAACGAGGGATCACGTCACGCTTGAGCTCTGAAAGTCCCACCAGACTGCCGTGCTGAATGCCGCGCACGCCGTCCTTGAACGGGGTGATGTCCTGCGTGCCGGCCATCAACGTGCCATCGCCCGCGTTAAAGGTAACGTCTTGGACAAAATCACCCTCGACCAAGGCGGCGCCGCTTACGGTATAGATGCTGACTGTGCCGTTTGAAGACACGGTTGAGCGGATATCCACGATCTGGGAAATCTGGTCCAGCACGCCATCAATCTGTTCATCATATTGCGCGGTTTCCATCGTGCCGGGCAGGAAATCTCGCCGCTGGATGTTCAACTCTCGCAATTGATACAGCGCCTGATTGAGGTCTGCGACCTCATAGCGGATCTCCATGTCCACTTCGCTGGCTGTGGTGCCAAGCGTTGTTGCCGCGCCGCGAATGGACAGGGCCAGATCTTCGGCTGCCAAAATCGCGCCGGTTTGTGCGCCGGTGGAAGAGGGCATATTGACCAGAGTGGTCAGGCTGTTCTGAAAAGATGAAAATTTGTCCGCTGGAGACGTGCCATCGCCCGGCTGTCCAAGATATGCGGTGTAGCTGCGCAGGCCTTCCTGAACCGCCTGATGGCGTGCCATCTTGCCGCTTTCGAGGCGCGACATTCGCTGCAACGACACGTCCACTTCGCGCCGGATCTCGCCGACAAGCACGCCGCTGGGGTCGCCGCTCGGTGTCACCAGCAACGCCTGCCGCCGGACGTATCCCGGCGTCATGGCGTTGGCGACGTTGTCGGCCGCGACCCGCGACAGCGTTTGGGTGGTGGTTAACCCGGCTGTCGCTGCGTTGAGCGCACCTGTCAGGCTCATATCTTACTCCGGCATCAGGGCTGGATTATCGTTTCAGCCTTGTGGTTTCGTCCATCAGTTCGTCAACGGTTGTGATCACTTTGGCGTTGGTGGAAAACGCCCGTTGCGCTTTGATCAGGTCGGTCATTTCTTCAGCAATATCAACGTTGGACGCCTCAAGTGCGTTGGAGTTGATGCCGCCCACAACGGAAGTGTTTGCAATCAGGGCCGAGAAGGATCCGGTCTCACCAGACAACTTGTAGGCATTGCCCTTCACCTCGGTCAGGCCGTTGGGGTTATCGACGGATACCACCGGAATTTGATAGAGGGCGCGGCGCATACCATTGTCGAAAATGCCGAACAATGTGCCTTCGTCGTTGACCTCAGTGCGGAGCAATTCGCCCACGCTTGAGCCGTCGCGGTCAAATGACAGGCTGAAATCACCGGCAAATTGTGTAATCCCGTCAAAAGAGCCCGGCTCGCCCAAGGACACTTCGATTACCTGCGGCGTGGTGCCATTGTTCAATGTGATCGTTGCGGTGCCAGTGACCGCATCAAAGGTAAATGCAGCGGGCGCAACAGCGGCAGAGGTGACCCCAGAATAGCTAAGTGGGGCACCGGCCTGCGGACCGGAATCGTTGAATTCGATTGTCACCGTGCCAAGCGGGTCACCGTTTTGGTCGTTGACGGACAGATCCCAAATGTTGGACGTCGCGGTTGGCTGCCAGGAGAAGCTGATCCGCTGGCTTTCGCCCAAGCTGGTGAAGAGCTCGGAAGAGGTGGTGAAAGGCGCGCCGGGTGTGGCAAGACCAGTGTCTTGCGAGGGCAAGTTGCCAAATGTAGAGATCGTCGAGGTCACACCAGCGGAGATGCTGATGTTGCCAACATTCACGGTTTCCATCTGCACAAATGAACTGCGGTCCACGGCGCCGACGGTGCCATCCAGATCATAGGGGAAACCAGCAAGGTAATAGCCGGCCGCGTTTTTCAGATCACCGTTTTCATCCGGCAGGAACGATCCCGCGCGGGTCAGCATATAATTGGTCAGAACTGTCTCGTTCGGATTTTGCGAGACCGCAAAGAAGCCCGCGCCGCCAATCGCCATATCCGTAGAGGACGTGGTCGAGATCAGGCCACCCGAACGTGAAATATCAATCTCTTGCTGCGCACCAACCGACAAAACACCGGTTCCGCTGCCGCCGGATGCCGTAGTCGTCACCATATGAACAAAGCCCCGGCGATAGCCGACAGTGTTCGAGTTCGCGATGTTTTCTGAGATGCTGCCAACGGCGGTCGAGTTTGCCTTCAGACCGCTGACGCCCGTCTGGAGCGCGCTAGAAATACTCATGGGATCACCTTTTTATCTTTTTATGTTCTTGCCTCACGTTAAGACTTACACGGTCAAGTTTTAAGGAAAGTTAAAGAATTGAAATTTCTTTTTGCTTTTAAACTTGTTGCGCCATGAAGCTGACCCAGTTTTCAAGGTGAAATGCCGGAATCCTTGATGCTCTCAAAAGCATTTTTCAGGGTGTCCAAGCGCTGCTGCGCGGTGTCGGCCCGCAGTGGCATCAATTGCGGTGCTTCTGCATCAATGCTTTTAGCCAACTTAATCAATGGCTTAGATTCCGTCAGACTGGGAAAAGCCCGGAGCACCTTGTCGATAGCCATTGTTTGATCCGTGCGATTGGCCGCAATCAAAAGATGCGTGGCATCATTAACCGAGAATTCCTTGGGAAACCGTTCCCATAGTTGCTGAAAAACATCGATGGACGAGGCCCATTTGCCCTCTTCGGACAGAACCAGACCAAGATTTCGCAAGTATTCGGCAGAAGGTTTCGGCATGGACGTCTCTAAAAACGCGGGTTTGTCGCCCATTTCGGCCAACACTCTGGCCCGCAGGCTGGCCAGATCCTGAGTTTCGGTTGTCCCAACAGGTGGGCTGATCAAATCCAGGGTGACCCGCGCCTCGGCGGTTAACCCTGCGTGCAATTGCGACTTGGCCAGTTTCATCTGCAACCGGAACACATCCCGCGCTTTTCTTGCCTCACTGAGGGACACATTTGAATCCTTCAACAGATCCATGGCCCGGCGGTATTCTCGTGCTGCAAGGTCTGTCGCGCCCAAGGTCATCAGGAAATCCCCCAAATCTTCGGTGTGACCGGGGAATTGATTGAGCGTCCTGAAAAACGGCAGGAACTGGAGGTGCACATCGATCCATGGGCCAAGCGGCAAGGCCCCGTCTGCGCCCTTTTGGTAGAATGCCTCTAACAGATCTGCGGCCTCTTGCTTTGCAGTTTCGGCCTCCTGAACATGTGAAAACCGCATGATCAACTTGCCGCGGGCCAACAATCCTTGCACATCGTCGCCAAGGCCATCATGAATCCGCGCCAGACGTTTGAGAAGCTCAAGCTCATAGCGGTTGCCGCGCCAGGATTCCGCGCCTTCGGTCAAGGTACTTTTGGCCGCGAGCAGGGCACCGGGACTGCCATTTTTCAACGACATATCCGCAACCGCCAGCCGCGCACGGGCGGCATATTGATCCCAACCCTTTGCCGCTTCGAAATAGGCATCCAGCGCACCGGGTTCATCGCCGACAACCTCTGCCGCACGGCCACGCAGGAAATACCCAACCGGCGCGTTGTTCAGATCTGGCAGTTCGGTCAGCAATCCAAGCGCCGCCTTGGCGTGATCCATGTTGCGGGTTTCGATCGCCGCTTCGGTGAACACCGGCAGCATCGCACGCAGCACTGCGCGGGATTGGTAGGTCAGCCCGGAAAAGCTGGGCTTGATATTGGCGCCAAGCATTTGCACATCGGCAGAGGCAATTGCCTGAAGGCTGGCCCAGAACGGGCTGTCGGGGCGGCCTTCTGCCATCAGCGGCGAGGCGTCGAACCCGTCAACCTGCGTGCCCTCAAGCAATTGCGCCGCGTGGGTCAGGGCAGCGTAGCGAACTTTCTGCGGTTCCGTTTCCGGCGTGACCCCTTCTAATGTGGAACTGGCCTCGTAGATCAACATATGGCTCAAGTATAGCTCGGCGGCATTGAGCAGGACGTCCTGCTTTTCCATGCCATGCGCCGCGCTAAGCGCCTCTACCGTTGCCTTGAGATCATCATGCAGGGTTGCGGTCTGCCAATAAGCCAGATCCATTTCCATCTGCCAGCCCTCATGGCGGATCGCGGGCGGTTTCGGCTCTGGTTCTGCCATGTCCACAGAAGCTGCAAACCCCTGTACGCCAAAGGCGACAAGAACTGTTAGGACAAAGATGTTCTTGATCCGTGGCATTGTCGGCAATTATTCTTGAGTTAAAGAATAGAACTTGTCTTATTCTTGTAGATGTGAAATTTTGTTTTTGCAACAGACTGCCATGCCAATGATAACCTCGGCGTTCGCTCCGCCGTAGGAGGCCCAAATGAGTAACATCAGCAATGTTTCGCTGTCGCAGGCCACTGCGCTAGAGCGGAGCTTGAACGTCACCGCCCATAATCTCGCCAACGCGAACACAGCTGGCTACAAAACCATTGTGCCGCTGTATGAATCCGTCGGCCATGAGGTCAGCGGCGAAGAGGTGAGCTTTGTTCTGGACCGGGGCACCTATCTGGACCTGAAAGACGGAGCCCTGGTGCCAACGGGCAACCCTCTGGATATCGCATTGACTGGTGAAGGCTGGCTTTCGTTCCAGCTGGAGAATGGCGAAACCGGATACAGCCGCCATGGCCGTTTGGTCGTGGATGTGGACGGGCAACTCAAAACATCTGCGGGCAGGCCGCTTTTGGATGCAGGGGGCGGACCCGTGGTTTTGCCCGATGACGTTGGGCAAAACGTCAGCATCACAAATGGCGGCACCATCACCGATCCTGAGGGCGCGATCCTCGGCACAATCGGTGTTCTCACAATCGAGCAGGGGGCGCGCATGCTGCCTCTGGGCGGGGGCATGTATCAACTCCCTGAAGATGCCGCCGCCCCACAACAATCTACAAACGCGCAGATCAAACAGGGATTTGTCGAAGGCAGCAATGTCGAGGCGGTTCTGGAAATGACCCGTTTGATCGACATTCAGCGGGCGTACGAAAACTCGGTTAAATTGATGAACGAAGACGACAACCTGACCAAGACTTCCATTCAGAGACTAGGACGCACGGGTTAACCGGCGCAAAGGAGCAGACCATGAAAGCACTTGGCATCGCCGCAACCGGCATGTTGGCCCAGCAGACCAACGTGGACGTGATCGCGAACAACATCGCCAACGCCAATACCACCGGCTTCAAAAGCGGGCGGGCGGCCTTTCAGGATCTGATTTATCAGTCTATGCACAACGCCGGGGCGCTGACGTCTGAAGAAGGCACCGCCCGGCCCGTCGGCACCGATGTGGGCCTTGGCGTGCAGGCCGCAGGTGTGATCCGGCATAACACCCAAGGGGGTTTGATCCAGACCGAAAATCAGCTTGATATCGCGATTGAAGGGCGTGGGTATTTTGTGGTGAACCGCCCGGACGGATCGCTGGCCTATACACGGGACGGCAATTTTCAGCTCAGTGCCGAAGGCCAGTTGGTGACATTGAACGGGTACGAAGTTGAGCCGGCCATCGTTGTGCCAGAGCTGACCAAAAGCGTGGAGATCAACCAAGAAGGCGTTGTAATGGCCTTTGTTGAGAATGATCCGGTGCCAGTAGAATTGGGCCAGATCACATTCTCGACCTTCCTCAACGATGCCGGTCTGAAGCCTGTGGGCGACAACCTTCTTGAAGCGACGACCGCTTCTGGCGAGGCCGTCGAAGCCACCCCAGGATCGCCCGGCATCGGCATCACCCGGCAAGGTTATCTGGAAAATTCGAACGTCAATATTGTGCAACAAATCACCGATCTGATCTCGGCCCAGCGAGCCTATGAGATGAACTCCAAAGCCATCGAAACCGCCGATCAGATCATGCAGACCACAAACCAGATCAAATAACAGGACCAGTTAGATGCCCCGCCTTTCCATGTTGAAAACACTGACGATACAGGCCTTTGCGGCCTGTGTTTTGCTGTGGGCGACGCAGGTACAGGCATTGACCCTTCCGGTTACGGAACTGGTCGAAGAACGCGCCGCCGCCGAAATGGGCCGCGCTATTCCGGCCAATGGGCGCATTGATGTGCGGCTGGCCAAGGGTGTGATCCACGAAGGTGAGTTCATCCAAGAGTTTTGGATGGATCAACAGACCGGCCAGTTTATCGCAAATGTTGTTACCGAACATGGCGAAACCCAACGGGTGTGGGGTGTTGCGGTCATGACCGTCGAAGTGCCGGTGCCGTCACGGCGGATCATGCCGGATGAAATTGTCGGGCCAGAAGACCTGACGCTGGTCGAACTGCCGTTGCAGCGGGTCGGCAGCTTTGCCCTGTTTGACGCGAATGAACTGGTGGGCAAACAAGTGCGCCGGATGTTGGTTGCCGGGCGTCCTGTGCCGCGCCATTCGGTCATTCCGCCAATCATCATTACCCGCGGTGAAAAGGTTAAGATCCTTTTGAACTACGGCGGCTTGCAATTGTCGGCGCGTGGGCGGGCGATGTCTGATGCCCATGCGGGACAAGAACTGCGGGTTGTTAATCTTTCCAGTAACAAAGCCATTTCCGCCATCGCCGCGGCCGACGGGATCGTAAAGGTCGAAAAATGAATATCACTTCCTCTCTGTTGACCTCTATGCGCAACGTTCTTGTGCTTGGCCTCGCCCTTGCGGCGCTGGCGGCCTGTTCGGAAATCTCTGAAAACCGCAATCCGACGGTTGGAAACCTAGTGCTTGATCCCGATAACATGGCCGAGGTCAACCGGATCAGCGTGCCAATGCCGCCCATGACACCAAAGCCCGCACCGCAACGCGCCGAGGCAACCAGCCTTTGGGCCAGCGATTCCACCAGCTTTTTCCGGGACCGCCGCGCCAAGGAAGTCGGCGATCTGGTCACGGTTCTGATCGACATCAACGACCGCGCCCAACTGCAAAACGCGACGGGCCGCAGCCGAGAGGCTAAGCAGGAAAAACTTGATCCGGATATCCTCGATTTTGATACAGCAACCCAAAGCGGCAAGGTTGTCGAATTGGAAAGCAGTTCGGAATCAAGCGGGCAGGGGTCCATTCGCCGCAATGAAAACATCCGGCTGCGGGTGGCCGCCTTGATCATTCAAATCCTGCCAAACGGCAATTTTGTGATCGCCGGGCGCCAAGAGGTCAAGGTTAACTCCGAACTGCGCGAACTGCGTATCGCTGGCATCATCCGGCAGGCGGATATCAATGTGAGCAACACAATCGACTATGACAAGATCGCCGAGGCCCGCATTTCATATGGCGGACGCGGACAGATCTCAGCGGTGCAAAACGCCCGTTATGGCCACGATGTTCTCGAAGTTATCCTTCCTTATTGATCGGAGGGCCTCATGATCAAATTTCTGATCTTGGGCGTTGCTGTCGCAGGGGCCGGGGCCGCGGGATATTTTGGTGAACAGTTCTTCCGCCCCACAGCCGCGCCAGAAGGGGAACACGCCGCCGTCGCCAAAAAGCCGGAACTGCTGTTTGAATTGCCCTTGGGCAAGTTCACCATGCAGATCATCCGCGACAATCAAATCTTGCATCTGCTCTTTGATGTGGACGTATTTATCCTTGGGTCTGCTGAGTTTCAGAAGATCAATGGCGCTGTGGGGCAGGCACGCCTGCGCGATGCCACAGTGACAGCGATTGCCGAACTGGCAGAAACAGAACTGGCATTGGCCGAAACCGTGATGAACGAAGAGGGCAGAACCGCCTTGGCCGCCCAGATCGTGCGCAAGTTATACGTGGATTTCCCGATCATTCGCACGGCGCGGATCAACAGTTTTGTCGCCAACACCACCGCACGCGAATAATCCTAGCTGGCAGATTTGACCGTCACGGATGAGGCCTCCTCGCCGCCATCCAGACCAAAGATAATCTCGCCTTCGTGAAAGCGCACTTCTTCGACCACGGCATCGCGGGTTAGCTCGACTGCAACACCCTCACCATTGGCGTCTTTCGCCGTGACCTGAACAACATAGCGCCCGGCAAGCATTGTATCGCCCTGATCATCTTTACCATCCCAACCCAGCGGAATTTCCACGCCCGGCTGACCGGAATACCCGGACAAGGTGCGGACCAAACGCCCCTGCGGATCAATGATCCGGGCGGTGATATCGGTTGCCCCGGCGCCCAATTCAAAAGAAGTATCCGTCGTACCGTTTTCCAAAATCGCAAGGTTCGATTGCACCGTCACCGAGCGGCCCAAAAGATCCGTACCGCCGAGATTGAGCAGGCCAGAAATCTGGTTGGTCAGCGTCTCCAATTGCGAGTTTTGTTGCACGGCCTGTTCGACCTGGCTGAGCTGCGCCAACTGGGCAATAAACTGTGTGCTGTCTACCGGTTCAAGCGGGTCCTGAAATTGAACCTGCGCTGTCAAAAGCGAAAGAAACTGGGTGTAATCATCGCCAAGCTGAGACAATGAATTGGCGCTGTCGCTTTGATTGCCATTCGCTAGACTGGTCAAAAGGTCCGGGCTGGTCAGCATGTTACGTTCCTTTTCATGTCAAAATATCAAGCTGCCCGTCACCCACCACATCGGTGTGCTGAGGTGCGGTTTCAGCTGTCACACTGGTCTCGCCCGATTGGCCGGAAGACTGGGATTGGCCGCCTTGCCCGCCAGAAGGGTCATTGGGCTGATGGTCGTGAAATTCAAAAATGCTGCTGTCCGACAGCCCAATGGCCTGCGCCAGCAAATCGCGCTCGTCGCGCAGGCTTTGCAACACTGCGGGGTTCTCGACACGCACCACGACTTTGGCGGCGGTGTCTTTTTCCGTCACAACTTCGATCTCGATATTGCCAAGCCCGCGCGGATGCAGGCTCACCGAAGTGCGCCCCTCACTGACTTCCACTGATTTCACCTGCGAGATCAGCGCCTCGGCAAAGGGTTTTGGCGGAGCCTTTGGGGCGGCCTCCTGCGGGGCTGCAACTTTTGCAGCGGTTGCTGGATCGAACCCTTGCACAGGCGCGGCATCGGCGCGAGGTGTCAAGAGCGGATCAAGAGCTTCTGGTGTCGCGCCCAATGGACCGAGGGCTGGGGCGATGGCGGTTTCTGCTTTGATCTGAACAACCGATTGCTGGCCAGTGGGTGTTTCAAACACCGATTGTTGCATGTCGGCCCGGGGTTGGCCCGCCTCAGTTTCCACGGTTGTAGGTTTGCCGGTATTCGCAGCTTGCAACGGTTTGACCAAATTGCGCTGTGCGGTGACGGCTTGGATCGTCGTGATCGGCGCGGGCGTGGCCGGGGATTTGGTCACCTTGTCCGCTGCTTCGGGCGCGGTCCCAGTTTGAACCTCCTCAGTGGTGGTGGGCGCAACGGCGGGCGATGGCGCAACTCCTGCCGCCAACTTTGGCTCTGGCGCGGTTGCCGGATTTTTGACAACCAGCTCTGTCACTTTTGTCGCGATTGAAGTCTGCGTTCCCTCATTGGCGGCGGGTGTCGTGACCGCCAGCTTCGGTACGATCTCGGATACCTGATCTGGCGCCAAGGGTTGCTTGACCGCGATTTGAGTTTCATCCGATTGCACGGGTTGTGTCACGGCGGTTTCAACAGATCGCAGCAGGGTGGCGTGCGCAGGTGCATTGGCTTGAGCCACTGGCGCTGCTTGGGCTGGTTGGGCATCGGATTGCCGCGGATTTGGCCCGGTTGATGTTGCAATCACGGTAAGAGGGGCAGAACTTGCTAGCGCTTTGGTTGTGGTTTCCGTTGCAGATGGGCCCACTTGCACCGGCTGCGGCGTGTCCGCTGAACTTACAGATTTACGTGCTGCCGCCGTAGAAGTAGCTTGCGCAGGAACTGGCGTCTGTATTGTCTTGAGCGTGGCTTCCGATTTGGCTTCAACGGTTTGATTTTTAACAAAAGTTCGGTCCAGATCCGAGGATGCTGTGCTCTCTACCGGTGGCAAATTCGCCTTGATAACTGTGGTTTGACCTTCGCTGGCCTGTGCAACAGGCCCGGCTGCGGTCGGTTGTTTCGGCGTGGATGCGAGCTGTGCCGCTGAAATGTGTGCTTTTGGCATTTGCGCGTTTGGCGCGGCTTGTCCCGCCACAGTTGGAGCGACATCTTGCGATGCGGTTTGTGCTGTGGCTATCAGATTTGCGTTTGGCTGGGTCGCTGTCGCGGTCGGCGGTGCTGCTATCGCTGGAGATGCAGTCTGAGCGGTTGCAGGCTGGGTTGCGAGATGCGGTTGTGGCCCGGACGTGGGCGTTGTGACTTGGATCTTTTGAGGGCTGGTCTGCGAAGTCGCGTCAAGAGAGGTTTGCGTTTGCACAAACACAGGCTTGGAGATCTGAACATCCAACGGTTCAGACACAACTTCCGCAACAACGGAGTGATCTGCGTTGGTCTCTGCCAAGTTCTGCGCAGAATTGGCTGCCAGTTCTGTCACTCCTGATTTTGAACCCGTCTCAGGGGCAATTTGGCCCGCAAGCACCGGTTGCTTTGCCGCCGTGCCCGTCGGGGCCCGGCCAAGCAGGGCAACATCGGTTACTGGGATCTGCACATCTGTTGCAAGCGCCCCGTCAGGGATCAATGTTTCGGGTGCTGGCAGCCCGCTCGCCAGAAACGGCATTGGCACAGCTGTTTGGCCTGCCTTCACCGAAGTATTCATCGCGCCAGTGACCAGCGCGGCGGCATCCACCGTCGCGGACCCAGTTGCTGTTTCGACCATCACACCAAAGCCAGCGGGCAGCGCAGATGTAGCTGTACCAGATGGTGTGCTGCTTGCGCCATTGGCGGGGGCATTGGTGGGGAATATCAGGTTCAACATCTTATTGCGCCCTGCTTGTCAGGACGCCGCGCGACATCAGTTCAGCCTTTAACCGCGACATGGCCCGCCGCTCCAGTTGGCGCAATTTGCTGGTGCTCATGCTTAACCGGTCGGCCAGATCCCCAATGCTGTCTGGCGGCTGCTTGAGCGATCGTGACACCACAACCTCGCGGTCAATCTCATCAAGGCCGCTCATCGCTTCGCCAATCCGCTGGCGCATCAGATCCAGTGAGGAATTGCGGATCACCATCTCTTCTGGGGTCGGTTCATCGGAAACCAGAAAGTTATAGACGGTTTCATCATCAAGCGATTGTTTGGCGATCGGCGGGGCGTCGCCCTTTGCGCTGGCGGGGGTTTCGACGACAGACCGCAAACGGGCAAGGGCGGTCAAAACAGAGTTCTTGACCCACCACCGCGCATAGGTGGAAAAGCGCACCTCTCGCGCCAAATCGAACATGTCAGCCGCACGGATCAAACCCAACAATCCTTCGGACACCAATTCTTCTTGCTCGGTCTTGTCGGGGCTTAGTTTGCGAGCCCAGAAAAACACGATACGGGCATGGGACAACATCAACGCCTCAAGGGCGCAACGGTCCTTTGCCTGCTGCCAATCGTGGATCAACAGCCTTTCGTCTTCGAACTCCAACAGAGGCGCATTGCGCGCCGCTGCGTAAGAAATTGTCATGTCACTGCCCAATAAGATTTTCTTATTTTTGCCAACAATCCCACAGATCCTTGATCATGCAAAGAATATTTTGATTAACACTTGGTTAAAGAAAAGGATTGATCGGCAAGTTCAACGTTAGTTTTTGGTAGTTTTTGTTGGAGGCGAATTATTTGTCGATGATTGGCCAATGGGTCTGAATGGCTTATTTGTACTTGTGGCTCGCCGCAAACTGGCTTCGGAGGTCGCTTGCCAAAGGATAAACTATTCTTCCGTATCCTTTGAAACCTCGGTTTGAATATAGCCGGGCTTTGCAAGTGCGTCTGTGTCACCGGGGGGGAATAGTTTTCGAGCAGGATGCCGGGATTCGATGTCTGGCGCCTGTAACACCCTGCCGGGCAGCGGAGACACTGTTGAGGCTGTCCTTTTTGGTATTGGTGTTTTGCCGAAAGCAGAGTTGGCCGAAACGGCAGGCGTTCTCCTGTGCAATGCGATTGCCGTCGATGCGTTTGGTCAGATGGGGGCGCCCGATATCTGGGCTCCCGGTGATTGTACGTTCTTTCCTTGTCGGGGGGACCGCATCCGTCAAGAAAGTGGTCCCAACGCAAAGGAGCTGAAGCGGCAATTGCGGGTTTGGATTCTCAAGGGTCGTTGCGACGGTTTCCGCTATCTCAGTTTCATCAGTTCTTCTCTAAATGCTTCGGTTGGAGTTCTCCATCCAAGGCACTTTCTGGGTGTGCCGTTCAAGCGGTCACAAATCGACTTCATATCTCGATTTGAGAGCTCGGCCACAGGCGCATCGCGTGGCAGATATCGACGTGCCCGCTTGTTCAGGTTCTCGACAGAACCCTTTTGCCACGGTGCCTGCGGATCGCAGAACCATGCCTCCGTTCCAATCCCAGGCTTCAGCTTACGCCAGTTCCTAAACTCGATGCCACGGTCAAACGTTATCGACTTGCGTGCCGGTTGGGGCAGGGGTTCCATCACACTCATCAGTCGGTTCATCAGATGAGTGGTACTGCGGTCGTTGTTGCGGAAAAGGACGGCAAAGCGGGTCTTACGCTCGACCAGCGAGGCGACGTTCATTTTACCCTGAGCACGCTCGAAGATCATCAGATCGCCTTCCCATTCGCCAAATGTCTCGCGGGTATCAACGTAGTCTGGTCGTTCATGGATGGATCGATCCGGTGGAAACACAAGGCCACGGGGCCTGCGTGAGTGGTGTGGCCGCCGTTTCTTACGCCGGTTGGGCAGGTAGCGGGCGAGTTCTCTGGATTGGCCGTCTGGGCCGTAAACATAGGCGTAGATCGTCTCGTGGCTGACGCGCACAGTTTGGCCTTCAAAGCATAAGCGGCCTGCAATCTGTTCCGGCGACCAACCTTCTTTGAGCTGCTTGATCACAGCATTGCGCAACTCATCCAGACGTACCAGTTTGCGACGGCGCGTGCGTCGCTGGGTCGCTGATCGCTGCGCGACCATCCCATAGTATCCGTTCAGCTCTGGCAACTCTTTGTCGTCATAGTGATTGCGTTTGATCTCGCGATACACCGTGGAAACATGCCTGCCGATCTCTGCTGCGATTTCTCGCACAGCGATCTTGGCGTTCAACATATCTTCTATCGCGCGACGTTCACGCAGGTTAAGCTCTCTATGCGCCATCTTTCATTCTCCTTGCTTTCCAGCAAGATAGGGGAAATTTCGCAACGCAGTTTAGAATGTGCCGTTTGGCATCTTTCACTTCTTATAATCATGATTATGTTGTGTGTTAAACTAAACCTCCCCAACCAGATCAAACCACCGCAGTATGAGCCGGTGTGAGTTTCGCGGCCTGTCCAATGCACGTGCTCAGACATTTCAAAACTAGCTTTCCTGCCCGGTGCCACGCCCCGTCATCAAGGGATGCGGACACCTTCAACTTTTGACTTTGGCAACATTCCCGCCTTTGCCGCGCCGACAAGGGTGTCACCGTTCAACTGGGTGTCAAAACGCAGATTGAGCTTGAGTGGTTTTTCAACTTTTTGGGACCACATCACCCGGCTGCCGGAAATCGTGACATCCGTCAGATCAATCGGGGCATCCTCACCGCGCAGGGCTTGCCCTGTAATGCCGTCACCTGCGGGTGCAAAAACAAACTTCACGTCCTGAACGCCGATAGGTGAATGCACTTTCATCTGCCACGTACCAAACAACGGATGATCGGACTGCGGGGTCTCATCGTTCCCGGCCAAAACCGGCGCCTGCTCTTCCGGCAGGCTATGCTGCTCAGGCAATCCAACCGGATCTGGCCCGCAGGCACGCCACACAGCGCCGCGGCGTTCATATTCAAAAAGCGTCTCGACAGCATGGGCAATCCTGGGTCCGACAAAGCGATCCACAACATGCAGCGCGACATCCAGACCAGAGGTCACGCCGCCGCAAGATATCAGGTCGCCATCATCAACCACCCGCGCCTGTACCGGGATCACCCCGGTTGCGGCAAAGGCGGGCATGCCCATGTGGTGGGTGACCGCATGCCGCCCGTCCAATGCGCCCCCCATCCCAAGAATCAACGACCCGCCGCAAACCGTAACCAAGGTGCAACCTTCGCGGCTCAATGCTTGCTTGGCCAGTTCCGGCAAGCCGCCCGCCGCCTCTCGGGCAACAATGGTGAGCAAGGAATCTTCGGCCTCGGGTTCAACACTGCCTGCCGCGCCGGGAACCAAGAGGAAATCAGCCCTGCCAAGATCAGGGGCGCCTTTGACCGCGATTGGCAAATCACCCGGTGCGCTGATGACCTGATCACAGCTTTGCAGCGTCACCAGTTCGACTTTGATCTTTCCGCCCGAGAGCATATCGGCGGCCGAAAAGACCTCGTAGGGGGCAATTGCGTCGAGCAGATCGAAGCCATCGAACAGGACAATTTGTACAAGCATGGGACACTCCATTTGTTTTCCCACACCTAAAGCCAGCAGAACAATCCCGCGATTGGCATTAATGCCTAATCTGCTTCCATTTCTGCCAAATGCCAGACTCAAACCTCTGCTTGTACCTCCAGAGACAGGCCAGTGTGGCGGCCTGCAAAAGTCTTGCGATAGGCGGAGGGCGTCACACCAACCACGCGAAAGAACCGGTCGCGCAGATTGGCCGCGGTACCAAACCCGGTGCGTGTGGTGATCTCTTCCACCGAAAGCGGTGTCACTTCCAACAGGTATTGGGCCCGCCGCACCCGTTCGCGTTGCACCCATTGCAACGGGGTCGTGCCGGTTTGCTGATGAAATCTACGATTGAGCGTTCTGACAGACTTTGCCGCGCGATGGGCCAGATCGGCAACCGTCAGAGGCTGATCAAGGTTCTCGCGCACCCAATCCAGCAGCGGATCCAATGTTTCGGTTGGTTCGGAAAAGTCGTAGTCGATGAACTGCGCCTGCCCGCCCTCGCGGGCCAGTTGCACTACTGCCAGCCGGGCCACCTGTGCGGCTACTGCGGCGCCTTTATCCGCGCGCAGCATGTGCAAACACAGATCAAGCCCTGCTGCCGCCCCTGCTGAGCAAAGCACCTGACCGTTATCAACAAAAAGCATGTTTTCCTCGACCACCGCATCAGGACACCGGCGCGCCAACGCACCCGCCACCCGCCAATGGGTGGTGGCGGTCAGCCCGTCCAGCAGGCCGGCCGCCGCCAAGACAAACGCGCCGGTACAAATGGACGCAATCCGCGCACCCCGCGCATGGGCAAGCTTGAGCGCGTTCAACACCGCCAGAGGGATCACCCTTTCAATGTCCTCAATCCCCGGCACAAAGATCGTATCCGCCTCGGTCAAGGCCGACAGGTCATGCGGCACAGACAGACCCATATATTGTGTTTGGATCGTCTTTTCTGGCCCGCACAGGCGAATGTCATAACCTTTGGTCCGGCCAAATACGCCAAGGGGCGGCGAAAGGTCGGGCACAATAACCCCGTCAAAAACCAGCACGGCGATGCTATGTTGAATCATGAAGTCGCTCTCCATATTGGCCGGAATGGCCATTCTTTCCCCATTTCGGCCAGGCTTGCAATGATCACCAATCCTGCCCGGCCCTAGGCAGCATATTCTGGTCCGGTTGCGGCGGCAGCTGCACCTTGGCGGCATGCCAACGCTGTCTTGTAATGAGTTGCGCACAAAGGTTTCCCATGGCACGATCATCAGGCCTGATAACACATTGTTATCTCAGGGCAGCCGCGCATTGCGGCGCTATGCCCCAGCCTGCCAGTATGCACTGCATGACCCGGACCAAGCAGCCGATACGCCAAAAGGATCTGCCCTGATGCCCGACCTTTACCTTTACGCCAATCCAACGGAACTGCCGCAATGGTAAAAAGCCTTCTGCCACTCTCCGCGCTTTTGCTGGGATCTGCCTTTCTGCTGTTTGCTGGCGGGTTGAACGGTCTCATTCTTCCGATCCGCGGCGAGGCCGAAGGGTTCACCGCCGTTTCGCTGGGTTTGCTCGGCACGGGCTGGGCCATCGGATATGTGGCGGGCTGTTTGCGCACGCCGGCATTGGTGGCAAAGGTGGGCCATATCCGCGCCTTTGGCGCGATGTGTGCGCTGGCGGCGATTGCTGTCTTGCTGTCGTTGGTGCTGATCTCGCCATTGGTCTGGATACCAGTGCGGGCGCTTTCCGGTTTTTGCTTTGCCGGGGCCGCGATGATTGTCGAAAGCTGGCTCAATGAGCGGGCCGATGCGGCCTCGCGCGGGCGGGTCTTTGGTATCTACACCATGGTCAATCTGGCCGCGACAACCGCAGGTCAAATGGTGCTGACCCTTGGGGATGCCCGCGGCTATCTGTTCTTTGTTGTCGCCGCGATGGTCTATTGTCTGGCGCTTTTGCCCACGGCGATCTTTGCCACCTCGACCCCGAAACCCCTGACCAGCGTGTCGTTGAACCTGCGCGGGCTTTGGAACAATTCGCCCATCGCGTTCTTCGCGGTGTTGATGGTGGGCATCTCCAACGCTTCTTTTGGCACATTGGCCGCTGTCTATGCCGCACGGATCGGGCTGACCCTCAGCGATGTCGCGCTTTTTGCCTCGGTTCCGATCCTTGCGGGCGCGGCGGCCCAGATCCCCGTCGGGATCGCCTCGGACCGCTTTGACCGGCGCATCATCCTTGTGGTGATTGCCGCGCTGGCCCTGCTCGCTGATCTGCTGTTTCTGCTGGGTGGGTTTACGGATCCCGCCAGTGTGCGGGTGCTGGCCGCGCTCTTTGGTGTCACGGTCTATGCGATGTATCCGATCATCGTGGCCCATGCCAATGACCATGCGGCACCCGGCACCTTCATTCAGGTCAGCGGCGGGTTGCTGCTGGTCTATGGCATCGGCTCTATCCTGGGCCCAACGCTGGCCGGCCTCGCAATGACCAGCTTTGGCGCATCCAGCCTCTTTGCCGTGACAGCCACTGCGCATATCTGCCTGATCCTGTTTGCACTGCTGCGCCTGCGGACCCGTGCCGCAGTTGCCAACAAAGACAAAAGCGCGTTTCAGGCGGCGCCTCTTGCACGGATGTCCACCCCTGAAACCGCCGCCTTTGCGGCTGACGCAGCAGAGCTTCAGGCGGACCGCGAGCAAAGCATTGATGCAAATAATGATCGGGAATAGCGGGCGGAAATCTGTTTGCGTTTGCGGCGATCTGCGATAGCAGATTTTCAGCAACGTAGGAGAGCATGTGATGGCCGCTTCTGTCCCTCTGCGCCAACATCGGCGCGATCTGGTGCCCGCCGGTGCGTTCACTTATCCGGTCCGTCACGTGCAGCCGACCCGCTGGTTCGGCTTTCTGCTGCTGCCCGAATTTACCCTGCTGGCCTTTAGCGCCGCGCTGGATCCGCTGCGCATTGCCAATCAACTGGCGCAAAAGCCGCTGTATGGATGGGTGGTCATGTCCGAAAATAGCCTGCCCGTGGTGTCCTCCTCCGGCGTGGATGTGGGCGTTCATGCGCCCCTGGCCGATCTGGATGAGGATCTGCATCTGTTTGTCTGTTCCGGCAATCGCGGGCCAGAGGTCGCCAGTGATGCGGTTCTATCCACCCTGCGCCGTCATGCGCGGTTTGGCGGTGCGGTGGGCGGCATTTGCACGGGCGCTGCAACCCTTGCACGGGCCGGTTTGCTCAAAGATCGGCAATTCACCCTGCACTGGGAGAACCAGCCCGGTTTTGCCGAAGCCTTTCCCGATCTCACCCCGACCCTGCGTCGCTTTGAGACCGATGGCGGGGTGCTGACCTGTGGCGGCGGCGCGGCCTCGACCGAGATGATGATCTCACTGATTGCGCAGGACTATGGCGAAGATTTTGCCATCGCGGTCTCTGACATGTGCCTGAACACCGCTGATCTTGCGCCTGCCCGCGAACAACGTTCGTCCATTGCCAAGGCGATCTCGTCGCGCAATCCCAAGGTGTTGGAGGTGATGCGGGCGATGTACCAAAACATCGAACATCCCCTGTCGCTTGAGGAACTGGCCGAACGCGCCCATGTCTCGCGCCGCCAGATCGAGCGGCAGTTTAAAACCCTGCTCGGGGAATCCCCCGCCGCAACCTACCGCAATATCCGGCTGGACCGGGCGCGGGCCTTGTTGATGGAAACGGATCTCAGCGTGATGCAGGTGGCAATGGCCAGCGGGTTCAACTCCGACGCGGTGTTCTCGCGGCACTTCCGGTTGCGGTTTGGCGAAACGCCTTATGGCACGCGCCGCAAGAAACGCGCTGATTAAGGGCTGACCCCCATGCTCAGACCCCCAGATACCGGGTCAGCTTGTCCGGGTTCTGCTCCAGATCGGCGGCACTGGTGGTTTCCACGTCGCGGCCATTTTCGATAAAGGCGACCTTGTCGGCAATCGACAGCACCGCATCGACCCTCTGTTCCACGAGAACGATGGCAAAGCCTTCGGCCTTCATCCGCACAATCACCTGCCGGATTTGTTCAATCATTGAGGGCTGCAAACCCTCAGTCGGCTCATCCAGCAACAACACCTTGGGCCGCAAGCACAACGCCCGTGCAGTTGCCAGCATTTGCTGTTCTCCGCCCGACAGCGTGCCCGCCGCCTGCCCCAGCCGTTCGCGCAGACGCGGAAACAAATCCAAAACCCAATCGCGGGTGTCTGGCCCCTGTTTGCGGGTCATCAATCCGATCTCGATATTCTCCGCCACCGTCAATTCAGGGAACAGCCGCCTGCCCTGCGGGATATACCCGATGCCCCGGCGCGGGATCAGATGCGCCGGCATATTGGTCAGGTCTTCACCCTCAAGCGTCACGCTGCCCTCGGACACGGGCAGCAGGCCCATAATGGATTTCATGATCGTGGTTTTACCCGCGCCGTTACGCCCCAGCAGGCACAGGATTTCCGAAGGTTGCGCCGACAAGGACACACCGTAAAGGGTTTTGACCTGACCGTAGGCCACATGAATGTCTTTGACCTCAAGCATGCGGCGTGCTCCCCAGATAGGCGGCTTGCACATCGGCATTGGCGTGGATTTCGGCAGGGGTGCCTTCGGCCAGCACCATGCCCTGATCCAGAACCGTGATGAAATCTGCGGTTTCCATGACCACTTTCATATTGTGCTCAATCAACAGGATTGTGGTTTCCCCTGCCAAGGATCGCACCAGTTTGATAAAATCATCCACCTCGGATTCCGCCAGACCCTGTGTCGGCTCATCGAGAATGAACACATGCGGGTCTTGCGCCAGCCCCATGGCAATTTCCAGAATGCGCTGGTGACCATAGCTGAGATCACCTGCGATCTGTTCGGCGCGGTCCGCAATGCCGACGCGGGTCAGCACCGCCTGCACCTTGGCTTCCAGCGCCTCGGAGTCTTTGCCCAGCTTGCGCCGCGCGGCCAGTGCCACGTTTTCATGCACGCTCAACCCCGGAAAGATCGAGGTGATCTGGAATGTATAGGCCAGCCCCAGCTGCATACGTTTATGCGCGGGCAGATGGCTGATGTCTTGGCCTTCGAAAAACACTTGCCCGCTGGTTGCCTCGGTGCGGCCACTGACCATCCCAACAAAGGTGGATTTGCCCGCACCATTTGGCCCGATCAACGCGGTCACCTTGCCCTTGGCCAGCTTGAAATTCACATCGGAATTGGCCAACACCCCGCCATAGGCCTTGGTCAGGCCGCGGGTTTCCAGAATGCTCACGGCAGCCATTTGAACACCCTCTTGCGCAATTCACCTGCCAGACCTTGCGGCGCAAACACCGTCAGCAGCACCAGAACCACACCCGCGATCAACATATAGGCGTTGGTGTAAGTGCTGGAGGTGTCGATCAGATAGAACATGAAAAAGACGCCAATCAGCGGCCCGATTGTGGTGCCCGCCCCGCCCAGCAACACCCAAAGCAGCGGAAAGATCGAATATTGCACTGTCGCAAAAGTCGCGCCGACATAGCCGAAAAGCAGGGCATAGGCCGCCCCCGCCACGCCGGACACAGCACCGGAAATGATCAGCGCCCGCAACTTGTGACTGCCCGCGTCATAGCCCAGCATCCGGGTGCGTTCTTCATTCTCGCGGATCGCCACCAGCGTTCGGCCAAAGGGGGTCTGCACCAGCCGTGCCAGCCCCAGAAAACAGATGGCAAACAGGATCAGCGCGGTCACATAACGCCCGGTCTCGCTGGTTAGGTCAAAACCGCCAAGCATCCGCTGCGCCTGCTGGATCACAAACCCTTCGTCACCGCGCGTATAGGTGCCAAAATAGAGAACAACCAGATAACCGGTTTGGGCAAACATCAGCGTCACAATCATAAAGGCCACACCCGCCGTGCGCAGCGCCAGCAACCCGATCACCAGCGCCAGCGCCCCGGCGCAGACCACCCCAGCTACAAAGGCCAGCGGCACCGGCCATCCGCCAAGGTTCAGCGTCAGACCAAACCCGTACATTCCCGCCGCAAAGAACATCGCATGCCCAAGGCTCAGCAATCCCGTGTAACCAAACAAAAGGTTATACCCCATCGCATAGATCGCCAGCACCATGATCCGCGAAAGGTTGCCCGCGTGATAGGGCGGCAGGACAAAGAACAGCACCACCAAAAGGGCCAGCACCCCAAGGTGCAGCAGGGTCGATTTACGCGATGATGTCATGGCGCGGTCTTTCCCAGCAGGCCTTGCGGACGGAACACCAGCACCATCGCCACCAGCAGCGTTGCGATGATCTTGGCAATGGTCGGGGAAAAGAACACCGAGATGATGCCATCGCTCATCCCGATCAGGATCGCGGCCACGATGGTTCCCGGCAGACTGCCCAGCCCGCCAATGATCACCACGATAAACGACAGCAGCAGCGGATCATGCCCCATCAGGTAATGTGCCTGCTGGATCGGCACCACCAGAACCGCACCCAGCGCCGCCAGACCCGCGCCCAGACCAAACACCAGCGAATAGACCGTGCCGACCGGAACGCCAAAGGCCTGTGCCATTTCGCTGTCTTGTTGGGTGGCCCGCATCACCAGACCGATCTTGGTGCGGGTGATCACCATCCACAGGCCCAACAGGATCACCACCGCAGCCGCAATCACAAACAGCTTGTAGCTGGTCGTGCTCAGCCCCCATGGCCAGAACATCGCAAAGCCGTTTTCGCCAAATTCAAACCACGGCAGCGATAGCCGCGTATTGAACGGCGCCTCGACCGGGCGGGCATCGGGGCCAAATGTCATCAGGGTGGTTTGTTGAATAATGTACAAGATACCGATGGTGCCAACGATGGTCCGGTCTGCGTCATAATTGATCCGCTTGAGGATGAGCCGGTCCGCCGTGGCCGCAATTGCCGCCACCAGAACCGGCACAATCAGCAGCGCCGCAACAAACCCAAGCGCCGGATGGCCGCCAAGCGCCGATGTGACGTACCACGCCAAGACCGCGCCCAGCATGAAAAACTCGCCATGCGCTACGTTGACCACACGCATCACGCCGAACACGATGCTCAGCCCCATCGCCGTCAATGACAGGATCGCCGCGATGACCGCCCCCTCTAGGGAGGCGAGCATCAGGTGAGGACCAAATTCCATAGGTATCTTGCCTGTTTTGAAAAGGGTGGAACCGCTTAGAAGGACTGCGCGGTGTAATCGACCTCATCTTCATACATGCCATCCTCGATCGACGCGGTATGTGCGCGCACGAGTTTGCCATCGGTGACCTTGGAAATGTACTGCTGACCAAAGACCTGGTGGGTCTTGCCGTTGAATTGTTTCGGCCCCTGCGGATGGTCATCGGATTCCGGCAGATCGGTCATCGCCTCGACCGCCTCGATCAGTTTGGCCCGGTCTGCCGGTCCCTGATAATCGGAGGCCTCCATGCCCGCCTTGATGATGTTGAGCGTTTCCCAACAGCCGAACATATGCGCAAAGGTCGACACGTCCTTGCCATCCGACAGCGACGCGCCCCGATCATCAACACCCACCGCAGCGCGGTACGCCTTGTCATGCGAGGTCTGATCCGCCTGCGCGTGGCGCGGCATCCCCTCCCAGAAGTATGTCCCTTCAAGGAACTCCAATCCGGGGCTGTTGATGTTGACCGCCTCAAGGCTGTCGATAAAGCCAAAGATCTCGGGCCGGCTTGGACCAAAGAATTCACCCAGCTCTTTCACAAAGGTCAGAACCGCCGGGCCAACCATCACGTGATAAATCACTTCGGTCTCGCGCGGGATGTTCGGGAAATAGCGGGTAAAGGATGTCTCGGTTGGCGGGATCGCGATCTTGGCGACCACCTCACCTCCCTGCGCCTCAATCGCGGCAGAAAAGAAATCGCGGTGATCATGGCCAAAGGCAAAGTCGGGATAGATCATCGTGACCTTCTTGCCCAGATTACCGGCAACAAAAGGCGCCATCGACTGCACTTGGCTTTTCACATCGGTGATGCCCGGTTGCAGGGTGTAACGGTTGAGCATACCGCTGGCGACGTGATGCCCTTCGGAGACCACAAAATACGGCAACTTCAATTCGCCTGCGCGGGGGGCCGATCCGATCACCACATGGCTGAACAGCGTGCCAAAGGCGATGTCGCATTCATGCTGTGTCGCAAATTTCTCAAGCACCTCTGCGCCCCGCTTGGGGTCGGTGCCATCATCCTCAACCACGATCTCGACCGGGCGGCCATTGATGCCGCCATTGTCGTTGATCCGCTTGACCGCCGCGTCCGTAGTTGCGCCATACCAACGGCCATAGGCCGCGCCGATGCCGGTGGCATGTTTCTGGAAACCAATTTTGATCGGTGCGGAACTTTGCGCCTGTGCAAACCTCGCTGTGCCGGGCAAAACGCCCGCCGTCGCCAATGCGCCCGCGCTGGCACCAAGGCCCAACAAAGTGGATCTGCGGCTTAACTTCGAAGACTTGAAATTCCCGTCCGACATAAAATTCTCCCATGCTGTGATGGCACTTTTGTCAGTGCTTCATCGTTGAAGTTTGTGTGTATACAAACGAAATGTCTAGAACTTTCTGAAACCACTATACGCCTCTGGGGCTGGCCAACAACCAAAGACCAAAGATCGTATAGGCAATCATCAGCAGGCTCAGACCGATCTGAAGCGCAATCAAATCCCTGTTTTTCTGCACAAATCCGGCAGCCAGATGATGGGTCATCAGGACCGACAGGATATGCGAGGCAACCACCGCCGCCGCCTGCGTGACCCAGATCACCCGCACGGTATCTTGGGTGTTGAGAAACCCTGTCGTGACCCGCACCGCGCCAAGACCAAACAGATTCCATCCCCGCGCCAAAGGGTCCGCAAGGGTCGCGGCGACATATTGGGTTTGCACCAGAAAGGTCACGAAATAATGGGCGAAATGATAGCCAAGCGCGATCGGCAGGATCGCAATGGCAAAGCTGTTGAAGGCCGCACCGAAACCGGGCGCAGGTCCGGTGCCAAACCGGCGCACCGCCGCAAGCCCGACCCAGACCGCCAGCGCAAAAACCGCAATCAAGGATGCATTGGCGGCATAAAGCCCGACCAGCGTTGGCATCACCACCGCAGACCGCCCCGGAAACGCCAACGGGTTGATCCCGATCTGGCCAAGCCACCAGAAGGTTTCATGCAGCCCGTCAAAACTGCCTGAGGCGAGGATGACCAGACAGAACACCGCATGGCTTGGGTGCAGCGGCGCTTCTGCCACCGCACGCCATCCGGCAAAACCAAAGCGCCCCTGCCCGCCGCCCTGCACTGGCCTGATCCGGCCAATCAATGTGAACAACACGGTGAAGCATTCCACCTGCGCCAACCAACGCGCACCCCCGCAAAAGATCATCCCGACCAAAGTGAAAACCCAGTACCCCAGCGCAAACATCGCCAACCGCCGCGGATCATTCGGCGCAATATCGGCGAGGATAAACCCCTGAAAGATCAAAAACACCACCACCGCAGGCCAGACGCCCCAGCGTTCCGGCAACCGCCACAGCGGTGCTGCCCCACCGGCCAACAGTTGATGCACCCCCGTCCACGGATTGATCCAACGCCAGACATCGGCAACCACGCCCTGCACCACAAAGATGCCAACCCACCACACCGTCCAAAGCGTCAGCGGCAGCAAATTGTTCTGCGGATCGGTTGGCCCTTGCAGCCCGATAAAGACCAGGGCCAGGAAAAAAGCAGTGGAGAATGCCGAAGCCACCATCTGCCCCGCAGGCCAACCCAGCGACACGCCCAACCGCCGCGCCCGGAACAAAACCGCCAGAACACGGGGCGACAAAACCGTGACCAGCACCAGCGAAAACACCAATGCCAATGTCCCCGCAACGGTATAGGCACCGGTCGGCAGCAACAGCACAAACCCCTGCTCAGAGGCATGCGCCCAAAGCGGCGCGGGACAAAGCGCGATCAGCGCGAGGGCAAAAAAGGGGGGTAACGAGCGGGCGATCATGTGCTTAGATACAACCGACTATCCGCCAAGGAGCAAGTGATTTGATCAGACGTTTTGCCGCCATTGTCATCCTCGGGGCCTGTGCCGTTGGCCTTTATTTGGGGCTGAGCACCGCCCAACCTGCCATCACAATCGAAAATGCCAAGGCCGTGCCGGTTGAGGGGCGCGATGGCATGTTCATGGTCACTTTGGACATGGTGAACCAAGGGTCGGCCAGCACATTTGCAGGCGCGTCCTCGCCTGAGGCACAGATGGTGATGGTGATGAACCCCGGCCATGATGGCGCGACATTGGTTGTGCCGGGCGGCGGCAAAGGATCGCTTGCGATGGATGGGGCACATCTGATGCTGCGCGGCGGCGGCGATGGTTTTTCCGAGGGTGGGTTCCTTCCGCTGACCGTGACCTTTGAAAATGGCCAAGAGATCGCAACCCGCGTGATCCATTCCGGTGCCGCCACGATGGACCATGGCGCAGATGGGGTTGCAGTGACCCCTGCCCCAACCCTGACCCTGATCCCACCAAACCGCGTAGATGCAAAAGGGTTCGAGATGCGCCTGAGCGTCGAGAATTTTGCATTTGTCCGCGTGACAGACGGCACACCCCATGTGCCCGGCGAGGGCCATGCCCATATCTATCTCAACGGGCTCAAGCTGGGCCGGCTTTACGACACCCGCTTTGATGTTGGCGCCCTCAGCCCGGGCAGCTACGATCTGCGTGTCGCGCTTAACAGCCATGACCACCGCCCCTATCTGGCAGATGGGGTGCCCGTTGCGGCCCAGTTTGCCTTTACCATCCCCTAGGCCAAAGCGCCCCGAATCCTGTTGACAAAAACCGGGGCGCCTTCATATCATTTGCATACAAACAATAATACAGCGGGAGCCAAGGTGAGCTATCACAATCCGACAGATCTGGCCTCAGCCCTTGAGACCCTCACCCTGCAGGGCGGCAAGATCGTCGCGGGCGGCACCGATGTCTATCCTTCGGCCAAACAAGGGCAGCAGCCCGCGTTCTTTCTTGATGTGACCCGGATTGCGGGCCTGTCGGGCATCACCCTCACCAAAGCGGGTTACCGGTTTGGCGCGGCAACCACATGGACAGAGATCCTCAACGTCGATCTGCCCCCGGCTTTTGACGGGCTCAAATCCGCCGCAGCCGAGGTCGGCAGCATTCAAATACAGAACGCCGGCACCATTGCCGGAAACCTTTGCAATGCCTCCCCCGCCGCGGATGGCGTGCCGCCTCTCTTGACCCTTGATGCAGAAGTCGAGTTGACCAGCGCAGCCAATGGAACGCGCGTCTTGCCTTTGGCACAGTTCATCACCGGCGTGCGCCAAACCGCACTGGCACCGGAGGAACTGCTCACCGCTGTTCTGGTGCCGGAGCCGCCGCAGAATGCAACCTCCGCCTTTGAAAAGCTGGGCAGCCGCCGCTATCTGGTGATCTCTATCACCATGACCGCCTGTTTGATCTGCCTCGACACCAATAACCGGATCACCGAGGTCCGCATCGCGGTTGGGGCCTGCTCCCCCGTGGCGAGGCGGTTGCCCGCATTGGAACAGGCGCTGATTGGAAAAACCTTGCAAGAAGTCGCTGTCGAAGCCGACCACCTCGCGCCCCTTACCCCGATTGATGACGTGCGCGGCAGCGCCGATTACCGCCTTGATGTGGTGGCCGAACAAATCTGCCGCGCGATCCAAAAGGCGGCCGCGTGATGAACAAACCCACCGACCTTTCCGCCACGACCTTTACCCTCAACGGGCAACCCGCCCAATGCCATCCCGCCCCCGGCCAACGACTGTCAGAGATGCTGCGCGAACAGCTTGATGCGCGGGATGTGAAAATAGGCTGCAACGCAGGCGATTGTGGTGCCTGTACCGTGCTGGTGGATGGCGCGCCCGTCTGTGCCTGCCTGATGCCTGCGCAACAGGCCGCCGGACGCGCAGTGGAAACGCCTGCCGGACTACATGCCAATGATCCGGTCGCCCACGCCCTTGGCGAAAGCTTTCAAAACCATGGCGCGGCGCAATGCGGGATCTGCACGCCGGGGATGATGGCCTCTGCCGTTGCGCTGCTGCGGGCCAATCCACAGCCGACGGAAACGCAGGTACAGGATGCGCTTGGCGGGGTGCTATGCCGCTGCACGGGGTATCGCAAAATCATTGACGCTGTAATGGGTGCCCCTGCCATCACCCGCGCGGCGCAGGGCCATGCAGGCGACGCGATCCGCCGCCTCGATGGCGCAGACAAGGTCGCAGGGCGCGAGGCTTTTGGCGACGATATCGCGCCGCCCGGCACGCTTGAGGTTCTGGTCATCCGTTCGCCCTTCCCCCGCGCCGGTTTCACCTTTGGCGATCTGGACGGATTTGTGGCCAACACCACCGGCGTTGAGGCTGTGCTGACCGCTGCTGATATCACAGGCCGCAACGTGTTTGGCGTCATTCCCCAATTTATGGACCAACCGGTTTTTGCCGAGGGCGAAACCCGGTTCCGGGGGGAGGCCGTCGCCGCCGTGATCGCCGCGCCCGAGGTGATCCGCACCTTTGACCCCGCGTCTTTCCCTGTGACATGGCAAGAGCGCCCCGCGAGCACCGATATCCATAATGCCCAAACAGACCGGGCTGCACAGCTGCACGAAGGCCGGGACAACAATGTGATGTGCGGCGGCTTTGTCGCCTGCGGTGATGCCAAGGCGGCGTTGGCCTCGGCGGACGTTTCTGTCACTGGCCATTACCAAAGCGGCTTTGTCGAACATGCCTATATTGAGCCAGAGGCCGGCTTCGCCCGCATGGATGGCGACCGTGTCGAAGTTTACGCCTGCACCCAGGCCCCCGTGATGGACCTTGAGGCGCTTGAGATTATTCTTGGCTGGGATCGCAGCCGCATCCGCGTTGTGCCAACCGGCGTGGGCGGCGGGTTCGGGTCCAAGCTGGATATCTCCGTGCAGCCCTATCTGGCGATGGCCGCGATCAAAACCGGCAAACCCGTGCGCCTGACCTATTCGCGCAGTGAATCGATGCAAAGCACGACCAAGCGCCACCCTTCTGACATCCGCCTGAGCATCGGCGCGGACCGCTCCGGCAAGATCACCGGCTATGACTTCTATGGCGAATTTGACACCGGCGCCTATGCCAGTTGGGGGCCGACCGTGGCCAACCGGGTGCCGGTGCATGCATCCGGCCCCTATAGCATCCCCAACTTTTGCGCCGAATCCAAAGGCATCCATACCAACAACCCGCCGTCGGGTGCCTTTCGCGGCTTTGGCGTGCCACAGGCCGCGATTGCACAGGAAAGTCTGTTTGACGTTCTGGCAGACAAACTCGGCCTCGATCCGCTGGAGTTCCGCATCCTCAACGCATTGGAAAACAACGCGCCCACCGTCTGCGGGCAGGTGTTTTCCCAAGGCGTAGGCATTCGCGCCTGTCTAGAGGCTTTGCGCCCCGCATGGGCCAAAGAACGCGGCGCGGCAGCAGCGTTTAACGCGGGCAATACCACTCTGAAACGCGGTGTTGGCATTGCGGCGGGCTGGTACGGCTGCGGCAACACCTCCCTGCCCAACCCATCCACCATCAAGGCAGGCATCCGCGCTGATGGCACGATCGTCCTGCATCAAGGCGCAATGGACATCGGTCAAGGCGCCAACACGGTGATCAGCCAATTGTTCGCCACCGCCCTAGGCGTGCCGGTCCATGCCCTGACCCTGATCGGCGCCGACACGGACGTGACGCCGGATGCGGGCAAAACCTCTGCCTCGCGGCAGACCTATGTCTCGGGCAATGCCGCGCGGCTCTCCGGCGCAGCGATGCGCGCGCAGATCCTTGAGCGGATGAATGTCGCCGAAGACGCCCAGCTTGAAATCGCAGATGGCATAATCCACGCCACAGACAACGCTGGCCGCCACAGCTTTGCCCTGTCATCCCTGTCCGCCGACGGCGAAGGCTACGTGCTGCGCTCAGAGGAAACCTATGATCCGCCTACCAAACCGCTGGATGAGAACGGTCAGGGCGCACCCTATGCCCAATTTGGATATGCCGCGCATCTGGTGGTGGTTGAGGTCGATACTGCCTTTGGCACCGTCAAACCACTGCACTTTGTTGCCGCCCATGATGTTGGCAAGGCGATCAATCCGATGCTGGTTGAGGGACAGGTGCAGGGCGGCATTGCGCAGGGCCTCGGCATGGCCTTGATGGAAGAATACCTGCCCGGACGCACCGAGAACCTGCATGATTATCTGATCCCGACCATCGGTGACATGCCCCCCGTCGAGACCCTGATCATCGAAGAGCCGGACGCCCACGGGCCATACGGGGCCAAAGGGCTGGGCGAACATGTGCTGATCCCGACCGCCCCCGCGATTCTGAACGCGATCCACAATGCAGCCGGTGTGCGCATCACCCAAGTTCCCGCAACCCCGGCCCGCGTCCGCGCCGCACTCAAGGCCAACTCCCATGACTGAACGCGCCAAACCCGAAAAGATCCGCTGTGACGCCTGCCCGGTGATGTGCTACATCGCTGATGGCAAAATTGGCGCCTGTGACCGCTATGCCAACCACGGCGGTGATCTGGTGCGGCTTGATGCGCTGACCATCATCGAAGGCACGGATCAGAAACTGGTGCCATTCCTGTCGGACACACCCGCCGATGAATGGGACGGCAATATCGTCAAGGGCGACCGCCCCTTTGTCACCGCTGTTGGCGCTGGTACCACCTATCCCGATTACAAGCCCGCGCCCTTTATTGTCAGTCAGGACATTGAAGGCGTCGATATGGTGACCGTTGTGACCGAAGGCATCTTTTCCTACTGCGGCGTCAAGGTGAAGATCGACACCGACCGCCACATCGGCCACGAACGTGATGTGGTGCGGGTCGATGGCGAGCCGATTGGCCATGTGATGACCTCTGAATATGGCTCCAAGATGCTGTCCCTCGGCGGGGTCGAACATCTGACCGGCGGCACCAAGAAAGAAGGCCGCGTGACCTGCGATGCCCTGCTCAAGCTGTGCAACCGCGAACCTGTCGAAATGGTCATTGGTGAGGACGACCACGCCACCACCCTTGTGGTCGAGGCTGGCAAAGCGCCGGTGATCAACGGCCTGCCGGAAAAGCTGATGCGGGTTGGCTGTGGCTCTGCGACCATCGGGATGTTTGCCAAACAATGGCTGTCACATGCCGACGATGTGGTGGTGGTCGATGACCATATCACCGGCGTGTTGTCCGAACATCAGGCGGGCAAGGAACTCGATGTGCCGCCCACCGGCATCAAGATCCTTGGCCGCCGCTCCACCCCCGGACGTTACTTTCAGGTCGCCGAGCCCGGCACCGGCTGGGGCGGCACCGATATCGAAGATCCGCTTGCGATCCTTGGCCCCTTCAACCCCAAGGTGGCATGGGCGGGCCAGCGCCTGTTGATGGTCTCCACCACCGGCGAACAATCGGGCTATTACGAACTGGACACCGATCTGGTCCCGCAACCCGCCACGATGCCGGATGCCTTGCGGGCCTCTTGCGACCTGATTGCGGAAAACTGCGAGCCCTCGATCTGTTCAGTGCTGTTCATGGGCGGCGCCGGCGGCAGCCTGCGGGCGGGCGTCACAGAAAACCCCGTGCGCCTGACCCGTTCGGTCAAAGACGCGCTGACCCATGTGTCCTGCGGCGGCGCGGAGGCCTATGTCTGGCCCGGCGGGGGCATCACGGTGATGGTGGATGTGATGGACATGCCCACCGGATCCTTTGGTTACGTGCCCACGCCCGCCTTGGTCGCGCCCATCGAATTTTCCCTGCGGGTCAGCGACTACGCCACCCTTGGCGGCCATATGAGTGAGGTCAAACCCGTGTCCTCCGTCACCGGCGACACCCGCAAGGTCAAACCAGAGGCGCACGGACATGACCCGATGGCGCATACCAATTACCGCTGGGCCAAGGGCGACAAATCCTGATGGGCCCGCAAGCCCAGCTTTTGCACGGGGGCACCCGTCTGCACCTGCAACACGGGCCGATTGACCTGATCATCGGGGCGGATGGGGATCGCCCCGCCGCCTTTGCCGCCGCGCAGGCCCGCTTTGCCACTGTGCTGGATGAACTGGTGCAAGAACTGCCCGCTTTGCGCCAACCGCTGTCCACGGACACCCGCGCGCCCGCCGGGGCCATCGCCCGCAAAATGCAGCGCGCTGCCCATCCTTATGCGGCGGAAGGTTTCGTCACCCCCATGGCGGCGGTGGCCGGCGCGGTCGCCGATACCGTCCTGCACGCCATTTGCGCCGCCACGCCTCTGACCCGTGCCTATGTGAACAACGGCGGCGACATTGCCCTGCACCTGACAACAGGGCAGCATTTCACCTCTGCCATGTCCGGCCATAACGGCGCTGATCTGGGCCGCATCGCAATCCCCCATGACAGCCCTGTGCGGGGGATCGCCACCAGTGGCCGCCATGGCCGCAGCCTGAGCCTCGGCATCGCCGACAGCGTCACCGTGCTGGCCCGCACCGCCGCCGAGGCCGATGTGGCCGCAACGATGATCGCCAACGCCGTGGATCTGCCCGGCCATCCCGCAATCACCCGCACCCCGGCTTGTTCCCTTGATGACAACAGTGACCTTGGCGATATGCCTGTGGTCACCCATTGCGGCACCTTACCCGCAACAGACCGCCGCTTGGCGCTTGAACAGGGACGCAAACGCGCCGATGATCTGATCCAAAAGGGCCGCATTCTGGGTGCCGCCCTGTTTCTGCAAGGCGACAACCGCAACTGCGGCACCCCCCTTGCCAATCTCAGCATAAGGACCGCTGAACATGCCTGACGTTATCCTGCGCAAAACCAGCCGCGTGATCGAAGAGATCTTTCACGAAGGCGGCCCTGTGCCTGCCAAACCCCTCAAACGCGCCGCTGTGATGGCGGTGATCAAAAACCCCTTTGCCGGACGCTACGAGCCGGACATCCAACCCTTTATGGAGGATCTCAAACCGCTCGGCCTGTCGATGGCAGAAAAGCTGGTGGAGATGCTTGGCGGTGCGGACCAGATCGAAGGTTACGGCAAGGCGGCCCTGATCGGCGCAGACGGAGAGTTGGAGCATGGCGCACTTTGGCACGCACCGGGCGGCTATGCGATGCGCGAGCTGCTGGATGGATCGAATGCGATCGTCCCCTCCACCAAGAAGGTCGGCGGCGTTGGCGCACGGCTCGATGTGCCGATCACCCATATCAACGCATCTTACGTGCGCAGCCATTTTGACAGCATGGAAGTGGGCCTCAACGACGCCCCCCGCGCCGATGAAATGATGCTTATTCTGGTGATGACCACAGGCGCACGTATTCACAACCGCGCTGGCGGATTGGCCGCCGCAGATATCAAAGGGGAGGACGGATTGAGATGACCGCCAAGATCCGCAAAATAGCCGTCAACGTCGAAGAAACCCACAGCGAGATGGGCCGCCCCATCGCGCCGCCCACCCGCAAGGCTGTCGCCGTTGCAGTGATCGAAAACCCCTTTGCCGGGGTTTACCAAGAAGACCTCGCCGCTCTGATGGACATCGGCGCAGAACTGGGTGCACTTTTGGGGGAAAAATGTGTCGCCGCCCTCGGCATCACGCCCGCTCAGGCGCAAAGCTACGGCAAATCCGCCATGGTTGGCGAAAACGGTGAGCTGGAACATGCCGCAGCAATCCTGCACCCGAAACTGGGCGCACCGCTGCGCAATGCCGTCGAAAAAGGCGCGGCTCTGGTGGCTTCGTCCAAGAAGATGGGCAGCCCCGGTCAGGTGCTGGACGTGCCGCTGGGCCATAAAGACGCCGCCTATGTGCGCAGCCACTTTGACGGGATCGAGGTCTGCCTCAATGACGCCCCCCGCGCCAATGAGATCATGGTCGCCGTGGCCGTCACCGACAGCGGCCGCCCCCTGCCCCGCGTTGGCGGGCTGACCCATGATGAGGCCGAAGGCAAAGACGGGTTGCGTTGAATGAAGTGGGCAGGTTTTTCCTGCCCACCATGTATTCAAACAGCAAACTCCTGAAACAGGTATCCGCCCTCATAAACCTTGGTGGACCGATGCCGCAGTTTTGGCGCCTCTGCGTCATCCCCAAACAGCCGCACACCTCCGCCCAATATGATCGGTGCACGCTTCAGCCGTAACAAATCAATCGCACCAAGCGCCAACAACGCCCCGGCAAAGGCTCCGCCGCCACAGAGGTAAATCGGCCCACTTGCAGAGGCTTTGAGATGATCAAGCTGCGCTTTCAAATCCCCTTGCATCTGGGTCACATCGCCTTGATCGGGTAGAGCGATCTGCTTTGAGAACACATAAGTTTGCATATGGGGATAAGGGTTTTGCCCCGGCGCCAGACCAAAGCGATAACCAAACTCATAGGTGCCCCGCCCCATGATCGCCACGCCGTAGCTGTTCAGCCGCGCGGTGTAGTTTTCAACCACATCATCCGCATGGGCAAAGCGGCTGATGTCCCCGTCAGGACCGGAAATATAGCCGTCAACAGAGACGGCAACGTCATAAATAATAGGATGCATGGAATGCTCCGTGAATAAATACCAATTGGCCGCAAGGGCCGGTTCTTACTGGTACTTACTTGATCACTGGCAGGGCACTCCTTTGTTGTGCTGGGTATCGCAAATCACGCAGGCAGGGTCAAATCCACCCCATTCCCCGTTGTGCATCACTTCGTGCCTGCGGTATGAACCCTCATGACCCAAACTGCCCCTGCCCCCAGCGAAACTGCTTATATCCTCGAAGATCAGGTGGGCTATCTGCTGCGTCTGGCCAGCCAGCGGCACGCGGCGATCTTTCAAAAGCATGCGGTGCAAAACCTGACGCCGACCCAGTTCACCACCTTGCTGCGCGTGGCCGAACAGGGGGATGTGTCGCAAAACCATCTGGGGCGTCTTGCGGCGATGGATGTGGCAACGATCAAAGGGGTGGTGGACCGGCTCAAGGCCAAAGGGCTGATGCAATCACGCCCCGATCAGGTCGACAAACGCCGCTCTATTATTTCGCTCACGGACAAGGGCGCGGATCTGATTGACGATCTCAAACAGACCGGCCTGATCATCACCGAAGACACGCTTGCGCCGCTGACCGCACAGGAACGGCGCACGCTGGCCAACCTGTTGCGCAAGATATCCTAGTCCGAAACAACCTCGGGCAATCTATCCGCTGGCGGGGTATTGCGGCTGCGTTCGCTGCGCACGACCCCATCAATAATCGTCATGCCAACCCCCGGCAGATTGCCCAGTTGCACCGATTCCAGCATATTCTTGCCCGGCGCATGTTGCGCCTGATCCAGCAGCACAAAATCCGCGCACATGCCGGCCTCGATCAATCCGGTATCCAGTTTACGCTGGCGCGATGTGTTGCCATTGCCAAAGCAAAACGCCAGTTCTGCCGGCATATCCCCAAGCGAAGACAACATCGCAATCATCCGCAAAATGCCCAGCGGCTGCACCCCCGATCCCGCTGGCCCGTCGGTGCCAAGGATCACCTGATCCAGCTTGCCCAACTCGCGTGCAGTGTTCAGCGTCAGTAGCGCCGCGCGTTCATTGCCGTTGTGCACAATCTCAAGCGCCGCTTTGCAGCTTTCGCATAGGCAAATAATCTGATCATCTGGCAAGGCCGAATGCCCGCCGTTGATATGGCCCACAACATCGGTCCCGGTTTCCAGCACCATATCGGCATCGATCAAACCTGATCCGGGGATCGACGGACCGCCCGTGTGAATCGTGCTTTGAATGCCATATTTGCGCGCCCAAGAGACCATCTGCTGTGCGGTCTTCCCGTCCTTGACCGTGCCAAGACCCACCTCGCCCAGCAGCTTGACCCCGGCATCGGCCAGATCCTTGAAATCTTCCTCGACCATGCCATGTTCGATCACCGGCGCACCGGCATGCACCTTGACCCCGGAGGGACGAAAATTTTCGTACCAACGCTGTGAAGCAATCGCCATTGCCTTGAGGCCGACCACATCCTTGGGCCGCCCCGGCATATGCACCTCGCCCGCCGAGATCAGCGTGGTCACTCCGCCATGCAGCGTGCTGTCAATCCAATGAAGCTGCTGTTGGCGCGGGGTGTAATCGCCAACAACCGGGTGAATGTGGCTGTCGATCAAACCAGGGGCCAGCGTCACGCCGTGGGCATCCACTGTTGTCGTCGCCCCTTCACAATCAAGATCCTTTTCTTTGCCCCATGCAGAAATCTTGCCATCAATCGCAATCAGACAATCCCCGTCAAAGATCGGTTCTTCGAGTTTTCCCGACAGGATCTGCCCGATATTCTTGATCACCAACTTGTCCATGAACCGTCCTCCAACATGCGTTCTTATTGTTAGTATACGAATATTTCGCGGTTCGCCGTCAAGGGCGATTATCCCCTGCCCTGCCGAAATCAGCCCCGTGTTGACAGCCGCATGTCGCTCCGCTATTTCGTTTGTATACAAATGATTTTCGGAGCGTGATATGTCCCTCGATACAGCAGCCCCCAAAGATGCATTTCTGATCCCCGCAGGGGTCTTTGCCCAGACCGTCACATCCGTCCAGCACTACACCGACCGCCTGTTCAAGTTCCGGATCACCCGCCCAGACAGCTTTCGCTTTCGCTCTGGTGAATTTGTGATGATCGGCCTGCCAAACGCCGAACGCCCGGTGTTTCGCGCCTATTCCATCGCCTCGCCCAGTTGGGACGAAGAGATCGAGTTTTACTCGATCAAAGTGGCGGGGGGGCCGCTCACCGAACATCTGCAAAAGATCAAGGTGGGCGATACTGTTTTGATGCGGCGCAAGCCCACAGGCACCTTGGTCAATGATGCCCTGCTGCCGGGCAAACGGCTTTGGATGTTTGCCACCGGCACCGGCATCGCGCCCTTTGCCAGCCTGATCCGTGATCCTGAAACCTATGAGAAATTTGACGAGGTGATCCTCACCCACACCTGCCGCGAGGTGGCCGAACTGACCTATGGCAAAGAACTGGTCGCGGCGGTGAAAGATGACCCGCTGGTTGGTGAATTTGCCCAAGGGCTGCGCCACTATTGCACCACCACCCGCGAGGATTATACGTTCATGGGCCGCATCACCGATTTGATGGCGTCTGGCAAAGTGTTCGGCGATCTTGGCCTGCCGCCCATCTCACCAGACACAGACCGCGGCATGATCTGCGGATCCATGGACATGCTGCGCGATACCAAGGCGGCGCTCGAAGGGTTTGGATTGGCCGAAGGCGCCAACAACCGCCCCGACACTTTTGTCGTCGAAAAGGCGTTTGTGGACTAACCTTCAAAGGGGTTCTGAACGGTCAGGCCCGTATGCTGAAAATCCCTCAGATTGCGAGTGGCCACCGCTGCGCCATGGGCCATCGCAATCGCCGCAATCATCAGATCCTCAACCGCCATGTTCCACCCCGCCTGCCGCGTTTTGGCCGTGAGCGGGCCATAGATTACGGCAGCACTTTCATCAAAGCTGAACACCCTCCCGGCAAAATCTTCGGCAAACAGCCGGTCCGCCTGCCGCATCAATCCGTCCCGCCTGCGCCCTTCTGGCAAGCGGTGCAGACCATACCCGATCTCGCCCAGTGTGACCGTGCTCAGATACAAATCCACCGGCGATTGCCGCGCAAACCAGTTCCGCACAGACGGGGCCGGTTCGGGGCGCATGATTTCCGAGATGATGTTGGTATCGAGCAGGATCATCCCGCAGGGCCAAAGTCAGGCGCATCCCGAGGCTGACGCCGCTCTGGCAGATCCAGATCGCTCTCTACTCCGGAAAATCGTGCGCGCAACCGATCATAAAACGCCGCGCCATCCTCTTTGGGCAAAGCCGCGCCCGTATGATCGTTGAGCAACGCCCGCACCTCGGCCTCCATCGACCGACCATGCGCCGCCGCTTGCTCTCGCAGGGCTTGATGCACCTCTGGCGCAATATTGCGAATGGTCAGGGTCGGCATGGCAAATACTCCTTCTGGGTATCTTGACTATGTAGTCATTGCTAGCATTGCTGTCAATATTCTGCCAAAGCCCGCCCCAGCCGTTCCAGCCCCTCCATAAGGTTCACGGCCCCGCCACCGCCAACCCCCAACCGGATGTGGTTGGGTTGGTCATAAGCACTGCCCGGCAGCAGAAATGTGCGATACGGCTCTGCCAACAGCCGTTTGGCAAAATCATCACTGTCGATCCCTTCGGGCAGCCGCCCCAACCCGATCAAACCCGCACGCGGGCGGGTCCAAGACAGCCCCTTTTGCGCAGTCACCCAAGCGTCCATCTTGGCCAGATTTTCCGCCCCCTCACGCCGTGCCTTGTCCATCGCAGCGCCGTACCGATCCGGGCGCAATGCGACCTCGGCGATCACCTCGCCTAAGATGTTCATGATCTCGCTGGAATTTTCCCGCAAAATCACCGCATCCATCACCAACCCCGGATCGCGGCAGATCAACCAACCCGTCCGCAATCCCTGAAGACCCAGCGCCTTGCTCACCGATCCTGTGGTAATCCCGCGCTCATACATCCCCGCAATTGACGGCGCGCGACGGCCCTCCCATTCTAGCCCTGCATAGACCTCATCCACCAACAGCCACGCACCAACGCGTCCCGCGATCCGCGCCAGTTCCGCCAGTTCATCCGCGCCCATCAGATCACCCGTGGGATTGTTCGGATTGGTGATGAAAATCATCTTGGTCTTGTCCGTCACCGCCTCCGCCACGCGGTCCAATGGCAGCCGCCAACCATCGCTTTCCTGCCGTGTGACCTTAACCACTTTCGCGCCGATCGCCTTGGCCAACACCTCCGCCTGCGGCCATCCCGGCGTTTCAATCACGATCTCATCGCCCGGCTGTACCAGTTGCATCACCGCCAGATAATTTGCCTCTGCCGCACCTGCCGTGATTAATACGTCCTGCCCCGCGCATTGGCCGGTTAATCCCGCTTGCGCCAACACATGGTCCCGCAATTCCGGCAAACCGCGAAATTCCCGGTTGTTCCAATCCAGCGGCAGATCCGGATCAAGATCCGCTATGAAGTCCCCCAACTTCGGCGATTCCGCCAAAGAAAACCCGACAATCGCCTCCGGCTCCGCATCCGTGGTTTCCAACAAATATTGAAACAGGGTGTGAATCTTGACTTTCATCGCGTTGCCTTTGCTTATGGCCCCAAGGGGGATCGCCACATGAAAAGCCAAGTCACGCTGAAGGGCAAACCGAAACGCCTTGCTGTGCTCGATTACGGGTTGTTCGAGGTCCATTCCGGCCCGCGCACCATCGGCATCTGCGGTTTTGTGGTGGAAACCGATGCAAACGAAGTGGTGTTGATCGACACCGGGTTCCCCGAAAAATACGCCCGCGATGCCGAGGCCGCCACGACCGAGGACGAGCTGGGCAGTTTTGGCCGTGTCCTGTCCGTGACCCCCGACAATATGCCCGGCCCGCAACTGGCCAAACTGGGGCTGGCCAAATCCGATATCACCCTGATGATCCAAAGCCATACGCATATTGACCACGTCGGCGATATGGCCGGATACCCCCATGCGCCGATCCTAATTTCCGCCGCAGAACGCGCCCTGCCCCGCCCGCTTTATTGGTCCGGAAAACAGATGATGGACTGGCCCGACCGTGACTATCATCTGGTGCAAGGTGACATGGATCTGGGCCACGGTTTTGAGGTCTTGCTCTGCCCCGGCCACGCCCCCGGACAATTGGCGTTCATGGTGCAATTGCCCCAGACGGGCTGGGTCTTGCTCACCTCCGACGCGATCAGCCGCGCCTCTGAAATAGACGAAAAATTTGCCGGATCATGGGACGATGATCTGGCCATCCACCATGGCGACCGGCTGATGAAATTGGCGTCGGAACGCGGTGCGCTGGTGATCTACGGCCACAGCCCGGAACAATGGCCAACCCTCAAAAAGGCGCCGGAATGGTTTGATTGAGGGGATTTTATTCTAAGAAAATCTTGCAGAATTTTGAAAAAATTCTGCAATTCGGACGACAGGAATCAACGCACATCGCGCCCTTGGTTCAGGATAATCACATTCCCGCTGGACACATCCCCCGCAGGAGAGATCAAAAACCCGACCCAAGCTGCAATTTCCGAAGGTTGCATCGCCCGCCCATGCGGCATCTGGGCAATCGCCTCTGCCAATACCTCTTCGCTCACCACGTTGAACAGCGGCGTTTCCGTCATCGCTGGCGCAATCGAATTGACCGCAATTTTATCGGTTGCAAACCGCCGCGCCAGATCCTTGGTCAAGGTATCGAGCGCCGCCTTGGACGCGCGATAATGCGCCGGGTCAAAGGCATCAAAATTATACGCCCCGTTTGAGCTGATATTGACGATCTTACGCACCCCGTCACGGCCTTCCATCAGCTTGATCGCCGCCTGACAACAATGAAACGCGCCCGAAAAATTCAGCGCCATCTGCGTTTCAAACTCGGCCACAGGGATGTCTGGAAACTCCGACATAAAGCAGGTGCCCGCGTTGTTCACGAGCGCATCAACACCCCCATGATCCGCAGCGATCTGGCTAAAGGCGGCGGCGATGGCTCCTGGGTCCGTCAGATCCGTTGCGATACCCTGAAACTCCGGCGCCTGCGCCATCTCGGCCAGTGCATCCGCGTCCAGATCCAGCCCGACCACATGCATGCCGTCCGCGATCAGTTTTGTAACAATCGCACGGCCCATGCCGCCCGCCGCGCCAGTCACTACCGCAATCTTACCCATCATCATCCCCTTTTTTGGTGGCCTTCTGCGCAGCAGCAGGTTAGGCAGATTTAAATGTAAACGCATATAAATTTCGATGCAAGGAACGCCCATGCCCATCCGCCCTGCCCGCCGGATCACAGACACGTCACCAAAAAACTTCGGCATGTTCGCCAAAGCTGTGCAAATGACGGGTGATCTGATCCATCTCGAACTGGGTATGCCTGCCGAGGACACGCCGCAACACATCAAAGACGCCACCATCGCCGCGCTTCAGGCCGGGCATGTGCATTACTCTGATCTGCAAGGTATCCCCGAACTGCGCAGCGCCATCGCGGACAAATTGCGCCAGAAAAACGCAATGGACATTAGCGCCGATGAGGTGATCGTGACCAACGGTCTGACGCAGGCCTCCTTTGCCGCCTTCATGGCCTTTCTGGATGAGGGCGACGAGGCGCTATTGCTCGCCCCCTATTATCCCCAGCATATCGGCAAGGCGGAGCTGGCCGGTGCCAAAGTCACCATCGCTCCCTTGGATGCCGCGAACGGGTTTTCCATCATTC
>NZ_QBKU01000015.1 GCF_003054325.1 Sulfitobacter mediterraneus
CGCCCGCAGATGTCTACTTCGGGCGTGACAAAGCCATTCTAAAACAACGCGAAAGGATCAAACGCAAGACGCTCGAAACGCGACGCTTGCATCACGGCAAACACGCCGCATAATCACACTAACCAGATGAGCCAAACTCTCACTTAGTTTAAGCCGCTCTTGGTTCCAAAATCCCTGACGACGGACAGGTGGCGCATCCTCTGAACCCGCCGCATCTGATCCCGGCTGTGGAATTGGTACCCGGTCCATTGACGTCTTCTGAGACGATGGAGACCACGACCCGGTTGATGCAAGCGATCCGGCAAACACCGATCCGCACCCTGCGTGAGGTTGAAGGCTTCATCATGAATCGCCTTCAAGGCGCGATCCTGGATGAGGCTTTTGCCCTTGTGGATCAGGGTCTTGCCAGCCCGCAAGATGTGGACGCCGCAATGCGGGATGGGCTGGCGCGGCGCTGGGTGTTCATGGGGCCATTTGAAACGATTGATCTCAACGCCCCCGGCGGGGTTGCGGATTTTATTGACCGTTACGGACCAGCCTATGACCGGATCGGGGCACATCGCCCCGGCCGTACGGACTGGTCCGGGCCGGTATCTGACAGCGTGATCGACGCGCTTCAGGGGTATGACAGAAAAACGCGCAGCAACTGGCGCGACGACAGACTGGCCAAACTGGCCAAGTTCGTTGGAGAAGAAAAAGAAAGTTAAGACTATGACTGCTCGACAAAAAACCGGAACCGTGATTGTGACCTGCGCCCTGACCGGGGCCATCCATACCCCCGGGATGTCGCCCTATCTGCCCGTGACACCAGAGGAAATCATCGCCGAAGGCCGCCGCGCGGTCGAGGCAGGGGCGGCCATTCTGCACGTCCATGCCCGCAATCCTGAAACCGGCAGGCCGGACCAAACGGTCGAAGCCTTTGGCCGCATTCTGCCTGCGCTTAAGGAAACCGGCGCGGTGATCAACATCACCACCGGCGGCAGCCCCTTCATGCAAGTAGACGAACGTGTGGGCCCCTCCGCCCATTTCGCACCAGAGCTGTCATCGCTGAATATGGGGTCGATGAACATGGGGCTTTTCCCGATGCAATCGCGTTTCCCCGATCTGGGGCGCGATTGGGAAAACGAACATCTGGAAAATTCCCGCGACGTGGTGTTCCGCAACACCTTCAAAGATATCGAACATATCCTCGACACATGCGGTCCAAATGGCACAAGGTTTGAGTTTGAATGTTATGACATCGGTCACCTTTATACGCTGGCCCACATGAAAGGTCGCGGCAAGGTATCAGGCCCGTTGTTTGTGCAATCGGTGTTTGGTCTGCTTGGCGGTATTGGTGGGCACCCGGAGGATGTGATGATGATGCGCCGCACGGCTGACAGATTGCTCGGGGATGATTATGAATGGTCAGTTCTTGGGGCCGGATCCAACCAATTGCGCATTGCGGCCACCGCAGCGGCAACGGGCGGCCATGTTCGGGTTGGGCTTGAGGATTCTCTCTGGGCCGGACCTGGGCAACTGGCCACCAGCAGTGCCCAGCAGATCGAAAAGGTCAAAGATGTCCTGTCGGGTCTTAGCCTGAGCCATGCAACACCGGATGAGGCCCGTTCGATCCTTGGGCTCAAAGGCGCGAACGAAGTGAATTTCTGATGAAGATCTCGGTTCTATGTGATGTGAAACCTCTGCTTGGCGAAGGGCCAATATGGGATGTCGAACGCCAGCGGCTTTGGTTTATCGACAGCCTTGGCCGCCGGATATTTCGCTGTACCGAACAGGGCGGCGAGATGGCGGCATGGACGGTTCCGTCCGCGATTGGATCCATGGCACTGCGCCGGGCAGGCGGGGCGATTGTCGCCTTGCAAGACGGGTTTCATGCGCTGGATTTTGACACCGGAGAGCTGCGCCATATTGTTGATCCTGAACCGGATCGGCCGGGCAACCGGTTGAACGATGGAAAAGTCGATGGCGCGGGCCGTTTCCTGTGCGGGTCCATGGACATGGGCGAAACCGATCCGACAGGCACGTTGTGGCGGCTTGATCCGGATTTGTCGCTGCACCGGTTGGAGGATAATATCATCTGTTCAAACGGCCCGTGCTTTTCACCCGATTGGCACACGCTGTATTTTGCCGACAGTTTTACGGGCAAGATCAGGGCCTATGATTATGACCCCGAAATAGGCACCCCCAGCAACAGCCGCACGTTCGCCGCGCTGCCTGATGACAGGGGCGGTGCGCCGGATGGGGCAACTGTGGACAGTGAAGGGTATGTTTGGTCGGCCTGTGTCTTTGACGGCCGCATTCACCGCTTTGCACCAGATGGCAGCATCGACCGTGTGATTGAAATGCCGGTGTGCAAAATCACCAGCCTTGCCTTTGGCGGCCCACAGCTCGACACGCTTTTTGTGACCTCTATGGCAGAACCGCCGCTGCCCCGGCATCCCGGCGATGGCCCGCTGCGCGGTGCAACCTTTCGAATTGATGGATTGGGCGTGACGGGCCTGCCTGAACCCCGCTTTGCCGGTTAAAGGAAAATGACATGACCCAAAAGACAGCTATCATCACTGGCGCCGCGCAGGGCGTGGGCGAGGCCATCGCAGAACGTTTGGCGACAGAGGGTGTCACGCGCATGTTGTTGATTGATCGCAACGGGGCGGCAATGACCGATCTGGCGGCCCGCCTCAAGGGCAGGGGCGTTGTGGCAGATGTGCTGACACTGGATCTGGCGGATATTGATGGGCTGATGCGCGATCTTCCTGCCGCGCTAGACGGAATTGGCCCTGTCGACATTCTGGCCAACACCGCAGGCTCCACCGCGCGGGGCGGCTTGGCCGATACGACGCCCGAAGCCTTTGATCTGCTGTTTGCGATCAACGTGCGGGCGCCGTTTTTCTTGATGCAACTGGTTGCGCCAAAAATGCGAGAGGGCGGCGTGATGATCAACGTCACCTCGATGCTGGCCTATGGCGGCCCGCCCTTCCTGATGACTTATTCCGCGACAAAGGCGGCGCTGGTGGCGATGACCAAAAGCGCGGCAAACACGCTCAAACGGGACCGGGTGCGGGTGCTGGGGATCAATCTGGGGTGGACATGGACCCCCGGAGAGCAGGAAACCCAAACCAAGGTTCACGGTTTGCCCGATGACTGGCGTGAAACCGTGGGGGCTAGTCAACCTTTTGGCCGCTTGCTGATGCCCGAAGATCCCGCAGCTTTGGTTGCGTTTCTTGCCTCCAAGGACGCCTGCATGATGACGGGTGCGATCATTGATCTGGACCAATTTGTTGCAGGCACTGTCGATGACAACCCCGGTGCCTGATCCTGCGGCCAAGGACAGAGCGTTGCTGGTTGAACTGTTCGGCGCCGCAGTTGGCGCGGCGGATCCGATGACTGCACTGCAAAACGCCTTGCCCGACCCGCCACAAGGCAGAACCGTAGTTATTGGCGCGGGTAAGGGTGCCGCGCAATTGGCCAATGCATTGGAACAATTATGGCCCGGCCCGCTGACGGGTGTGGTTGCCACGCGCTACGGGTTTGGGGTGCCCTGCAAGCAGATCACGGTGATGGAAGCGGCGCATCCGGTGCCGGATCAGGCGGGCCTGGATGCGGCGGCGGCGCTGCTCAAGGCTGTGTCGGGGTTGGGGCCTGAGGATCTGGTGATCGCATTGATCTGCGGTGGTGGATCTGCGCTTTTGCCCGCCCCGCCAGACGGGCTGTCTTTGCAAGATGAACAGGAGCTGAACCAGGCCTTGCTGCGCTCCGGTGCGCCGATATCGGCGATGAATGCGATCCGCAAACATGTGAGTGCGATCAAAGGCGGCAGGCTGGCCGCTGCCGCGTATCCAGCGCGGGTTGTGTCTTTGGTGGTATCTGATGTGCCCGGTGATGATCCTGCGCAGGTGGCATCCGGCCCAACGGTTCCTGATACGGTGACGCGCCAAGATGCGATTGCGATGATTGACCACTACAATATTGATATGCCCGACCACATTCGCGCTCATATCGCCAGCCTGCAGGCGAATGCGCCGCATCCGGATGATCCGGTTTTTGCCAGTAATTCTGTTCGCGTTATTGCCTCTGCACGCCAATCGCTGGACGCGGCGGCGGCGCTGGCCAAGGCACGTGGGCTAGATGCGGTGATCTTGTCGGATGCCATCGAAGGCGAGGCGCGGGAGGTGGCGCAAATGCATGCGGCCATCGCACGGCAGGTCAAGGACCGCGATCATCCCTTCGGCAAACCAGTTGTGATCTTGTCGGGAGGGGAGATAACAGTGACCTTGCGCCACAAGGGACGCGGTGGTCGCAACACCGAATTTCTGCTGTCACTGGCGTTGCATCTGGAGGGGGCGGCGGGGATCACCGCGCTGGCCGCGGATACTGACGGTATCGACGGGTCCGAAGACAACGCAGGTGCCTTTGTGGACGCGACCAGTTGCCAGCGGATGCGCGCGCATGGCCGCGATCCGAGGGCCGATTTGAACGCCAATGATGCGTTCAGCGCGTTTGAGGCTTGCGATGATCTGTTCTCGCCCGGTCCTACAGGTACGAACGTCAATGATTTCAGGGCGATTATCGTGCGGTGATGGCAGCGTGAATTCAGCCAGAACCGCGGGAATCACTCGCCCTTAGATCAAACCAGCAGCCACCAACGCTGCCCGCATCGGGGCCAGCTGCGCCTCATATCGCGCCCATTGGTCATTGCTGTCCCGGAAGATCGGCTTGCGAATTTGCCTTGCGCTTGCCGTTAGCACCAGATGAGAGGCCTTTTCAGGCGTAAGCCAATTCTCGGACCAGTCCAAACCGGTTGCGGTGGCCAAAGCGCGGGTTGTGGTCTCAGGGTCGGAAACCAAAGCCTCATAACTCAGATCAAAAATCCGATCCGGATAGCAGTTGCGCCAATGGGCCATCAGATCGCGGTGCAGGGCCATGAACCGGGCAATGTCACTTGGATCATAGACAAATCCGTTGCCTGCACTGTCAAAAGATTGCCGGTACAGCGACCATGCGACGGCCATCGGGTCACGGGACATATGCACAATACGCGCCTCTGGCAATGCGGCACAGATAAAGCCGATCCAGCGGAAATTGAGCGGCATCTTGTCAATCAGAACCGCAGCGCCATCGCCATATTCCGCAAGACCGCTGCGCAGCTCTGCGCCTAGATCGTCAATGTCGCTCTGGGTCAGGGCCTTTTGAGGGCGGTCCATCACTTCGCGCATCAGACGCACCACGGCCAGTTGCACCACCGTCAGCTCACCGCAGGGGCGCGTGCCTTCTGACCGGGCGAGGATCTGTTCGGCCAATGTGGTTCCGGTCCGCGGCAGACCGGTGATGAAGATCGGCCGCTGTGTGGTGGCAACCTCGGCAGAGTGTATCGGCTCTTTCAGCAGGACTTTGCTGAGGGCGCAGGGGATCGCATCCTTTTGGAAATCGTATTGCAGGTTGGCCTTGGCCAGCGTGTTGGCCTTTTCCAGATGGGCAAAGGCCATGTCTGTTTCGCCGAGATCGTCAAAGGCCTTGAAGAGGGCAAAATGCAGCGGGGCCAGCGCCGGGTTGTTTCTGTCCTTAGAGGCCAGCAGGTCACGCATCTGTTGCAGGTGCGGCGTGTCGGCGGAATAGTTGGTTTCCTGCGACAAGTTGAGATGCAGCGCCGGATTGTCCGGATCAGCCGCGATGGCGCGGCGGTAATACTCGGCCGCGTCCGTGCGTGCGCCCTCGGCGCGGGCGGAAATGCCGAGGTTGTTGAGACTTTGAACATCCCAAACCGGATCGCCAAGCGCGGCGGTAAAGCTTTGCTTTGCCGCCGCACCCTGTCCCATCAAACGCTGCGCCGCGCCTTGTATGTTCAAGGCTTGCGGGTGATCCGGCATCTTCTTCAAAATGGTCTGAACAGCGGCAAGGGCAGCCGGCGCTTTACGCTGTTCCATGAGGCAGGCGGCAAGGGCAAGTCCCATGTCGGCCTGATCGGGGGCCAGCAGGCGGGCCGCCCGAAGCTGCGCTTCTGCATCAGGCCAGCGGCGCTCTTCTTGCGCCTGTTGCGCAGCGGCTTGCAATTGCGGCAGGGCCGTGGCCCTGAGCGCCGCCATCCCCTTCAAGGCCCGCTTGTTCGATGGAAATCGTGCCAGAACCTGTCCAAAAGCCGTAACTGCGGTCTGAAAATCACCGGCATTGGCCGCTTTTTTGGCGCGGGTCAGGATCTTGTCGGTCGGTTCTTTCTTTGGCACGTTTGATCCTTCCAATCGCCGCGACGGGCTGCGGCATTTGGCAGCCCAATCTGTGATTGGTGCGATCTTAGTTCAGATCGCTTTGCGGGTGTATGGGCAATTCACCCTTGGCAGCATTTCTCTGGATCAGGCGACCTGCGCCGGCTGTGCGGTGATCTTTGTGCGAAGCTCGGCGCGCGCAACTGCGGCGGCCTCCGCTTGACGTTCGCGGATATGCCCGTAACCCCGGATCTGTTCCGGCAGGTTCAGCAGGGCGGTGATGTCACCTGATTTGTCGTCTGACCAGTTCTCAAGCGCAAAGGCCACGTCAGCCTCGTAATCAGCCAGCAAACGGCGGGCAAGTTTTGCCTCGGCGCTGTTGCGGAAAGGGTCAAGCAAGGTGCCGCGCAAGCCGCGCAGTTTGGACATCACGCCAAAGGCCTTCAACACCCATGGGCCAACTTCGCCTTTGATCGGTCTGCCGGAGGCTTGATCCATCTTGCCAAAGGGCCATGCGCCGACATGAAAGGTCAGTTTGAGATCGCCATCGAAGGTCTGTTTTAGTCCCTCTTTGAAGGCCGGATCGGCATAGAGGCGGGCCACTTCCCATTCGTCTTTGACAGCCAGCATTTTGAAATGTCCCTTGGCCAGCGCCCTGAGCGCGGCATCATCGCATCCAGCTTGGCGGGCTGCGGTCAGGCGGTCTGTGTAGCGGGTGACATTGGCCGCGATGCCGTAAGCCCGAAGCAAATCCGTGCGCCTTGCGATCAATTCATCAACGGGTTCTGCCCGGCGGGCGCTGAGGTCAACGGGCGCGTCGCCGCCTGCCAACCGCTGTGCCGCGACCGGATCGGCATAGGCGAGGCGACCCAGATCAAAGGCCTGATAGTTCTGTTCTACCTTGGTGCCGTTCAAAGCAATGGCACGGTGGATCGAGGCCAGCGACAGCGGCACGCCGCCTTGTTGCCAGGCCGCGCCCATCAGGACCATATTGGCATAGACCCGATCGCCCATCACCTTTTCGGCCAGATCCTGCGCCGCCAATCCACGGGCGCGATTGCCCAAGATGGTGGTCAGACGCGACAATTGTTCGTCGCCATTCAGGGTCCAGTCAGGGTTCTTGGAAAACTCGGACGTGGGCACCACCGTGGTATCGGTGACAGCCACCGCATCGTCGGATTTCAGCAATGACAAGGCCTCATCACCAGCCGCCACAACCAGATCACAGCCGATCAGACAATTGGCTTCGTCCACCGCGATGCGGGTGGCCCGCATATCGGCGGGGCTGGCGGCGATCTTGATGTGGGAATGCACCGCGCCGTATTTCTGCGCCAGTCCGGTGATGTCGAGGTTGGACGAGTAATGCCCCTCGGCATGGGCCGCTACGGCAAGGGTCTGGCCAACCGTGACCACGCCCGCGCCGCCGATGCCCGACACCAGCACGGACCAAGACCCGTCAATGGTAGGGATCTGCGGGTCGGGTAGGTGGCTGATGTCAATAGTGCCTGCTTGCTGCCGCGCCTGTTTCAAAGTGGCACCAGAGACGGTGACGAATGAGGGGCAGAAGCCTTCGACACAGGAAAAATCCTTGTTGCACGACGATTGGTTGATCTGCCGTTTACGGCCCAGCTCGGTCTCAAGGGGTTCAATCGCCATGCATTGCGACACGGTTGAGCAATCACCGCAGCCCTCGCAGACCGCCGGATTGATGAATGCACGTTTGTCCGGGTCCACCCATTTGCCGCGTTTGCGCAAGCGGCGGCGTTCGGTGGCGCAGGGTTGATCAAAGATTAGCACAGTCACTTCGGGGATCTCGCGCAGCTCTTGCTGGACCTGATCCATCGCGGTGCGGTGATGCAGCGTCACGCCCTTGGGTTGGGGTACGCCTGCATGTTTCTCAGGCTCATCCGAGACCAGCGCAATGCGGTTCACCCCTTCGGCCCGCAGTTGTGCAACCATGCTTTCGGGTGAGACATCACCGTCATGGGCTTGACCGCCGGTCATCGAGACAAAGCCATTGTGCAACAGCTTGTAGGTGATCGGCGCCTTTGCTGCGATGGCCGCGCGGATCGCCATCAGGCCGGAGTGGAAATAGGTGCCATCGCCCATATTGGTAAAGACATGTTTTTCGTCCGTGAAGGGGAATTGGCCCAGCCATCCAACTCCTTCGCCGCCCATGTGCGACATTGAATTGGTCCGCGTCGGATCGCGCAGCATCGCCATGGAGTGACAGCCGATCCCGGCCAAGGCGCGGCTGCCGTCGATCACTTGCGTGGACCGCCCGTGCGGGCAACCGGCGCAAAAGGATGGCGCACGGATCGCGCCGCTGGAGCCGAGGGCGGGGGGCTGATCCGGTTGATTGGGCAGGGGGATGCCGCAGGCCGGGTCGGCCTCGTTCGCGCCGCGGGCAATGATGCGGACAATCATCGTTGGATCAATTTCGCCAAAGTTGGGAAAGGCCGGATCACCTGCGTCTGATGAATAGGCCTGCCCGCTGAAGGTTTTGCCGATCAAGCGGGGGGCGAGGGCAGTGCCATAAAGCTGTGTGCGGATCTGATCTTCGAGAAGTGGGCGTTTTTCCTCGACCACGATGATCGTATCAAGGCCTTTGGCAAAGTCTTTGACGGCGACATCATCCAGCGGCCAAACCATGCCAACCTTGAGAAGGCGCACCTCTGCATTGCCGATCTTGCCATCCTTGTATCCCATTCCAGCCAGCGCTTGCGCCAGATCCTGCCACGCCTTGCCAGCAGCCACGATACCGATGGTCGCGCTTTTGTTGCCGCTGATCTGGTTCAGATCGTTGCTGCGGGCATAGTCCAGCGCGCGTTTAATCTTTTCATCCCAAAGCCTGCGTTCCTGTTCCATCAGCGGGGTGAAATGGGTGATGCCGGGGGGCGGTGTATCCGAGGCGGGCAGGGTGATCTGCGGGCTTTCGGGGCCAACATGCACCGATCCGCCGCCCTCAACCACGTCCGTGACCAGTTTCAGCCCAACCAATGCACCGGAGAACCGGCTCATCGCGATGCCGTGCAACCCATAATCCAGAACCTCTTGGGCATTGGCAGGGGCCAAAAGCGGCATACCAAGTGAGACAAAGTTATAGTCGGAATAGCAGGCCAGCGTTGACGATTTTGCACCGTGATCATCACCCACCAACAGGATCGACCCGCCTTTGGGGTTGGATCCGGCCAGATTGGCATGGCGCAGCGGGTCAAGCGACCGGTCCATGCCGGGGGCTTTGCCGTACCAGATCGAAAACACCCCTTCGACCTTGGCGCCGGGGAACAGGCCAACCTGCTGTGCGCCCCATGTGGCGGTGGCGGCCATATCCTCGTTCACGCCCGCCTGAAACACTACGTTATGGGCGCGCAGCTCTTTCTCTGCGGCCCAAAGCTCCATGTCGTAGCGGCCCATGGGCGATCCGCGATAGCCCGAAATATAACCGCCTGTGTTCAACCCGGCAGCGGCATCCCTTTTGCGTTGCTGGAGCGGCAAACGGACCAGCGCCTGCATGCCGGTCATATAGACCCAGCCCTCATCTTGTGACAGCCGATCTTCGAGCGTCATCTCAAGTCTGTTGGTCAGGGTCGGTGCGTTCATGCCAATGGCTCCTCGCTGGATGGGGTGGCCCTGCCGCGATAAATAGCGGCAGCACAGTCCCCGACCCTGAAAGTGTAGAAGCGCAACTGTCTTTCCGTCCAGTTTCTTTTGTAACTTTCACGCGGCGTCAATCGCACTGGGACCACGCCAGAACACATTGCCCTATGTCCGCTTGTCCAGGATCTATAAGGTGATCGGCGCAGACGTAACCTTCGGGCAAGGACGCCAGACCATGAAAAATATCACCGCCGACGAGATCCGAAAACATTTGCCAATGGCGCAGGCCATTGAGGTGGTGCAGGCCGCAATGGTTGAAGTGGCAGAAGGCAAAGCCCATTTGCCGCTGCGCACAATTATGGACATCGACGGGGTCAATAAACTGGGGATCATGCCGGGGGCGATGCGTGATCCGGTACTTTATGGCGTCAAGATCCTCAGCCTGTTTCCCGGCAATCCCGCGCGGGGGCTGTCCTCGCATATCGGGGTGGTGATCTTGTTTGATGCCGATACCGGTGCGCCTGTGGTCTGCATGGACGCGGATGCCCTGACCGCGATCCGAACCGCCGCTGCCACCGCCGCTGCGACCCGCGTGCTGGCCCGCGCGGATGCGCAAACGCTTGCGATTGTCGGCACGGGGGAGCAGGCCGAAAGCCATATTGCGGCGCTCACACAGGTGCGCGGCATCCGGCAGATCCGTATTGCGGGCCGCACACCGGACCGGGCGGCGGCCTTCGTTGCGGCGCAGGCGCAGCAGTACCCTGACATCGCCTTTACCGCAGCACCGGATGTGCAGGCGGCGGTGCGCGGGGCGGATATTGCCTGTACCGTGACCTCTTCGGCAGAGGTGATTTTGCAGGCGGGATGGATAGACCCGGGCACTCATGTCAACGCTGTTGGTGCCTCAATTCCAAGCTTGCAAGAGGTTGATAGCGCCCTCGTGGCGCAAGGCAGATTGTTTGTCGACTACAAACCCTCCGCCCTTGCGCAGGCCCGCGATATCATCACGGCGATTGAGGCGGGCCTGATGACAGAGGCGGATATCTGCGCCGAAATTGGTGATGTCTATCGAGGACAGGCCGAAGGACGCAGAGGCGCAGATGAGATCACGGTTTACCGGTCCTTGGGGATTGCTGCGCAGGATCTGTTTTGCGCCGATCATGTGTGGCGGGCGGCCCGGAATCTATGATCCGGGCCATTCGGGGGAAGTGATGTTGAGGGTTTCTGCGGAGTTGGTTCTCCACGGGTTTGATCGTGGAGAGCTATAACTCTCTCTAATATAACTAAAAATTTTGACCATTACCAATTTGCATGAGCGATTTGAAATTGGCATTGGCAACTTCCCGCCTGCATGTCTTAACAATTTGCCACCGATACAGGAGGCCAATGCTTGGCATCCGACAAGGAGGAAACACCATGAATAAACTTATCCGCATTGCTGCGGCTGGCGTGATGACCGCCGCCCTCAGCACTGTTGCGCAGGCGGAGGTCACTGTGAAAGTGGCCTATGACGCCGATCCCGTTTCGCTTGACCCGCATGAGCAACTGTCCGGTGGCACATTGCAGCTGTCGCACATGGTCTTTGACCCGCTGGTGCGTTGGACACAGGACCTACAATTCGAAGCGCGTCTGGCCCAAAGCTGGGAACAGATCGACGCAACCACAACCCGCTTTCATCTGCGTGACGGCGTCAAGTTCCACTCCGGCAACGAGTTGACCGCAGCTGACGTTGAGTGGACCTTTGACCGTTTGAAAGAAAGCCCTGACTTCAAGGGTATCTTCAGCCTGTTCACCGATGTGAAAGTGATCGACGAAGACACGTTTGATCTGATCACATCCGAGCCATATCCGCTGGTGCTGCACACAGCGACCTACATCTTCCCGATGGACAGCAAATTCTACACCGGCACAACAGATGACGGAAAAGACAAAGCTGAACTGGTCAAGCACGGCGACAGCTTTGCCTCGCGCAATGTTTCCGGCACCGGCCCCTTCACCGTGTCCGAGCGCGAGCAGGGTGTGAAAGTGGTCTTTGACCGTTTCGGCGGCTACTGGGACACAGCGACCAAAGGCAACGTGGACAAGATCGTACTGACGCCGATCAAAGAAGACCCGACACGTGTGGCGGCACTGCTGTCCGGCGATGTCGACTTTATCGCGCCGGTTCCACCAACCGATCTTAAGCGCGTTGAAGAAAACGACGGCACCAACCTGATCACCATGCCCGGCACCCGGATCATCACATTCCAGATGAACCAGAACCGTGTCGAAGCGTTCAAAGACGCCCGCGTGCGTCAGGCGATTGACTATGCCGTGAACAACGCAGGTATCGTAGACCGCATCATGCGCGGTTTTGGCACCGTGGGCGCACAGGCAAGCCCGGCTGGCTATCTGGGTCACGACCCGGCACTGGCCCCACGTTTTGACGTGGAAAAAGCCAAGACGCTGATGGCCGAAGCTGGCTATGCGGATGGTTTCGAAGTGACCATGATGGCCCCGAACAACCGCTATGTGAACGACGACAAGATCGCACAGGCGGTGGCGTCCATGCTGTCCAAGATCAACATCAAAGTTGACCTGCAGACCATGCCAAAGGCCCAGTACTGGCCCAAGTTCGACGAACGCGCGGCTGACATGATGATGATCGGCTGGCACTCTGACACCGAAGATTCTGCGAACTTCCACCAGTTCCTGTCTGCTTGCCCTGATGAGGCAACCGGCAATGGTCAGTACAACTCCGGCAACTACTGTAACGCCGAAGCGGATGCGTTGATGAATGCATCCAACAGCGAAACCGACGCAGGCAAGCGCGGCGCAATGCTGCAAAAGCTGGAAGGTATCCTGTACGAAGAAGCGGCGTTTATCCCGCTGCATTGGCAGAACCTCGCATGGGGCGCCCGCAAAGGCGTACATGCCGAAGCCATCGTGAATGCGCTGAACTTCCCATACTTTGGCGATCTCGTTGTAGATAAATAAATCGCGGTCAACGTGACACCTGTCCGGGGCGGGCCTATGCCGCCCCGGATTCTTAATGACAGGTTGTTTTTTCGTGCGCGGTGCTATGATGGCCGCGCATCAACAAACGACATAACAGGTTAGAAAATATGCTCGCCTATCTCGTGAAACGCGTGTTCCAGGCCATCGCCGTGATGCTTGTGATCTCGCTGGTTGGTTTTGCCATTCAAGACAATCTGGGGGATCCTCTGCGTGAACTCGTTGGGCAATCGGTCTCAGAAGAGGTGCGGCAAGAGCTGCGCGATGAACTGGGTCTGAACGACAGCTTTCTCAAGCAGTACACCCGGTTCTTGGGCAATGCGTTGCAGGGCGATCTGGGCACCAGCTATTTCTTCAAGGAACCGGCGCTGGATGTGATCCTGAAAAAGCTGCCCGCTACGCTTGAGCTTGTGCTGGGCGCGACCTTGATCATCGTTGGGCTGTCGGTGCCGCTGGGCGTCTATACCGCGATTAAGCCGAACACGATCCTGAGCCGTCTGATTATGGGCATCTCGATTGTCGGGATTTCCATTCCGGTTTTCCTGACCGCGATTTTGATGATCTTTGTCTTTTCCGTCGAATTTGGCTGGCTGCCCTCATATGGACGCGGCGATGTGGTGACGGTCTTTGGTCATTGGGACACCAACTTTGCCACCTTGGACGGTTGGGCGCATATCCTGCTGCCGTCGCTGGCGCTGGCCTCGATCATGTTGCCGCTGTTTGTGCGCCTGATCCGGGCCGAGATGATGGAAGTGTTGCAAAGTGAATATGTGAAATACGCCAAGGCCAAGGGCATCCGGCCGTTTCGCATCTACTTTGTGCATGCGCTCAAGAACACGCTGTTGCCGGTGATCACGGTGGGCGGCGTGCAAATCGGCACGATGGTTGCCTATACGATCTTGACCGAAACCGTGTTTCAGTGGCCGGGCATGGGCTTTATGTTTTTGGAGGCCGTGAACCGCGTCGATACGCCCCTGATCGTCGCCTATCTGATTGTTGTTGGGTTCATCTTTGTGCTGACCAACACCGTGGTCGATCTGATTTACGGTCTGGTCAATCCTACCGTTAACCTAGCGAGGATGGGGGCATGAGCATGACCACCAACGCCGCAGAGGCCTCTCGCTGGAGCCGTATCTGGGATTCCAATATGGCGTATAGTTTCCGCCGCAATCCGGTGGCCGTGGTGTCATTGGCGATCTTTGCCTTTATCACCGTAATGTCCCTTTTGGCGCCGCTGATTGCGCCGTTTGATCCATACGATCCGGCTCAGATCGACATTATGAACAGTGAGTACCCGCCGGTCTGGGTGGATGGTTCTGATCCGCAGTTCATGTTTGGCACCGATGATCAGGGGCGCGATCTGTGGTCCACCATCCTTTATGGCACGCGCCTTTCGCTGTTGATCGGGCTCTGTGCCGTGGCGTTGCAAGCGTTTCTGGGCATCTCAATCGGGCTGATTGCGGGCTATGTCGGCGGGCGGCTTGATAGCTTGCTGATGCGCATGGCTGATATTCAGCTGTCGTTCTCAACACTGATGGTTGCGATCATTTTTCTTGCGGTGACGCAGGCGATGTTCGGCTCTGAAACCTTTAACCAATATGCGGTGTACTTCCTGATTGCCGTGATCGGCGTGGCCGAATGGCCGCAATACGCCCGCACAGTGCGGGCCACCGTGCTGGCCGAGAAAAAGAAAGAATACGTCGACAGCGCCCGTGTGCTGGGCTTTGGCCCCTTACGGATCATGGTGCGGCACATCCTGCCCAATTCGCTGTCTCCGATCTTTGTTATTTCCACCGTGCAGGTCGCCAATGCGATCATTTCCGAAGCCTCGCTCAGCTTTCTGGGGTTGGGTATGCCGCCAAGCCAGCCCTCGCTTGGCTCACTGATTTCATCGGGCTTTGACTACATCTTTTCCGGCAGTTGGTGGATCACCGCCATCCCCGGTGTGGTGCTGGTGGTGCTGGTGCTGGTGATCAACCTTCTGGGCGATTGGATGCGCGACGTCCTGAACCCAAAACTGTATAAGGGTTAAGCGCCATGTCTTTGCTTTCTGTACGTGACCTGACCGTCAAATTCGCGATGCGCGACAACACTGTGACCGCGCTCGATAACATCAGCTTTGATCTGGCCAAGGGCGAGCGGCTGGGCATTGTGGGCGAATCCGGAGCGGGCAAATCCATCACTGGCTTTGCGTTGATGAACCTGCTGAGCCGTCCGGGGTTTATCGACAACGGCAAGATCCTGTTTGAGGGGGAGGACATCGCCAATATGTCCGATGCCCAGATGCGCGGCATTCGCGGCAACCGCATGGCGATGATCTTTCAAGACCCGATGGTCACGCTCAATCCGGTTCTGACAATTGGCCAGCAGATGGTCGAAACCCTGATGGCGCATCGCAAGCTGAGCAAGGCAGAGGCGGAACAGATCGCCGTGGTGAAACTGCGCGAGGTCTATATCCCATCGCCGGAGGAACGGCTGGCACAATACCCGCACGAGCTGTCCGGCGGGATGCGCCAGCGGATCATAATCGCCATGGCACTGTTGCTTGATCCAGAGTTGATCATCGCGGATGAACCCACCACCGCGCTGGATGTGACCATTCAGGCCGACATCATGGAACTGCTGCTGGAGCTGTGCCAATCCAACAAGGTGGGTCTGATCCTGATCACCCACGATCTGGGCGTGGTCAGCCAAATGACCGAACGCACATTGGTCATGTATGCGGGCAAAATCATCGAGGCGGGACGCACCCGCGAGATTATCAATGACCCGCAGCATCCCTATACCCAAGGGTTGATCAACGCGCTGCCGCAGCAGACCAAACCGGGTATGCGGCTCAAGCAGATCCCAGGCAATATGCCGTCGCTCACCGCGATACCGGCTGGATGCCCCTTCAGCCCGCGCTGTGAATACGTGCGCGATCATTGTCGCACCACGCGGCCCGAACCCGTGCAATACGCCCATGTCGAGGTGGCCTGCCACGAGGTGAACCGCCTGCACCGCGAAAACTCAGAGGAGCAAAGCGCATGAAAGACGCCATGAGCGATGGCCCCCTGCTGGAGCTAAAGCAGGTCGAGAAACGCTTTGACCTCGATCAGGGGTTTCTTGAGACCATCAAGATGCGCAACGGCAAGGTGATCCGCGAAAAGCGGTCCGTGCATGCGGTCAACAATGTCTCGCTCAAGGTGGACCGGGGCGAGGCGCTTTGCGTGGTCGGCGAAAGCGGCTGCGGCAAATCCACGGTGGCACGTCTGATCGCGGGGCTGCTCAAGCCCAACGCAGGCGAGATCCATTATGACGGGACGCGCATCGACAATCAGTCGCGCAGATCAATGATCCCGCTGCGCAAAAAGATGCAGATGATCTTTCAAAACCCCTATGCATCGCTCAATTCGCGGATGAACATCCAGCAGGCCTTGGAAGAACCCGTGCGCTATCACAACCCCGGTTTCAGCCGTGGCGAAGTGCGCGACAAGGTGGCCGAGGTCATGCGCTCTGTCGGGGTCGATCCCAGCTGGTCGGCGCGCTATCCGCACGAATTTTCCGGCGGCCAGCGCCAGCGGATCGCGATTGCCCGCGCCCTGACGGTTGATCCTGAGTTTATCATCGCGGATGAGCCGATTTCGGCGCTGGACGTGTCCATTCAGGCGCAGGTGCTGAACCTGATGCTTGAGGCCAAAGATCAGCGCGGTCTGACGTATCTGTTCATCACCCATGATCTCAGCGTGGTACAGCATTTCGGCACCCGTGTTGCGGTGCTCTATCTGGGATCGGTCTGCGAATTGGCGGACACCGCGACGCTGTTTGAGAACCCCAAGCATCCCTACACACGGGCGCTTTTGTCGGCAGTGCCGCAGCTCAAGGATGACCGGCCCAACCATATCCGCCTCAGGGGCGAGATCCCGACACCGATCAACCTGCCGCAAGGTTGCCCGTTCCAAAGCCGCTGCGCCTATGCCAATGACAGATGTTTGGCCGAACAACCGCGCCCTGTGCAGCAGCCGGACGGATCAATGGTCGCGTGCCACGCAGTTGAAGAAGACCGGATGGTTGATTAAACATCCGACGTTGTAGAACGGATTGCTCAGTTGGACATTGCCTGGCTCAGAGATTTTGAGGCTTTGGTCGCGCAGAAGAACTTCTCGCGGGCGGCGGAAGATCGCAATGTGAGCCAACCGGCCTTTTCGCGGCGCATTCGTGCGCTGGAAGAGGAGGTCGGCGTCAAGCTGATCAACCGCCAAACCTTGCCCCTGTCCCTGACGCCGGCAGGCGAGGTGTTTTTGCCCCAAGCCCGGATCATGCTTCGCACATATCAAGAGACACTTGAGCGCTGCCAGATCATTGATGCCGCTGGCGAGAACGTGATCCGCTTTGCCACCTCGCAATCGCTCTATATGACCCACTACAAGACGCATATTGCGCCGCTGGTGGAAAAGGGTGGTCTGGACATTGATCTTAACTCGACAAGCTGGGCGGCGGATCAATTTGTGTCTGCACTTCAACAACGCTACTGCGATGTGATCCTGACCTATTGGCATCCGTCGATGGATTTTCTGGCACCGCTGGAAATGGGCAAATGTGAATACCTGACCCTGTCGCGGGATGACTTCCTGCCGGTGTCACGGGTGGGCGCGGATGGCCCAATGCATCAGCTGCGCAAAGGGGGCAACAAACCGGTTTCGCTGTTGTCTTATGGCACAGCATCGGCGTTGCGGTCCGTGGTCGATAACACCCTGCGCCAGAACATTGACGGGCCTAAAATACTGGTGGTCAATCGCAATGCGCTCGCGATCTCGGTCAAGGCGATGATCATGGAGGGGTTTGGCCTTGGCTGGCTGCCCCGCGAGCTGTGCAAAGAGGAATTGCAGGGCGGGCAGATGCAGGTTGTCGGCAACGACACCTATATCGAAAAACTTGAGGTGCGGCTCTACCGCGATAAGGACAACCGCAAGCCAACACTCAACACCCTGTGGGATGACATGAAGCTGCTTGTCGAGGCGCAGAAGAACAGCGCCAGCGGGTAGGGCGCCCCGACGAATTCAGCCGGGGCAGCGCCGTTTTTTTGTTTAGGTGTCGCGCACCACATAGACCGAACATTTGGCATGGCGGACAATCCGCGAGGCGTTGGGCCCGATCAGATAATCCGTCAAATCCGCCTTGTGCGCTCCGACCACGATCAATTTGGGCTTGGTGGTCTTGGCCAGCTTCAGGATCTCTTCATAGGCGCGGCCCGTGGCCACGATGTGGCGCACGTTGGCGTTTTGATCGCCGTCCAATGCTTTGGTTACCACTTCATCGAGCAATACCTTGGCATCGGCCACCATTTTTTCGTGATGGTCTTTGTCAAAGAACCCGGCGACCGAACTCATCCCATAGTCGGGAATGACCGCCACAACATCCAGTTGCGCCCCATCCAAGGCGGCAAGGCGTGCCGCCTTTTGAATGGTTCTGACATCTTCATCGCCGTGACTGACATCGACGGCACATAATATGGAATTGCTCATGCTGGCTCTCCTGTCTTGGACATCCGGGCGCGTTGGAGGAAGGCCACAAACGCGAGCAGGATGAGGGCGGGGATAAAGATCACCTCTTTGGGCATTTGATCTGCGGGCGCTTTGACCGATGCGATCTGCACCGGATTGTCGCCATAAAAATCAAAGCTGCTGAGGCTGTCCGAGAAGGGCGAGCCAAAGGCAGGCTCGTCCATGTTCACCGCATCGCCATCTTCGATCAAAAGCATCCCGAAATCGGCAAGGCGGTCTTCGCTAGACCCGTCCCCGGTGATGGGCAGAACCAAGGTGGTTTCCTTGGTCTCGCCAGTGTCAAAGTCTGGGCCGGACACGATCAGGCGCATCTCATCGCCTGCTTTGGCCTCACCCAGAGCGGTGGCAAAGGCCGCCGGTTCCACCACGGCAAATGGTGGCTGCAACCGGTTCATCACAAAGTCCGGCCTGAACAGGACAAAGGCTATCAGTACCAACGCGACACTTTCGTAGATGCGGCTTTTGGTCAGGAACCAGCCCATCGTGCCTGCGGTAAACACAAGGATCGCAATCGAGGCGGTGACAAAGACCAGTATCCCTTGCATCCATGACACATCTATCAACAACAGATCGGTGTTGAAGATGAACACAAACGGCAGGGCCACGGTGCGCAGCGAATAGAAGAACGCGACAAAGCCGGTTTTGATCGCATCCCCGCCAGAGACCGCCGCGGCGGCAAAACTGGCAAGGCCCACCGGCGGGGTCACATCCGCCATGATACCAAAGTAGAACACAAAGAGGTGCACCGCGATCAGGGGCACGATCAGGCCCGATTGCGCGCCCAGTTCCACCACAACGCCCGCCATCAGCGAGGACACAACAATATAGTTGGCCGTGGTCGGCAAACCCATGCCAAGGACAAGGGACAACAGCCCCACCATCACCAGCATCAAGATCAGATTGCCGCCCGACAGGAACTCCACCAGATCGGCCATAACCTGACCCACACCGGTCAGCGTTACAGTGCCCACGATCACACCCGCCGTGGCCGTGGCCAGACCGATGCCGATCATATTGCGGGCGCCATCAATCAGACCCTGCACCAGATCGACCACACCATCCTTAAAGGCATTGGCCATCTCGCTTTGACCGCGGAAGATCGCCTTCAGCGGACGCTGGGTCAGCAGGATCACAAAGAGCAGCATCGTCGCCCAGAAGGCTGACAGACCCGGCGACTTCTGTTCGATCATCAGGAAATACACCAAAACGATGATCGGCAGGAGGTAATAGAGGCCCGAACGGTAGATCTCGCCGACAACAGGCAATTCAACCTCTTCGGCGTTTGGATCGTCCGGTTCGAGATCCGGCACGCTCGCCGCCAGTTTCAGCAACGCCGCATAGGCCACAAAAATCAGGATCGACAGGATAAGCCCGGAATTGTCCGGCACAGCCGCCACAACCCAAGCAACCGGATATTGCACGCCGTAGCACAGGCCCGCAAAGCCGACAAAGAACAGCGCCATACCGCCGATGGTACGGCCCATGGACACCACGCGATTGCCCAGCGTCGGCATGTTGTTCTTCACCGCTTCGAGGTGAACGATATAGACCAGCGCGATGTAGGAAATCGTCGCGGGCAAGAAGGCGTGGGTGATCACTTCGACATAGGAAATGCCGACATATTCAACCATCAAAAACGCCGCCGCGCCCATCACGGGGGGCATGATTTGACCGTTCACGGAGGAGGCAACCTCAACCGCGCCCGCCTTTTCAGACGAGAACCCAACACGTTTCATCAGGGGAATGGTGAATGTGCCGGTGGTCACAACATTGGCGATGGAGGAACCAGAGATCAGGCCAGTCGCAGCAGAACCAACAACCGCCGCTTTGGCAGGGCCGCCTTTAAGGTGGCCAAGGGCACCAAATGCCATCTTGATAAAATAGTTCCCGGCACCCGCTTTATCGAGCAGGGCACCGAAGAGAACAAAGAGGAAAACAAACTTGGTCGAAACACCCAGTGCAATGCCAAACACACCCTCTGAGGTGATCCACATATGGCTCATCGCCTTTTTCAGCGAAGCGCCTTTCCAGCGGATGACATCGGGCACAATCTCGGAGGAGCCAAAGAACACGTAGCCAAGGAAGATCACCGCGATGATCGCCATCGCTGGCCCAAGGGCGCGGCGTGCGCCTTCAAACAGAAGCAACAGACCGGCCAGCGCGAACCATTTATCCATGTCATCGGCCAGACCGCCAGCATCGACAATCTTTTGGTAAAAGACAAACCCGTAAAGCGCGATGAACGCGCCGGCGAGGGCCATGATCCAATCGGCAATGGGGATGTAATGGCGGGGGCTGGATTTAAAGGCGGGGTAGGCCATGAAGGCCAAAAAGACTGCAAAGGCCAAATGCACCTGCCGCGAGTTGTTGATCACATCGCCGGGCAGGACATAATTGGCCAGAGGCGAGGCCAACAAGACCTGAAACAACGACCAGACCACTGCGACGATTGCCAGCATTGTGCCGACACCCCCCGCAGGATCGCGCGCACCCGCGTCGGAGGAGGCAACAAGATCCTGAAGCTCCTCTTCGCTTAACGCTCTGTTTTGTGAATTGTCGGCCATGAAGAATGTCCCCCTGAGTGCAGAAATTGCTGCTTTTTTTACTTTGTTGGTCGTGCAGAAAGGGGCGCGAACGCCCCTTTCCATTGATGATCAAAGCTTATTCGATGATGCCGGCTTCTTTGTAATATTTCGCCGCACCGGGGTGCAGAGGTGCCGACAGACCCGCGGTTGCCATTTCCTTGGGGTCAAGGTTGGCGAACGCTGGGTGCAGTTTTTTGAAGTCGTCGATGTTTTCCATCACCGATTTCACAACCGCATAGACCGCTTCTTCGGACACGTCTGTGGAGGTCACGAATGTTGCGCCCACACCAAATGTCATCGTGTCGGCGTCATTGCCGCGATACATGCCGCCGGGGATATTGGCGGAGCGGTAGAACGGGTTGTCGGCAATCAGACCATTCACGGCGTCGCCATCAACGGTCACCAGAACGGAATCGCAGGCGGTTGTGGCTTCCTGGATGGAACCGGACGGGTGGCCAACGGTGTAAACCATCGCATCGATCTGGTTGTCACAGAGCGCCGCAGATTGCTCTGCCGCTTTCAGCTCGGTTGCCAATGCGAAATCACCTGTGGTCCAGCCTTTGGCCTCCAACAGAACTTCCATTGTGCCGCGCTGACCGGAACCGGGGTTGCCGATGTTGACCCGCTTGCCTTTGAGGTCGTCAAAGTTTTTTACGCCAGCGTCGGCGCGGGCCACAACGGTAAAGGGCTCTGGGTGGACAGAGAACACCGCCCGCAGACCTTCGAACTTGCCAGCATCCTCAAACTTGGACGTGCCGTTATAGGCGTGGTACTGCCAATCGGACTGGGCCACACCAAACTCAAGCTCACCCTCACGGATGGTGTTGATGTTGTAGACCGAGCCGCCCGTGGATTCCACAGAGCAGCGGATGCCGTGTTCTTTGCGGCCTTTGTTGACCAAACGGCAGATCGCGCCGCCCGTTGGATAATACACGCCGGTTACGCCGCCGGTGCCGATTGTGATGAACTCTTCGGCCATCGCGGCAGGTGCCATCAGCGCACCCAGCGCCAGACCTGCGGCAGAAAATTTCCAGTTGATAGACATCTATACTCTCCTTGTTTGATGTTTACTTTTGGTGATGTCAGCCGTCCCAGACCTCGCTGAGACGACGATTCTTGTTTTCCACTTCGGCAATCCGGTGCCGCGCGGAAGTGCCTGAAATTGCGGCTAATTTGCCGATCAGGATTTCACACAGGACCAAAGTGGTTGTGTAGGATGAAAAGAAATGCGGACTTTGTGTCGGCACGATAAAGCTGTCCGTTGCATAGGCCAGCGCCGGGCAGGTGTGTGTGTCGGTGATGACCACGACATAGGCGCCCGCATCAAAAGCCTCCTTGGCTGCATTGATGGATTTGCTGGCAAAGGGCGGTTTGGTGATCACGATCAGCGCGTCGTTGGTGGACAGCCCCACCAGACCGCTTGCAAGGGAGGCGCCCATGCGGCTGGCCATGGCCCAATTGTCAAAGAGGAAACTGGCCATATAGGTGAGATATTCCGCAACGCCGGTTGACCCCAACGCACCTGTCACCAGCACCCGCCGCGCTTGATAAAGCTGGTCGACACAGGCATCGAGCCGCGCCTTGTCGATCTGGCCGGTCAGGGCCTGCAGGTTCGAGGCGCAGGCATTGGTATGCAGCGCGATAAAGTCAGGATCACCCTCATCATGGCTTTGCTGCAAGGCCTCGACGCCGCGCGAAAATGATCCGGGCCGGTGCTGGATTTCCAAACGCAACAGATCGCGTAATTCCTCATAGCTGGTAAAACCGAGGGCGCTGGACATGCGTGAAAAGGTGGCAGGGGCCAGCTTGGCGTCTTTTGAAATGGTGCGCAGGCTGCGAGTCGCGACATCGACCGGATTTGACACAACAAAATCGGCCGCCTCTTTCAGCTTGGCGCTGAGCGTGGCGTATTTTCCCGACAGTTGTTGTTCAAACGACAGATCCGACAAATCATCCCCCCGATGACTGCATCAGATGAGTGTTTCATCTGTTTCACATCTAGTCAATCACAGAATCGTATGTTTCAATATGGCAGCTACACCAATGGGGGTTTTCCCGTGTCACATGTCTTTCCGCGCCATACCAAATCCAACCTTCCCACCGTCGCACGCGGCGAGGGGGTCTATCTTTATGATCAATCGGGCAAACAGTATTTTGACGGATCAGGCGGGGCGGCCGTGTCTTGCCTTGGCCATGGTGATCCCGATGTGATTGCCGCAATCAAAGGCCAGTTGGACAGCATCGCCTATGCACACACCAGTTTCTTTACCTCCGATCCGGCAGAACAACTGGCTGACAAGCTAATCTCCCATGCGCCTGAAGGTATTGACCGGGTTTATTTGGTGTCCGGCGGGTCCGAGGCGATGGAAGCGGCGCTCAAGCTGGCGCGGCAATACTTTGTCGAGATCGGCCAGCCCCAACGCCGCCATGTGATTGCAAGGCGACAAAGCTACCATGGCAATACCTTGGGCGCTTTGGCCACCGGCGGCAATGAATGGCGGCGTGCGCCTTTTGCCCCGTTGATGGTCGAGACCACCCATATTTCGCCGTGTTTTGAGTATCGCGGCAAGCGGGATGAGGAAACCACGTTGGAGTATGGCATCCGCGTTGCCGATGAACTTGAGACCGAGATCAAGCGTTTGGGCGAAGACAGCGTTTTTGCCTTTGTGGCCGAACCCGTTGTCGGGGCGACCGCTGGTGCGGTGCCGGCGGTAGAGGGATATTTCAAACGCATCCGCGAGATTTGTGACCGCTATGGCGTGTTGCTTATCTTGGATGAGGTGATGTGCGGTATGGGCCGCACGGGCAAGCTGTTCGCCTGTGAAGAAGATGGCGTTGCGCCCGATATCATCGCCATCGCCAAGGGGCTGGGCGCGGGATATCAGGCGATTGGTGCGATGCTGTGCAGCGCCAAGATTTACGCCGCGATCGAGGATGGCAGCGGCTTTTTCCAGCATGGGCATACCTATGTCGGGCACCCGACCGCCTGTGCCGCTTCGCTGGCGGTTCTGACCAAGCTCACAGATGGCGGTTTGGTGGACCGTTCCGCAGAGATGGGTGGGAGGTTGCAGGAAGCATTGGAGCAAGCCTTTGGCCAGCATCCCAACATCGGCGATATCCGGGGCAGGGGCCTCTTTCGAGGGATCGAGATTGTCGAGGACCGCGAGACCAAAGCGCCCTTTGCGCCCGAACGCGGCATCAATAAGTTGTTGAAAAAAGAAACATTCGCGGCGGGCCTGATCTGTTATCCGATGGGCGGGACGATTGACGGTGTGCGCGGTGATCACATCTTGCTGGCACCGCCGTTTATCCTTGAGGACAACCATATCGACGAGATCGTGACCAAGCTGGGCACCGCCATTGGGGCAGTGTTGTGACGCCATTGCCTGCGCTGATGGTCGCGCCCACGGGCGCCCGCAAAACCAAGGCGGATCATCCCAAACTGCCGATCATTCTGCCGGAGATCCTGCGCACGGCGGAGGCTTGTTTCAGGGCCGGTGCCGATGGGCTGCATCTGCACATCCGGGATGCGCAGGGCGCGCATGTTCTGGATGCGGGGCAATACCGAGAGGCGCTTGAGGCGTTGCATGCTGCGGTGCCTGACATGGCGGTGCAGATCACCACTGAGGCCGTTGGCCGCTACAGCCCGTCAGAGCAGCGCCGGATCGTGCGGGAGGTTCGGCCCGATCTGGTGTCGGTCTCCTTGGCCGAGATGACGGCAGACGATGATCAAACCGCGGTTCTGGATTTCTACCATTGGGCGGCCGGCAACGGGATTGCGGTGCAGCATATTCTTTATGGCCCAGAAGATTTACAAAGATTTGAAACAATGGCGCAGCAAGGCCAGCTGGGCGCAGGCCCGTTGCAGGCGATTTTTGTATTGGGCCGCTACAGCGATGGCCAAGAATCGGTGCCTGCCGATCTTGATCCTTTTCTGGCTTGGCAGGCCGCGCTGGACCAGCCGCTGGACTGGGCTGTCTGCGCCTTTGGCCGCCAAGAGACGGCCTGTCTGGCCGCTGCTGCCGTTGCGGGGGGCAAACTGCGGATCGGATTTGAAAACAGTCTATGGAACGCAGACGGCGCTATTGCCGCTGACAATGCCGAACGGGTTGCCGAGATTGCGCAGGTGATTTCCAAAGAGAAAAACCGCGCATTGGCGACGGTTTAAGTCGCGTTCATCAAGCTTCGTTCACGTTGATCTTGCCATGGCCCACGCGTGCGGCTGCGCGGTGCCTTGCCCAAACAAGGTGAAAATGGCCATTTGACGCGGCAAAGACCCAAGAGTCTTCTTGATTCGACGGGTTAATCGTTTATCAGAAATTCAAACGATAGAAGCAGGCGCATGTCCCAAAATAAAAATTCTACCGGGCAAGCGCCCGAAATTCGTGCTTCACGCGACTGGGTGAAAGTTCTTTCTGGTTACCGTGAACCTGCGACCACCCGCAGCGCGTTTGAGCTTGGCGTGACCTTGGTTCCATTTATCTTGCTTTGGGCGCTGGCCTGGGCCGCAATGTCGGTCAGCTATTGGCTGACCTTCGGGCTGTCTTTGTTGAACGCGGGTTTCCTGCTGCGTTTGTTCGCGATCCAACACGACTGCGGCCATGGCGCATTCTTCAAGAGCCGTACCTTTAGTGACTGGGTTGGTCGTGTTCTGGGGGTTCTGACCGTCACGCCCTATGACGTTTGGCGGCATACGCATTCTGTTCATCACAGCTCCTCTGGCAACTTGTGCCGGCGCGGGATGGGCGACATTCATACAATGACGGTTCACGAGTATCAGGAACTGTCTTGGATCATGCGACTGCATTACCGGCTGTATCGCAATCCGCTGGTTCTGTTCGGTCTGGGGCCTGGATACATCTTTTTGCTGCAAAACCGTATCCCGCTTGGCCTGATGGACCGCGCGAAATACTGGATCAGTGCAATGGCGACCAATGCGGCAATCCTCGCGGCGCTGGGTCTGGTGATCTATTTTGGCGGGCTGGCACCGATTCTCTTGATCTTTTTGCCATCTACGTTGCTGGCGGCCACGGCGGGTGTTTGGCTGTTTTATGTACAGCACCAGTTTGAAGAAACCCATTGGGACAAGAGCACCGATTGGGATTTGCATGACGCAGCGCTGCACGGCAGCTCTCACTATGTGTTGCCGCCTGTGTTGCAGTGGCTTTCGGCCAATATCGGCATTCACCATGTGCATCACCTTTACAGCCGTATTCCGTTTTACCGATTGCCAGATGTCCTGCGTGACCATCCGGACCTTGATGTCGGCAACCGAATGACCATCGGTGAAAGCTTTGCCAATGCGCGGCTGCACCTTTGGGATGAAGACAGCCGACAACTGCTGTCCTTTGCACAGGTCCACGCATTGCGCGGCTAAGTTTGCGGCGCGGGATTTGTAGGTACACTCCTTTCTGATTGGCGGCCTTCTGGGCCGCCTTTTGCTTTTGCGGAGTATGAAATGTTGCAATTGGGCCAAAGGGCGGTGCTTTATATAGGATCACCAACAACTGCAAAACCATAAGCCGGTCCTCTTCATGCCCCCTAAGCCGCACAACCCTTCCGCCCCGGTATTCTGCAAATCCTGCCGCCGTCGGTTGACGCCTGAACAGGGGGACAATGCGGGCTATTGTGACCGTCCCGAATGCGCGACCAGACAGAAGATCGACCAATCCGGGCAGTTGGCAAAATCGCAGGAAGAGCAATACCAACGTTGGCTGGATATCACCCACGCCCGCACCGCTGGGGTTATCAAAGCTGCAGCGCGGGAAATAGGTGAGGATGATCTGGATGATGTGGCGCATGGTTTGGCGCCCTATGTGGACATCCCGCTGGTGCCGCTCCCTGCGGAGCGGCGATTGGTGTTTGAGAACAATCTGCGCGCGGCTGTCCTTGAAAGCTTTGAGGCGACCGATGCCACGGAGGAGCCCCCCGAGCAGCCAGAGGATGATCCCGAATATGCCCGCCGCCTCGCACAGGAAGCGCCCGATCCAATGGCGCTCAATGCGGCGTGTATTGCCTGTCAGGGAGATTGCTGTTTGCAAGGCGGGAACCGTCACGCCTTTATCAAGAAAAAGGTTATCGACTATTTCCGGTGGTCCAATCCCGAGGCAACAGCGGATGAGATCATCGAGACTTACCTTGAACATATCCCGCAGCAAAGCACATCGGGCAGCTGTGTCTATCATGGGGTGCAGGGCTGTACCCTGCCGCGCAATCATCGCGCCAATATCTGCAACAGTTTCCAATGCCGGTTCAGGCTGTCTCTGTTTCAGGATTACGTGATGAAACCCGGCTCGGCGGCCGTGGTTGCGGGGATTTCACACGATCACACCGACGATCCCGCCGCCGGAGCGCCCTATTTGCGGGTGGTGTCCGTCAACGAAGAGGGCGACGTGACCATCCATTCGCATCTGTCATTGCCAGCCCTGCCCGAGGCCGACACCTAAGCCGGGTTAGGCAATCGCAAACGGATCATCCAAAACCCCGACCACAGGCATCAGGAATGCGCCACTGACAGGGTCAAGCGCGGCAATGTGATAGGCATCGATGGCGGCAACGGCGGCGTCCTTGCTGGACTGGCTGCCGTCAAAAAGGGCCATCGCATCTGTGGCGTTGCTCACGTTTGACATGCCCTTGGTGACAGCGAAATAGGTGCCGATGTCCGTCTTGGTGGCAAGGTATGCGCGGTCAAGCAACTGCTGCGCGACAAAGTCTTCGCCTTGGCTATGGTCCAATTCGGATTTTGCCCCGCGCAACACTTCGAGAATGAAAGCATCCCGGCTGACGGCGCCGGTTTCCAGTAGACCAACCCAGAAATCAAACCCGGCCTGATCAGGGGTGCGGCCCAGCACGTTGTTGTAGACGGCCTCTGCGAAGACATCAAAGGCGGTGCCCGGGGGATAGGTCGCCTTGGTCTCATCTTGGTCCACAAAAAGGGTCGCCATTTCGCTGAGGGTTGTCCCCTTGGCAAAGGCAGTGCCCCAGAAGTTCAGGCCAACTGCGTCCGGTGCTCGGTTGAAGTATGCGATGTAAAGCTCGATAAAACTTTGGAAATCTTCAACAGACAATCCAGTCGGGCCACCAAAAAAGGTCAAATCAAAGGCACCGTCAAAGAGGTTGGTGGAGAAATCCAAAAGCTCGACATTGATCAGAGTATCGCTGCCATCGGCTTCTGTCCGGCGATCCGCGATCAAGGTCTTTGTGGGGCTGAGCGTCAGGGTATAGGCGGTCTGCGCACCAGAGAAACTGGCCGTATCTCGGCCTGCGCCGCCGTCGATAATATCCGCGCCGCTGCCGCCGATCAGGGTGTCGTCGCCCCCTTGTCCGAGCAAGATATCGTCGTCCGCACCACCATTGATATACTCAGGGGCATCACTGCCCCGCACGTAATCATCGCTGGCTCCGGCATTGATCTGGTTGCCGTCCCCCACTTGCGCGTCCGGATTGATACGCACCGATGCGCCGGGCAGACTGTCGACGACGATGACGTTCTCATCGGCGAATTCAAATCCGGGCCAGTCGGCCAACAGATCTTGGATCTGGACCGGCTTTTGCGAGAAATCGAACCGCAGCAACAGTGAACCGGATTGCGAAAACACTTCGGCGGTGTGAACTGTACCGCTGAGATCGGCCACTGCCGTCGGGCTGTTCTTGGCAAAGCCTCCGTTCAAGTCGATCAACAGATTTTGCCCGGTGACCCCCTCAAGGAACAGGGCAGAGGTGCCATCGGCGCTAATCAGGTTTGTGTTGCCGTTGACCAAGCCATAGCTGGCCGGAGTTTCGGTCAGGACATTGGGCCGGACATAATACATCGTCTCTCCGCCGGGGATATCGGTGTAATTATCGGTCAGGGCAAGCGCGGCCGGCGCAGGATTTGCGGTGTTGGGTGAGGGGGTAGGCGTTTGGACCACAGAGGCCTGTGTTCCGGCCAATGCGGACAGGGCAAAGGGATCCGCGGCCGCGTAATTAACCATGTAGCCAAGATCTTCCATTGCGCCGATTGTGATGGCGCTGAGGGCATTGTCGATCACACCGGGGGGGCGCGGGGCATCAATGCGGAACCCGATGGTCGGGGTCATCAGTTCTCTGCCGAGAACGCTCTCGCGCCAGTATTCATTGGCAAGCCCGCCATTTGCACCGTCTTCAAGCAGGGCGCTGCCGTTGGGTGTGCCCAGAACATCGGCAAATTCGCGCAGCGCATTGGAACCGACATAGGCTGCCCCGCCATCGGTGTTTTGCACCAGCCCAAGTTCTTCCCAAAGGCTGCCAAAGCCAAGCGCACGTCCAATCGCGTTCGCCGCCAGATCATCGATGCTAAGCTTTACCGTTTCGGCGGCTTCGGCGTTGACGACAATCCGTGATCGGGTTGGCAACAGCTCGCCCAAGGTGAGGTCAGTGCCGCGTTGTTCGACCACGCCCGAAATCGCAAGGATGTCTTGTTCAACCCCTTCGAACACCAGATCAATGTCGACAATTTGCACTTCGATCAGAATGTCATCAACAAACCCGTAGCCCTCGACCGAAGCAAACGGAAGATCGCCGACAATCACATTTTCCCACCGCGCGGCTGCCTCTTCAAAGCCTTGGCGGAACTCTTCCGGGCCTTGATAATCAAGCGTGATGTCAAAGCTATCGTTGTCAACAACGCCGCCCAAGTCATTGAGGTTCATGCGGTATTGCCCTGTGGTTTCCAGAAAACCACCTGCAGAAAAATAATGTGTTCCGGAGGTTTCGACCGAGAATTGCAAGGCGCTGTTGGCACCGTCACCGCCATCGTCGTTTTCGGTGTTGCTGATCAACACACCGTTGCTATCGTAAACACCATAGAAATACGGATCGCTGAGGGCCGCTGACCCGTCTTCGGACAACAGATCAATCTGATATAGGCGACCCGCCGTCAGATCCGCCTGAAACCAATCCCTGTCATCGGGGAAATCGATTGTTCCAGTAGCGCTGCCGCCGGGGGCAATCTGGCCGGTCGTGGAAACATCCGCCGCAAAATCATCCAGCAGGCCCAGATCGTCAATAGAGACGGTGTAGCTGCCCACTTCGTCGTCAAAGCCGGACACTTCGATATAGTATTGGCCTTGCTCGGGGGGCGTGAAATTGGCGAGGCTGTCGAGCCCGACGCCGCCATCGTCATCGACGCTTTGAGAGAATGGCCCGCTGCCATCTAGCGCAAAAACCCCGGACAGGAACGGATCGGTCAATGTACCACCGTTGGAATCCGAGCCTCGCAAGTTGATCTGATAGCTGGTGCCGCCGTCCAGTGTCACCAAAAAACGGTCTGTATCGCCGGGGCTGTCGATGATGCCTGTGCCGGGCGTGCCGAGCGTGAGCGCACCAAAATCATCCGCAACGCCGGGCAGATAGTCATCCAGATAGCGGATGAAATCGACCTCCAGAGTGTAATCACCGATGCCCAGATCGCCCGATGCGGCGACCTCGATCTGGTAGGTGCCATCCTGATCCACGGTCAGGCCGGTGACCAAGGCATTGTCACCGACGCCGCCGTTGTCGTCGGATGTTCCGGCAATCAATGCGCCGCTTCCGTCAAACAGGCCGATCAATTCGGGGTTCGACAATGACCCGCCGCTGGTCGCCGCGCCTTCAAGGGAGATGTTGTATTCGATCCCTGCCAACAGCGTGACGTCAAACCGATCGCGGTCGCCTGAGGCCTCAATTGTGCCGAGGGCAGGTGCGTCAACGGTCAGCGCGCCAAACACATCGGCAAAGCTGCCGGGGAGGTAATCGTCAACTGTGCCAAGCGTGTTGACCGAAACCGTGTAATCGCCGGTGCCAATGTCCAGATGGCTGCCCACTTCGATCTCGTAGATGCCATCACTTCCCACAGTAAATGAGCCGCTGGACGCGTCTTGGTCGGTGCCACTGTCGTTGTCAGTCGTGCCTGCGACAAGGTTGTTTTGCAGATCAAACAGGCCAAACAATTCCGGGTCTGGCAGGTTGCCGCCGCCGCCCGAAGCGCCAGAGACTGTAATGTCGTAGACCAAACCAGCCTCTAGCGTGACCTGAAATCTGTCGCGGTCTGTGTCAAATTCGATTGATCCGGTGGCATTGCTGTCTGCGGCCAGGTTGCCCAATTGGCTGGCGGTGCCGCCGGGCAGAAAATCATCGATGAACCCGTCAACGAGCAAGCTCAGGGAATAGCTGCCCGTTGCGCCTTGCTGGAACGATCCAACCTCGATCTCGTAGATCCCATCTGCGCCGACATTAAACCCCGTCACAAGCGCATTCGTCCCGGTGCCGGAGTTGTCGTCGGTTGATCCGTCCAGAAACTGGCTCAGCGGGTCATAAACCCCCAATAGCGCAGGATCGCTCAATGTGCCGCCGCCGGTGCCACTGCCCTCAAGCGAAAGGGTGTAGAGTTTGCCAGCCTCCAACGTGGCGAGGAAACTGTCCGTATCTCCCGCGCTTTCGATCTCTCCCACTTGGGTTTGGCCGGGCGCGATGGCGCCAAAGGCTGTTGCAAAGGGGCCGGGCAAAAAGTCGTCTTCGGTGCCCAAAGTGATCAATTCAACCCGGTACCCGCCACCTTGGGGGCCGTTGCTGCCAATCTCGACCTCGTAAGTGTCGGTCGATGAAACCGAAAAGATCGGCACAACCCCGTCGAGGATAGGGTCGTCATCCCCATCTGCCGTGCCGCTGACCATGATGCCTTCGTTGTCAAAGACGCCGATCAATGAGGGATCGCTGATGCCGGATGTGCCGGTCACAGAGAGTGCATAGAATTCGCCCGCGGTCAGATCGACGGTAAATCGGTCGCGGTCGCCTTCGAAATCAATGTGGCCATTGGCGGTGCTGTCCGGTGCCAATGTCCCAAATTGTGATGCGGGGATATCCACGGCGGTGCCAGGCAGAAAATCATCTTTTGTGTCTATGGTGAGGGCGTAATCGCCCGCAAATCCATCCCCGGATGATCCGACTTCAATCTCATAAAGCCCGTCGACGGTGACACGGAAACTGTCGACCCTCGCATCAAAGCGTTGACCGCCATCGTCATCCGTGGTGCCTGCCACCAAGGTGCCAAGGGGATCAAAAACACCGTATAGTTCGGGGTTCAAAAGTGGATCATTGGAAATGCCGTTGCCTGTCAGGTTCAGCTCATAGGTATGGCCTGCGGTCAGCTCAACAGTGAACCGGTCGCGGTCGGTTTCGGTTTCCAACCGGCCCGTTGCCCCTTGGCCAATGGTGATGGCCCCGAGGGAGGTTGCAAACAACCCCGGCAAATAGTCGTCAACCGCGCCAAGAGAGGTGGCCGTCAATGCGTAGTCTCCGGTGCTTAGATCACCAGATCCCGCGACCTCGACCTCGTAAATTCCATCCGCCGCGACGGTGAAGGTTGGGGTTTGGGCGTCATTTCCGGTGCCGCTGTTGTCATCTGAGGTGCCGCCGACCAAAAAGCCCTGGGGGTCAAAAAGGCCAATGATTTCAGGGTTTGGTAGGGGGGTGTTGCCAAGGTCAGAAGAAGTCAGCGAAAGGGAATAGACTTGCTCTGCTTCCAATGAAATCAAAAACCGGTCGCGATCCCCAAGTGTTTCGATGCTGCCTGTGGCGGCAAGATCAAGGGTCAAATCGCCATATTGGGTGGCATCGATGCCGGGCAGGAAATCATCGGTCAGCTCTGCCATTGTGATGAACTGGCTGCCTTGTGTGGTGGCGCCGCGCGCGTCGATCACGGTAAACGGAATGACCAGCCGCGAGCCGGGGGACGCGGCGGCGTCTGTCACTGTGATATCCCCGTTGGCCGACAAAGAACCGGTCAGTGCCCCGCCAAAGGTGAAGGGCAAAACGGAGAAGGATTCACCGCTGCCGTCGAGGTATTCGATCAAGACATTCCCGATCACCTCGGGGCTGTCGAATTGGTAATCGAAAATTTCGTTGGTGGCGCCTTCCGGGGCGGAGTTGATGGTGAAATCGAGCGACAGTTCCACCTCGGTGCGCTGTAACTGGCCAAAAACCTGCCCGCCGTTGACGTTTTCATAGGTCGCGCCGCCATTGCCGCCCGCCGGACCCACCCAATCCACAAAACCGGTGGCGTCGATGGTGAGGGTCTCGTCGTCCTCGATCCGATCATCGTCCACGGCAAGCACAGAGATTTCCAGTGTGTCATCGACACTGCTGGTGAAAATATAGTCATCCGGTGACAGGGCGGTGCCTGCAAAAAGAACGCTTGTCACGTCCCAATCGATCACCGTGTCAGAGCTAAATCCGACATCCTCAAGGGTCAGACTGGCGGTAAAGGTGTCCCCTTCGTTTACGGTCTCGTCCAGCAGCGGAGTGTCTAAGGCAGGGCCAAGGTCATCGTATTGCAGAACATAGCTGCCGGTGTCTGAACCTTCGCTGGGCGAGGCGCTGACCGCGAAATAATGGGTTCCGGTGTAGGTGGCCTCATAGGTGGAGAAACTGTTAAGGCCTTCGCCGCTGTCGTCGTCACTGCCGCCAAGGAAGGCCCCTTGGATATCATAAACCCCAACGAACAAAGGGTCTTCGAGGGTTCCGACGCCGGTTTCCTCTCCCTTGAGGTGGATGTCATAGAGGTTGCCCTGGATCAATGAGACCGCGAACCAGTCGGTGTCGTCAAAGGTCTCGATGGTGCCGGTGACATGGGTGTTGTCGAAGCCGCCCGGACTAAAGGTGCCGGTGGTGCTGGTGTCGCCGGCAAAGTCGTCCAGTGGGCCAACAAGCGATCCGCTGAGCTGATAATAGCCCGTGCCGTTTTGTGCGCCATCGTCACCTACAGCGACATAGAAGGTGCCGGTCTCATAGGCGGTGAATGTGATCTGGCCATAGTTATAGGTGAAGTTCTCATCGCTTACGCCAAAGGCTTCAAAACCGGATGAGGCATATACGCGCAAGGCCGGAAAATCGAAATCGGACAGGTAACTGTCTTCGCCAAGCAGGGTGAAAGTGTATATAAACCCTTCGTCCAAGGTGACGGCAAACCAATCCTCATCGTCTTCGGTTTCATTGGTGCCGGTCGTGTTGCCGCCAATGGTCAGGGCGCCGGTGGTGAGGGCGGTGTTGGCATAATCGTCCGGTGCCGACCCGACCGTCAGCAGGCTGAGCGAGTAAAACCCGGTGGTTGAAGAAAAGGCACCGGCGGAGATGAAATAATCCCCTGTGGTTGGGGCGGTAAAGGTGATCCGGCTGTCCAGAATGCCGTCTGCAATATCATCATTTTCCGTGCCCGGAATCAGGTTGTCAGGATGGTTATAGTAGTTGTTCCAAGCGTAGCTATAGAGACCGCGAATAAAGGGATCGACCACACCAAAGCTATTGAGATCAAACTGATAGATCGTGCCAGCGGTCAGTTCGACATGAAAGAAATCCTGATCGAAAGGGGTTTCAATCTCGCCGCCGACTGCGGCGTTGATCGGCAGATGACCATCGCTTGACGGGTTGTTGCCATAGTCATCAATGACCGCAATTTCGTCGACCTCAACGGTATAGGTGCCGGTATGGCCGATGTAGGATGCAATCGCGATGTGATGCACGCCCGAAGCGGTCGCGAGATAGCGCAGGGCGCTGTTACCGCCAGATGCACCGCCGTTAAAGGCATATGGGACAACCGATCCCAGAGGGTCGATGAGGGCTTCGATGACAGGAAAATCCAAAGTGCCATCAGCCGTGTCCAATCCCAAAGCGTAGATGTCATAGGTCTCGCCAGCCGTCAGCGTGACCTCGATCCAATCGACATCGCCGTCGGCTTCAATCTCGCCCGTGGTGCTGCCGTTTACGGCTATGAAACCGGGTGCAAAATCGCTTTCGCTGTAATCATCGGAATAACCCAGATCCATGATGTCGAGTTGATAGCGCCCAACATCAGAGCCGGAGGTCGAGGCATCGACATAGTGGGCGCCAGAATACGTGGCCGTGTATTCGAAAAAGGTTGAGACAGGAAATTGACCGGCGCCTCCGATATCCAGACTGCCGGAAATCGCATCACCATTGGCATCACGCAGCAAGCCCAGGCTGACCGCGGGGGCCGTTGCCCATGTGCCGAAACCATCGCCGAACAGTTCAAAACGGTAGGTGACCCCCTCAACCAGATCAGTGCGAAACCAATCGGAATCGCCCTGCGCTTCAAACGTGCCATATGCCGAGCCATCGGCAAAAACACTGCCGGTTGTCAGTGTGCTGGAAGCATAGTCATCAAAGGTACCAAGATCGCTGACCGAAAGGGTATAGCTTCCGGTGCCCTGATTATACGCAGATGCCGCGATGAAATGCTGACCACTGTAGGCGGCGGTATAGGTCGTGCTGGCACTACGGGTTGCAGGGTCGCTTTCGTCATCAGCTTGACCGGGGATGGCCAGGCCGGCGTTGTCATAGATCCCGCGCAAAAAGGGATCAAAGAGGGTGTTGAGATCGTCACTGTAGATGCCATCGATGCGGATCTCGTAGGTTTGACCGGCCAGCATGGAAACGGCGAACCAATCTTGATCGCCAATGGTTTCGATCTCGCCCGTTATCGCATCACCATTCGGGACGGAACCTGTGGTTTCTATGGAGGCATCAAAATCATCGGGCATGGCAGACCAACCTTCAATCTAATGTTGTCATTCCTGTCCCAGAAGCGGGATTTGCGCGGTCCAATTGCACCCAAAAGCGCCTTGAAAATACGCGCGGCTCCGGTGTTTCAGCGTGATTTAATTGCTTGAAGAGGTGGAATAAGTCCCATCCTGCCCCCCCGGACTATGGCCTGAGCAGAGGACGAATTGGGCCGCGAGTCAAGTATTCTTGCCCCGCGAGCACCCCTATGCAGGTGGCTGCACCTGTTCAAAAAAAGGTGTATAGTGCGGTCAAGTGAACCCCCTATGATAAAGCTGTCGTCGGGAAATTCAGAAAGTTGGCTTGTTATGAATACTCTGCTGCGCATGTTTCTCATGGCTTTGGCGTTCTGCGCCGGGACCGTTGGTCTGGCCAATGCCAGCCCTGAACGGGTCGCGCTGGTTTTGGGCATGGCCAAGTATCAATCGATTGAGCCGCTCACCAACACCCGCAACGATGCAGAGGCATTGGCGCAAACCCTGACCGATATCGGTTTTGATGTGACGCTGGGCCTTGATAAGACTGCGGATGAATTGCGTGAAATGATGCGGGAATTTGCGTTTCGGTCGGAAACGGCGGATCTGGCTTTGGTCTATTTCGCCGGGCATGGGATCGAAGTTCAGGGTGAGAATTTTCTGATCCCTGTCGATGCACGACCCCGCAGCAATGATGATGTGCAGCAGCAGTCCATTTCCCTCAAAGAGATGCTGTCCGTGGTGGAGCGCGCCCGCAAAATGCGGATCGTGATCCTTGACAGTTGCCGGAACAACCCTTTGGGCGGCGGTATCAGCCTTGCGCAAACGGAGACCTCAAACCAACAACCGGTGGACGAGGCAACGCGCGGTGTTGGCGGTCTTGCAGCGGCAAACCCGGACCGTGGTACATTGGTCGCCTTTGCGGCCAAGGACGGGCAGGTCGCCCTTGATGGCAATCGCGGCAACAGCCCCTATGCCCGTGCATTGATTGACAAAATGGCAGAACCGGGTCTGGAGATCAGCCTGATGTTCCGCCAGGTCCGTGATGCGGTTCTGCGCGAAACCGGTAATCTGCAAGAGCCGCACACTTACGGCAGCCTGTCGGGCACGCCGTTCTATTTGTCTGGCAACAACAAGGGCCAACCTGATATCTCAAGCGCGGAACCAGCGACCGCATGGTCCAAGCTGCGCCCGGATCAGGAATCGCAGCTTTTGGCGCTGGCGGATCTTGGTGATACGCGTTCCATGCTGGGTTTGGCCTATATCCGCTTGAACCCCGAAGATCCGCGTTTTGATCCTGCTGCGGCGGTGGAATTTCTTGAACGGGCCGCCGCGCGGGGATCGCCAGAGGCGCAGATGGAACTGGCCAAACTCTTTGAGCAGGGCCTCGGCGTCGAGATTGACGAGAAACGTGCACTTGAGCTTTATCGCGCTGCGGCGGATCAGGATTTTGCCGATGCGATCAATGACCTTGGGTTCCTGCACTATCAAGGTGGCTTGGGCCTGCGGGCCGATCCGGCCAAGGCGCTTGAGCTGTTTGAACGTGCCGCAGACCTGCGCCAGCCTGAGGCGCAATTCAATTTTGCAGCGCTGATTGATGATGGGTTGATTGCCAAGAAGGGCCCACCAGAGGCGGCTGGATATCTTTATGCGGCACTTCGATCGGGCAGTGAGGATGTGCTCAACCTGTTGTTGCAGCGACCCACAATGTTCAAAGAAGAGACCCGCCGCGAGTTGCAAAAGCTTCTGAAGAACAACGCGTTTTACGGCGGCAGCATTGATGGCGATTTTGGCCCCGGCACCAACCGCAGCATCCGCGCGGCCTATGGCCTAACAGACGGATAAGGCCGACCCTTTTGGGGGCCGGCCTTTGCATATCTTTTGGGTTTGGTTTGTTTCGGCGCGGCTTAGGCGGAGCGCAACAGAACCTTGTTTGATCCAACAGCCGCCGCGATCTTTTGATAGTGGATCGCCCGTTTGGCGTCAGAACTGGCAGAGCGCAAAAGCTTGGTCTCAGCCTCTTCCAACACATTTGCAGCAGCCTGCCGCAGCGGGACAATTGTCTCTGGCTTGACGGGGGTGATCGGCGGCGTGGTCACCGTCTGGCCGTTGCTTTTGGTGGCGCTGACGCGCACTCTTGGCTTGGCCTTGTCCCGGTTTGCGCGGGTCAATGCGGTGAGATCACGCGCTGTGTCTTCTAGGATTTCCTTTACCTCGGCATAGTCACCATTGGCCGGAATATCGGCCGCCAGTTCGCGGTACATCGCGGCGTAACAACCGATCTGGTACTCATCCGGCGAAGCTTCGCAGATCTCGCCAATTTGCTGGATCTGCGCGACAAAGGCCTCGGTCTGGGCGTCCGTTGCCTCAATCTCGGGCTCGTGTCCGGAGGGGCCTTCGCCTTCTTCCTCTTCCATCTCATATTCAGGCTCAATCGGTTCCCCGCCGACCTGTGCATAGCGTGGGTAGATCAATTCAATCGCGGTTGTCTGGGTGCCTTGAAAATGGGCGGGCAGAGAGGATTGAGGGGTGTTGGCAAAAACCGGTGTCGCAACCAAACCAACGGGTGCGATCAGGCCAACAACAAGGCGGGTATACTTTTTTGAAATCATTGTAACAGCGCTTTCCACTGAGAATTTGAAGACATTGAAACCGCCCATTTTGGTGCGCGGTGTGAGATGCTCAAACGATTGGAGTTATCCGGTGGATGCTAAGCCTGTCGGAAAAACAAAGCAAGGCAGGCGGGCGAGTTGATTGTGATCAGAGCCCTGATTTGGCCGGATTTCGTGGTTTGAGCATGGTGTGCTAGCATGGGCCGCAGACGCAGCACCGGAAACGATATGGCAAAGTCACAAGGGCTACATAATCTGGAATCCCGAGGGTTGGATCAACTGGCCAAAGATCTTTCGGGCCGGCTTGATAAGGCGATGCAACTGGGCTGGATCGACGATGTGCTGGACGCCTATGCCGCCATCCCCGGCATTCAATTTGGCGACCAGGTTGGTGTGATCTCGCATGTGATCGATGTTGTGCGGGGGCTGGTTTTCAAAAGCGCACAGAGCGCCTATTCCAGAGATGCCGATACGCTGGTGGCGGTGATCGAACAAAACCGCGATCACCGTTTGGCGGTCTATATCGAATTGGTGAACGAACCCAGCTATTCCGCAACACTGGCCAAATATACGGTGTGGAAAGGTACGCTTTTTGAGGTCAACTTGAAGGGCAAGGCGGTTGTGTGCTGGCACCCTGACAAGGATTTCAAACCCCAGGGCGCGTTAAATGTCATGCACACCAAATATAGCCAACTGGGCCGTCGCCAGCGACGGCGCGACACTGCTGCTGAGAGCTGAGCCAATGATGGTCCGCCGAACCTATTGGGCCGAGGTGGACACAAAGAAATAGACCCATTCGCCTTTGAAATCTGAATGCGCCGCTTTGGCATCGGCCACTTTGTCGGTGAGCCAATCCAGATATGGCGCGGCAGGCTCGCTAAGGGGGCGCACCCCTTCATACAACGGCACAGATGCGGCAAAAGCCACTGCAATTTCCTGGCCGTAGGGCGGGCCAACTTTCAAGAACAATCCCGGCTCTCCGGGCTGCAAGATACGGTCTGATCCGACCTTGATGGCGGATTTTTTTGGGGCGCGTGTCATCGGCGCATGAGCATTGGGGAGCAGGTGCAGGACGTTCCCCGCCGCATCGAAATAATCGACATAGACATAGGCATCGTAATCGGCGCCCTGCAGGGTCAACACCATCGGTTGATCCGCCACATATCGAAATTCCTTGGCGTGGGTGTCATCGCCCACCAACAGCGGATTGGTGATTTGATCGGTGGATTGCGGCAGGCCGACACCGGCAACGCCGGCCAAGGCGCCGCATTGGGGGCTGGGCAGGATCAGCAGGTTGTCCAGCACCGGAATATCAGCGCCCATTTTGTCCTGCATCGCCTGAAGCACCGATCCGCGCAGGGCGTCTTGCGGCACATGGCCCGACACGATCAGCGCGTTGTCCAAAGGTTCAAACCGCACCTGCACCCGAGAGCACGGCACCCCGCCGATCACCGAGGCGAGGTCGTCTTTGACGCTGTTCGACGCGCCATCCAGATCGCCGGGTTGCATGAAACTTTGGAAAGCGGTCAGTGAAACCGGATCAACCGATCCGCCGCCCAATGCAGCAAAGGCCAGTTTGGCTTGGGCTTTGAATGCGGGCAGGGCCAACGTGGCGGCAGGGTTCGCCGAAAGAGGCACATCGGCGCTTGTGACCGTTTGCGGGGCCTCGGTGGTGGCGGTGACACTTGGCAACACGGCGGCGGGGGCAGGGCGCTGGTCAAGCTGCGCGGGCGGCACGGCCGCTGGTGTCTCTGGCACCACCAATGCGGCCGTTTCATTGGCGGGGCGCCGCGGCACAATCGCTTGGGCGGGCACCAGAGCGGCAAGAATGGGCTGCGGTGCGGCTGCCACCAGTGATACGGGCTGAACGACGCTTTGCACGGACAGGGATTGCACGGGCATGGTGGCCGGCAAATCTAGGGGCTGGGTCTTATTGGCCGGGGGCGCGGTCTGGCTTTGTTCAATGCGGGTTGCGTGCTTTTCGGCGGCGTTTGTGAGCGGTGTTGATGGCGCTGCAATTTGCGGCGTTTTGAGTGGTTTTGGCTGGGATTGCGCGACTTTGTCGGACTTGGCCTGCACCTTCGCTGCGCGTTGCAGCGCAGGACCGTAGGCCGCAAGCGTACTGGCATCTGCGGTGTTTTGCTGCGCTTGGGCCATGTCTGGAGTGGCCTCAACGGCTTGGCTGCGGGCCACCTGATAGGTTTTCATGTTCAATTTGGTTTGCGGTTTTGGCTGATCCTCAACCGGGTTTGGTTTGATGGCCCAGACCAAGAGAGCCGCCACACCGGCATGCGCCGCAAATGAGGTCAACGCCCCAGCGCCCCAAAGCGCCCCGCCCCGCATCATCGGTTTGCATCATGCTGTTCGGGCGTCACAACCAACGCGATTTCTTGTGCGCCCAACCCTTCAATCCGTCTGAGCAACGGCAGGACATGGCGCAATTCCACGGCGCTGTTGGCGTTGATGCGGATCAGGGTTTGCGGGGCCTCGGCCAAGGCTTGTGCCACGCGGGCGTCCAGCTGCGGTATAGTCACGCCAAGACCGTCCAGGGCCAATGCACCCTTGGCAGAGATCGAAACGGTCATTCCACCAGAAGGCATATCGGCGCCGGTAACGGCGACCGGCGGGGTGACGTCGAAGGGCGCTGTGGCGTCCATGCGGCCAATCAGCATGAAGAACACCAACAGAAAAAAGACCACATCGATCAGGGCCACGATGGTTTCTGGCGGTGCGCGGGATGGGCGGCGGGCCAACCTCATGGCGAGGCATCCAACCGAACAATTTGCAATTGGGTGACGCCAGAGAGGGTGGCAGTATCCATGACTGAAACCAGCGCCTGCATATTGGCAGAACCTGAGGGCAGGATCAGCACCTGCTGGTTTGCATCTTGGCGAATGCGGTCCGCAAAAAGCCTTTCCAGATCGGTTTGCGCGTAGGCCTGTCCGCGTATGGTGGGGGTGCCATCGGCCCCGATCCGCACCATCAAAACGTCGCCTCCATCACCCTGCGTTGGCTGCGGGTCGGCAGTGGCATCGGCGCTTCGTTCCAGCGCCGGGATCATGTCCAGATTGATGTAGGTTGATGTGACCATAAAGAAGATCAGCAAGATCAACATCACATCAATCATCGGGACCATGGAGATCAGGGCCTTGGGCCGTTTGGGACGGTGCAGCAGTTGGGCAGGATCATCGGTCATGCCTGCCGCCTCACTTTGGGTTATGTTCGTGGACCAACATCAACTGCGCGATGGCCCCTTCGATACATTGCGCCCCGCGTCCTGCACGGGACGATAACAGGGACGCCCCGACCGCCGCAGGGATCGCGACAAGCAAACCAGCGGCGGTGGTCAACAGCGCCTGCCAAATGCCGCCCGCCAGCACAGAGGCATTGGCCGCGCCTTGGGCGAGTTCCAATTCCTGGAAGGACTGGATCATGCCCAATACCGTGCCAAGCAAGCCAATCAGCGGTGAGATCATCGCGATGAGTTCCAGAAACTGGATTTGCTTGTTCATCTGGGCAAATTCTTCGTTCCCGCGGCGGGTCAGTTCAGTCATCAAAGGCGGGCCGGAATACCCATCCTTTAACGCCTGCATCGCATAGCTCAGAACCCGATCTGCGGGCGCCTTACCGCCTGAGGCTTGTGATGTGGCCGCTGCAACATCCCCGGCGGCAAATTTTTCAATCGCGCTTGTACGCAGGTCCGCACCCGAAGTGACGGGCCAAAGTTGCAGGGTTTTGACAGCGATCAAAGTCAGGGAAAACACCGACAACACAATCAGAACGGCAATGATGGGACCGCCGGTTCCGATGCTTTCAAGCAAGCCAAACATCGGTTATTTCACCAACTTTGTGGTTGTCTTGCTGGTCAGTTTGAGGAACGAAAAACAATCCAGTTGCGCCTCGTTCTGCGGTTTGCAGGTGGTGATGTCGTGCAGCAGGATTTCAGAGATATCTGTGCAGGCGATCTCCGGGATCGCAAACAGTTTTAGCGTGGTGCGTTCAATCGGAAGGGGGGCCGCGTCAATGGACAAAAGCCGGTCAATCACCCCTTGGGAATCCAGAATGGCAAGGCTCATCTCGAAGCCTTCAAAGCTTTTGCCGACCTCGTTTCGGAACAGGAAAAACGCCTGGCAGCCGCCCGTCTCTCCGGGTTCGAACTTGTTCAACTCGACGGTGAGATCACCGCTGTCTGCGGTTGCGCCGGTTGCCATAATGCCAAAGATCGCAGCCGCCGCGATTGTAGAAAATCGTTTCACATCTTTCCCCCAGAATAGTGACCGCATCGCCGCTGACAGATAAAAAATCACACAATATCAGACGCATAGATTATGATTTTCAGATCCCGAAAGGGCCTATACTTCGTGTTGGCCATGCGGCGGATTGCCCAAGAATTGGGCCGGTTACACAATTGATCAAAGTGAACGACAAGTTTGCAATTTGGTCAAGGCCGGTTCAAGAATGAGGTCCAAACGCATGGGTGAGGGCACCAATTTGGGGTGCCGCATTGTGCCTGAGTTGAATTCAAAGTCTTTGAAAGGACCAATGTGATGCACGAGCAAAGCGATGGCCCTGACGGTTTTTTTCAGCGACTTGGCGGCTTTGATCGGCGCTTGAGAGGGGTGATTGAAAAACTCAAGGCAGAGCTTGAGAAACCATCCCGCCGGAACGCGCGGCAGGTTGATTTCCTGTGCGCTGAGATTGACCGCCTGACCCGTGAGTATCTGCTATTTCTGACGGCCCTGAACACTGCGCGGATCGCACATGAGGCAGCCGCGGACACCCCTGACGAGGTGATGAATGTCAAACGTGCTTGGGGCATTGTTGGTGCGCAGACCAATTTGTTTCGTCTTGAGATCAACAGATGGGCGACTGTCCGGGGGCTGGTTCAGGAACAGCGCCAGGCCAGAAGACAGCCAATTTATCCGCCGCAGGCCAAACTGGCGAAATCGACCTATACCCAGATGGGCGCAAGCGATGATGTCTTCCATTGGATCCATGCGATGTTGAATCCGTCAGAGCAAAGCGAAGCCGCCCGCGATCATGATTGCTTTCCCGACATTGCCTTGGCCAACAGTGAGTTCCACGAACATCTGCACGCCGCCCATCGGGTCATTCTGGCGCAGCGCCGCACGGGCCCGGTTCGGTTTCTGGACGTCGGTTGTGGTGGTGGCCTCAAGGTGTTGACCGCATTTCGGTATTTTCCTCAATCCGATGGGTTTGACTTTGACCCCGCTTATGTTGCGGCTGCTCATGATTTGCTGGCCAAGGATGATGGCCTCAATTGCCACGTCTTTGAGCAAGATGCGCTGACTTTTGACGGGTATGGAAACTACGATGTGATCTATTTCTACCGCCCGATCAGCGAAGAACGCCTATTGATCCAGATGGAACAGGCAATCGCGGCGCAGGCCCGGCCCGGCACCGTTCTTGTTGCGCCCTATGTCAGTTTTCCGGCCCGGCATGAGGCGTTGGGCTGTGGTCATATTGGCGGCGCGGTCTATGTCGCGGGGATGTCGCAAAAGCAGGCCAACAGCCTGCGGATCAAGGCAGAGCGGATGGGCCCCTATATTGTGAAACCCGATGATGCGCCGCTGTCCTCTGTTTGGGATCCGCTGTTGGATGTGTCGCGTGCCAATGGGTATGACATTCCCAATCGCTACGAAAAACCGCGCTACTGACGCATCACAAGAACAGGGCCACGCATTTGTTCGGGTCGGCGTTGCGCGGCATGTGATCTGCCAACTGTGCCGGAACAAGGGCAAATTTCCGGATGGCCGATCTGCTAAAACCCGCTCAGCCAATTCTAGACCTAGCTTTTCTCGCAGGAGTTGGTACCATAATTTTTTTACGGTCTGCTTTGTTCCCTCGTTCTTTTGGTATCCACAGTAATTAAGGTTTTGTGCTTTGTCTGACTTGATGAAGACCCATGGCGATGAATCGCCAAGCGGTGAAAATTTGGAGTATGACCCGGCCTTCACAGCGATGGAGCTTGAAGCGCAGCCGGAAGAAGAACGCCAAGCGGGCAGCGAAATTGTTGCGGGCAGTGACCCTGACTACAAGGCCTTGGCGCAAAAGGCGCGTGAGGTGCTTGACCGCAGCCATGAGATCCGCGCGGCGGTATATCTGGCCGACAGCGAGTTGCGGATCAATGGGCTTGAGGGGTTTGCCGAGGTCACGGGCTTTATCCGGTTTTGCCTTGAGGAACACTGGAACACCTGCCATCCGGAATTGGACGCGGACGACGATGATGATCCAACCATGCGGATCAATGCGGTCACCAACCTTGCTGGCCGGTCAACCGTGGTCCGGTCGTTGCGGCGCTGGGCGCCTCTGACCAACAGCCGGGCATTTGGTCAGGTCACATTGCGCGACATCGAGGTGTCCAACGGTGACACGCCGCCCGCCGACGACGAAACACCAATGCCGATGGCGGATGTGCAGGCGGCATTCAAGGACACGCCAGCAGAACAATTGACGGCCTACTATGAGGCCGCAAAATCAGCCTTTGAAGATGTGAACGCCATCGATGCGGTGTTCCTTGAGAAAACACCGGGTTTCGGCCCTACGCTTGATCCATTGCAAAAGATGTTGGGCGATGTTGTCCAAATTCTGGCCAAGGAAACCGGCGCAGATCAGCCCGCAGCCGAAGACAGCGGCGAGGACACAGCCGACGGAACCAGCCAAGCGCCACAGTCCGGCGGTGGGGCAGGCGGCAGCGCCGTCAGCGCACCGGGCCAGATTGCATCTGCGGCCGATGTGGCCAGCGCTCTGGACAGCATTATTGCCTATTACAAACGGAACGAACCCTCTAGCCCATTGCCCATTCTGCTCGCGCGGGCACGGCGGTTGATCGGGGCCGATTTCCTGACAATTGTGAATGATATTGCGCCTTTGGGCCTAGAGAATGTCAACCTCGTGGGGGGCATAGAAGAAGACTACAGCGAATAATCCGTCTTTGAAATTCGAGACAGGATAGCCAACGAAAAACTTTGAAATGGGGGAGACGAAAATGTCCAGCTCACAGAAATTCATCGCCAGAAACCGCGCCCCGAGGGTGCAAATCGAATATGACGTTGAACTCTACGGTGCCGAGAAAAAAGTTCAGCTGCCATTTGTTATGGGGGTCATGTCGGACCTCGCGGGCAAATCCGAGGTGGAACAGCCCGGCGTTGCGGATCGCAAATTCCTGGAAATTGATGTTGATAACTTCGATGACCGGATGAAGGCGATGAAACCGCGGGCGGCGTTTTCGGTTCCCAACACATTGACCGGCGAGGGCAATCTGTCTGTCGATATCAGTTTTGAAAGCATGGATGACTTTTCGCCCGGTGCCATTGCCAGCAAGGTCGAGCCGCTGCGCAAGCTGATGGAGGCCCGCAACGAGCTTTCGAACCTGATGACCTACATGGACGGCAAACCCGGTGCCGAAGAGCTGATTTCAAAAGCGATGAACGACCCTGCCTTGCTCAAGTCGTTGGCGGCCCAAGCGGCCCCGGCGGATGATCAGGGTGACGCGAAAGACGAGGAGTAAACCATGGCCGAAGAAGCAACAGAAGCCGAAGGCGGCGCAGGCGCGGTTCAGACCGAAGAATCCGATTTTGCCAGTCTGCTCCAGAAAGAATTTCGCCCCCGCACGGACACGGCCAAAACCGCCGTTGAAACCGCTGTCACCACATTGGCACAGCAAGCGCTTGAAAACGCGTCCCTTATTTCCGAGGACGTTCTGCTTTCGCTTGAGGCGATGGTCGCGGAAATTGATCGCAAGCTGTCCGAGCAGGTCAATCAGATCATTCACCACGACGAATACCAGGAATTGGAAAGCGCGTGGCGGGGTTTGCATTTCCTTGTGAACAACACCGAAACGGATGAGATGCTCAAGATCCGGGTGTTGAACATCTCCAAGAAAGAACTGCACAAAACCGTGCGCAAGTTCAAAGGCACCGCTTGGGATCAATCGCCAATCTTCAAAAAGCTTTATGGCGAAGAATATGATCAGATCGGCGGCGAGCCTTATGGCTGTCTGGTCGGGGACTACTATTTCGATCACACGCCACCGGATGTGGAACTGCTTGGTGAAATGGCCAAGATCAGCGCCGCCGGGCATGCGCCGTTTCTGGCCGCGGCTGCACCATCCTTGATGCAGTTCGAAAGCTGGGGCGAATTGTCGAACCCACGCGATCTGACCAAGATCTTCCAAACGCCGGAATATGCCGGTTGGCGTAGCCTTCGCGACAGCGAAGACAGCAAATACCTTGGTCTGGCGATGCCAAAGTTTCTGGGCCGCCAGCCTTACGGCGCCAAGTCGAACCCGGTGGAAGAGTTTGCCTTTGAAGAAGAAACCGGTGATGGCGATTCATCCAAATTTGCATGGGTCAACGCGGCCTACGGCATGGCGATGAACATCAATCGGTCCTTTAAGGAATATGGCTGGTGCAGCCGTATCCGCGGGGTTGAATCGGGCGGGACAATCGAAGGATTGCCAACCCATACGTTCCCGACAGATGACGGCGGCGTGGACATGAAATGCCCAACCGAAGTCACGATCGGGGACCGCCGCGAGGCCGAATTGGCCAAAGCAGGTCTGATGCCGCTTCTGCACCGTAAGAACACGGATGTCGCATCGTTCATTGGGGCGCAATCGCTGCACAAACCGGCCGAATATGACGACCCGGATGCAACGGCAAATGCCAATCTGGCTGCCCGTTTGCCCTACCTTTTCGCAACCTGCCGTTTTGCGCATTATCTAAAATGCATGGTTCGTGATAAGGTGGGTTCATTCAAAGAACGGGCTGAAATGGAGCGGTGGCTGAACGACTGGATTATGCAATACGTCGACGGCAACCCAGGCACATCGAGCGAAGACACCAAGGCGCGCAAGCCACTTGCGGCGGCTGAGGTTGTTGTCGAAGCGGACGAAGAAAATCCGGGCTACTACCGCTCGCAATTCTATCTGCGCCCGCATTACCAATTGGAAGGCCTGTCCGTTTCACTGCGGCTTGTGTCGAAGTTGCCTTCTGAAAAACAATAAGAAAATTGAGGTCGCAGCGGTTGTCGGTGCGACCCGACAGTTTTTGAAACGCGGAAGATCCGCTCTATCCATGAAAGGACGTTCGTAATGGCCGTCGACATGTTTCTCGATATCACGGGTGAAATTGAAGGTGAATCGCAGGATGCGAAACACAAGAACGAAATTGATGTTCTGGCTTGGTCATGGGGCATGAGCCAGTCCGGCAGCTTCCACGTTGGTGGCGGCGGCGGCTCTGGCAAGGCCAACTTCCAAGACATCTCGGTGACCAAATGGGTGGACAAGGCCTCTGCCATTTTGATGGTGTACTGCGCCAATGGGGATCACTTTTCCGACGCCAAGCTGACAGTGCGCAAAGCGGGCAAAAAGCCGCTCGAATACATCATCATCAGCATGAAAGATGTTTTGGTGACATCCGTTCAAACCGGCGGGTCAGGTGGTGAAGACAAGCTGACCGAGAATATCACGCTGAATTTCCGGTCCTGCAAAGTCGAATATGTTCCACAGAAGAAGGACGGCAGCGGCGATGCTGCGAAGACCTTTGAATGGAACATGGCCGAGAACGAGCCAACGTTCGCATAAGACAGATCGCCGCGACGTGATCGCGGCGAGCCACCCTGCATTGCATTGACGGAGTTTGCTTGTGGAAAACACCGCACAAGATCTATTGAAAGCTGGGGATTTAGCCGGTGCATTGGCAGCATTGCAAGACAATGTGCGTGCCCGCCCCGAAGATGCAAAACTGCGCATCTTTCTGTTTCAATTGCTTTGTGTTCAGGGGAACTGGGAACGGGCCATTGCGCAGCTAAAATTATGTGCGCAATTGGATCCATCCGCATTGCCGATGGCCCAAACCTACCGCGAGGCGATCATCTGTGAAGTGTTCCGCGAAAAGGTGTTCAAGGGCGAGAAAGACGCGCTGATATTTGGAGAGCCGCAAGACTGGCTGGCGCTATTGGCGCAAGCGCTTCGGGCGTTGGCCAAAGGCGATACCGCCCATGCGGCGCAGCTGCGTGAAGAGGCGTTCGAAAAGGCACCCGCCGCGTCGGGAGAGATTGACGGGCAGGATTTCGAATGGATCGCCGACGCGGATATGCGGCTGGGTCCGGTTTTGGAAATTGTCATCAATGGCAAATACTTCTGGATGCCCTTTAATGTGCTTTCCAGCCTTAGGATCGAGGCGCCCGAAGATCTGCGCGATACGGTTTGGACAGCTGTCAATCTGACTTTGAACAACGGCGGTGAATTGGTCGGGCTTGTCCCGACCCGCTATGCCGGGACTGTGGCGACGGGCGAAGATGCCATGCTGCTGTCGCGAACGACGCAATGGAATGATCTGGGTGAGGGTCTGTTTGCGGGCCTGGGCCAGCGGCTTTTGGTGACGGATGCGGCGGAAATCCCGTTGATGGACGCGCGCAACATCCAGTTTGCCGCGCCTTCCAGTGCGGCGCCTTCTTCCGATGGGGACGAGGGGGATGGCTGATCGTACCCTTACAGAGCGTCTTCAACCGTCGATTCTGGATCGGCTCACCGACGAAGCGCCTCAAAAAAAGACCGAGACAACAGCAGAGCGGATGATCGACATCCGGCGGCTGCGCGAGATCATTCAGCGTGATCTGTCTTGGCTGCTGAACACCGGCAATATCGATAGCGAGATTGACGCGGACCTTTATCCCAATGTGTCTCAATCGGTGCTGAACTATGGGGTGCCCGATGCCACGGGGGATTACGCCAATTTGCGCCGCGCGGCCAATGTGCGTGATGCTATCCAAAAGGCGGTCGAACTGTTTGAACCGCGTTTGATAGATGGATCTCTTAACGTCATCAGCCGCACCAAAGACGCCAAGCGCGAGCCGGTGATCACCTTTGATATTGTTGGTGATATGTGGGCACAGCCCCTGCCGACAGAACTTTATCTGCGCAGCCAGTTTGACACCACAACCGGTCAGGTCACGCTAGAGCAGGGGGCATAACCGACTATGGATAGCCGTCTGCTGAGACATTATGAAACCGAACTGGCGTTTCTGCGGGAAATGGGCGCGGAATTTGCCGATGCCTACCCCAAGATCGCCTCGCGTTTGGGGATGGATGGCCTCGAAATTCTTGACCCCTATGTTGAGCGCCTACTTGAGGGGACTGCGTTTCTCACGGCGCGGGTCCAACTTGAGTTGGAGATGCAATATCCGGCGTTCACCAGCCATTTGCTGGATGTGGTTTTCCCGCATTTTCTGGCGCCTACACCCTCAATGATGGTGGCCGAGTTGTTGCCCGATCTGACCAATGCCGATCTGGCGCAGGGCTATGAGCTGCCCCGCGAGACCACGCTGCGCTCCAAGACCGTCAGCGGGGCGCAGAAGGCTTGCCAGTTCCGCACCGCACATGATCTGCATTTGTGGCCCATCATAGTGACGGAGGCCGAATATATCGATGGGCGCGGTGCGCTGGTCGCGGCCGGGGTAGCCCAAGACGCAGAGGCCCGTTCGGCGGTTCGGCTGCGTCTGACCCGCCATGGCGATCTGCCGATCAAGGAACTGCCGGTCGATGATCTGACGTTCTTTTTGGGCGGGCAGTTGAGCACCGGTTGGTCCTTATACGAGATGCTTTGCGCCAGCCCGGCCACGGTGGTTGCCAAATCGCCAAACCGGCGCGACAGCTGGACCGAGAAGTTGCAAAATCCCGTTCGCCCGCGCGGGCTGGACCGGGATGAGGCCTTGCTGCCCACGCCGCGCCCATCCTTTGACGGCTACAGGTTGTTGCAGGAACATTTTGCAATGCCGGAGCGCAATCTGTTTATCGAGGTTTCGGGCCTGCAATCGGTGATTTCCCGCTGCGACGAAGACAGTCTGGATCTGTATTTTCTGATGCGGGAAAGCAAACCGGAGATTGCGCCGAACATCACGCCCGAGGCGTTCAAGCTGCACTGTGTGCCGGCGATCAATTTGTTTCCCAAACGCTGTGACCGGGTGCCGGTGTCGGAGCGGTTTACGGAATATCATCTGGTGCCTGACCGGACCGCGCCCAAGGATTTTGAGGTTTTCTCGATCTCCAAAGTCACTGGCATCAGCAATAAAGGCAAAGATGATCTGCCGCTCAAAGCGTTCTATTCCGCGGACGAGATGACCGCAGCGGCGGGGGGCGGTGGCGCCTATTACACGCACAAGCGTCATTTGCGTCAGCGCAGCGCGGCGGAAACCCTCAAGGGCATGCGCACCAATTACCTTGGCTCTGAAAGCTATCTGTCGATCGTGGACGCCCACGAAGCGCCTTATCCAGCCCATCTTGGGCAATTGGCGGTGGAGGCGATGGTGACCAACCGGGATCTGCCGATGCTGTTGCCCAATGGGGTCGATAACGTCTTTCACCTGCCCGAAGGCGGGCCGGTTGCGACGATCCGAACCCCTGTTGGCCCAACCAAACCCAAACCTTGCATCGCCCAAGGCGACGCCGCTTGGCGTGCGGTCAGCCATCTGAGCCTCAATTACCTGTCGATCTCTGATGATACCGGGGCCGAAGGCGGCGGCGCGGCTGCGTTGCGGGAACTCATTGGCCTATACGCACCCATCGGTGATCGTGCGATGGAGCAGCAACTTGAAGGGATCGTCGCGGTCAACACTCGCCCGATTGTCCGGCGCATCCACGAAGGCACGCTTTCCACAGCGGTGCGTGGTTTGGAAATCACATTGGAACTGGATGAGACGTTGTTTGAGGGCAGTTCGGTGCTGTCCCTCGCTACTGTGTTGGAACGGTTCTTTCAAAAGTATGCGACCATCAACAGTTTCACCGAGATGGTTCTGAAAACCCAACAAAGAGGAGAGATCACACGATGGTCACCAAGAAAGGGGACACATCGCGCGATCTGACCCATCTTGAGCGTCTGATCCGTGATCCCCAAGCCCATCATATTTTCCACGCCATGCGCCTTTTGGATGCAGAGGGGCAGGACGGACCACGTTTTGGCCAATCGCGGCGCCCGCGGCAAGACAATGTACGGTTTGGCCAAGAGCCCTATCTGGGGTTTCCTCCGTCAACGATCCAAGGTTTTGACAAACCGACCAAATCAAGGCCGTCAAAGCTGCGGAATTTCTTTTTTGGCTTCTTTGGGCCGCATGGCCCGTTGCCGCTGCATCTGACCGAATACGCCCGCAGCAGAAAGCTGAACTTTAACGATCCGACCTTTGTTGCCTTTGCGGATATGCTGACGCATCGGTTGATGACATTGCTTTACCGCGCATGGGTGCAAGGCCAGCCGACCGCCGCATTTGATCGTGGCGAAAACAGCGAAACCGAAAGCAAGATTGCGGCGCTTGGTGGATATCACGCCAAGACCCTGCGCGACCGTGACGCGATGCCGGATCTGGCAAAACGTCACTTTGTTGGCCTGTTGGCCAATGGGCCACGCAATGCTGATGGCTTGGTCGCAATCCTCAACGGGTTCTTTGACGCGCCAGTGTCCTTGGAGGAATTTGTCGGGGAATGGCTGACGCTTGAGCCGTCCGATCACTGGATTTTGGGCGGGCCTGCAACCTTGGGTCAAACCGCCTGCATCGGGGCGCGGGTCTGGTCACAGTCATCGAAGTTCCGGCTGCGGATTGGGCCGCTTTCGATGGAAGACTATAAGAACCTGCTGCCCGGTTCTCCGGCGTTGGAACGGCTGCGGGCGATTGTGCGCAATTATATTGGCGATCAACTCGATTGGGATGTGAACCTTGTTCTTCGCGGCGCTGAGGTGCCGCAGGCGCAGTTGGGCGCATCGACCCAGTTGGGACTGACCAGTTGGGTCGGCTCTGATCCACACCCGGCCGAAGTTGCCGATTTGTACCTAGAACCCCTGGCCACCCGGCCCGCACAAGCGGCGCAGGCGGCCTGAACTGAAACACCAACCGCGCCACAGCGGAGGAGATTGCGATGACCGAAATCAGCCGTGTTGCCCTTTTTGGCAAGCTGAACAAGATTGGATACCAATCCATCGAAGGCGCCACTGTTTTTTGCAAGATGCGCGGGAACCCCTACGTGGAGATCATTCACTGGTTGGCGCAGCTTGTGCAGGTCGACAATTGCGATTTGTCCAAGGTGATGCAGCATTATGATCTGGACCCGGCCAAGCTGTCCTCGGATATGACCCGCGCTTTGGACGCGCTGCCGCGCGGTGCCAGTTCGATCTCTGATCTCAGCGCACATCTGCAAAGCGCAATGGAACGGGCCTGGGTCTACGGTTCGCTGCTCTACAACTCCAATCAGGTGCGCACCGGGCATCTGGTTTTGGGGTTGCTCAAGACACCGGATTTGCGGCCGATCCTGATGAATATTTCGGGTGAGTTTGCCAAGATCAAAGCCGATGATCTTTCCGACAATTTTGACGTCATCGTGGACGGTTCGATCGAGGATTCTTTGCGTCCTCAAGATGGATCGCAAACCGGCGGCGGGGCGGTTCCGGGCGAGGCGTCTGGTGCCATGGCCCCCGGCCCGATGGGCAAGGAAGAGGCGTTGCAGCAGTTTTGCACCGATCTGACCGAACAGGCCCGCAATGGCGAGATTGATCCGATTGTTGGCCGTGATGAGGAAATCCGCCAGATCGTCGATGTGTTGATGCGCAGACGCCAGAACAATCCAATCCTGACCGGTGAGGCGGGCGTGGGCAAGACAGCGGTTGTTGAAGGATTTGCGCTGCGCATTGCCCGCGGTGATGTGCCGCCAGCGCTGCGCGAGGCACGTTTGCTGACGCTGGACGTTGGGCTGTTGCAGGCCGGTGCATCGATGAAGGGTGAGTTTGAGAACCGGCTGCGTCAGGTCATTGACGAGGTGCAGGCCTCAACCGTGCCGATCATCATGTTTGTTGACGAAACCCATACGCTTGTGGGGGCTGGTGGCGCGGCGGGGACTGGCGATGCGGCCAACCTGCTGAAACCGGCCTTGGCGCGGGGCACATTGCGCACCATCGGCGCGACCACTTGGGCCGAGTACAAGAAACACATCGAAAAAGATCCGGCGCTGACCCGGCGTTTTCAGGTGGTTCAGGTCGAAGAGCCTGACATCCCAAAAGCCATCATGATGATGCGCGGCATCGCTACCATGTTGGAAAATCACCATCAGGTGCAGGTGCTGGACGAAGGCATCGAAGCGGCGGTGTCCCTGTCCGCGCGGTACATTCCCGCCCGCCAGTTGCCCGACAAATCGGTGAGCGTTCTGGACACGGCCTGCGCACGGGTGGCGGTCAGCCAACATGCTGTCCCGGCCGAGGTGGACGACAGCCGCAAGCGCATTGACGCCCTGACCACAGAGCTGGAAATCATTGGCCGGGATGAGACCGCAGGCATGGATGTGGCCGACCGCCGTGAGGCGATCACAGCCCTCAAGGCCGAAGAAGAGGCGCGTCTTGCCACATTGGATGAACGTTGGGAGGCCGAGAAGGCCGTGGTCAGCGGCATTCTGGAGCTGCGCGCCAAATTGCGCGAAGGCGGTGCGCCGGTGGATGCGCCAAATGCGGACGGTGAAGACGCTGTTGAGCAAAGCCCAATGACAGCAGAGGAACGCGCCGATCTGTTGGCGCAGCTCAAGGCGAAAAACACCGAGCTTGAGGAACTGCAAGGCCAGACGCCACTGATCCTGCCCATTGTCGATGCCCATGCCGTGGCCAGCGTTGTTGGCGATTGGACGGGCATCCCCGTGGGCCGCATGGTCAGCGACGAGTTGGCGACTGTGCTCAACCTCGAAGAACATCTGGCCAAACGGGTGATCGGACAGGATCACGCAATGGAAATGATCGCCAAGCGGATCAAGACCAGCCGCGCAGAGCTTGATAACCCGAACAAGCCGATTGGTGTGTTCATGTTGGCCGGAACCAGCGGCGTTGGCAAAACCGAAACCGCGCTGGCCCTTGCAGAAGTGCTTTATGGCGGTGAACAAAACGTCATCACCATCAACATGTCCGAATATCAGGAATCCCACACCGTCAGCAGCCTCAAAGGCGCGCCTCCGGGCTATGTGGGGTATGGCGAGGGCGGCGTCTTGACCGAAGCGGTGCGGCGCAAACCCTATTCGGTTGTCCTGCTGGACGAGGTCGAAAAGGCGCACCCCGATGTGCATGAACTTTTCTTTCAGGTCTTCGACAAAGGCGTGATGGAAGACGGCGAGGGGCGGTCAATTGATTTCAGGAACACGCTGATCTTGCTGACGTCGAATGCGGGGTCGGATTTGATCATGGATATGTGCGCCGATCCTGACCTGATGCCCGAACCTGAAGGCATCGCAAAAGCATTGCGTGATCCATTGCTCAAGATTTTCCCGGCGGCGTTGCTGGGCCGGCTTGTGACAATCCCTTACTATCCGCTGTCGCCAGATATGATCGGCAAAATCACCCGCTTGCAATTGGGCCGGATCGAAAAGCGGGTCTCGGTGGCGCATGGCGTGCCGTTCACCTATACGGACGCGGTGGTCGATACGATTGTCTCGCGTTGTCAGGAGCTGGAATCGGGCGGGCGTATGATTGATGCCATTGTGACCAATTCGATGCTGCCGGACATCTCGTCAGAGTTTCTGCGCCGGATGATGGTTGGCGACACGGTCAGCAAAGTGGCGATTGATGTAACAGATGGGGCGTTCAGCTACAGTTTTGATTGATCAATGGGGCCGGGGTCATCTGACCGCGGCTTGCGCATTGGTCAGTGGGGGCCGGTTGGGCTAGGCTCATCAGAGTCAGAGAGGGCAGAACATGCTAAAGAATCTTGATCCTGCCGGTTATCCGCTACGGCTTGAAGGTGACGTCAAAGGCAAGAAATTGCTGCCGCTGACCGCAGAGGTGCGCGAAGGCGTCAGCCGCATTCCGACGGTCTCGGTTGAATTCTTTTGCGAAAACGCCAAGCTGGCTTTGACGGAACTTGTTGGCAAAACCATGCATCTGGTCGCGGCCGATGACAAAGATGCGCAAAATCGCTGGTTTCGCGGCACCTGCATCTCGGCTGAGTATGTGGGCAAGGTTGAGGTTGGCGCCCATTATCGCGCCGAGGTTCGCCCGTGGCTATGGTTTCTGACCCGTCGCACCGATGTGCGGGTTTATCAGAAAAAGACCGTCGTTGAGATTATCACCGAGGTGATCGAGGAATACGGCTTTTCCGGGCACATCGACAAAAAGCTGAACGGAAGCTATCAGCCCCGCGAATATTGCACGCAATACCGCGAGACCGATTTTGATTTCGTCAGCCGATTGATGGAAGAAGAGGGGATCTATTATTTCTTCCGCCATGAGGGCGACACCGAAAAGATGGTCCTTGCAGACGCGCCCAGTGCGCATGAACCCATCGCCGAGCCGTCCAAACTGTTGTTCATGCCGCAGACGATCAAATCCACAATTGAAGTGGCCGATCCGGTGGTGTTTGAATGGAACAACGCCGAAGAGGTCCGCAGCGGCAAGGTGACGCTGGAGGATTACGATTTTGAGACCACCTCGGCAGATCTGACGACCGAAAGCTCCAAATCCGGCGTTGCTTACATCGACCAGAAACACGAACGCTATGACTACCCCGGCCACTATCGCAAGGCGCCCTTGGGCGAGGATTTTGCCAAGGTCCGCATGGAAAGCGAAAGCGTGCAGCACAAAACCATCGAGGGGCTGTCAGATGCCGTGATGATGGGGGTAGGGCGGACCTTTACCTTGGACAAATCGCCTCGCCCGGATGATCCGACCACGGTGATGGTGCTGGAATGCGAGCATCAGTTTTTGCAGGTTCAGGCGCTGGGCGATGCGGTTTTGGGCGGCCTGTTTACCGCGCTTGGCGTTGAAGACATTGAGGCGGGTCACAATGATGCGCATTTGGTGCGCTTCAAAGCGATTGCCAGTGATGCACAATACCGCAGCCCGCAAACCACGCCCTGGCCGAACATTGGGGGCATTCACACGGCGGTGGTCACAGGCCCCTCAGGCGAAGAAATCTGGACCGACAAATTTGGCCGGATCAAGATCCAGTTTCACTGGGACCGGGACGGCAAGAGCGACGACAATTCATCCTGCTGGGTGCGCACAATGATGCCATGGTCCGGCAATCGCTGGGGCGCGATTGCGATCCCGCGGATCGGCCAAGAGGTGGTGATCCAGTTTGAAGAGGGCGATCCGGATCGCCCGCTGTGCATTGGCATGTTGTACAATGACAAAACCATGCCGCCCTACAGCCTGCCGGGCAACAAGACCCAATCAGGCGTGAAGACCAATAGCTCTCTCAAGGGGGGCGGGTTCAACGAGCTGATGTTTGAAGATAAAAAAGACGATGAGCTGGTCCGGTTCCAATCGGAAAAAAACTATGAGCAGATCGTCAAGAACAACGCGTCGATCAAGGTCGGGCTCGAGAAAAAGGACGACGGCAATCTGGATGTTGAAGTCCACAACGATGTGAACGAGACCATCAACGAGGGCAATTACACCGAACTGGTCAAAATGGGCGATCACAAGACGACGCTGGACAAGGGCGATCATGAGACTTTGCTCAAAACCGGCGACATGAAGGTCGATGTGAAAGCGGGCAAGATCGTCGTCACAGCGATGAAATCCATTGAATTCAAGGTCGGCGGATCTTCGATCAAGATGGACCCAAAATCGATCACAGTGAAAAGCCCGACCGTTACCGTTCAGGCCAATATCAAGGCCGATGTGACAAGCCCGCTAACAACTGTAAAAGCCGATACGATGCTCACGCTTAAGGGCGGTGTGGTCTTTATCAACTAGGATGCAGTGCATTGGATAAACGTTTCGAAAACCTGACAAAATTGCCATCGGAGCCTGCGGCAAAGATGTTGGCAGAGCAAAATGCAAAGCTGGAAACCCAATTGTCCGCGCCGGCGAGTGCATCAATTGGCACGGTGCTGGAAGAGTTGGAGACCAAGGACGCGCCGATTGATTTTCTGCGGTTGATGTCGGTTGTGTTGCCGGCCCGTGAGCGGGTCTGGTGGGCCTGTCTTGCGGCGCGCGATATTGTCGGGGCGGGCGCGGAAAATGCCACGCCATCGCTGGCGGCTGCCGAGGCATGGGTGTTTCAGCCCACCGATGAAAACCGCGAGGCGGCGATCGCGAGTCTCGACTACGCGCCGGTGCAGGATGACACTGTCAATTGCGCCCTCAGCGTGATGTATGCGGACGGAACATTGGGGCCGGGCGAAATGGCGCAATATCCCGGTCCGGCGGGTGGATCATCTGTGGCGGCCTTTGCTATGAATATTGAGGCGCTTGGTAAAAAGATGGATCAGTTCGACAGCTATGTCCGGCTATTGGCCGACCGGGCGCTGGACATTGCCAAGGGCGGGAACGGCGTATTCGACGCATCGGCCAAGAAACAAGAAGGATAAGACCATGGGAATGCCACAAGCCAGAATGACCGATCTGCACGCCTGTGCCTTGCCGACAACGCCGCCGCCGCCCGTGTTGCCGGTGCCGATCCCTATTGCGCCGCCCTGTCTGCCAACCGTGATGATTGGCAAGCTGCCTGCGGCGCGGGTTACCGACATGACAATGGCCGTGCCGCCGCATCCGATCGTCAAAGGGTCCGGCACGGTGTTGATCGGCAAACTGTTGGCCGCGCGGATTGGCGACAATTGCCTGTGCGGCGGTCCGATTGCAAAAGGTGAATTTACCGTGCTGGTGGGGGGCTGATTTTCCACCATGACGGTTACGCTCAAATTTCAGACCTCGGGCATGGTGCCCGGCAACGGCCAACCTGTCACGATGCGGGGCGGCAGCCTGACCGTGGGGCGCGGCCCCGCCAATGATCTGGTTTTGCCCGACCCGGACAGAATGTTGTCCAAGAACCACTTTGTGCTCGAAGAACACGATGGGCGCTATGTCATTGTGGATCTGTCCACCAATGGCACATTCCTGAATTATTCCAAAGTGCCACTGGGCCGGACGCCCAAGCCCTTAAACAGCGGTGATGTTTTGTCGGCTGGCGGTTATGAGCTGGTGGTTGAGATTGGCGCGGAATTGCCTGATCTGATGGATATCCCCGCCCCCACAGCGACGGATTTACCGGGCAATGCGGATGCGGCCTCTGATCCGTTGGCGGTTTTGAATGATCCCAGCATTGAGGGTGATTTCCTTGACGATCTGCTGGGCGCAGAGGGCGGTCCAAAAGGGCCAACGGAGATTGACACCTCGGATCCGATTGACGAATTGCTGCTGCCGATGGGCGACGAAGAAGATCCGTTCTTCAAGGTTCCCGAAGACGGCACCGAAGGCAGCGGCGCATCGCTTGAAATGCACAGCCCCTCTACCAATGACAGTTTCAAAGCGGGCGCGGCGTTTGATACTTCTCTGATCCCTGACGATTGGGACAGCCTGCTGGAACCGGACGATCCTGCTCCGGTCAGTGCACCAGAAACCGTGGTGCCCAACCCAGAAGCGGCAATAGCGCCTGCACCGGCAGCGCCCGCGCAACCTGATCCCGCGCCGGCGACGCCTGAGCCTTCGCCAGTTGCCGCTACACCGGCGGCCGGTGGCGTTGATCAAACGGCGGCAAAACGCTTTATCGAGGCGCTGGATTGTGAGGATCTGGCGGTTGCCGATGCGGATCTGGATCAAACCATGGCCCGTCTGGGGCGGGTGATGCGCACCATGATCGTTGGCCTGCGCGAGATCTTGATGACGCGCACGTCGATTAAATCGGAGTTCCGCATTGATCAAACCATGATCAGCGCCGGAGGGAACAATCCGCTTAAGTTCTCGCTCAGCGAAGATCACGCCGTTGAGGCCTTGGTCAAACCCAAATCCAAAGGCTACCTGTCCCCCGAAAGCGCAACCGAAGAGGCGCTTGATGACATCAAAGCCCATGAGGTCGCGATGGTGACGGGAATGCAGGCAGCTATCAAAGGGGTTCTGAGCAAGCTTGACCCACAGGAACTGGCAGGCCAGATTGAAACCTCGGGTGCCTTTGGCAGCATGTTCAAAGGCAAGAAAGCCCGTTACTGGGAAGTATACGAAAAAATGTATTCTCAGATATCCGACCAGGCTGAGAATGATTTCCATGAGTTGTTCAGCCGGGAATTTGCTCGGGCTTACAAAGAGCAGCTCGATAAACTGAAATAGTGCTATTTTGCGCAATAAACGGGAGGCCGGCGATTGTCCTGGGACAACAAAGTGCTTTGGACCGAGGGGCTGTTTCTGCAACCCCATCATTTCCAGCAGGCTGATCGATACACTGAATCGCTGATTGCAGGTATCGCGCGTCGAACTCTGCCGTACTCATGGGGCTTTTCGTCTCTTGAGATTGACGAAGAGGCGTTGAAGGTTGGCAAATTCAGCCTCAAAAACTGTTCTGGCCTGACGCAGGACGGCACCGTGTTTCGGGTGCCGCAAGCCGAAGATCATCCGCCATCGCTTGAGGTGCCTGAAAACATCAAGGATTGCGTTGTTCTGTTGACAATCCCGCAACGTCGCCAAGGCGCAAGCGAGGTCGACATGACCGATGGCGGCCATTCGGCCAGCCGGTTGCTGCCCTCCGAGATTGAGGTCACGGATGCCGCGGGCGCAGGGCAAAAGCCGGTGACGATTGGCGTCGGCAAGCTGCGCCTGAAATTTGCGCTGGCGGTGGATGATCTATCGGACATGCTGGCGATTCCAATTGCGCGGATTATCGAGGTGCGCCCGGACAAAGAGATCTTGCTGGACCGCTCTTTTATTCCCAGTTGTCTGGATGTGCGTGCAGCCCCCGCATTGGCTGGGTTTATCAGCGAACTCGAAGGGTTGCTGTCGCACCGGATGCAGGCGCTTGCTGGGCGCTTGTCTGAAAGCGGCCCTGCACGCGGCACGGCGGATATTTCCGATTTTCTGCTTTTGATGACGGTGAACAGGGCGCTGCCGGTGTTCCGCCATTTTGCCAACATCGAAAACCTGCATCCAGAGGCCGCCTATCGCGCATGTGTGTCTTTGGCCGGGGAACTGGCCGCCTTTATGAGCGACAACAAGGAAGCGCCGCTGTTTCCGGCCTATCAACACGATGATCTGCGCGGCACCTTCAACCCGGTGTTCCGCGCCCTGCGGCAATACTTAAGTGCGGTTTTGGAACAAACGGCGGTGTCCATCGCTTTGGAAGAGCGGAAATACGGCATCAGCGTTGGTATCATTGCCGACCGCAAATTGCTGTCCAACGCGGGTTTTGTGCTTGCGGTCAAAGCGGACGTGCCGGCCGAAGACATCCGTCGCCACTTTGCCGGGCAATCCAAGATCGGGCCGGTTGAGGAAATCCGCCAATTGGTCAATTCGGCGCTGCCGGGGATCACGTTGCGACCCTTGCCGATTGCGCCCCGTCAGGTCGCTTATCACGCGGGCACGGTTTATTTCGAGTTGGATGCAGAAAGCCCTTATTGGGGCAAGATGACCACCTCGGGCGGGATCGCCGTGCATGTGTCGGGGCAATACCCCGGCCTTGAGATGGAACTTTGGGCGATACGAAACAGCTAGGAAAGGTTTGCCGCGATGTCTGATGACGACCCGTTCGCCGAACCTGGCGATACCGACAAGACGGTGATTAAGCCCAACCCCGGCGGGCGCCGTTCGGCAGCGCAATCGCAACCTGCCGCGCCTGCGCCCGTCACGCCCCCGCCGATGTCGCAAGATCAGGCAGCGCCGCAAGGAAATGCGCCTGAGGCCTTTGGCGTGCCCACACCGCAAGGTGGCCAGCGCAGCGCCCCGGAAGCTCGCAAATCCCAGAATGAGCCAGAACTTGTCCTGACGGGGATGAACTCGCTGAATGCTTGCGCTGCACCGCTTTTTGCCTTGGTCAGCCGCATCCAGAATCAAGCCCAACATATGGACGCGGAAAAGCTGCGCCAGTCGGTTGTGTCGGAGGTTCGCGCCTTTGAGAACCGCGCTTTGCAGGCCGGAATAGCCGCGCAAACCGTCAAGGCCGCGCGCTATGCGCTTTGTGCCACGATAGATGACATTGTGCTGAACACCCCATGGGGCGGGCAATCAAACTGGGGCCTGCAATCCATGGTCGGCACCTTCCACCGCGAGACCGTTGGTGGTGATCGGTTTTATGATCTGTTGGCGCGGCTGCAAAAGGACGCGGGCAACAATCTGGAATTGTTGGAATTTCTGTACATGTGCCTCTCGCTTGGCTTTGAGGGGCGGTTGCGGGTTGAACAGGGCGGGCCGGAGAAACACCAACGTATCCGGCTTGGTCTGGCGCAGTTGATCCGGGCGCAACGCGGCGATTTTGAACGCGACCTGTCACCGCAATGGAAGGGCGTTGATAAACCCCACCGCGCCATGTCGGCATGGAAACCGGTTTGGATCGCTTTGGCCGTCACAGGGATCTTGTTGATCGCTGAATTTGCGGGATTGAGTTACGTTTTGTCGAACCGGACCGAGAATTTGATCGGGCAGTTGTCGGTGATTGATGCCGGCCCCGTGGCCGAGCTTGAACGCCGCGCGCCGCCTCCGCCGCCGGTTCCGACCAAAGATGTCCAGATCGAAAAGGTCGTGTCCTTTCTGGAACCTGAGATCAACGAAGGGTTGGTCAAAGTTTTTGGCAAGGGCAATACATTGGTGATCCGCATCGCCGGGTCTGGCATGTTCGGCTCCGGTTCCGACCGGTTGGTGGATACCTTTCAAAAACCAATTGCACGTGTGGCAGAGGCGCTGCGCGATGAGCCGGGCAAGATTATTATCGTGGGGCATTCGGACAATGTGCCGATCCGGTCTTCGCGGTTTCCGTCCAACATGCATCTGTCCCTTGCGCGGGCCAAATCGGTGATGAAATCCATGGCCGCAACGGTTCAGAAGTCCGACCGCCTTAGCGCCGAAGGCCGAGCGGATGCCGAACCTATCGCCGACAACGGCACACGGGAAGGGCGGGCCACCAACCGCCGCATCGAAGTCATCCTCGTGCAGGAGAAAGACGCATGAAGTTTCTCCGCTTTTTCCAATCCATCCACTTTGTTCTGGCGTTCTTTGCCATCGTTCTGTCGCTGTGCATCTGGTATTTTGGACCGCTGTTTGGCGGCGATGAATTCAGGCCGCTTGGGTCTGTGTTGGTCCGTCTGATAGTTGTTGCTGGTGTATTGCTGATCTTTGGGGGGATCTCGCTTGGGATCTTCCTCAAACGGCGCAGCCAAGAAACGGCGATGGTCGAAGAGATCGCCGAAAGTGTGGATTCTGGCGATGATGTTGTCGGCGATGAAATCTCGGAGCTGCGGACCAAGCTAAAGACCGCGATGGCGGATTTGCGCAAATCCAAAAACGGGCGGGCGCATCTGAACGAACTGCCATGGTATATCATGATCGGCCCGCCGGGCGCGGGCAAGACAACGGCCATCGTCAATTCCGGCATGCAATTCCCCTTGGCCGAAAAGATGGGCAAGGCGGCGATTGGCGGGGTTGGCGGGACGCGCAATTGTGATTGGTGGTTTGCCAATGACGCGGTGCTGATTGACACGGCTGGCCGCTATACAACGCAGGAAAGTGACGCCAAGGCGGACAATGCCGCGTGGCTTGGGTTTTTGGGCCTGCTCAAGAAATTCCGCAAACGCCAGCCGATCAATGGCGCAATCATTGCCATCAGCCTCAGTGATCTGGCCTTGCAGGACGAGATCACCCAGAAAGGCCATGCCAATGCGGTGCGCAAACGTCTGGTCGAATTGCGCGAAACCCTTGCGGCGCGGTTCCCGGTATATGTCTTGTTTACCAAGGCCGATCTGATTGCAGGGTTCATGGAGTTCCATGACAGTTTGGGCAAGGAAGACCGTGAACAGGTCTGGGGCTTCACTTTTGAGCTGGACACAGCCAAGGGCGATGCCTCCCCTGTGGCCGGATTTGATGAACAATTTGCCGCGCTGTTGGAGCGGCTCAATTCGCAGTCTCTTGAGAAAATGCAAACCGAAACCGACCCGCAGCGCCGGTCGCTGATTGCCGGTTTCCCCAGTCAGGTTGCTTCCATGCGCGGGGTGGCCCGCACCTTCCTGAACGAAGTGTTTCAAGAAAACCGCTATCAACAGCGGCAAATGCTGCGCGGGGCGTATTTTACCTCAGGCACGCAGGAAGGCACGCCCATTGACCGTCTGATGCTCAGCATGGCGCGGACGTTTGGGATTGGCCGGCAAGCCATTGGCAGCGGGCAGGGCGCGGGGCGGTCCTATTTCCTGACCCGCTTGTTTGAACAGGTGATCTTCCCCGAGGCTGGCCTGGTGTCTGCCGATGCCAAGGTCGAACGCCGATACAAGATCACAAAATGGGCTGCCATTGCCGCGACCGTGCTGGTCGCGCTTGGCGTTGGGGCGCTGTTGGTGCGGTCCTTTCAGGGCAACAGTGCGCTGATCGCCGAGGCCAATGAAAATGTCGCAAGCTATAGCGTTGTGGCGGCGGCCCTGCCCAGCAGTCCGATTGGCGATACCGATCTGGTGCCGGTGGTTGAGGCACTGAATGTGCTGCAAATGCTGCCCGACAACCCCACAGTGGATGCGCCAAAGCCGGAGGGCAAACTGACCTATGGCCTCTATCAAGGCGAGGTCATCGGATCGCAGGCGGCACAGACGTATCGCCGCGCCTTGAACCAGCGGTTTTTGCCCCGGCTCTTGCTGCGTCTGGAAGAACAGATCAGCGGCAATATGAACAACCCTGACCTGCTTTATGAGGCGCTGAAGATCTATCTGATGCTGGGCTTGCAAGGGCCGATGAATCAGGATCTTGTCCGTGAATGGATGGTCTTGGATTGGTCGCTTGCCTATCCCGGTCCGTCCCGTGATGCCTTTCGCGCCGACCTTGAGACACATCTTGAGGCGCTATTGACGCAGCCGATGCAAGAGATTGCGCTGAATGGTCCCTTGGTCGAACAGGTGCAGGGTTTGCTGTCTGAAATGCCATTGGCGCAGCGAGTTTATAACGGCATCATCAACAGTCCTGCCGCGACCGAATTGCCAAAATGGCGGATCACGGATGTCAGCGGGCCAGCGGTGTCGCGGGTGTTTGTGCGGTCCTCCGGTAAGGCGCTCAACGAAGGGATCGAGGGGATCTTTACCCATGCGGGGTTCAACCGGGTGTTCTTGGATGAGGCTTTGGGCGTGGCGGCGCGGATTCAGCGCGAAAGCTGGGTGCTTGGTCCGCGCGGCGAGGCCGAGCAAACCGAACAGGCGTTGTCCGCACTCAGCCGGGATGTGCTGGATCTCTACTACAACGACTATATCTCGCGCTATGACGCGATTTTGGGGGATGTGGACATCATCCCGCTAGAATCTCTTAGCCATGCTGTTGAGGTCACCAATGTCCTGTCTGGTCCTACCTCGCCGATTGTGAACCTGCTTGAGGCGATTGCGGAAGAGACCAAGCTGGCCTCTGAGACAGGGGCCTCTGGTGGATCTGGTGTCGCGGCTGACCTTGGTCAAGCGGCGGACAATGAGGTGCAGCGTTCGGTCAGTTATCGGACGCGTATCTTGCTAGAGGCGCTGTCGAAATCCGCCGCTGCAACGGGTGCGCCGCCCCCCAAGGCACCGGGCACCTATGTTGAAGAACGGTTTGAGTGGCTGCACCGGCTTACAGAAGCCCCCGAACCGGGCCTTCCGTCGCAGCTTGGTGAATTGATGACCCTGCTGACAGAGCTGTATCAAGAGCTAAATAAGATGAGCTTTTCCGGCTCGTCCACGGATGGCGAGGGGGGCATCGCAATCAAACGGTTCCTTGATGCTGCTGCCCGCGCAGACGGGCCGCTGGAACGCTGGGCAACACAAATTGCGTCCGGATCATCCGGGATCACATCGGACAGCACCCGTTCGGGTATCAATGCGCGCTGGCAGTCCAGCATTCTGCCATTCTGCCAACAGGCGCTGACCGACCGCTATCCGTTCAATCAAAGGGCGCGGGCCGATGTGGCCATTGCCGATTTTCAAAAACTGTTTGGCCCAAGCGGTCTGATTGACAGTTTCGTCAATGAAAACCTGCTCAAGTTCATCGACACGCGCACCCGGCCTTGGTCGTGGAAACGTGTGAATGATGTGGATTTGGGGATCAGTCCTGCGGTCCTCAAACAGCTGCAATATGCCGCCGAGATCCGCGAGGCGTTCTTTGCTGGTGGCGCAACGCCAACGATCCAGTTCCAGATCATGCCCCAAGCACTTGATCCCAAGGCCAAGTCTGTGGCGCTGGAAATTCACGGCAGTCAGGTAAACTTTTCTCACGGAGACCGGGCGCCAACGCCGGTGTCGGTGGAATGGCCGGGCGGGGTTGGGCTGGCGCGTTTGGTGTTTGACCCGCAGCCCCGCAACATCGAAAGCGTGCTACAACGCGATGGTCCTTGGGCATGGTTCCGGCTGTTGAATGCAGCAGCGGTTCGGCGCACCAATGTATCTGATCGCAAGCGGGTGATCTTTACGGTGGGCGGGCGCATCGCGATCTTCCAGCTTCAGTCCGGCTCGGTGATCAATCCATTTGCCTTGCCTGCCTTGTCGAAATTCAGCTGCCCAAAGACATTCTGATGGGGGCGGCTGGGTTTGGTGCGTATGGCAAAATTCCCAGCATCGGGGATTTCTTTCGACTGGATCCGCCCCCCGGCTTTGTCTCCGTTTGGGACACTTGGCTGCAGCGCTGTTTGGTGTCGGGCACGCATACCTATGGCGGGCAGTGGGATGCCCTTTACATGTCGGTGCCGATCTGGCGGTTTTGCCTTTCACCGGGGCTCGCCGGGGCGGGCAAGATCATCGGCGTATTGATGCCATCTGTGGATCGGGTCGGGCGGCGGTTTCCGCTGACACTGGTGGCATCGCTGCCCTCGGATGGGCCTCTTATGGCGGACCATTTTTCCAATGCGGATTTGTTTGCCAAACTCGAAGAAATTGCGCTGGCCGCACTCGATGATGAAACGGGCCGTGATGGTCTGGCCGCAGCCTTGGACGGGCTGGCTGCCCCGCGGGCAGGAACGGGTGCGCAGGTGTCGCAAGGCGCGGACCGGATGACCCTTAAGCAAACTGGAGCAGAGCCTGATCTTTTGGCAGCACTGGCCGGACGGTCCATGCCCGCGCATCTCAGGGCGCCGAGTGTTTGGAGCGCACAGATAGAGGGCGATCAACGGTTGCTGGTTTGCGAAGGCCTGCCAGAAGGGCCCAACATGCAGGCTTTGTTTGATTTTGATGCACCCGTCTGGGCAGAGGAGGCGACATGAGCGACGTCACACAGGTGCGCTATAATGCACGGACCCATGTCGGGCTCAAACGGGCGGTCAATGAGGATTCCTTGCTGGCGCTGCCTGAACAGAAAATCTGGGTGGTGTCCGACGGTATGGGCGGCCATGCAGCAGGTGATTATGCCAGCCAGTTGATCACCGGTCTCATTGCCACGATTGATCCTGATTTGCCTGCCGCCGAGACCATGCACGCGTTGCGCGGCGCGATCCAAACTGCCCATGGCGTGATCCTAAAAGAAGCGCAAGCACGGCAGGTCGAAGTGATCGGCGCGACCGTGGCGTGTCTGGTTCTGGCCAATTCGCATTTCGTAGGAATCTGGGCCGGGGACAGTCGCATCTACCGGTTCCGGGATGGTGAGATCCAGATGTTGACGGCTGACCATTCCATCGTCGCCACGTTGGTTCAGTCCGGGCAAATGACCTGGGACGAGGCCGAGCAGCATCCTCAATCCAATGCGATCACCCGCGCGGTCGGGGTGGGTGAAGATCTGGAGCTGGACAAGGTGCGCGGCGAAGTGGAGCCGGGTGACCGGTTTTTGCTGTGCTCTGACGGGCTGACCAAATATGCGACCTTTGCGATGCTCGAACGGGTACTTGCGCAATCACCGCTGGAGACGATCACCGACCGGTTGATCCAGATCGCATTGGATGGTGGCGGCGCGGACAATATCACTGTGATTGTCGTGGATGTTGACTGACCCTAGCGCGTCGCGGTGGTCAGGATCTTACTGTCGAGTGAATAGATCTCGGTTTGGCTGACACCCTCTTGGGCCAGCAATGCCTCTGAATAGCTGAGCGCGGACTCGCTGGTGGGGCGCATTTCATCGAACAAGGGCGCGCTGGAATGGATCACGATGATCTTGGATTTTCCAACCGTTGAATCGTCCACCCGAAAGGCGATTTCGCCGTTCTCTCGTGGGCTGTTCACCGCATGGGCCACCCGAATGGTCTGCGGTCCCGCTTCACCATTGCGCAGGTCCTCTACTGCGTTGTTGGTGCGACTGATGTTGGGCAATAGGTGAAAGACATTGCCGGATACATCCAGGACCGAAACCGAAAGATAGCCAGTGGTGATTTCCGCCGGCAATTGCACATCAATCACCGGGTTTTCGCCTACGATGAAATCACCGGTCAGGTTCGGGGCGTTGCCGTTGTCACCTTGATAAAAGGCCACGTCGATTGCGCTGGTCGGGGCTTTGGGCAGGATGCTTTCCATCAGGCACAAAGTTGGGTTCAGCAGATCAACCGCGACGTTCACCTGTCGATCACCTGCAACCGCGCCAAGCGCGTCACTAAGGGCGGCGCGGCTTTGTTGGCTGGCCATTGTGCCGCCGACCGTGATCTCACTGCCCAGCCCATAGCCCACCGCAGGCGGGTTGATCAGGGACAGCGGCCCACAATCGGCCCGCGCCTTGAGGATCGGGGTCAGCCGCTCTGCTGGTATAACAATTTCGTTCAGGCGGAAGGCCGCATCCGTTTGCAGCGCCCCAATTGTGCCTGTTTCAAACAGCGTTTGCAGTTGGTCATAGCTGGCTTTGTCCGTTGTCTCGCCTTCGATTTCCACATCGTTGCCCGAGATAGAAATTCGCCAAACCTCCAGATCATCCACGGCGTCCAGAATGGTCAGGATATCCGTGCCCCAGCTTTCCGCAATTGCGCCGCTGGCAAGGGTCAGATCGGTGGTGCCATTGGCGGCGCGTATCCGTTCGCGAATGTCGTCGGCCACCACATCTGATGGCACAAACCCAACGGCGCGGGGCAGGGCGTCTTTGGCGCGGGCCATGGACAGGCGGTAAGGGTCAGCGATGGGCAGGCTCGGGGCTGAGGAAAATATGCCGGACAGGAACAAACCTATCACTGCGGCCACCACAGCCAACCCGGCAATTACCGGAACCAGGATTCGGGATTTCTGCGGTTCTTGTTTAGATTTGTCGGGTGCGGCTGGCTTGGCCTGAGCAGGGGGCGGCGCCACGGGTTGTTTCTTTGGCAGGGGCGCGATGATTGTTGCATCTGACAAATCATCGGCTTCATCCTTAGCCGTATCGGCGTCCGTGCCATCCAGTGCCGCCAAAACTTCTGCCGCAGTTTGATAGCGGTTGTCCGGCACCGGATCGGTCATCTTGTCGAGCAGGGTTTTCAACGGCTCTGGCACGCCATCGGTATCAAGCGCCAATGCCTTGTTCTTGACCACCTCCATCGGGTTGTTGCCGATGTCGGGGGATTTGCCGCGGAAATTGGCCAAAAGCAGCGCACCCAAGGAATAGATATCCGTCCGCTCGTCCGTTTTGCCCGCCATCTGTTCGGGCGCGGCATAGGCGTATTTGCCAGCAAATTCGTTTCCGACAATGGTTTCGGCGCCGGGGTTGGTGTCTTTGGCAATGCCAAAGTCGATGATCACCGCCTGCGCAGGATCTCCGCCGCGCAGGATAACGTTGTCGGGTGACAGGTCGCGGTGGCAAATGTTATGCGCATGGGCGGCCTGCAACCCTTGGGCAACGCGCCGGCAAATGACCAACAGATCCTCCGCCGCCATCGGCCCGTCTTTGAGCTTTTTGTCGAGGCCCGGACCATCCACATAATCAATCAGCAGATAGACATGGCCATCCGGCGTGCGGTTGTTATCGGCATAGCGCACCACCGCGTCATGGCGGATCTCGCGCATCGCTTCTTCGCGGGTGAGCAACAGCAGATAGTCATCGTTGTTGGCAAATTCGGTCTTGAGAACCTTCAGCGCAACCAGACGGCCAGAAATTTCCGATCTGGCGCGATAGACATCAGATGTCCCGCCCCGGCCCAGAATGGCCTCGATCCGGTAGGTGTTGTTGACCAGATCGCCAATCTGGAACAGATCGCTGGGAAGGGATTTTGTCATGGTGCTGTCGCTGCCGCAGGGACGGCGAGATCCATCAACCTAATGCCTGAAATTCAACGCGCCGGTTGTCATCGCTGCGGGGATCGGATGCATCGAAAGGCGCGCTTTCGCCCAGACCAATCGCTTCGAGGCGGTTTTCATCTACGGCGCATTCGTTGACCAGATGCCGCTTGACCTCTTGGGCGCGCAGCAAGGACAGGTTTTCGTTGTAAGACGCTGATCCCGAGCTGTCGGTGTGTCCAACGATCTGGAACAGCTTGACGTCAACGGCGTTCATCACCTGACACAGTGTATCCAGCTTTGACTTCTGGTCATCGCGCAACGAGGCACTGTCAAAATCGAACTTGATCTTGATGTTCACCTGATCGGCTTTGTCCACCTGTGAATAGGTGGTTTGCGCAGGTTGAACTGCGGCGGTTTCCGTCGCCGTGTCTGTACCAGTCCCATCCGCAGGTACCAGTACCAGCCCACGGGTCTTTTGCTTTTCGAAGGCTTGAGTGATCTCTTCTGCGGTCATTTCAGAAGTGGTCTGCGCGGCGGCGAAGGTCAGAGGCATTGCAGAAATTGCAACTGCAAGCGTCATACCCATAAATGTTCTACTGCGAGAAATCATAACGCGCTTCCTTTCAAGGGGATCGGGATAATATAATCAAAGTCTATCCTAGCCAGCCCAGTCTCACAACGGTTTTGAGCCGGCTGTGCAACTCTGAGGTGGTTTCCGCTTGGCCAGAGCGCCGAAGCAGGCTTTACTCTCGCCAAGCTGTTTCGGCAGCATTTTGTTGGACATCAGATCATGCGCTTGCTTCCTGCGATCCTTATCAGCCTGGCGATTGTCTTGGCCCCAATCATCTGGTTGTTGCTGCCCGCGGTGTTGGTTGAGGAAAACCTGATCGATGGCCCCGCGATTGATTCCGGCGCCCGTATCGAGATTGAGATGCTCAACCAGCGGGTTGAAGATTTGCAAATTCAAATGGAACAATTGACCTCCGAGTTGTCCAATGTGGCGGCGCAGGCATCTCGTGCGCCCATGGGGAGCGGGGGTGGATTGAACACGGTGCCGGATGACGCGGATACCTTCCGTCAAAGCGGGCCAAACGAGATCATTGATTCCTATGCGCAGGTGGTTCTGATCGCCAACCGCCGCAAGGTAAATGACGGGCTGGTCATTGCTGGCCCGCGCCATCTGACCAAAGTGTTCGGTCCCCCGCGAGAGGTTTTGTCCGACAATTGCGAAGCGATGACCAATCCGCGGTTGAAAGGAAAGCTTGTGACGGAGAAGGTGGGGCCCATTCGGGTCCGGATGCTGCAACCAGCCATCGATTCCCTGCGCGAGATCATGAAAAACATTCAAGTGACGGACCCCGATCTGTATGCGCGGATCAACACAGCAGGCGCATTGTGTGTGCGACAGATCCGCGGCACGCGGGGGCGGGCATCGACCCATTCCTTTGGGCTTGCGGTGGATCTCAATATCGACGGCGTTCTGGATACGTTGGGCGACGGCAAGACCCAGCTTGGCCTGACCATCCTCGCAGATTTTTTCCGCAGCGAAGGTTGGGTCTGGGGCGCGGCATGGGGCCGCGAAGACAGCATGCATTTCGAGGTCAGCCGGCAACTGCTGGACGAATGGATCAAAGACGGCAAGCTTTGAGCCACAGGGTCGGGCTGCCGCGCGACATTTTTCCGCAAATATGTTAGAATACGTCAGCGCAGGCCGAAGGCCTGATTGAAATCCGACCCTTGAAGCGGCTCAGGGGCCTTTGCGCTATTGAGCGAGCGGTGATTGGTGGCGGCGAAGTGCCCGCCCTTTTTCTTTACGCCGATTGGATATCGAAATGGATCATACTCTTTTCTTGCAGCTTCGCGCTGTGCTGAACCGATACTATCTACCCGCGCCCGCGCCGCCCGCTATCTGCGCGGTGTCCGTCGTCAGGGATTTTGGAACCAAGAGCGGCTTAAACTAAGTGAGAGTTTGGCTCATCTGGTTAGTGTGATTATGCGGCGTGTTTGCCGTGATGCAAGCGTCGCGTTTCGAGCGTCTTGCGTTTGATCCTTTCGCGTTGTTTTAGAATGGCTTTGTCACGCCCGAAGTAGACATCTGCGGGCG
>NZ_QBKU01000016.1 GCF_003054325.1 Sulfitobacter mediterraneus
GGCAAAGCCGCAGGCGCACGGGTCATCGCCGCCGTATCTTCCGAGGAAAAAGCGCAGTTCTGCCGCGATCTGGGTGCTGACGAAACACTGGTTTACCCTCGCGAGCTGGACCGGGACGGCCAAAAGGAATTTTCCTCCCAGATCAAGAAACTCTCGGGCGGCGAAGGCGTCGATGTGGTCTATGACGCGGTGGGCGGCAATTATGCGGAACCCGCCGTTCGGGCGCTGGCGTGGAAGGGTCGCTATCTGGTCGTCGGCTTCCCCGCTGGCATTCCCAAAATCCCGCTGAACCTGACCTTGCTCAAAGGTTGCCAGATCGTCGGCGTGTTCTGGGGTGCCTCCACCTTGAGGGAGCCGCAAGGCCATGCCGAGAACATGTCGGACCTGTTCAGAATGTACGCGGATGGCCAGATCAAGCCGCGCATTTCGGCCCGCTTTCCACTGGAAAACGCCGCCGAGGCGCTTGAGTTGATGCAGGATCGCAAGGTTCTGGGCAAAGTTGTCGTGACGGTAGACTAGACCCTGAATGGCGTCGCAGTCTCACATATCACACAGCCGGTTGCGCCCTCACAGATGGGCGCAATCGTTGAACCCGCGCACGATCATCTCTTCGCCATGCACCACCAGCCTTGAGATGGATCCATTGGCCGCGCCGCTAAAGGAAAACGCCTTGGCCCCCGTGGCCAGCGCCAGCGCAGCCCCCACTACGCCGCCATGCACAACCACCGCAACCAGTTCATCTGCATGGGCCGCCGCAATCCGCAACAACCCGCGCCGCACCCGCAATTGGAACGCCGCCGTGGTCTCTGCGCCGGGCAATTCGCCCCATTCATGCCGGTCTCGCGCTCGCAGGATCGCCGGATCGCCCGCTGCCGCACGAAACCGGAATTCGCCGCCGTCCCAATCGCCCAGAAACACCTCGCGCAAATCGGCCTCAACCCGTGGCGTCATCCCTAGATGCGCCGCCAGCGGAGCAGCGGTTTGATGGGTCCGCTGCATCGTCGTCACATAAATCGCGTCAATCGGATGATCGCGCAGCCGTGCGCCAACCGCCTCGGCCTGCGCATGGCCTTCGGGCCGCAACGCCGGATCGCCCTGCCCGGCCACCATCGGAAAATTTTGGCCGCGCACAGCCGCCTGTGTCTCACCATGCCGGATCAAAATCAGATCCGCCGCGCCTTTGGGCGCTGTAAATCGGTGTTGCCGCATTTCGTTACTCATAAATCCCCCGCTGACCTCAGCGCAGCTTAACCGCAAGGACAAACCCATGACAAACCGACAAATCGTGATTGCCGAACTGCCCACAGATGCCCTCGGCCCGGAACATTTCACCATGACCGAAACCGCCACGCCAGAACCCGGCGCAGGCGAGGTGCAGTTGCGGGTGGTCCTCATGTCCATCGACGCCGCCAACCGGTCCTGGATGAAGGGTGCGACCTACCGCGCCGCCGTGCAAAAGGGCGACGCGATGCCCACCTATGCGATCTGCGAGGTGATGCAGTCCAACAGCCCGAAACTTGCCCCCGGTGACATCGTCGCGGCAGAGGCGACATGGTCCGAGGTGATCACAATGCCCGCGCATAAAGTGATGAAAATGCCCAAGGTAGAGACACTTTCCCATCTGATGTCGGTCTATGGCATCGCTGGCAAAACCGCCTATCACGGGTTGATGTCCATCGGCCAACCTGTTGCGGGCGAAACCGTGCTGGTCTCTGCTGCTGCCGGGTCTGTAGGCGGTTACGTCGGCCAGATCGCCAAGGCGCTTGGTTGCCGAGTTGTTGGCATTGCGGGGGGTGCAGAAAAATGCGCCTGGGTCACTGACCATCTGGGCTTTGACGCCTGCCTTGATTATCGCGCTCCGGGGTTCTTCAAGGCGTTGCGCAGTGCCTGCCCTGATGGCGTCGATGTCTATTTCGACAATGTCGGCGGCACAGTGCTTGAAATGGCACTGAACGTGATGAACGAACGCGGGCGGGTGATCTGCTGCGGCGCGATCAGCCAATATGACACCGAAAACCCCACCGGCCCGCGCAATCTGCCCGGTGTTGTGGTGGTCAAACGGCTCAAGATGGAGGGATTCATCGTGATGGATTTTGCCCAGAACGATGCCAAATGTCTGCGCGCGATGCAGCATTGGGTTGGCACGGGCCAGATCAAAGTGACCGAGGACATCGTTGATGGTCTTGAGAACGCGCCGCAGGCTTTGATTGGTTTGTTGGCCGGTGACAACAAGGGCAAGCGCATGGTGCGCGTGTCCTCCGATCCATCATAAGGGAGGCGAAAATGTCCGCATTAGAGACTGCTTTTTCAAATGCCGAAGCCCACCTCGGGACCGAAGTGGGCGTGTCAAACTGGATCACGGTAGACCAGCCGATGATTGACCAGTTTGCCGAAACCACCTTTGACACTCAATGGATTCACGTTGATCCCGAACGCGCGGCGGCAGAGACCCCCTTTGGCGGCACCATCGCCCATGGCTTCCTCACGCTCTCTCTCGCCAGCCGCTTTGCCTATGATTGCTTTCCGATGTTGCCCGGTCAGGTGATGGGCATCAATTACGGCATGAACAAGCTGCGGTTTCTGATGCCGGTGCGCGCCGGGGCGCGGCTGCGCGGGCGGTTCACGCTTCAGAAAGTCACCAAGCGCAGCGCAACAGATCTGTTGCGTGAAAACCTGCTGACCATTGAGATCGAGGGCGAAAAGACCCCTGCCCTTGTAGCCGAATGGCTGGGTCTGGCAATTTTTGAGGATTGATCAGCGCCAGTCGAAAAACTTTGGCCCCGCTTGGGCCAGCATCTTTTCGGCCATTTCACGCCCCGCCTTTGCGCCGTCCTCGATAGGACAGCGCAGGGCGTCGCTGATCGCCTCTGACCCGTCGGGGCGCAACACTTCACCGCGCAGGAACAACCCGCCGCCGTTCAGCTCCGCCAATCCGGCAATCGGGGTTTCGCATGACCCGTCCAGCGCCGTCAAAAAGGCCCGCTCTGCTGCCAAACGCTGGCCCGTTGGCCCGTCATGGATCGCAGCCAGCATATCGGCGACCCGTGTGTCATTTTGCCGCCGCTCGATCCCGATCGCGCCCTGCGCCACGGCGGGCAGCATCACATCGGTTTCAATCGCGGTCTTTGGCACGTCCGTCATATTGAGCCGGTTCAACCCCGCCATCGCCAAAAATGTCGCCTCTGCCACGCCTTGATCCAGCTTCATCAGGCGGGTTTGCAGATTGCCGCGAAATTCCACAACCTCCAGATCCGGCCGCCGCAGTTTCAGCTGCGCTTTGCGCCGCAGGCTTGAGGTGCCGACAACCGTGCCCGCAGGCAAATCCTCCAGCGCTTTTGCACGCGGCGAGATAAACGCATCGCGCACGTCCTCGCGGGGCAAATACGTCTCTAACACAAGGCCATCGGGCTGATAGGTGGGCATATCCTTCATCGAATGCACCGCAATATCAATGCGCCCTGCCGCCAGATCCTCTTCGATCTCGCGGGTGAAAAGCCCCTTACCGCCGATCTCTTTCAAGGGCCGGTCAATGATCTTGTCCCCGGTGGTTTTGATCACCACAATCGTGAAGGCCTCGAACGGCAGATCAAAGGCCTTGGCCATCCTTTCACGGGTTTCATGCGCCTGTGCCAGCGCCAGCGGCGATCCGCGTGTGCCAATGTTCAACGGGTTCTGCGGGGAAGGAAGATCATATGTCATGGCGCTTTCGTACCCCTGTACACTCAGGCTGACAACTGTTGTATGTGGCAGCGCGAAAAAGCATGATGCAGCAGACGACAAAGCCGGAAAGATCCCCATGACACAGACCAAAACAATCCTGCGCGCATTGGCGGGCGAAACACTGCCCACGCCGCCGATCTGGATGATGCGGCAAGCGGGCCGTTACCTGCCCGAATACAAGGCCACGCGGGCGCAGGCCGGTGATTTCCTGTCGCTTTGCTACAACCCCGATCTCGCTGCCGAGGTGACGTTGCAACCCATTCGCCGCTATGGCTTTGACGCCGCGATCCTCTTTGCCGATATCCTGCTGGTGCCTCAGGCGCTGGGTGCCGATCTTTGGTTTGTCACCGGCGAAGGGCCGCGCCTGTCCACCATCACCACCGAGGCAGAGCTGAACGCGCTCAAACCGCTGGATGACATTCACGAGACCCTGAACCCCATCTATGAGACCGTGAAAATCCTCTCCCGGGAACTGCCCAAAGAAACCACCCTGATCGGTTTTGCAGGGGCGCCCTGGACCGTTGCCACCTATATGATCGCCGGGCGCGGCACCCCGGATCAGGGGCCGGCCCATGCGCTCAAGGCCGAAAACCGCGCCGTGTTTGACGGCTTGCTCGACCGGATCACCGAGGCAACAATCCACTACCTCTCTGCCCAGGTCGAGGCAGGCGCAGAGGTGGTCAAACTCTTCGACAGCTGGGCCGGATCACTGCAAGGCGCTGATTTTGAGAACTATTCTCTCAAGCCGATGCAAAAGATTACCCAAGCGCTCAAGGAAAAACACCCCGAAACGCCGATCATCGCCTTTCCGCGCGGTGCAGGCGAACGCTACACCGGGGCCCATGCCGCGATTGGCGCCGATTGTATCGCGCTCGACGATGGGGTGAGCGCTGCTTGGGCTGCTGAAAACGTACAATCCGCCGGATGTGTGCAAGGCAATCTGGCCTCGCGGCATATGGTCTCTGGCGGTGAGGATCTGATCCGCGAAACCCGCCAGATCGTCGATGCGCTCTCAGGTGGGCCGCATATCTTTAACCTTGGCCACGGCATCACCCCAGACGCCGATCCCGCCAATGTGCAACTGATGATCGACACCGTGCGCGGCGGCTAACGCCCTGCACGGGCTACGCGCCCATCTCTTCCCAAAAATCGACAATAGCTGCGAAATTGATCGCAGACATCCAGCCGTGACGGTCAAAATCGTCGCGCTGGCGTGTCTCGGTCAATTGTGACAGGAACAGCCGTTTGTCCGCATCCCGTTGGGTCGGGGTCCGCGCCGCTGCCAGATCACGCACCTTTGCCAATTTTGCGGCCCGCGCCGCGACTTCGGGCCGTGTGGGTGCCTTCACCTGCGCCTGATAGTCATCGCGCAGCGCCGCCTTGAGGTATCTCACCGGGTTTTCCACTCCAGCCTGCCCCGTCACATAAGCCAGCTTGGCCGCCACCTGATCCTCGCCATGTTCCGCGATCCATTGCCGCGCCAAGCGGTCGCTCAACCCCATCTCGCGCAACCGCCCATAGACCGGCGCATTGCGCACCCCTGCCCCGTCATCCATGTCCAGAATGGCCAGCTGCGGGTTTTCACCGATGTGAAACCGGATATCAACAACCTCCCTGCCCCGTTTGCGCACTTCCGGCGTCACCACAATGTTGGAGGTCTTGTTCACCTCCGCCACGCTTGGCTTGATGATCTTGGCGTTCAGATGTTTGTAGCTTTGGTAATACGGGCTGTCGTCGACCCCCATCAGCCTGCGAAACAGATCCAGCGACCACCAACCGGTGCTTTTGGTCCGCACAAACCGATAGCAGTTTTCATAAAGCGCCAGCGCATGCCCGCTGGTGAACCGCCGCTGGATGTTCAGATTGATCAGCGCAAAAACCTTTGGATCGTTCAGCTTTTCCGCCAGCGCCGGAGAATAGGCATATTCACAGACCCCTCCCTTCAGCTTGGCATAGCTGAGCAGGCTTGAAACGCCCCATTCCTGCTGGCCTTTGTCATCCAGCATGTCCCACTCCGCAACAGTCTCTGCAAGGCCGCGCAGTGACTGTTTGAGCGTGTCCATATCGTTGGAGTTATAGCCGATCATCATGCACAAGGTGCGGGCATCAATCAGATGCGTTTGCTGATCGGTCAGCGTGTCATAGGCGTTCAGCAACAGAACATTGGACAGCTTGCGTTGCAGCAAAGTCAGCTTGCCGGACACATGGATCGCCGCCACATGTTTCTTCACCGCCCCGCGCCGCAAGGCACCGGTCAGTTGGTCTCGGGGTATATCGTCGGTCTTACTTGCTCGAATGGCCAAAGGTTCGATTCCTTTTTGTGCCTTTGGCGCAGTATGTCGCTTTACGGTACCCGCTTGCAAGTTTTTTTGGGTACCTTAGTTTGGCAGCACGGCGCAGGTCTCCGCCTCAGGCTAAAGGACCCATTTACGGGATCGGGTTTAACGAAATGGCGCTACAACGGGCGATAACCGGCTCTAACACGCACAATACCGTAGAAAGCACCCCTTCCCCCTGCGAATCGCCACCTTTCCTCCCGTATTTAGGTGCCTTTGATCCTGTTATCTGGTGCCCTTGGTCCTGTATACTGGCACCGAAAACATCTTAAACTATTGCAGCTAAATGAATTTTTGATGCTGAAAGTCCTTAAAGATCTCAAAGATTCTACAACCTTTGTTGTGTTCTTTTGGTCAATTGATTCTGCCGAATGGGATTGCAAGTTCAAGTTCACATATGATCCCGGATGTGCGATTGTTTCGCTGACATTTGAAAAACATGCGCACATAGCTGAGGTCTTATGACATCATCGAGCAAACCTGCCCCGCCCCCCTATTTCAACATCGACCCTGCGAAAGCAGCGGCGCGTTTATCGGATCCTATCGACACCGTCCGATTCGCAAAAGCCGCGACCTTTGCCGCCAAGGGGCGCGATGATCTGGCCAAGCGGGGCTATTCCCCGGATGGGCGCAAACGCCTGCGAAAGTTCTCCACATGGGAGGTGTGCCGCTATCTGCTGGATATCGCGCCCGCCCATCTGCGCCGGGTGCTCAAGGCGCATGAGGATTTGCCCCAAGGGGCTGGCGAAGGCGGCTCCAAGTGGTTCACTCTCGAAGAGGTGTTAACCCTGCGTGATCATTTCGCCAGCGAGGGGTCATCTGCCAAACAATACAAATCCTGGCGGCCCGAGGGTCAGCCGGCCAAGGTCATTTCCGTGGCCAATTTCAAGGGCGGTGTTGGCAAGACCTCCACCGCTGCACATTTGGCGATGTCTGCCGCGCTGGACGGCTATCGCGTGTTGGTGATTGATCTGGACAGTCAGGGGTCAATGACATCGATCATGGGCGGTCAGGTCGAGGATGAATGGCAGACTGCCTTCCCGCTGTTGGCGCGTGATTATGCCCGTCATGTGCAGGCCGAGAATGAGACCCGCGCCGCGGCGGGACGCAGCGCACTGCCTCTTGACGAAACCTTAACCGAAAGCCTTGAGGTTTCGCCGCGAAACCTGATCCAGTCCACCCATTGGCCGAACATTGATCTGATCGGTGCGCAGCTAAACCTTTACTGGGCGGAATTTCAGGTGCCGGTCTGGCGGATGCAAGCGCGGTCTTGGCCGCTTTGGGATGCGCTTGCCAATGCGTTGCAGTCGGACAAGATATTGGAGGACTACGACATCATTTTGCTCGATACGCCCCCTGCCCTTGGCTATCTGACGATCAACGCTTTGTCGGCGGCTGATATCCTCTTGGTCCCGCTTGGCGCTTCGTTCCTCGAATTTGATTCAACGGGCCGGTTCTTTGACATGCTCTATTCGACTTTCGCCAGCATCGAAGAGGGCGAAAACCGGATCAGGCGGCAAAATGACCTGCCCGAAATGAAGTTTGAATGGGACGCGGTGCGGGCGTTGATCACCCGCTTTGATGCCGCCCAGCAGACCGATCTGGCCAATGTCATTCAGGCCTATTTTGGGGATTTCATGACCACCTACCGGCAGGAAATGACCGCCATGGTCGGGCAGGCAGGTGAGCAGGTGAATGGGATCTACGAGGCCGATTACCGAGAGTTTAACCGTGACACCTATGTCCGGGGACGCGAGACGTTTGACCGGACCTGGGCCGAGATCAAGGAAATCCTGCTTGGCACCTGGTGGCGCGATGTACAGATGGAGGCGCAGGAAGATGGTAAAGCGTAAAAGACTGGAAACCCCCAGTGTTGATGATCTAAGCCGCATCGAGGAGGAGTTTCGCCGCGAAACCTCCCCGCGCCGTGGCGGGCTTGCCGCCCCGATTGCGCAGGTCGCCGCTGACAGCGCAGATGCCATGGTTGAGGGCGCGCAGACCCGTGATCAGGCAGACGCCAAAGCCATGCGCGCCGCCCGCGAGCAGGGGTTGGTGATCATGCAACTGCCACTGGCCCGTATTCAGGCGGATGCGATGATCCGGGACCGGACCGTGCTGAATGCCGAGGAAATGTCTGAGCTTCAGACCTCCATTTCTTTGAACGGTTTGCGCCTCCCGATCGAAGTGTTTGCCCTACCGAACCCTGAGCCAGACGGCCCGCAATACGGCATCCTGTCCGGCTTTCGGCGGTTCAAGGCGATGCAGCACTTGTTCGAGCTGACCGGAGAAGAAAAATATAGCACCATCAAAGCGGTCTTGCGCGACCCAGATCAGATGGGCGGGGCCTTTGCAGCGATGATCGAAGAGAATGAGATTCGCGCCTCGCTTAGCCATTTTGAACGGGGACGGATCGTGGTGATCGCGGTGCAGCAGGGATCGTTTGTGAATGTCGAGGCAGCGGTTGATGCGCTTTTCCCGTCTGCGTCCAAGGCCAAGCGGAGCAAGATCAGATCCTTTGCCCTGATTTTTGAAGAGCTGGGGGATATGTTCAAATTTCCTGAAATGCTCAGGGAAAAAGAAGGGCTGAAGCTGGCCCAGGCCTTGCGCCAAGGCGGGGGAGAGCGCCTTCGGGAGGTGTTGGCAACGGACCAAGGTTCAACGCCGCAGCGTGAGGCGGAATTGTTGGGGCTGGCACTGGCGGAATTTGACGGTGCGCCAAAGGACAAAAGCCGGGGTGGACGACCGGCGATCAAGACACCCAAGCCGGGCTGGCAGGACAATGAAACGCTACATCTTTCCAGCGGAATCACACTGCGCCGCGAGGAGGATTCGCAAGGCTATGTCATCCGGCTGCAGGGCAGGGGGCTTTCGTCAGACATTATGGATTCGGTGATGTTGGAATTGCAGCATCTGCTGGAAAAACCCTAGGTTTCGCGGCGAAACCTAGCTGAAAAAGATGTAATGCCCGTCCGTGGAAAACACATAAGGCATTGAAAAGACTACGTTCTATGCATCTACGAGCGCCAAGGCCTATAGGCCAAGGATCATGTCGCTGTGGCGGTCCAGATAGATATGTAACCAAGGTGTAAAGGCATCGGGGTCTTGGGCGATCTCGGATTTGAGATCCTCCAGCGTGATCCAGCGGGTGTCCATGACCTCGTCCGGGTTGGGGGCCAGCGGCATGTCATCGGGGGCATCGGCGAGGTAAACCTCAACCAGTTCATGTTCGGTCAACCCGTTGCCGACCTCGGCGCGGTATTCGACCTGTCCGCGATGGGACAGGGAGAGGCCGGTGATCCCCAACTCTTCGGTCAGGCGGCGGGTGGCGCAATCGGCGGGGGGTTCGTCCCACGCGGGATGGGTGCAGCAGGTGTTCGCCCAGAGGCCCGGCGTGTGATATTTGGACAGCGCCCGGCGCTGGATCAGGATCTTGCCCTCGCGGATCACAAAGACTGACACGGCGAGATGGCGCAGACCGCGCAGATGGGTCTCCAGCTTTTCAACAGGGGTCAGGGTGCCATCCACCCATGCGGGGATCATGATCTTGAGATTATCGGTGGTGTTGGTCATCAAAAGCCCGATCAGGAAAGGTTGCCCTGTCAAAACCAAAAGGACGGTGATGTGCAAGCGGAATTGGCCCGGAACAGGCTGCTGCGACAAAGACGCCAATGCGCCTTTCGAATATTTCTACTGGTGGCATTTTGGGGTAGAAGCCGATATCGCCATATTAGGCAGAGTGAATACCGAAAAGGAGTTCCGAGATGAAACAATTGAAATTGGCTGTTCTGGGGCTTGCCCTTGCTGCTGGCCCTGCGTTTGCAGATGGTCACGCCACAGGTGACGCCGCGGCCGGTGAGGCCGTGTTTAAGAAGTGCAAATCCTGCCACTCCGTGGTTGATGCGGATGGCGAAGCGATTGCCAAGGGCGGGCGCAGTGGCCCGAACCTTTATGGCATCTTTGGCCGCGTTGCGGGCAGCGATGAGGACTTTGGCAAGAAATACGGCAAGTCTCTGAAGGCGGCGGGCGAGGCCGGTCTGGCGTGGAACGAGGCGGAATTTGTGGCCTTCACAGCCGATTCCAAGAAGTACCTGCGGGCCTATCTGGATGACAAGAAAGCCAAATCCAAGATGTCTTTCCGCCTGAAAGATGAGCAGGCGGCAAAAGACGTTTGGGCCTATCTGGTGTCTGTTGGTCCGGCTGTCGAAGCCAGCAACTGATCCAAACCACAGCAAAGAATGGAGCGGCGGTGCAGTGCGGACTGTGCCGCCGTTTCTTGTTTTGGACTGACATTTCAAGCTCAAATATTTTGAACTTGAAATAAATTCCGCTCTAAAGTAGCGTCACGTCCACAAAGCCATGGAAAATGGTTCGCGATTGGCACATCGTGCCGAAAGGGCCTGCGCAATGACGGGCCAAAGTTACCAGGGAGACGAAAAATGCAAACAACAAAGATGGCCAAGATGGGCCTCAAGACATTGGGCGCGGCCACTGCTGTTGCTTTGGCGATGGCGGGTGCCGCCGTGGCGGATGGTCATGCCAAGGTGAAGGTCGGTGTGATCACCACACTGACCGGCGGCGGCGCAGGTCTGGGTGTGGATATCCGTGACGGGTTCCTGCTGGCGGTGAAGCAATCGGGCAATGACGGCATCGAAGTGGTGGTCGAGGATGATCAGCGCAAGCCGGATGTGGCCGTGCAACTGGCCGACAAGATGATCCAGTCCGAAAAGGTGGATATCCTGACCGGCATCGTGTGGTCTAACCTCGCGCTGGCCGTGGTGCCAAGCGCAACGGCGCAGGGCAAGTTCTATCTGTCGCCAAACGCGGGCCCGTTCCAATTGGCCGGCAAGGGCTGCCACGAGAATTATTTCAACGTGGCATGGCAGAATGACAACCTGCACGAAGCGGCGGGCGCACATGCGTCTTCGGTCGGGCACAAAAACAGCTTTATCCTCGCGCCGAATTATCCGGCGGGCAAGGATGCGCTGAAGGGGTACAAACGGATGTATTCCGGCGATCTGGCAGGTGAGCTTTATACCAAGCTGGGCCAGACCGATTATGCCGCCGAGATCGCGCAGATCCGCGCATCCGATGCGGACAGCGTGTTTTTCTTCCTGCCCGGCGGCATGGGGATTTCCTTCCTCAAGCAATATGCAGACAGCGGCATTGACCTGCCGGTTGTCGGCCCGGCGTTCAGCTTTGATCAGGGGATCTTGCAGGCGGTTGGCGATGCGGCGCTGGGTGTGCAGAACACATCGCAGTGGAACAAGGACATCGACAATGCGGCGAACAAAGCCTTTGTCGAGACCTTTCAGGCGGAATACGGCCGTTTGCCCTCGCTTTATGCTTCGCAAGGGTTTGACACGGCCAACCTGATCATCAGCGCGATGGGCAAGGCCGATGTGAAAGACCAGGATGCGTTCCGCGCAGCACTCAAAGAGGCAGATTTTGCTTCGGTGCGGGGTGACTTCAAGTTCGGCAACAACAACCATCCTATTCAGGACATCTATGTGCGCGAAGTGATCAAAGAGGGTGACGTTTACACCAACAAGATCATCAGCACCGGCCTGACGGACCATCAGGATGTCTATGCCGCCGAGTGCAAACTCTGAGCAGATGACCATTCACCGGCGGGGCAGGGGCCTTGCCGGTGAAACAATCAAAGGCAGGGCAATGTCTTCTATCCTTATCATTGAGCAGATCCTGAACGGGCTACAGTTTGGCGTCATGCTGTTTTTGATGGCCGCCGGTCTGACCCTGATCTTTGGGGTTATGGGGCTGATCAATCTGGCGCATGGATCGCTGTATATGGTGGGCGCTTTTGCGGCGGCGGCGGTTGCGGGCTGGACCGGATCGTTTTTGTTGGCGCTGGCGGCCAGCCTTGCCGCGGCGGCGCTGTTTGGGGCGCTGATTGAATTGACGGTGATCCGGCGGCTTTATGCGCGGGACCATCTTGATCAGGTGCTGGCGACCTTTGCGCTGATCCTGATTTTCTCGGAGGCGACGCGGTGGGTGTTTGGATCATTCCCGCTGTTTTTGAATATCCCCGAGGCGCTGTCAGGGACGCTGACGTTGCCGGGGGGCATTGAGTATTCGCGCTATCGGTTGACGATCATCCTGATCGGGCTGGCGGTGGCGGTTGGTTTGTTCCTGCTGATCTCGAAAACCCGTGTGGGGATGCGGATCAGAGCCGGGGAAAACGACCGCGAGATGATTGGCGCCTTGGGCGTTGATATTTCCATTCTATATACATTGGTTTTTGCCCTTGGCGCGGCGCTGGCTGGTCTTTCGGGGGCCTTGGTTGGCGCAATTCAGTCGGTTGAGGTGGGCATGGGTGAGCCTGTGCTGATCCTTGCCTTTGTGGTGATCGTGATTGGCGGCATCGGGTCGATAAAAGGGGCGCTGGCGGGTGCGATATTGGTGGGGCTGACTGATACATTGGGCCGGACGATGCTGCCTTGGGCGTTTGCCGCATTTATGGAGCCGTCGGCGGCCAGTTCGGTGGGATCGTCGTTGGCGTCGATGCTGATTTATATCCTGATGGCGGGGGTGCTTTTGTTCAAACCCACCGGATTGTTTGGGAGCGCGTGACGTGATCCGGGAAAGATATATCAACTTTTTGATCGGAGCTTTGCTGCTGATCGTGCCTTTGGTGGCCTTGCAGATGGACGAGCCGTTTATCATCACGCTGGCAACCAAAGCGGCGATCTTGGCGCTGGCCGGTGTGGGGCTGAACCTTGCGTTGGGGCAGGGCGGTCTGGTCAGTTTTGGCCATGCGGCCTATTTCGGGATTGGCGGCTATGCGATGGGCATTCTGGCCAGCCACGCACAGGATTATGCGCCACTGATGGAGGTGCCTTTTGTGATTGAAGGCACAAATCTGATGCCGGTGATCTGGCTGGTGGCGATTGTGGCATCGGCGCTGGCGGCGCTGTTGATCGGGGCGCTGAGCCTGCGCACCAGCGGGGTCTATTTCATCATGGTCACGCTGGCCTTTGGCCAGATGTTTTACTATTTCGCGATCAGTTGGCCGGCCTATGGCGGCGAGGACGGGCTGTCGATCTATGTGCGCAACCAGTTTCCGGGGGTGAATACCCTAGATCCGATCCAGTTTTTCGGGATCTGTTTTGTGGTGCTGATGGCGGTGCTGTTTTTGGTGAACCGGTTGAATAAATCGCCCTTTGGTCTGGCGCTGAACGGGGCGCATCAGAACGAGGAACGGGCGCTGACGGTGGGGATCAATGTGTACCGGTTGCGGCTGGTGGCCTTTGTCATATCGGGGGCGATCACCGGCTTGGCCGGGGCGCTGTTTGCCGATCTCAACCGGTTTGTCAGCCCGACGATGTTCAGCTGGCACACCTCGGGCGAGATTATGGTGTTTATCATTCTGGGCGGTGTTGCGCGGCTGTTTGGCCCCGTGGCGGGCGCGGCGGTTTACATCCTGCTGGAACATATGCTGGGCGGGATATCCGAATATTGGCAGATTTATCTGGGGCTGATCCTGCTGTTTGTGGTGCTGTTTGCCAAAGGCGGCATCGTGGGCGGGTTGGCCCGCCGGGAGGTGCGCCATGACGGATAGCATTCTGAGGGTCGATAACATCTGCAAATCCTTTGGCGCGCTCAAGGCCAGCGACGGCATATCGCTGGACCTGAAACCGGGCGAGATCCATGCGCTGATCGGGCCGAACGGGGCGGGCAAATCGACCCTGATCAAGCAGATTGCGGGCGGATTGAAGCCCGACAGCGGCAAGGTGTATTTTGACGGGCGCGATGTCAGTCAGCACAGCACCGCACGGCGGGCGCGGGCCGGTTTGGGGCGCACCTTCCAGATCTCGGCACTGGCGATGGATTTTACCGTGCTGGAAAATGTTGTGCTTGGCGCGGTCGGGCAAAGCGGATCGGTGTTCCAGTTTTTCCGTGATGCGATGAAAGACACGCGGCTGCTCGAACGCGCCTACAAGGCACTGGACCGGGTGGAATTGCGCGATCTGGCGCATGTGCGCACATCGGAGCTGTCGCACGGGCGGCGGCGGCAATTGGAGGTCGCGGTGGCGCTGACCCTGTCGCCAAAAGCATTTTTGATGGACGAGCCGATGGCGGGCATGGGCGCCGAAGGATCGCAGGCCCTGACCGGATTTCTGGAGGCGCTGAAAGCCGAAGCGCCAATCCTCTTGGTCGAACATGACATGGACGCGGTGTTTGCGCTGGCCGACCGGATTTCGGTGTTGGTTTATGGCAAGATCATCGCAACCGGAACGGTGGATGAGATCCGCACAAACCCCGAGGTCAAGCTGGCCTATCTGGGTGAGGAGGACGCGGCATGAGCCTGTTGCAGCTAGAGCAGATCACCGCGATCTATGGCGCGTCGCAGGCCCTGTTCGGGGTCGATCTGACAATCCGCGAGGGCGAGGTTGTCGCGCTGATGGGGCGCAACGGCATGGGCAAATCCACCACGATCAAGGTGATCAGCCGGTTGTTGAAAAACCCGCAGGGGCAGGTGTTGTTTGACTGGCAGGACATCGGCGCGTTGCCCGCCCACAAGGCGGCGCGGCTTGGCATCGGGCTGGTGCCGGAAGGGCGGCGGTGTTTCACCAATCTGACGGTGCGCGAAAACCTCTTTGCCTCGGCGCGGCCCGGTGAGTGGGACTTTGCCCGTGTGCATGCGCTGTTTCCACGGCTTGAGGAACGCGGCGATCAATTGGCGGGCTCGCTGTCGGGCGGGGAACAACAGATGCTGGCGATTGGCCGGGCGTTGATGACCAATCCGCGATTGCTGATCCTCGATGAGGCCACCGAAGGGTTGGCACCTGTGGTCCGGCAGGAAATCTGGGCAGCGATTGCGACCCTGAAAAAGACCACATCCCTGTCGATCCTCGTGGTCGATAAAACCATCAGCGAACTGCGTCAGGTTGCGGACAGCGTGGTCATTCTGGAGCGGGGTGTGTCGGTCTGGCATGGCACGATGGATGCGTTAAGCGCTGACGTCAAAGACCGGTATCTGGGGGTCTGAGCATGGCATTCACCTATCGGCAAAAGATCAAGTTCCGGCATTGCGATCCGGCGGGCATTGTTTTCTATCCGCGGTTCTTCGAGATGACCAATGACACGGTCGAGGCGTTTTTTGAGCAAGAACTGGACTTTCCGTTCTCCCAAATGCATCAAGCCAGCGGTATCCCGACGGCGCAGATCGAGGCCAAGTTCAAACGGCCAAGCCGGTTGGGCGATGTTCTGGACATCACGTTGCGCTGCACACGGATCGGCCGGTCATCGCTTGATCTGAACTATCACGCGGTATGCGGCACTGAAGAGCGGTTTAGTGCCACATCGACAATCGTATTCATCGACGCCCAAGGCGCATCCACCCCATGGCCGGATCACATCCGCAGCCGTTTAGAGACCCATCTGTAAAGGAGACACGTATGGCACATGAGATCATCCAGCCCGAAGGGTGGGCCAAGGCCAAAGGTTATGCCAATGGTGTAAAAACCGCCGACAATACGCTTTATGTGGGCGGACAGATCGGCTGGACCGCTGAACAGAAATTCGAAAGCCATGATTTCATCGGGCAGATGGAACAGGCGCTGCGCAATATCGTCGATGTGGTCGAGGCCGCAGGCGGGCAGGTGACCGATATCGTGCGGCTGACATGGTATGTGATCGACAAGAAAGAATACGTCGCGCGGCAGGCAGAAGTGGGCGCGGTCTATCGCAAGGTTCTGGGGCGGCATTTTCCGGCGATGACCATGGTTGTCGTGGCCGGTCTGGTTGAGGACGAGGCGCTGGTCGAGATCGAGGCGACGGCGGTTCTGAACAGCTAGATCGCGGCCTCCTCTGCGGCATCGGCGCGGCGCAAAAGATCGCGGATCTGATCCAGATCGGCGTCTTCCAACCCGTCAAAGAGATCGTTCACCATTGCCTCATGGCCCTTGGCTTGCACTTCGAACTGGGCGCGGCCCTCGGCGGTGAGGGTGACATTGACCACACGGCGGTCTTTTTCGGGCGAGACCCGTTCCACCAGCCCGTCTTTTTCAAGGCGGTTCACGATGGTGGAGGCATTTCCGTTGGACACAAGCAACATCTTGCTGAGAGCGGTCATCTTCATCGGGGATTGATTGCGGTAAAGTGCGGCCATCACATCGAACCGGGGCAGGGTGGTGTCATGGGTGACACGCAGATATTCGCGCAGCTGGTTTTCGGTGCCGCGGGTCAGGCGCAGCAGTCTGATCCAGGTGCGCAAACGGCGGCGGGAAAGATCGGGCCGAGAAGGATCTGATTGTGCTGTCACGTGCCTGCCTTTGTGAGGATCATGCCACCATGGGCGCCATGCCGGGCAAGGGTAGGGGGGCGCCGACACCATTTCAAGCGCTCTGCGGCAATCGGCAGGTTTCAACTGCCGCTCGGGCGGTTTAATCTGCATCCGAACAGCAAAGACAGCAGGCCCATGACCGATACATTTGAAACTGAAAAAGCGCAGGCCTCCGGTTGGTTCCGGGAGTTGCGCGACGAGATCGTCAGCGCCTTTCACGCGCTTGAAGACCGGCAGGGCGGCGATGTACCTGCGGGGCGCATGGAGGTCCGCAAAACCAGCCGGACATCGGAAGATGGATCGGACGCGGGCGGCGGCGAAATGAGCGTGATGCGCGGCGGGCGGGTGTTTGAAAAGGTCGGGGTTAATATTTCGACCGTTTATGGCGTGTTGGGCACGCGGGCGCAGTCGGCGATGGCGGCCCGCAAAGGCATTCCGGGGATGAAAGATGATCCTCGGTTCTGGGCCTCGGGCATCTCCTTGGTCGCGCATATGCAAAACCCCCATGCGCCGGCGGTTCATATGAACACACGGATGTTCTGGACCCCGCATGCCTGGTGGTTTGGCGGCGGCGCGGATCTGAACCCTTGCATCGAATATGATGAAGACACCGCGCATTTTCACGCAGAGATGAAGCGGGCCTGCGATCCGCATGGCGATACGCTTTATGATGAGCTGAAGGACTGGGCCGACCGATATTTCTATATCCCGCACCGCAAACGGGCGCGGGGGGTTGGCGGGATCTTTTATGATGATCGCAACAGCGGCGATTGGGCGGCTGATTTTGCCCTGACCAAGGATGTGGGCGCGGCGTTTTTGCCGGCCTTTGTGCCACTGGCGGATCGGCGCCGCGAGATGCCTTGGGATGAGGCAGACAAAGACGTGCAACTGCGCCATCGCGGGCTCTATGCCGAATACAATCTGGTCTATGATCGGGGCACGAAATTTGGTCTTGAGACCGGCCATGACCCGGATGCGGTTTTGATGAGCCTGCCGCCCTTGGCCAAGTGGTACTGAGCAGGCCATGAGCGCCTATGCGCGATATGCCGTCTATGTTGTGCCTCAGGGTGATCTGGGGGCGGCCGGGGCGGCCTGGCTTGGCTGGGACGTTGGTGAGGGTGGCGAGGTTGCGCAGGCTGATGGGCTTGATCTGAATCTGCCCGCGCTTACCCAAACGCCGCGCAAATACGGGTTTCACGGTACTGTTATGGCCCCGTTTCAGATGCGGGAGGGGGCGACCCTAGAGGAATTGCGCCGCGCATTCGCGCAGCTGTGCACCGGCATTGCGGCAGTGCGTTGCGGTGATCTTGAGGTTGTTGCGCTTGGCCGGTTTATCGCGCTGATCCCGCAAAGCGGGGCGGCGGACCTGCGGGCCATGGCGGCGCAGGTGGTGGAAGGGTTGGATCAGTGGCGCGCGCCCTTGCCTGCGGCAGAGTTTGAGCGGCGCAATCGGCCCGGATTGTCCGATGTGCAGCGCGGATATTTGCAGCGCTGGGGTTATCCGCATGTCATGGAGGCCTACCGGTTTCATATGACCCTGACGGGGCGGATACCAAAGGCCGAGGTGGAGCGGGTGGTGCAAGGCGCGCGGGACTATTTTGCGCCGCTGCTGGCCGATCCGATGAGGATTGATGATCTGGCGCTGGTTGGGCAGCGGCCCGATGGGCGGTTTGAGGTGATTGCACGGTGCGCGTTGCAAGGGTGATGGTCATCGCGCCGGGATGGCCCGCACCCGTGAGTGCGGATTGAGGGGCCAGCCCCTCAAACTCCCCGGAATATTTAGAGCCAAAAAGGGGGATATGGGTCCGGTATTAACGGTTTCTTCAGCATCTGCGTTTTTGATGGGGCAGGAAGGACAGGTGACGGGCGCATTGGAACAGCTTGCGAAATTGCATATTCTGCCGCGATGGAAAAAGCGGATTATCCTGATTGCGGTGGACAGCCTGCTGATGTGGTCAGCATTGTTTCTGGCGATGGTGCTGCGCGGCGGTGGGGTGTTTTTTGAGGCCCCGCAAAAGCTATGGGTTTTGCTGGTTGTGATGGGCTTGGTCACGCCGCTGGTGGTGGCGGCTGTGCGGTTGGACCGGGTGAAATTGACCGCGCCTGAAATGATCAGCGGGCTGCGGGTCACGATGGCGGCCGGTTGCTTGGGCCTGATTGCGGCGGTGATGATGACATTGGCCGGGCTGGACCATGCGATTGCTGTGGCGGTGATATTTGGCAGTCTGTTTGTCATGTTTGCGACCGGGGTGCGCATTGCCGCGCTGCATGTGCTGCGCTGGGTGATTGCGCGCACCGGGTCGGTGGACCAAAAGACCATTGCGATCTACGGAGCAGGCGCGGCAGGGATGCAACTGGCGGCGGCGTTGTTGCAGGCTTGCGAGGCGCGACCGGCGTTTTTTGTGGATGACAATCCGAAATTGCAGGGGCTGACGATCTGCGGTTTGCCGGTGTTTGAGGCCGGCAAATTGCCGATGTTGATCGCCCGGCATAATGTCGAACAGATTGTGCTGGCAGCCCCGTCGATGGAACCGGCACGCCGGGATCCGCTGGTCAGGCGTTTGCGGGCTCATGGGGTTGAGGTGCAGGTGCTGCCGTCCTTTGGGGATATGTTGATGGGGCGCGAACCGCCGGGAGAGATCCGTCCCGTTGCGCCAGAGCAGCTTTTGGGTCGCGACAGGGTCGCGCTTGATACACCGCAGATTGCCAAGGCCTATGCCGGGCGGATGATTATGGTGACCGGCGCGGGCGGATCCATTGGCGCAGAGCTGTGCCGGCAATTGCTGGACTGTCGTCCGGCGGGAGTTGTCCTGTTCGATCACAGTGAATTCCAACTCTATCAGGTGCAGCAGGAACTGGCTGATCTTGGCGAAGCGGCAGGGATCAAGCTGGTTGCGCGGCTTGGATCGGTCACGGACATCGCGCGGGTGCGGGAGGTGATTGCGGGCGATGGGGCCGAGATTATCCTGCACGCGGCGGCTTATAAACATGTGCCGATGGTGGAGGACAATCCACTGGCCGGGGCCAAAAACAACGTTCTGGGCACCCATGCGGTGGCCAAAGCCGCCGTCGAGGCGGGGATTGAGCGGTTTATTCTGGTGTCTTCGGACAAGGCGGTGCGTCCGGCCAATGTGATGGGCGCGACCAAACGGATGGCGGAACTGGTGGTGCAGGATCTGCAAACACGCCATGCGGACACCCGATGTGCGATGGTGCGGTTTGGCAATGTTTTGGGCTCATCTGGATCGGTTTTGCCGCTGTTTCACAGCCAGATTGCCAAGGGCGGTCCGGTCACGGTAACCCATCCTGAGGTGACGCGCTATTTCATGACGATGCCCGAAGCGGCGCGGCTGGTGCTGTTGGCGGGTGCATTTGCCAGGGGCGGCGAAGTGTTTGTTCTGGATATGGGCGCGGCGCAAAGGGTGATGGATATCGCGCGGCGGATGATCCGGCTGGCGGGGCGGCAGGAAAAAGATCCGGTGACCGGCAAAGGCGATATTGCGATCAAGATCACTGGCTTGCGGTCTGGCGAGAAATTGCATGAAGAGCTGTTGATTGATCGTGGTAGCCTGATCCAGACACCGCATCCAAAGATTTTGCGTGCCAAGGAAGCGATGCTGAGCCAGATTGAGGTGGCAAGGCTGTTGCGCCAAGTGGAGCGGGCGATTGCCGAGGGAGATCGTGCCCTGTTGCGCAGGATAATCAAGGACCGGATTGAGCCAATGACGCCGCTGAGGCGGATCAAAACAGGCACTGTCCAACTGCGGGTTTCGAAAACGCGGATGCCGGTCTAGCGGGCGATCAAGCCGCCCGCCGGTTCCGCGAAGAGCTTTCGAAATCAGCTGTTGGGGCGCACCCGTGCGGCGCTTTTGTCGGCAAAGGCAGCGAGGCGCGACCGGGCATCGGGCTGGGTGTTAACGACACCGGCCACGACAGCCTCGGCATAGGCGGCATCCATCGCGGACATGTTTTGCATGTGGCTGATCGCGGAACATATGGCGAAGTTGGTCAGCGGCAGGTTTTGCGCCGCCGCGCGGGCCAGTTCCATGGCTTTGTCAAAGCTGGACCCTTCGACGATGTATTGCGCCAAACCCAGATCGACGGCTTCTTGGCCCTGGTACACTCGGCCGGTCAGCATCATGTCGATCATCCGCGATTTGCCGACCAGATCGGCCACGCGGATTGTTGCGCCGCCGCCGGTGAACAACCCGCGCTGGCCCTCGGGCAGAGCGAAATAGCAGGTCTGGTCCATCACGCGCACATGAGCAGAGCTGGCCAGTTCGAGACCGCCACCAACAACCGCGCCTTGCAGGGCGGCGATGACAGGCACACCGCCATATTCCATCTTGTTGAACGCCTCATGCCAGCGCAGGCAGACGTGCATGAAATCGGCTGGACTGCGGTCTTGGTCGTGGTGTTCGATGAGATCGAGACCGGCGCAGAAGTGATCACCTGCCCCTGCCAGAACCACAGCTTTTACCTCTGCGCGAGGGGCAAGGGAGAAGAAATCAACCAGTTCTTCGATGGTGTCGATATCGAGCGCGTTGCGCTTTTTCGGGCGGTTCAGGGTCACAACCCAGACGCCATCGTCCTGCGGGGCGAGGTCAAGGTTGGTGTAGCTGGAGATGTCGATGGTCTTGGTCATGGGGTACGTCCTTTGTGCGTTTGGGGGGCGCGGTTGATCAGGCGAAATCAAGCGCGAGCAGGCTGTCTTCGCCGCCGGTGATGCGGTGCTTTTGGGTCTCGGCCTCGACCAGAATGTGATCGGCGTAAAAATGGGCCGTGGCGATTTTGGCCTTGAGGAAAGGGGTGCTGTTTCCCGATGCAATCTCGGCCTGAGCGGCCAATAGTGCGCGGGCCATTTGCCAGCCGCTGACCAGATTTCCGGCCAGCATCAGATAGGGCACGGAGCCGCCATAAGCCGCGCTGGGATTTTGTTTGGCAGTGGCCAGAAAATGCGCCACGACAGTTTCAAAGGCGGCGCGGGCGGTGGAAAGTTGTTTGCCGACGGATTGCGCGATCGGATCGCCAGCGGCCAGATCGGCCTCGGTGCCTTTGATCATCGCGGCGAGGGCGAGGGCGGTGCGCCCGCCATCGCGCAGGGTTTTGCGGCCAATCAGATCGTTGGCTTGGATCGCGGTTGTGCCCTCGTAGATCGGCAAAATGCGTGCATCGCGGTAATGCTGGGCCGCGCCGGTTTCTTCGATGAAGCCCATGCCGCCATGGATCTGAACCCCGGCAGAGGCGACATCAATGGCGGATTCGGTGCAGTAGCCCTTGACCAGCGGCGTCAGGAATTCAGAGATGGCAGATGCCTCGGCGCGGTCCCCTTCGCTGGCGGCGTGACGGGCGAGATCTTGCCAGCCTGCGGTAAAGGCGGCGAGGGCTCGGCCCCCTTCGGCCAGCGCCTGCATCCGGGCCAAAAGGCGGCGCACATCAGGATGGTGGATGATGGTCACGGCCTCGCGGGTGGAGCCGTCAACCGGGGCGCTTTGCACGCGGTCCTTGGCAAAGGCGAGCGCTTGCTGAAAGGCGCGCTCGGCGATCCCGACCCCTTGCAGACCCACAGCATAGCGGGCGGAATTCATCATTTCGAACATATAGCTGAGGCCGGCGTTTTCGTCGCCGATCAGAAATCCGGTTGCATTTTCGAATTGCAGAACTGCGGTTGGGCTGGCGGAAATGCCGAGTTTGTGTTCGATGCTGACACATTGCACCGCGTTGCGGTCGCCCAATGCGCCGCTTTCATCGACCATGAATTTGGGCACCAGAAACAGGCTGATCCCTTTGACGCCAGCGGGGGCATCGGGCGTGCGGGCCAGCACCAGATGCACGGTGTTTTCCGACATGTCGTGTTCGCCGTAGGTGATAAAGATCTTGGTGCCGGTGATGGCGTAGGTGCCATCGTCATTGGGCACCGCTTTGGATTTCACGAGCGCCAGATCGCTGCCCGCTTGTGGTTCGGTCAGGTTCATGGTGCCGGACCATTTGCCGGAGGTGAGATTGGCCAGATAGGTTTGCTTTTGCGCATCAGATCCGGCGGTCAAAAGCGCCTCAATCGCGCCATCGGTCAGCAGCGGACACAAGGCAAAGCTCATGTTTGCAGCGTTGAGCATTTCGGTCGCCGCTGCGCCAACGGAACGGGGCAGACCCTGACCGCCAAACGCTTCGGGGTGTTGCAGGCTTTGCCAGCCCATTTCGACAAATTGGGCATAAGCCTCGGTAAAGCCGTCTGGCATGGTCACGCGGCCTGCGTTGTATTGGGCGCCGGTCTGATCGCCCGAGGCATTGAGCGGCGCGACGACCTCGCCGCAGAACCGGCTGTATTCCTCAAGGACCGCGCCGATGTCATCCAAATCGAGCCCGTCATACTGCGGCAAAGCCGAGATTTTGTCCCATTGTGTCAGATGGGTGATGTTAAAGAGCATGTCTTGGGTCGGGGCGGTGAACATTTTGATGTCTCCGGTTGGCAGGCTGCGTTGCGCCATACATAGCGGACAAAGGGGGGCTTGCCATCTCTTCTATGGACGCAAAACTTGCAAAAAGTGACAAAGCTGCGCGATATGGGGCAATGAACAGCGCAAAGACCCTTACAATATTGCCAACTGTGTCGCGTGCCTTTCTGGATGATTGGCTGGCGGTGCTGCGCCGTGATTGTTCGGCGCGGCAGATGGCGGATTTTCTGGACAAAACCGGCCTTTCGGCGGTGAACGGGGCGCGGGGGCGCGTGACCCATGACCAGATTGTGCGGCTGTATCAAATGGTGGTGGCGGAAACCGGGGATGAGATGATGGGCCTTTGCAGCCGGACCATCCGGCCCGGTGCGCTGAAGCATCTGTGCGCCTCGGTGCGGGGGGCGTCGTCGCTATCTGCGGCGCTGTTTCGGTTTACGTCGTTCTGGAACCTGCTGCTCGATGACTACGAGATGACGTTGGAAAACGATGGCGAAACCCTGCGCATGGCCTTGTTGCCACGGGGGGATCAGGCGCCGCAGCGGTTTGGCCATATGTTGCTGCTCAAGCTGACGCATGGGGTTGCGTCCTGGCTGGCGGGGTATGAGCTGCCGCTGACCTCGGTCGGGTTTTGTTTTGAGCGGCCGGAGTTTGCCGCAGATTATCCGATCCTGTTTCCGGCGGCGATCCGGTTTGGGCAGGCGAAGTCCTATGTGAGTTTTGATGCCAGCGTGGGGCCGATGCCGGTGTCGCGCACAGAGGCGGAGATGCAGGAATTTTTGATCCGTGCGCCGCGCGACTGGATTTTCACCAGCCTGAATGAACACGCGCTGCCGCTGCGGGTGCGGGAATTATTGCTGGCCTCGGACAGGTTGGAGGCCGGGCTAAGGGACGCGGCGCAGCAGTTGCACCTGACGCCGCGCACATTGATGCGGCGGCTGGACGCGGAAGGCACGTCGTTTCAGGGGATCAAAGACGGGTTGCGCCGGGATCTGGCGATCCGGGATTTGGCGCAGGGGGGCAAGAGCATTGAGGCGATATCGCTTGATGTCGGCTTTGCCTCGGCGGCGAATTTTCACCGCGCCTTCAAACGTTGGACGGACCTGACGCCGGGGGCTTACCGCAAGAAATCACGGATCAGCGCCCCGGCGCAGGTGTCCTGACCCTAGCTCGCGATGCGGTGTACCACGCTGCGCCCCGGTGTCAGCCCTTGCACTTTTTCAACGATTGACGCGGCATCAATGCCAAAGTGGCGATAAAGATCGGCGATGGTGCCGGTCTGGCCAAAGTGTTCGACGCCGAGCGGTACCGTTTGATGCCCGATCACGGACCCAAGCCAAGACAGCGTGGCGGGATGGCCATCAATCACTGTGATCAGTTTGCAATCGCGGGGCAGGGCGGACAGCAGGGTTTCGACATGGCTTTGCGCGGCGGCATTGCCACGGGCGCGGGCCCGTTGCGCCGCCGTCCATCCCGCATTCAACCGGTCGGCAGAGGTCACGGCCAGCACGCCAACATCGCGCCGCCCTTCGGCGATGATGCCCGCCGCTTTGATCGCTTCGGGGGCGACGGCCCCTTGATAGGCGATCACCACCTCGCAATTCGGCCCGGGTTTGCGCAGCCAATAGGCCCCGTCGATCGCGCCTTGGCGAAAATCCTCATCCACACGTTTGCCGGGCTGTTCGATGGGGTTGGTTGTCAGGCGCAGATAGACAGAGCCGCCGGTTTCATCGCGCAGCCAAGTGCGTTCGTCCGGGTCGCCTTCACCGTCTTTTTGCAGATAATCAAAGGCCCATTTCATGATCACGGCCAACTCGTCCGCAAAGGCGGGTTCAAAGCTGGCCAGCCCGTCCTGGCTCATCCCGATGAGGGGTGAACCGATGGATTGGTGCGCGCCGCCTTCGGGGGCGAGGGTCACGCCGGAGGGTGTGCCGATGATCATAAACCGCGCATCCTGATAACAGGCGTAGTTCAGCGCATCGAGACCGCGGGCGACAAAGGGATCGTAGACCGTGCCGATGGGGATCACCCGTTTGCCAAACAGCGCATGCGACAGGCCCGCCGCGCCCAGCAACAAGAACAGGTTCATCTCGGCGATGCCCAGTTCGATATGCTGGCCCTTGGGGGTGAATTCCCACTTTGCGGTTGAGGGGATTTTTTCGTTGATAAAGGTGTCGGCCTGTTCGGTACGGGCAAACAGCTTGCGCCGGTTCACCCAAGGGCCAAGGTTCGTGGTGCCGGTCACGTCGGGCGACATGGTGACGATGCGGGCGGCCAGATCACTGTCACCTTTGGACAGATCATCAAGCACTTTGCCAAAGGCCATTTGTGTCGAAATCTCGCGGTCAGTGGCCAGATCAATCGCCGGAACCGGCAGTTTGTCATCGGTAAAGCGGCGGCGGCCTTTGGCAAAGAACGGTGCTTTGTCGAGGAAGGCTTGCAGCGCGGCGGGGTCTTGGACGGTGGCGAATTTTTCCCACTCGTCGCCTTCGGCCACGCCCATGTGTTTTTGCCATTGCCCCATCTGGGTTTTGTTCATCAGGCCGCCGTGATTGTCCTTGTGACCCGCGATTGGCGTGCCCCAGCCCTTGACCGTATAGGCCAGAAAACATGTGGGGCGGTCGTGGTCGATGGCGTCAAAGGTTTCGGCCATTGTCTCAACGCAGTTGCCGCCGAGATTTTCCATCAGGTCGGCGAGTTCATCGTCCGAGCGGGCGTCGATGAGCGCGGTCACATCGCCCTGATCGCCAAGCGCCTCCATCAGCCGTTCGCGCCAGACCGCGCCGCCCATAAAGGTGAGCGCCGAATAAAGCTGGTTGGGGCAATTGTCGATCCAGTCGCGCAGCTTGTCACCGCCCGGTTCGGTAAAGGCGGCCCGTTGCAGGGCGCCGTATTTGACCTTGACCACATCCCAGCCGAAGGCGTCAAAGATCTGTTCGATGCGTTTGAACAGCCCCTCGCGCACCACACCGTCCAACGACTGGCGGTTGTAATCGATGATCCACCATGTGTTGCGCAGATCGTTTTTCCAGCCCTCTTGCAGGGCCTCGTAAACATTGCCTTCGTCCAGTTCCGCATCGCCCACCAGCGCGACCATCCGGCCCAGCGGCAGGCCATCCCCCCAGTCCTTGGCGGTGATGTAGTCCTGCACCAGCGAAGCAAATGACGTAATCGCCACGCCAAGACCAACAGATCCGGTGGAGAAATCCACATCGTCGATGTCTTTGGTGCGGCTGGGATAGCTTTGCACCCCATGAAAGCCGCGGAAGTTTTCCATTTTTTCGCGGGTTTGGTTGCCCATCAGATACTGGATTGCGTGAAAGATCGGCGAGGCATGAGGTTTGACCGCCACCCGGTCTTCGGGGCGCAGGGCGCTGTAGTAAAGGGCGGTCATGATGGAGACCATGGAGGCAGAGGAGGCCTGATGCCCGCCGACCTTGATCCCGTCCGCCTTGGGGCGGATGTGGTTGGCGTTGTGGATCATCCAGTGCGACAGCCACAAGAGCCGCTGTTCGATTGTCTTGAGATGGGTTTGGTCAATCTGTGTCATGGCGGTGCCTTCCTCGGGTGCGGGCAGGGGAATGTTAGATCAGTTTTCGATCCGGGTGCTGATAATGTCGCCGTTCAAGTGCACAGGGTTCAGGATCGTCTGTGCATTGGGGCTGTGGGCCACGGATTTGCGGTGCAGTTCGGCAAATTCTTCGGCTGTGGCATCGCCGGTGACGTGGATTTGATAGCGGATTTCGGGAAAGCCCACGGTGCTGTTGGTGCCCAGCCCCATAAACCCTCGCAGGTCCAGCGTGGCGTCAAAATCAATGCGCACCGATTCAAGCTGAATGCCCTCGGCGGTGGCCCCGGCGATAAAGCTGACCATCATGCAAGACCCCAGACCCGACAGCAGCAGTTCCTGCGGGTTGGGGCCGTGGTTGTTGCCCATCAATTGGCGCGGCTCGTCCGATGTCCAGCTGAACGAGCGGCTGACCTGATGCGGGCCGACTTTCATCGGTTTGGTTTCGCTGATGGCGCGGGTGCCGCTTTGCCATTTTACTTCAAGACCATAATCCATGATCGCCTCTTCGGGGGCGGCGGCAACTTCGTTTACAAATTCGCTGAGGGCGGCGGTGGGGATGGCGTTACGCATGTGCGGCTTCCTTTGCTGGGTAAATAGCTGTGAGGGCCTGTTTGAAATCGGCGATCAGATCGGCGGCGTCTTCGATCCCGACCGACAGGCGCACGCAGCCCGGATCGATGCCGACATCGGCCCGTTGTTTGGCGGTGAATGTGGCCTGCGAGGTGTTGAACGGCAGGCTGATCAGGCTTTCGACACCGCCAAGGCTGGTGGCCTGTTTGGGGATGTTCAGGGCATCGACCAAACGCAGCGCGGCAGCATCGCCCCCTTCGATGAAAAAAGTCACATTGCCGGTGCCGTTTTTCAGCAGGCGGCTGGCGGTGTCATAGTCAGGATGGCTGGGCAGGAAGGGGTAGAACACCTTTTGCACACGCGGGTGGCTTTCGAGATATTCGGCCAGCGCCAGCGCGCTTTCTTCATGGGCACGCATCCGCACGGCGAGGGTTTTGAGCCCGCGTTCCAGCAAGAAACAGGCATGCGGATCAAGGGAGCCGCCGTAGTTGAGCAATCGCGGCCAGATCATATCAATCAGTTTGCGCGGGCCAGCGGCGACACCGGCAATCAGATCGCTGTGCCCGTTGAGGTATTTGGAAGCGGAATGGATCACCACATCCACCCCATGATCCAGCGTGCGCATGGCCACGGGCGGGGCAAATGTCGCATCGACCACCAGCCGCACGTTCCGGCGTTTCGCAATCTCGGCCAAACGCGGGATGTCGATCACCTTGAGCAGTGGATTGGTGATCGCCTCAAAATACAGCATCTGGGTGTTGGGTTGGATCGCGGCTTCGATGGCGTCAAAATCGTAGGAATCCACCATGGTGCAGGACATGCCCAGCGTCGGGAACTCTTGGTTAAAGAGGTTGAACGTTCCGCCGTAAAGATCGCTGGAGGCGACGACATGTGCGCCCTTGTCCATCAGTGCCAAAACGGTGCTGGTGATCGCGGCCATGCCGGAGCTGAAGACGATGGCGGATTCGGCACCCTCAAGCGCGGCCAGCTTTTCCTGAACCGCCCATTGGGAGGGGTTGCCATAGCGCGAATAGATGAACCGGTCGCGGGCAAATCCATCTTCGACAGAACGGTACTGGCCGTCGTTCAACACAAAGGTCGAGGCCTGATAAATCGGGGTGCCCACCGCGCCGGTGCGCGGATCATCATGGGTGCCGGCATGCACGGCGGTGGTGGAGGGCCCGGTGCCGGGCGCGGGATGGGCGGCCAGAAACGGCCCGGCGGCGCGGGCGCGGTTCAGATCATTGAGCCATCCCCCCTTGGTCGAAGCAGGCGGCAGGCTGGCGTCATCGCCAAGGATCTTGGGATTTGTCATGGGTCTATTCCGATTTTGTTGGGAAAAATGGGCGCAGGAACTCCCCTGCCTGCGCCCAGTTGCTGCCTCTGGGAGGTCAGGCAGCCTGCATGTTATGCGCGCCAAGCGCACCATCCAGATCGTTTATCAGGTCCGCCGCCCCTTCGAGGCCGACAGACAGGCGCACCAGCCCTTCGGCGATGCCATGTTCGGCACGTTCCTCGGGGGTATAGGTCGAATGGGTCATGCTGGCGGGGTGCTGGATCAGGCTTTCGGCATCGCCAAGGCTGACCGCCCGCTGGATCAGATTCAGACGGTTCATCAGGGCAATGCCGCCCGCCTTGCCGCCCTTGACCTCAAAGGGGATCATGCCGCCAAAACTGGCCATCTGGCGGCGGGCGAGGTCACGTTGGGCAAAGCTGTCGAGACCGGGATAGCTGACGCTGAGCACGGCGGGATGGGCCTCCAACGCCTGCGCCACTTCTGCGGCGGTTTTGCAGTGCCGTTCCATGCGCAGTTCCAACGTTTTGATCCCGCGCAGCAGCAACATGGCCGTCATGGGTGACATCACAGCGCCGGTCATATCCTTGAGGCCCACAAGGCGGATCTGGGTGATATCCTCAAGGCTGCCGACGATCAGCCCGGCCACAACATCGCCATGACCGCTGAGAAACTTGGTTGCCGAATGCACAACGATATCGGCCCCGTGTTCAAGCGGGCGGGTGATCACCGGCGTGGCATAGGTGTTGTCGACCACCACCTTGGCCCCCGCGCGATGGGCAATCCGGGACACCGCCGCGATATCCACCAACCGGTTGTTGGGGTTCGCGGGTGTTTCAAAATACACGATCTTGGTTTTGGCGCTGATCGCATGGGTCAGGTTTTCGGGGTTGGTCATATCCACCAGCGTCACCTTGACGCCAAAGCGGGGCAATCCGTGGGTCATGAACGCAAAGGTGCAGCCATAGAGCGTTTTGTCGATGATCACCTCATCACCGGCCTCAAGAAACGACCACAGGGTCGAGGTGATCGCGCCCATGCCAGAAGCCGTGCAAAGGCCCGCTTCGCCGCCCTCAAGATTGGCGATCCGCTGTTCGAGATGATCGAGGGTCGGGTTGGAGATGCGCGAATAGAAATGCCCCTCCTTTTCCCCCGCAAACATCGCGCCGCCGGATTCGGCAGTGTCAAAAGTGAAGGTGGAGGACATATAGACCGGCGGGTTCAACGCCCCCTGATGGGATTGCGGATCATAGCCGTGGTGAATGGCGCGGGTGGAAAAGTCATAGTCAGTGGAACGCATCGCTGTCTCCTCGATTCTGGAGGCATTATCAGCTAGGATCAGAGGTCATTAGTTGCTATGTTGTGCTATGGTTTCATCAATGTTGGAACAAAATGCCAAAACTTGACGCAAGTGACCGAAAAATCATCCGTGCGCTGCAAGCCAACGGGCGCATGACCAACCTTGACCTTGCCGCGGCGGTGAACCTGTCGCCATCTCCTTGTTTGCGGCGGCTGCGACTGCTTGAACAAAGCGGGGCGATCACCGGTTATAGCGTGGACGTGGACGCGCAGGCCTATGGGTTGCCGGTGACGGTGATGGTGCGGATCACGCTGGACAAACACACCAAGGATGTCGTGGGGCACTTTGAAGATCAGATGAAACGCATTCCCGAGGTGCTGGAATGCATGGTGATGACGGGCCTGTCGGATTACCTGCTGCGGGTCGTGGTGAGCGATCTGGAAGGCTACGAACGGTTTGTGCGCGAACGCCTGCACCCGATTGGCGGGATCGGGTCAATCGACACCAGCTTTGTTTACGGGGTGGTGAAACGGACGCATGTGTATCCCGAGGTGGGATAGGGTTGATGGAGTTTAGTTACATAATGTGAATTACGGGTGATTGGATTCACACCACGGCACATTCTAAACTGGGAGGCGAAATTTCCCCGATCTTGCTGGAAAGTCAGGAGAACAGTTTATGAAATATACTGAGTTAAATCCCGCCGAACGCGGTACGATCGAAGATCTTTTACATCTCAAGGTCAACGTGACCGAGATTGCTCGGCGGCTCAATCGGCGCCGATCGATCATCTACCGTGAGATCACCCGCAACTTCTACAATGACGATGAGTTGCCTGAACTAAACGGCTCCTATGGGATGGTTGCTCAGATGTCCGCGGCTGTACACCTAGCCGCGTGAAAACGCGCCAAACACAATCGGATCGCCCTGTCGAACCATGTGTTTCCCGCGCGCAAAGACGTGATCAATCGCCAGATCTTCGTCCAACAGCAGGATATCCGCATCCGCGCCCACGGCCAGATGCCCTTTCTTGTCGCCCAACCCCAAGACAGTTGCCGCGCTAGACGTCACTGGCCGCAAGGCCTGTTCCAGCGGTAATCCTTCGATTCCCACAAGATCGCGGGTTTCCTGCAACATACCCTCAAACCCTCCAATACCGATGCCTATGCAGGTACCGCCCGCGTCAAAAACCGGTGCAGACCCATTGCCGTCACTGGTCATGGTCACCCGGTCAAAGCCGATGTCATCGCGAAAGCACTGCGCAATCCCGACGCTTGGTTTCACTGCTCCGCCCGGCTTGGCCTTGCGGTTGATCCCTGAGGTAAAATCAATGTGTCCCCCTGCGCCCAGCCATGCATACGCCTGATCAAACAGCGCCTCATTGCGGTTCACATGGGTCGGAATAAACTGCCCAATTGGAATATCTGTTGTCTCAATAACCTCGTGCAACAATCCAAACCCGGCCTTGCCTGCCCCCAAATGGGCAACCACACGCCCGGCCTTCCCGCCGATCATGCCGCCGACCCGTGCCAGACTGGTCAACCGCGACAGTTCCTGCGCCGTCATTTGCGACGACCGATGATCGGTGATTGCAATCTTTGCGCCAATCACCGCGTCAATAAAGGCAATGTCCCGGTCCACTGCACCCATCACCGTAGGCGACGGCCAACAATATCCGCCCGTAAACATATACGCCGATACCCCCTCGGCCCGCAGCCCGTTCACCTTGGCCAAAAGGGTTTCTGGATGTCGGCCCAGCGTATCGGTTCCCAGCAGGCCAGCCACCGTGCAAACCCCATGCGTGCAAAGCGTCTCTACCTTCACCTCGGGTGTTCGCGTGGCAAAACCGCCCTCACCGCCGCCGCCGGTCAGATGCACATGCCCATCCACAATCCCCGGGGTGGCGATACGTGCGCTTGCGTCTATAACTGTGCATTCTGGCAAACCCGAAACCGCGAGATCTTTTTCGATCGCAACAATCCGCGAGCCGCAGATCAGGATATCAGCCCTGCCAAGATCCTCTGGCGCAAAGACCTTGGCATTCTTCAAGACCGTGAACATCTGGCGATTCCTTCAATCAAATCTAACTGTATACATAAACCCACCTATCTAAGATCATTTGTATCCACTTTATACAAGCAAGTTGCCCATATCCGCCGCGCATCTCTATAATGGCCAAAGCAGGCACAAGAGCGAGTACAATATGGAATCCCAAAAGAAGAAGCGCGCCGCCGGGCAAACCGTCGACCGCCTCAGGGAGCTGGTTCTCGGCAACACCTTTTCCGATGGAGAAGCCCTGCGCCAAACCGAAATCGCCGAATTGCTGGGCGTCAGCCGCACTCCCGTGCGTGAGGCACTCAAGGAACTCGCCCAGGAAGGGTTGGTGCAGATTGGTCCGACAGGCCGCACAGTGGTTGCAGGCGTAGATCTCAAATTGATCAGAGAATACTATGAAATCAGGTGCCAGTTGGAAATGTGGATGCTACGCCTCGCCATTCCGGTGATGACAGACGCGCACATCCAAAAGGCCTCCGAGATCAATCAAAAGATGCTGACCTGCCAACCCGACGAATGGCCCAAGCTGAACTTTGAATTTCACAAGATCCTCTGCGGCCCTGCCAACAAACCTCACACTATGGCGCTGATCGAAGACCTATATATGGGGTCCATCACCCGACTGCGCTCGCCAATGCGGATGTTCCGCAATCCCGACCGTTCGGTGCGCGACCACAATCAAATCCTCCAGGCCTGCCGGAATCAGGACGTTCAAGGCGCCTGTGACAGGTTGGAAAGCCATATCCTGCTCAACTCACATGCGCTGATTGAACATTTGTCTGCATTGCAAGCAAACAGCTAGACACCCTCATACCTATTGAAATTGAATGATTTGTCACGCTGCCGCTGCTGCGGCGCGTCGAATTATGTCGCCCAAAATGATTCATTTTCATATTTTTTGTATACAAAAAGCCAATCAAGATGTAGCCAATGCATACATAACTAAAGGATGTGAGATGTTCGCCAAACGACTGAGCGCCGCCGTCGCGGCTTCGATTTGCTTTGCCATGCCCGCCATGGCCGACAAGTTGGATGAAATTAAAGACCGCGGTGTCCTGAAATGCGGGATTCATCTGGGCAAAGCCGGATTCGCAACGCCCGACGCCGAAGGTACATGGCAGGGCTTTGATGTCGATTATTGCCGCGCCTTGGCCGCCGCCGTTCTGGGCGACGCAACCAAAGTCGAATTCTCCACGATGAGTTCCAAAAACCGCCTGACCGCCCTCGTCACCGATGAGATCGACGTGCTGTCGCGCACAACGACCTTCACCGCGACCCGCGACATGCGCAATGGTGTCGATGTGACCACCCCTTGGTTCTATGACGGTCAGGGCTTTCTGGTCAAAAAGGCACTTGGCGTGTCCAGTGCCGCCGATCTGAGCGGCGCAACCGTTTGTACCTATCCGGGCACTACAAGCGAACGAAACGTCAATGATTTCTTTGAAACCAATGGCATGACCTACAAGGCCCTGATCATCGAAGGGTCCGCTGAAGCCAAAACAGCCTACCTTGCGGGCCGCTGTGACGTGATCACCAATGACCGCTCCGCCTTGGCCGCAACCCGTTTGGGCATGTCAGACGCAGATGCACATATTTTGCTGCCTGACGTCATCTCAAAAGAACCGCTTGGCCCATATGTAAAAGCCGGCGAAGGCCGCTGGCGAGATGTCGCCGCATGGACGGCCATGGCCCTGATCGCCGCCGAAGAAATGGGTGTAACCAAGGCCAACGCCGCATCAATGGCAGACACTGGCGGGCCGGGGATCAAGCGTTTGCTTGGCTCCGAAGGCAGCATCGGTGAGGGCCTCGGCCTTGAAACCGGCTGGGCCCGCGCCGCGATTGAGGCGGTCGGCAACTACGGTGAATTGTTCGACCGCCACCTTGGCGCAAACTCGCCCCTCGCTTTTGAGCGCGGCCTGAACGCCCAGTGGAATGAAGGCGGCCTGCTGTACGCCTACCCCTTCCGCTAAATCCGATGGGGCGGCTCACACCGCCCCATCTCCCACATCAAAACATCACGGGGGCCATCATGCAAAAACTCTGGCGCAACAGACAGCTTCGCAATCTGTCGCTACAGGCGATGGCCCTTGCCGGATTGGCCGCAATCCTTGGCTTTGCCGGGTTCAACGCGGTGACCAACCTGCAAAACTCCGGTGTCACCAGCGGCTTTGGGTTCCTGTCCGAACGCGCTGGCTATGACATTAACTTTTCGCTGGTTGACTACTCCTCCCGCACCGCCACCCTCACCTATGCATGGCTGGTCGGCACGCTGAACACGGTGTTCTTTGCCGCGGTCACAATTGTCACCGCCACCCTCTGCGGGCTTGCATTGGCCATGGCGCGGCTGTCGCCCAACTGGTTGTTGTCGGTGACCTCGCGTGTGGCGCTGGAATATCTGCGCAACGTGCCGGTGCTGGTGCATATTTTCATCTGGTACGGTATTTTTCTGGCCCTGCCATCGGTGCGGCAGGCGATCCCGGTGTTTGACATCGCTTTCCTGTCCAACCGCGGCTTCGTGATGCCAGCGGTGCACTGGCAATACGGCCCACTGGCCACTTTGATCTTTGTCGCACTTGCCCTCGGCCTACTGGCCGCCATTCGTCGCCGCCTGCACCGCCGCGCCAGATCTCTGCGTCTTTTGGCAGGCATCAGCGCCTTGGCCGCCCTCATCTTTGCCGCAACCCTCGTGTCCGGGGCGCCCGTGTCATTTACCTATCCTGAACTTGAGGGATTTGGCTTTACCGGCGGCATGGTCCTGCCACCCGAATTTCTGGTGATGTGGGTGGCTGTGACCGTCTATTTCTCAACCCATTGCGCCGAGGTGATCCGCGGCGCGGTCATGGCCGTCCCCAAAGGACAGGCCGAAGCCGCCCAAGCCTTGGGCGCACGGCGCCGCATCGTCATGCTAGAGGTCGTGATCCCGCAGGCCCTGCGCGCAATCGTCCCGCCCATGACCTCAAACTACATCAACATCCTCAAGGCCGCCGCCCTCGGCACCGCCATCGGGTTTCTTGATGTTATGGGCACCACCGGCGGCAGTACGCTGAACATCACCGGCCAAGCCATCGAATGTATCGCCATCGTCATGACCACCTACATGGTTCTCAATCTGGCCCTGTCCGCCGTGATGGGAAAAGTCAACAAAGCTGTACAGATCAAGGAGAGATAGGCGATGCCCGTTCACGAGATCTCAAACCTGCCCGTTACACCCCGCGCCCCCGCCGCCACCGATCGCTCATTTGCCAGTTTGGCACAATGGATGCGCCGCAATCTGTTTCAGGACATCACAAGCACCCTGATCACGGTTTTTGTCGGTCTGATCCTGCTCTGGCAAATTCCGCCTGCGCTCGATTGGCTGGTATTCTCGGCGGTCTTTTCCGGCGAAGGGCGACAAGCCTGCACCGCGGACGCGGCCTGCTGGATACCGATTTTTGAGTACTTTAACGTCTTTGTCTACGGCCCCTACCCCGCCGAACAGGAATGGCGGGTCAACGTCGCCTTCCTCTTGGGATTGCTTGCCTTTCCCTTGCTCTTTTCCCGCAGAATGCCGCGCAGCTTGGTCTTGGCCTACGCCGCCCTGCTCCCCGTTGCCCTGTGGTTGCTTCTCAAAGGCGGCGGCTTTCTGGAGGTCATGCCCTCCACTGTTTTTGGCGGCCTGATGCTCACCTTCTTTTTGGGCACCATCGCCATGTGCCTGTCCCTGCCCGTATCAGTCCTACTGGCCCTGGGACGCCAATCCAAACTGCCGATCATCCGCTGGATCTGCGTGATCTATATCGAATTTGTCCGCGCCGTGCCGCTCTTGACGTTTCTGTTCATGGCCTCGCTGATGCTGCAAATCTTCCTGCCCGGCGGCATGGAAATCGACCGGCTTCTGCGCATTCTGGCAGTGATGATATTTGTCTCTGCCGCTTATAAGGCTGAGATCCTGCGCGGCGCGATCCAGGCCTTGCCCAAGGGCCAGTTCGAGGCCTCCTATGCAATGGGCTGTGGCTATTGGAAGACCATCTTTTTCATCATCATGCCCCAGGCCCTGCGCAATTCGGTGCCCGCACTGATCAACAATTTCATTGGCCTGTTCAAAGAAACCACTCTGGTAATGATCGTTGGCCTGCTTGAGCTGGTCGGCACCATCCGCGCCGTCTTTCAATATCTCGAATGGATCGGCCTCGATGTCGAAGGGCTGATCGTCGTCTCTTTCACCTTTTTTGTGATCTGTTTTTCAATCGCCCAATACGGCGCCCATCTTGAACGCGGCATCGAAGCCTCACGGCATTGACGACCTACAAGGAATGCACCCATGACCAATCCCGCTCCCATCATCTCGATGACCGCCGTCAACAAATGGTATGGTGAATATCACGCGCTTCGCGACATCTCGCTTGAGGTTGCCCCCGGCGAAAAGCTGGTGATCTGCGGGCCCTCCGGATCTGGTAAATCAACGCTGATCCGCTGCATCAACAACCTTGAACAACACAATGACGGCGATATCAATGTCGATGGCGTACTGCTGTCCGAGGATCTCAAAGACCTCGAAGCAATCCGCCTGACCGTTGGCATGGTGTTTCAACAGTTCAACCTTTTCCCCCATATGACCGTTCTGGACAATTGCACCTTTGGACTGCGCCGGGTTCTGGGCCAATCCCGTGCTAAAGCCGAGAAAAAAGCGCTGGATCTGCTGGACCGGGTCCAGATTGCCAATCAGGCGCAGAAATTTCCGGGCCAACTGTCTGGCGGCCAACAACAACGCGTCGCCATCGCCCGTGCCCTGACCATGGACCCCAAGGTCATGCTGTTTGACGAACCTACCTCTGCGCTGGACCCGGAAATGATCTCCGAGGTGCTTGAAGTGATGAAAGAACTCGCCAATGACGGCATGACAATGCTCTGCGTGACTCATGAAATGGGTTTCGCCCGCGAAGTGGCTGATCAGATCATTTTTATGGAAGAAGGCAGCGTGATCGAACGCAACGACCCGATCTCGTTCTTCGAAAACCCGCGTACCGACCGCGCGAAAAAGTTTCTTAACCAGATCCTTCAACACTGACAGGTCCAATTGGCACCGATAAGCCACTGCCAACGGATTTTGCGAATTGCGGGCTGACGCAGGATCTGTTGGGGCCGAAACGGTTGAGCCGCTTGAAAAACTAGGGCTGGAACGGGCCGAATAACTTCAATGGCACATCAAAAGCTGTGTTTTCCGGCAATGACGCAAAGCGGATGAATGCGGTGGCACGCCCCGCGAAAAGGCCGCGAGGCAGCGAGAATTCACTGTTTTTGTACCATCCTTTACGCAGATTCCTCAGAATGAGTTCGACATTGGATCCGGGGAGTCTCGCTGGATATTTGCAATAATAGCTGGGTTCGGAGCCCCAAAACAAATGCGCAATGATGGCCAGGTCGGCATCGGGTCTGGCAATCATCGCCTCGACAATTTCGTCGTTCACAACCCAATTCATGTTCAAGACATAAAGCAGCCAAAACACCTGAGGTTGGTCCATGATGAATTCGGCCACGTTCTCCAGCCGGATATCCTCTTCACCATTGGGCGAGACTTCGTGATGTGCAATGACTTGGACCAAGGCCGGTTCTCCTAAGGGTGGCAGACAGGATGTGCCATCGGACAGGGGCAAAAATTTGATCTTGCCGGGACGTTTGTTAGAACCTTGCGCATATGACAGGGCGGTCGATCTGCTGTGCACGTGCCTTCGTGACGCTGCGTAAATCTGGCCCGTTCTGGGCCTTGATATAAGCTGAAAACCATACCGCAACGGGCCTTGCCTTGGTCTGGTGTAAAAAATGCGGAACTTGGTTCCGTTATGCGGTATTGGCAGATCCCTCTTAACTGCCTAACCTTTGGGTAACAGAGTCGCACCTCCGGGGAGGGTTGTGCGTAAATCTGCAATGGGAGGACGACATGCAGACCACAAGGTTGCTGCCATGACAGCGATGACACCAGAAGCGGCGGTGCATCACGTCATTACAACAGATCCGGTTTTTGAAGTGGGGCCGGCAGAGGTGCGGGGCGTCACATTCCGCGCGTTCAAGAATATTCCCGGCACTGTACCTGCACTGATGGCGGCAGGGCATGCGCGGCATAGCGATGGCGCGTGGGAGTATCTGGCCTATTGCGATGAATTCCTGACCTATGACCAGTTCTGCGCCGCCGTGCATCGGCAAGCGGATGCCTTGACGCGGCAGCTTGGGGTAAAACAGGGTGACCGTGTGGCCATTGCCATGCGCAACTATCCCGAGCTGTTGATCATGACTTTGGCGATCTCCTCTATTGGGGCGGTTGTTGTGTTTGTGAATGCCTGGTGGACCACCGAAGAGCTGGATTACGCCCTGCGCGACAGCGCGGCCAAGGTGATCTTTGCCGATGGGCCGCGACTGGAACGGATGCTGCCGTTGCAGGCCGATCTGAGGCTGACCCTGGTTGGAGTGCGCGATGGTGAGGGCCAGGGCGATCACAGTTTTGCCGATCTTGACGCCGCCGCGACGACCAGCGCCGCGCCGCAGGTTGCCATTGATACAGACGACGATTTTGCGGTGATGTATTCCTCCGGCACGACCGGCCATCCCAAAGGCGTGGTTCAAACCCACCGCAGCGCGGTGAACGCGGTATTCAGCTGGCTGATGCAATCGGTTGTGGCGCCGCTGATCGACCCGCCTGCGCCCGATGCCCCGCCGCCGCCGCGCCCTTCGGCGCTGGTGGTGACGCCGCTGTTTCATGTAACCGCCACGCATCCGCTGTTTTTGCTGAGCCTGCCTGCGGGGGCCAAGATCACGATGATGCACAAATGGGATGCCGCAGAGGCCGTGCGCCTGATCCGGGACAATGACATCACCCGCTTTCTCGGGGTGCCCACGCAATCGGCCGAACTGATGATTGCGGCGCGCGAGATGGGCGAGGCCCTGCCGACGCTGGATTATATCGGATCGGGCGGCGCCAAACGGCCCGCCGCGCAGGTCTCGCAACTGGTCGATGCTTTTCCAAACGCAGGCGTGGCGACAGGTTGGGGCATGACCGAGACCAATGCCTTGGGTATCGGTATGATCGGCGATGATTACGCCGCCCGCCCCGAAAGCGCAGGGAAGTTGCATCCGCCCGTACAGGAACTGCGGTTTCTCGATGACGACGGCAACGATGTGCCGGTGGGACAAATGGGCGAGATCACGGTCAAAAGCCCGGCGAACATGCGCTGTTATCTGAACAAGCCCGAGGCGACCGCCGAGACCTTGCAGGACGGATGGCTGCGCACAGGTGATCTGGGCACAATTGACGCCGAAGGTTACGTCACCATTCACGATCGCAAGAAAAACATCATCATCCGGGGCGGTGAAAACATCGCCTGTCTGGATGTCGAAGGGGCGCTGCACCGTCATCCCGACGTGTTGGAGGCCGCTGCCTTTTCCGTGCCAGATGAGCGTCTGGGAGAGACCGTTGGCGCGGCTGTCCAGCTGCGCAATGGTGCCAGCCTGTCCCATGCGGATATGGCGGCGTTTCTGGACGGGCATCTCGCCAAGTTTAAAATTCCCACGCATCTATGGGCACAGCGCGATGTGCTGACCCGTGGCGCGACCGACAAGATTGACCGCCGCGCGATCCGCGCGGCCTGTCTGGACAACCAAGAGGCTAAAATATGATGACGCCGACCGAAGACCAAATCGGCAGCTATATCGCCGCATCCGGCAAAGCGGCATGGGAGGTGCCGGGCCTGCCCGCTGATACGCCCCTGCGCCCGATCAAGACCGTTGGCATCATCGGTGCTGGCACGATGGGCGGCGGCATTGCGATGAACTTTGCCACCGCTGGTTTTCAGGTCAGGATTGTTGAAACCACGCAAGAGGCGCTGGATCGCGGTCTTGCCGTGGTGCGCGGCAATTATCAGCGTAGTTCGGACAAGGGCCGCTTTCCCCAGGACGAGGTCGAGGCGCGGATGGCCCGCTTTGACGGGCGTCTGGCGATTGCCGATCTGGCCGATTGTGACCTGATCATCGAAGCGGTATTTGAGAATATGGAGCTGAAGCGCAAGATCTTCACCGAACTGGACGCAGTGATGAAGCCGGGCGCGATTTTGGCCACCAACACGTCGGCGTTGGATATCAACGAGATTGCCGGCATGACAAAGCGCCCCGAAGATGTGATCGGGTTGCACTTTTTCTCCCCCGCCAATGTGATGAAACTGCTTGAGATTGTCCGCGCCAAACACACCGCCGATGATGTCGTCGCCACCTGCATGGCGCTGGCCAAAGACATCAACAAGATTGCCACTCTGGTCGGGGTTTGCCCCGGCTTTGTCGGCAACCGGATTTTGTTCGCCCGGCAAATTCAGGCCAATAAACTGGTCTATCAGGGCGTGATGCCATGGGATGTGGATGCGGCGCTGAACCAGTTCGGGTTCAAGATGGGGCCGTTTCAGATGTCCGATCTGGCGGGGCTTGATATCGGCTGGTCCAAGGGGGCCAAGACCGACAATCCGATCCGTGATGCCCTGTGTGAGCTGGACCGGCGCGGGCAAAAAACCAAAGCGGGCTTTTATGACTATGACGAAAACCGCCGCCCGGTGCCTTCGGATGTGACCGCGGGCATCATCCGCGAGATCACCGGCGCAGAGCCATCCAAGATGAGCGCCGATGAAATCATCGAGATCTGCATCTATCCGATGATCAACGAGGCGGTGAAAATCCTTGAGGAAAACAAGGCGCAGCGGCCCTCGGATGTCGATGTGGTCTGGCTGAATGGATATGGCTGGCCCGCCGACAAGGGCGGACCGATGTTCTATGGCGATATGGTCGGCGCACAGGCGGTGCTGAACCGGATGGAAGCGTTGGGCGCCGAAGATGCCGCATTTGCACCGGCAGAGACACTGCGCACACTGGCCGCTGAGGGCGGCAAATTCACTGAAGTAGACACAGGGGGGCTCAAGGTATGAGCTACGAATTCATCAAGACCGAGAAACAGGGGCATATTCTGGTGGTCACCATGAACCGCCCCGATGTCTACAACGCGGTGCATGTGGATATGCACAACGAGATGGCCGATTGCTGGGACGCTTTTGCAGCGGATCAGGATCTCTGGGTCGCGGTTCTGACCGGCGCGGGGGACAAGGCGTTTTCTGCGGGCAATGATCTTAAGGCCACGGCGGCGGGCGGATCCAAGAAAGAGATGACGCCATCCGGTTTTGCCGGCCTGTCCGCGCGTTTCGATCTGGAGAAACCGATCATCGCGGCCGTCAACGGCTTTGCCATGGGCGGCGGCTTTGAAACCGCGCTGAGCTGCGACATCATTCTGGCCTCTGAGAACGCCAAGTTTGCGCTGCCCGAGGTCAAGGTCGGCTTTTTCGCCGCCGCCTCCGGTGTGCAGCGCCTGTCGCGCTACATTGGCCGTTTGGCCGCGCAGGAAATGATGTTTACGGGCCGCACCATTGGCGCGGCGGAAGCCTTGGAAATGGGCTGTGTCAACGCGGTGCATCCCCATGACGAACTGATGGCAAAAGCCATGGAGAAAGCCGAGCAGCTTTGCTCGGTCTCCCCCTCTGCGGTCAAGGCGACGAAACGGGTGCTTAATGACATGTACGCCCGCGACGGCATGCAGCAAAGCATCGGATATTCCCGCGAAGTCATCGCCGATCTGTCCAAAACCGAAGATTTCAAAGAAGGCGTCAACGCCTTTGTCGAGAAACGCGCACCCCAATGGGTGAACAAGTAAACCACGCCAAGGAGGCACAATATGTCCGATAGCAATTCGCCACTCAGCCTGAACAATCTGGAAATGTCTGACAAGGCCAAGCCACTGCTGAACGCCGTGATCAAGCACATTCGCGAAAATGTCGATCCGATTTCCGAAGAGTTCCACCGCCTTGCCGACAGCAACGAAAACCGTTGGTCCTATCATCCGCGCCAGACCGAACTAATGGAAGGCGCCAAGCAAAAGGCCCGTGAAAGCGGTTTGTGGAACTTTTTCCTGCCCAATGCCGAAACCGGCGAAGGCCTGTCCAATCTCGACTACGCCTATATCGCGGCCGAGCTGGGCAAGAACCCGCTGGCGTCTGAGACGCTGAATTGTTCTGCGCCGGACACCGGCAATATGGAAGTGCTGGAACGGGTCGGCACCCAGCAGCAGAAAGACACATGGCTCAAGCCGTTGCTGGCGGGTGAAATCCGCTCTGCCTTTGCGATGACAGAGCCGGATGTCGCCTCTTCGGATGCCAAGAACATCTCGACCTCCGCGGTGCTGGAAAACGGTGAATGGGTGATCAACGGCGAGAAATACTACATCTCCGGCGCTGGTGATCCGCGCTGCAAAATCATGATCGTGATGGTCAAAACCTCCCCCGACGCCGAAGCGTTCCGCCAGCAAAGCCAGATCCTTGTGCCGATGGACCACCCCGGTGTTGAGATCTTGGGCCCGATGCATGTCTTTGGCCATGACGATGCGCCGCACGGGCATATGCACATCAAGTTCACCAATGTGCGCGTGCCTGAGGAAAACATGCTTTGGGGCGAAGGGCGCGGTTTTGAAATCAGCCAGGTGCGCCTTGGACCAGGCCGTATTCACCATTGCATGCGCTCTATCGGGCAAGCCGAAAAGGCGCTGGATCTGATGATCGAACGCGGCCTCAGCCGCGTCGCCTTTGGCAAAAAGATCGTCGATCTGGGCAAGAACATGGAAACCATTTCCCGCGCCAAGATCGAGATTGAATCGATGCGTCTGCTGGTGCTCAAGGCCGCCAAGGCGATGGATGTGCTGGGCAACAAGGAGGCCCGCATCTGGGTGTCGATGATCAAGGCCAAAGTGCCAGAGCAGGTCTGCGATATCATTGATCAGGCGATGCAGGTGCATGGCGCGACAGGCATCAGCCAATGGTCGCCACTCTCTGGCATGTATGCTCAGCAGCGGACCCTGCGGTATGCAGATGGCCCCGATGAGGTGCACCACCATGTGATCGCCCGCCATGAGGTGAAAACCTACAAAGACAGCAACTCGCGCCAGACCGCTGCCAAGGCCCATACAGAGGCACGCGGTTCTGCGGGGTTCATGGGATGAGCGATCTGTTTGATCTGACAGGAAAGGTCGCGCTGCTTACCGGCGCGTCCAAAGGCATGGGGCTGGCGATGGCCACCGCCCTTGCCGATCACGGCGCGACTGTCGTGATTTCCGCCCGCAAGCAAGATCAGCTGGACGAAGCGGCGGCGGGCATCAATGCCCGCGGCAAGGGCAAGGCCTTTGGTGTGGCCTGCAACGTTGGCTATAAGGAACAGCTTCAGGCGCTGGTCGATCAAACCCATGAAAAGGCGGGCAAGATCGACGTTGTGATCGGCAATGCAGGGGTAAACCCCTATTACGGCAAGACCTCACAAATCCCCGACGATGCCTATGACAAGACCATGAATGCCAACGTCAAATCCAACCTCTGGCTGGCCCAGATGGTGGCGCCTGATATGATTGAAAAGGGCGCTGGCTCCATGGCGTTTACATCTTCCATCGGGGCGTTCAAACCTTCAACTATGCTGGGCACCTACGGCATGTCAAAACTGGCGCTGATCGGTCTGTGCCGAAACTTGGCGGCGGAGTTCGGACCCAAAGGTCTGCGCTTTAACGCGATCTGCCCCGGCCTTGTGAAAACCGAATTTGCCCGCGAGCTGTGGGACAATCCCGAGGTCGAAAACCGCATCAAGGAAGAGATCCCCCTGCGCCGTTTGGGAGAGCCGGAAGATTTTGCCGGGCTTGCGGTGTTCCTTGCCTCTGATGCCAGCAAATACATGACCGGTCAGGCGCTGACGGTCTGTGGCGGCTCCAACATGTGGACCTGAGATCATGGATGTAAAAGATAAAATCTGTGTCGTCACCGGCGCGGCCAGCGGCATTGGCCGGGCGCTCTGTGTGGCGTTCAAAGACGCCGGCGCAGCCGAGGTGGTCTGTGTGGACCGCAACGGCGGCGGTGCGGCAGAAACCGCAGAAATGGTGGGCGGCGCGGCCTATACCGTCGATGTCGCCCGCGAGGATCAGATCAAAGACATGATCGACAGTGTTGAACGGGACATCGGACCTATTGATCTGTTCTGGTCAAATGCTGGCATTGCAGTGGGCGGCGGCATGGACACCCCCAATGACGCATGGCAGCGGGTTTGGGACGTCAACGTGATGTCTCATGTCTGGGCCGCGCGGCATCTGGTGCCGTTGATGGCGGCGCGCGGCGGGGGTTATCTGCTGAACACCGCATCGGCGGCGGGTCTGCTCAACCAGATCGGATCGGCCTCTTATGGTGTGACCAAACACGCCGCTGTTGGCCTTGCCGAATGGATTGCGATGACCCATGGCGACGAGGGTATCAAGGTGTCCGTGCTGTGCCCCCAAGCGGTGCGCACCGAAATGACCCGCGGCCACGAAGATCACGTCGCGGCGATCAACGGCATGATGGAACCCGAACCCGTGGCGCAAATCTGTTTGCAGGCGATCCAGGACGAGACATTCCTGATCCTGCCGCATCCAGAAGTGCGCGAGTACATGAAGAACAAGACCGATGATTACGACCGCTGGATCGGCGGCATGCGCAAGTTGAACCGCAAATTTGGCGGCATGGACATGTAAAAGGCAAAAGAGTTGGTCGGGCCAAACAGGCCAACCACAAAAGAAAGGAAACGCCGATGATCGGCTATGTAACCCTCGGCGTGAACGACATGACCCGCGCCAAAGCATTCTATGGTGATCTGCTTGCGGACAAAGGCGCGAAAGTTGTGATGGATCAAGGGCGCCTCGCCTTTGTCAGCGCCGGACGCGGCCAGCCGATGCTGGCGATCTGCGAACCCTACGACAAAAACGATCCTGTCCCCGGCAATGGCACCATGGTGGCCCTGACGGCAGACAGCAAAGAACAGGTCGATCAACTGCACCAAAAGGCGCTGGATCTCGGCGCGACCTGCGACGGACCGCCCGGCCAGCGCATCCCCGACCGGTTCTATGGCGCTTACGTGCGTGACCCCGATGGCAACAAGCTGTGCTTTTTCGTCTTTGGCTGATCTCCAGCCCCATATCGGCCCGCATGTGATCCTCAACGATCCGGCCTTTGTGCATGGCACTGCACAGCTATACGGCAAGGTCACCATCGGGCCGGGCGCATCTGTCTGGCCCTATGTGGTGACCCGCGCCGAAATGCACGAGATCATCATCGGCCCCCGCACCAACATTCAGGACCACGTGATGATCCATGTCGGCACGGCGACGGGCACAATCGTGGGGGAGGATTGTTCGATCACCCACCGCGCGGTTTTGCATGGCTGCGAGATTGGCGACCGGGTGTTGATCGGCATTGGCGCGACGATCATGGACGGGGCCAAGATCGGCAGCAATTCCATTGTTGCGGGTCATTCCATCGTCACCGAAGGGTCGGAATTTCCCGACAATTCAATCATCGCAGGCAGCCCGGCAAAGCTGATCAAAACCCGCGACAACAGTGCCGCAAACCTAATGAACGCCAGGTTCTATCATCTGAACGCGCTGAACTATGCCAAGGGGATTGATCGTTTGTCGCCTGAAGATCTCAAAGCCCTGCACCCTTGAGGCCAGACATAGAAAAAGGCGTCAGGAGCTTGGACCGAGGTCCGCACCAAGCAGCCGAAACTGCCATCCTGACGCCTTCCTAAACAGAGCTTCCCGAAGGTCCCCCTATTCAAATGCTCGGGCTCTACGAGCCGTTGCAAGCGGGATCAATCCTTGCGGACCGTCCCCCCAACCGGCAGCTGTCAAAGACCGCTACCAGACACGCGATGGCTTTTTCACCGACTTCCCGAACCGCTCAAAAGACCGTTTCGTTTCGCCCAGCGTTCCGTTGCTATCAACACGGGGTTCGGTTTGGTTTGACCCTCTCCTTGCCCGCTCCAACCTCGAAAGACCTTCGCGTCCCGCTTGGGGTCTTGCGACCCTTCGCGTTAACTAAAGACTGGCACCCAACCCCTGAGTCGCGCAAACAAAAAATCACGCAATCGCGCAATTTCTTGGGGATAACCTATTGGAATAACTTGTGTATTTCCTGTGGGGAAGTGGGTTTTGATCCCTGATCCCAAAGGCTTGGCACCTTGGGGATAACTTCGCCAATTATTTGCGTTTTACGGGTCGCATCAGGCCTTCTTGGGCCACGCTGGCCACCAATTGGCCATTCTGGCTATAGATTGCGCCACGGTTAAACCCTCGTGCGCCGCCTGTCCATGGGGCATCGAGATCATAAAGATGCCAGTCGGAAAATTCGATCGGCGCATGAAACCACATGGCGTGATCCAGGCTTGCGGTCATCACATTGCCTTTGAACCAGGTCAGGCCATGCGGGCGCAGGGACGATCCCAAAAGGTTCATGTCAGAAGCATAAGCCAGCAGGCAATGTTGCATCTGCGGTGACTGCCCCTTGGCCGCCTCCATCCGGAACCAAAGCTGGTTCACGTCGCTCTCTACCTCCGGGTCGAACATATCGCGCGGCGCCACCTCGCGCAGTTCAATCGGACGCTCGCGCAGGAACTCTTCGCGGTACTTTTCCGGAATACGATCCACATAGGCCTCGCGGGCCTCGGCCCGTGACGGCCAATCCTCGGGCTTACCAACCTCGCGCATCGGGTGCTGATAATCCCACCCGTCCTCTTGCACATGAAACGAGGCCGAGAGGTTAAAAATCTGTTTGCCATGCTGGATCGCCACAACACGCCGGGTCGTGAAACTGCCGCCATCGCGGGCGCGGTCCACCTGATAGATCACCGGAATGCTCGGATCGCCGGGGCGGATGAAATAGGCATGCAGGGAATGGCACAGCCGGTCCTCCACCGTGCGATAGGCCGCCATGAGGGCCTGCGCGATCACCTGCCCGCCAAAGATCCGCGTCGTCGTCTCGCCGCCCGATCCAAGGCCGCGAAACATATCGACCTCAAGCTGTTCGATGTCCAAAAGCTCAAGCAGTTTATCGGCAACGGATGTCATGGGCTGGCCTCAGGCGTTGGCCCGTGCGTTGGCATAGGCGATAAAGAAATCAAAGCAGTCCGGATTGGCCATGGAATCGCGATTGACAACCATGTCCGGATCACCGCCAAGCAACAGCTTTTTGACCGGAACCTCAAGCTTTTTACCTGACAGGGTGCGCGGCACCTCTTTGACCTCGACAATCTCGTTGGGCACAAACCGCGCCGAGACCTGCGCCCGGATCGCCGCGTTGATCTTGTCTTTGAGCGCATCATCCACCGCACCGCCCTGCGCCGGCACCACAAAGAGCGGCATAAAGCTGTCCTTGCCCAGAAACTCCAGATCGACCACCAGTGAATCCAGCACCTCGTCCAGCCCCTCAACCGCCTGATAAATCTCGGCGCTGCCAAGGCGCAGGCCCTTGCGGTTGATCGTGGCGTCCGATCGGCCATAGATCACACTGGCCCCGCCTCCATCGATTGAGATCCAGTCCCCGTGCCGCCAAATGCCGGGATAGGTGTCATAATAGCTTTCGAACAGGCGGCTGCCGTCCTCATCGCCCCAGAAAAACAGCGGCATAGAGGGCAAAGGTTCGGTGCAAACCAGTTCGCCCACCTCGCCGACCAGTTCATTGCCAAGGGGGTCATATGCCCGTACCGCATTGCCAAGGGCGCGGCATTGCATTTCACCTGCCCTGACCGGCATGCCCGGATGCCCCACCACAAAAGCCCCCGCCAGATCGGTGCCGCCCGACAGCGGCGCAAGCCAGACGTCGGATTTCACATCGCTGTAGATCCAGTCATAAGTATCGCTCGACAGTGGCGATCCGGTTGAGCCAAGCGAGCGCAGCGCGACCAGATCAACCGCCTCACGCGGGATCAACCCGGCCTTCATACATGTGCTGAAATAGGCCGCCCCCGCCCCGAAAAACGTCAGGCCCTCATCGGCGACAAAGCGCCAGATCACCCCCATATCGGGATGGTTCGGTGCTCCGTCAAACAGCGCCACACGCGCCCCCTGCCCCAGCGCCATCCACTGCGAATTCCACATGATCCAGCCCGAAGACGTCAGCCAGCAATAGCGGTCCTTGGGCGAAATATCCTTGTGCAGAGACTGCTTTGCCGCCTCCAGGATCACGCCGCCATGGCCATGCACAATCGGCTTGGGGTTGCCGGTGGTGCCAGAGGAATAGACAATCCAAAGCGGGTGATCAAAAGCCACATGGGTGCTGGCATATGCGCCCGTACCGTGGATCAAATCATCCCACGCCACATGGCCACCCGGCAAATCCCCCGCCACGGCAACAGTCACAAAATGATCCACCGAAGGCAGTGCCGCACCAATCTGCGCCAGCACATCGCGGCGGTCCGTCATCTTGCCCGCATGCACATAGCCATCCTGCGCAATCAAAACCTTGGGTTCGATCTGGGTAAACCGGTCAAGGATCGCAACATGGCCCATATCCGGCGCACAAAGCGACCAAACCGCGCCAAGGCTTGCCGTGGCAAGAAAGGCAATCAGCGCCACCTCTGTATTGGGCAGGATCGCGACAACACGGTCGCCCTTCTCCACGCCCATCCCGCGCAGATGATCCGCGACAGAGGCAACCTGATCGCGCAATGCGCCCCAGGTTGTCTCACTGCGCCCAAAGGTTTCCGACTGCACCACCAGCGCAATTTCATCGGGGCGGTTTTCGGCGTGTTTGACGATCTGATCGGCATAGTTCAGCCGCGCACCGGGGCACCATTCTGCGCCCGGCATTTGCCGTTTGGCGATAAATGTCTCCGGCTGCTGGCTGGCGCGAACGTCAAAAAACTCCCAAATCGCGGACCAGAACCCGTCAAGATCGTCAATGCTCCACCGCCACATGGCGTTGTAATCGTCAAACGTCAGGTCGCGATTGTCCTGCACCCAGCGTTCAAACTGCGCCATGGTCGAGGCCGCGGCGCGGTCCGGGCTTGGGGTCCAGAGGATTTTGGCGGTCACATCAATGCTCCATGTACCAACGCCTTGAGCTGGGGACGGGCGGGATAAGAACTGCTGGGTGACAACTGGGTAAAGAACACCACGCTCAATTCCTCCACCGGATCTATCCAGAAAAAGGTCGAGGCCATGCCGCCCCAACTGAAATCGCCCACCGATCCGGGGCTGCGGGCACGGCCCGGTTCCAGCACCACCGCGCCGCCAATGCCAAAGCCCATGCCCTCCATCGGCTGCTCGGCAAAGCTTTGCGGACCCATGGATGCAATATCCCCCGGCAGATGGTTGCGCATCATAAAGGCCAGCGTTTTGGGCGACAAAAGCCCCTGCCCGCCGGTGCGCAACATCTCGGCAAACTTCAGATAATCGTCAATCGTGCCAACCAGACCGCCACCGCCCGAATGCATGGAGGCGTTGAGGAACGGTGATTTGCTCGCGTGATCCACTTGGCGCAACGGATCACCACCCGTCTTAACCGCGCTGACCGAAAAACTGTCGCCGGCCAGCGGCGTATAAAGCGCGGAAAACCGATCAACCGCTTGGGGCGGCACCGAAAATCGGGTCTCGTGCATGCCCAAAGGTTCAAAAATTTCCTCGGTCAGAAATTGCCCAAGCGTCTTGCCCGTCACCACCTCAATCACCCGGCCCAGTACATCAATGCCCACCGAATATTCCCAGCGGCTGCCCGGTCGAAACGCAAGCGGCAGCGCGGCAACGCGGTCTGTCATCGCAGCCAGCGGTCCCTGATCAGGCTTGAACAACAGATCCTCGCCGTCCATCGCCCGTGCCAACAGGCCGGGATTAAACGGATAGCTGAGACCCGATGTATGGGTCGCCAATTGGTGCAGCGTTGGCGGGGCGCAGGGTTCGGTCTGCGAAATATCCGCCGCATCCGGGATCAGGCACCGTGCCTCGGCAAAGGATGGAATGAAATCCGACACCGGCGCATCAAGGTGAAATAGCCCCCGCTCCGCCAGCATCATCAAGGCCACCGAGGTGATCGGTTTGGTCATTGAATAAATCCGCGCCACGGTATCCCGCTCAAACGGCAGGCCCGCCGCCATGTCGCGCATTCCGCAGCTGTGGAAATACTGTTCCGCGCCGCCCTTGGCGATCAAAACCGAACAGCCGGCAAAACGGTCCTTGTCCAGATATGACTGCATCCACGTCCCGATCCGGGTCAACCTGCCTGCGTCAAATCTGCTCATCTTTGGATTCGCTCCGGGATGGTGTTAAACTTCCAACCATTCTTTGCGCACATCGTCACGTTCGCGCAACTCTGCCGGTGTGCCCTCAAACACCACCTGACCATGGCCCATGACATAAACGCGGTGCGCAATATCCATGGCAATGGCCAGTTTCTGTTCCACCAGAAGGGTCGAAATTCCGCGATTTGCGATCTCTTGCAGCACCTCGGCCACCTTCATCGTCATCTGCGGCGACAGACCCTCTGTCGGCTCGTCGATCATCACAAACTCAGGATCCCCCATCAAGGTCCGGCACATGGTCAACATCTGCTGTTCACCGCCAGACAACACCGATGCCTCAACATCCGCGCGTTCATTCAGGTTCGAGAACATGTCGAACATGTTCTGCATCGACCAGCGCCCCTCGCCATCCTTCTGCCCCGGCTTGAGGCCAAGGATCAGGTTCTGGCGGGTCGTCAAACCGGGGAAAATATCCCGGTTCTCGGGCACATATCCGATGCCCATATTGGCTATTTCAAAGGCTTTCTTGCCTGCGATTTCCTGACCTCTGAACTTGACCGAACCTTTCGGCTCGACCTCGCCCATTATCGCCTTGCAGGTGGTGGACCGGCCCACGCCATTGCGCCCCAGAAGCGCGACAATCTCGCCTTCCTGCACATTCATGTTCACACCCTGAAGGATGTGCGACTTGCCATAATAGGCATGCATATCTGTGATTTCGATCATCAGTGTTCTGCCTCCAATGCGGCACCCAGATAGGCCTCTTGTACCTTGGGGTCTGCGCGAACGTCTTCGGGTTTGCCCGTCGCAATGATTTCGCCGTAAACCAGCACGCTGATCCGGTCAGCAAGGCCAAAGACCACGCCCATGTCATGTTCCACCATGATCAGGGTTTTGCCCTCAGTGACCTTCATAATCAGGTCGGTGATATAGTCTGTCTCCGAATGGCTCATCCCGGCGGTGGGTTCATCCAGCATGATCACATCCGCGCCGCCCGCGATGGTGATCCCGATCTCCAGCGCCCGCTGTTCGGCATAAGACAAGGTGCCCGCAGGCAAATCGCGCCGTTCCAGCAAATTGATCTGTTCAAGGATCGCTTCGGCGCCCTCGGTCAAGGCGCGGCTGCGGTTCACAAGGTTCCAGAACGAATATTTGTACCCCTGCGACCACAGCAAAGCGCAGCGCACGTTCTCAAACACCGTCATCTTGGGAAAGATATTGGTGATCTGGAAAGACCGCGACAGGCCTTTGCGATTGATCTGATAGGGCTCCAGCCCCGCCAAATCCTCGCCGTGCAATTTCACCGTGCCAGCGGAGGGCGGAAACCGCGCCGTGATCAGGTTGAACAGCGTCGATTTGCCCGCGCCGTTTGGCCCGATGATCGCGTGCCGCTCGGCCTTGCCAATCGACAGATCAATGCCGCGGATGATTTCAGCCTTGCCAAAGCTTTTCTTCAGCCCGGTCAGTTCAAGTGCTGCTGTGCTCATGACGCACCTCCCGCCGTGTTGGCCTCGTCCCATGCTTCTTTCATTGCCGGTGCGGTGGCCCGCGCCACCCCAAGACCAACAGCCGCGACAATGCCCGCGATCAGCCATGGCATCACCGTGTGACTGTCAAAGGTGGTCCAGAACAGGGTCATCTCATGATCGCCTTTGGCCGCATGCCGGAAGTGAAAGGTCATCTCGATCAGGGCACAAACCCCCAGAACCCCAATCGCGCCGGGGATCAATGTCTTGATATAGGGCATGACCAATCCGCCAGCCTTGCCCAACCTCAGGGCCGGCACATGCATCATCATCAGACCTGCCAAACCGCCGGGGAAGAACATCACAGTCGCCAGGAACAACCCGCCAACGTAGATCGCCCAAAGTTCGGTCTGAAGGCTGAGCACGGTTTGCAGCAGGGTAAACGCAATCGCCCCGATGATCGGCCCAAAGAAGAACCCGACACCGCCAAGGAAGGTCACCAGCAGGATCACACCCGATGAGGTTGCGTTGAGGTTTTCTTCGGTCAGGATCTCATAGCTGATCGCAAAGAGCCCGCCTGCAATCCCGCAGAAAAAGCCCGACGCGCAGAAGCTGTAGAACCGGACCCAACGTGCGGAATAGCCAAGGAACTGCGCCCGTTCAGGATTGTCGCGCACCGCATTGGCCATCCGGCCCACCGGCGTGCGCGAGAACAGATACATCAGCACCGCCGACAGCATCAGCCAGAAAGAAATCAGATAATACACTTCAATCTGCTTGAGGAACTCGACCCCGAAGAACGGCAAACCATAGGTCCGGTCGCCCGAGATCCCTTCTTCTCCGCCAAAGAAGGCCACGATGATCACGGAACAGGCCGCAATCAATTCGCCCACCCCAAGCGAGATCATCGCGAACCGCGTGCCCGCGCCAGAGGTCGAGAAAGAGCCAATGATCATCGCGAACCCCATGCCGAACAGACCACCAAACAGCGGCAGCAGCGGCAGTGGGAAGGCAAGGCCAAAGTCCTCGATGTAGTTCATCAGGTGCATACAGAAAAACCCGCCAAGACCCATGTAAACCGCATGGCCAAAGGACAACATGCCCCCCTGCCCCAGCAGCATGTTATAGGCCAGCGCAAAAACCACCGTGATCCACATCTGGTTCATGATCGTCAGCGCCGAATTGGAGGTAAAGATGTAGGGCATCACCAACAATGCAATGGCCGCCACAATCCATGGGCCAAGGGTCAATGTCATCGAACCGGCCCGCATCCGCTGGGCTGGTTTGCTCGGATCTGTCTTCAGCTGATCGTTCATGATTCACGCTTTCCGAAGAGGCCCGCTGGGCGGAAGATCAGGATCAGCACCATCAGGATATAGGGCAGGATATCTGCAATCTGTGGGCTGGTGACGGTCCATAGGTCGCGGAACATATTGTCGCTCAGGTTCTCAGGTGTGGCGATGCCGATCCCGTTCAGGATATCAGACATCGCGATGTTGTAGGATTTGGCAAAGGTCGTGATCCAGCCGATCAGCAGAGAGGCCACAAGCGCCCCCCAAAGCGATCCGAGACCGCCAATCACAATGGTCACAAACACGATCGAGCCAAGCACAAAGGCCATGCCCGGAAACGTGCCCAGAACCGGCCCGGCAATCACACCGGCCACCCCGGCCAATGCTGTGCCCACACCAAACACACCCATAAAGATCAACGGCACATTGTGCCCCAGCGCCTCAACCGTGCGCGGATAGCTGAGCGCGGCCTGAATGATCATGCCAACCCGTGTTTTGGTCAGGACATAGAGCAGCCCCATGAAGATCCCGACCGAAATGAAGATCATAAAGATCTTGTAGGCAGGGATCGAATTGCCCGCGATGGAAAAGGCAGTGAAATTCAAAATATCGGGGATGTCATAGGCCATCTGGTTCTTGCCCCAGACAAACTGCACCAGCTCTTCGATCAGCAGCGCCAGACCAAAGGTGAAAATCAGCTCGGGCACGTGGCCGTATTGGTGGACCCGCCTGAGGCCGTATCTTTCGACACCTGCCCCCATCACACCCACGATCAAGGGCGCAATCAACAAGCCAACCCAAAACCCAAGGGCGAGGCTGATCTGATAGGCAAAATAGGCGCCCAGCATGTAAAAGCTGGCATGTGCAAAGTTCAGCACGCCCATCATAGAGAAAATAAGCGTCAGGCCGGCGGAAAGCATGAACAACAGCAATCCGGTCACAAGCCCGTCGATCACATTGACGAGGATGAGTTCCATCAGGTCCCCCGAGGGATAGGATATTTATTTGCAATGAGTTCCGCACCGCTGTGTGTCAGCGGTGCGGAAAAGAAGAGAAGAACGCTCAGGTCTTATGGGCGCTTCATCTTACAAGTGGTCGGGCTGTCCATCGACGCCATTGTCACTGTGGATTCGGTGAATACACCGTAACCAGAGTTGTCATAGTCAAAGTCGATGTTCTCGTTTGTGTGGACACCCACATGCATATCCTGGATCGCCTGGTGATCCTGTGGACGCATGAAGATCTTGCCGCCCCACATGGAATCGTACTCCATACCTTCCAGCTGCTTGGCCACGGCAACAACATCATCCGCTGTGCCGGCCCCTTCGATGGCCTGCGCCAACATGCCGATCACGTTGAAGATCCGGCTTTGGTCGATGTTGCCTTCGGGGTACTTGGCCTCAAACGCATCATAGGTCGCGCGGGCCTCTTCGGTGGCAATCGGGTTGATGCCGCCCTGAGAGATCAGGCGAATGCGGTCTTTGGCGCTTTCACCAAAGGCAGCAGTCATACCGGAACCGGCCGCATAATAGGTAAAGATCGGGCCTTCATAGCCGTTCTCGATCACCGATTTGCCAAGGCCCAACATGTCTGCGCCCCAGTTGCCGGTGATGATCGCATCCGCGCCGGACGCAACGATCTTACGGGCATAAGGGGTGAAGTCCTTCACCTTGCCGATCGGGTGCAATTCGTTGCCGACGATTTCAACGTCAGGACGCTTTGAGGACAGGTTCGCAACGGCAGCGGCCGCAACGGCCTTACCAAAGGAATAGTCCTGACCGATGATATAGACCTTCTTCATGCTGTCATCAGCGGCCATCACATCTGTCAGCGCGTCCATCTTGATGTCGGCATTGGCGTCGAAACGGAAGTGCCAGAAGTTGCACTTGTCATTGGTCAGCGCCGGATCAACCGCCGCATAGTTCAGGAACAGAACCCGGCTGTCTGGGTTACGCTTGTTATGCTTTGCAATCGCTTCGGTCAGCGCGTTCGCCACGCCCGAGCTGTTGCCCTGCGCGATGTAACGGATGCCTTGGTCAATCGCGACCTGAAGCTGGATCAGCGATTCCTTGGGGCTGATCTTGTTGTCGAAAGGCACGATTTCAAAGTTCTGGCCATCCAGAACACCGCCCTTTTCGTTGACCATGTGGTCAGCCGCAAATTGGTACTGGTGCAGGCCGTTGGTGCCGGTGCTGGCAAATGGGCCGCTCAGCGGGTCAATAAATGCAATTTTGATGTTGTCAGCAAAGGCCGCTGTGGCCCCGACGATCAACGAAAGCGCGGAAACCGCACCCAGTTTGGTAATATTTTTCATTTTCATCCTCCCTATGACGACTTTGGCAATATTTTTTCATGAGCCCTGAGCCGCTTGGAAAGACTTGCATACCCCCATTCAAAGTCAAGGCTGTTGGCAGGACGCGCCAGCCCGGATTGGGCAGGGATTTCAAGCCCCTGACACCCCATCGCAATGATCCCAAACAACCGCCATGACCCAGAACAAGAGCAAAGCTAACCTATTGAAAAATTTTACTTTTTCTTTGTTTTGCAAAGGGTATTGCGGCGCGAAACAGATGTTTGTTCGCGGCGAGCGGTCAGATCAAAACCGGAAAAACCACGCGATAATGCGTGGTTTGATCACTTTTATCTCGCCTTGTTTGCGCAAAGTGACGCTACGGAAATCGGAAGAGATTTTTGGTTTTGTTCCGCTTAGCGAAACTGTGATCCGTGACTTTGGTTTCGATTCTTGGCGGCGCGGCTCACCGCCGGACGCTGATTGCCTCGGCCGCCTTGATCAGAAGCGGCGCATAGACGCTTTCCAACTGGCGCTTTTTCACCCGAAAGGACGGCCCCCCGACATTCAGCCCATAGGTGCGCGCGCCGGTCAGTGAAAACACCGGCACCGCGATGCCATTTACGTCACTGCGCCAGCGTCCGTAACCGGTGCAAAATCCCTTGTCACCAAACTCGGCTTTGGCCTCGGCATAGTGTTCCCGGCCCTCGGCCTCGACCTCCGGATCCTGGCGTCCGGCAATCTCAAAAACCGCCTCGCGGTGATCGTCCTCCATCCCGACAAGGATCGCCCGGCCAATCGCGGAATGAAACACCGGCAACCTTGACCCCACCCGGATCGACAGGGAAACCCCTTCCGAGGAATTGGCCGTGGCCAGATACACAACATCAAGCCCGTGCTGTTCACCCAAAGCCACGGTGATGTAGGAATTAGGCCCGCGGCGCAGCGCCTGCATTTCCTGTTTGGCGCGGTCATTGATGTCCATCGACGCCAGCACCCCAAACCCAAGTTGCAGCACCCCCGCGCCCAAACGGTAGGTGCCGACCCGTTCATCCGCCACCAGATACCCCAGCTCGCACAGGGTATAGGTCAACCGCGAGATCGTCGCCTTGGGCAGGCCGGTGCGGTCCGAAAAATCGCTGTTGGTCAGCGAAGGTTCATTGTCGCGATAACACCGCAGAATCTCCAATCCACGGGCCAGAGAGGTGACAAAATTCCTGTCCTTACCCTCTGCCTGATCTGCGTCCATGTCATGCATCGCTTTATCCCCGCTTCAGCGCATCCAGCCCGTGTTGCGCAAACACCGGCACATATTGCCCCAGCTTGATCGCTCTTTCAGGGTTGGACGCATTGCCGTCAATGGCGCGTTTCAGAACGCCCTGAATGATCCCCGCCATGCGGAAGAAACAAAACCCCAGATAATACCCGAAATGATCAATCCCGTTCAGACCCCGACGCGCGCAATAAGCCGCGATAAACTCCTGATCGCTGGGCAAGCCGAGCGCGGCGCGGTCCAGCCCGCCCATCCCGCGCCCTTCGGTGCCTGTGGGCATTTGCCATTGCATAATCACCCCGGCCAGATCGGCAAACGGGTGACCAATCGTGGACAATTCCCAATCCAGCACCGCACGGCATTGGGTGCCCGTTGCATCAAACATCATGTTGTCGATCCGGTAATCGCCATGCACCAATGTGCGCTGCCCGTCATCTTCGGGCCGCTCCGCCACCAGCGCATCCATCAATTGATCCATCGCCGGCACTTTTTCGGTTTCCGAGGCGCGATATTGCTTGGACCAGCGGCCCACCTGCCGCTCAAAGTAATTGCCCTCAGGGCCATAATCGGACAGCCCAACCGCATCAATATCCACCTGATGCAACGCTGCCAGAACGCGGTTCATCTCGTCGATGATGGCGCCGCGATCTGCGGTGCTGAAATCCGGCATCGCGGGATCAGTGATGTTGCGGCCTGCGACCTGCTCCATGATATAAAACGCCGATCCGATCACATCGTCGTCTTCACACAGCAGATACATCTTGGCGACTGGCACATCCGTGCCCGCCAGCGCCTTTTGCACCCGGTATTCCCGGTCCACCGCATGGGCCGATTTCAACAAGACCCCCGGCGGTTTGCGGCGCAGCACGTAATTGTCTTTGGGTGTGGTCAACAGGAACGTGGGGTTGGATTGCCCCCCCTGAAACTTTGTCACCTCGCTCAGCCCTGCAAATCCGGGCAGATGCTGTTCCAGATAGGCGCTGACCGCCGCTTGATCGAGTGTTTGTGTGTCCACGCTCATCCCCGTTTTTCTAACTATAGCTCAGCAGTTTTGCGCCCGCCGCAGAGGCAAAATGCGGTGTTGCGTTAAATTCATGCAACGAAAACATTGGCCCTGAAAACATAAATCGCGTCATTGCGGTGTTCTTGATCTGCAAGTTCAACTGCATCATCTGCCGCGCAGGCGCGCCAAGGGCCGTGGCTGTCATCTGGCCAATCACCCCGCCGGAACTGATCACCAAGACCCGCTTGGCCTGCGTATCCGTGGCAAATTCCCGCGCCGCCTCAACCCGTGCGGCAAAGTCGGCATAGGTCTCACTGGCCCCGTCAAAGGCCGCATCCTGCCAGTCAAAAACTGTCTCGCGCAGGGTGCGGAAATGGGTTTTGCGATCGCCTTTCACCACGTCCGGCACCTGCCCCTTGAACCGCGCGTTCAGCAGATCAGCAAAGTCATATTCGTTCAGCCCGGCATGTTCTTCTGCCGCGCCGCCGTCAAACCCCATCGAGGTCAATGTATCACGTTGCCGCTTTAGCGTGCCGGTGACCAACCGGTCCGGCACCCATCCACCATCGCGCAGCATCTGGCCCACCGCCGCCGATTGCGCATGCCCCAGATCCGACAACACATCGTAATTGTCCTGCCCAAAAGAGGCCTGCCCGTGGCGGATGACCAGCAGCTCGGCCACTAGGCGAACTCCGCCGCCAGCTTTTGACCCGCCGCCAGATATTCCGCTTCCATCCGGTCAACGATATCCCCCGCAGGCCCAACCGACTTGATCGCGCCAATCCCTTGACCAGAGCCCCAGATGGTTTTCCACGCTTTTGGCTTTTCGCGGTCTTGGCCAAAGTTCATCGAAGAGGCATCCGCCGTCGGAAGGTTTTGCGGATCCATGCCCGCCGCCTCAACCGACCCTTTGAGGTAATTGCCCCAAACGCCAGTAAAGAGCGAAGAATAAACGATATCTTCTGCGCCAGAGCCCACGATCATATCCTTGTAGCCCTGATCGGCATTGGCCTCATCCGTGGCGATGAACGGTGATCCGGTGTATCCCAGATCCGCCCCCAACGCCCGCGCCGCCAACAACGACTCACCCGTTGCAATCGCGCCAGACAAGGCCACCGGCCCGTCAAACCATTCGCGGATTTCCCGCATCAATGCAAAGGGCGACTGCGCCCCCGCATGACCGCCCGCGCCAGCCGCCACAGCCACCAAACCATCTGCGCCTTTTTCAATCGCCTTGCGGGCAAAGGTGTTGTTGATCACGTCATGCAAAACGATCCCGCCGCAGGAATGCGCCGCCTCGTTGACCTCCACCCGCGCACCCAGCGAGGTGATCCAGATCGGCACGTCATGTTTGGCACAAATCTCCAGATCCCGATCAAGCCGCCCGTTGGACCGATGCACAATCTGGTTCACCGCATATGGCGCGGCAGGGCGGTCCGGGTTGGCTTGGTTGTGGCGGTCCAGTTCTTCGCGGATCTGGGTCAGCCATGTATCAAGCAGCGGATGTTCGCCCTCCGCTTCCCGCGCGTTCAACGCCGGGAACGATCCGACAATGCCCGCCTTACACTGGGCGATCACCAATTCGGGCACCGAAATGATAAACAACGGTGAGGCAATCAAGGGAATGCGCAGCCCTTGCAGGGCTTTGGGTAAGTGGGAATCGTCACGCGGCATAGGGCCTCCGGCATCGTTCATGTTCACAGTCAAAGGGCGGGAAAATCCGCCCCGTTTGTTGGCAAATCGCATTACAGACGCAATGCGCAGGGGTCGCCAGCCATCACCATTCCAGCTTCAGCCCACGCGCCTTGGCCGCATTCAACGCATATTTGCGGGTCTGGCTAAAGGCATCGGTCATTTCCACATGCCCCGCCGGATCGGTGATCTGGTCAAACTGCGCCGCCACCGCCTCGGGTGTGTTGTCCTCATCCATCAAAGTGATGCCCGTGCTTTCGTAGACCTGCGTCTGTGAGAAACTCCCAGCCCCCGCACCAAGGATCACCCGGCTTGGTCCGTCCTCGCTCACCAGATAGAGCAGCCCCGGCGTGATCGTCTCGGGCGCCAGCAAGGCCTGCGCCTCGGCGGGCAGCAGATCTTCGGTCATCCGCGTCGCCGCCGTGGGGGCCAGCGTGTTCACCCGGATATTGTCCCGCGCCCCTTCCAGATGCAGCACATTCATCAGCCCCATCATCGCCGCCTTGGCCGCACCATAGTTGGACTGCCCAAAGTTGCCATAAAGCCCCGAGGCAGAGGAGGTCAGCACAATCCGCCCGTATTTCTGTTCGCGCATGATCGGCCAACAGGCATGAGCCACATTCGCCGACCCGATCAGATGCACATCCACCACCTTGCGGAAATCGGCCATCTCCATCTTGGCAAACGTCTTGTCACGCAGAATGCCTGCGTTGTTCACCACGATATCGATGCGGCCCCAGGCATCCATCGCCTGCGCGACCATATCCTTGACGCCTGCCTCGTCCGATACATCCGTGCCATGGGCCATCGCCTTGCCGCCCATCGCGCGGATCTCGGCCACCACCGCCTCTGCTGCCTCGGATGATGCACCGGACCCGTCCCGCGCCACGCCCAGATCATTGACCACAACCTTGGCCCCGCGTTCCGCCAGACCCAATGCATGCGACCGGCCCAAACCGGTGCCCGCACCCGTAACAATCGCAACACGTCCTTCAAACCTGATCTCGCCCATCAGTGCAGCGCCTGTTCAAAGATATTCGGCCCGCTCATCACGTTGATACCGCCACTGACCGGTATGATCGCACCGGTGATGTAACTGCCGCCTTGCCCGCACAGGAACAACATGCAGCCTGCGATATCCTCATCGCGGCCCACCCGTTTCAACGGCACATCGTCACCCACCTTGCTGCGCATATCCTCATCATGGGTCGCAAAGGCGGTCATGCGGCTGACAAACGGCCCCGGTGCCAGCGCGTTCACTGTCACATGATGCCCGGCCAACTCCTTGCCCAAGATACGGGTCATGTGATGCACCGCCGCCTTTGACATGGAATAGGAATAGGCACCGTCGCCCATCTCCCGTTCGCCCATGACAGAGCCGACATTGACCACCCGCGCCGGATCATCCGCCGAAGAAGACCCAATCAGCATCGGCAACAGCTTCTGCGTCAGATCAAACATGCCCGCCACATTGACGTTCATCACCTTTTCCCAGGCATGATGCGGAAACTGGCCCAGGGGCGCGCCCCAGGTGATCCCGGCATTGTTCATCAGGATATGCAGGCTGTCTGTGCGCGATGACACTTCGGCCACCAGCGCATCAATGCCCGCCTCGCTGCCGACATCGCCGACAAATCCGATTGCCTTGCCAGACGCCCCCAGCGCGTTCAGCTCCTCGGCCACCGCCGCGCAAGCGCCCTCTTTGCGGCTGGCCAGTAAAACCGTCGCCCCGGCACGGACCAAACCCTCGGCGGCCATACGCCCGATGCCGGTCGCGCCACCTGTCACAAGGGCGGTTTTGCCCTCAAGACCAAACAGACTGTTGATATCCATCCTCAGAATCCTCTCAATGCTGCGACCTGTTCGGCGTGATAGCTGTAATCACCCAGCCACTCCGCGCCAACCCGCGCCCGTTTCATATAAAACCCCATGTCAAAGGCATCGGTCATGCCGATCCCGCCATGCATCTGAACGCCCTCTTGCACCGCAAGCTGCGCCGTGGCCGTCGCCCGCGCCTTGGCCAGTGACACCGCCAGCGCGGCGTTTTCGGGATCATGGTCCAGCATCCGCCCCGCATGCAGGATCGCCGAAGCCGTCACCTCGATCTCGCACCACAGATGCGCCGCGCGGTGTTGCAGCGCCTGAAAGCGGCCAATCTCCATGCCGAACTGCTTGCGCTCTTTCAGATAGCCAACGGTCATGCCAAAGGCTCCCGCCGTCAGCCCCGACATTTCTGCCGCCAGTGCCGCCTGTCCCGCCTGAAGCGCGGGGCGCAGCACATCCATCGCCTGATCCACTGTGCCCAGCAGATCATCACCGGTCGCCTCGACATCCTCAAAAGTGATCCGCGCCGCATCGCGGTCGTCAATCATATTGCTGGCATCGCGGGTCACACCAGCGCGGTCTGCAGGAATGTCAAACAGGCTCAGCCCGTTGTCCGTCCGCGCCAGAACCAACAACCGATCGGCCAATCCGCCATCAACCACAAATTGCTTTTTCCCGGACAGGCGAAAACCGTTGCCATCCGATTTGGCCGTCATTTGCACCGCGTTAGGGTCGAATTTCGTCCCCTCATCCACCGCAAGTGCATAGGTCACATCGCCGGTCGCTATCTTGGCCAAGGCCGCCTCGGTCCGTGCATCACTGACCTGCCGCAGCGCGGTCGCGGCAATCACCGCCGTGGACAAAAACGGGCTGACCACCAAGGTCTTGCCCATCTCATGCGCCAGCACATTTGCCGCCGCCGACCCCATGTCAGATCCGCCCGCGCTTTCCGGAACCAGCACCCCGGCCCAGCCCATATCGGCCATCTTGTTCCACAGCGCTGCATCGTGGGTCTTGCCCGCATCGCGCAGATCCCGCAGCGCCTTCACCGGCGCTTCGCTATCCAGAAAACCGCGGGCACTGTCCGCCAGCATGGTCTCGTCTTCGGTCATCACTAGTTTTGCCATGTCTCTACCCCGGAAGTCCCAATACACGCCGCGACACAATCGACAGCATCACCTCGCTGGTGCCGCCCTCAATCGAATTGGCCTTGGTCCGCAGCCAGTCACCGGCGCGGTTGCCCAATGGTCCGTCCCATTCCAGCGCATCACTGCCGCCTGCATTCATCAACAGCTCATGCCGCTGTTTGTTCAGCTCGGTCCCCATGTATTTCAACATCGCAGAGGCATCACCGGCCCCCTGCCCCGCTTCGGATTGATCCTTGTACCGCTCCAGCGTCAGCCCGATGGCCAGCGCATCAATCTCGCAGCGCATCGCATCCGCGCGCAGGGTTGCATCGGTCAAACCGTCCTCACCCGCGCTTTCCGCCAGAATAGCACCCAGCTCCCGGCCCCCGCCCGACAGGCCAGCCCCGCCGCCAGAGATCATTTCACGCTCGTGGGTCAGCAGATATTTCGCCACATCCCAGCCGCGGTTTTCCTCGCCAACGATCTGGTGCTTGGGCACCTTCACATCCGAGAAAAACGTCTCGCAAAACGGCGAAATGCCCGAGATCATCTTGATCGGCCGCGTCTCGACACCCGCATCGTTCATATCAATCAACAGAAACGAAATGCCCTTATGTTTGGGCGCATCTGTGTCCGTACGGATCAGTGCAAAAATCCAGTCGGCCTTGTCCGCATAAGAGGTCCAGATTTTCTGCCCGTTGACCAGCCAGTGATCGCCCTGATCGGCGCCTTTGGTCTGCACAGAGGCCAGATCGGACCCCGCGCCCGGCTCTGAATAACCCTGACACCAGCGGATCTCGCCACGGGCGATGGGTGGCAAATAGTGCAGCTTTTGCTCATGCGTCCCAAAGTGCAGCAGCGCCGGGCCCAGCATCCAGATGCCAAAGCTCTGCAAAGGAGACCGCGCGTTGATCCGCGCCATTTCCTCGTGAAACACCTTTTCTTCTTCGCGGTTCAGCCCTGCGCCGCCATATTCCACAGGCCATGTTGGCACGGTGTAACCCTTGGCCGCCGCCCGCTCCAACCAGTCTTTTTGCGCAGATGATGAAAACGTCCATTGCGTCCCGCCCCAGCAAATCGCATCCTCGGACATGCCCCCGTCCCGCATCTCTTGGGGACAGTTATCTTCGAGCCAGCCGCGCAGCTCCGCGCGAAAGGCTTCTACGGTCTGATTGCCGCTCATTTTGATTTCCTCCCTTGGCACAGCGCAAGTCACGCTGCGTCAGTTCCGCATAGCAGAATTGCATTTCGAAATTTGATTGACAAGACGGAACGCTACGTCCCCTACTGACCGAAATTTCGGCAAAGGAGACGCCCCAATGAAAGCAATGCTAAGCAAAGAGGTCGGAGGACCAGAAACGCTGGTTTTGGAGGAATTGCCCACGCCAGAGCCGAAAAAAGGCCAGGTGCGCGTGCGCGTTCATGCCGCCGGTTTGAACTTTCCCGACACGCTGATCATCCGCGATATGTACCAGATGAAACCGCCCCGTCCCTTTGCGCCGGGCGGTGAAATCGCCGGCGAGGTTGAGGCGCTTGGCGAGGGGGTGACAGAGGTTGCCGTGGGCGACCGCGTGCTGGCGCTCACCGGTTTTGGCGGTTTTGCCACCCATGTTTTGGCCGACGCCAAACAGGTCATCAAAATCCCCGACGCCATGCCCTATGAGGAGGCCGCCTGCCTCATCCTGACCTATGGTACCTCCCATCACGCTCTCAAGGATCGCGCCGCGATCCAGCCGGGCGAATCCCTGTTGATCCTCGGTGCCGCAGGCGGTGTGGGTGCCGCCGCGATTGAACTGGGCAAAGCCGCAGGCGCACGGGTCATCGCCGCCGTATCTTCCGAGGAAAAAGCGCAGTTCTGCCGCGATCTGGGTGCTGACGAAACACTGGTTTA
>NZ_QBKU01000017.1 GCF_003054325.1 Sulfitobacter mediterraneus
GCACGTAGTTCGTCCGGATATCTCTTCCCAAAGTTCTTCTTTTCCATAACCCAGTATCCTTACTTCTGGGTCTCCGCCAAACAAGGGGCGGTTCAAGTGCTTCTGCCACCTCGGCATAGCTGGTCGCCAGCGGGAAATGCGGAACCTGCAGCTTACCGAGGCCGTCCTCGGTCATGATGAACACAGGCGCGCCCGCGCCAGCCGCGAAGGTGGATTTTCCGACCCCGGCAACCCCGTGGATCAGGATGCGCGGCGGCTGGAGCACCGAGCTGGTGCGCAAAGATGCGAGAGAGATAGCCATCAGTGCATCTCCTCGCTCAAGACCAACCGGAACTTGGGCTTGCCGGTGCGGACCGTGCGCGCAGGCTCAAACCCTTTGCGCCACGACTCTGGAAGCGCCGTGTATTTGCGCTCGGACACCTTCAACGTGGTGTCGATGAACTCGGACGGATCTTCGCCAGCCGAGGCGATGTTTTCAGCTATCTGGGCGAGTTTCGCCTGATCCCAGTCGATCCGTTTCGCCAGGTCGGCAATCACGGTGACACCGCCATCTGCAAAGCGGATCGTGCCCGTGTCCTTGCCCGCGTCGTAACGGCACTCAGCAGCACGGTCAGCATAACGCACCTCCAGAGCGAGGGCGAAGCGCTCGGTCACCGCTTTCATGCGCGCAGCGGCGGTATCGATTTCCGCCTGAACAGCGGCAAGTAGCGACGGAGGCATGAGCGCCAGTTCTGTCACTGGCATGTTGAGCATGTCATCCACGCTCGGGATATTTTCGGGGTAAGCCATGTAGGTCTCCAATTCTGGGGCTTCAGTGTCACGCGGCTGGCAAGAGCCGCTCGGCGATGGATTTGGTTGGGGTGGTCGGTCTCGATCGGGCGATCGCAAGATAGGCGAAGCGATCCGGGGCGAGCCGTTCCTGGACGAGATGGACCAACCCCTGTTCGGCGGCCCGCCAAGCCGCAGCAGCGAGATCTCTCAGTGCCCGCCTCTGGTCAGGTGTCAGCTTTGAGATGAGCGAAGCCGCATCGACCGCGAGGAACCCACGGTGATAGATCACGGCCGCGCCCGGCTCGGCCTGGGCCACCCAGGCACAGAAGCTGATGTCGTCTGGTGCCTCGGACTGCATCACGCCACCCCTGCGTCCAGGCTGTCGGCCGTCTGGCGTAAGTGTGCCTCTTCATGTGCCAACACATCCTCGAGGCGGTAAATGATCCGCCCACCGATTTTCATGAAGGCCGGACCTTGGCCGGTCCAACGCCAGCGCTCCAGCGTGCGGTGTGAGATCGTCCAGCGGCGCGCAAGCTCCTTTTGTGTGAGGCAGGGTTTCTGCTGCATCTCTGTCTCCTCTGATGATTACAGAGCGAAGATGCGAAATCCTGACGTGGGATGTCGTCGGGATCGGTGATGGATGCGGAGGGGGATGGGATGGCCCTTGGAAACAAGGCGGCGAATGAGAAAGAGGGATGAGCATCCACCGCTCATCCCCCTCTCGATCCCCCCGCCATCCCCCACCTGAGGGGATGTAGTTCGCCTAGTCGACCCTCAACCGGTAGCTGCCGCGCCCATCCGAATGAATCAGCTCCCGCCAGTTTTTCTTCGACTTGAAAACGTCCGCCATCTTGAGGCTCTTCGAGCGGGCCGCTGCCAGGATCTGCTTTCCGCTCTGCCAGGGCTGACCAGATTGCGCGGCCGCATGGAGCGCGCGCACGACTTCCGCCTGTATGGGCCCCAATTGGAACTGATGGCCGTTGCAGCGCACATCCTTGTAGTCACGCGAGGCGATGAAGCTCCGGTCCTCACAACTACCGCTGCCAGCGTAAAAACCTGACTTTATTTCATAAAGATCGCGCTCGCTACGCCGCAGGAGAAGGTCCCCGATCACCACGTAGAGAGGCGCATATTCGTCTTGGAGACAAGCATAGCCTGAGGGGCCCGAGCGAAACTCACTCAAGCGCACTTCGCCCGACCGGAACAAGTGAAAGACATCGCAGGCATGCAGATCAAGAAGGCCACTGAAGTATCGCCGCTCTTCTGGCACACGGAACCGCGCGCCATCGGAATCTTCCTCGTATCCCCCGATCTCGAGCGGTAAGTCGAAGACCCGGATCGACAGCCGCAGTTGGTCGTTCTCAGCAAGATAGACGAGATCATCCTCTGGAATGGACCATCGTTCGAGAACCTCAGGCAGAGAGAAGTAAGCCTTTTCTATATCCATCTGCCCCCCGAATCTTGCGTGCAACCGTTCCTTTTTTGTTCTAATGTCTTGACCAACGTCGCGCAATCCTATCTTATCCTATTTAATCCACACTTCCTTGGGGATAACATGGACGCCCACCACACGCTCGCCGACCGTCTCCATGCCCGTGCCAACCAGCTCGGCCTGAGCCCTGCCCATGTTGCCGAGATGGCCGGGGTCAATCGTTCCTTCGTCTACGACATCCTGCGTGGCCGCTCGACGCGGCCTGGAATCGACCGCCTCGCGGAGGTCGCGCGTGTCTTGAAGGTGGAACTCGACTGGTTGATCCACGGCATAGGTAATGTCGAAGGCACCCCTCCGTTCATCGAGAACCCGGACGATGCTTTCGTTTCGATCACCCACGCGGGCGTCAGGCCTTCAATGGGCGGCGGCTCCGTTGTTCTGGATGAACATGAGGCGCCAGGACGCGCCTACCACTTCCGTAGATCGTGGATCAAACACGGCCTCAAGGCATCACCCTCGCAACTGCGGATCATGAAGGTCGAAGGCGACAGCATGGAACCCACCCTCTTCGAAGGCGATACGGTTCTGGTCGACATGACGCGCAAAGCGCCAAGCCCGCCAGGTATCTTTGTTCTCGACGACGGCATGGGACTTGTCGCCAAACGCCTGCAGCACGTTCCGAATAGCGAGCCACCAGCAGTGCGCGTGATTTCTGACAACAAGCATTACCCCGAATACGAGCGCACGGCTGACGAGATCAATATCGTGGGGCGGATCCGCTGGTTTGCACGGGAGGTTTGAGATGATCGAATTTCGCTCCCTCGCCGACGATGAACCAGCCTTGAGCTTCTCGCCGCTCTTGCGCGGGGTTCTGAAAACCTTCGCCTACGTCCAGGCGCATGGTTCCATCGGCCTCACCCCGTCAAAAGCCTTCAAGCGCAATTTCGTTCACTGGGCCGCGGCGGAATTCGACTGGCCCGGACATACCGAGGCGGACCTCTTCGCCGTCAACAAGGTTCTGAAAGAACATGAATTCATGCCGCTCGGGGATATTCACTTCCTGCTGACCACCCTGAAAATGGGTCGGCACTATAAAGGGATTTTCAAGCTGACTAAGTCAGGGGCGGAACTGATCCATCATCCCGGCCGTCTGTTCGGCATCATTACGCCGTTTTACTTGTTTGAAATCGATCATTCGGGCTGGTCACGGACCCCGGACCAAACGCTTCCGGGCAACTGGGACGTCTTCCTCAACGTCCTCAACGTCGAGACTGAGGACGGCGCATCGGGCGCCTACCTGCGACAGATCTTGTTCGGTGAACCCGATCCCTGTCCCTTTCCACGCTACGATGAGATGATGGGCAGTCTTTACACTCAGGTCCTGCGCCCCCTTGTCTGGACAGGCCTGCTTCAGGAAACCCGACCCGCTAAGTCCTTTCGCGCGCAAGAAAGCCTGTTCACCAAGACGCCGCTTTGGAAGGCCGCCCTGAAACTCGACACAGATTCGATGGTCCAATCCGCGACACGGCACTGACGGGCCGCACGCTACAAACCCGATCCTGCACGCAGCACCCCGCACCAGCCCCGCAACCCATTGTTTTAACTTGAATACCAGCGCCACTTGAAGCCCAGATAGGGCAACAACCCGAAAGGCGCTCCAATGCTTGATGATCTCTCAACCCCGGTTTCGGGGCCCAATCCTCTTTGCCCTGAACGCATGTCAGCGAACGCGCGCCTCGCCGAAATCGGTCGCATTTTGGCAGCAGGCGTCATTCGCCTGAACGCCGAACAGTCCAGCGATTTATCTGCCGAGGACGGAGACAGTTTCGTGGACTTCTCGCCCCGAAAGAGCGGTGGTCGTCATGCAAAACGTTTGCCGCTGGGAGGAATTGATGAAGCATGACAATAAGATAACGCCCGCAAAGCCAGGTCTGGATCCAAAGACTGATCAACCAGTCTTGGCTCGCCTGGCCGCCTTGAAGGCCATGTCCGTCAAGGATCTGAAGGCCGAATGGGAGAAGCTCTTCGGCCTGGCTGCGCCGAACAACAGCCGCAAGTTCCTGGAATTCAGGATCGCCTATCGCATCCAGGAACTGACCTACGGCGGTCCCGACCGTGAAACGCGCCGCATGCTGGATCTGCTGGCTGATGAGGTCGAGGGACATGCGCGGAGCAAGCACCGGATCGCGGATCCCAGAAATCCCGTCACAGGCACCAAGCTCATCCGCGAATGGGACGGCGTTGAGCACACCGTAACCGTGCTGAAAGACGGCTTCGACTGGCAGGGCCGCAAGTTCAAATCGCTCTCTGCAGTGGCACGCGCCATCACCGGCACACGCTGGAATGGCTATCGCTTCTTCGGGTTGCGTGAGCGCAAGCGGGAGCAAGCATAATGGAGGGTATGAACCGCCCGAACCGCCGCCTGCGCTGCGCCATCTACACTCGCAAGTCGACCGAAGAAGGTCTCGACATGGAGTTCAACACCCTCGACGCCCAGCGAGAGGCCTGTGAGGCCTACATCGCCAGCCAACGGTCCGAGGGTTGGGTCGCCACCCGCGACCGCTATGACGATGGCGGGTTCTCTGGCGGCAATCTTGAGCGCCCCGGCCTCAAGCAGCTTCTGACGGACATTGAGGACGGCTTGGTCGATGTGGTTGTGGTCTACAAGATCGACCGTCTCAGCCGTTCGCTGATGGATTTCTCCAAGCTGGTCGAGATCTTCGACCGCAATGGTGTCACCTTTGTCTCTGTCACGCAGTCGTTCAATACCACCACCTCGATGGGGCGGCTGACGCTGAACATTCTGCTCAGTTTTGCCCAGTTTGAGCGCGAGGTCATCGGAGAGCGAATCCGCGACAAGGTTGCCGCGTCGCGCAAACGCGGGATCTGGATGGGGGGCTATGTACCCCTCGGCTATGATGTGCAGGATCGCAAGCTGGTGGTGAACGAAGCCGAGGCCGCATCGGTCCGGCGCATCTTCGAGCGGTTTGTTGAACTCGGCTCCGCCACGGTACTGGCACGCGAACTCCGCCGCGAGGGATTCCGCAATAAGCAGGGCACGCTGATCGACAAGGGCTATCTCTACCGGCTCCTGAAGAACCGCGTTTATCGCGGTGAGGCAGTTCACAAGGGCACGGCCTACCCCGGCGAGCACGACGCAATCATCGACGACAATCTCTGGGATCGGGCCCATGCCATCCTGCAGGAAAGCCCCCGCAAACGTGCCAACAACAGCCGGTCGCGGACCCCCGCTCTCCTGAAAGGGCTGATCTTCAGCGACACCGGCGCGGCCATGACACCCACTAGTACCAAGAAGGGCGCGAAGCTCTATCGCTACTATGTGTCGATGGACGTGATCCGGAACCGCGAGACCGGTGAGGAAACCGCGCCGATGCGGCTCGCCGCCGGAATGGTTGAGGACGCGGTCGTGACCGAAGTGCGGCGGATCCTGCAAACACCAGAGGTCGTCACGCAGGTGCTGGCCGCCCTGAAACGCGACAGCGGCGGTGCATCCGAGGCCAATGCCATCGCCGCCTTGCACGAGTTCAACGGGCTCTGGTCGCAACTCTTCCCGGCCGAACAGGCCCGCATCATCCAGTTGCTGGTGCGGCGCGTCACGGTCACCGCCGCAGGTCTCGAGGTCGATATTCAGCGCGAGGGCATCTCGGGCGTCATCCGCAAAATGGTGGTGCCCCGCAGGCTGGAGGCTGCAGAATGACGAAGCAGGACGACACAATCCGAGTGCTGATCCCGCTGAAGGTCCGAAAGAAGAACGGGCGACCAAAGATCCTGCCGCCCGCCGACTATCAGCCGAGCGAGGATCAGGCCCAAGATCCGCACATTCTGCGGGCCATCGGCCGGGCATGGGGCTGGCGGCGGCGCATGGACACTGGCGAATTCACGACAATCCAGGAACTGGCTGAAGCCGTTGGTTTGGCCGAACGTCATGTCAGCCGCCAGTTGCGGCTGGCTTATCTTGCGCCGGAGGTGCTGAAGCGCCTGACCTGCGGGCGGGAGACCATTGCTGTGACAGTCGTGCAGCTAAATGAATGCGCGCCGATGCCATGGCTGAACCAGGCAGGAGTGGTGTTTGGCAGCACGTCAGATGCTCCAAGGCATTACCAAGGCTAGATTTTTCTCGACTTATCGGCCACCTTCGGGTCATGAGAAGCAACCTATCCTTTCAACAGCTTGAGACCTACATTCGCGAACAGATGCGGATGTCGCATGTTTATCAGCCGGTCATGCTTCAGGTTCTGCTGGAAAAGGGTGGCACTGCCTCGACGGAAGACGTTGCGAAAGCACTACTGAGCTACGACCGCTCACAGGTGGAATACTATGAGATCCGCACCAAAAATATGGTGGGCAAAGTTCTCACGCAAAATGGCGTGATTGAGCCTATCAAGGATGGGCGCCGCATTGTCGGATACCAACTTGCGGCCGGCGATCTGTCTGATCAGGAAATCGCTGCGCTCATTGAGCTCTGCCAGCAACGCCTTTCCGCCTATATCAATCAACGGGGTGACGGCATCTGGGGTCACCGCGGCATTGCGGATGGTTATGTTCCGGGCTCGGTTCGATATGAGGTCCTAAAGCGGGCCAAACACCGCTGTGAGCTTTGCGGGGCCCATGAAGAACAGGCAGCCCTGCATGTCGATCATATCGTGCCACGCGCCAAAGGCGGAAGCGACGCCTTGAGCAACTTTCAGGCGCTCTGCGTCACATGCAACACGAACAAGCGAGACAGGGACGATACCGATTTTCGGGACGTGCTGGCCTCCTACGGCATTAGAGATCAAGCCTGCATATTTTGCACAATCGGCGAAGACAGGATCATCGCCGAGAACGAGCTTTGCTACGCGATCCGTGACGGATTTCCCGTTACCCCAATGCACACGCTGGTCATCCCCAAGCGGCATGTGGCCGATTACTTCGACCTCTATCAGCCCGAGTTGAACGCGATCCAGGCGTTGCTCAAGGAACAGCGCGAACAAATTCTTGCCGCAGACCCCTCCGTCACAGGATTCAATGTCGGGATCAACGCCGGGGCCGATGCCGGTCAGACCATCTTCCATGTCCACGTTCACCTGATCCCGCGTCGGAACGGCGACGTTGCCAATCCCCGCGGCGGTGTGCGAGGGGTCATTCCTGAGAAGCAGAAGTACTAGGATGGACAGCGATCAGTTTACCCCTCGATTTCCCTTCGCAGATTGGCCAAACCCAGACGTCCCTGCGGTCGCCGCAGGTGTCTATGCGATCTGGAAGGATAACGAGCTAATCTATTGCGGCATGTCCGGGCGAGAGATCGACAGCAAGGGCAAAGCCGCGCCCAAGAAGTACGGCTTGGTCACCCGCCTCAACAGCCACGCTAGCGGCAGGCTGTCCGGCGACCAGTTCTGCGTCTACGTGGCAAACCGGTTCGTGATCCCGTCGCTCAAGGCCGAGGAACTGCCCCTGTTCGCGAGCGGCTCGCTTACACTTGATGCCCGCACGAAGACCTTTATCCACGACCACTTGGACTATGCCTACGCCCTCGTCGAAACCGCAGCCGCCGCTTATGAATTGGAGAGAGCCGCTCGGCGCGGGGATGTGTTTGGTACCCAGCCGTATTTGAACCCTTTGTAATTGAGACACCCATGAAAATCGAACTTACATTGGAACAGTCTGAAGTCGTTGAGGCTATCCGTAGTTTCTTCATTGATGACGCCGCTGACGTTTTCGTCCTCGCGGGAAGCGCCGGGTCCGGCAAGACGACGATGATCGCGAGGCTTGTCGAGATTGCCGCGGAGATGAAGCTGTCCTGCGCGCTGGCGGCGCCTACCGGGCGCGCGGCCCGGATCCTGGGGGACAAGGTCGCGCAGGCCACTGGCTGGGAGGTCCAAGCCAAGACCATCCACAGCCTGATTTTCGCGCTCGACAGGCTTGAGGTGAACGAGGAGGCGGAGGCTGCGAACGATCCTGGCCTTCGGTGGTTCTTTCCGCTCGCGGAGGACGAGCCGGCCATGTCGGTCCTCATCGTTGACGAGGCGTCCATGGTCGGCGACCGGGAAGTCCGTGGTGACGTGATCCGTTTCGGGTCCGGCCGTCTTCTTAAGGACCTCGTTACCTTTGCACGGTCCCGGCGCAGAATGGGCTCTGACGATCGGCTCGTCAAACTTCTCTTCGTGGGCGACCTGGCTCAGTTGCCTCCGGTCGGAGAGGAAGAATCGCCCGCTCTGTCGTCACAGCGACTCGAAGCCGAGTTCAGGCTGACCGTGTCCACCTTCCAACTCGAAACGGTGATGCGCCAGCGCGAGGGCAGCGCGATCCTCGAGCGGGCCACCGAGATTCGGAAGGCGATCGCCGCCGACGTCTACAACGCCTTCTCGTTGGAGCCGGATGGCGAGGAGATCGTCCAAATCGAGTCCGAGGTCGCATTCGACGTCCTCGAGCGGAGCGTGCGATCGCGCGGCTCGAGCGTGGTCGTTGTCCGGTCCAACGCCGCCGCGCTGGAATACAATCGCGGCATCCGCGAGCGGCTCTGGGGCGATGCGTCGCGCCCTGTGCAAGTCGGCGATATACTGTTGGTGAACCGCAACGCCCACTTGGTCTCCTTGCGTAACGGCGATCTAGTCAAAGTGTTGGACGTGACGCCGGCCGCCGAGCGCGCCTCCGTGCCGGTCAAAGGCGGAGGGAACGTCGAACTCTCCTTTCGGGACGCAACCGTCGCCTACAGGGAGGCCGACGGGACCATCGTCAGACTGCCATGTAAGATACTCGAGAATCTTCTCGACTCTCCGGGGCGGGAATTGACGCCCCTGGAACAGCGGGCGCTCCTCGTCCATTTCCGCCAACGGAACCCGCACTTGAAGCCCAGGTCCAGAGAATTCGCCAAGAATCTCAGAGCGGACCCGTACTTCAACGCGGTGCAGGTAAAATTCGGCTATGCCATGACATGCCACAAGGCGCAGGGGGGCGAGTGGGACAACGTGCTGGTGGACTTCGCCGACGGCGGAGGAGTTCGAAACCGCGCCTTCTTCCGTTGGGCTTACACCGCCATCACCCGTGCCAAACGCCGTCTGTATGTAGTGGAGCCGCCCGACTTCGACGTAATTTCAGAGGATATGTGGGGCGAGGCCAAAGTCGCCGAAGACGTCGCCTGCGCAAGCGAGACGGAGACGGCGAACCTCGATCCCGATTGGGACCGGTTCTCTTTCTCGCCGGCAACAGCGAGACTGCTGCCGCGGCATCGGCAGCTTCGCGAACACTGGTCAGCGCTCGGCATCGAAGTCACGAGTCTCAGGCATCTTGAATACTGTGAGCGCTACATCCTGGTACGGGACGGTGCAACGGCAGAACTCCAGTACTACTACAACGGCAAGAACCGTCTACGCCGCTTTGGGCCCACACCAGGGACGCAGTCAGACAAGAGCCTACTTGCCGATGCCCTGTCTGCCTTCGATGCTTTGGATGATACTGGTGAGCGGGAAGCACCCGACGAGTTCGTTGCCGATTTCCTGGAACGCCTCGACGCATCGCTTGAGGGGAGTGAGATCCGCCGCACATCCTTTAAGCTGATGCCATATCGACTACGCGTTTCCTTTGCCGACGATTCTCGGCGCGGCGACATCGACTTCACCTTCGACGGCTCCAAGACATGGACGGCTGCGCAGGAAGTCGGAGGACCAGGCGCAAGCGGTGGGCTGTACAGCGAGATTCAGCGGTCGATGAACCGGTGGAAGAACTAGGGTTATGGATTCAAAGGAGATTTTTGGACTTCGTCGTGCAGGCAAATCCGCGGAGGCGTTGGAAGCAGCCCGCGCGGGCCTCTCGGGACGAGAAGACGACCTCTGGTTTTTGCGGGCCTACGCCTGGGTGCTGTACGATCAGGTGAAAAAGATCGTGGACGAATACGAGCAGAAGCGACTTTCCGATTCCGCGATGGCCAACCGCATCTCGCCTTTCATGCGAGAATTCTCAAAGATGGCCGCGCCCCTCCGAGGGGATACGGCCTTCTCCCAAATGCTACGCCTGGCCGGAAAAGTTTCCCGCCATTGGCCGGATTTTCTCGCATTTTCACAATGGGCCGGCATCGACAATTTCCCGGACGAGGACCGGGCGCCCTTCATTACCGACGACGGCAGGCGAATCGATAGCCTGCAACAGCGGTTCGTCCGGGCGATTGCTCGGGAGGCTGCATCCGCTGCGACTGAGGTGCGCCGGGACTCCGATCCGGTCCGTTGGGGACTGACGATCTTGGTAAAAGCGCTGGCCAAGAATCCGACCGATCAATGGCTCAACTATTACCAGAGCAAGATTGACCTTAGCGAGGATCGGTTTGAAGACGCAATGCGTCGACTCGTACCGATATTAAGAAAGCAGTCGAGAGCCGCCTGGCCCTGGGCCTTGCTCGGCGAGATACTCGAAAAGTCGCAACCCGAGCAGGCAGTGGTTTGCTACATCCACGCCACGGAACTGGCGCGGGAAGAGCAGGAGGTTGCGCGCGTTCGGATCCGTCTAGCCGAGCTTCTGGCGGCACAGGAGAGGTTCGACGAAGCAGCCTTTCAGGCACACCTAGCTGCGGATTATCGCGAAGAGCATAGCTTCAGGACTCCGGCGGAGTTGTCGGGGTTGCTGCAGAGCGATTGGTATGCGCTTGAGATCTCAGCAGATCGGTTGAAGCCTCCGCCAAAGGCCGCGAGTGCGGCAAGAAAACTACTCGCGGAGCTTGACGCAAGGCCTGTGGTTTACTCCCTCGGCGTCGTTGAGCACATCAATGAGGCGAAGGCCCTCACATACGTCGCGACTGGCGTGGAGAGTGGATCTCCAATGCCCCATGGGCGGTTCCCAGAAATCGCCTGCGTCGAGCCGGGCACTATTGTTGAGATCGGAAGAACCGATCCGGCCGAGAAGCCGACTGATTGGAGACTGGCAGAGACCAAAGCAATCCCGGGGTTCTGCGAGGACGTAACGGGCCGGCTCGAGCGGCACGACGGAAACAGCTTCGCCTTCCTTCGTAATCCTCGAGGCGACGTCTTCGTACCTCCCGACTTGGCGAAGGAGGTCGGCGGCGGCGAGGTCGCAGAACGAACCGTACGAGCCATACTGCGAAAGGCAAAGAACGGAAAGGTGGGGTGGAAGGCGCTCAGATTTTTGGGATGAAGCCAAACATCACCAATTATGTAGATATGTCGTTACTCACGGTACATTTCCTTTAACTCCCCAAGTTTGGATCGAAGTAGATTTTCATGGGCCTTCAGGCCCGCACGAAGGCCTTTATCCACGACCACTTGGACTATGCCTACGCACTGGTCGAAACGTCCGCTGCTGCCCACGAATTATAGCGAGCCGCTCGGCGCGGGGATGTGTTTGGTACCCAAAACCGTGCAAAGCAAGCAGAATAAAGCATGAACACGCATCGCCAGGTGGCATGAAATTGGCAACAGTTGTTCGCGATAAGTTCTTTCAAGGCGGCAATGCCGCTAGCCGAGGCCAAGCGGGGTTTTCGTTAAGGGAGAATCCACGCTTGGAGTTTTGCAGAAAAGGGCGCCATTGTTGTCTTCCCCATCATATGTCGCTGCGGATGTGGCCGACTATCTGCTTTCCCAACTCTTGGGTGAGAATTAATTTCACGCAGCGCCAACAAGTATATTTAACGCATCGAGGCCTGCGTTCAGTCGGCTTTATGTAGATCGCGCATTTTGAAAATCTCCTCTACGGCTGCGTCCATAGCGACGGCCTTGTCTCGGAGGGCTGCGGTAAGCTGTTCCCGTTTCTCCGCTCGATCTTCGACCAACATTTTTCTTAGCTCATCCTCGAAGTCTTCCCTGTTGAAGTACTCATCGATGTTCACGACCACAGCATCTGTCAGTAGCCACGCAGCGGCCCCTCCGACAACACCGCAAACCGCGGCTCCCGGGCCGCTCCAAGAGCACAGGAGCGCGCCGCCACCGGCGCCGGCGATCACACCGCCACCTTTTGCCAAGCCCTTGGCAGAGGCTTTAGCTGCAACCTTCGCCGCAAGCTTTTTGGCAATAGTTGCCGAAACCAGTTTGAGCGAACCGCTTCCCACGATTCCGGCTGCAACTGTCGCAAGTGGCAAAGTTGTGTGAGCTCTGGAAATCGCATCTTGCAAGACAGCGTCGGTGACCTCGCCCAAAAGAGGTGTTGCTCCCCCGGGTGACACTTGCTGCGCTACCTGCTTCTCTAAGATGCGCTGATACTCCTCAACGTACCGTTTATTGAGTTTAGCAGCGGCTTCTGTCAGTCGATTTTCGAAGCCGTCAAACAACCGCTCGTGTATGGCATCGCTCATTTGGCCTGTAGCTGCTGCCGTAAGCTCTATGTACTCTCCCAGAACTGAATAATGAAAATCTGCATATGCCGGAATGGCGGCGTATGCAGGAGCATAAACGGCATCGAGATGCGCATCGATATCCGGGGCAACCGCTTTCTGCGCCGAAATTGCAGTATCGCTCAAAATTCTCGCAAGTGTTGTTGGTTCAATTTCGACCGAATGCTGGGGAGAAGAGTTCGTTGTTTGAAAACTGCTCGCAACAGTCAAAGCGAGCGTCGCAACAGCCAGCAAGGCGACAGTCGCCCAGAAGAAACGCGATGCAATCACGTTTTTTGCGTTCACATCGGAAGTTGTTTCAGTCGGGTTAGGAGGTGATGTTTCGGTCATCAATCCCCCCTTTCTCAACCGAGACAAACGACATCAAGACAGCACTCGTTCGTGCGGCAAAAACGCTGATTAGAGCTGCATCAATACTGTACCAAAATGAAAACCATTTGGGCGTGCCTGTCTGAACTACAAACCATAGCTTGCCGTATTCGAGCGCATATAAAGGTGCCATAATCTCCGCAACCCATCCTCCACGCTCCGGCATTTGTTCCAGTCCGAGTTCTAGGGCTTGCTCCAAGCCTACGGTGCGGATCTCTCCAGAATGAGCCGCGAAGTTCCAGTCAGCCCACGCAAGTACGGGTATGAAAAAGCCAGCAACAACGAGTGTTCCTGTCGACAGCGCAGTCATTCGAGCGAACGGAGGAGTGAGATGATCAAGAAATTTGCGTTCGGAAAACGAAAATACGAGAGCCGCGGAAAAGCACAATAAAGCAAGCAGCAGCAATTCAGGATACGTGGATGAGATCACATGCCATGCCAAAAGGGGAACCGCTAATACTGTGAACGTTGCTGCACCTAGAATTGCACGAAGCTTTCCTGTGACCAGCCACGCCAATGGCGACCCACCCTTGACTGCCACCGTAATACTTGCACGAAAGACCGCAGCACTGGCCCAAAACAAACCAGTAAAAAGTAGTGCTGCAAGGGGCCCCAGCGCGAGCAAGCCCCAATCGGTCAAGGTGTACAATCTTGCCCAAAGATACAATGAACAGGTCACTACCAACATGACTCCGAATGCGTTTGTTGCCTTGCTAGTCATTCGTCCTCGCGTGTAACTTGCTAGTCTTGGGCAAGTGCTTCAACGTTGCATTGGAACGCTTGTGAGCAGCACTTTGATCTTTGCACGGTGAACGGGCTCCGACACTCAGCAGTTGAGGGACCTAACCCGGATCGCTCCCATCACGAGTAACCTCCACGAATTGACTTCGGACCATGGGTGTAGAACAAGTCGACATTTTCAAATTCTAGGCCCGCTAGTATGTTTTGCGCATGATCATAGTCATACTCATAGATGTGTGGGGAAGCCGCATACCCTGAAAGGTTCCCGACTTTGCAAGAAAGCGTTGAGGCCATTCTTGCTTGCAGATCGGCTAGTGCCACCAAGTTCGCATATTGTCTTCCGACTACATTTTGGCTTCGAAAGAAAAAATGCAGGTCAAGGAAGCCCTTTCGTAGTTTTGCATCTAAACATACCAAGCAGGGAAGGTTTGGTGAGCCATCACCCTCCGAAAGTAGAGAAATGGTTGCTGATTTTGTCTCCGGTTTCCGGCGTATTCTTTCGACCATCCATGCGAACTGGTCGACACCATTTTTGGAGTAGATCAATTCACCGTACGTAAATGGTCGGTCACTCATCTTAGTTCCTATTGCGAACTTTTTCATCATCCGTGCCAGCACTTGGGGATCGCCCCAACGCTCGATGATCGGGTCTTCAACCCTCGGCTCTGAAATCGTAAGAGAAAATCCTTGGCGCAATTCTAGCAATTGAACATCCTCGTCGAAGTGGATCTCCCCACCTTCCTGAACGGCGCGGATGGATTTTTTCCAGGCTTCCCCAAGCGTTTGCGCACAAACAGAATACACCATCGACTTCCTCCTAAAGGACCGGCCCCAAAAGTGGGGGGTTGCTTGCCAAGAACTCGAAGTAGTTTTTGTTTTCAACTTGAGAGAAGGCATCATTCTCAAGAAGGTTTAGATGCCGAAGCTGGCCGTCCTCACCCCTTGCCGCAATCGTTAGGCCAGCCGTAAAGAACCCAACGGTAGAGAGAGTGGCACCGAACTCCAATGCAATCCTTTGCGCTCTTTCAAGGTTCTCTTTGGGAATCGCGTACAAAAACTGCCAGTCTCCGTTGGCTGAAATCAAACTTTCACGGTTTATTTCCATGCTCGACTTGGCAAAACGCCGAACGTCTTCCGCCACCGGGACGTCGTTGACGTCAAGCGATGCGCCAAGTCGGTTAAGCTTGCACAAATCAAATATGGCGCTCGGGAGACCATCACTGATATCCGTGCCAGCTCGTGCAACTCCAGACCGTGACAAAGCCAGGCCTAACTCGATTGGTGGATGCTGGTTCACTAAGGCGTCTTTAAGTCGCGCTTGTAAAAATGCAGGTATTTCAGTGCCAGTTTGATAAGCGCGAGCAGCCGTAAACATGGTGCCCAATTGTCCGGTCACGACTAGCAAATCCCCGGCCTTTGCTCCTGATCTGGAAAGGCGTTGAGAACGCTTGACCTTACCCATTACAGTCACGACAATCGCAATACTTGCGTTTTTCTTGGTATCCCCGGAAGCAATTGCGATACCCCACCTGTCGGCAGCGCTTTCCACACCATCCATGAGGCGCTTGGCGTATCCAAGCGTCGTTTCTTGAGGCAACAGCAGGCAAACCGTCAATAGATAGGGATCACCGCCTGCCACGGCGACGTCGCTGACAGCATGTGAAACTGCTAAATCTCCCACTGCTTCAGGCCCTGCCAAACCAAGCTTATATGCCAGGTTCTCGCCACTGCGGTCAGTGTTTAGTACGGCAACCTCATCTCTTGATAGGGCCAGATCGGCGAAGCCAGCATCGTGCCCAACTCCGTCCAATAGAACGCCGTTTGGGCGCAGGCGAGTGATCAGCTCTCGTACGACCTGCTTCTCGCCAAGTTCAGCGAGAGTTGCGCAATCCTTAGACATCTTTCTGTCCTTCCTTGGCTTGCGAATATCTGCTCAAATATGTTTCGGCATCGAATTCCACATCCCTTAAAGCCACGGCAGCGCCGTCCTGGAGAACGGGTTCACTCTGCATGAAACTAGAACCCTCTCTCTGGTAGAACCGCCCTTCCGGATTCAGCATAAGATACGACCGATGCATATGTTCGTTGTCCTCCGGAACAACCTGACCGGCAACCCCCTTGTGCCTTTCGAGAAATTTTTTGTATTGAGAATCCGTTATTTGGCGCCCTTCAGCGCCGTGAATCGGTATCACTCTTAACGCTTTCCAACGGTCGGGCTTCAGCTCCCCAAGCGGCCCAGTAAGATCTTCTCGCACATTCTCACGGCAAACCACAGTATTCACCTTGATCATCGTCTCAGGAGACACCTCCCTGAACATTGAAAAAATGCGATGAAACCGCTCCAAGCTTACTTGCTGACGCTTGTTGTCTATTCTGCCGATGTCGTCATTAACTTTGCGCGAGAAACTATCGATGCTAAAACCAGCGACAGAAATTCTCTTTCCGAATTTGGATATGAAATCATCGGTTATGAGCGAACCATTACTGATGAACGAGGGCCGGAGTCCGAGATCCGAGGCCAGCTCAATGGCCTGACCAAGGTCTTTAACAAGAAATGGCTCTCCTCCCGCAAAGTTTACTCTGATCGATTTAGGGAGAACGGGTCCAGATTTAAGCTTCAGAACACGCCCTTTAAGCAAACTCAGCTCCAATAGAACGTTCTTATAGATGTGCTGAAAGCTAGGCTTCTGGCGATATTTTGCGTAGCAAAAGTAGCAGTTAAAGTTACATGCTTCGAGTACGTGCCAGTTTATCGTCAACTCGGGAATAGTTAGCATGTTTGCTCACCTCGCTTAGAACAGTGTCGGTTCTCCGAAAACCTGATCCCGTTTCCACAGAGCGTGGGACGCCATAACTCGAATAGAGCACGCGCCTCGGATACCGATGAGGACGGAGCACCGAAATTAGAGATTTGGTTCATGTTAAGTTTCGAAGTTGAACACTGCGCTTTGCATCAACATAAAGGTGAGTTGCGCAGGATTGCCTCCCTACATCATGACGCCGCACCGATACAAGCATGGATGTCCAGCTTGCACCAAAACAGTGGTATCACGCTGGGAGGTGCGATAAAATTGCAACATCTTCACGATGTAGGCGTCTGAGCCCCTCGCCATTATCGCACTCGTCCGTGCGTTACAGCAAAGCTCCATGTTTCGCGCCGGCCGTTGTAACTTGGCGCAATGGCGACATCCAATGCTACACCCCGCGAAATCATAGTATTTCCACCGGTACGAATGTCAGACAGGCGGAAGTGTAGATCACCGTCAAAGTCAGGATGCGTGGCAAAACCGAAGTTTTTCTCGGTGTTCACCTTTTTGACAGTCACAATCCATCGCCGGTCTCGTAGTTCTTCTCGCATCCGTCTGCGAAAAGTCTCATCGGACAACTGATCATTGATGTATGTAAAGCGGTTCTTTCCCGCTTTTGCATACCTTCCACGACTACCAGCGTCGCTCCTCACTGGCCCTGCCAAATCCGTTGGAATATCCTCATACGCAAGCAGGCCAGAGGAGACCGCGTCGCTCAGTCGGCTAACTTTTTGAGCTTCCCGCAGTTTTTTGTCTAGCCAAAGGTCAACCACCAAGCGTTTACGATCTTGCTCAGTAAGATCTTCCCGACAAACCACTTTTTCTTTCGCGAGCCGTAACGCGTTCATCATCGACATCCGCTCAATGATCGACCTCAGTCGATGCCCATCCTCACGCATCATTTTGGCGGTGACCACTCTTTCTCGCACCAAGATGCTCAACAACCTTAGTGAAAGCGTTCTCTCGTCAGCGATTTTTCTCAACTCGGTCGGATAAAGTTGAAGCATCCTCGGGACAAGCTCCCGCCCTTTCTCTTTTTCAGCGGCAAGAACGCCTATCAAATCCAGTTCTCGCTGTGCTCCATTCGACCGCGCGACCGCGCGAGCCCAAGAGGTCAGAAATCTTTCCGCGCTGATCTTTTTTTGTCTTCGCAGCGCGCACAATTCCGATGCCGTGGCTGTTGAAAGCACGCTTGAAAGGGTCGGTGTTGGGGACACCCCATGTAGAAGTCGAAGGGCGTCACTCAAGTCTTTGGCGTCCCAATCACCTCCAGCCAGTGCTGCGGGCAACAATTCTATCCACGGGAAAAGGCCAGGGCTCATTGTCTTCTTGAGCCGGTCCAGCCTTGACCTGCCTGCTTTGTGAGATTGCCCCGCATACCAAAATGCGCCGCTGCGTAATGTGGATTCCAAGTACAGTGGGAGCGGGTATTTGGGTGGCGTTCTGGCTAATATGGAGGCTTCCCGTTCCTCACTGGAAGCATCCAAATCAAGCAGAATTTTTACGACGCCATGTGTCCAGAGATTTCCTTCAAGGCCGACTGGCAGACTTTGCCAGGAGCCTCGCAAGGAGACTGCTGTGATTAGCGGATCCACCTCCAATGCCGCATCGACAAATGTGCTCGAAAGCTTGTCAGTGAGCTCAAAAGTGAAAGCAATTGGCAGTGACCAAGTCCCTGACTTGTGCGCCGCATTCCCGATTATGGCTTGAACATCGATATCTTCGTGGCGAGCGGCCAGGTACTCCGCGCAAAGATACTCTTGTACAGTTTCGTGCCAAAAACTGATCGTATTTCTTACTTCGTCGTAGACTAGAATTGGGCCCTGTGTGGCCCAATCTATAAAGCGGTCCACTTCCCTACCAAAGGATCGTTTCAATACATTTCGGACTTGATCTCTAGAGTAGATCCGCGCGCCAGACTGTCGGATCTGGAAGGCAAGTTCAGCCAAAGCTTGGAGTGTTTCCTCCTTACCCCAAGACAATTCATCGAGCTCTTGAACGATTTTGTACTCTTCACGCCGGCGCCACGTTTCCAGGAAACGCCTAAAAAGCGCTGCTCGTCCCTTCGGTATATCCTTCGTCTCACGCGCAACTTCAGCGACGATTCTGAGGAGAATAGGGCTGCCAGCGATGCTTGCAGCCGCTGGTTGCTCGTACAACTTCCTCAGTATTTCTTCGGCATGTGCACCTTGATGCAAGTAGTGGCGAAGGAACTCCAATTGCTCCGACCGGCTCAACGGTCTGACTTCGAACCTAGGGAGTGTGATCTGCGATGGGATATTCGTAGACCGAGTGGAAACAAAAGCTCGTGCCTTTGGGTACTCGGCGAGTAAGTTGGCAATTTCAGATGCGCATCTGTCTTGGAGTGCATCCGGGCATTCATTGAACCCATCAAGAAGAAGCGTCACTGAACCTGAAGCTATTTGCGGAACAAGATCTTCCCAATCAAGTCCACAGCTGGTCTGAAGTAGATTAGATAGCCCACCGCCGTCATAACCTGCGAGCGACGCAATTAGTGGCCAAACTCGACCTGAGTTCCAGTTTTCAGTTTCTTTGAGCATTAGCTGCAAGAAGCAGGCAGTTTTTCCTGATCCAGCATCACCGACTAAGATCGCCTGTTGCTTTTTTCTCATCAGATCAACAACCGGACCACATTCCAGGTCACCAATTGACTTCGGTTGTTGATTATCGAATGAGCCGTGCTTTGGCTTGCGGCCGTCGTTTAGCCACCCCTCATGCTGGTCGCGAAACGGCTTTGGACGTGTCTTTTTCGGTTTTGACCGCAATCCTGGCAATCCCTCTGCCCATAGCTGAATAAATTGAGATGCGGACGAGTGCTGGGTTGCCAAGGCACTCAGGTACTGACGGATTTCCGGCTCCAATGCGTCAGTGGGCCTTGCTAAAGGCGCCTTTGACAAGAACCGTTCCCAAGTTGTGCTGACTTCCTGCTCATAGCGATTTCGATGTGCCTCATGAGCTTGTACTGCCGGGATGTTATTCAGGTCGAGTTCGACAACTTTTCCGACTGCTCCGCGTTGACGGACAAACACTTGTTTCTGCTCGAACTGGCTTTTCGCAACGGTCTCAACTTCGACGTACCCAATCCCTCGAGGAACAGCGTCCACAAAAATCGCTAAAACCGAGTGTTCACCATAGGTAAACTCGTCTAACTCGATTGATCTTTCCAGCAGGTGAAGATTTGACAACTTAAGTGTCTTGTCGCCGCGCACCTTCCAACCGTTCTCGCGCAGCAAAACCCTCTGAAGAAAGTCACGTCTAAAGGCTTCAGCACCCTTCTTGGTTCTGACATTACCGGGGTCGCTGGCTTCGATCCCAACTGGCTTACCGTCATCCGTTAGGCCCAATAGAACGACACCGCCTATTGAATTCGCCAATTCGACAACGGCCTTCGCAACATGCCAGCGGTAATCCCCAAGGGTGTATCCACTCTTCACCGCCCCGCCTTTGGGCTCCGTCGCAGCTTTCAACTCTAGCCATTCCAGCTCTTCTCTGTCCGCCAGTGTTAAAAGCTTGTTCAAACCGCCTAGCGGATGTTTAAGAATGCGACGCGCTAGGTCAGAAGCGGTTTTTGGTTTACTGCCCATGTTCTCGAGGTCCATCCCAATCGCTTCAGGTGATTTGTGTCTTTCAAGAGTCGCCGGCTCGCTAAATGTACACACTCAATGGAAATTGAATGGCAAACAATTTCCAAGATGCTTCAGAAGATTTGAATGGCTCAATGGAGATCTTGTGTTTTCTTCTGCAAACGCCCTTAGGGCGGAGTGCGGCGCGCGAGGCAACCGTTTCTCTAAGTATGCGCGCTGTTCCTGGCTCGGTGAGTCAACGCCCATCTCAAGGCCGAGTATGTTTGCTAAAGTTCGCAGAACCTCCGACAACCATTCCAAGGTTGGTCCATGCTCGGCCTCTTCGCAAGCCGCAATGGCATCCTTCATCAAGCTCAACGCCAAGTCCGGGCGATTTTCCATCTGAAAAAGCCAAGCTCGATAGGCAAGAATAAGAGGCCACGGATGGTCCGCGCCAACCTGCCATAGCGCGCTTTGACTTAGATATTCCTTACGTTCTTCAGAGAGCTCGCGAGGAAAAGAAACCAAAGACCGAAGCCACAAATGCTGGTCAAAGCGACCATCTTGACCGCTTTGCGCAAGGCGCTCACCATTTCGTTCCGACTGTGCATTGTCGAGATGTTCCCGCAAACCTGAAATGAACCGCTGCACCGACGTGGAAGCCTCCTGATCGGTCGACAAAACGCTGACTGAATCCATTTCCGCGACCAATCGATACCTGGAGGTTTGCAGAACTTCGATCTGCGCTTGAGACCCATCGCTCAACCGCGAGAAATACTCCAATGCCTGATCGAAGTGTCCCAAAGCCTCGTCTGCTTGCCCTTCAAAGGCTTCCAATTGCCCCAGTGTGGATAGGAGCTTTCCGTAATTTCTTAGACCGGCAACGGCAACTGGTTGCGCCAACCAGCCTTTAAGACTGTCTTTCAATGCTCCAAATTCAAAAAAGTTGGTCGACATACTGGCCATGCGCAAGACCGCTTCACAAGCTAACTGGGGCTCTTCGTCTCTCAAGCCCTCGCTCAGACTCAAACACTCTTTGAAAATTTGAATATCAAAATCGCCCCTGTGGTTGCCGAGCGCGAGTTTGCTACTCAATAGCTGGAGTTTCAGAACATCTGGAAGCGATTGATTGGCCGTCGAATATTGTTGAAGCCACCCAATCGCATGGCCTAACTCTGAAAGCTTGTATTGCTTTCTTTGAAGTCGGCTTTGAACCTCATTTAAGTACAGAGTCCATTGGTGTGGATACTGTTTTAACTTGAGTCCGAGGCGATCAAGTTCACGATTCAGAAATCCCTGAGCTGGATCACTTTCGGCAGCGGAGCATAGCAGATACCAGTTCTCCGCAGCCAAAGGCCCTCGGTCCCGCAATGCCAAGAAAAGATGGTGAAGGCTGCTTTCTTTCGTTTCAACGAGACAGTGGCCAAGAAGCGATGACTTCCTCAACCGATCTTTGTTTGGACTTCCCCAGGTGTTCGCAATTGCGTCCACATAACCATTCATGGAATGATTTTTGTCCATGAACTCCAAGGTCAACTCCAGACCCGAAAACCTTGCGGGGTCGAGCGCACGGCATTCGCTCTCGATTTCACGGCTACTATAGAGCAAGTTCTCGCTTTGTCGGTCACTACCACGCTGTTCAATCAAAACTTGAACTTTGCAGCTACCTTCGGAAATTGGAACAGGTAGTTGAAGCAGAACCCACCGAACCAGATGCAGAACATGGCCCAACCAGTCCACGTGTTGCGCGCTCCTGTTGTTAACGCTGAAACCAAAGATTCCAACAGGAGCATCTAAAAGCCGCTGTAGGATCTCGTCTATCTGTTCTGATGGGGCCTCGGCAGCATGAAAGAAATCCAAGGGAGACAATTTTACATTCGAGGGAACCGCTAAGGCGACCAGTCTGCCAACGTCTTTGTTCGCGTCGTTCAGCTCACTCGCACTCTCGTCAAAGATTCTTCCACTTTCATCAATGTAGATCGTCCAGTTCAAAGCTGGGTTTTGCCGACGCAAGTCATTTGGATGCCCGCCGTCCACCAATTGAGCTCTGACATTGGAGGTTTGAGAACCGCGAGGTCTACGGGCACGCTGCAAATTCTGGTAATCAATGAGATCCGCGAGTTTTTTGTTCAGGTGGCGCATGATCTTTTTGTCCGGCGACTGCTGTTCAACCGACTCGAGCCACCGCTCAGACTCGTTCTTGCCGCGTTGCTTGAAGATGTTTCCAAGTTGGCTTCCCAACTCAAAAGCCTGTTTGCCAGTTTCCATGGCCTCTAGGACTTTCTGCCCCGTACCTTGGCCTAGAATGCCTTTGTCAACGGCATTCCTTAGCTCTCTCAGTTCGCGGTCGTTCTCAGTCGTTTTACCCCAAGCCGAATTTCGAAAAGCAATCCAAAGCTGATCCCTTGTAGTCTTGTTTTTGGCCACACTTCACTTCCTACTTTGGGAATATTGATGCGTTCAATATCAACCCGTCCCCGTACGTGTTGTCTAGGGCGGAAGCTTGGCCGAACTGACGTTTATTGGCTTTTTGTTGGTCTGCCCGGGCGGGTCTTCTTTCAACACTCCTCGACAAGACCAGATGTCGGACGTTACGTGGTTTGAAAGGTAATCCTTGGCGATCCCCCAGTACGGGCTGTGCTGTTCGCGGTGTCATTTTGCTACCTGACGTATTTGGCCTTGCGCATTGCTTTTGCCGGCGCGCGGCTGACTTTCATTGAACACGCAAAGCAGATGCACGCTGATCTGGTGAGGCTTGGGCATGATGGCTCTTACGGGCGCGTGACGGCCTTTGCTCGAGCATGGCGCGAGGACTGGCATAGGGCAGAACAGACGACGGGACGTGGCACTTACGTGCCCCTGGCAGCCCTCAATAAAACTCGCCTGAAAGGACGTCGCGGTCAGCGAGACATGCGCGTCCAGCGGCGGATGCAGCTCGAACGCCTTCGGCTCGCGTGCGAAGTTTCAAAGGCGGAACAGGGACCATTCCGAGCGCCGCTCCTCGGCCACGGCGAGCTCGTTGCGGCTGATGTGGAAGGGAGTGCGCTCCCAGCCGTTTGTCGTCTTCACCTCGATAAGGCGCGGACGACCGTCCGGCGCCAAGCTGGCGATATCGTAGCCGGCACCATCGCCATCCTCCTCCGACACCCACCGGACCTTGCGCGCAAGATCGTCGCGGCCCGCTGATTTCAGGGCTGCACGTTAGTGCGCCAGGACGCGCTCCTCACCGGCGCGGCCGAGGGCCCGGTTTCGCTCGTCTCTCGCCGCGACATCGAACTTGCGGGCGATGTGCAGCATCTGCTCCAGCTCCTGCGGCGGTGGCTGGTTCGACAGCGTCGGTGCCGGTCCGACCCAGATCTGTGCAGCCTCGCGAAGACCATTGGCTGGCCGAGTGCCAAGCATCCGCCCAAGCCAGGACGGGTTCAGCGCCAGCCAGCGTACCACAGCATCAACCAAGGTTATCTGGAAATTGAACGCTGGCTTGTAGCCGGGGATCCAATCTTCGCCGAGCCCCTTCAACACCGCGCTGATATTCTGATGCTTGAGCTCGATCGAGCCTTCCGTTCGGCTGCGCAATAATGGCATCAAACTGCGTCGGTGCTGGGCCTTGTTGTAGGGACGGCCCGCCATGTCCTCGGCCAGCATCGCGAAGTAATCCGCGACGATCAGGTCGTTTTCTTCATCGGCCCAAGGCCCATTCGACATGCCACCAGGCTATGAGCGGAAAATCTATTTGTCATCAACGACTTCTCGCGAGCGCTCGCATTGTTTCGAAGAACCACGCCGCCTTCGGGTGTCTCTGTTCGCATTGATAGCGGTCGAGCCCGCTTCAACTGCGGCGCAACCTATTTTCGGCAAGCAACTGAAAAGACGAACATTTTCGAATGCGTCTCGATTTGGGTGAAGGGCGGGTGGAAAGAGACGCGTGGCGTTCGGAGACCGATTTCGGGCCAGAGGCCAGTCTCCGAAAGTCGGATGGCGTCGCTAAACCCCTTTGAAACAAAAAGAAAAAAGGCCCACGCTGGGGCCTCGTCTCGGGTTCGCGAATGGTATGTGGCGGAGGGAAAGGGACCCCCGTCGAACCTTCTCTACCCTGCAAGGCATTGAAAACGCTAGCAGGTCCGTTACGTTAAAAGCTCAGATACTGGCTCATCCCCGAGAAGTAGACTTCGCAGTCGGTCAAGTACGCTTACACCATTCGCCACATCAATGCTTGCAGTCTCCAGGATTGTCTCGTGACCGGTTATTCGGTGTCGAGCGTGAACAAGCTCTGTTGCACCCAGCCCCGGATGATGAGGATACAGAAGGGTAAGACGCGGCGCGCGGTAAAGCTGCGCATAGGCCATCATCTGGTAGACATCGCCTTGTGAGACGCCCTGTTTTGGATCGTCGATCCGGGAGGAGATCTTCTTCCACTTGGTGTCAATTACATGAGTTACGGTGCCAGCACGGCGGATCAGGATATCTGGCTTAGTCTGGAAAAGCCCTCGCTCGGTCGATTCTGCGGAAAGGCAGAACAGACGCCCGCCCTGAAGGGAAACCGTCAGGTCCGTCCCAGCCAGCGTCCGAGAAATCAGACGCCCGACATATTCCTCGAACAGTGTGTTCATCTCAAAGAGCAGCGCTGTTCCCTGGCCCGCGCCACCAGTCGTCGTCTGATATCGGCCGTCAAGGAAGAGACGGGCCATGCTCAGAAGCTCCTGCCACCGGCGATTGGTGCGATCAATCAACACGTCATCCCACCGCAATGCCGAGGGCGAAATATCCGCGATGTCCGCATACACAAAAGCCAATTCTCGTAACCACTGTTGATTTCCCGTACTCCGAGACCTCCGAGAGAGGTGCAACACGGCGGCTTTCATGATCCGATTCAACGACGTGTCTTCCGACAAGACGTCAAATCGGCATGCGAGACGGGAAGGATTGACTGCGTGTCGCGTGAACTGGCGTGCTACGTCCAACCTGCCGCGCAAGGCGGAAAGATCGTCCTCTTGCTCGACATAGCGGCGCGGCATTCCTTTCCGGACGGCCTCGGTAAGTTTGTCGCAAAAGATCCGGATCAGGATTTCAAGCAAGGTTTCTCGCTGCCACGCTAATTCTGTTATCGATCCGAGATCGAGTTTCAGATTCAGAGCGACGGCCAGCATGTGGATCAGACGTTTCCTGATCGCCGCATTCTGCTGTTCGACATTCCCTGTCGTCCCTACGTCAATCTTGGGCAGGATCTCGAGACTACAATTCGCGGTGGCCAAGATACCGACGACACCTCTTGCGCGCAGAGCATGCCGTCCATGCTCGAGCACCCCGCTGCCGCCCTTTCCAGCGAAGGGTGAGCGCCTGGCCAAAGCCGCAAGCTGATCCGCGAAATGTGCTGGGATTTGCCCGTCATCGTCACCATAGGCGAGTTTCTCCCATTCGCGAACGGTATAGGATTGCATCAAGCCTCAAACTCCGAAAAGTCGAAGTCTGCCTTCACGTTCCAACGCAATTTGTCACCGTTGATGTCATCTTCGGGCATCCCCTTCGGTGGCTTAAGGCCGGCAGATTCAAGGAAGTGTTCTTTGGCCATTCCCGGTCCGTCACCCAGCACCGCAGCGACCTTGGCCCAATCCTCGTAAAAGTACTCAGCCAACAACGGGATTACCTTGTGGCGCATTACGTCTTCTACGTCCGCCCGACTGTGGCAGCTGGTAAAATAGGCATGTCCTATCTGATGTTCACGATCGAAAAGATATTCGATGCGCTCATTGATCGTTGACAGAAGGGCGCGAAGGTTGATGCCGCCGACGTCCTCAGAAAGAACTGTCGGGTCGGGCATCAACTCCTGAAACATGAAACGACGGCGCAACGCTGTGTCGAGCAGTGCGATAGAGCGATCCGCTGTGTTCATCGTGCCCACGATATGTAGGTTGGGCGGCACCCCAAAGCGCTTCTTGGAATATGGCAGTTGAACACGAACTTCATTCTGCGCGCCTAATCGCTTGTCCTGTTCAAGCAAAGTGATGAGTTCACCGAAAACCTTGGAAATGTTCGCGCGGTTGATCTCGTCGATGATCAGAACATAGTCCCGGCCCTCTTTGCCTTGGAGAGATGTGTCTTCGCCGAAAGAGATCTCTTCAAGCGCGTCCCAGTCGATTAACGACTGGTTCAACTTGTAGACCGAATGTCGCCTGAACCCATTGGGGTAAAATTTGCTGCGATCGGTTCCCTCTTCGCTGCGCCAGAGCCACTCCATTTTGCGCCGGTGAGGGTGATAGGTCGCATCAGGATCGAAGTAATACTCACCAGCAACCCGGCCGAGTGCCTGGATACGATCACGACCATCAGAAACCACTACATAGTCGCCCACTTGCATATCAGCCCTAAAAGAGAAGGTGCAAACGATGTTTCCGTCATGACCACTGGCATCTGGGTTCTTCTTCGACCTCCATTCAGCGAAAATCTCGTTGAATTCGTCAAACCGCTCATCAGACCAATCGATGTCTTCGCCCCAACCAAGATGGATCAGATCGTTATCGAGGCCAAATCGGATCCTTTCATCTTCGACATGTCGTCTGCCAAGAGCTACCTTAAAAACGCGCGCAGAACGGTCTAGGCGTTGCGTTCCGCCGCTTTCGCCCTGATCAAGCCTTGCACGTTCACTGATCCGTTTGAAAATACCCTCATGGCATTTCAGCTGAAAGCCCGTTCCGCCAGCTGTTTCATCAGGACCTTCAAGGTCATCGTCGCCGGTACTCGGCCGCAGGCCCTCGACGAATTCTTCGTATGACAAGGATTGGTGAAAGGTCAGGAACTCTATCCGCCCCTCATTCGCGAGACGCCGATACTCAGCAGTTAATTGGTCTCTATCATCTTTGAGCTCCGCAGCGGCCTCGTCCCCGATACAGAGCCGCACAGCTTCCCATGCCGTCTGATACGTCTTGCCCGTGCCCGGCGGGCCATAGAGGATCAAGTTTACGGCAGAAGGCGAAGCTGCATTGTTTGTGTCGGTCACGGTGTCCGCCTCCGGTTGGGAATTGAGCGTATATGTGAAAACGGTCGAGCTGCTTGGATTCGGTTCGGTACTCGTGGGCGGCGGTACTTGCGCAAGATTCTGGAACTTCTCACCGCCAAGGGCCTGGCAGATGTTCGGGAAGGCGTCCTTAAGCCCCATAGCTGCTGCAAGGTCGCCCGCGCGGATAGAGACCTCCCTGGCTGCCTTTTCCCGGGCAGGTTCGATGAAATAGTTCAGAGCACATAATCTGATCCGGCTGGCACCTTCGATCAGGTGTTCGTAGCGTTCAGGACGATCGATGGGCCGATCTTTTTGGTCAACTATGATGAAACCGGCGTTGTGAAGACGCGCAGCAGCATCCGCCTTCTGTCCCCAACCCCCGTTTAATTTTGTCTTGCCCAGAATGAATCCAATCAGCGGTTTGGTCGGATAGGCACGGTTTTCGCGATCACGCGATGATCGCACCCAATAGTCGCGTGGTTCACCGAAAACACCAAAATTTTCGCTATGAGCCCCCTTGTTGCGGAAACTATCGTACGCGTCCATCGCGGCTTCAATCTGGGCTCGAGATAGTACTCTGCCTTGTGCGAAGCCTTCGGTCTCAGAGATCACAGAAATGAGCCGATCAATGTCCTCTGGACCAGTAACCTTAATGCATAGGCAGTCGTCTTTTTCGAACGATTGTTTCTGACTTAAAGCCACATGGCGTCCGCCGCTTGGCGGCTTGGAAGGATCGTATGGTCTAGGTTCTGGGAAGAAACCAGCCTCCTTCATTGCTTCCGTATGTTTGGAGTGAACAAAGAAGTTTAGCGCCGGTCGGGTCAGCTCCCAAAGAAAAGCCTCATCATCTTCGAGCTTGAAGAAGGCCATTTTCTTAACGGCGTGAACGGGAATTACAGGTGCGTTCTTCAGCTTGGCAAAAATTGCCTTACGATGCGGCGCGGGTGATTGTTCTGTGTCGGCCTCATTTTCCGACACTCTCTTTTCAATGTCGCTCCACATTTAACTCTGATCCCATGCCTTTAGTGCACACAGTGTATTCACCAGCTGCATTTGCTCAACAGTATTACACTTCGCCTCACGCAATCGCGGGGCTCCAAATACCAATGCGAGTCCCTTGGCACGTGAGACCGCGACATTGATGCGATTCAGCGAAAACAAAAACTCCATGCCTCGTGGTGTCTCATCTGCCGACGACGCGGTCATTGACACAAGACAAATAGGTGCTTCCTGCCCCTGAAACTTGTCAACGGTGCCAACACGAATAGCCGCGGGCAGCGCATCACGCAGCGCGTTGACCTGCGCATTGTAAGGAGCAACCACAATGATGTCGGCTTCCCGGAGCGGCCGTGTGGTTCCGTCCTTGTCCGTCCACGTCCCCTTGAGAAGGTCCGCGGCGGCGGCTTTGATTGCCTGAACTTCTTCCAGCGCAATCTGTGCGTTGGATTGATGCTCAACCGGCACCCAATAGGCACCAGAAGATGGAAGTGACGGGCAATCGGCAGACTGGTTTTCGGTATCAGGATGGCTCGACAACCTGCCCTCATACATTTGCTCCGAGATAAATTTACACACCTCAGGATGCATCCGGCGCGTCGTCGCAAGGAAAATACCCCGATCGGCGGGAACAGTCGCGTGCTCGCCGAGCATCCACTGGAGGCAAGACAAGTTCGCAGGCTCCGGATGTGCACCCTGGATTACCTGGGGCAATTGCTGCGGATCGCCCACGAGGACAATGTTGCGCGCAGAACGACCCATCGCGGCCATATTGGCCAGGCCCACCTGCCCTGCTTCATCGACAAAGAGCCAATCGAAAGCTTGAATGTTTTCATCTCGCGCGAAGAAGAAAGCGGTCCCTCCAACAACGTCACCGCCTGTGGCAGCCTCGTCATTGGACTTTGTGCGCCGAACTGCGCTGCCATTTGGATAGCCATCGTTGTCGCTGGAAACTTTGTGCACCAAGTCAGGCATATCTGTTTGAACCCCCTCCTCCACCGCCGAAACGCAGCCCATCAGCACATTGCGAATGGCTTCATGGCTGTTTGACGCCACACCAACGCGATAGCCTTTGCGCACCAATGACAGGATTGCGCGGGCGCTCACATAGGTCTTGCCCGTACCGGGCGGCCCCTGGATTGGCAGGACCGATCCCTCCATGTCATTTACAACTGATATTGTTGCCTCGACCGGGTCTCCCCCGCCAACAAGATCAGGGGGGCGGCCGCTTCGAAGTCGAGGATGGCTACGCGACAGAAGATCGTCCACCGCACTATATACTCGCCCACCGCATTGATCCGCGATCACATCTTGCAACGCCGAAGCGATGACATCGGTTCGCAGAGGCCAGTCCGGATGTAGCGATAGATGATCAGTCAGCAGATCAGCTTTGCCTGGGCCAACCTTGATTTTGATTGTTCGCGCGCTGCGATCAATGGCCTCAATGCCAACAGTCACGGGGGGCGTATCAAAGGCCGGCACGGTGGCTTTTTTACCTCGACGCAATTTGGTTTCTTGCTGTGGAAAGCTGTATTCACGTGCGAATGACCGCTTGATTGGCTCAACCGCTCCAACCGCCACAAGACCACCCAGAGCATCCAGGTCGTCAATCAGGTCATCTTCGTCCTTTGACGCACTTTCAAAGACGGCCCATTGAGCCGGTTTGACCTCGCGTTTGTGGAAACTTCCTAGGTCAAACAACATCGACTGCCGGACTTCGGGTAAACCGCTTTCTGCAAACTGTGCGCGCAATGCAAGCGCCTCGGCGTCCTCTTCGTCTTCTTGCTCTTGTGCATTCGGAGCCAATGCAGGCCAGGGACCAGCAGGACGAATACTCGCAAGCCAATCTCGCAACTCTTCCGTCGAAATGCAGTCGATGCGATTGTATTCCTCAATTTCATCGAGAATTTGCTGCTCCTGCGTTTCACGCCACTGCTCGTAGGCAACGACCGAGCCGCCGGCAGTCGTGACCTCGCCGTCGCGTTTTCGGTCATAAAATGCTTCCATCGACTTGATGGAATAATTGCGCTCGGACCCAATCAGTCCACCGCGAACGACAGCAAACAGGTCGACGAAACGACGTTCTCTCAGGAGGCGGTCCAAGAACGCTTCACCAATCCCGTATTTGGATGTCAGCCGCTTGAGCGCGGTGATTTCATACGGCGCGTAATGATAAATGCGCGCGGTCGGGTATTCTTCAATCCGGGCGCGAAAGAAGTCCAACAAGTCCGAAAGTGCCTGAGCTTCTTCCTTATGATCATGGGCCCAAAACGCCTTGAACGCGCCATCAAACCAAAGCCCATGCAAATATTCGAGCCCCCCCTCGTAATGCGGGTCACCTTCAATGTCATAAAACAGATCGCCAGCCTGCGGCTCCGGAAGAAGGTCAAACCCTTTGCCAGGCTCAGGCGACCGCAGTTCGAAATCTGGCTCACCGGTTTTGCGTGCCTGCTGCAAGCGAGCCTGCGTGATCAAACGGGCCCGTGTGTTTTCCGCCATTCCCCGAACAGGGTGATCGAGCTTCGAAAGGTCTTCCAAGGTTTTGACGCCAGCGGCTTCAAGCTTCTTTACCTGACCACGACTGATATTGGCGACATTGAACAAACTGTCCTCGACCTGCCAAATGCTCTCGCAATGACCGGCCCAACGGCAGAGGCCACAGCTTGCGCAGGGCATGGGGCGCGCTGGTTCAGGAATGGCCACAAAAGCTTCCAGCCGTTCGCGTGCCATACGGGCATAGGCAGCGTAATCCGCCAGCCGCAGCGTCGCGCGCTCGCCATTGCCCAATTCAACATGTGCATATTCAGGTGCCACGCCTTGGATCTCAGCCAAGAGGTCAGAATACAAAACCAGCTGCAGAACATGGCTTGGATGCGGCTTGCGTTTCAACTTCGTGTCGGCGACTTCATAACTGAAATCGCCCAGTTCCGACGGTGTATCCACGCGCTCCAGGAAGTCGGACCAGCCACCCCAATTTCCAGACCAAAACGCTCCTTGGAAAATGACGTCGGCCCCTTGAGCCAGAACCTCACGGGTGCGTTTCGCATCATCGAACAACTCAGTGCGTTCGATTTCCACAACGCTCAATCCTTGCGCCTTCAGTTTTTCCAAGTGCGCCAGCTCATGCGCATCGCCCTGTTGCTGAAGCAAACGAGCATCATCCGTGTCTGCGCGTGGCTCGGGGCCGCCACCATTCATGCGGTCAATATCCAGCACTGTGGAATACGTGCAGCCTAAAAACTTCATAAGATCTGAAGCTGACAGCAAGGTTACTCCATCGGTCTTCCGCATGATTTCTCCCGAAACGCAACTAAATCTGAGATTGCAACCGACCGCGCCCTTAGAGTTTCTAAAAACGCATTCGAATCCGTCTCTTGGTTAAAGACTACGAGTAATAACGCAGAAACACCACATGACGGGCGGGCCTTAAAATGTTGCATAATTAATGAGTTAATCGCGTTTCTATTTCGTTCACGCCAGCTTTTGACACCCTGAAAACCTTGGATTTATTCAAACCGAAGAAGGCAAGAATTCCAAACGCTATGGAACCTTTTTGTGCCCAGAAAGTCCTCAAGGTTCTTTGGTTCGCACTGCCAAAAGTTGTGTGCAGCTACCGCTGACATTCAAACGCTGTTGCGAAAGGCCGATGCAAGCCTTGTTCATCCACTAACATTAACAGATTTCGAACAATCGCTTTTCATCGTCAGCGAGGCTGAAAACGCTTTGATGACCGGATAAACTAGGCATCGCTGTCGAAATCGCACCGCAAAATCGCAGATTTCATCTCAGCCCCGTGGCAGGAATTGCTCATACTGCAAGTAGCCGCATTCCACCTTGGTTCCGACAGACGTCGGCTCTGCCTCGGCCCACAGATCATTTTTCAATACCCAGTCTTCAGCCTTCTTTACCGAAGCGGTTGAGAACAAGGATAAACGAATACTCGGGAACATTTCCGAAAGTGTCCAATTCTCCGCAATGCCCGGGAACATGAAGTGATCTATTCCATTGGTGAACACGCCACATATGCGCGTCACCGGCAGACCTTCTAAAACCCAGGTCTTTTCCAGATCAAAGCAGTCCACAGCCTCACGGCCTATATTCTTCTCTAGGTCCACGAGATCGTTGACCGCGAGGGCCATTATCAACCGAACACTGTCGGGTTCTTGCTGACACTGAAGTTGATCCAATGCAAAACCGTCCACGTTGACTTGAGGCACAGGTCGCAAAGTTATCTCTGCGTGCGCCGGACCCGCAAAAATCAGCCCCAACAAGATTAATGTTTTTAACAACGGTGTCCCTCCTGACATTGCACAATGCCCAACTGCGGCAGCCACGATTCTCTTGCAGATGGCGGAACTTCAGCCATCCAGAATGTGCCAACACAAAGAGTGTTACGGTCAAATTTCGACGGTTTCCACAGCCCAGATCAAAATGGATTCATTTAATTTCAATACCTTAAAACCGTTCTTATTTCGTTCGCGACTCTTTTTGACACCCATGGCGCCCAATTAACAACTCGTAAAGACGGCGGGACTGTGTCTGCACACATCACCCGGCCTGCTGCCCTGAGGAAGAAAGGTTTTGAAAATGAACGATCTGACAATCCATGCGCGTGCAGCGCGCTTTCTACGGTTTGCCGCGATTGGCTGCGCAATTCTGGCAGCCGTCAGTACAACAATTGGTCTGCATGCCTCAGACCCCGCCGCCGGATGGTTCATTCCCGTTCTGACTGGTGTGGTTATCGCCTTTGCGCTTGGTGTGCTCTGGCATGTCCTGATTGAAGCTGCAGAGCGTGTTCGCAGTTCTTTGGGCATCACCGTCATCGTGATTATTGGGGCCTTGGGGGTGGGTTTTGCCCTGATGTCATCTGCCTCAAACATCGCGGCCGCCATGGCCGGCAAGGCGTCGGTTTCCGCGGAGCTGACAGATCGTGTGGATGCCTATTCCAAAGCCTTGTCCCAATCAGCCCTTGCAGCCAAGAGCTTCCAACCTCTTGTCGACATCACCTCGGCAGCCGGGTCGACCATGGAAGGCAAGGCCAACCTGGAAGCCAGTGGCCTGAATGGTACCGGTACAGGCTGTGGCCAGCGATGCGAAACCTATAAAGGCGCGGCGACAAGTTTCCAGACGACAAGCCAACAGTTGCAGGCCCTTTCTGCGGAGGTCGAAACTCTGCGCCTGCAAGGGCTGGAGTATGTGAGTGATCTGCGCACGGCCGCGTCCTCATCCGATCAACTGGCTTTTGGTCGCGCTGCCCAGAACCTCTCGGCCGTGATCGACCAGCTCAACGCGGTTGATCACATGCCTCTGGTCGCGGCCACCGGCATGGTCACAGTGACCAACCTGTCATCCGAACTGACGCCAGAAACATCCAGTCTGCAAAGCAAGGCCAAGGACATCGCCGGCGAACGCGTTTTCGTAGAAGCGCCTGTCTTCGTGCCCTTCTCTGTCGGCGAGGCAACGCGCGCACAGATGTTCGGCGCCGCCCTGCAAGCCTGGATCGCGGCAGCCGCCATCGATGCCCTCCCCTTCGTGTTCATGCTCCTGGTGATGCTCACTGCGCGCGAACCGCTACTGCGCGACTTGCCAAGCCAGTCGACCAAGGAACGAACACCTGAGGCTGAGCGCGTGGCGAAGATCCGTTCTGATGAAGATCACATCGCGCAACGACCTTATCTGGCAGCTGGTGAGTGAGTGGGCTGCCGGATAACGGGGCGGTGACCACTCCACCGCCCCACCCTTCCCTTGCTCTGGAGATCTGACGCTATGTTTGTTGCGCGCGTAAAACACCTCCTCGTCGTGGCGGTCCTTCTGGCTGCTTCCATCCCCGCGATCGCGGCCCAATCGGAAAACTCCTGGACCGGACAAGTCAGCGTGATTGATGGCGACACGCTGGGCATGGGAAAGCAGAGGTTTCGGCTGCACGGAATTGATGCGCCGGAAAGTGGACAATCCTGCAAACATCCCGAGCGGGGCACATGGCGCTGCGGTCAGCAAGCCGCACTGGCACTGGCCGACCAGATCGGGCGGGCGCATGTGACCTGTCGACAGACTGATAAGGATCGCTACGGGCGCATTATAGCTATCTGCGCATTGGGTTCCCAAGATCTGAACCAGTGGATGGTGCGCTCGGGCTGGGCCGTCGCATATCTCAAATATTCGCACGACTACGCCGCAGATGAGATCGCCGCGAAACAAGCCGGCATGGGCATTTGGAGCGGAGAGTTTGTGTCACCAAGTGCATGGCGCCGCGGAGAGCGGCTGGACGCCAGCACCAATGCGGAAGCCTCAGGCGATTGCCGCATCAAGGGCAATATCAACTCAAAGGGCAAGCGCATCTATCACCTGCCCGGCATGCGTTGGTACGCCAATACCCGCATCAATGAGGCCCAAGGGGAACGCTGGTTTTGCACCGAAGCCGAGGCGCGTCGTGCCGGCTGGACAAAGTCGAACTCATGAAGCGCGAGCCTAAAAAACCCGACTACGGAGGATCCACCATGAAGCTTTCCGTCCTTGCTTTGGCATTCATTGCAACATCGGCCATGGCCGAGGAGATAGCGGTATTGCCCGCGCCGCAACCGACCGTGGACGCCTATGTGATCAACGAGCTTAAATGCCAAAACGCGCCTGATGCGTTTGCGGCGGTGCTGGCATTGGCGGCAAATGGCGTCATTCATCTCCCGTCCGAATTGCCACCTGCCCCGTTACATTGCTTTGAGGAACAGATGCCTTGGTCGATCGATGGTCTGCAGGTCCAACGGATTTGCGCTAGCTGGACGTCCGACAATGGTCGCAGCGATGGGCCCAAAATACTTTGGCCCGCAAATCTTTCACAAAACCGGACGCAGTTGAGTTTGGAGCTGTACCAGGCCCAAGCCCAAGTGGCCGCTTGGGCGCAGTCAAAAGGCATTGCTGCGGCACAGATCACAACGTCATCGGATGGAAGTTCACGACTGACATGTCATGCCCCTGCCCTCCGTTTAGGCCGTTCAAACGGCTGACATCACATTCACACAACAAACTCTCAAATAGGAGAATACTATGGAAGTCATGATACTACTCTGGATCGTTTGCGCGGGCCTTAGCTACATGGTCGCACGCGACCGTGCTCCATCCAAGGCAGGCCTTGCAGCAGCGCTTGGGTTCTTACTTGGACCGCTCGGCGTTCTGATCTCGTTTTTCCTCAAAGATTCAGCGGAGCGTTAAAGCTCTGGACAAACATGGCACCCGCGGCAATCCTGCGGGTGTCAATTTCTGTCACGGTAATTACATGTCCTTTGCAAAAGCCCAAGATCTGTTGCGCCTCGCCTTGATGGCCTCCACACGCCACTTCGGCGTGAGCCTTGAGGATATTAGGGCAGAGTTTTCTGTGTCCCACAGAACCGCACAACGCATGACCGATGCGCTTGAGCTGACATTTGCAAATGTGACCAAACAGACCGGTTCAGATCGACGTTCCTATTGGAAGGTCGACGATCCAACCATTGCCCAGCTTCAGCCCCATCAGGAAACCGCGGTTGAGGCCTTGGAGATCGCCAGTCGCCGCGCCAAGGAAGAAGGCCGGCTGCGCCATGCACAGGCTCTGGAGGACACCAGAAATGGCTTGATGCTGCGCCTTTCCGCACGCGACGCAAAGCGCGCGGAGACAGACGCGGAAGCCGTCCTGGAAGCCTTGGGCCAAGTGACTCGCCCGGGGCCGCGTGTGCCGCTGAATCAAAAGATTGCTGACGCTGTAACGGAGGGGCTCAGAGGGCCGTTTCGTCTGGAAATCATCTATAGCGGCCGCTCGGATCAAGCCCGAACCATCGAGCCTTACGGTCTGCTTCTGGGACCACGCAGCTATCTCATTGCCAAGCAACCAGATCGTGGTGCCGAGTTGCTGAATTTTAGAATGGATCGCATTCAATCGGCAAAATGCCTGGATGAATGGTTCATTCCCGAAAATGGGTTTTCTATCGAGAATTACGCCGCCCAGGCATTCGGCGCCTATCATGACCCTGATCAACTCAAAGAGGTGGTCTGGCGGTTCAAGCCGGAAGCTGCCGAGCGTGCCTCGGAGTTTCGGTTTCATCCAAAGCAGACGTTACAGTACCAGGCAGATGGCAGCCTGATTGTCCGCTTCACCGCCGCCGGATGGCTTGAGATGTCCTGGTTCCTGTACGAATGGGGCGATGCCGTTGAAGTCATTGACCCACCGGAGTTGCGCGACTTCGTCCAAGGCTATCAACGCGCCGATTTCCCGTCCCTACCCTGAAGCAATCACCCAATTGGAGCTACAATATGCAAGGCTGTATTCCCCATGCAGATCTCAAAGCCAAACAGCGCTCCATCAGGGATAACTTCCCTTCTACGATGGGATTGAGAGTGCATCGTGCAATCAGTTGGATTGAACGCTCCGAGATGTGCGAAGATCCTGATGGCCAGTTTCTGTTTCTATGGATCGCTTTTAATGCGGCTTATGCGAAGGAAGCGGATTTTCAAGAAATACCAACCGGCGAACGCACAACATTTAATGAGTTCTTCCAGAGGCTTGTAAGTCTGGACCAAGAGAACCGCATATACGACGCGATTTGGAGCGCTTTCAGCGGACCAATCCGAATGCTCATGCAAAACAAACATGTGTTCAACCCGTTCTGGCTCAATCAAAACGGCATTCCAAACAATGAAGACTGGGAAGATCGGTTCGTTTCATCAGCCCGCGTGTTCACTCAAGCCGTGCAAGCTCGTGACACTGTGCGATTGCTGGGCCTGGTATTCGACCGTCTCTATGTCCTAAGGAACCAACTGATCCATGGTGGCGCCACTTGGAACGGCGGCGTGAATCGCGATCAGGTCGGAGATGGTGCCGCCATCCTGGCTTTCCTCATGCCCGTCTTTGCCGACATCATGATGGACAATCCAGGCGAGGATTGGGGACAGCCGTTTTATCTGGTTGTGGAATAGATGTGATAGGAATTTTAGCCTTATGGTTAGGAACACCAAAAAATCCATTCAGTTGATATTTAAATCACCACGCAACTGCGGATAGTAACAAATCGACTTAGGCAAAGCGGCGTATGAGCAGGAAGGAAGACAGCAGTGGAGTTTTTTGCGGATATCGGAACGAGTATGTCCCGGTTCATTTTCTGGGGATCATCGTTCCTGACCAAAGAACAGGCGCCTGGTTTGGTTTCGATCGGGATCCTGATTTGGCTCCTGTTATCCGTTTTGGTTGTGGGGATCAGTGCTCACAGAAAACTGATGTCCCTCCGTTGGCTAGAAGGTCAAGTACGGGCTGCTAAAGACGAATTCGATTTCGCCACTCAAGTAAACAAGATCAGTCAGGAAGTGAAAAAGGTCCGGGCTCGGACAGGCTACACCCATATCACAGCTGCCTGGGACGAATTTCGTGAAACCATGATCGAGGATAAGAGCGCTGGTCAGCCGGTCCTGCGAAACAGCGTGCGCCCCTCAAGTTTCTTCAACCTTGAGGATCTGCATTTCGGCCCGGGATTTTCCCGCTACATGCCGGGCCTTTTCGTGACTGTCGGTCTCTTCCTCACTTTTCTCGGTCTCATCTCGGCACTTCAACAAATCACTGGGCTAAGCGACGCCTCTCCCGAAGAAATGCGCGCATCCCTCGACGGCCTTCTCGGCGCAGCCTCCGCCAAGTTCATCATGTCCCTGACCGGACTGCTGGCCTCGATCATTTTCACGATCGTCCTGCGTTCGCTCACGGGGCGGGTGGAGCGACGAATTCACACGCTATGCGCAGAGTTGGAAAGCCGACTAAGCTTCATTAGCCTCGAAGGGGTCGCGATGGAGCAACTCGAGATCGCGCGCGGCCAGAAGGACAGCTTCCTAGAGATCGGTACCACACTGGTGGCCGAGCTCGGCAGTTCACTTAAGAAAGAGATCCCAGAATCCATTTCAAGCTCGATCAGCACGGCCATGGCCCCGCTGCTGGACAAGGTCGGTAAGGCCGGCGCCGACGGGGTCGGACAGATGGTGACCGATCTCTCATCCCGGTTTTCGGACGATGTGGGGCGGGCGCTTTCCGACGCCAGCGCGCAGCTTTCCGCCGCGGGGGACAAGATTGCGAGCCTATCCGACCGGATGGACCGGAGCTCCGGACAGATGGGAGAGGAGATGGAGACCTCCGTGGCTAAGCTCGCCAGAGCGGCAGAAGACCTGTCAGCCGGACTTGCGTCAGCTGCTCAAACGACGGACGGAACTCTGAATGCCGGCGCAGAGAAGCTCCTCGGGATCATGAACGAGACGCTGGAAGGAATCCGGCGAAACACCGCCGAGGGGGCGGACGCGCTTAAAGAGGCGGCTGCGGATATGCGCGCCGCCGCCGGAACGTTCCGCGAGGAACTCGACGCCGCCGCCGCCAGCGGATCCGAGGCGGTCCGTTCCCGAATGGAAACGGCTGGCGTGGAGGTCGAAGGGGCGATCTCCGAGGCGGGTCGCGGCATGGTGGATTTAGTCACGCGCAGCGGGCATGATCTCCTGTCCGCCTCGGGCGAATTCCGAGAGAGTATCCAGGCCGATCTTCTGGAGCCGATCACCCTGGTGGTGGGGCAACTCGACGAGATGGCGGACCGGCTGAAAGATGGGTCTGTTCAGATCGCAACCGCGGCTGGTCACATCAAGTCCGGCGGAGACGCGACCCGATCTGCGGCCGAAACTCTCACAACCGCCTCGCGGGACCTGCAAGTGGCGGCCGGGCCGGTCAGAAGCAGTGTGGAGCGGATCGAAACCGCAACCACTGGGCTTGCGAAGAGTACGGCGAACGCGGCAGAGACCGTTACCAGGTCTTCTAGGGAGACCGCAGAGAACGCGGCGCGAGTTCTGGACGCTGCAAAAGCCGCGCTGAGTGCGGAGCAGAAACTGATCGAAACGTCCCTCACGAAGTTGGGGGAGGGGCTAGACCATATGGAGCGACAGCGTGAACAGATCGACGACATGGATGACAAACTCGGCGCGGCGTTTAATCAGTTTGCCTCTCATGTCAGGACGTCGCTCGACACGTTTGCCGAGCATGTCCGCAAGATGAACGGCGAGCTGGCGCCCGCGCTGGATACAATGCGTGAGATCGTTGATCAGGCGGAGAAGTTTCGTCCTGAGCAGAGGCGCTGAGCATGCGCCGGCTGGAGCGAAACCGGACGCGCGCTGAGGAGGAGGAGTCCGTCTTTGTCACGATGACGGACATGACGATCAGCTTCCTTCTGATCATCATGATCCTGCTCGCCTTCTTCGCGACCCAGCTCAACGATGACGAGTCGGTCCCCTTGACCGCATATGAGAGGGTCCGTCAGGAGCGCGACGAACTGCGTGTCGAGAACCAGGACCTGCGCGCCTCTGTTAAGGCCCTCGAGGCCGAACTTGCCCGCGTCACGTCCGAGTTGGAGACGGTTACCGCCGAGCGAGACCGGCTGCTCAGCGAACTCGACCAGCTGCGAGACGAAAATGAGGCGCTCCGGGCCCGGGTTGCTGAACTGGAGGAGGAGAACGAGCACCTGCGTTCCCGGATCGACCAGCTTGTCGAAGAGATCGAGCGTTTGCGGGAGGAGATCAAGCGTTTGCGGGATAAGATCGAACGGCTCCAGGTGGTCAACCCGCTCGAGGCCTACCTCTCCCAGGCCATTGACCAGCGAAGGGAGATCCTCGTTGAACTTCGCGACCGGCTCCTGATCGAGTTTCCGGAGCTTCAGGTCGTGATCAGCCCGGAACAGGACGCGCTCCGGTTCCAGGGGGAAGGCCTTTTCCGCAGCGGATCTCCCCAGCTCGAGCCGCGTCAACGCGCGATCGTGGAGACCATGGGTCGTCTTCTGGATGAGATCCTCGTCTGCTTTACCCTCGGGGAGAGGGCGGAGCGAGGGCCGGATTGTGAGAGCGGAAACGCCCTGATCGAGGCGGTCCAGATCGAGGGACACACGGACAGTGATCGAGGACGTATCGACAACGTTACACTGTCAACACGAAGAGCTAACGAGACATTTTTCGCAATACGAGAAGAAGTAGCAGGCATTTTGGCTCATAGAAACCTTCGCGACCAGCCGGTCATGTCCGTCTCAGGCTACGGGGAGATGCGACCGATTGAAACCAACGAGACGACCGAGGGGAAGGCCGCGAACCGGCGGATCGATCTTCGGATCATCATGTACGCGCCAAGTACCGTCGAGGAGGTGGAAGAAGTCGGACGCAGACTTGACGCGCTGCGCGCCGCAGGGGGATCGGAATGAGCCTCATGGATGCGCTTGAAAAGGCAGGGCAGCTCTCAGCCCTGTCCGTTCCGGAGCTTCGATACCTGCAAGCGGCCGCTGACCGGGTGCGGGAACGCTGGCCCGACGTTCAGGTGGCCAGAACAGAGAAGGAGCGCGAGGCGCTGGCGCAAAAGCTCCGGGATCGTGTTGAACGTAGCGATTGGGAGGAAACCCGCCTCTCCTTCGTGGTAGCCGCGGCTTCGGCCGTTTTCGACGCGGAACGGCGGGAGCGCCCTGACCTAGCCCGGACGCGAGACTTCCTCTACGCCGAGATTGACTTATCAACATCCGAGACCTTCCTGTCCGGGCTGCTGCGCGCTTATCTCGACAGCTACGTCCCCAAGGGTACGCACACGACCGCACTCGCGACCGCACTCGGCACGGCGGCTCGGCGGATGAGCACAACCGGACGTCTCCTTCTGGAGGCTATCCCGGAACTCATGGATCCCGTGTCAGGTCCGGAACGGCTCGCGGCCCGGATGTCGAAGATGTCTGCCCCCTACACAGAACTCCTCGGTCTCGGGGTTCGCAACCCACATGGCGGCGGGTTCATGGATTTCGCCCACCGGTCCCTAACCTCTATTGTCCAGCCACATCTGTCCGAGCGGGACCTGATTGACTGGTATATCAGATGGCTACGCCCACCGGGCAAGGACGTGGGCCGCAACACAGGAGCTGAGCTGGCGATCGAAGCCCTTATCTATCCATGGCTAGAAAAAACTCCGGAGGACAAACTCAGATCCTACCTCGTGGAAACCCTGATCGAGCTCTACGGGGATCCGCGGATCAAATCTGGTGGGGTATGGGGCGGCATTGACGAGCGCTACATGGCGATCGTGCACCGCTGGCTGACACGGGAAGATATGCGCTTTTTCACCGGGGTCGTTGACGCTACCCAGAAAGACGCAATGTGGCCGCCGCGCCGGGATTTTTGGCTTAAGCTTTACGATGAGGGAAAGATAGATGCGGCTTGGGCGGCTTTGTCCTCGCAGGCATTCGAGTATGCACGCCAACACCTCATGCGTCAGGATGCGAAGAACGCCCACACCCGGGTCGGGTATCAGCAGGCGCGCCAGAACACATCCCTCCTAATCATGAAGATCGGGAACAAGATTATGGTGGACGGGTGTCACAGCTACCGGACGCACGTGTTCGACATCGCCGACCCCATGGCACCGAAGCTGTTCGAGGAGGGGTATAATTGTGATCAGATCATGCGCGCGTCGGACCGGAGGGCTTCGGGCGCCTCCAAATCACACAGCAGCATTCCATCTTGGAGCCGCTGGGTCAGGGACATGATCAACGCTGATGTGCCATGGTCGCAACAAACGCGGCCCTACACAAAAGTGTTCAGGCCGCGTACACCGACACGTAGAACCACGCCATCACGGCACACCTCAACGCCGCGCCACACTGATCTTCAGCCTTCTCGGCGCGAAATTGGCGCTTCAACATCCGGTCAAGACATTTTCAGTTCAACAGGTGCCACGCGACCATCTTCCGCTACGGGACTCTCCAACCCCACCAGTCGACCCGCCGCACCTCCCGCAAGAGTTGCAGCCGCACAGCGCGTTCAGCCTGAGACCTCGCAGCCGGTACAAACCGATTCCGGCGATGCGGCCTCCTTGAAACAGGTCCGGTTCCCCAGTCTCACGGACCGGATGATAGCTTACGGTCCTGCGGCGGCCGCAGCGGTTCTCGCGTATCTGGAGGCACCCGAGAAAGGTAGAACCCGACCAGCCCTGTCGCCGAAATCCAGAGAAGGGTTGGCATGGGTTCGGGCCGTAAAGGGCGAACCTCCGCTTCGTTTGAGAAACGCGCTGGAGCATCTGCTTCTCAACCTGAAAACGAGCGGTGTGGATCTGGATGACCTGTTCGTATCATTCGCTGCGCCGCCTCCGATATCGAGTCAGCCCACCCGGTCCAAGACCGTTCCGAAAAAAGAAGTCGCGGAATCTGGAGGCCAGAAGTTCCCGCAGCTCCCGGATAACGCCAAGGGGCGCCTTGATCTCCTTCGCGCGCATGCGGACGCGCTTGAAGATCTCGGGATGTGGAAGCGCACATTCGATCAGCGCAAGCCTCTCGCGGTCGCGGTGCGGAAGCTGAGAGAGGGAAGTCCGGACCTTCGTCCGAAAGAGGTCGCGGAGCTTCAAATGCTCTATGAGGAGCTGCGCCGGGGCGGAAAGGGCGGACAAAAATGATCCAGCTTACCTATGATCAGGACTGGGTCACCCTCGAGTTCAGGTCGCGCCAGTCCCTGCTGGACCGGCTCCTCTCACGTGGGACGGTGCCAGATTTCGATCACGACAAGCGGCTGAGCTTCGCGTTGGCCGATCTACGAGCCACCGCAGAGGAGGCCGGCGATCAGGTGGAGATCGGGAGTGACCGTATTCAGCTCTCTCACAGAACGCTGAGCGCGCTCTCCTCGGAGACGGCGGACGCGCTTGGTCTTCCCCCCTTGGTGGACCTCACCCTGCGCACAGACGTCATGGGCCAGATCGGCAGCCCCGATTTCCGCCTGACCCATGACTGGGTCCGGGCGGGCCGAAAGGAGATCGCCCATCGGACCGGTGCGATCCTGGAGACCGCGGGCGACGGGGCCGACGGGCTTCGCCGCCTCCCGAGATGGATGCTGGACGCGCTTGAGGTAGCGGACCGATTCCGGGCCGGCTCTGACCTCGAGGAGCACTGGGAGGCGCTTGCCCGTTTTCGGCGCGCCCTTGAGCCCGGGGTCCGGATGTACCGGGCCGATGCGGAAGCGCGCCTCGGGATGACCGATTTCCTCTCTGGGCTCGAAGTGACCCTGACGGACCGGTTCTCGATCAGCCCGCAGGGCGAGGACCAGTTCGCGATCATCCCATTTCTCGGCGAGAGGGTCGAGGCCGCGGAACGTGACGGGGAGCAGATCAGCGAGGCGGAGGCGGAGCTGCAGGAGGGTTGGCTTCGCGCTTTTCAGGACAAGGCCTTCGCGCGGGGCGCCCGCCCCGCTTACAAGCTTGGCGGGCAGAGTTATCTGGTCGTGGACCCCGCCGCCACCCCGGTCCTCAAGATTATGACAGACATGCAACGAGCGGATCCGGTCACCCGAGCCGCGTTCGTCCGCAATCCACGTCAGAAGGTCACCGAGGCGATCACGGACCATCTGCGCTCGAAAGGCAAACTGGACGGGCTGTCGCCGGCCCAGGAGCAGGAGCTGATTGAGCAAACGGCAGAGCCCGCTTTTGTAGAGACACGGGAATACTCCGAACGGGTGATCGGGCTCACCGTCTACGAGAAACCGGCGCTCGAGATCACTGGGTCCGGGACAACATGGCTGCCTGAGGCGTTCACCGGAGCGGCAGCCGAAATAATCGAGGCGATGGCCCCGGACCAGGTCGAGCGGCTCATCCAGCAGGTGGATGCAGCAATCGCGAACGGACAGCCGTCGGTGAACGTCGACGGCGCCGAGATCCCCGCGACCCAGACAAGTCGCGCCGCGCTCGAGCAGCGTCTCGAAGCCATCCGGAAGCGGGAAGAGCCAGAAAATAAACCAGTGATCGGGGAGGAAATCGATCCGCGGATCGGGCCTATCATCCTCGACACCGCCGACAACCTCGAGGACCTCACCTGGGCTGCAAAGATCAGCCCGCGCACCCGGCTCGCCTCGGACGCGCTCCCGGAAGTGGTGAAATCAGCCCTCAAAGGACACCAGACGGAGAGTTTTCTCTGGAAGCTGGAGGCTTGGGCTGCAGGACTGCCAGGGATCTTGAACGCGGACGAGCAAGGGCTAGGAAAAACCCTTCAGGCGATCGCATTTCTCGCTTGGATGAAGGAGAACATGTCCCGCTCGGAAGCCGGGCGCGCCGGGCCAGTCCTCGTAGTGGCGCCCACCTCGCTGCTCGTGAACTGGGAGGAAGAGGTCGACAAACACTTGCGGGCGCCCGGACTCGGCAATGTGGTCCGGCTCTACGGATCAGCCCTCGGAGGCAAGAAGCGGCCTGGCCAGCAGGGCATCGAAACCGATTGCGGAAGCACGCTGCTGGACCTCCGCGATCTGGAGGAGGCGATCGATGAGGGGCGTGGGCATCGTTACTGGGTGCTGACCACCTACACGACGCTGACGAACTACCAACATTCGCTAGCGAAAATTCCCTTCTCGACCGCCGTATTCGACGAAATACAGGCGGTGAAGAACCCCGTGAGCTTGCGCGCCAAAGCGGCGCTCGCGGTCAATGCGGATTTTCGGGTCGGGCTGACCGGCACCCCGATCGAGAACAGCACGGTTGACCTGTGGGCGATCATGGAGCAGCTCACCCCGGGCCGTTTCGGCTCACTGAAGGCGTTCCGGGAGAAGTTTGGGGAGCCCGCGGAGGGAAACATGCGCGAGCTCTATTCGCTAATGTTCGAGCCGCAGAGCGGCCTTCCTCCGGTTGCGCTGCGTCGTCTGAAAGAGGATGTCGCCCGCGACCTTCCAGAAAAATCGCGCCGTCTGCACCCGCGGCTCATGCCGGAAGCGCAGGCCGCCGCTTACGAGACGGCGCGTGGAAAGCTTGCCTCCGGCACCCGAGGCGGCGCACTCAAGATGCTCCATCATATCCGGTCCGTCTCCGTACACCCTGACGCATCGTCACCGACGGAAGACGAAACCTATATCAGCATGTCTGCCCGTCTCTTGGCGACGATGGACATCCTGCGCGGGGTGCAGGACCGGGGCGAGCGCGCGCTGGTCTTCATCGAGCACGTAAAGATGCAACACCGGTTCATCGAGCTCACGAAACGAGAGTTCGGTCTTCCCCGTGTCGATTTGATCAACGGGAGTACCCCAATCCCGCGTCGGCAAGAGATCGTGAACCGGTTTCAACGGCACCTAGCCCGCGACGAGGGCTTTGATCTTCTGGTTCTCGGTCCTAAGGCGGCGGGGACCGGGCTGACGCTGACGGCAGCCACGCACGTGATCCACCTGTCACGTTGGTGGAACCCGGCCGTGGAGGAGCAGTGCAACGATCGTGTCCATCGCATCGGGCAGTCCAAGCCCGTCACCGTGCACGTCCCGATGGCGATCCACCCTGGGTACCAGCACAACTCCTTCGACTGCCTCCTGCATAGTCTGATGGCCCGAAAACGGCGCCTTGCCACTTCCGCCCTTTGGCCGATGGGAGACACTGAGGAAGACGCGAGCCGGTTGCAGCAGATGCTCTCGGACGGTGGTGCAACGCGGGTTGAGGATCCCGTCACCGCCGCGATGGCGATGATGTTCAAACGAGACGATACACCAATGGGCCCCAAGAACTTGGACGGGTCGATCTCGTATCTTTAACTGGTTACTGAGGAAACCGGCATTGAGTGAAGGTTTGAACCGCCCCTTGTTTGGCGGAGACCCAGAAGTAAGGATACTGGGTTATGGAAAAGAAGAACTTTGGGAAGAGATATCCGGACGAACTACGTGC
>NZ_QBKU01000018.1 GCF_003054325.1 Sulfitobacter mediterraneus
TCGCGCGTCTGTGGCATTGGGCCGTCAGCAGCGTTCACAACCAGGATCGCGCCGTCCATCTGCGCCGCACCGGTGATCATGTTCTTGACGTAGTCGGCGTGGCCGGGGCAGTCAACGTGCGCGTAGTGACGGTTCTCGGTCTCATATTCCACGTGCGCGGTAGAGATCGTGATCCCACGAGCCTTCTCTTCGGGCGCGCCATCAATCTGGTCATACGCTTTGAAGTCACCAAAATACTTGGTGATCGCCGCTGTCAGCGTCGTTTTACCGTGGTCAACGTGGCCGATTGTGCCAATGTTGACGTGCGGCTTATTACGTTCAAACTTTTCCTTTGCCATGGTAGTGGCTCCTTCTTAATTCAGTTATTTCTCTGCGCCGAGCAGGCGCTTGCGGACATCCTGAGAGAAGCCCACGATTGTTGCTTTGTAGTCCTGCTCAGGGGTTTGATCCGCCTTCACAGCCGCACCGACCAACCCACCGAGCGCCCATCCGCCCTTGGCTGTGCCGTAGACCTTGGTAGGTTCGAGAACCACCGTGCCATTGCGGGCATCTTTGACAGTCAGCACACCGGAGATTGTGCTTGTGCCGCCAACCAGCAAAGCCTGACCTGGGGAGACCAGATGGAATTGCGTGATGGAGACCTCTGCCTTGACGGGCCGGCTTCCGACTGACCCATCTTTGAGATAGGCCAACAGGTGATTACGGACATCCGCCTGGATTTTTTCGGGGGCGACGGTGATCTGCCGCCCCTTCACACCTTCGATTTGCGAAACGTCAACCGACACATCCACAACCTTAAGGCTGCCCGCTGTCTGTTCATCCAGAAGCGGTTCAGCACAGGCTGCAACGGCTGTCAAAGCAGTCATTGCAAGGAATGAACGCCGGTTCATCATCACGCGAACTTTGCCTGGATCTCGTCAGAGATGTTCTGTGGAACGGCTTCGTAGTGGTCGAACTGCATGGTGAAGTTCGCACGACCAGAAGACATCGAACGCAGGGTGTTGATGTAGCCGAACATGTTCGCCAGAGGCACAAAAGCGTCGATGGCAATCGCGTTACCGCGTGTGTCCTGACCCTGTACCTGACCGCGACGCGATGTCAGATCACCGATGATGCCGCCTGTGTATTCTTCAGGTGTGACAACTTCGACTTTCATGATTGGCTCAAGCATTTTCGCGCCCGCTTTGCGCATGCCTTCGCGCATACCCATGCGGGCCGCGATTTCAAACGCCAGAACGGAGGAGTCAACGTCGTGGAACTTACCGTCGATCAACGCCACTTTGAAGTCGATCACAGGGAAGCCGGCCAGAGGACCGCTGTCCATGACAGAGTTGATACCTTTTTCAACGCCCGGAATGTATTCCTTTGGAACAGCACCACCAACGATGCGGCTCTCGAAGGAATAGCCTTCGCCTGGCTCGGTTGGCATCAGGATCATTTTCACTTCCGCAAACTGACCGGAACCGCCGGACTGTTTTTTGTGCGTGTAAGTGATCTCAGCTTCACGAGAGATGGTTTCACGATAGGCAACCTGAGGCGCACCAATGTTCGCTTCAACTTTGAATTCACGCTTCAGACGGTCCACGAGGATGTCGAGGTGAAGTTCGCCCATACCCTTCATGATGGTCTGACCGGATTCCAGATCAGTCTCAACACGGAAGGATGGATCCTCGGCAGCCAAACGCTGGAGGCCAATGCCCATTTTCTCTTGGTCGGCCTTCGTTTTAGGCTCAACCGCAATCTCGATCACCGGATCTGGGAAGGTCATTGTTTCCAGAACCACAGGATCGTTAACCGCGCAAAGCGTGTCACCGGTTGTGGTGTCTTTCAGGCCCGCCAGCGCGATGATGTCGCCTGCGAATGCTTCGGTGATTTCTTCACGGTCGTTGGAGTGCATCATCATCATCCGGCCAACGCGCTCTTTACGCTGCTTGGTGGAGTTCAGAAGCGTGTCACCCTTGTTCAGCACACCAGAGTAGATGCGTGTGAACGTCAGTGTACCCACAAACGGGTCGTTCATGATTTTGAACGCAAGGCCAGAGAACGCCATGTTATCGTCCGCGCGGCGGGCAATATCACGTGTTTCTGTTTCATCGCCTGGCTTAAAGCCCATGTAATCAACAACGTCCATCGGGGATGGCAGATAGTCGATCACAGCGTTGAGCAGAGGCTGAACGCCTTTGTTCTTGAACGCAGAACCACACAGAACAGGGATGAACTTGATTTCGAGCGTACCTTTACGGATCAGGCGGCGCAGCGTTTCGATGTCTGGCTCAGTGCCTTCCATCAGATAGGCTTCCATGGCGTCGTCGTCCATTTCAACGGCAACTTCGACCATCTTACCGCGCCATTCGTCGGCCAGCTCTTTCAGCTCTGCGCGAATTGGGCGTTTTTCCCAGGATGCGCCCAGGTCTTCACCGGCCCAGACCCATTCTTCCATGGTCACGAGGTCGATCATGCCTTCCAGCTCGGTCTCTGCCCCGATTGGGATCTGGATCGGGCAAGGTGTGGCACCTGTACGGTCTTGGATCATGTGAACGCAGTTAAAGAAGTCCGCGCCGATCTTGTCCATTTTGTTGACGAACACAATGCGTGGAACTTTGTACCGGTCGGCCTGACGCCAAACAGTTTCGGTCTGCGGCTCAACACCGGCGTTGGCGTCCAGAACGGCAACCGCGCCGTCGAGAACAGCCAAGGAACGCTCAACTTCGATGGTGAAGTCAACGTGGCCCGGGGTGTCGATGATGTTCATCCGGTGCTTTTCAGTGTCGGCTGTTTCGCCGTCCTCTGTACGCTCCCAGAATGTGGTGGTCGCAGCGGAAGTGATGGTGATGCCACGTTCCTGTTCCTGCTCCATCCAGTCCATCGTGGCGGCGCCATCGTGCACCTCACCGATGTTGTGGGATTTGCCTGTATAATACAGGATACGCTCGGAACATGTGGTCTTGCCGGCATCAATGTGAGCCATGATGCCGAAGTTGCGATAGCGGTCTAGCGGATAGTCGCGTGCCATTTGAAAAGCTTCCTCAGGAGTGTGCTTTGAAAAGGGCCAAAGCCCAATGAAACGATGGGGCCCAGCGGATCTGAGCCCCGATCTTGTATTCTAGATTACCAGCGGTAGTGGCTGAACGCTTTGTTGGCGTCGGCCATCTTGTGCGTGTCTTCGCGCTTTTTCACCGCGGTGCCGCGGGACTGAACAGCATCCAGAAGTTCGCCTGCGAGGCGCTCTTCCATTGTGTTCTCGTTGCGGGCACGGGCCGCTTTGATCAACCAACGGATGGCCAATGCAACGCGGCGCTCAGGGCGCACTTCTACAGGCACCTGATACGTCGCACCACCGACGCGGCGCGAACGCACTTCGACGGATGGCTGGATGTTTTCAAGCGCTTCGTGGAACACTTCGATGGGTGCGCGTTTGATTTTGTCTTCAACGCGGTTCATCGCGCTATAGACGATACGCTCGGCGACGGATTTTTTGCCGTCGATCATCAGGTTGTTCATGAATTTGGTCAGAACCAGATCGCCATACTTGGCGTCTGGCAGTACTTCGCGTTTTTCAGCGGCGTGACGGCGTGACATGTCGTTGTCTTCCTTGGAATTTGGGGCGGCGGGGTAAACCCCGCCCTACGGATGGACGGTAGGGCGGGGTTCACCCCGCCACTGCGATTACTTGGGACGCTTGGCGCCATACTTGGAACGGCGCTGCTTACGGTCTTTAACGCCCTGAGTATCCAGAACACCGCGCAGGATGTGGTAACGCACACCGGGAAGGTCTTTTACACGACCGCCGCGGATCAGAACCACAGAGTGTTCCTGAAGGTTGTGGCTTTCACCGGGAATGTAGGAGATCACTTCGAAACCGTTGGTCAGGCGAACCTTGGCCACTTTCCGCATCGCGGAGTTCGGTTTCTTAGGAGTGGTTGTGTAAACGCGTGTACATACGCCGCGCTTTTGTGGGCACTCTTGCAAGTGCATGGATTTGGATCGTTTGATTTTAGGCTGCCGCGGTTTGCGGATCAGCTGCTGGATCGTTGGCATTCAGGTTATCCCCGTCTTAGCTCACATGGTGCACGAGGAGGCCCCCATGCGGTTTCAAATTCGGTGCTTTGCATCATGCAAAGACTTTTGCGTGGCCCTCTGCCTGTGCCGCACATAGTGCAACGCAAAATCACCGCAGCGTTTCCGTACCGGGGAAAACGTGGCGGTGGGGCTACAGAGGATCGGGTCAGCATTAGACCGGATCTTGACCACTTTGGTTCTGATGTCGGTTTGGCGGGTTTTCCCCCACCTTCCGAGATAGCGGGCGTATAGGAGGTTGCAGCCCAGCTGTCAACAGCTGCCCCTCCCTTGCGCGGGCCTGCGCGGGCTGCAATGTTGGCGTGAACTGGTTAACCAACTTTGACAAGGTCCGCACTCCATATGCAAGCCATCGGCATCTGCCGCTTTTCCTACCCCGGTGACGGCGGTTTTCAGGTTGAACATGACAGCCTGAAGGCGCGGATGGACTATCTATATGCCCCTGCCCGCATGGACGAACGCTTTGCCACTTTCGAGACAATGATGCTGCCACCGCTGCGCGCCCAGACAGATGATGATTTCACACTGGCCGTGGTGATTGGCGACAGCCTGCCGGATCAATACCGCGACCGGCTTGAGGCGCTATTGGCCGATATGCCGCAGGCGGTGATCCTGCCCCGCGCCCCTGGCCCGCACCGCAAAGTGATGCAAGACGCCACCAACAGCGTCAGACGATTCGATGACGCACCCTGCCTGCAATTCCGGATGGATGACGATGACGCTGTGGCCTGCAACTATATCGAGAAACTGCGCCAAGCCGCCCGTGATGTCGCCCCGATGGCCGCACGGCATCGCCATATCGCCATTGATTTCAACCAAGGTTACATCGTGCAACCCGGCCCGGACGGCTTATTGGCCGCGCCCACCCAAGCGCCCTACGCCGCCGCCGCATTGGCGCTGATGATCCGGCACGATCTGCCGCTGAGCGTGATGAACTTCGCCCATATGAAGGTGGGCCGGAAAATGCCCACTGTGACATTCACAGGTGAGGATATGATGCTGCGCGGGCACAACGCCTATAACGATTCCCGGCAAAAACCCGGCATCAAACAACCGGATTTTGCGCCGCTGGATGCCGCTGCCAAAGCCCACTTCAAAAAGGTCTTTAACGTGGATGCAGGCAGTGTCGCTGCGGCCTTTGCCGCGTTGCCATCAACCGCCCGCTAACTTGCGCTCGCGGTAAAGCGTAAAGATCCCGGTTCCCACAACGATACCCGCGCCGGTCAATGTCATCCATCCGGGCCATTCACCAAAGAACACAAAGCCAAGCAGCAACGCCCAAACAAGCCCCGTGTACCGGAACGGTGCAATGAAGGAGACATCGCCGATCCGCATCACGTGGATGGAAAAGAAATAGCCGCCCAGAACCAGCACGGCAGATGCCGCAATCAGCAGCCCGACGGAAGGATCAACTGCGACCCATGGCTCTGTCAAAGACGCCAGACCGGCCGCAATCAGAACCGTCAACGCGGTGACCAAGGTGACCGTCATCGACGGCACAGAGGGCGACAGTTTGCGGGTGATCAAATCACGGAACGTCACACCCAGCATCGCGATCACCGCATAAAGCGACCAAACGTTAAAGCCCTCAGCCCCCGGCTTTACGATCAACAACACCCCGACAAAACCAACCGCAATCGCAACCATCCGCCGCCAGCCCACGGCCTCGCGCAGAAAGATCGCCGAAGCCAATGTGACGGTCAGCGGCACACATTGCAAAATCGCCGTCAGGTTTGCCAAGGGCATGTTGAACAGCGCGGTGAGAAAGAAATAGGCGATCATCGCCTCGGTCACCGCGCGGATCATGATCAGCGCCCAATCGCGGCGCGCAATGTCAAAATGCAATGCGCCAAGCCGCCCCTTCGTGACAAGGATCAACGCACAAGAAATCAACCCACGCAGAAACAACAGCTGAAACAGCGGCACTGCGCCACCGGTTAGTTTAAGGACCGCGTCACTGACCACAAAACAGGCCATCGACGCCATCATCAGCAGCGCACCCACCAGATTTGGTGACATTCAGAACTTCTCCAGCATTTCGGGGGTCAAATCGAAGCCCTCGCGCAAGTTGCGCCGGATCCCCGCCGGGCGCAACTGCCCGCGCCGCCCCGTGGTGGAGGCGGCTGAATCGTTGTCCTGATGCACCGATCGGATAAACATCGGCCGCGTCGTCTCGGTGTAGCAATCGTAGTATTCGGTCAACTGCCGGTGATTGCGCCGGAAAATCGTGGCTGGATCCCCCTTGGGCGCAATCATCGCAAGCCCGATGCCCAGCGGCGTGCGTTCGTACCATTCGGTGATTGGTTCCGGCGCAGAGGGATCAAAGTAGAAGCCACGATTGAACCCGATCACAAATGGCCGCTTGTTCTCGCGGGTTTGCAACAATGCGCCGCCCAAACTGCGAATGCGGGCCAGCGTCGTGCGGTGCATCGCATCGTCGTCATCTTGCCGGAAGGTCGCAATATGGGTCGCCTTGGGATGTTCGGGAAGCGCGGCAAATGCCTGTTTGACAGCCTGAATATGCACCATGGGCGGCAGGGCAACGATATGGGCCTGCTTGAAATCGACCAACAGGTTTTCAAGCCGCTGTCGCGCCGCGTCTGGCAGGCTGTCGCCAATCAGGATCGCCACCGAAAAATCCGGATCATCCTGTATTGCCAGTGAATGCAGCGCCAGCCGTTCAAACAGTGCAAACCGCCGTTCAAGCCTGTCTGGATCATAAAGAGTTGCGCGGGCTTTCTCGATCCCATGCGCCGAATTGGCAAAGCCGTTTTCGGACAGGTATGAAAACCGTATCAACCCTTTGATCTGTATCCGATGTGCCTGTGCCATCCGCGCCCTGCTACTTTTCCATGCAACCTAGGGCAAAGACCGGTCCGGCAAAAGCACCTGATCCAGAAAAGCCGAAAGTCTGGCGTGATCCGTCAGCGCATAAACCCCCGCCACAAACTGGTCAGGGCGGACCAGCACCATCGCGCCGCGCTGCCGGTCAATGCCCCGCATATCAAACAGATCACCAACACCTGACAAATCTGCGCAGAAGATCTTTTCATAATCGGTCAGTCCCAGCCGCCCCTTTGCAGGCCGCAACGCGGCTGGCATCGCGCCAAGATCCAAGTGCCGATGGCCTTGCTGAAACACCGCCCGCAGATCAATAACCGCGTCGCGGTCATCGCCCGTGCGGGTCACCTCGGCCACCGTGCCAGATGCAAGCGCGTCGCAGACATTGGCCACTGCGCCACCCGCTGCGCCAGTATCGCCCTCATCCGCGAAAAGGATCACCCGCCAACGCCCGTCCGCCCGCATGACATGAGCAAGCTGCAAAGGTTTGGCATCCGCCAACCGGATCACCGGCGCAGAGTGAAACCGCGCACCGACAAGCAATCCGGCAGCAAGGCTTTGGTCGCATCCGGCAGCGATGACACCGGATGGATCATACCGCGTTTCGACCCCAGCGGTGTAGCGGCCATGCTTTTGAAAATATGCCTGAAACGTCGCCTCCTCGCTGGATTTGCGATCTTTCGAGCTGAAGAGTTTGGCCATATCACGATCAAAATCTATCAGCTCCTGCGCTTTGGCCTGCCGTTCCTCTGAAAAGCTTTTCAGAAGCCTCGGCGCCGCCTGCCCGCGCAGAACTGCGGCCAGCTTCCAACCCAGATTAAACGTGTCGGCCATGGATACATTCATGCCCTGCCCCGCCTTGGGGCTGTGGGTGTGGCAGGCATCCCCAGCGATAAACACATGCGGATCGTCCCCGCTATGTAAAGCTCCGCCCAGATTGTCGAACCGCGCCGAGACCCGCTGCCCGATCTCATAAGCCGAGCACCAGACCACCTCTTTCACGTCAAACTGATAAGGCGACAAGATCGCGCGCGCCCGCTGGATCAACATCTCGGAGGTCACATTGCGGTCCGCTGCGCGTTCATCATCTTTCAGCGCGTCCAACTCAATATACAGCCGAACCATGGTTCCGCCCTCACGCGGAATGATCAAAATACTGCCCGCATCCGCAGATTGGATCGCGCATTTTAGCCGGATGTCCGGGAAATCCGTAACCGCCAGCACATCCATCACACCCCAAAGCTGTCGCGCCGATTGTCCTTCAAGACGCAGCCCCATGGCTTTGCGAACGGCGCTGCGGGCACCGTCACAGCCAACGACATATTTCGCCCGCACGACTTCATCCCTGGTCCCGTTTAACCCGCGCAGCTGCGCTACAACCGGATGCGTCGCCTCTTGCTCCATGTGCAGCCCGTCCAGTTCAAGATCATAGTCGGGGAACAGGCGGCTGGGTGCTTTGGCCATCTCTTCGAGAAAGAAATCATGCACCCGGGCCTGACTGAGAATGGTATGGGGCATTTCCGACAGGTCATCTTCGACGTCTTTGATCCGGCCCGCGCGGGCAATGCCGCCGTCCGAAGCGGGACGCCAAAAACACGTCTCGTTCACCCAATAGGCTTCTTTCTTGACGGGATCTGCAAAGCCGAATGCCTCGAACATCTCCATGGACCGGCAGGCGATACCGTCGGCCTGCCCCATCTCAAGCGGCCCTGATTTGCGCTCTACTATGCGGGTCGTGATATCGGAAAACTGCGCAAGTTGCGCCGCAAGGGTCAGGCCTGCGGGCCCGCAACCGATGATGAGAACGTCAACCCTGGACTGGTCCCGGTCTTCGGCCCCACTCTCGGTCCGCACGGAAGGGTCACCGGGCTTAAACCCATCGTAATGATATTGCATAAAAAGCTCCGGCTCGGAAATGCGCCCCTTCCACGCTATCACAGCCGCTCGCCTTGCCAAGTCTTCTGCCCGTCAAAAGAAAAAGCCCCCGCAGCGGTCAGGCTGCGGGGGCTTTTGATTTCAATATCGGGTCAGATCAGCTGCGGCTGTCGTCGTCTGTGATCACCGTGTCAAACACGTCACCACCCACGATGTCATCCGAGCTGGCCGTTGGCGCGGCAAGCGAGGCGGCGGCTTCGGCCTCTTCGCGGCGGGCTTCGATCACGACGTTGTCACGATCTTGCGCCACTTTGCGCATCTGCTGCGTTGCACCGCCGGTGCCCGCCGGGATCAGACGACCCACGATGACGTTCTCTTTGAGGCCAACCAGCTTGTCACGTTTGCCCTGCACCGATGCTTCGGTCAGAACGCGCGTTGTCTCCTGGAAGGACGCCGCAGAGATAAAGCTACGGGTCTGCAAAGATGCCTTAGTGATACCAAGCAGGATCGGTTCGCCCTTGGCAGGACGGCCACCTTTCGACAGTGCCTTTTCGTTGGCCTGATCGAATTCCTGTTTGTCCACGTGTTCACCCTTGAGCAGCGTGGTGTCACCAGATTCCTGGATCTCCCATTTCTGCAACATCTGGCGCACGATCACTTCGATGTGCTTGTCGTTGATCTTCACACCCTGAAGGCGATAAACATCTTGCACTTCGTCGATCATGTAATCGGCCAAGGCCTCAACACCCATAATGGACAGAATGTCGTGCGGCGCGGGGTTACCGTCCATGATGTAATCGCCCTTCTGGACAAAATCACCTTCCGCAACCGGAATGTGTTTGCCCTTAGGCACCATGTATTCAACCTTCACGTCGGCATCGTCAGAGGACTCAATCGCGATACGGCGCTTGTTTTTGTAGTCCTTGCCAAAGCGTACGTAACCGTCGATTTCCGCGATGATGGCGTGATCTTTGGGGCGACGTGCCTCAAAGAGTTCGGCCACACGTGGCAGACCACCGGTGATGTCCTTGGTTTTGGCACCCTCACGCGGGATACGCGCAACAACGTCACCGGCCTGAATTTCAGAACCGTCCTCAATGGACAGAACCGCATCAACAGACATCGGATAGGTCACAGGGTTGCCCGCATCATTGCGCACAGGCTCACCGTTGGCATCGACCAGAATGATCTCTGGCTTCAGCTCGTTGCCTTTGGGCGCTGCACGCCAGTCGATCACGATCTTCTGGGTCATACCGGTTGCATCATCGGTCTCGTCACGGACAGCAATGCCCGAAACCAGATCAACAAATTTGGTTGTACCGGATTTCTCAGCGATGATCGGCAGTGTGTAGGGATCCCATTCAAACAGCTTGTCGCCACGTGCAATCGCTTGCCCGTCTTTGACAAACAGTTTGGAACCATAGCCAACCTTGTGGCTGGCACGCTCTTCCCCGTCATCACCCTGGATGGACAGCTTCATGTTCCGGCCCATAACCATGATCTCGCCTGCGGCGTTCTCAAGGGTCTGTGCGTTTTCAAACACGATTTTGCCTTCCTGAGAGGCCTCAAGGAACGACTGTTGGCCACCCTGCGCAACGCCGCCGATGTGGAACGTCCGCATCGTCAGCTGTGTACCCGGCTCACCAATGGATTGCGCCGCGATGATACCCACCGCTTCGCCCTGGTTCACCAAGGTACCGCGTGCAAGGTCACGGCCATAGCACATGGCGCAAACACCTTCTTCGGCGTCACAGGTCAGCGGCGACCGGATGCGTGTGGATTGAACACCCGCCTCTTCGATTGCATCCGACATGCGTTCGTCGATCAACGATCCTGCTGGCACCAGCACTTCGTCAGTGCCCGGCTTATGGATGTCATCCGCCGCCACACGGCCCAGCAAACGCTCGGCCAGAGAAGAGACAACTTCACCATCGTTCACGGCCGCTTCGGCGGTGATGGCGGTTTCAGTTCCACAATCATGCATACGCACGATGCAATCCTGCGCAACGTCCACCAGACGACGTGTCAGGTAACCCGAGTTTGCTGTTTTCAAAGCCGTATCCGACAGACCCTTACGGGCACCGTGAGTGGAGTTAAAGTACTCCAGAACGGTCAGACCTTCTTTAAAGTTCGAGATGATCGGTGTCTCGATGATGTCGCCATTCGGCTTTGCCATCAAGCCGCGCATCCCGCCCAGCTGTTTCATCTGTGTTACAGAACCACGCGCACCGGAGTGGGCCATCATGTAAACAGAGTTTGGCTCCATCTCGGCGCCATTGTCGTCATGACGTTCCGCAGAAATCGACCCCATCATCGCATCGGTGACCTTGTCGTTACACTTCGACCAGGCATCAACAACTTTGTTGTACTTTTCACCCTGAGTGATCAGGCCGTCCATGTACTGTTGTTCAAAGTCTTTCACCTGTCCGCGTGTCTCATCAACCAACGTCCATTTGCTTTCCGGGATCAACATGTCGTCCTTACCGAACGAAATGCCCGCCTTGAACGCCTCACGGAAACCCATCGTCATGATCTGGTCACAGAAGATCACAGATTCTTTCTGGCCGCAGTAACGGTAGACCGTATCGATGACCTGCTGCACTTCTTTCTTACGCAGCAGACGGTTCACCAGATCAAAAGGTGCCTTTGTGTTCAGCGGCAGCAACGCACCCAAACGGACACGGCCCGGCGTTGTGTCAAAGCGCACAAGCACTTCGTTGCCTTCGTCGTCGATCTGTTTGATCCGTGCTTTGATCTTGGTGTGCAAATGCACTTCACCCGCGTCAAGCGCATGCTGCACTTCATCAACGGTGCCGAACACTTTGCCTTCGCCAACCATGCCATCGCGTGCAAGGGTCGTATAGTACAGACCCAAGATCATATCCTGCGATGGAACAATGATAGGCGCGCCGTTTGCAGGCGACAGAACGTTATTCGTGGACATCATCAGAACACGCGCTTCAAGCTGTGCCTCAAGCGAGAGCGGCACGTGAACCGCCATCTGGTCACCGTCAAAGTCCGCGTTAAAGGCAGAACAGACCAGCGGGTGCAGCTGGATCGCCTTACCTTCGATCAAGACCGGCTCAAACGCCTGAATGCCAAGACGGTGCAGCGTAGGCGCACGGTTCAGCATGACAGGGTGTTCGCGGATCACTTCATCCAGAATATCCCAAACTTCGGGACGTTCTTTTTCGACCAGTTTCTTGGCTTGCTTCACCGTGGAAGACAGACCTTTGGCCTCAAGACGGCTGTAGATAAACGGCTTGAACAGCTCCAGCGCCATCTTTTTCGGCAGACCGCACTGATGCAGCTTCAGCTCTGGACCGGTCACAATGACCGAACGACCGGAAAAGTCGACGCGCTTACCCAAAAGGTTTTGACGGAAACGACCCTGCTTACCTTTCAGCATGTCAGACAGTGACTTCAGCGGACGCTTGTTGGCGCCGGTAATCACCCGGCCACGGCGGCCGTTGTCAAACAACGCATCCACAGATTCCTGCAACATCCGCTTTTCGTTACGTACGATGATATCGGGCGCACGCAGTTCGATCAGACGCTTCAGACGGTTGTTCCGGTTGATCACCCGGCGATACAGATCGTTCAGATCCGACGTCGCAAAGCGGCCACCGTCCAGCGGCACCAGCGGGCGCAGTTCTGGTGGGATCACGGGGATCACGGTCAGAACCATCCATTCCGGACGGTTGCCGGACTCAAGGAAGGATTCAACCACTTTCAGACGCTTGATGATCTTCTTGGGCTTCAGCTCGCCAGTGGCCTCTTTCAGATCAGCACGCAGCTGGTCTGCTTCGGCTTCCAGATCAATTGCCGCCAGCATTTCGCGGATCGCCTCAGCGCCGATATTGGCGGTGAAAGCATCCATGCCGTAGGCATCCTGGGCATCCATGTATTCTTCTTCGGTCATCATCTGGCCATAAGTCAGATCCGTCAGACCGGGCTCGATCACCACGTAGTTTTCGAAATACAGAACACGTTCCAGATCGCGCAGGGTCATGTCCAGCATCAGGCCGATCCGGGACGGAAGCGACTTGAGGAACCAGATATGCGCAACCGGCGCGGCCAGTTCGATGTGGCCCATGCGTTCGCGGCGGACCTTTTGCAGCGTGACTTCCACACCGCACTTTTCGCAGACAACGCCGCGATATTTCATGCGCTTATATTTGCCGCAGAGGCATTCGTAATCTTTGATCGGTCCAAAGATACGCGCACAGAACAAACCGTCACGTTCTGGCTTGAACGTCCGGTAGTTGATGGTTTCTGGTTTCTTGATCTCACCGAAAGACCAGCTCAAAATCCGCTCTGGCGAGGCCAGCGAGACTTTGATCTCGTCAAACACCTTGGGAGGTGTGAGCGGGTTGAACGGGTTGTTTGTCAGTTCCTGGTTCATTTTCAAATCCTTGAAAGGGGAGCGTTAGGCAAATGTTTGGGGGTCGTTTTCTTTGAAAGAAAACGGTCGGGAATTTTCAAAATTCCCGAGCCATCCCTCACTCATCTTCCTCCGCATCCAGGAGTTCCATATTCAGGCCGAGGCCGCGCACTTCCTTGACGAGAACGTTAAAGCTCTCTGGGATGCCCGCTTCGAAGTTGTCCTCGCCCTTGACGATGCTTTCATAGACCTTGGTCCGGCCTGCCACGTCGTCCGACTTAACGGTGAGCATTTCCTGCAGGGTATAGGCGGCGCCATAAGCTTCGAGAGCCCAGACTTCCATTTCCCCGAAACGCTGACCACCAAACTGCGCTTTACCGCCCAATGGCTGCTGGGTGACCAGCGAGTATGGACCAGTTGAACGCGCGTGGATTTTGTCATCCACAAGGTGGTGCAGTTTCAGCAGGTATTTGACACCCACGGTGACAGGACGCGCAAACTGCTCGCCTGTGCGACCGTCAAACAGAACCGATTGGCCCGAGCTGCTAAAGCCCGCACGCACCAGCGCATCGTTCACGTCCGCTTCTTTTGCGCCGTCAAAAACAGGTGTCGCAATCGGAACGCCGCGTGTGACATTGCCCGCCGCTTCGAGGAGGGTATCCTCGTCCATGCCGGTGATGCCCTCTTGATAGACATCCTCGCCATAGGCCAGGCTCATCGCTTCGCGCACAGGGGTCAAATCGCCGGAGCGCTTGTATTCCTGCAACGCTTCATCAACGTTCACACCCAGACCGCGTGCAGCCCAACCCATATGGGTTTCAAGGATCTGACCGACGTTCATACGCGATGGAACACCCAGCGGGTTCAAACAGAAATCAACCGGTGTACCATCGGCAAGGAACGGCATGTCTTCCATCGGTACAACCTTGGAAATAACACCTTTGTTCCCGTGACGGCCCGCCATTTTGTCGCCCGGCTGCAGCTTGCGCTTCACCGCGACAAAGACTTTGACCATCTTCATCACACCCGGAGGCAGATCGTCGCCGCGGCGCACTTTCTCGACCTTGTCCTCAAACCGTGCATCCAAGGCCCGTTTCTGGATCTCGTACTGCTCGTTCAGGGCTTCGACGATTTTGGCGTCGTCTTCGTCCTCAAGCGCGAGCTGCCACCACTGACCACGGGTCAGCTGCTCTGTCAGCAACTCTTCGGTGATCTGGCTGTTCGGTTTGACACCCTTGGGGCCTTTGACCGCGATTTTACCCATGATCATCTGCTTGAGACGAGCATAGATGTTGCGGTCAAGGATCGCCAATTCGTCGTCCCGGTCACGCGCCAGACGTTCGACCTCTTCACGCTCGATCTGCAGCGCACGTTCGTCTTTTTCCACACCATGGCGGTTAAAGACGCGCACTTCGACAACCGTTCCGAAATCGCCCGGCTTCACGCGCAGCGATGTATCGCGCACGTCAGAGGCTTTCTCACCAAAGATGGCACGCAGAAGCTTTTCTTCCGGTGTCATCGGGCTTTCGCCTTTTGGTGTGATCTTACCGACCAGAATATCGCCCGGCTCAACATCCGCGCCGATGTAAACGATGCCCGCCTCGTCGAGGTTGCGCAGCGCTTCTTCACCGACGTTTGGAATGTCGCGGGTGATTTCTTCTGGCCCAAGTTTGGTGTCACGCGCGGCGACTTCAAACTCTTCGATGTGGATCGAGGTAAAGACGTCATCACGTGAAATCCGCTCGGAAATCAGGATGGAGTCCTCATAGTTGTAGCCGTTCCAAGGCATAAACGCGACGACCACGTTTTTACCAAGGGCCAACTCGCCCATGTCTGTGGATGGGCCATCTGCCACAACTTGACCTTTTTGAACCCGGTCACCCACTTTCACCAGCGGACGCTGGTTGATGCAGGTGTTCTGGTTCGAACGCTGGAACTTGCGCATGCGGTGGATGTCCACGCCTGCATCGCCCAGCTCAAGGTCTTCGGTCGCCCGGATCACGATACGCTGTGCATCAACTTGGTCGATGATGCCGCCACGTTTGGCCATGATCGCAGCGCCGGAATCGCGCGCCACAACTTCTTCGATACCTGTCCCGACAAGTGGTGCTTCTGCTTGCAGCAGTGGCACAGCCTGACGTTGCATGTTCGAACCCATCAAGGCGCGGTTGGCGTCATCGTTTTCAAGGAACGGGATCAAAGAGGCCGCAACCGACACCAACTGCTTGGGCGATACGTCAATCAGATCCACGTTTTCCGATGGGGCCAGTGTATAGTCGCCGGACTGACGGGTGGAGACCAGATCGTTCACGAACTTCATGTTGCCATCAAGATTCGCGTTCGCCTGCGCCACGGTGTGACGCATCTCTTCGGTGGCGGACATGTAGTGAACCTCATCGGTCACAACGCTGTCTTTCACCACACGATATGGCGTTTCGATAAAGCCGTATTTGTTCACACGGGCAAAGGTCGCCAGTGAGTTGATCAGACCAATGTTCGGGCCTTCCGGCGTTTCAATCGGACACATCCGGCCATAGTGGGTCGGGTGAACGTCACGCACTTCAAAGCCGGCACGCTCGCGGGTCAGACCGCCAGGTCCAAGCGCGGAAAGGCGACGCTTGTGCGTCACTTCGGACAGCGGGTTGGTTTGGTCCATGAACTGCGACAGCTGCGAAGAGCCGAAGAATTCACGTACCGCAGCCGCGGCCGGTTTGGCGTTGATCAGGTCTTGTGGCATCACGGTGTCGATCTCGACGGAGGACATCCGCTCTTTGATCGCCCGTTCCATGCGCAGCAGGCCAACGCGGTACTGGTTTTCCATCAGTTCGCCAACAGAACGCACCCGGCGGTTGCCGAGGTGGTCAATGTCGTCGATGTCGCCGCGACCATCGCGCAGATCCACCAGCGCCTTGATGCAGGCCACGATATCTTCGCGGCGCAGCGTGCGCTGGGTGTCTTCTGCATCGAGGTTGAGACGCATGTTCATTTTCACACGGCCAACAGCCGACAGATCATAACGCTCTGAATCAAAGAACAACGTGTCAAACAGCGCAGAGGCCGCTTCGACGGTGGGCGGCTCGCCGGGACGCATGACGCGGTAAATGTCCATGAGCGCGGTGTCGCGGTTCATGTTTTTGTCATTCGCCATGGTGTTGCGCATGTAGGGGCCGACATTGACGTTGTCGATGTCCAAGAGTGGGATCTCGGTGATGCCCGCGTCGATCAGTTCTTTGGCTGTACCGCCGATCAGATCGCCGTCTTTGTCGTATTCCAGCGTCAACTCATCACCGGCTTCGACATAGATCGCGCCGTTTTCTTCGTTGATGATGTCTTTGGCGACAAATTTGCCGACGATATGGTCAAACGGCAAAAGCAGGTCTTTGACCGCACCTTCGTCGATCAACTTTTTCACCGCGCGAGGCGTGACTTTCTTGCCCGCTTCAAACAGGACTTCGCCTGTCTTTGCGTCAACAATGTCGTAAGTCGGACGTGTGCCCCGCACACGCTCAGGGAAGAACGGCGCAACCCAGCCTTTGTTCTTCTTCAACTTATAGCTGACAGTATTGTAGTAAGCATCCATGATGCTTTCCTGATCCAAACCCAGCGCATAAAGCAGGGTTGTCACAGGCAGTTTGCGGCGGCGGTCGATCCGCGCAAAGACGATGTCTTTTGCGTCGAATTCAAAGTCGAGCCAGCTGCCGCGGTATGGGATGATGCGGCAGGCAAACAGCAGTTTACCAGACGAGTGGGTTTTGCCCTTGTCGTGGTCAAAGAATACACCAGGCGAACGGTGCATCTGGGATACGATCACACGCTCGGTGCCGTTCACGATGAACGTGCCGTTTGGTGTCATCAAAGGCATGTCGCCCATAAAGACGTCTTGTTCTTTGATGTCTTTGACCGATTTCGCGCCGGTATCTTCGTCGATATCAAACACGATCAGACGCAAGGTGACTTTCAGCGGCGCCGAATAGGTCATATCGCGCTGCTGGCACTCTTCTACGTCGTACTTTGGTTTTTCCAGCTCATACTTGACGTATTCAAGCACGCTGGTTTCATTGAAGTCCTTGATCGGGAAAACCGACTGGAAAACGCCCATGATACCCTCACCATCGGTGGGGGTCTCGGCATCGCCGGAATTCAGGAACAGATCATACGAGGATTTCTGCACCTCGATCAGATTTGGCATCTCCAGCACTTCGCGGATTTTGCCGTAATATTTACGAAGACGTTTCTGGCCAAGAAAAGTTTGTGCCATGTGTCGTGTCACCTTTCGTGTCTCTTGCCGAGCGCACCAACCACCGGGGCCGTGGTGTGCGCCCATAAGAGCGGAAGCATCCGGTCAATTCTTGAGACACGTCCCACCGCGCCTCTTCCGACCTTTGGACCTTTCCAGAAGGAGGCTTTCGCAAAAGCACCCTTCAAGACAGGTTTGGCTGGACAGGGAAATCTCCCCATCCAGCCAATTTTTTTCTCCGGGAGCATCGGAAACTTCAGAAGTTTCCGACCGCTTTGTTTGAAACAAAGCGTTCCCTTTTTCGCCCGACTTAGGCCAGCTCGACTTCGGCGCCAGCTGCTTCCAGCTTCGCTTTGACGTCTTCTGCTTCGGCTTTGTCGACGCCTTCTTTGATTTTGCCGCCGGCTTCAACCAGATCTTTGGCTTCTTTCAGGCCAAGACCGGTGATGCCGCGAACTTCCTTGATCACGTTGATCTTGGATGCGCCAGCGTTCTTCAGAACGACGTCAAATTCGGTTTTTTCTTCTTCAGCGGCGCCACCATCGGCAGGGCCAGCCATCATTACAGCGCCACCGGCAGCTGGTTCGATGCCATACTCGTCTTTGAGGATGGTTTTCAGTTCTTGTGCTTCAAGCAGTGTCAGACCAACGATCTCTTCTGCCAGTTTCTTCAGATCAGCCATGTTTAGCTCTTTCCGTTAACGATATGTGTGTTCCAACGTGTTGTTTCAACCAACGCGTCGATATGACGTTTGCTTTACGCAGCTTTGTCCTCGATCGTGGACAAAATGGATGCGATATTGCTTGCAGGTGCGCCAATGGCCCCGGCGATGTTGGAAGCAGGTGCGCCCAGCATGCCCGCGATGGTGGAGATAAGCTCCTCCCGCGAAGGCATCTTGGACACGGCTTCAACACCGGCGACGTCCAGAGCGTTCTCGCCCATAGCACCACCAAGGATAACGAACTTTTGGTTCTCCTTGGCGAATTCCTGAGCAACCTTGGCCGCGGCCACAGGATCCTCAGAATAGGTCAGAACGGTCATACCCGTCAGCAAGGAAGAAATGCTTTCGCATGGCTTCCCGTCGAGGGCAATTTTGGCGAGCCTGTTCTTGGCAACACGCACGGCCCCGCCAGCGGCACGAGCACGCGCGCGAAGGTCCTGCATTTCAGCAACTGTCAGACCGACGTAGTGGGCTACCACAACGACGCCAGAGCTTTCAAAGATTTGGCCGAGCTCGTCGACCAACTGTTCTTTTTGTGCTCTATCCACAGTTTCACTCCAGTAAGGGAGGGGTGACCCTCCGGCTCAGTTCTGCCGGGACGAAAGTCCCGACTAATCGGGTCCTTACGGGGTCCTGCGCATCGCTGCGGATGGCTAATAAAGCTACCCGAAGAAAATCTGCCGTTACCCGTCTCAGGCAGGAATTATGTCATGCGGTTGCGTGACACCCACCGTCTCGGACGAATCGCCCATGGGAATACGTGATGCACTCCTATGGACAGAGGCGCGGAATAGATTGTTTTGGGGTAAATGTGAAGGGGCATTTACAAAAAACCGGATGCCGCCACGTCAGCAACCTGAAATTGTCCTACTGCCTTGCCTTCACGCGGCCTGCGCCAACTGTCCGGGAAAGTAGTCTTCGACCAGTCCCGCCATATTCAGCCGCACCTCAAGGCGCGATTGCAGAAGCTCTAGCAAACGCAACTGATCGTCGTCAAACACATGCAGCCTGTCATAGACTTCGCGCAACCGATCTTCGGTGTTCGGGCCTTCTAAACACGCCCGGAGATATTCTTTGAAGTTCTCCCGGAACCCGCGCGAACTTAGCCGCCATTCCAGCTTGGACCGCCAGACATCATACCCCTGATCAAAGAAGTGCAGGACATATGCGCCTTCGCCATGGCCCAACACCTGATCCAACACCCGCTCCCCATCCGGGCCTTGCATAAAGTGTTGCCGCATCTGAAAGCCCTCAAGCCCGGCCCGTGTCGCCGTTTTGCCGATGGTATGCCCGCTCAGCCCGCGGCGTTTGACCATAAAGGGGGTGAGGTCATCATAGACCCGCTCGCAAGCCTCATCCGACATAGCGAGGCGAAATTGCAGGTGCGGCGTCTGCGGGCATTGGATCGCCTCGGCAGGACGCAGGGTTACAGAACGGACGTCATCAGTCTGCGCGGCCAGCAAGTTGCGCAGATTGCGGCCCTGCACATAGGCCAACTCATCGCCATCCACGTTCAGGAACCAGCCCTCGGTCAGCCCATCGTAAACATATTGCATCGCCCGGTTCTGACGGCGGGTGAACCGCGTGCGCGGACGGCATCCAAGGTTGATCCAGAAACTGCGAGTACAGCGGATGCACCGCACCTTGGGATGATCGCGCAAAACTTCGATGGCCGGATCGAGCGGATCATCAAAACACAAGACGATCTGATCGGCGCCCGCATCCAGATACCAGCTCACAAACCGCAGCGTGGTTTCCAGCGGCTCTCGCAAAATCGCCCCGACCGTCAGCATGGCCATGCCACCACCCGGCGGGGAAATATCACTTTATGCTGCATTCTGCACCTTGCCCTCACTTGCCGAAGGGCACAGGTATGCGGCACCAAAATGGATGTCACTGCTTTGCCCCTCGTCCCGCCCAAAGCGGGGAGCGCCTGAACTTGTTGCTCAGTTAACGCCCGTTTAATGATGGCAATTTGCGACACCATCGCGCCAAAAGCAAAAGGCGAACCCTAAGGTCCGCCTTTTCCAAATCACTTGTTACGTCTGCGCCACAGTGGCGCAACGGGCCAGCTTATTCGCCAGCGGCGTTTTCAACAGCCACAGACACGCCTGGACCCATTGTGGAGCTCAGGTTGATCTTTTTCAGGTATGTCCCTTTGGACCCCGATGGCTTGGCCTTGGCAACAGCGCCAACAAAGGCACGGATGTTTTCAACCAGCTGCGCTTCGCCGAAGGATGCTTTGCCAACACCTGCGTGTACAACGCCGCCTTTTTCAGCTTTGAACTGCACTTCGCCGCCTTTGGCCGCTTTTACAGCGTCCGCAACGTCCATGGTCACTGTGCCAACTTTTGGGTTTGGCATCAGGTTACGTGGGCCAAGCACTTTGCCCAGACGGCCAACGATCGGCATCATGTCTGGTGTCGCGATGCAACGATCAAAGTCGATCTTGCCGGACTGAACGATTTCCATCAGATCCTCTGCGCCCACGATGTCGGCACCAGCCGCTGTCGCTTCTTCTGCTTTTGGACCGCGTGCGAATACCGCAACACGCATGGTTTTACCGGTGCCGTTTGGCAGACCAACCACACCGCGGACCATCTGGTCTGCGTGGCGTGGGTCAACACCAAGGTTCATTGCAATCTCGACGGTCTCGTCGAATTTGACGTTGGAGTTGCCTTTGATCAGCGCAACGGCTTCTTCAACTGTCACGTCTTCTTTGCCGGCGAATGCTTCGCGTGCGGCGCGGGTGCGTTTTCCTAGTTTTGCCATCTTATTTGACCTCGATGCCCATGGACTTCGCAGAGCCCAGAATGATCTTCATAGCCTGATCCACGTCATTGGCGCTCAGGTCGACCATTTTGGCTTCTGCGATTTCACGCAGTTGCTTTGGGGTCACCGAACCAACGGTTTCACGGGACGGAGTTTTGGCACCAGAATTGATCTTGGCCGCTTTTTTCAGGTAGTAGGACGCAGGTGGCGTCTTGATGTCCATGGTAAAGGACTTGTCCTGGAAATAGCTGATCACGGTCGGGCAAGGGGCGCCAGGCTCCAAGTCCGCTGTCTTGGCGTTGAACGCTTTACAGAATTCCATGATGTTGATGCCGCGCTGACCCAATGCTGGACCTACGGGCGGGGACGGGTTGGCTTGCCCCGCTTTAATCTGCAACTTCATCGTACCGACGAGTTTCTTGGCCATTGGCCTTCTCCTTTTCAACTCCCTTGGGACGCGTCCCGCAGGATATGTGTTGCGTGGTCTGGTCTGGTCACCGCGGTGCCCTCGCCTCCCACAAACTGAGTCGCCATTGCGGGCGACTTGCGCGGAGTATAGCGGCGCGGCAGATATTGCAAGGGATTGGTTGAGGAGACACCGAGGGTGGCAGATTTGCCCGCCCGGAATCAATCGGCATCACCGCATCGGGCATCACCGTAGGGCGGGGTTCACCCCGCCACCGCCAAAAAAAGGCGGGGAAAACCCCGCCTGAAATTAGGTTTGCTTGATCACCTGAGTGTATTCCAGCTCGACCGGTGTCTCACGGCCAAAGATCGACACCGACACTTTCAAACGCTGGTTGTCGTCATCGACCTCTTCGATCATGCCGTCAAAGTCTTCAAACGGACCATCCGCCACTTTGACCTTCTCGCCGATCTCGAAGTGAATAAGCGTCCGTGGCGCTTCTTCGCCTTCTTGAACGCGGCCAAGGATGGCCTGCACTTCGGCGTCGCGCATCGGCATCGGACGGCCTTGCGGACCCAAAAACCCGGTGACGCGGTTGATCGAATTGATCAGGTGATAGCCCTGATCGGACATTTCCATGTGGACCAGAACGTAACCGGGCATAAAGCGGCGCTCGGTCGTAACCTTCTTGCCGCGGCGCACTTCGATCACTTCTTCGGTCGGAACCAAAACTTCGTCGATCTGCTCGCTCAGACCCTGCTCCTCAGCAGTTGTGCGGATCTGCTCTGCGATTTTCTTTTCGAAATTCGAAAGAACACTGACCGAATACCACCGTTTTGCCATCTGAACTCTGGTCCCTGTCTTGCGATGCAACCCATCAATCGGGGCATCATAACCGTAAATCATGTCGGGCCAATACCCGGCGCTAGTGAACAAAAAATCGGCGCGCAACTCGAATCGCCGCACGCCCTATTCTCTGGTCAGATCTGCGCAATAGCCCGCGCATCCCGATGATTCAAGTCTGCAAAGCGATTTTTGGCTGGCCTGTGCCGCTTAACCAAACATCCCAAGAACGCCCTGAAGGCCGCTACGGATGATGATATCAACGATGGCAAAGAACACCGCGGTGAGCGCCGCAAGGATAAACACCATCACCGTGGTCAACATCACCTCGCGGCGGGTTGGCCAAACGACCTTGGCAACTTCAGCACGCACCTGCTGGATAAACTGAAGGGGGTTGGTGGTTGCCATGACGGGTATCCTTGATTGTCTGCCTGCTGCATCTAACGGCAGTTTCGCGCGGTTTCAAGCCTGCGCTGCACGCCGCCCCTGCAATGATCAGACTTCGGTTTCGCGCAAATTCTGCATCCGGCGGTCCAGGACTTCTTCGTGGCGGGCATCCCGCTGTGCAATATCGCCGAGATCCGGCAGGTAAAGCCCATCTACAGTGCCTTCGGGAAAACGATCAAGAAACGCGTCCCATTTCAAAGCGAAGGTGTCGAACTTCCGGTTCAACTCTCCCGCGCGATCGGGGTTGCGGTTGGCGTACCACCGCGCCGCGCCCATCGCCCTAAGCCAGAAACCATCGTATCCCAGCACCAAAAATGTCAGCCCCAGGAGCATCAGTGCCAGAAGCACAAGACCAACGACCAGCCAGGGCCGGAACACGATCAACAGCGCCGCACTGGCCAACAGAATATGGCGCGGTGTGGGGCGGTAGCCCGTGATCTGCGCCTTGAGCGCATCCATGCGGCCCGATCCTGCCCGTTGCGGTTTGGTGGCCGCGCGGGCAGGTTTGGCCCGTTTAAAGCGAGATTTCTTCGAAGGCTGCGCCGGCGCACTTTCCGCCAGATCCGGAAATGCCTGTGCGGCACGGCGCTCTGTCTCTGGCTCTGGCTCCGGTGCCTTGCGATAAGCCTCCGTTGCCGCAGCCGCGATCACGGCAGGATCGTCCGGAACCTCTTCCACCAAAAGCGCCTTGATCGCCGCAAGAGATTGCGGGTCCAATTCCTCCGCCATTGCGGGATCGGTTTGCGTTGTATCTTTCATATTCGGTTCGGTTTTCATCATCATCTCACTCGCCCAAGCGACATGAAGATACCTGCACATTCAGACAGGGAATGGGCCGAATAATGGTGAAATAATGGCGGCAGCCCAAAGGCCGGGACCAGCGCGATAGATACAAATGCTTGGAAAGAAGTGGCGTGGCAGGGGCTGAGGCTGCCTGCTACCGAACTTAAGCTTAGGCAACCCTTGGCAACCGTTGGCATAAGGCACAATAAATTATAGCTATACCGTAGGCATCCCATTGCAATTGAGCGCAGCTAATCGCAATGATATTGGCGAATAGAAAGGCCATAAGAGATCAGGATGCCAAAGTTGGCGATGGAGCCAACCAACCTGATAGTGAAGCAATTCACCTAGGAAAGTATTTCCGGCCGAGCGAAAGGTTTGCCGGAAACCAAAGCAGAGGGCGGAATTGGCTCTGTCGGCGAGCACTTTTCGAAAGCCGTTCGCATAACGTAGGCTAAGAACTCTAGGGCACGAGTTTACTGGTCCGGCTTGAACCGTTTCATCTGTCGGTCACCGCAGTCCGTACATTTCCACGTCTCGATCCGAACACCTGACAAGAAATCTTCTTGCTTTGGCGGATATGCTGACTGGATTAGGCGCGAAGTGGTTTTGCCGCACTTGGCACAATGAGATAATTCTGGCTTGCTCATGTAGGTTTATTAGCTGTCGGATTAGGTGTTGTCACTCTAGATCTAAGATGAAATCCTTCTTGCAGCGTGATTGCAAGGAAGCTGGGCCGAATCCTGGAGCTGCGCCAAGTTAGTAAATATGACCCGCGTCGTCTTTGCGTTCATTCCAAAGTGAGGGTTTCTACCCGGAGTCTTGAGCCGTTGAGATGCACCCATCTGCGCGAGGGGTGCCGTTAGATGTATTCCAAGTAGCTCTGATCGCGTTCATTGTTCGACTTCCTGGTGGTTCAATTGAGCTTCATCGCCCCTTCCGAGCAACAATTCGACAAATCAACCGCACCCACGTGTTTGTTAGTCCATCTTAAACAAGTGGTGAGCGCCCTGGCAATTTTGCCAGGGCGCTTAGAAGATCCTTTACTGCTGCAAGCTGGCAGGTGTCTTGTTCTCGATTTCCGTCCAATTGGCATCCGCTTGATGAATGAAGTTAGGAATATCCGACACCCAACGTTCCTGAATGTCCTTTGAGATATTAAGAAAGAGCTCTCCATCAACGATACGCCAATAGTTTGGATCACCGTCAAACTTGAAACCCATAGCTGTCCCGAATGCACAGTACCCACCGTATTGCGGCAGGAATGCTTCCGGATTCGCTTCAAAGGTAGCTTTGTGCTCTTCACTTGCGAAGCGATACGTTGCGTCTTCATATATCGAAGTGATCTTCCAGTTGCCTTGTGTAGGTTTCCCTTCTGTAAAGTAGGCAACTGGGTCATACCCCTGCAGCGCTAATCCTGTTGAACTGGCATTCAATTCAGGCCCTGCTGCAAACGCGGAAGTCGCGATTGCGACGGAAAGTGCAAAACCAGTGACAAGTGATTTGGTGAATGGCATTTGGAGGCTCCATTTTTTACTATTCGGTTAGGAACTATATGGTTCCCAATTTACCGTTGTAAACATTAGGAACCACATGGTACAAATCACACTCACGTGACAGCCTAGGACACGGAGGCTACGAAATCATGGCCCGACCAAGAGAGTTCGATATTAACGATGCGATTGACGGCGCAATGGGGATTTTTTGGCGGCAAGGATTCAAGGCGACAAATCTACCGGACCTTCTTGAAGCGATGGGTCTAACTCGGGGCAGTTTCTACAAAGCATTTGGGGACAAGGAGAACGCATATTTACGTTCACTTCTGCGGTATGATGAAACCATTGTCACAGAAACCATAAGAGCATTGGAAAGTTGCGAATCAAACATCGCCAGCGACTGTTTGAAAGAAATGTTCCGTTCATCGTCAGACGGAAATATTGGGTGCTTCATCTGCAATGCAATGGTTGAAGTCGCCCCCGATAACCAAGAAGTTGCCCGATTGACGAAGAGCATGGCAAACAGACTAAAGCAGGCGGTTTTGAACATATTGGTCAAAAGTAATCCAAGTTTTCCAAATACGCTCCAACATGAACTCGCAGATATCGTTTTGCATCTGTACTTCGGCTTCCAAGCTCTCGGCAAGGCCGGTTCAAACGAAGCCGATTGGGAGAATCGCCTCAAAATCATACTGGCTGTCTGAATAGCCCCTAGATTCTTAGACGCTTTGGATCTTCGGTTTTTGCTGTCTTTCCAAGTCGGCTGGTGAAAGCATCCCATTTCTAGCGTGCTTGCGCTTCGGATTGTGGAACATCTCGATGTAATCGAACACGTCGGATCTCGCGTCCTCCCTGGTTTTATACGTTCTGCGCCGAATACGTTCACGCTTAAGCAAATTGAAGAAGCTCTCGGCTACCCGGTGGCCGACGGCGTTCCACCGGGTTGGGCGCGTACCCCGAGGTCGGGCTGGCAGATGCACGCGACCGGGCGCAGGAACCCAAGGAACTGATCAAGCAGGGCAAAGATCCTATTGTTGTCAGGGATGACCGCCGGAAGGCGCTCGAAGCTGAATTGAACCGCATGGCTGTTTCTAGAAATCCTCCTTCGCTTTAAGCTAGCGCCGAAATCCTCATTGCTGTTCGAATCCCAAGCATCGCGAGACCAAAGCCGGGAGCTGCTCCAAGTTTGTAGAAATGATCCGCGTCGTCTTTGCGTTCGCTCCAAAGTAGGGACTTCGGCCCCCGAGTTTTGGGCCGTCGAGATGTACTCTCGTATGTCTGACCATTTATTACCAACCATACGTGCCCAACTTGAGATTTCTTGGGCTTGCCGTTTTCCTTCCGCACAATCTTCCCGTCGCTATCCTTTGCGATGATCGTCTTGCGAAAGCCAATTCTTACAATGTCGTCACTCAGCTTAGCATCTGTGTCATATGTTGCGACTGAGTGTGAGGCATCGTTTGAAATGTCGTCACGTTGGTTCGAGCTGCCCGACGAGATGTTGAGGTTGTTGGTCGTCGCTTTGTAAATCACATATTCTACGAAACCGGAGCAATCGAGTTTCTTGATGTTGGAGACATCAGTCGATAAAGGCCTAACCTTCCCGATGTTGCCTTTCATTTGATATTTTATTGGCGCGTTAAGAAGCTCATCCAAAACGGTTGCCAGCTTGAAAGTGTCAAATTGCATTGCTTTTCAATCCATCATGAATACGAAAATCACTTACATCGATGACGGTTCAATATCATAGTCAACCTTGTTTCCCAACATCCTTGCGGCAGGTCAAATTGCGAGGCGGCTTTAGTTTGGCTCCACGATTTTCCATTCGTTTGGCAATTTGATTTCGCCGTGCCAAGGTTGAAGGGTTTCTGTGTCGGCTATCTCAATGCGCCATCAACCCATGTCACTTGCGCCTGATGCGGTCACCCACGTCTCGCACAACAAGCCACGGCCTACCCGCCAATCGGAACTGTATGGGCTTCCACCATAAAAGCCTGAACTAGTCCCACTTCTGTCACCATGCTCATAGGTTTGGATCCAGATAGTCTCAAAATCTTCGTTCGAGATTCCGGTTAAAGTAGCACCAGGAATAGTCGACAACAGTTCCTTCTCGGTCATGAACTCGGTTGCGCTTGCAGTTCCACCAATGCCAATCCCAACGAGGATGACAGCGTGAGCCAGAAAACTTTTCATCATCCTCAACATAGTTATTTCCCCATTTTCGTCGTGTCTAACCCCTACATCTTACAGGGTTGCCTGAAGCTACATGATGTTGGCTTCCAACTCAAAACTTGGCATTAGGGGTTGCAAAGAAAAACCCCGCCGGGGGACGACGGGGCTTAGATGGGATAGATTCTCATGAATGTAGTACAGTAAATTTAACACCCCTGCGATGATGAGTCAAATGACTCAAAGAAACCCCGCCTTGATGCAAGACGGGGCATAGTTGTCAAACCGCATGACAGGGAGGCCACGCAGCATGAGATTAGCAGAGGGCATGGCCGAGACAATCGGACAGATAGTCGTTAAGCAAGGGAAAACCTCGCAGGACGCTACGAGGTTAATCTCTGACCGCTCCAAGACAGGTGACCAAAAAGCAGTCACCCAATGCTAACCCTTGGAGGCTGGCTGTCAAATTAGCCGCCAAGCTTCAAAGGTTAAGCCCCGCCTATGACGGGACGAGGCCTAAACCTAGAGCACGCAAGTTGTGCGTATCCTCGCCATACCAGACGCGAATGGGAAAACAATTGGATGAAAGCGCTAAAAAAGAAAAACCCCACGTTAAAGTGAGGTCAATCTCCAACCGCGTCTGATCGGGGTAGATAAAACGCGATGCTCCGAGCCTAGCTCACGAAAGTGCTGGATCAAGTCAACTACTCGTTATTTGCTTTGGCAAAGAGACCCCTGCCGGAGCGGAGGCCTATTTGCTGTTGTGGTGGTGTTCAGCGCACGCGCCAGATTGCGATGTTATCAATGTCACCACGAACAAGACCGATATCCTGCAGCTGACGGCTAGAGAGTGAGGTCAGTGCATTACGTGTTAGCCGTGCGTCATTCCACGCCACAATCGTGCCAATACCGTTGGCAACGAATGAGACGATTGAATAGACGGCTGTCGCAGTGCCGTAGGTGGTGCGGGATGTGTCGAAAGAAGTCATTTGAGCCGTCCTTTTTGTCTGATCGTTGCGCTCGAGAATCAAACGCTATGATCCGCACTTAGGCTCACATTCAGGACTGTACAAATGCTGCATCTGCATGTGTCATCTGCGCCAATTGCATAGGTAGAATGCGCAGCCGTAGAGGTGCTGTCAGTCCACAATTCGAATAGCAGGTTTGAGCCACTCTGCAGGTAGCCAATTCTCATAACTTGAGTGATGAACTTTGAAGCAACCATGCCATTTTTGACAATCGGCCCTTCGATTATTATCCCGACGTCACCTTCACTGTCATCAGGATAAATCGGTCTCACGAGGTCACCAAGTTTCACCTCTGGCCCTTCCGTCAATCTTTTTGCGGAACATCCAGTTGGATGCCGCTGCCATCAATTGTGAGCTGGTGCGGCAGTCCTGCGAGGTCATCTTCTCGAACGGCTTGAACCGCCCCGGTTTTACCGGAGACTGTTAAGCTCGTATTTCAAGCTGCAATGTCGTCAGTTTTCAAGCCTTGATAGTATGCGTCCTCGGCTTC
>NZ_QBKU01000019.1 GCF_003054325.1 Sulfitobacter mediterraneus
AACTCGAATTTCGGCTTCAATTTACCGTGGTGGGATTGGCTTCTCGGAACTTACGTCGCGCAACCAGCGAAGGGGCACATCGGTATGGGGATCGGCATCGAGCAGTTTCGCACACGCCGCGACCTCTGGCTTGACCGGATGCTGTTTCAGCCGCTGCGCGGCCCGGCGAGCGGAGGTGCGCTCGATGTGCGAAGCCACATGGAGGACTCCAAACCCGTATCATCCAAGCAAGCCAATTCAATCTCTGAAAGAAAAGGCCAAGAGCCCTAACTTAATGACCGATTTGCGATGCTACTGCGTCATTCAATCGAAGCGCAGCATCCGTGCCTCTGGGTTCTCACCCGGCATTCGCCGCGCGCCGCCTGAACGTCGGCTCCTGAAATTCCAGACCTTCGCCGCACGATCGACGAACTGGTAAGATCGGGACGAAGCCGCCGTTCAGTTTTTCGCCCTCGCTGACGCAGCATAGCTTCGCATCTACATCACGCTTGTTTTTGCATCGCGGCACAAATTGCCAATCCGGTCATTCACGGGCACCCCATTCGATTTATCCTCCGAGGGTTTCCAAGCCGTGGAGAATTTCCGTTAGATCCGTGAAAAGAACAACCCAGCGGAGTTCTACCATCGCTCTTACAGCTTGGGGTTCGTGTCATATCCTTTGCAGGGACGCGCGCATCTCAACCGATACGTCCAGCTGATGAGACACTTTTTCCACTCGATTTTCGATCAAGTCGATCAAACTTTCAGCGGCAACGCGACCCATTTGGCGGTGCGGAACATGCACTGTGGTGAGGGGAGGAAAGACGTGCTTGGCCAGCTCAATATCGTCAAATCCGGTGACTGAAACATCATTTGGAACATTGAAACCCAGGTCGCGCGCCTTTGAGATCACGCCAGCAGCAAGAACATCATTTCCGCACATAATGACTGTCGGTTTCACGTCAGCCTGGATCAGTTGTTCAAAGGCCGTAGCACCGTTTTCAATTTCATAAGGCGTTTGAATGATGGGGAGGTCATTTAGATGAAAGCCATGTGCCCGCCAGCTATCCTGAATGCCAGCCAATCGCTCCGCGGCGCGATCATTGCCGTCAATAATTCCGGAAATGACAGCAATCTGTTTGTGACCCATGTCGATCACCTTGTCAGCTAACAGCCGCATTGCGGCGCGGTTGTCAAATCCCACAGAAGCGTGTTCCGAATCTGATTTCGAGGCCCACGCCAACACTGTTGGGACATCACGCCGGGCCAGATACTCATACACCGCCTCGGAACGTTCATAGCCGATCAACAGCAGGCCATCTGCGCCACGCGCCACAAGTTCGCGAATTTGCTGGGCTTCCAGTTTGGGCTGATAGGCGCTGCTAGAGACCAATAGATTATACCCCTTTTCAAGGAGCGTTTCCTGAAAGGCCTGCAAGCCGCGCGCAAAAATCGCATTTTCCATCGTAGGGATGATCGCGCCGATTGTATGGGATTGTTTGGCCGCCATTGCCCGTGCGTTGAAATTCGGCGTGTAGCCAAGTGATTCGACCGTTTCCATCACCTTTGCCAGAGTTTTGGGCGACACTTTTTGTTTCTCATTCAAACAGCGCGATACCGTAGCCGTCGAAACACCAGCGGCATTTGCGACATCATCCAATGTAGGAATGCGCGGTGGAACATGCATTTAAAGGCAGATCCTTGGGTTTCTTCGTCGCGCCAGCCTAGAATAACAATTATCGGGTTGAAAGATGTAAGCGCTTGCAATTTTGCTTTGCAAGCGCTTACAGTTAGTGCAGAATCAGACAGCAGGGAGGCTCGTCATGTTTCTCATAGGTGCATTATTTGTATTTTTGGCGTTCTTCTTGAACGTAGCGTTGGGCGCTTTTGCCGATGCTGCGATCCTTGGGGATGTCGGGGAGATGTTGGTTCTGTCTTGTGCGTCGGTCTTATTTGTCGTCGCCATTTTACGAAAAGAGGCTGATCGTTCGAAAAGCGACGACAGCAAATAAGTCTAAAGGGAGGAGATCCAGATGGATCATCAAGATCGTAAAGAGATTGCGTCGCTCGAACGCCGGAATTTTCTGAAAATTGCATCAAGTGCAGGCTTTACGGCCGCATTGGTGGCAGGTGCCGCAGGAACGCTTTGGTCAACAGAGGCCGCAGCGCAGTCAGCCAATGAAGAACGAGAGCGTGAGGCCGCCGCTGAGCACACAATGACCCTTGCGACAGCCTATGTTCTGGGTGCCTCGCGCAGCTACCCGATCATGCAGCTTGATCTCAAAGAGAACATTCAGAACGCCACAAATGGTAAAGTCTACGTCAAGCTGGCCCCAGGCGGTCAGTTGGGGGCAGGTGGTGCGCTGGTACAGGCCGTTCAGGGCGGCACCATTCAGGCCGCACAGCACTCGGTGTCCAACTTTGCACCATTCGCGTCCACAGTTGACCTGATCAACATGCCGTATCTGTGTGGTTCCAACCAGCGCTTCACCAACCTTGTGACCTCTGATTTCTGGAACACGAACGTGACGCCAAAAATCGAGGAGAACGGGTTCAAGCCGCTGTTTTACATCAACATTGACCCGCGTGTTGTCGCTGTTCGCAAAGGCGGTGCTGGGGCTGTTATCACGCCGGGTGATCTGGACGGCGTGAAGTTCCGCGTCCCGGGCTCTGCCATGTTGCAGCAGTATTATCGTTTGGTCGGTGCCAATCCGACGCCCGTTGCTTGGGGCGAAACACCCTCTGCGATCCAGCAGGGTGTGGCTGACGCGCTTGACCCATCCGTGGGTGCTCTCTTTGTGTTTGGTTTCAAGGACATGCTGTCCCACGTGACCTTCACGCAGGCTGTTCCAGACAGCCAAGTTTACTCCTGTAACCTTGAATGGTTCAACTCCATGCCTGCGGACGTTCAGGAAGGCATCATGTGGGGGTCTGAAATGACCGCGCACCAGAACCTTGCCAAGGTCCCGTCTGCCCGCTCCTATGCGATGGCCGAGCTGGCCAAAGCCGGCGTTGAATTCCACAGCCTGTCTGAGGACCAGTTGGCCGAATGGAAAGACGCCGGTGGCTATCAGCGCTCCGAGTGGGACGAGTTCAAGGTTGATCTTGCCGGTTCCATGGATGCCTTTGCCCAAATGGAAGAAGCTGCGGGCACGCAAGGCAAATACTACGTGCACGACGCATAAGCGAACCCGTCGGACGCTGTTTGGGCGTCCGACACCCTTTCTCTTCGACATGCAAAACGGCTCGCGCTCGGGATGCGCCGTCTTTTGCCATGGCAACGGAATGGATTGATTATGGAATATCTGCGCAAACTTGACCAAAATGCGGAACGCTGGCTGCTTTTGACCTTTTACGTGATGCTGGTCATCACAATGGCGGTCGAAGTACTCCGCCGCGAAATTTTCGCCCATTCGTCGATCTGGGGCGAAGAGATCGTACGGTATTCATTTATTTATCTCGCGTGGATCGGGGCCTCTGCCGCCGTCAAAGAACGCGCGCACATCCGTATTGATGTGATCATGCACTACCTTGGCCAACGGCCCAAGGCGCTGCTGTATATGTTTGGCGACATCGTGATGATGTTTGTCGCGGTGATTGCGCTCTATTGGTCGTTTGAATCCGTTCATGTGTCATGGAAGTTCGGCTCTGTGACGGACGGTTTGCGCATCTCTAAGGTGTGGTTCCTGATGGCGGTGCCGACGGGCTTTGGCCTGATGATCTGGCGTCTTTTGCAATCGCTGCGCCGCGACTTCATTTCCCTCAAGACGGACAAGCCTGTCTATGAGGGCGACACCCTATTTGATTAAGGAGCGACGCTATGCTTTGGAATACTGTCGCGCAGACTGTTGAGCTTGGCTGGGACTTTTATGTGCCTGTCATCCTGTTCGTGGCGCTTATCGCGATGGCCGTGCCTGTGTGGGCGGCGATTGGATCCTCTGCCATATTGATGTTGCTCATGTCGGGCGACCTACCGCTCAGCCTTGTGGGCGAGCGGTTGTTCACCGGAATTGACGCCTTTGCGCTGACGGCGATCCCGCTGTTCATTCTTACAGGAGACGTGCTGGTGCGCACCGGGCTTAGTCGCAAATTCCTTGACGTCGCCGAAGCGTTGACCTGTTTTACCAAGGGCGGTTTCGGATCGGCCACGGTGCTGGTCTGCGGTATGTTTGCTGCGATTTCAGGATCGGACGCGGCGGGTGCTGCTGCGGTGGGCCGCATGACGATCGCCCGTCTGGTCGAGGCCGGATATCCGCGCCCCTATGCCTGCGCTTTGGTGGCTGCGGGTGCCTGTACTGGCATCCTAATCCCGCCTTCTATCGCGTATATCATCATCGGCCTTGTGCTGGGTGTCTCGGCCTCCACATTGTTCCTCGCGGCCTTGATCCCTGGTCTGTGCATCCTGTTTGCGATCCTGATCACGAACTTGGTGGTCAACCGCATCTATGCCTATGAGGGCGGCGGCAATCTTACTTTTATGGAATGGCTGACCAATCTGGGCTGTTCACTGAAATCTGGCTGGTATGCGTTTATCGTGCCCGGCATCATCTTTTATGGAATCTTCTCCGGGCGTCTGACGCCAACAGAAGCCGGTGCAACTGCTGTTGTTGTTACGATCTTGATGGGATTTCTCCTCAGATCACTCAGCTTTTCTGATTTCCCCGCGATGTTGGTCAGTTCGGCCAAGGTCAACGGCGTGATCCTTCCTATCATCGCTTTTTCTGCCCCACTGGCCGAAGCCCTTGCGATCATGGGTGTACCACAAGGCTTTGTCACCTCAGCCACCAGCCTTACCAATGAACCGTGGATCTTGATCCTGTTGATGATCGGTATTCTGATCGCCGCTGGCTGTGTGATGGAAACCACGCCCAACATCGTGATTTTGGCCCCGATCCTTCAGCCTTTGGCCGAGAACATCGGCATGAATGAAATCCAGTTTTGCATCATGATGATCACCGCCCTTGGTGTAGGATTCATCACGCCACCGCTGGGCCTTAACCTCTTTGTTGTCTCGGGCATCACGGGTGAATCGATCCTGAAGATCGCCGCGCGCGCCGTGCCTTTTGTATTGTGCATGTTCATCGTGGTCTTGTTCATCGCCTATGTGCCAGCCGTTTCAACAACTTTGCTTCCAGATATCTACAAGTAGGACATCAAAACAATGACACGCGAGTATCTCAAGAAAGCGACCCTCACATCGGCGTCCGGCGCATCAGACGTCCACGATACGGTTGTCACAATTCTGGATGACATCAAGGCAGGCGGCGACGCCAAAGCGATGGAATATGCGGCCAAGTTTGACCAGTACGACGGCAATGTCATGTTGACCGACGCCGAGATTGAAGCTGCCAGCGCCTTGGTTCCCGAAAAACTCAAGGCCGATATCCAGTTTGCCCACGACAACGTTAAACGCTTCGCCCAGCTGCAAAAGAGCACAGTCGCCGACGTCGAGATGGAAATCAAACCGGGCTATGTGGCAGGTCAAAAAGCGATCCCAGTGGATGCGGCGGGCTGCTATGTGCCAGGCGGACGCTACAGCCACATCGCGTCGGCCATCATGACAGTTACCACGGCCAAGGTCGCAGGCTGCAAGCACATCACCGCTTGTTCACCGCCGCGCCCCGGCGTGGGTGTCGCACCCGCCATCATCTATGCTGCGCATATTTGCGGCGCGGACAAGATTTTGGCGATGGGCGGCGTGCAGGGTGTTGCGGCCATGACATACGGTCTGTTTGGCTTGCCAAAGGCCAACATTCTTGTCGGTCCAGGCAACCAGTTTGTTGCCGAAGCCAAGCGCATCTTGTTTGGCAGTGTGGGCATCGACATGATCGCTGGCCCCACCGACAGCTTGATCCTTGCAGACAAACGCGCTGATCCGCACATCGTTGCGACCGACTTGGTCAGCCAAGCCGAACATGGATACAACTCTCCGGTTTGGCTGGTCACAGACGACCGCGCATTGGCTGAAGATGTCATGGCGCGCGTGCCAGCGTTGATCGAGGACCTGCCACAGCTAAACCGCGACAACGCCTTTGCCGCATGGCGCGATTATGCCGAAGTCATCGTGTGTGCAGACCGCGTTGATATGGCCAAATGCAGCGACGAATACGCACCGGAGCATTTGACCGTGATGGCCGAAGACCTCGATTGGTGGCTGGAAAACCTGACCTGCTACGGGTCGCTGTTCTTGGGCGAAGAAACGACAGTTTCCTACGGCGACAAAGCGTCGGGCACAAATCACGTTCTGCCGACCTCCGGTGCAGCAGGCTACACGGGCGGTTTGTCGGTGCACAAGTACATGAAGATCGTCACATGGCAGCGCGCAACGCAGGAAGCTTCCAAGGATGTAGCGATTGCAACGGCCCGTATCTCTCGGCTTGAGGGGATGGAAGGGCATGCGCGCGCTGCAGATGTGCGTCTGGCCAAATACTTCCCCGGCGAAAACTTTGACCTGACAGCTGAAGGTTAAACGCGTGACCCACACCGCGCCCCTTTTTGATCTGCCCGGCAAGGTGGCCTGCATTACCGGTGCCAGTTCGGGTCTTGGACGCCGTGCGGCGGTCGCGCTGGCGGCAGCAGGGGCATCGGTTGTGGGGGTCGCCCGACGCGCCGAGGCTTTGGACAGCCTTTGCGCTGAAATCGGTCCCAAGGCTGCGCGGGTCGTGGCCGATGTGGCGGATCGCGATGGTTTGGCGCAACTGGTTCGCGATGTTTCTGCCCCGTTTGGTGCCCCAGACATTCTGGTGCATGCGGCGGGCGTCAACACGCGGCAAGCGGCAGATGACGTGACGCGGGAAGGTTGGGATCAAACGATTGCCCTGAACCTTAATGCACCGTTCTTTGTGTCGCAGGCTTTTGTGCCTGCCATGCAAGCCAAAGGTTGGGGGCGCATCGTGAATTTCGCATCGCTGCAAAGCACCCGCGCCTTTCCGGGCGGCATTGCCTACGGCGCGACCAAGGGAGCCATCAGCCAATTAACCCGCGCAATGGCCGAGGCGTGGTCTCCTCACGGGATCACGGCAAATGCCATCGGGCCGGGGTTTTTCCCGACCGAACTGACGGCAGCGGTTTTTGATGATCCGGCACGCGCAGAGCGCAATGCGGCACAGACCTGTGTGGGTCGTAATGGCAGGCTGGAAGACATGGACGGCCCGATCTTGTTCTTATGCTCGGAGGCGTCAGCCTTCGTCACAGGGCAGGTTCTTATGGTCGACGGGGGGTTCACTGCGAAATGAAAGCGCTGGTTTATCAAGGTGTTGAGACATTGGGTTTCACCGATGTGCTAGATGCCATCCCGCAAGCCGGAGAGCATCTGATCAAGGTAGAAGCCGTTGGCATCTGCGGATCCGATATGCATGCCTATCTTGGCCACGATGCACGCCGTCCTGCCCCGCTTATTCTGGGACACGAGGCGGCTGGAACGATCAAAGGCGGCACACGTGATGGGATGCGCGTCACTGTAAATCCGCTGGTGACGTGCGGTGCCTGCCCTGCTTGCACGGCGGGCCGCGAGAACCTGTGCCCTCAGAGGCAGATCATCTCAATGATGCCACGCGAAGGCGCGTTTGCGCAATATGTTGCGATGCCGATGTCCAATCTGGTCGAAGTGCCGGATCATGTGCTGCTGGAAAAGGCCGCATTGGCGGAACCATTGGCCGTCAGCTGGCACGCCGCCCGACTGGCGCTTGAGGCGCTGCATCCTGCTATGGAAAGGCGCGCGTTGGTGATCGGTGGTGGGGCCATTGGATTGGCGGCGTCCCTGGCGCTGAAAGCGATGGGCTTGCACGACGTGACAATCGTTGAACCTGATCCCGCCAGATGCGCGTTCTTGTGTGAACAGGCGGGTCAGACAGCGGTTTGCGCAACCGATGAGAGTTTTCCTATCGTGATCGACGCGGTTGGCTTTGGGGTCACGCGTGCCTCTGCATCCAGCCTTGTGCAACCGGGCGGTGTGATCGCGCATGTGGGGTTGGGCGATCACAAACCCGGATTTGATGTGCGCCGCGCCACTTTGCAAGAAATCACGTTTATCGGCACATATACCTACACCGCCGCTGATTTCCGCGACACGGCTGCGGCCCTTTTCGACGGGCGGCTTGGCCCGTTGGACTGGACACAAACCCGGTCCCTAGCGGACGGCGCAAGCGCTTTTGCCGACCTGCTTGCAGGTAAGGTTGCGACGCCCAAAATCATTCTGGACCCTTGGTCTTAACTACGACGCCCTATCGGAGATTTACCCCGTGTATCAAAAAATCCTTGTTCCCATGGCGCTTGACCATGGTGTGTCCAAAGGCACTCTGGAGATTGCCAAAGCCCTGACCGGCGGCACCGGTGAGATTATTGCGCTGCATGTCTATGAAGCGCCGCAAGGATCGGTTCAGGCCTATGTTGATGATGAAGCAAAACAAGAAGGGCTTGCACGCGCTCGGGCCGAATTGCAGGCAAAAACCGAACACCTGAACGGCGTAAAAGCCGAGATGGTGGTTGGGCATACCTATCGCTCCATCATTGATTATGCATCCGAACACAGTATCGATTGCATTGTCATGGGATCACATAAACCGGGGTTCAGCGACTATTTGCTGGGCTCTACTGCTGCGCGTGTTGTGCGGCATGCGCCCTGCGCTGTGCACGTTTATCGCAGCACCTGACGCAGGCATCTTCGAATTTTCTATCCAATCAGAAAGGCTTTTCTCTTATGAATATCCACAAGAAGATTGTGGACGATCTTGTCGCAAACGACGTCTCTTTCGTCACCACCGTGCCGTGCAAACAGCTTGCTGGTGTGATCCAGGAAGCCGAGGCGCGCGACGAAATCTTCCATATCCCCTCGAACAAGGAAGACGAAGGCATGGGGCTGTGTGCCGGTGCCTTTATGGGCGGCAAGCGCCCTGCGATCATCATGCAGAACACCGCAATCGGCGTGACGATCAATACATTGGCCACGCTGACGCAATTCTACCGGATGCCGCTGCCGATGATCATTTCCTACCGTGGCGAGTTGCGTGAGCCCGTGGCCTGTCAGGTCGAAATGGCCGTGCACACAAAAGCATTGTTGGCGCAGTTGAACATCCCGACCTATCACTTCCACTGGAAAGATGATGTCCAAGAATTCGACAACATCCTGAAATACACATTCATGTGCAACAAACCTGTGGCGATTCTGACCGACGCCAACTTCTGGGGAGGCTATGGCGACCAATGATCCGTTCTGAAATTCTCAAAGAAATCGCCCCGATCCTTAATCCGCACCTCGTGGTGTGTAACATCGGTCTTCCCAGTCAAGAGCTGCACATGATCGACGACAATGAGCGTAACTTTTACATGCTTGGCACAATGGGTCTGTCGTCTTCCATCGGTTTTGGTCTGGCGCTTGCGCAAGAAAAACCTGTGATCTCTATCGACGGGGACGGATCTGTTCTGACCAACCTCGGCACGCTGCCGACCATCGCAAACAACGCTGTGGGCAACTACACTTTGCTGATCATCGACAACGGGTCATATGGCTCAACCGGGGACCAGCCGACTTATGCCGGCATGAAAACCAACCTCACCGATGTGGCGCGGGCCTGTGGCTGTGACAACGTGATCGAGGTGCAGGACAAAGACCTTGGGCCCGTTTTGCAAGAGGCCGTCGATAGCGATCAAATGACCATCATCGTGTGCAAATGTGACAGCGGCAATATCAAGCTGCCGGTGATCACGATGGACCCGGTTGTGATCCGGCACCGATTTATGGAAGCTGTGAAAGCCTGATGTCTGTCGATGCCATCCACAGTGCCGAAGATGCTCGGCTGATTGCAAAGCGGCGCCTGCCGTGGATGGTGTTTGACTACATTGACGGCTCTGCCGGTCGTGAAACAGGGGCAGCGCGCAACCGAGCTGCCCTTGACGCCCTGACGTTGCGGCCCCGCATCCTACGTGATGTGTCTACCCGAGATCTAAGTGTGCCACTGTTCGGTACACAAGCCGCGCGCCCGTTTGGCATTGCGCCAATGGGTATGTGCAACCTCAGCGCGCCGGGGGCGGATCTGATGCTGGCCCGCTTGGCCGCGCAATACAAAGTGCCGCATGGTGTGTCGACTGTGGCGTCCACACCACTTGAGCAAATCATCGACGTTGCCGAAGGGAACGCTTGGTTCCAGCTGTATTTCTCTGGCGACGGGGTTGGCACCTTCAAACTGGTCGAACGTGCCAAGGCCGCAGGCTATACTACCCTAGTCCTGACTGTTGATGTACCAGAGGTCGGCCGCCGCCCACGCGAATTTCGGCACGGTTTCAAAATGCCGTTCGCGATCGGGCCGCGCCAGTTCATTGATTTTGCTTTGCATCCGCGTTGGTCGCTAACGCAGCTTGCAGCCGGTAAACCCCAAATGGCCAACTTTGAAATGGACGGCTACGATTTTGATCGCACCGAAAGCCGGGCGCGGGCGACATGGGACACGCTGGCCAGATTGCGTGACATGTGGCCCGGAAAGCTGGTGGTCAAAGGGGTGCTAGACGTAGAAGACGCGGCAGGCCTAAAGAAAGCTGGCGTAGATGGCATACAAGTCTCCAGTCATGGTGCGCGCCAATTGGAAAGCGCGCCAACCCCGATCGAAATGCTGCCGCAAATCCGTACCGAAGTCGGCCCCAATTTCCCTTTGTTTTTCGACAGCGGCATAAGGTCCGGCGAAGATGTCCTGCGTGCCCTGCAAAAAGGCGCAGATTTTGTGTTCTTGGGCCGTACCCTACAGTTCGCCATCGCAGCCGGCGGGGAGCCGGGACTGCACCGACTTTGGAACATAATCAGCGAAGAGATGAGCATCGCGATGGCCCAGACTGGGCAGGCGCTGCTTGCTACCAATCCTGCGCCTTCTTTGGGTCAAGCAATCATCCCGTGAACAAGTTCTACCAGGCCACTATGTTCTTAACGAGAAAAGGAAGTGTTCCCGGCAATCCCACATATTGCAAACGCCCCGATCTTTGACCTTCTCAACCTCAAGGCGCCTCGCATGAATGGCTGGTTAGCCCGCAACGTCGCTGTATACGCTTTCGCGCAGGTGCAGCATTTTTCCCGCTGCGAGCGCATGCAGCGCAAAATCGAAACGTCTCCTCTGGGCTCAAACCCGAAGTTTGCCGCAGTCAAAACCAATGCCTGCTTTCCCAGGAAAAGCTGTCCTTGAGCAACCTGCCTGTGTCACATCTGTGTAGGTCAAACACAGATGTGCCGTGCCGAAACTCTGGCATCTGAGACTGAAACATGCAGCTCAGGCTACACGCCGCGACAGGTGCAATCAGCAAACGATGTGGTCGGATTGAAAATCCTCGTGTCGGTGGTTCGATTCCGCCCCCGGGCACCACTTAAATCAAGTGAAAACAATGTCTTGCGGGCAGTTTGCCTTTTCGTGGGATTGCCCAATTTGGGCTGGGGCATCACTGGGGTAGCAATCCGCACCGGTTCAATTTCAATCAGTCCACGCCTACGGGGTTCCAGTAGTTCCCGTTGTTGCCGCCGGTACAAGCGGTTGATTTTGACGGTGGAACGGTCACTGCTGTTTTTGAAGTTTTGCCTACGGGCGAGCCTTTTTTGGTAACACTGTTTCCAACGGGAGTGAGATGATGGTTGATCTTCGGACGAAAGCCTGGCTGGACGATATGTTCATATATGGTGGTGGTAACGTCTATGGCCCCCCTCAATTGAAGGAAGAGACCGATGCGCGTGGGGAGTGGGCTGAGCGCTTTCGTTCAAACTTCAAACATGTTCTGGCGGAAGGGCAACTTACGGCTTTGGAATATGAAGATCGAACGGAAGTCAGTTTCGATACAGATACGGAGTTGTTTGAGTATTTTGAGAAGCTCTATCAATATTTGTTTTATGAAGGGCCTCAACCGTAGTGACTTCCCAATTGTCAGTTGGGGACAGCACATGACCCAAATTGATCTGAGAACCCAAGCTTGGATGAAAGATATTGGGCTGTATTGTGGCGCGAATGCAAACGATCCCGCCAAACTGAAGGAAATTTCTGCTTATACGTCAGAATGGTCAAAGCGCTTGAAGCAAAACTTCGAGCATGTTCTCATGGAAAAAACGTGACCGCCCTAGACTACGAGAACCAAACAGATGTTAGTTTCGATTCTGATGCAGACCTGCACGCCTACCTGCATCGACTGTATGACTATCTTTATAGATCAGGCCCGATCCCCGACTTGATTTCTCCTTTTAGGCAAGTTGCGCTCAAAGTCTTGGCCAAATGACGTTGCCACCTTTTGTGATGCCCCAAAAGGCGAGGTCACATACTAGGTACAGAAATTGACCTATGGCTGAGAGCCAAAAAAGCAGGGGTCAGAATGATGTCGGACTGGGACATTCCCGAGTATCAAGAGTTGGAAGACTTCGCTTGGGACAGAATGGAAGTCGGCGATTTGCGTGGAGCGGCCGACGCCGCGCTCAAAGCAATCAAGTTAGAACCCGATAAAATTGACAGCTATGTCATTCTCGCTCAAGCCGCAGGAGTGCTAGGGCAAAAGCAGGCTTATGCCCGCGAAGCGGTCCGCCTTGGCGAAATCGAGTTCAAGTTGGAAATAGCATCTGCGCCTTCGGAGGATTTTCCGTTTTGGGGGATTACCCGAACAAGGCCCTACATGCGTGGCCTGCATACCCTTGCACTTGCGCTCTGAGATGATGGAAGAGAGGGTGCAAAGGACGAAGCGATTGAGGTTGCTCAAAAAATGCTTCGTATATGTCCAAACGACAATATAGGTGTGAGGTTTTTGTTACCTGAATGGCTCGCCAGGCGAAGCAAGTGGTCACTCGGGGGTAAGTTACTGGCTGAATTTCGTGATGATTATCGGACAGAGATGAATATGTGGGCAGCACTTTATGCCTTCCAGAACGGCGATCTCGATAAGGCCACGGAGATGGTAGAAGCGGCCAGAAAAACGAACGCACATATTGTCGGACAACTGCTCCTTAAACGCCAACCAAAGCGAAGCAATGAGCAATGGGTCGCAGCTGGTTCGATTGAAGAGGCGAAGGCACACTCCGTGCAGGCCTATGACCTTTGGAGAGCTTTAGATGGCGCTGAGGAATGGTTGTCTCAGTTCCCGCGTCGGTGATTGTCGAGGGGCGAATTTTTGTCATGGTTACCCCATTCGAAATGTCAAAGTTCCTCTTTATCTTTTGTCTAAGGGCTCGCGTCAGGGTATCACTGGGGTAGCAAGAGCGGTGCGCTTAACTGCTTCGGTATGAGACGGGTCTAGACGCCGTGCCATGTGCAAAGATCAAGGTTTTCAACCGACTACGTTGCAGGCTGAGTTATCTTGAAGCAGGACGCGTGGATATCAAGGCTAATTGAAAATCCTCGTGTAGGTGGTTCGATTCCGCCCCCGGCACCACACCACATACCGAACTCTATGAAATGCATTTGTGGTGTTATCCGGCCAAGAAATTGTTCAACGTGCCGAGACTGAACACAAATTCCCACCTCTGTTGTCGTTGAAAAAACGCGGAACAAGCGCTTGAATGAGGGCGTTTTCCAACAGGGCAGAACACCCGTTCCAGAACTTGCCGTAAGGCAGGCGGATTTTCTATGCGGGGCTCTTGTGAAAGTTGGATAAGGTAAACCGGGTAGCGACCATGGTTTTGGCGTAACCTCAAGGCACTGTTGCACCGCAAAGGATCATTTTACGTTGCGAAACAAGGAAGATGAGTGATTGTAACTGACCCGCTTGACTGAATACCTTGGTCCAAATGGTCTTTGGGAGGAGCGCCGTGGATTTTCTACAACTCATTATCAGTGGGCTTGCCAACGGCTGTGTCTACGGATTGATCGCTTTGGGGTTTGTGTTGATCTACAAAGCCACCGAAGCTGTGAACTTTGCCCAAGGCGATTTCATGATGCTGGGTGCATTTGTCTGCATCGGCTTTACCAACCATGAATACATGGGCCTGAACTTTTGGCTTGCTGTGCCGCTCTCTATCCTTGTGATGGGGGGGCTTGGGTATCTCTTCAACTGGGGCATTTTGCGCCACATGTTTGGCCAGTCCCAAACTTCGATTGTCATTCTGACCATCGCGATGGGATTTATCATCCGGTTTATTGCCGGCGCTGTCTGGAGCCATGAGCCGACCTCGCTGGAAACGCCCTTTGCCGGTCAGGACATCCGGTCCGGAGGGCTGGTGCTTGGCATTGATGAAGTGCTGATCGTGGTGGTGACGGCCTTTCTGACTTTGGTGTTCTTTTTGTTCTTCTCTCGCACACGGATCGGCCTGGCGATGCAGGCGGCGTCCCAAAACCAATTGGCGGCCTATTACATGGGCATCCCCGTCCGGCGGATTCACAGTCTCGTTTGGGGGCTGTCCGGTATGGTTGCTGCGGTCGCAGGGATCTTGTTTGCGTCAAAAGGCGCAATTGATCCCTCAACAGGGTTGCTGGGCATCAAGGCATTTGCGGCAGCGGCGATCGGTGGATTTGGATCTTTGCCCGGTGCGCTCTTGGGAGGATTGATCATCGGTTTGGTTGAACCTCTGGCCTCGCGATATGGTCCGCCGGGGGTCAGCCAGATTGCGCCTTACGCGATTTTGCTGCTCATCCTGATTTTCCGCCCCGGCGGGATCTTCTCCCAGACGCAACGAAAGAAGGTCTAAGATGCGCTTTGTTTTCAAAACCTCTTATGATGCGGATATTTCCCTGTTCAAACACCGGGCGCAGGCTGTGTGGTATGGATTGCTCTTGCTATTGGTGCTTGCCACGCCGCTCTATTTTGTGGCGATCGGGGATGCCTATTTGCTGGGCGAGATCACTGGCATTCTCATTCTGGCGATTGCGGGCATGGGTCTTATGCTGCTGACGGGGCACACTGGATTGCCCAGTCTGGGGCATGCCACGTTTATGGCGTTTGGCTGTTATCTTAACATCAACCTGTTGGGCGCGGGTGTGCCTTGGCTTATCGCCTTTCCGCTGTCCGGGCTGATTGCCGGCGGGTTGGGGACAATGATTGCGCTTCCGGTGTTGCGTCTGCACGGTGTCTATCTGGCATTGGCAACTTTGGCGATGTCCATGCTGACCAGCGATTTTGTCGTGATTGCAGAGCCTTGGACGGGGGGTATCGCAGGTGCGGCGGTGCCGGATATCAACATCTTTGGGATGGAAATCAACCGATACTCAACCCCCTACAAATTCTACTATCTGGTCCTGTTCGTTGCGATCTTGATTGTTTGGTTTTATCGCAACCTTTTGCGGACCCCGACAGGGCGCAGCTTTACCGCCGTGCGCGACAGTGAAATCTCGGCGCGGGCGATGGGGATCAACCTGACCAGAACCAAGGCGATGTCATTCTTTCTGTCTGCGACCGCTGCTGGACTTGCGGGTGCGCTTTTTGGTCATTCGGCGGGTTATGTAACAAACGAGACCTTCGATTTGGTCATGTCGATCACCTTGCTCTTGATGATTGTAATCGGCGGTTTGGGCTTCATCCATGGCGCATTTTTTGGTGCGATTGTGGTCGGTATCATTCCTGTTGCCATCGCAAACGGGCGCACGTTTCTGTCCACCACGTTTGATGTGAACATCAATGTGCCCGGACTGGAAAGCGCGCTGTTCGCCTTTATCCTTATCTGTTTCATTCTGTTTGAACCGATGGGGCTTTATGGTCGATGGCTCAAGATCCGCACCTATTTTGAACTGTTCCCCTTCTATCGCAAGGACATGTTCAAACGTCAGAAATCCTATCTCAAGACGGATCGTGTCCAATGAGCTTGCTTGAAATTGATAATGTCACGCTCCGGTTTGGTGGGCTTGTCGCGGTCGACAACGTCTCCTTGCGGGTCAACGAGGGCGAGGTTTTTGCCCTTGTCGGCCCCAACGGTGCAGGAAAATCCACGATCTTTAACCTGATCTCGCGGTTCTATGATCCGGCCGAAGGGCGCATCCGCTTTGATGGTAAGGATCTGCTCAAACATACTGCGGATCAGGTGCCCAGCTTTGGCATCGCGCGGACCTTTCAGAACATCGAATTGTTTGAACAAGCCACGGTCTTGCAAAACCTGCTTGTCGGGCGGCATCGACATCGCAAAACCGGGATGCTGTCCAACATCGTGTTCTCGCCCAAAGCCTACCGCGAGGAGTTGCGCCACCGCGAGGCGGTCGAGGAAGTGATCGAATTTTTGAACCTGCAGCCCTACCGTGACAAGATGATCGGCGGTCTGCCCTACGGCGTGCGCAAAGTGGTGGAGCTTGGCCGCGCCTTGGCGTCAGAGCCGAAACTGCTGCTGTTGGACGAGCCTGCTTCGGGGCTGTCGGTGGAAGAAACCCAAGACATGGCGTTTTGGATTGAGGACATCCAGACCCAGATGGGCATCTCGGTGATGATGGTCGAGCATGACATGGGATTGGTCTCCGCCGTGTCTGGCCGCGTCATGGCCTTGTCGGATGGCAAGGAGCTGGCAACAGGCACAGCCGCCGAAGTTCAGTCGCATCCGGCTGTTATTGAGGCCTATCTCGGCACTGGCGAGATTTCCAAGACAGGGACATCGCGCGCATGAACACTCAGAACACCAAAGCAGACGTCGTTTTGCAGATCGACAACCTCGAAAGCTATTATGGGCCAATCATGGCCATCCGCGGCGTCAGTCTGAAAGTCCATGAGGGCCAGATCGTCACCGTGCTGGGGGCCAATGGCGCGGGTAAAACTACATTGCTCAAGACGATCTCAGGGGTGATGGACCCCGAGAAAGGCACGGTCACGATGGAGGGGACTGACATCCAATCCATGGAGCCGGATGCCATCGTGCGGCGCGGCATCGTTCATGTGCCGGAAGGGCGCGAGATTTTCCCGCTGATGACGGTTGCCGAAAACATCGCGATGGGCGCCTATACCCGCAAAGACCGAAGCGCGATCGCGGCGGATGAGGAAATGGTCTATTCCTACTTTCCGATCTTGAAAGACCGCCGAAATCAACGCGCAGGCACCCTGTCGGGTGGCCAACAACAGATGCTGGCGATTGGGCGTGGGCTGATGTCGCATCCCAAGCTGATGCTGCTGGATGAGCCGAGCCTTGGCCTCTCTCCTTTGCTGACGCAGGAGATATTTGAGATCATTGTGAGGCTCAACAAAGAGCAAAAGGTCACGATGATGCTGGTCGAGCAGAACGCCAAGGTGGCACTTGATGCGGCTGACTATGGGTATGTGATGGAGTTGGGGCGCATCGTCATGAACGATTCCGCTGACGTGCTGGCAGCCTCCAAAGACATTCAGGAATTCTATCTTGGCGTCAGTCAGGATGAGAACCAGCGCGGGCAACGCCGCTGGAAACAACGCAAGACGTGGCGATAGGGATTGAGCATGACAGACACACTCCCCCCTCAGGAAAAAGTACACGGGCTGATGATCAATTCGGACCTGTCGCAGGGTCCGTTCTACATCGATGGCATGGATACAACGCCCAAACTGCTCCGCTTGCGGTGCCAGACCTTGGGCAATCGGACCGCGCACCGCGAAAAGACATTCGGGATCTGGCGATCCCATTCGTGGAACGATTATTTCACCCGCGCCAAACATCTTGGCCTTGGGCTGCTGTCCTTGGGACTGCAACGCGGCGAAGTTGTTTCGATCCTGTCCGAGGACAGCAAGGAATGGATGTACACCGATATGGGTGTGCAATGCGTCGGCGGGATTTGTTCTGGGGTCTACACCACGGATTCTGCATCGCAGCTGGAGTATCTCGTCAACAATTCCGACAGCCGCTTTCTGTTTGTCGAAAATGATGAGCAGTTGGACAAGTTTTTGCAGGTTCGGGACAATTTGCCCGATCTGGCCAAGGTCATTGTCATGGACCGTGAGGGCCTCCACGGGTTCACCGATCCACAGATTATCTTTCTCGATGAGCTGTATGATTTGGGCGCTGCATATGACGCGGCCAATGCGCAGGCGTTTGACGCAGGGATCGACGCAACCAAGCCCGAAGACACCGCCATTTTGGTCTATACGTCCGGCACCACGGGCAAGCCAAAAGGCGCGATGATCAGCCACGGCAATCTGATGTATTCCGTGGCGGCAGGCCTGCGCGACGCGCCAACGTTCGATACCGATGATCAGCTGTGTTTTCTGCCGCTGTGCCACATTCTGGAACGGGTGTTTTCGGTCAATGCGCCCATCGCGGCGGGCTCGACCACAAATTTTGCCGAAAGTCCGGAAACGATCTTTGACAACCTGCAAGAGGTCAGCCCACAAACCTTTGTGGCTGTGCCCCGACTTTGGGAAAAGATCTATAGTCAGGTCGCCATCCGCATTGGCGATGCGACCGGCGTGCAAAAGTGGGCCTATGCGCAGGCTTTGAAAGCGGGCGGCGCGCGCGCGGCCTGTCTCGCCGAAGGCAAACCACTGCCGTTTGGTGCAAATCTCGCCTATCGTTTTTGGGACTTGGCCTTGCTGCAAAACCTGCGGCGGATGATCGGGATGGACCGGTTGCGGCGCGGCGGCTCTGGGGCCGCTCCCATCTCGCCGGAATTGTTGCAGTGGTATCATGCCATCGGCGTGCCGGTGCTGGAAGGCTACGGCATGACCGAAAGCTCCGGTGTGATTTGCATCAACTGCGATGATACCAACAAGATTGGCACCGTTGGCAGGGCACTGCCGGGCGCCGAGATCCGCATTTCGGATGAGGGAGAAATCCAGTATAAGGCTGGCAATGTGTTTCAGGGCTACTGGAAAAACCCGGAAAAGACGGCCGAGACCTTTTCGGAGGACGGCTGGCTGCGGACCGGTGATGTGGGGATGCTGGACAATCAAGGTTTCCTCAAAATAACCGGCCGCCTGAAAGACATCATCATCACGGCAGGGGGCAAGAATATCACGCCCGCAGAGATCGAAAACAAACTCAAGTTCTCGCCCTACATTTCGGACGTTGTGGTGATCGGGGACAAACGGAAATTCCTGACCTGTCTGGTGATGATCGATCAGGAAAACGTCGAGAAATTCGCGCAAGACCGGCGCGTGCCGTTCTCAAACTATGCCTCGCTTTGTGCTGCGCCAGAGGTGCAGGATCTGATCCGCGAGACTGTCGAAGAGGTGAACAAGGATTTTGCACGGGTCGAGCAGATCAAGGATTTCCGCCTGATCGATGTATTGCTGACCGCAGACGACGATGAACTTACGCCGACCATGAAGCTTAAACGCAGCTTTGTGGAAACCAAACACGCAGAGCTGATCAGCCAGATGTATTGACATAACGCTGACAAGCTTTTCACATAAAAACATAAAGGGAGAAGACGAATGAAAAAGCTAACAACCAAAATTGCGTCCGCGGCACTTGTCGCAGCCATGGCCGCCGCGCCAGCCTATGCCGAGCAAGGTATCACCGATACCGAAGTTCTGATCGGCTCGAACAACGATCTGTCCGGCCCGTTTGCGGCCTTTGGTGCGCCAGCGACAAAAGCCGCGCAGCTTGTTTTTGACGAGGTCAACGAGGCGGGCGGTATTCATGGCCGCAAAATTCGCTTTGTTGTCGAAGACCACGCCTATCAGATGCCCAAGGCCATCCAAGGCATGAACAAGCTGATCAATGGCGACAAAGTGTTTGCGATGCTGCTGTCACTGGGTACGCCGATGAACATTGCGGCGTTCAAATTGCAAGACGCCAAGAACGTGCCAAACGTTTCGCCGCTCTCCGCCGCCCGCCAGATGGCAGAGCCGTTTTCTCCGCTACACTACGCTGGCACCGCGACGTACTATGAGCAGATCCGCGTCGGCGTGAAATATCTGGCCGAGCAAAAGAGCGTGGGCAATGTCTGTGCCATGTATCTGCCGACGGACTTCGGCAAGGACATCAAGGAAGGCGCTGAATCAATTTCTGCCGAAACTGACGGGCTGACCTATGTCACCGAGACAACGCACAAGCCAGACGATGCCGATTTTGTCGGCGCGCTTCAGAAGTTGAGCGCAGAGGGTTGCGAAATCGTCGCCTTGGCCTTGGGCGTGCGTCAGGCCATCACAGTGTCCGGTACAGCCAAAAAGCTGGGCCTGTCAGGCATGTCATTCATCAACTCGTCTGCTGGTTTCCACACCGTTATGGCCAAAGTGCCCGGCGGCGTGACCGAAGGCATGTATGCCGCTGCTGGCTGGGCTGATCTGCTGTCACGGATGGACAAGCCTGAAGTGCAGAAGTTCTTTGCTCGCTACACCGAAGCGACTGGCGAACAGCTGCCCGGCTCCGGTGCATTGCTCGGCCATTCTGCCGCCGAAACATTGGTGAAAGCGCTTGAAGCGGCTGGCCCCGATCTGGATGCCAAATCGTTCCAGATGGGCATGGAAAGCCTGAACTACGAAGACGTGGTTTCCGGCAACACGGTGACCTATTCTGCGACCGATCACCAAGGTGCAGACGAGGTGGTAATTTCGGTTATCAAAGACGGCAACTGGATGGAACTCGCCCGCCAGTAAGGCATTCGCGCAGAACATTCAGTTCAATTCGGAAGGGACCGGTCACTGTGTTGGCCGGTCCTTTTCACTTGTGGTTAAGGCAGTCCTGTCAGACGCCCGGCCCCTTCAAAGCGGTCCAAATCAAAGGTCAGCGCCGCAAAATGATATCGTAGGGCAGGATCGCGTTCTCAACGGTTTGCCCGTTGACCAGCCGTTTCATCCGTTCCACCGCCTCTTCGGCGTAGCGCACATGCGGCACGCTTACCGTATTCAGCCAGGGGGCAAGCCAGTGGTTCAATGGATTGTCATCAAATCCGTAGATTGCAGTGTCCTGCGGCACGTTCAAGCCCAGCTCGCGGCAGCGCCTGTAAGCGCCGTAGGCAATCTGGTCGTTGCCGCAGACGATGGCAGAGTAGGGGGTCTTGGCGGTGTTCATCAGGTGAACAGCGCAGGCATAGCCGCTTTCCATCGACAGCTCTGCTTCGATCATGTTCTCGGGCAAAATGGCGCGGCCTTCCCGTTCAAATTCACTGCGAAAGCCGTCCAGACGGGCGCGGCTGGTGTTGGATGTCTGGGGGCCGTGGATCAGGGCAATCGGGCCGTCGTTTTCGCGCATGATTGCCTTGGCCAATTCGCTGGCTGCGGACCGGTCATCAATGCCGACAAACGGCAGGTCGGGCAAATCGTCGATCTGCCGGTTGATCAGGATCACCGGTGTGTGTTCGGCCAGTTCCTTGAGATTGGGGCTGTCCACGGCGCAGAGCATAAACACCCCGGCCACCTGCCGGGATCGGATCTCTTCTAGGCAACGGTCCTGCAGTTGCATGTTTTCGTTGGAGTTGAACAAAAGCATCGCGGCACCTTCGTCATTCAGACGGCGCTCAATTTCCCAGGCCACAGCAGAAAAGAAGTTGTTCTGGATGCTGGAGATGATCATGGCGAAGGTATTGTTGGAATGCCCGCGCAGTGCCTTGCCAATCCAATTGGGCCTATAGTTCAGCTCTGCAATGGCCTTTTCGACCTTTTGGCGGGTCGCCTCCGATACGTTGCCTGTTCCCTCGTTTGAACCGCCCCGGTTTTACCGGAGACTGTTAAGCTCGTATTTCAAGCTGCAATGTCGTCAGTTTTCAAGCCTTGATAGTATGCGTCCTCGGCTTC
>NZ_QBKU01000020.1 GCF_003054325.1 Sulfitobacter mediterraneus
GCCACAACATCCCGCACCTTCGCGTCATCTTCTGCTTTTTCTGTCTCGGGCTTGCTGCGCTTGAGAAATTCGATCGCCATTGCTCTTATCCTTGATTGTCGGGCCGGGGCGGCGTTTTTTCGCCCCGGTCATAGCTTTCCCAGCCTTCGCCGTTGAACACATCAACGCCCAGCTGGGCCAATACATGCGGAAAATCGACCATCACCCAGTTGTCCGAGATCTTGCCGTCTTCGACTTTCCAGAAATCCATGTAGCGGATTTCAATTCGTTTTCCTGTGGGCGCGACGCCCATGAAGTCGCCGGAGTGTGTGGCCTCCTGCCGGCCAAAGGCCGCAGCCCATTCGCCCATGTAAAGGCGGGCCTCATCCACACAGACCTTGTCCGAGAACGCCGCCTGAAAGGGGCGCTGCCAGTTGTCCTGAAATTGTTTCAATCCGGTTTTGGTGCCGCAACCGGTGTTGCCCATCCAGCGAAAGCTTTCTTGAAAGAATGCGCCGATGCCATCAATCGTATGGTCATTCAGCCCATCCACCATGCCTTCGATAACGGCGCGGGTCTCGTCAGTTTTACTCAGGTCCGTATCACGGCTCAGCACGGCTTGTTCGGGTCGGGATCCTTTCATGGGATCATCCTTTCTTGCATAGGTTTCAGATCAGCACGCGCCGATCCTGCCTATGAAGTCCCGCGGCATCCGGTTCAGGGCCGGATGCCGGGTTGTTGCCCCATGTCGTGCCTTGCTGCTCATCAGCCTTTCACCGCACCGGCGGTCAAGCCGCTGACGATCTGGCGTTGGAAGACCATCACCAGCAGGAACAGTGGCGCGGTGATCGACACCGCCGCAGCCACAGCGACCACTTGGTCGGTGGTGGTGGTTTCGCGGTTGAACATACCTGCAATCGCCGGAACCATGGTTTGGTTGCTGGCATCAAGCAGCAGCGAGGTCACGAGGAAGTCGTTATAGGCCAGCAAGAAGCTGAAGAGACCTGTCGTGATCACCCCCGGCCACATCACTGGCATGATCACCAGACGGAAGGCTTTGAAGTGTGAACAGCCGTCCACACGTGCCGCCTCGTCCAGATCCGCAGGGATGTTGGAGAAGAAGCTGCGCAGCATCCAGATCGTAAAGGGCTGGTTGATCGCCACCAGAACCGCAATCACCGCGATGGGCTTGCCGTAAAGTGTGGGCGCGTTTTCACCCAAGATCGGGGCCAGCCATTCAGAGGAGCTGATGAACACAGGCAGGTAGCCTGCCACCAGAACCGAATGCGGCAGTGCGCGGAAAATAAGTGCGATGATCAGCAGCCAGAAGGCCAGAACCGAACCGGACCGCGCCAGACCGTAGCCAGCCAATGTCCCAACCGTCAAAGAGACAGTCACAACGCCCGCTGTCACGATCAGCGAGTTGGCAAAGTTATTGGCAAAGCCGCGTTCGAACCAAACGGTGTAATAGTGTTCCGTGGTTGCGCCCAGAACGGCAGTGCCAAGCGGGCCAAGCAGCGGGTTCACCACATTGCTGACCACGGGAAAGACACCGAGGAACAAAAAGATCACGGCAACCCCCGCCAGCGCGGCGGCAATGATCCAGCCCAGCACCAGCCAACCGCCGGGAGAGTGGCGTTCGACCAGTGCGGGCAACCGCTGCATGCAGAGGCGGATCACAAAATAGATCAGCACCACACCAAACACGATATCAAACAACGAGAGCCCGTTGCCCTTGGCCACCGTTTCGGGGCCGAAGATCACGTTCAATGGGTTGCTGTCGAAGGCATCCACGGGGGATTTGAAGCTCATCACCGTGATCCAGAAGATCGGGAAGGCGGCGATCACACTCCAGATGGCCAGAAAACTGCCTGACGCGATCTTGAGTGATGTCGGTTGTTGAAGGGCGCGAGCAGTCATTAGTGGGTCCCCCGATGGTCGCGCCAGGTGCGCTTGAGAAGTGGCACGAGCAGGATCGCAATCCCGATCATTGTCAGCATGGCCGAGGCCGATGCCCGTGAAACAGAGCGGTTGCCTGCCTGATCCGGCACAAGGAAGTCATAGGTCAGCCATTGCAGGGAAATCACGTAGCCCTGGCTGCTGAAGCCGACGATCTCTTCGAAGGCGCGGTAGCAATCCATCAGGTGAATGATGGTCACAAAGATGATCAACGGCATCAGATGCGGCACGATGATCAGGCGCAGACGCTGCCAGCGGCTTGCCCCGTCGATCACGGCGCTTTCGAGGCTGTCTTGGTTCACCGTCTGGAGGCCAGCGTAGAAGATGATCGCGGCAAAAGGCGCGACGTGCCAGACGCGGTAGAACATCATCATCAATTCGATGGTCCAGGCCTGCGCAAAGAGCGCCAGATCCTTGGCCGTCCACCATTCCAGAAAGGCGGTCAGAATACCGTCACCTCGGAACAGCCAGTTGATCGACAGCGCGCCAATCACAGGGGTCACAACGAACGGCAACAGCGAGATAAAGATCACCGGCCCGCGAATGGCGCGGCTGGCGTTGTTGATGCACAGCGCGATCAGCAATCCGGTGCCAACAACAAGTGGCAGGGTGACCAGCGTAAACATCAGGGTAAAGCGCAGAGCTTTCCAGAAATCAATGGTTTGCAACTTGCTCCAGGCCCCTTCGGACACAGCGGCCCAGAAACGGTCCAGCTCAAGCACGTTGCGGTAGCTTTGAAGTCCGACAAAGGTGGTTTCGGTGATCACCTCGCCATGTTCATCCAGCTCCGGGATGGTTTGGGTTTCCAACGTACAGGTCTGGGTCAGGAACCCCGGCGTGCAAGTCTCAACCTCGATGGTTTTGTAGATAGGCTGTGTCAGATTAAAGCTTTGCCAGAACACCGAGATCAGCGGGAAAGCAATAAAAATCAGCATTATCAATACGGACGGGCCGACAAATGCGGCGAATGTCTTGAACTTCATGCGACCTCCCTTTCCGGTATTCGGCTGTTTGTTAATTTAGTTGGTTTGGGAAATCGGGGCCGCCCGCAAAAGGCGGCCCCGCAACCGGATCAGTCGATCAGGCCGGATTCTTTGGCAGCTGTTTTGTAAGCTGCTTCGATGTCTGCAAGCGCAGTTGCTGCGTCTTTTGCACCGGTCAGGTAGTCGGAGATCCCGTTACCCAAAGAGGTGTGCATGATGCCCATCGGGCCGGACGCAGGGTAAGGCTTGGCACCTTTTTGTGCGGTCGCCGCAGCGCCGGCTGCCAGTGGACCAGGCTCATAGCCTTTGATCAGCCAAACAGCCGCGTCGTTGTTGGCTTTGACGACTTCCTCGTCCATGCCTTCCATCGCAACGCGGAATGCCGCTTCGGCTTCTTCGTCAGTGATGTTGGAGGCGATTACGATACCGTCCCACCAGATCGAGGAGGCAGGTGCAGCAGAACCCATTGGCGCAGCGGCCATTTTGACTTTGCCGACAACTTGGCTTTCCGCTTCGTCATCCATTGCGCCGCCGCGGCTGGCCCAGAGGTTCGCCATGGCGATTTTGCCCTGCTGGAACTGCTGCTGAACGTAGGTGGAATCGGACACAAGGTATTCTGGATCCATGTAAGCGGTCAGAGCTTTGAGTGTCTCAAGAGACTTGATGCCCTTTTCGTTGTTGATCGTTGGCATGTTGTTGCCGTCGATGAACGAACCGCCCTCGCCCAGATACATGTTGATGAACTCTTCGCCGAGGTTCCAACCTGTCTTGAATGTGCCGCCCAGCGGATAGTCAACAACGCCTGCCGCTTTGATTTTCTCGGCCGCGGCCAGCACTTCGTCATAGGTGCCCGGAACAGCGATGCCCAGATCATTCAGAATGTCTTCACGGAACATCAGGTGCTGGTTGTTCACCATCATGGCAATCGCCATGATCTTGCCATCCACAGTGATCTTCTGGTTTGGCGTCAGGTTCTGGCCATATTTGGCAACCAGATCATCCAACGGACGGATCGAGCCGCTTGTCAGCAGCGGGATCATGGTGGAGTTGGCAACGCCGCCAATGTGATACAGCGATGGGTTCGCAGCAAAGGCTTCTGGCTGCTTTTCGCGGAAGTCCTGGTCGAGGTTTGCTTCGACGTTGCCGCATTCTGCCATCGCGTCTGTGACGGCTTTCCACGCTTCAAAGCCCGCAGACAGCGAACGTACTTCGACAGTGTTTTCAAACGCACAATCAGCAGCAACAATGCTGCCTGCAACGCTCATTACACCTGCCATGAGGATTGTCTTGAGTTTCATTTGGTTTTCTCCCTGTAGATAAAGCCGCGCCTTTTAGGGCGCGGTTCGGTTTGCCGGAGGATCAATCCTCCAGCCGTGCCCCTGTTTCTGCATCAAACAAGTGGCAGTGATCTTGAGGTATCGTGATCGACACCATATCGCCGATCTCGGCGCGGAATGTCTTGTCCGCCCGGGCACTGACCAGCGCACTGCCGATCCGGACGCTGACCATGGTCGCGTCGCCCAAAAGCTCCAGCGTGTAGATCGGCGCGTTGATATTGCCGCCCTCTGCCGAAACTGTCGCATCTTCTGCGCGGAAGCCCAGAGTGATCGGGCCATCCTTGGCCGTCAGGCCCGGAATGTTGGTGTGCTTGGCCGTAAAGGCGCCGCCCGCGATCTCGCCGTCGATCAGGTTCATCGCCGGGTTGCCGATAAAGCTGGCGACGAAGGTGTTGGCCGGACGGTCATAGATGTCTGTCGGGCTGCCAACCTGCTGAACAATCCCCTTTTCCATCACCACAACCCGGTCCGCGAGGGTCATCGCCTCGATCTGGTCGTGGGTCACGTAAATGGTGGTCGCCGCCAGCTCGTGGCTGAGGTTCTTGATCTGCGCACGGGTAGACACCCGCAGCTTGGCGTCGAGGTTGGACAGAGGTTCATCCATCAAGAACACGTTTGGCTCACGCACAATGGCACGGGCCAAGGCCACACGCTGGCGCTGACCACCTGAAAGTTCGGCCGGCTTGCGGTGCAGGAACTCGTCGAGTTCCACCATCGCGCTGGCACGCATCACTTTTTCATTGTGGGTTGAGGCATCGACCCCCCGCACCCGCAATGGAAAGCGGATGTTCTCATAGACGTTGAGATTGGGATAAAGCGCGTAACTCTGGAACACCATCGCCACGTCGCGGTCTTTGGGTTCCAGATCATTTACCACCTGACCGTCGATCAGGATCTCACCATCGGTGGGATCCTCCAGACCTGCGATCATGCGCATGGTTGTTGTTTTGCCGCAGCCCGAAGGCCCCAGCAGAACCAGAAATTCACGATCCGCAATCGTCAGATCGAATTTATTGACACCTATGAAGGCACCCCATCGTTTTGAAACGCCGGACAATTTGATTTCGGCCAAAGCGATCTCCCCCCGCAATGATGTTTTTGCATACGTTTGCAACAAGGGTAGACATGTGACCTACCTTACGGCAAGTTCTTTTTCGCAAACGTATGCAAAAAACTGAACCACAGGCTTATAACGTGTTAACATTTAAAGAAGAAAAGCGCCTCGTCCGCGCCCACCATGCCGCCCTCATTTCGGCAGATCCAGCGAAAATCGGCGAATCGATGCAGCGTGATGTTGCCGAAGATTATCTCTGGCGCGGCTTCCATCCCTTTGGGCTTATCAACGGCGCAGAGACCGTCGCCGCCCGCTTTTGGGAGCCCCTGCGCACTGCCCTCACCCGGATGCAAAGGCGCGAGGATATCTTCTTTGCCGGCACCAACGAAATGGACGGCTTCAAAGGGGTCTGGGTGGTGTCGATGGGCCATTTGGTAGGGCTGTTTGATCAGACGTGGCTGGGCATCAAACCCACCAACAAGATGGCGTTCCTGCGGTATTGCAGCTTTGACCGGGTCGAGAATGGCAAAATCACCGAAACAGCCATGTACTTCGACATTCCACACCTGATGACCCAGGCCGGGCAATGCCCCTTCCCCTCACAAACGGCCTTTCATCTGATCCAGCCCGGACCGATGACCCACGATGGGTTGTTGCTTGACGATCAGCCCGATGAGGAAGGCGCAGCCACCCTTGCCGCCATCAACGCGATGATCAGTGATCTGGGCCAGTGGAAATCCGGCCTGACCCTTGAGGACGAGCTGGCCCGCACGTGGCACGACGATATGATCTGGTGGGGACCAGAGGGGATCGGCGCAACCTACACCATTGAACGCTATGCCAAACAACACGCGGGCCCGTTCCGCGCCGGATTTACCGACCGCGCCAAGACCAAACATATCGCCCGATTGGCTGAGGGCCACTATGGCGGCTTTTTCGGTTGGCCCAATTTCACCGCCCGCCCAACAGGCGGCTTTATGGGACTGCCCGGCAGCGACACCAGCGGCGAATTTCGGGTGATCGATATCTACCGCCGCGACGGTGACAAACTGGCCGAGAACTGGATCTTCATCGACCTGCTGCATTTCTGGAAAACCCAAGGTCGCGACTTTCTGGCCGAAGCCACAGGGCAGAGCACATGAGAATAGACGCGCACCATCATCTTTGGGATCTCGGCGCGGTGCATTACCCTTGGCTTATGGCCAAGGGGGTGGAACGGTTCTTTGGCGACCCCGCCCCGATCCAACGTGACTATCTGCTGGACCAGTTTCGCAAGGATGCCGCCGGATTTAACGCCTCAGTCCATATTCAGGTTGGCGCCGCCGATAGCATCGCCGAGGCTGGCTGGGTGCAGATGGTGGCGGACAATGCGCCGGACTGGCCTTTGGCGCAGGTGGTGTTTTGCGATCTGACCGCCCCCGACCTCGACGCGCAGCTGGATCATTTCCAGACGCTCAGCACCCTGCGCGGTGTGCGGCAGATCGTTGGCCGCGCCCCCGGCGAGGACGCTGTGACCGGCACCAACGATCTGCTGGACAACCCCGCGTTTGCCAAAGGGCTTGCGCTGGCAGGCAAACGCGGGTTGTCCTTCGATCTGCAACTCATCCCCGAGCTTTATGATGGCATGGCACAGGTGCTCGATCACGCGCCAGACGTGCCTGTGGCCCTGTGCCATGCCGGATCGCCCCATGACCGCAGTGCCGCGGGCATCGCCGCATGGGCCAAATCCCTGCGCCGTCTGTCCGAGCGCCCGCAGGTGACGTGCAAACTGTCCGGTTTGGGGATGTTTGATCACAACTGGACCGCAGACAGCATCCGCCCGATCATCGAGACATGTCTTGATCAATTTGGCCCGAACCGCTGTATGTTCGGATCGAACTTTCCTGTAGATTCGCTCTACTCCGATTATGAAACGCTGATCGACGCTTATGAGGCGATCGTGCCAACAGACGCCAAACAGGCGGTCTTTGGCAGCACCGCAGCAGGTTTTTACAGCCTCAAATAGGGCCGCGCGGCCACTGGATGCTTGTGCCAATGGGCATGGGCGGTTAGAGCATGAGCTGACTTTTTGACCATCAAGGACATCGCTCATGACTGCTTCCGCCCAATTCCAAGACCGCATGTTGTCGCTGGGCCTTGCCCGCGTTTCCGAAGCCGCCGCACTGGCCTCGGCCAAGCTGGTTGGCAAGGGCGACGAAAAAGCGGCGGATCAGGCGGCGGTGAATGCCATGCGCGAGCAGCTGAACCTGCTGGACATCGCCGGTGTTGTGGTGATCGGCGAAGGCGAACGGGACGAGGCGCCGATGCTGTACATCGGCGAAGAGGTCGGCACCGGCAACGGGCCGGGCGTGGATATCGCGCTGGATCCGCTCGAAGGCACCACCTTGACTGCCAAGGACATGCCCAATGCCCTGACCGTGATCGCCATGGGCCCGCGCGGATCCATGCTGCATGCGCCAGACGTTTATATGGAAAAGCTGGCGATTGGACCCGGTTATGAAACCGATGTTGTGACCCTGTCCATGTCCCCCGGAGAACGGGTTGAGGCATTGGCCAAAGCAAAAGGCTGTGACGTGGCAGACATCACTGTCTGCATTCTGGAACGTCCACGCCACGAGGCGATGATCGCCGAAGTCCGCGCCAAAGGCGCCGCAATCCGTCTGATCACCGATGGCGATGTGGCCGGTGTGATGCATTGCGCCGATCCGGACACTGGCATTGATATGTATATGGGCGATGGCGGCGCACCTGAGGGTGTTCTGGCCGCGGCGGCCCTGAAATGTATGGGCGGACAGATGTATGGCCGCCTCTTGTTCCGCAACGATGACGAACGGGGCCGTGCCGCCAAGGCAGGTATCACCGATCTGGACCGGGTCTATAGCCGTGATGAGATGGTGACCGAAGACGTGATCTTTGCCGCAACGGGCGTCACAGGCGGTACTTTGCTGCCCGGTGTGAAACGCGAGCCGGGCTGGATGACCACCGAAACATTGATCATGCGGTCCAAAACCGGATCGGTGCGGCGGATCAATTACCGCACCCCTGTCGAGACCCACTAAGCCCCTGTGATGGGCGCGGCCTTGGGACGCTCCGCGGGGAGGTTTAAGGGCCAAATGAAGTTGAAGGAGGCGAGCGCGTGCATTTTCTAGGCGTAGAGGCTTCTTTGACCGGCAGACGCTGGGTTGGACCCGGCGTCGAAGTGGAACGCGCTTCCGAGCTGATCTTGCAGCGCAGCGCCCTGCCCATGGCGGTCTGTCAGGTTCTGGCGCGGCGCGGCGTGCCCGCGGAAGAGGCCGAGGCGTTTCTGGCCCCGGCCCTTCGTGATCTGCTGCCGGATCCACGATCCCTGAAAGATATGGAACAGGCCGCAACGCGGTTTCTGTCAGCCCTGAAGAACCGCGAAAAGATCGCGGTCTTTGCCGATTACGATGTGGATGGCGGCAGCTCTGCCGCACTGCTGCTGATTTGGCTGCGACAGATGGGCCATGATGCGACACTTTATGTGCCCGACCGGATTGATGAGGGCTATGGCCCCAACGACGAGGCCATGGCGGCGCTGGCGGCGGATCACGATCTGATCATCTGTGTGGATTGCGGGACGTTGTCTCATGGCCCGATTGCCGCAGCCAAAGGCGCGGATGTGATTGTGCTGGATCACCACCTGGGCGGCGAGACATTGCCCGATGCACTGGCCGTGGTGAACCCGAACCGGCAGGACGAAGACGGCGCCTGTGCGCATCTATGTGCGGCGGCGGTGGTGTTCCTGATGTTGGTGGAGGCCGGGCGACAACTGCGCGAGGTACACGTCAAAGGTCCGGACCTGATGGCGATGCTGGATCTGGTGGGGCTGGCGACCGTGGCAGATGTCGCCCCGCTGACCGGAGTGAACCGCGCCTTTGTCCGGCAAGGTCTGCGGGTGATGGCACGGCGTGAGCGGCCCGGGCTGGCCGCGCTGGCCGATGTGGCGCGGATGGACACGGCGCCAACCGCCTATCACCTTGGGTTCCTGTTGGGGCCGCGGATCAACGCCGGCGGGCGGATCGGGCAAGCCGATCTGGGCGCACGGTTGCTGGCCTCTGATGATCCGCATGAAACGGCCGCCTTGGCCGAAAGGCTGGATACGTTAAACACCGAACGCCGAGAGGTCGAAGCCTCTGTGCGAGCCGCCGCGCTGGACCAAGCCGAAGACCGTGGGTTTGACGCGCCACTGGTCTGGGCCTCCGGCCCCGGTTGGCACCCCGGCGTTGTGGGCATTGTGGCATCGCGCCTGAAAGAAGCCTCCAACCGCCCCTCTATTGTCATCGGCATCGAGGACGGCATCGGCAAAGGATCAGGCCGGTCCGTATCCGGCATTGATCTGGGCGCACCTATTCAACGGCTGGCCGCCGAAGGGTTATTGATCAAAGGCGGCGGTCATAAAATGGCCGCCGGGTTGACGGTCGCGGAAGACAAGCTGGACGCGGCGATGGAACGCCTTGGCGAATTGCTGGCCAAACAGGGCGCACATCTGGCTGGACCTGCGGATCTGTCGGTGACCGGCTTGATGATGCCGGAGGCCGCAACCGTGGAGCTGACCGAGATGATCGAACAGGCCGGCCCCTTTGGATCTGCCGCCCCTGCCCCGCGCTTTGTCTTTGCCGAAATGAAGATCTTTTTTGCCAAACGGGTTGGCGAGAGCCACCTCAAGATCAGCTTTGGCGATGGGTTGGGCACCAAGATGGACGCCATCGCTTTTGGTGCCTTTGACGGCCCCCTTGGGCCTGCACTTGAGAATCACGGCGGTGCGAGGTTCCACCTCGCAGGGCGTCTGGACATCAATGCGTGGCGCGGCCGCCAGAGCGTTCAACTGCGTTTGGAAGATGCTGCACGGGCCTAAAGTCTGGCCGCACTCAAGTTTTTTCATTTTGTGTGAAATTTCTGCTTGCGGGTCCAGACGCCTTTGCTTAAAGAACCGCTCACAGACAGTGGCCCGTTCGTCTATCGGTTAGGACGTCAGGTTTTCAACCTGAAAAGAGGGGTTCGACTCCCCTACGGGCTGCCACTTACCCAAAATATCTGTCTGATCACAGACACTTAGATTATCAAGTGCCCCACGATCTTCTGACCGTGGTACACGTTCGTTTCCACGTCCTGCCTCAACTCGTTCAGCGGCTTTCTTTGCAAGACGCTCCCTATCCACAAGTTTGGTGTAGATTGCCGCCGTCTTTGGGTCTGAATGAGATAGACACGCCATAACCTCGTAGACGGTCCCTCCTTGTTCAGCAATTTCTTGAGCCTTAGCCTTGCGAATACCATGCTGAGAACGATTTGCTTTCTTTGAAACCTCACCAAGTTCATTTTCGATCAGGTCATATAGACCAGCTTGAATAATCCACTTTCTGACGCGGTTATCTAGGCTGCCAGAAGAGGCAAAGGGCTTCCCATAGTCTGTGCTTAGAAAGGTTTGATCGTCATCCAAAACCGTAGCAAGTTCTTCCAATAACTCCTCAGACAATGGTACCTTTACTGGCTGGGAACCACGCTTTTTGGGTTGCCAAGCTAGAAACATGCGATCTTCTTCAAGTCGCAAATGCTGAGGCCCTAGCGAGAATGTATCGCCGATCCGGCCAGCCGTATCGAAAGCAAGCAAGAACCATCGCCTTGCCATGGTCCCAGCCCCATGTTGTCTCAGAAATTGTTCCCGATCCTCTTTTGACCAAGGCTTTGCTCCACCTTTGGGGCGGTGATTGCTCCTAATTTGAAAGACCTTGCTGTTCTCTGGATAGCCATAATCTTCACCCCATTTGTAGACAGCGCGCAGTGCCTTCAGGCATGTGTCTGCAGCACCAGTCCGAGGCCCGAAAGAATCTCGAATTGCAACAAATGCTTCTCGTGGCAAATCTGCTTTCAATGACCCAATCCGTAAGCCCTTTGGCGAGAGGCAGCCGCATGCCTGCGAGAGGCCCCTTTGTCGGCTGCTAACAGTCTGTAGGGAGAGGTTGCCAGCTATGACCTGCTGATCCATCCAAAGGATGAAGCGATTGCACATTTCATCAAGTGTGCCACGCATTACTTTTGTTTGCGGCAGGGCTTCGAGTTTTCGACCTTCACGCCCAGCTAAATAGTGCATGCGAAAGTCATCGTGATCGGGCCCAAATGGCAATGAAATTTTCTTGGTTTTATTGCCCTCGACTCGAACACGCCACCGTGTCGTCCCTGCTGGTGTCCTTTCGCGGCACAGCCCAGAATAATCTGATGAATGCTTCATATTGCTTCCTCCCAAGACAACGGTTCTTGATCATGATCAAGGTTAGCAAACGAACCAACGTTTGATACCAAGCCACTCTCATAGAATTCAAATCGCATGCTGCCATCAGCCAAAAATTCCATTGATGACGGCTGTAGGCCAGATTCAGTCACTCCCAAGATGGCGTTCCTAACTGATGCTTTCGTGAGACGGGCTGCAGGCATATCAGCATCCCCCCTGTGCATTAGTTGATCTGAGTATTCTTAGACTTACAAAAATTTCTGCGGTTGCCCTGAACAACAGAACATGGACTTTTCTTGCTTTCGCCAGAGCATGTTCAACACAGCTATAAATTTGAGAGTTCAGTACCAGTTCTTGAGTGTAGTTGTATCGCAGCGGAAATATATCAAAATGCATTTAATCATCTATTCTCCCTTCAAGGTTTCAAAAAGCCAATCAAAACTGATCAACCGTAAAAGCCTCCAATATCAAAATAATAAATGCCTCAATGACATAACACACAAACAGATCACAACGGACCTGCATTCTCAAATGGAGGGGGGTCTCAGATAGATGAAATATGCTGACCAATCCTTGGGCAGGATTGAATCTGAGATATGGATTTCTAACATACGCTTCATGCAAAGTCAAGAAAAATCGAACTCCGCGTCTAGAAATATCTTTTAATTTTAATGCTTTACCTGTGAATCGGCATCTAGAGGCACAATCATGTGCTGGATGAATGCAAGATCACCTGCATCCTTCGGCGGGGTACCATAAGGATACCTGCCATAGGGATCAGCGTCAGCAGCTTCCTTGCCCCACTTCTTAAGTGAGAATGGCGGATTGGCAATGACCCGATCAAAAACCATCAGTTCACCGCCTGAGATGTGCTGAGGGTCACCAAGGGTATCACCTTTGCTAATATCAGCGTTGAAGACACCATGCAGGAACATGTTCATCTTTGAGATTGCCCATACAGGGATAGGTTCTGAGGGTTATTACCGTGTTCAATCAGATAGTTTCTGATCTGTATCAACATGCCACCAGAATCGGCTGTTGGGCCATAAACACGCATACCGGCTGTGGTTTTCATGATATTTGATGCGCTATTATGAACGTAAGGCCTAGTCTACTTCAAAAACAGTCTGAGAAATGCTGCTAGGTTGGCATACCGGTCTAAATGATGAATGCTAACTAAACGGCGAAGCTGTGACGCAGTATTTCAAGGAAAGGGGAGGCGACATGGGACAGACAGATTTACCAGACGCTGGATTTCTTTCTGGGGCTTCAACTGAGTTGCGGAAAATGCTGAGAGAACAGGCCACTGAAATCCCATTGCAGGCTGGCGAGGTTTTGTTTGAGCAGGGTGACAAAGGAGATGCCCTGTTTGCTGTCGTAGCAGGATCACTTGAGATTAGTGTGTTGGCGCAGAACGGACGAAAGCTTGGTCTGGCGGTAATGCGACAGGGCGAACTATTCGGGGAGATAGCATTGTTTGACCCAGGTGACCGCACCGCAACAGCAACTGCACTTGAACCTTCAAATGTGTTGCGAGTTAGAAATACAGACGTGCTTGACCAAATTCGTAAGGAACCCGAACTCGCTGTTGATATGATTCATTTGGCAGGTCAGCGCATGCGGTGGATGGGACGGCAGGTTAATGAGCAAGTGTTCTTACCTATGCCAACCAGATTGGCGCGAAAAGTGTTGTACCTATCCCCTGAGCCGACAAATAGTCTAAAAAAACTCAAGCTGTCACAAACCGAACTCGCAGAATTTGTAGGGGCAACACGTGAAGCTGTCTCAAAAACGCTGGCCGTGTGGAAACGCATTGGTTTGGTTGAAGTCTCTAGGGATGGACTCACAGTGTTGGATCGCGCCGCACTAACAGTGCTTGCTGACCCAGATCAGATTTAATTTCATCCTGTGTGATCTGGTTCACTGACGTCAGAGACTGTCTGCTGCAATCTGTAGTCAGACGATCAAATATAAGACCTCCACTCTCCATAACCCTGCATAAAAGGACCACTCCGATGACCCCGCACCGCATCAGTGAAACCATATCCAACGCAAAAGCTAGATTGTTTGCCGCTGTAGTAGTTTCCATTGGATGGGTTGTCGCCGCAGACTACCAGTTCCGCGAAACTCAGTCGCTGATTGACGCGCAGGGTAACCATTTCTGAACTCCTACCAAAACCTATAGATCGCCACCACAGATTCAGGAATCATCTCCGCTGCTTGTTCCAAAGCCTGATCCAGTTGTTCCTGTGGAATCCCCATCACTGAGTTACCATTGTCATCTAGCAGGTGAACCATCATGGGAGTGATGAGTTGGCCACCAGTGCCGCTCTCTGTGAGTCTCAGCCATTGTTTAGGCCTAAGAGACACTGCCTGCATAAAGCCTTCGCACCAGTCCATCGCAATCACATGACCTTCCTGAGCCTGCCAAAAGATCGGTTCAACCTCAGGCGGATCAAAAGTAAGGCCTTGGATGATGCTGCCATAGATCAGAGAAATGCTCTGCAAAACCCAATCAGGCAGGTCATCTGGTGATCCTCCTAATGCGATTGGTAACCACTCATCAGCATGGATTTGGACGGGTGAACAAGCCACCCCATGCAAAAAGCCATCCAGATCAGACAGCATCATGCAATCATCAGGGCTGTCATCTGAGGACAGGTAAGAATCTAGGCTCTCAAGATCAGTCATACTGGCGCATCCATGCTGCTTCACGCAGACAGTTAAATCTGCATAGTTGAGGTCTATCTTTATGTTAGAGGAAGTTTCTAAACTAGAGTGTTTTGAATGCACAAAGGCTTGGAAGCGATATCCATTTTCTGCCCCAAGCGTCCCAACAGCGCATTACTGCCATTGACATCGGTTGGTTTTCTGCAAGTTTTCCACAAATCTTTCTAGATAGGTGCTTAAACCAGATGCAGGTTAGTGTTCGCGACAACAATGTTGATCAGGCTCTTCGGGTCTTGAAGAAAAAACTTCAGCGCGAAGGCGTTTTTCGTGAGATGAAACTCAAGCAACATTTTGAGAAGCCGTCAGAGAAAAAGGTGCGCCAGAAAGCCGAAGCAATGCGCCGCGCTCGTAAGCTGGCGCGAAAAAAGATGGAACGCGAAGCCTAAGGCTGTCCATTCTGTTTCTTTGATTTTGGCGGAGTGTAGGTTCCGGCCCTGTTGAACAGGTTCGCTGACCCTTTAACTGTATCTCGGAATGGACGACATATCGTTCTCTTACTGGGTAAATCATGTCGGACTTTTGAGGCGGTGGAATTGCAGGTTTAAGTTCTCACTCTTGAATGCTCTCAATATACAACGCAAGTGACAAGACCCGCCTTTCAGCAACGTTTTCAGCCTCGTACCGCGCAACATAGTCTTCAGCATCCTGAACAAAACGCTGGCCCCATATTGGCATGTCTCCTCCATGGGCGCGAATTCGGGAGCGGCCATCAATGAACATCATCACGTCATGGAGTGGAAAGGTCCCATCATTGCTGGCTGAAAGTTTTGTTAGGTCACTGACCTGCACCTTTAGCAAATCCGCCATCGGTCCATCGCCTTTTCCAGAAGCGCCGTGGCAGGAAACACATGCTCTCATGTAATCACGTTTGCCTGTAGCCTCTTGTGCAGTTGCAGGGCTGGTGAAAAGCAAAGTTGATACGGCCAATGCCAAGAATCTGACGCAGTTTGACATTTACTCTCTCCCAATGATTTGCACCCACAGTTCAGAATGGGCCACGGCATGTTCTATCTATCAACCCACAAGTATCCTGCATTGATTTGGGTCAATCTGACCTGAGAATCGAACGTGGGAAACTAGGGGCGACTTTGTGCCGTTTTGGACGCCAGAAAAGTTATCTGCATCCAAACTGCTTTTTGAAAGCTTCTACTCTTGCAAGGCTGGTTCGGGAACTTTGGCCGCAGTGCTTTTCGCATGGTACACCGTCATTATCACCATCAGCCCTTCTGTAACCACAAACACACCACTGATAGATCGCCTCCTTACAGCTTTTAACTTTCCCACATGTCTTGCCGCAGGAATAACTCTGAGCCAACAAAATAGGACTGCTTGTAGGCAACGTGACCTCTTGAGCAACCAGCAAGTTTGGCACGTCCAAAAGGAGAAAAAGCAATGCCAGAAGACTGGATAGCTGCACAGGGTATTTCATTTCGCCATCAAACCAAGAAAGGATCATCCAGCACCCCCACCAGAGGCATCAAAAACTCACCATTTTCTGCATCAAGTGCATCAGCATAGAAACCGTCAATAGCAGCTACGGCAGCGTTAGTGCCCCCTGCGCTACCATCAAAAAGGGCCATGGCAGCAGATGCGTTTGCAGTGTCTGACATGCCCTTATGAACCGCAAAATAGGCACCAATGTCTGTCTTTGTTTCTAGGAAGGCTTGATCGGCGATTTGCTGATCTACAAAATCTTGACCAAGTTCAGGTTTGAGGTCTGATTTAGCCCCTTGCAACACTTGCAGAATAAATTGATCGCGGCTGACATTTCCTGAATCAAGTTGACCAACCCAGAAATCTATACCTGCTTGATCAGGTGTCCTGCCCAAAACATTGTTGTAAACTGTGGTCGCAAATACGTCATTCGCAGTGCCAACAGGATAGGTTGCTAGTGTCTCATCTTGTGGACCAAACAGGGCGGCCATCTCATCCAGCGTTAGACCATTGGCAAATTGCGTTCCCCAAAAGTTCAGACCAACGGCATCAGGTGCACGGTTAAAGTAGGCGATATAGAGTTCAATGAAGCTTTCTAACTGCGCAGGAGTTAGACCTGCTGGACCGGCAAAAACATCGAGGTTGAACGGGCTACCAAACAGATCAGTGTCAAAATCTAAGAACTCAATGTCGATGAGCGTGTCAGTGCCATTTCCATCTGCTCTACGATCAGTAACGGATGTACCTGTTGGGCTGAGAGCCAGTGTGTAACTAGTTTGGTTGCCTGAGTAGACAGCGGTATCAGCACCTTCGCCACCGTCGATTAGATCGTTGCCGCCGAAACCCTGCAGAGAATTTGCGAGCCTGTTGCCATGAATTTCGTCTATATGCGGGCTACCACTTACGTTCTCAATATCACCCATCAACCATACAAGTTCCCGTGGCGCGTTGGGAATACCATCTTCATAGTCTGATGATGGAAGAGCGACACCAGTCAGTACAGGGTTAATGTCCGAGAGGATCGTGTTGGGCAACTCAACATACCAACCCTCTTGTTGATTAGTAATGTCTATCCAATCTACGCCTGAAGGGTCCCAAATCGTATAGTATAGATCAGCATCAGCAATTTCGTGTGTGGTATCACCCGCATCAATGGTAAGATTTGCGCCATACAAGTATTGCAAACCAAAAACGTCCAATAACATCGGAGTTGCAGGGTCGAACGAAAAATCATTTGTTAACTCATCATTATAAGACATAACCGAAAACCAATCCTGATTGATATCGGCTAGTCCTAGGTCCGACAGCGTCGGCCGCCCGCTGCCCCCATCATCATGTGTATGCTTCAAACCAAGAGCATGAAACGTCTCATGTAAAATGAGGAAAAATCCTTGTGACCCAGCTTCATAACTTGGAAGAAAGTTACCTTCGGAATTTATGTTGAGAAATATATCACCTGCCGCAACAGCGTTGGGCGAATTAGGAAAGTGTCCGACTGCCCATGAGTCACCAGTTATCAATCCCGTACCGTCAAGAGAAAAAGTGATATCAGACCCAGAGGCCCATGCAGTATCAGGATTGTCAAAATATCCAGTATAAACGAAGTCGATATTCGCATATGCCTCGACAAAGTTAAGAGCCAAATCAATCTGAGTTATGGCATCTGCTGGGGATATCCAAAATTCCCCAAAATAACCATCTGCGAGGGACCAATTAATAACATTGGTTTGGGACAGGTTCCACGCGCCACCTTGCGTGGCGGCATCAACGACCGAGTCTCCTGTGAGGCCAAATGTAAGTGAGGTAAGAAAAGCCATATCTGAAAAACTCCCAATAAACGAGCATCGCCCCTGTCTTACTTGGTCGACTTCATCTTACTTGATAGCATTGATGAAGGAGCCTAGGCAAATGTGCCTTGCTTCCTAGTTGAAACCTCAAACTTCAAACTAACAATACATATCTGACCAACAGAAAATCAGGTCTAGCCAAAGGACTTGGGTTGTGTTGGTCCAGCTGCATTGAGTCAAAATCTGCCCACAAAAGGAAACCAATGAAGATACATGACAAGATTGAACGAAGGTTGGATGCACTTGAATTTGCGTTGAAAAATCAGGAACACATCTCAGAACCTGATAAAGTCTTAGAAATCATCGCCAGTATCACCAAATTCTGGACTGTTCTTGGTGATGAGGACAGGGATTACGTGAATGCTGCAAGATTTGCACTTGAGGAACAGCGTCCTTGGACACCATGACGTCTACAGGTGCCACCTCTTCACCAGACAAGCAGACAATAGAAATTGCGCGGCTCAAAAATGGCAGGATCACCTATGTTATCTTACTCCAACATGGCTACAGCTTTGTTGTTTATGCGGAAACATCTGATGGCTTTAGCTGGGGTCACACTGAAAAGGCGATTCACCGGCTGTACAACAGAACTACATCAATCAGAATAGTCAGAAAGGTTTGGAAAATCGTCAAAACCTACATCTACACCAACAGGCTCAGCTTCTTTGAAATCAGTGCTGGTGATGAAAGCCGTGCAAAACTGTATGAGCGATTTCTGTCAGGACTAAACAGATACAGGGTCATTCGAACTGGCAATTCGTTTTATGTGATGAGGTGTCAGGCAGGTTAATTTTTCCTGTTGTCGCACGAGACGTCACCAAAACGCAAAGTGGATATGTGAGACATAGACCACCAATGGAATGTAGGTTAGCATTCCCATTAACAGTATCTCAATTCTCATGATCCACCTCTTGCCCGTAAGAATTTCAGATATCTCTTGATTGCTACCTCAAGTAATTCTGTGCGGGAAATATACCGGCTTCGATGTTTATCAAGTTCGTTGATTAACCCCTTACTGCATTTGAAGTGAATGGCTTTAGTGCTGTTCATGCCTTGCCTCTTAAAATCCACTGTAAAGTGATATCTACCTCACCACGTTCATCTAACATGAAAAAGTGAGACATTTTACGGATTCTAGCTTTAATATCTAGAAGCTGTTCCTCAATTTGACGTTCGTGAATTTTGGTCTTTTTCAACTTTTGCTTAAGGATCAACCTTTTCTCAGCAAGTTGATAAATCTCGTCATATTCTTTCTGCAATGCTATCTGGGTACTCAAATTTCTTACTCCTATATGTTTTTTTGAGGCACAAAAATTATACCTCTGATGTATTTATCGAATTAGAGAATTTGCTGATTCAATACAGCGGTTAGAATGGAAAGAAAAAATCATATCATGTTGAAATATTTAGATGTATTGCTCTTTAAGTGAGATTTGAATGCAGGCAAGAGTCATGTCTGATATCTATTTGGATTCAATGTTCTTGACTTGCTTCGCGCGTCAAGGTTCTTTCGGCTAAAGCCTTCAATCACAAGTCATATTTGATTCAATAATATTGATTTAGAATAGATATATTTTACGGTTTTTATAGACACACTTCACCTTCCGAAGAAGGAGAGGTGTGTCTATCGGCTTTTACGTATAATGCCTAGATCACATTCCATTAACACAACCTGTATCTCAACAGGAAAGGGCGGCTAGCCTTTCGCCTTTTACATGCGCTTCATCTAACGGTATTTCTAACCAGCCAATGGAACGACTTGATTAGAAAACGAAGGTTGTCTTGCAAACATTGCCTTCATCGTGACGAGAATTTTTTAACAGCGGTTTCGCCTTTGCTGTTTCATTATATATATCTGGAACCTAACTCAATCCGCACCAACAATCCATTCAAGTCTTGCTGTTACTCTACAGGGTTTCCCCACGAGGTTTGTCATCACTCACATTTTCGTTCGAAACGATTTTTTGTTTCATCACTTCTATTTATACAACAAAGCTACACAAGTTTGAAAAAAAGTCACAATTTGCCGACATTTTTTTCTCCGAAAGAGCATCTTTCCATTTGCAAGTATCTAAACTTGGAGAAATCAGCGGTCAATTATTCAAAAACCTCACCTGTTGAGAAAACGATAGGCTCCCAATCGTCTTCTATTGGGAGGGGGTTTTCTTCAGAAATGTACTCAAAGATCATGTGGTTCAAAGCACAAGTCATTGCAACATTCCGCTTCTTACAGGTTTGCTGAAACTGTTGCTTCAGCTGTGTTGGTATCCTGAAATTAAGTAGTTCTGTGTTCTTCATTTGCTCCTTCTCTGCATAAATACTGCCTATTTACATATATTTATAAACAACATGGTTCTGGTGTTCACGCCTAAAATGGAAGGTCGATCAGGCGAATACTTTGCTTAATGCAACTAACAACTCCGGTACACGCAATGAGTTCGATGAATGTTGAGTGGGACTGTCCGTCGTCAGGGATTTTGGAACCAAGAGCGGCTTAAACTAAGTGAGAGTTTGGCTCATCTGGTTAGTGTGATTATGCGGCGTGTTTGCTGTGATGCAAGCGTCGCGTTTCGAGCGTCTTGCGTTTGATCCTTTCGCGTTGTTTTAGAATGGCTTTGTCACGCCCGAAGTAGACATCTGCGGGCG
>NZ_QBKU01000021.1 GCF_003054325.1 Sulfitobacter mediterraneus
GCACGTAGTTCGTCCGGATATCTCTTCCCAAAGTTCTTCTTTTCCATAACCCAGTATCCTTACTTCTGGGTCTCCGCCAAACAAGGGGCGGTTCATATTGTCCAACCAGTCAAAAGCAGCTTCGATGCGACCAAACTCGCTGCTAATGACTGCTCCGAGCCCAGAGCAGCCATTTTATCAAGCCTGACAGTGCCTATTCTCACCGGCCACTAAGCGAACCGTGTTCTATGAAGAAAGCTTGGAAATCAGAGCCATCACGAGATCGCTTTCGGAATGTGCGAGCGGGTCGCCAATGCCTTCAGCGAGAGCAAGCATCAGAACCAGTCCCAAGCAAGCCGAATGGATCGCAAATGCCGTCTGGCGAGCTTGGTCAGGTGATCCCTCAAGACGTGCCGCAAGCGCGCCGTACAATTGTGCAGTAGTTGCGTGGATTTTGTCGAGAACATCGTCGTTACGCGCCACTTGCATGCCTGCCTTCAGCGTTTGTGGGGCTAGATACATCATTCTGAAACGATCAAGGTTGCCTACGTGGAAACTGGTGATCGATCGAACGAAAACGTCGATCGCCTCATTCGGGGTTTCGGCTGAAAGGAGGCTCTCCTCTGCCTGTTTTGCCTCCGCACTCAACCACTCGACGAACATAGCCGCAAGCAGATCGCTTTTGGATGGAAACCAATAGAGAACCGACTGTTTTGCAATGCCAAGCTCGCGCGCTATGGCATCAAATGAGACAGCGCCAAGGCCGCCATTAGCAAGCAATCCTTGCGCCGCACCGATGATCTTCTTGCCAGTATTCATATCGCTCTTAGATTGCCTCTTGACTGACTACCATTGGTAGGTAATCATGACTACCAATGGTAGGCAAGCAAAAAAGGGCCGGAAATATGGAATTGCTGAACTTAGAGAACCCCGTTTTTGCAGCATATCTGGTTGCATCCTCCCTCATGGTGTTGAAAGTGATGGGACAAGGCTGGATGACGGTACACCGCATGTTGAAAGTCGGCGGAGGATGGGCCAGCCCGGAAGATCTCAGGAAGGGTCTAATCAACAAGAGGCCCGATCCATCCCAACTTGACGCGAACGACTATGTAGATCGCTCCCGGCGAATGCATCGCAATGATCTAGAGAATGTTCCAGCGTTCTGGGTCGCAGGTTTACTTTTCATTTTGACCGATCCGGCGTTGTTTTTGGCACAAGTGCTGTTTTATGGATTTGTCGCCGCCCGTGTCGCACATTTCATTGCATATGCGACCGAGCAATCCCACGAAGTCCGAGCAACGTTCTATACCGTTGGCTCCGCAATCGTGATCTACATGGCAGTGCAAACGCTTTGGTCGGCGTTGGCCTAGTCGGAAAATTTAGGAGGCCGCTTTGTCCGCACAGAAGCCGTTGGCCCCAGAAACTCGCTGGGTTTCCCTAGCAAACTTGTCAGATGTCCGCTTGGAGCCCAATTTGCCGGATTCTGCGTTGTGTATGAACTAGCGATATCCGTTACATAACGGACATCGAAAATTGTAAGGTGGACTAAAGTGGATCCATAGTGACCTGCTACCTGCTACAATTCCATCAGTTGTGACAAGCTTTGGGGTCTGGTCGGAAAGACCTTCAAGAAAACAGGTGAGAATCCACCTATGGTATCCAACAATGAACGCTCCGATAGGACATGCAGTTATTACAGCACTTAATCAGCCGCTCTTTACTGACCGAGTTGCTGAACCATTGTTTTGACCAGTTTGAGACTCTTCTGGCTGAACGAGACTTGTTGCGTCGTCCGGCAAGTATTTTCGCCCAGCACGAAATTGCAGATGCTCGGCAAGGTGCTGCCATACCTGCTCAGCGTGCTCTGTCTGGGCCTCAGAGAGGCGGACCATCCTGATAGTAAGGGGTTGCGCTGGCAGGACATCGTCCAATTGCACCAACCGATTTTGTGTTAGGTGATCGACAACCAGAGAGTGCGGCAACCACGCCATACCAATGTCAGTCAGCACCAATTGCAGCATAGCCAGCGTCAGGGCAGTTTCGGCGATCACCACAGCGGTGGCATCTTTGGGCAAACGCGGGCTAATCATCCGGGCAAAGACCTGCCCTAGAAACACTTCGGGCGGGTAGCTTATCGTTGGAAGAACTGTACCGACCGCCTCATCAAGCAATTTTGGCGTTGCGACAGGGATCAGCAAATCTGACCTAAGTGTCACCGCCTCAAACGCATTGCCGGGCTCGGGTGTTGTATCGCCTGGAAGCGCGTACATGATCGCAAAGTCAACTTTCTTCGAGATTAGTTGAATTAGGCATTCATCCTGATTGCCCGAGCGCACCCGCACCGAGGTTTCACCGTCTGCTTTCAAAGCCCGCACAACCTGAGGCGAGACTGTGGTGGTCAGGGCGTGCTGGCAAATAAAGTTTATTGTCTTTCCAGCCTGATCGCTGGCGGTTCTCATAGTTTGTTTCAGCTTGTTCAGCCGAACGCTTAGGTCTCGCAATTCAGGTTCAAGCGCCTGTACGCCGGGCAACAGGACCACTGGTTTTCGGCGTCGATCAAACAATGTGGTGCCAATGTTGTCCTCGATTAGCCGCACGCGGCGCGTAAAGGCCGACTGAGACAGAAAGCGGATCTCAGCCGCGCGGGCCAAAGAACCGCCGTCGAGTACGGCCAATATGTCATCAATCCATTCTAAACGCATGGGGCGCCAATATCTCAATCCGACATAACTTGCAAATATTGCAAGATATTAGCGAGATTTCGCATTTGGAGGAAACACTTTAGGGGGCTAAACTGCAAAAAACACACAATTAGGAATCTCCACATGCATCTCGCCCGTTTCCCTCGCGTTCATCTTGCCCATCTCTCAACTCCGCTGGAGCCAATGGAGCGGCTTTCAAAGGAACTGGGGGTTGAGCTGTGGATCAAACGTGATGACTGCACTGGCATGTCGACCGGCGGTAATAAAACCCGCAAGCTTGAGTTTTTGATGGCCGAGGCGCTGGAACAGGGCGCCGATATGGTGATGACGCAAGGCGCGACACAGACAAACCATGGCCGCCAAACTGCGGCCTTTGCGGCCAAGTTGGGCCTCAAGTGTCATATCCTTTTGGAAGACCGAACCGGCTATCAAGACAGCAACTATAACACCAACGGCAATGTTTTGCTGGACCACCTGCATGGAGCCACAACAGAAAAATTCCCGGGCGGCCACGACATGCCTGGTGAAATGGAGAAAGCTGCCGAGAAGATGCGGGCGAAGGGCCACAAGGTCTATGTCATTCCCGGCGGAGGGTCCAACCCGACCGGCGCGCTTGGCTATGTGAATGCCGCTTTCGAGCTGGTGTCGCAGGCGAATGATCGTGGTCTCAAAATTGACCGTCTGGTGCATGCCACGGGTTCTTCGGGCACGCAGGCTGGCCTTGTTACCGGCATGTGCGCGATGAATGCGCAGATTCCCGTGCTAGGTATCGGCACACGGGCCCCGCAACCGAAACAGGAACAGATGATTTTCGATCTGGCGTGCAAGACGGCCGAAAAGCTGGGCTGCGCGGGCATTGTCAAACGCGAAGACGTGATGGCCAACACCGACTATGTGGGCGAGGGTTACGGCTTGCCGACTCAATCTGGCATCGAAGCCATTCAGATGTTCGCCGAGCTGGAAGGCATCCTTTTGGACCCGTGTTATTCGGCCAAGGGCGGTGCTGGCTTGATTGATCTGGCACGAAAAGGAGAGTTTGCAGGTGAGCGCGTGGTATTCCTGCACACAGGTGGCGCGGCTGCTCTGGGCGGCTATGACTTTGCCTTTGATCACGCAAACCGCTGGGTAAATCTCTGATCCATGAAAGTCCCCCAGACCATCGGTATTTTGGGTGGCATGGGCCCGGAAGCAACCATCCTCCTCCAGCGCAAGTTGGTGGAGGCGGTCCCTGCCAGGGACGACTGTGACCATATTCCGCTGCTAATCGACATGAACCCCCAGGTGCCGTCGCGGATCGCCCATCTGATTGAAGGCACTGGTGCAGATCCGGGGCCTACTCTGGCCGCCATGGCGCGCAGGCTTCAGACAGTCGGGGCAGTGGCCTTGGCAATGCCTTGCAACACAGCGCATCACTATGCCGAAGCGATCACTGCGGCGGTGGATATCCCGCTTTTGAATATGGTCGAATTGGCGGCGGATCATGCGGCCGAAACGCTTGGTTCGGGGGGCTGTGTCGGCATGCTTGCCTCTCCCGCAGTGCGGGGCACTCGGCTGTTCGAGACGGCGTTTGAAGCGCGCGGACTTTCCGTCATCTGGCCGAAAGAGGATGACGCAATGCTGGCTGCGATCCGTGCGATCAAGGTTGAAGGCCCAACTACGGCGGTTCGTCAAACATTGCGGGCGGCCTCAGAGGAACTTGCCGCGGCTGGAGGGATGCTGCAATTCGTTGCCTGCTCAGAGTTCTCGCTGATCGCCGACAGCGTTGCGCCAAATGTAAGTGCCGTTGACACGATTGATCTGTTGGCCCGCGAAATCATCAAATTTGCGCAGGCAGGTCTGCCAGAGGAAGCCGTATAGGTCGCAAGATGTGTATTTGGCCCCCAATTGCGTGACAGCGATTTTTCCATGATCCGGACATACGGGGTACATGGCACTGGCCGCATGCGCCGAGCCGTGATCCATGGTGAGACAGTCTATATATGTGGACAATTTGTAGAGGTGGGGGTCGCTGCTACCACGGCCTTTCCGCCGGAAGGCACAATCCAAAACCGTGATATGGTATCACAACAATTCCCACAGTTTTTGCGTGGTCTGGTCGAAATTCGCCGGATTGGACAGGGCAGCAATCGTCAATGTAGCGCACCACGCGTCATCGCCGATCGGCACCAGCGCCCCCTCGGCAAGCTCTGCCGAAATGGCTGTCTCGGGCATCCATGCGAACCCGCTCCCGGTCATTAGCCGCCGTTTGATCGTTTCGACCAAGCCATCGACATAGATTGTCTCGGCATTCAATGGTTGCCGCCCCACAGTAGTCTCAACCACCATTCCTAAGAACGACGAGCGCTCATAGGCCAGATATGGGATCGGCGGGCCATCTTGTCTGGCAAGGTTCCAGCCCTTCGCACGAACCGGTTCCGCGGCGGCCACTGGAATCAACCGCTCCGTCAGAAGGTCTTTTCGTGCAAACGCGGCCTCTTCGATCACGGGGGAGACGGAATGATGATAGTAACACAGCAATACATCCACCGCGCCTTCGACCAAAAGCTCACAACAGGTACTAAGGGAATCGGAAACAACTCGCGTGCGTAGTTCGGGAATTTGCAGTTGCAGCTCTTCGATCCGAGCAGCCAGAAAATTGACCGAAATCGTATGAAGCACGGAAAACCGAATAAACCGGCTGTCCCCCCGGTCCGCATCGCGCAGAGATTGACGGGATTCTGAGAGCTGTGAAATCGCCCCCAGCGCAACCGGCAAAAACTGCTGCCCCGCGTCAGTCAGTTGAACAGGATAAGTCGCTCGGTTGACCAGGGGTAATCCGACCCAACTTTCCAAGGCCTTGATTCGACGACTGAAAGCCGACTGTGTGATGTTACGTTCATCGGATGCACGGGTGAAATTCAGAGTTCGGGCCAGGCATTCGAAGTCGCGCAACCAGTTCAAATCCAAGGGGTGTTCCTACCTGTCAGGGGCCAACATCATGAGTATAATCAAACTATGCAAAAATGGAATAGTCTTATGAAATGTTTGAATTGGCCATCGCGAAACTTCCTGCTCTAGACTTCAGATTAGGAACCGGCGGTCTGTCCATACGGTATTCCGCCGTCCGCTGTTGCCGTTTGTGGGCAAGGTTGTCCGTACCGAACGCGCAGCGTGAAATTTGAAGACCAAAATACGACGCCAAACAAAACGGCGCAAATCAACAGAGGAGACGACTATGAAAACCAAACTGAAATCACTGGGTTTAGCAGCAGCGGTTAGCATCTTTGCGATGCCCGCATTTGCTGCCGAGGAGGTCAAGATCGGCGTGCCGTCTTGGACTGGCGCGCAGGCCATTGCCCACCTTTTGGGCGCGGTTGTCGAAATGCGTATCGGCGGCAAGGTCGAGTTTGTACCCGGCAACAACGCCACAATTTTCCAGGCGATGGATCAGGGTAAGGGCGATATTGACGTGCACCCCGATGTCTGGCTTCCGAACCAGCAAAGCTTTACCCAGAAATACGTGGATGAGGCGGGTACTGTAACGCTTTCATCGAACCCTTATGAAGGCAATCAGGGCTTTTGCGTAAGTCAGGACTTTGGCGAAGCCAATAACGTCACCGACATCGCAGATCTGGGCCGCCCGGATGTCGCTGCGCTGATGGACAGTGACGGTAATGGCAAAGGTGAGCTGTGGATTGGTGCGCCGGGATGGGCCTCGGCTAACGTGAACGAGGTTAAGACACGGGATTACGGCCTGCTTGATTTCATCGATCCGGTTCGCGCCGAGGAAAGCGTCAAAACCGCACGCATCAAAGACAGTATCGCAAAGGGTGAGGGGTATGCGTTCTATTGCTACAAACCACATGCCGTTTGGTACATGTTCGACGTCAAAATGCTGAGCGAACCGACCTTTGATCCGGCAAAATACACCATGGTGCAGCCTTCGGATGACCCTGATTGGTACGACAAATCCAGCGTTGCCACCAAAGACGCCCTCAAAAACGTTCAGATCGCTTGGTCAAACTCGCTCGAAGGCCGCTCACCGGCAATCGCAGAGTTCTTCGCGAATTTCGCTTTGACTGCTGATGATGTCTCGGGCTTCGCCTATGAGATCAGCGGCAAGGGCCGCGAGCCTGCAGAAGTCGCGCGTGAATGGGTTGAAGCAAACCCTGACCGCGTTGACGCCTGGCTGGGCCTGTAATCCGGTTGCAGTGAATAATTGCCGACACCGGATTAGTTCGGTGTCGGCGCTCTCCCCACTTTCAAACTATGGGATGCCTCGCATGAGCACTGAAACCGTCGTAGAAATCTCGAATGTCTGGAAGATTTTTGGTCAGAACCCACAAGCCGCTTTGCAGGCAATCCGTGACAGAGGTCTGAGCAAAGCTGAGGTCCTTTCCGAAATGGGGGCTGTTGTTGGCGTTGCCGATATCAGCCTGTCGGTGAACCGCGGCGAGATATTCTGTATCATGGGCCTGTCGGGGAGCGGTAAATCCACGCTGGTGCGCCACTTTAACCGTTTACTTGAGCCGACGGCCGGCAAGATCGAGATTGAAGGCACCGATGTGATGGCGCTTGGATCAAAAGAGCTGCAACAGTTTCGCAACAACAAGATCGGCATGGTATTTCAGAACTTTGCCCTGATGCCCCACCGTTCGGTGCTCGACAATGTCGCGATGCCATTGGAGATCCGGCAAGTCGCCAAGAACGAACGTATGCGTCAGGCCGCTGCCATTCTCGATATCGTCGAACTTGGCGCTTGGAGTTCAAAATTCGCCCATGAATTGTCCGGTGGCATGCAACAGCGTGTCGGCTTGGCCCGAGCCTTGGCCGCCAATCCGGATGTGCTGTTGATGGACGAACCGTTTTCGGCACTCGATCCCCTAATCCGTCGCCAATTGCAGGACGAATTCATTCGCCTGTCCAAAATTCTTAAGAAAACCACGATTTTCATCACGCATGACCTAGATGAAGCGGTTCGTATCGGCGATCGCATCGCCATCATGCGTGACGGCAAGATGGTGCAGATGGGCACCGCCGAGGATATCGTGATGCATCCAGCAGATGACTATGTGGCAGACTTTGTCGCTGGCATTTCGCGCCTTAAGGTGGTGCACGCCCATGCCGTCATGCAGCCTCTTGAGGCCTATGTTGCGGCCCGAGGTCCTATCTCCGCAGATGCGCCACGGGTCGGGGAAAACGAGACCCTGAGCAATCTCATCAACATCGCCATCGATGACGAAAAACCGATTGTCGTTCAAGCAGACCGGAAAGAGCTGGGTGTTATTACCCGTGCCGACCTCTTGCGCACCGTGATCGAAGGGACAGAAGTATCATGAGCGAACTAGAAAACTTGGGCGTAAACCCACTGGAAGACACCGAAAGCGAAGCCGCCTTGGCATATGTCGAAGAGCGGCGCGAAAATATTCGCACCTTCGTGCGCACCAACACAGACTACTATATTCGCAACTTCGACAAGATCGGTGCTTCGTCGCAGTTCACAGCAACCTTCAACCTGATGGCAGGCCTATTCGGCCCGATTTGGTTCGGCGCTCGTGGGCTTTGGTCATGGGCCCTGTCTTTCCTGATCCTCGAAGCTCTCGCGTTTGTGCAAATCGCGCGTGGTCTCTTTGGCGATTTGGCCGCCGAGGCCATGACCCGCATCGCGTCGATCGAAGGTACGCTTGAACTGCGCCGCAAACAGCTCGCTGCCGCCATAGAGAACAATTCCGAAAAGATTGATGTCTACCGCCGGACCGTTGACTCGCTTGAAGAAAACATAGGCGGCATCCGCAACGAGGCCGAGGCCCTCGCCGCTGAAGGCCCTACAATTGTGCTCACCGGCATCGTAATACTTCTTATCGCCAAGGTTGCTCAGTCACTGGTGGCAAATTGGGCGCTTGAAGCGCGGTTTTCCGATTGGCTGTCGGATCGCACGGTGCGTTCGGCCATGCCTACAACTCACATTGTGTTCAGCGCGATCTTCATGGCCCTGATCGTGACCGCAGCCATGTTGCACTACAGCTTTCCTGGCCGGTATTCTCTGCTCAGCCACTTCCCCACGGACCCCAACATTCGCCTGACCAGTATCTCATGGGTAGAGGACTTCATCGCATGGTGCGTGCGCAACTCTGAGACCTTCTTTGATTGGCTGACCTTCGGTATTCGCGCGTTGCTTGATGCACTTGAAGTCATTCTGGTCCAGACCCCGTGGATCGTGATTGCCAGTCTGATTGTTCTGTTGACATGGCTGACTGCTGGCATCCGCGCTGCAATCTATTCCGGAGCTTTTCTGGGCTATATGGGCCTCTTGGGCTTCTGGGAAGGTGCTATGACTACGCTGGCTTTACTCGGAACGGCTGCCTGCCTGTCGATCTTGATCGGCATTCCGTTGGGCATGTTTGCCGCACGTCGCCCTCGGTTTTATGCCTTTATCCAGCCGATCATGGATTTCATGCAAACCATGCCTGCCTTTGTCTTTATGGTGCCGGTGATTGCGTTCTTTGGCGTGGGCAAACCGGCTGCTGTTGTGGTCACCATGATCTTTGGTGGCACACCCGTAGTGCGCCTAACTGTGCTGGGCCTGCGCGGTGTGCCTGAAAGTGTGCGTGAGGCGGCGATCAGTTTCGGTGCCAACAAGTGGTACCTTCTGACCAAGGTCGACCTGCCTCTTGCAAGCCCGTCGATCCGCGCCGGGATCAACCAGACAATTATGCTTTCACTCGCGATGGTTGTTGTGGCTTCTCTGATTGGGGCTAAGGGACTCGGTGAAGACGTTCTGGAAGCTCTGCAATACGCCAACGTGGGGCAAGGTATCCTCGCCGGATTCTCGATCCTGTTCTGTGCCATGATCCTTGATCGCATCGTACAAGGCGGACGCAAATGACATCGGTTGTATTTGTCCATGGTTTTATGGGCGGCAGCCGACAATGGCAGGGCCAAGCTGAGGCCCTGCCGGGTTTCGATGTCATCGCCCTGGACTTGCCGGGATTTGGTGAGAATGCACAGCTCGAAGCGCTGGACAGCATTGCGGGTTATGCAGAGTGGGCCCTGAATGAGTTGACGGAACGAGGTGTTGAACGGTTCCACCTGGTGGGCCACTCGATGGGTGGAATGATCGTGCAGGAGATGGTTTCCCAAGCGCCGGAGCGTATCGACCGGCTGGTTCTCTACGGCACTGGGGCCACAGGGGTCTTGCCCGGCCGGTTCGAGACTATCGGCACGTCAAAACGGCGCGCTCGTGCAGACGGACCAAAGACCACGGCCCGGCGGATCGCGGCGACTTGGTTTCTTAAACGGGAAGAGGCTGACGCCTATGAGAATTGCGCCGCGATCGCAGAAAAATGCAGTATTCGGGCCATACTCACCGGGCTTGATGCGATGCAGGGCTGGAGCGGTGTCGAGCGTTTAGCGGCCATCCAGACAAAAACGCTGGTGATCTGGGGCGACCTTGATCGCACTTACCCATGGTGCCAGACCGAACAACTTTGGCAGTCCATCGGCGGTGCTAACCTAGCAGTGATACCGGAATGTGCCCACGCTGCACACTTGGAAAAACCGGAGCTGTTCAATAGTGTCTTGGAAGAGTTCTTCTCAAATTGATGGCTTGCCCAAGCGGACGCGATTCTCAGAAAGCCATTGTGGTGAAGTTACAGCGGAATCACGCATTGTCCGCGACCTTTCGAGTTCAGGTACCATATGGCGAAAGTTTTCTTCGGGATCGGCCACTTTAGGGCATTTTCAATGACCGCTCCGGCGACGGGCGTTGCATTGCAACGATTTTCGTTCCGCAATTGCAAGATACTACTGTGTCAGCGAAGTTCGGAAATCGAAAGGCAGCAAATCTCGCCAAGCAGCCCTTCCTAAATGGAAAGCAAAAGACCGCTCCGTCCCGCATCTTACCAGTTCGTCGATCGTGCGGCGAAGGTCTGAAATTTCAGGAGCCGACGTTCAGGCGGCGCGCGGCGAATGCCGGGTGAGAGCCCAATTTGACCGATGTTGCGCGCTGCACAAGTGGCCGGAATACGTGTCAAAGCAGACATAGGCCGTTTGCAGCTCTTTGACCTTCAACTGTTATTGCCAAGCCAAGCCTGTGCGGCATCTGTGAATGATCGCCCCTCACGGCAGACCAGATGATCAAGTTGCGAGACAGCATCGTTCCCAAGATTGACCGTTTGTAGGTACGCAAGCCCCTCGCCATTCAGCTTAGGCACAGCATCGCGCCTCAGAACCAGTGTGGCGTCGTCTTGGCCCCCAAGAAGACCCAGCGGATCATCGAGTTCGCGAAGGTCCAGTTCCTGATGCAACCACTGCGGATGCCAGAGCGGCACCACGGCGAGTTCGCCTTTGTCTACGGCATCGAGTGCGGCGCCCGTGCAATCCTCAACCGTTCCATTCTCAAAGTGAAAACCCAGATCGGACAGCCCGTAGTCGGCTACCATTTGCCGGGAGAACCGGCTGATGCCCGCGCCCGGATTGATACCCTGGATACGCTTTCGAAATAGCGCCGCGATCTCAGGCTCCGCCAAATCTGTGACAGAGGCAATCTCTGCAGGGGCTGAGTCTGGAATCCCCCAGATGCAATAGGGTCGGTAAATGACACCCAACTTGGTGAGTTCGTCTTCGAACGGTGCGATGTAGGCTCCGTGGCTGTCGGGAAGCCAAGCCGAACACACCAGGTCGACTTCTCCCTCACCGAGCATTCGAAACATGTCTTCATGCGGTGCTTCGCGCAGCAATACGTTGTGGCCGAGGCGTTCAAGCTGGGCAGCGATCACTGCACCTGCAGCTTTGTGAAACGACAGGCCAATTTGGCCCAAGATGATTGTGTCCCTCATGCCTTGCTCACGACCCGCTCAACGGCAACGGCGCATTCGCAGAGTTCTTGAACTCAACGGTCGTGAAGATCAGGTCCGTGTCACCAATGTTCTCAAGGCTGTGGATCATGCGTTCTCCGGCGGCAAAGGTGAAATGCTTGGTGTCACCTGTCTGGTATTCCACGTCGAAATGTGTGCCGTCTGGTTGGTGGTTTCGCGCCTTACCGGGCCCGTGGATGGTCCAGAAGTAATCCAGCACATGGGTGTGGACCTTCAGGCGCTCACCGGGCTTGGCGTGGATGTGCCAGACGCGCACACGATCGGTTTCCGAGACGAGGGTGCTGCCGACCTCTCCGTTGTCAGCCCGGTCAATGAACTCTTGGGTCAGATCAAGGGTCATGGCTAAACCTCCGCCCAGAAGACGAGGAGCGTGGCACAATCGATTGGCATGGATGGGTTGGAGTAGATCATGCGCGAATGTGCGCCTTTCTCTCCGAATACCGTGTTGATCAGATGGGATGCACCGTTCAATGCAATGGGCATATCGAAGAAATCTGGCGTCGCCCCGCCGGTGCCTTCGAGACGATGAATGCGTTTTATTTTTCCCAGATCGCCCGTGATCGAGCGCAGCAGCGACAGACCGTTCAACGCCGACAGTTGGAACGCCTCATAGCCTTGTTCCACAGTCAATTCGGCACCCATCTTGCCTTTGAATTTCAAGTCCCCGGCGATCCAAGGCAGCATGCCGGATGTGTAGATGATCGGCCCAATTTGAGTGTGCGTCACGTAGTCGGCGACGGCCTCTGGGACGGGTGGCAAATCAAGGCCGAGTTCTGCCAGCCGTTCCTCCGGTGTGCCGGATGTCACTTCTTTGAGTTTCATGGTTGTTCCTCCCTTTCTCGCAGTCCGCGTTTTTCATGACATTTGCCTGGCCAACGGTCTCCCCGCCGTGAGGCCTGCAACCTTTTCCAGAATGCCCTGAGCATCGATGCCATAATGGCGATACAGGTCGCCGATGGTCCCGGTTTGCCCAAAGTGCTCCACGCCAAGCGGGACGGTCCGGTGCCCTGCGACGCTTCCCAACCACGCGAGTGTCGCCGGATGGCCATCAATCACGGTGATCAAGGTGCAATGGGGTGGTAGTTCGTCCATCAACCGCTCAACACAGGAAACAGCATCCCCATTGCCCCGGGCGCGCGCCCGTTGCGCGGCTGTCCAGCCTGCGTTGAGGCGATCTGCAGAAGTCACAGCAAGCACACCAATATCGCGCCGCGATCCGGCCAACTGGCCCGCCGCCTTGATGGCCTCCGGTGCCACGGCGCCCTGATAGGCGATAACGACTTCACAGTTGGGCCCCGGCTTGCGAAGCCAATAGCCCCCATCAACGGCCCCCCGCTGCCAATCAGGTTCAGGCCGTGGGCCGGGTTGCTCTATTGGGTTGGTTGTGAGCCTCAGATAGATCGACCCGCCGGTCTCATCCCTCAGCCAAGTGCGCTCGTCCGGGTCGCCATCGCCGTCACGCTGCATGTAATCGAAGGCCCAGTGCATGATGACTGAAAGCTCGTCCGCAAAGGCCGGCTCAAAGGCCGCCAGCCCGTCTTGGGACATGCCGATCAAGGGCGTCCCGATGGATTGATGCGCCCCGCCTTCGGGGGCCAATGTGACACCTGAAGGCGTGCCGACGATCATGAACCGCGCGTCCTGATATGTCGCGTAGTTCAACGCATCGAGGCCCCGGCAGACGAATGGATCGTAGACCGTCCCGATGGGGACGAGGCGTTTGCCGAACAGCGAATGCGACAGACCCGCCGCACCCAACAGCAGAAACAGGTTCATCTCTGCGATGCCCAGTTCCAGATGCTGGCCAGACCCGTCAAAGCGCCATTTCGCCGTGGACGGGATGCGGTGTTCGATGAACGCATCGGCCTTGGCCTCTCGGGCGAACAATTTCCGGCGGTTCACCCATGCGCCAAGGCCCGTCGTGCCAGTGACATCGGGTGAGGTGGTCATGATCCGCGCGGCGAGGTCGCTGTCGCCTTTGGACAGGTCATCGAGGATTTTGCCGAACGCGGCTTGGGTGGAGGTGTCATTTGCGGTGTCGATTGTGACCGTGGGCACCTGCAATCGATCATCGGAATATCGACGCGTACCGGTCTTGAAGAAGGGAACACTGGTCAGGAAAGCCTTCAGCGCGTCCGTGTCCGCTACGATCGCGAACGGCTCCCACTCCTGGCCTTCGGGGACACCCATTTGTGTCTGCCACTTTGCCATTTGCGCCTTTGTCATCAGTCCGCCGTGGTTGTCCTTATGCCCGGCAATGGGCGTGCCCCAGCCTTTGATCGTATAGGCCAGAAAACAGGTTGGGCGATCATGATCGATGGCCGCAAACGTCTCGGCCATCGTCTCTACACAATTGCCGCCGAGGTTCTCCATCAGCGCAGCAAGCTCATCGTCACTGCGGCGGTCGATCAAGGCCGATACGTCCCCCTGATCGCCCAGATCGTCCATCAGCCGCTGCCGCCAAACCGCCCCGCCCATGTAGGTCAGCGCGGAATATTCCTGATTGGGACAGGCATCGATCCAGTCCCGCAACGCCGCTCCGCCGGGTTCTTCAAACGCCGCCCGCTGAAGCGCACCATGTTTGACCCGCACGACATCCCAGCCAAACGCGTCGAAGATCTTTTCGACCCGTTCGAACAGCCCCTCACGCACAATCCCATCCAGCGATTGGCGGTTGTAATCGATGATCCACCAGGTGTTGCGCAGATCGTTTTTCCACCCCTCCTGAAGGACCTCGTAGACATTGCCTTCGTCCAGCTCTGCGTCGCCAACGAGCGCAACCATGCGCCCCAGTTTCAGATCGCTGCCCCAGTCCTTGGCTTGGATGAAGTCCTGCACTATCGAAGCCAGCGCAGTGATCCCCACGCCAAGGCCCACCGACCCCGTGGAGAAGTCCACATCGTCAATGTCCTTGGTGCGGCTGGGGTAGCTTTGAACGCCGCCAAGCCCGCGAAAGTTCTCCATCCTCTCGCGGGTCTGATTGCCCATGAGGTAGTGGATTGCATGGTAGATCGGCGAGGCATGAGGTTTCACTGCTACCCGGTCCTCAGCCTGCAGCGCCGAAAAATAGAGCGCCGTCATGATCGACACCATCGAGGCCGAAGATGCCTGATGCCCGCCCACCTTGATCCCATCGGCCTTGGGCCGAATGTGGTTTGCATTGTGGATCATCCAGTGGCTCAGCCACAATAGCCGCTGTTCGATAGTCTTTAGGTGTTGTGCTTCAATCGTCATTCTGCTGCCCCCGATTATTCGTCTACAGCGAAATCGATATGCACATGGTTTCCGTCCGGATCGGCGACGTGGAACTGGACAAGCCCGGCTCCGGGAACCTCGATCCTCTTGAAGGGGTCGCCGTACTCAGCGAGCTTCCGCTCGAACGCAGATGCGTCGGTGGCCGAAAATGCAAAGTGCTCAAGCTTCAACGCCGCCTCAGAACCAGTTCGCGCCCGCCCGGTATCCTCCACCAAATGCACAACTGGTGCGTCCCCTGCGTAGAGCCATGCACCGCCAAAGGGGAAATCTGGCCGGGGTCCTGACCGCAGGCCAAGGACTGCCTCGTACCAGGCCACCATCTCTTCGAGATTGGCGGTCACCACATTCACGTGATCCAGACGCCGGATGGGCATCTCAGAAACCCTCCAACACGATCTTACCTTTGGATTTGCCCGATTCCAGCAACGCATGCGCCTTCATCAAGTTGGCTGCGTTGATCGTGCCAAAGCTCTCAGCAATGGTCGACTTGACCTTGCCTGCGTCGATCAGCGCGGCAACTTCATTCAGGATGTCCCCCTGCCGCTGAATGTCAGCCGTCCCAAACATCGGGCGGGTGAACATGAACTCCCAATGAACAGAGATCGCCTTGGGTTTAAAAGGCATGATGTTGAAGGACTCGGGGTCGTCGATCAGGCCATAACGGCCTTGCGGCGTCATCAAGCCGGCGACGTCTTCCGCATAGAGGTGCGAATGCGTCGTTGAATAGACGTAATCGATGCTTCCGACACCGAGCGCGTCTATCTGCGGCCCAAGCGGTTCAGCATGGCTGATGACGTGGTGGGCGCCCAACTCTTCGACCCAGGCCTTCGTTTCCGGCCGAGAGGCCGTCGCGATGATCGTCACGTCCGACAGGGCACGGGCCAGCTGGATGGTGATAGACCCCACACCGCCCGCGCCGCCGATGATCAAAAGGGTGTTGTTGCCGCCCGGAATCGCTTCGTTGATCTTCAGCCGATCAAACAGCATCTCATACGCGGTCAGCGTTGTGAGGGGCATCGCTGCCGCAGCAGAGGTCGAAATTGAGCTTGGCGCTTTACCGACTATCCTCGAATCTACCAGATGAAACTCTGAATTAGTGCCGGGCCGGTTCACCGCCCCTGCATAGTAGACCTTGTCTCCAACCGTAAAACCTGAGGCTGCGTCGCCGATTGCAACAACCTCACCTGCGGCATCCCAGCCAAGGACCTCGGGTTTGCCGTCTGACGAAGCACGCCGCTGCCGGATTTTGGTATCGACGGGGTTCACCGAGACCGCTTCGACCTTGACCAACAGATCATGCCCCGAGGGGATCGGCTTTTCTGCCGCGAAATCGATCAGGGCATCGGGTCGGTCAATCGAACCGGTTTCAAGGTATCCAACAGCTTTCATGGCGTGCTCCTGTGGTCTAGCGATTAGCCGATGATGGTCATCTCGTTCAGCGTGAATTCTTCGACAGCCCCATCCGTGGCCCCCATATACGCGGCGAGGTGCGGTGCGCCCATGTGGGTCTGCCACAGTTCACGGCTTTCCCAGTTTTCATAGAACATGAAGTGTGCCGGATTGTCGTTGTCTTGGTGAAGGTCGTAGTTGATGCAGCCTGCCTCAGAGCGGGTGATATCGATGAGCTTCAAAAGCTCGGCTTTCACCAGATCGATCTTGTCGGGGTTGGCTTTGATGTTGGCGACGATGGTCAGCTTGGCCATTGGAATCATCCTTTGTTGATGTCTGTGTGATCAATTTACAAACCCAAATATTCGGGATAAACAGGTGATATCCGAAAATATAATCCGGAAATTACGGCCAATGCTCCTCGACAATCTTCGCGTGTTTCTGATCATCGCGGAAAAGGGCAGTCTCGTCGCGGCGGCTCGTGAAACTGGTATGTCTACAACGACCGTCTCTGAACGTCTGGCGGCGCTTGAAGCCCACTACGGGGTGGTATTGTTCAACCGAACGACACGCTCCATTAGCCTTACTGAGGAAGGTCGTACGCTCGTGGATGGGGCGAAATCCGTTCTGAGTGAAGTTACTGATCTCGACACACGTATTCGCCATGGAGCCGAGACGCTCTCTGGACCCATCCGCATCTCTGCACCGGTAGATCTTGGGCGCAGCATCATCACAGAGGCCATATCGACGTTCACCGAAGACAACCCGGCTCTTTCCATCGAACTGTCCTTGTCAGATGGATATGTCGATCTGGTCGGCCAGGGGTTTGACATGGCTGTGCGCTTTGGCAACGTGACAGACTCGACCCTGAGGGTGCGCAGTCTCGGAACGTTCCAGCGACTTGTCTGTGCATCTCCAAGCTATCTTGCCAAGCACGGGAGCCCGGAGACACCTCACGACCTCACACATCACAATTGCCTTGTCATGCGTTTCGGACAGACGCTGGACAACGTCTGGGAATTTGGCGAAGGCACCAAGCAGCACCGCGTCACGGTTCGCGGAAGTCGGGTCGTGAATGACGGTTGGCTTATTCGGTCTTGGGCGCTCGCGGGACATGGCATCGTCCTGAAGTCCGAACTGGATGTGGCTGAGGACATATCGAGCGGTAAACTTGTTGCACTGCTCACCGAGAATTTGCCACCACCAAACCCACTCCAGATGATGTTCCCTCCCGCAAGGGCACAGCCAAGGCGCGTTTCGGCGTTTGCCGATCACCTCCGCGCCACGGTCCCCAGGTCTCGCTTCGATGGATCAATCATCCGTGCGCATAGTCAGTCGCACGGCGAACACAAACCGCGCTGAGCGGCCATTCAAGTCAACACCGACTATGTCCGTTTCGTCCGCTCACACGACCTCTGCAAGCGTTCAGCGGAAGTCCGCTTTTTACAACGCATGCTCACGCCGCCATGAGATCGCTCTCCAGCTTCTCAAAGAGCGATACATCTTCTTCGGGTGTCTCAAACAAATGCCCATAGGTGTCCATCGTCATTGTGATGGAGGCGTGTCCTAGAAAGGTCTGGATCTTCTTCGGATTCCAGCCCTGCTCGATGAACAGGGAGGCCGCAGCGTGACGCAGTGCATGAATCCCAAACTTAGCCTCGCCTGAAGCCTTGGTGATGCTGTTTGCCACCAGCATGGGCTTAAAGATGCGATTGTAGATGTTTGAATAGTTCTGCACCCGCCCGGCTCCGTTTGGGAACACCAGATTGACGTCACTTTCTGAAGCATCATCACGCCAAGCAAGGAGCGTCTCAACAACCTTTGGGGCCATTGGTATTTCCCGCACCCCTGCCCTGTCTGAAGTCAGCGCTTATGGGTCCAAATAGTGTCATTTGCTAAGAGAGGGTTTGTTGCTCATCGCAACCACCGAGGAGTGGACGATGAGAAAGACAACGAAGAGCCCCGGCGAGAAGATCGTCAAAGACATCAAGCGTGCGACCCGCAAGAATTATTCAT
>NZ_QBKU01000022.1 GCF_003054325.1 Sulfitobacter mediterraneus
GGCCTGACGCCGGCGGAATATGCTAACCGGTCAGTGAAGGACCAAAACCTGAACAGAGCTAACCTAAACTAGCGGACTCAATGGGGAGCAGGTCACTTGGTATGACCATATTTGCTGCGACAAATAGACAATATTTGTCGCTAGTTTCTGCATAGACCAAGGTGACTGTACCATCTCTTTTCCGGCGTCTCACACCAGACGTCATGTCCTGAGGACAGGTTATGCCGACGCACAACGTAAAACTTTACGATGTCGATCCTTACTCCCTTTTCTCCCAAACCATTGGGGGAACGGCCAACTACACAGGTCCGTCCACCACCTCTGGCACCGCAGCAATCACCGACAATGGAACCGGCGCCGATGGCCAGCATCTAGATGATGAAAATGGCGGCACTGTTCCGGTTTCCGTCAGCATCAATGGCGGCCCGGTCGAGGCATCCAACAGCTATGCGACCGAAAGCTGGACGCTACGGGATACGGTTACTGGCAAAGAGTTTCAGCTGGTCACGTTCCACGTTAATTCCGGCAGCTACTCAGGGTATTACACCCTTTCCGAGGTTCCGCTAATCGCTGGACGGTCCTATGAAACCCTGACCTTTGACGCAACGCCCGAGGCAAGCATTGGCGATGCCTCCTTTGCCTATGCCGATTATGCCGAAGCAAACGGTGTGGTCGATGGAACCAGCGGCGATGATGTCATCGACAGCAATTATAACGATGATCCAGCCAATGAGATGGTTGATCAGGGTAAGCTCCCCGTTCAATCAGAATTCAACTGGAGCGATTATGGCGACGAAAGAGACCTGCGCGGCGGCGTAACCCAAGACACCGGCGAAGTGCGGGTGAAAGTTGGCTATTCCGACATTCAGACCAACGAAGAGTTTTCCTCGGAAACCAGCGGCGGCAATGACCAGATCTATGTTGCCTCGGGTGAGCCGTTTGATCCAAGTTCGGCGGGTTACCTACAACAAAGCGGTAGCACAGACCCAAGCCGTATCTTAGTCGGATTTGGGACAGAAAACCGTTCAGACTTCAAAAGTGAGGTCGAGAATGTCAAATTCCGGATCAGCGACATTGACGGTCTGTACACGAATGACGAAGACAACGGATACAATAACTTCCAAGACGTCGTCACAATCACCGCGTTTGATGGCAGCGGCAATCCGGTAACGGTTAATATCACGCCCGGCTCCAACATGTCAGTGTCTGGAAACACGATCACCGGCGGAATGGCCAACTCCGCTCCCTGGTCCGCCGATTCATCCGCATTGATAGAGATTGCCGGACCTGTTTCTCGCATTTCTGTGACCTATGAAAACAACGGCGACACGCAGCAGGCGATCTATTTCTCCGACATCCATTTCGAGGCTGTGCCTCAGGAAAACTTCGACGATTCCATCGAAGCTGGTGCCGGTGATGACCTGATCTATGCCGGCGAAGGCAACGATTGGGTTCATGGCGGCACCGGCAATGATACCATCTATGGTGAGGACGGCAGTGATAGTCTGGCTGGCAACGAGGGCGACGATACGTTCTATGTTGGCGGCGGCGATTCCGCCCATGGTGATGACGGTGATGACACCTTTATCATCGACGGGGGCGAGCTGAACGGCGGCACCATTGGTGTGCTGGGCGGCGAAGGCGACGAGACCACAGGTGACACGCTGGACTTTGGCGGACATCTGCTTGCGGGTTCCGTGGTGATCACCGATGGCGATGACGCCAATGGCGGCAAGACCGGCACAGCGCAGCTGACGGACGGAACAACAGTTAACTTTTCGGAGATTGAGCAGATCATCTGCTTTGCCCGTGGCAGCCGGATAGAGACCCCATTTGGCCCGCGCCGCGTTCAGGATTTGAAGGCCGGTGATCTGGTGCTGACCCGCGACAACGGCACGCAGCCGATCCGCTGGGTCGGGACAAAAACAGTTGAGGGGCGCGGCAACCTTGCCCCGATCACCATTGCGAAGGGCAGCATCGGCAACAGCCACGCATTGCAGGTTTCTCCGCAGCACCGCATGTTGATCAACGACTACCGTGCCGACCTTTTGTTTGGCCAAAGGGAAGTCATCGCGGCGGCGTCATTTTTGATCAACGGGTCCGATATTACCCAACAGGAAACGGATAGTGTCACTTATTATCACCTGCTGTTTGACCATCACGAGATCATCAAATCCGCTGGCGCATGGTCCGAAAGCTATCAACCCGGTGACTACAGCCTGACAGGCCTGGGCCCAAAAGCCCGCGAAGAGGTATTTGCATTGTTCCCCGAACTGCGCAGCGATCCGGGCGCGTTTGGCCCCTCCGCGCGGCACAGCCTGACTTGCAGATCAGCGCGGTTGTTGGTCGCCTGAGCCCCGCAAGGGCAAATTCCAAACGTCCGATAACATTGCACGCTGCTGCACGGCGCGGTAATGCTGGCGCAATCTGATTGCAGGGCTTGCCAGCTATGAAACCCATTCGCCTCATGTCCGGCTTTTTCACCGTGGGTGTCTGGACCTTGCTCAGCCGTGTGATGGGCTTTATCCGCGAAGTGCTGCTTTTGTCACTGATTGGCCCCGGCCCGGTGATGGATGCCTTTGTCGCGGCCTTCCGGTTGCCCAATATGTTCCGTCGTTTTTTTGCGGAAGGTGCGTTTAATGCCGCCTTTGTGCCGATGTTTGCCAAACGGCTGGAGGGCGAGGACGGCGCGGGTGTGTTTGCACGCGATGCCTTTAACGGGCTGGCGTTGGTGGTGATGCTGCTGACCGCATTGGGCATGATCTTTATGCCCGCGCTGGTCTGGGTGACCGCCGAAGGGTTTTCCGGTGACGCCCGTTTTGACATGACGGTCAGTTACGGTCGCATTGCCTTTCCCTATATTTTTTGCATGTCTCTGGCAGCGTTGTTCTCGGGCATTCTAAACGCCACAGGGCGGTTTGCCGTCGCTGCGGCGGCGCCGGTGCTGCTCAATATCTTTGTGATTGCAGCCATGACCATCGGCGCCCTGTCTGGCGGCGCGGTGATTGACTGGCTGATTTGGTCCATTCCCGTTGCAGGCGTGGCGCAGCTGGCCTTGACCTGGCGGGCCGCGGCCAGAGCGGGCTTTGCCCTGCGTCCCGGCCGTCCGCGCTGGACCCCGGATATGAAAGCGATGGTCACCGTTGCCCTGCCGGCCGCGCTGGCCTCTGGCGTGATGCAAATCAATCTGGTGGTGGGGCAATTGGTGGCCAGCCAATATGACAGCGCGGTGTCTTGGCTATTTGCCGCGGATCGTCTGTATCAACTGCCGCTGGGTGTTGTGGGTATTGCCGTTGGCGTTGTTCTGCTGCCGGATCTGGCGCGACGCTTGCGGGCCGGTGATGATGATGGTGCGCATCATGCGCTGAGCCGTGCTGCTGAAATTGCGCTCGCCCTGACGATCCCCTCGGCGGTGGCCCTGATGGTGGTGCCGGGCAGCCTGGTCCGGGTGCTGTTTGAACGCGGCGCATCCGATGTAGACGACACCGCAGCCATTGCCACGGCGGTCTTGATCTATGGCTTGGGCCTGCCTGCCTTTGTATTGCAGAAAATCCTGCAACCGGTTTATTTCGCCCGCGAAGACACCCGCCGCCCGTTCTATTTCGCGCTGGTCGCCATGGTGGTGAACGCCGCGCTGGCGGTCGGGCTGGCGCCCTTTGTTGGCTGGATTGCACCGGCGATTGCGACGACATTTGCCGGTTGGGCGATGTTTGCCTGTCTTGCCATCGGGGCGCGGCGTTATGGCAAAGCCGTGAAGTTTGACGCGCGGTTCCACAAGCGGATCTGGCGCATCGTTATCGCATCACTGGTGATGGGCGCGGCGTTGTGGCTGGGCAATGCCGTGATGCAGCCCTTCCTTGGATTGCCATGGTGGCGGGGGCTGGCGCTTTTGGTGCTGATCGCGATTGGCGCGGTCAGCTATTTTGGTGTGGGGCAAATGATTGGCGCGTTCCGCCTGGCCGAGTTTAAGGGCGCAATGCGGCGCGGGTGATCGCATAGCGGTCAGCGGCGCTGCAACTTGGCCCTGATCCGTGCCCATTCACCGGGGGCCAGCAGAAAACACAGACCAAAGCCGCAAAAGAACCCAGCCAATTCCGCCACCCACATGGTGCCGGTTTCAAAGAACACACCCCAGACCAGTTGGATGCCCATCAGAACCGCAATCAGCGAGAAAGCCCGATATTGCTGTGTTCCGCGACCCGCCAGATGCCGCCACATCACAAAGGAATAGCCCCCGATCAGTCCATAGGCGTTGGGGTAGGCACCGGCCAGCCAAACAGGATCATTGAGCAGCAGCGCATAAATCGCCGCGCCGCCTACGCCTGACAGGATAAAGATCGCCACAAAGGCCATCTGCCCCATCACTTCGGCCACCATCTTGCCCAGCGCCAGAAGCAGCACCATCGCAAACAGCCCATGGGTAAATCCCAGATGCACAAAGGGATAGGTCACCAACCTGCGAACTTCTGACAAAGGCCACTGACCATTGGCCAGCATCCAGTCAAAAATCTCACCTGAGAACGCGAAATCGCGGATCAGGCCCAGCCGCCATCCCACAGCACCGGGGCCGCCGATCAGACCCGCCTCGCCCAGCGTTAGCCCCGCCTCGACCCCGGCGATGGCCAGAAACATCAAGATGACCGCGGGCGGCAATGGGTTCACGGGCGGCTGGATATCGGGGTCTTGCATTGGGGGCTCCTTGACGGGGTTCGCGCCCATGAGTAAGCCGTGACAACCGCCAAATCCAGCCCAGAGGTGCCTGATGTCCAATACCAATTTCACCCCGCGTGTGTTTTCCGGCATTCAGCCGTCTGGGGATTTGCATCTGGGCAATTATCTGGGCGCGATCCAAGGCTTTGTGCGGATGCAGGCGCAGGACATCCAGACCGTCTATTGCATGGTCGATATGCATGCGATCACCGTCTGGCAGGATCCGGCGGATCTGCGTCACAGCACCCGCGAATTGGCGGCGGGTTTTATTGCATCGGGGATCAGCCCGGAGAAATCTATCCTGATCAACCAAAGCCAGGTGCCCGAGCATGCCCAGCTGGCCTGGGTTTTCAACTGCGTGGCGCGGATGGGCTGGATGGGCCGGATGACCCAATGGAAAGACAAGGCGGGCAAGAATGCGGAAAAAGCTTCGCTGGGCCTGTTTGCCTATCCGGCGCTGATGGCGGCGGACATCCTTGTCTATCACGCGACCCATGTGCCAGTGGGCGAGGACCAGAAGCAACATCTGGAACTGACCCGAGACATCGCCGCCAAATTCAACCACGACTATGGCGTTGATTTCTTTCCGATCACCGAGCCGGTGATTGAAGGCGCGGCAACGCGGGTGATGTCCCTGCGGGACGGCTCCAAGAAGATGTCGAAGTCCGATCCATCAGACGCCAGCCGGATCAACATGACAGACGATGCCGACACCATTGCCAAGAAAATCCGCAAGGCCAAAACCGACCCAGATGCTTTGCCATCCGAAGCTGCCGGGCTGGAGGACCGCCCCGAGGCCCGCAATCTGGTGAATATCTATGCCGCCTTGAACGAGCAATCGGTTGATGCGGTTCTGGCCGAGGTCGGCGGACAGCAGTTTGGCACGTTCAAACCCAAACTGGCCGAGCTGGCCGTTGCCAAAATGGCCCCGATTTCGACAGAGATGGCGCGACTGATGGCCGACACCGCCGAGATCGACCGCATCCTTGCCAAAGGTGCCGAACAGGCGCGCGAGATCACAGCACCGATCCTAAAGCGGACCTATGAAATCGTCGGGATGGTGGGTTAAGCAAGCCGCCGAGGGCGCTGCCCCCGGACCCCCGGAGGTTTAAGGGCCAAATGAAGAGGGGCGTGTTGCGTCCCTTCGTGGCAGTCATCTGTTGTTCTGTGCGCGGGTTCACATCCGCTCTGCGCGGGTGCCTCTGTTCAAAATGCCTGAGCTTCCCCATGTAGAGGGAGGAAACAGGAGAACAGCATGACACATCCCAGCGTTGGGCATGTCCATCTCAGGGTTGCGGACCTTGATCGGGCAATAGATTTTTACCGTGATGTTTTGGGGTTTGATCTGACCCTGCGATATGGGGATCGCGCGGCCTTTTTGGGGGCGGGCGGGTATCACCATCATATCGGGTTAAACACCTGGGAGAGCAAAGGCGCAAGCCCGCCACCGCCGGGGCATACCGGCCTTTACCATGCGGCATTTCTTTATCCGGATCGCACAGCGCTGGCGCAGGTTTTGCGGCGGGTGGTTGAGGCAGGCATTGCCTTGGACGGTGCCGCCGATCATGGGGTGAGCGAAGCGGTTTATCTGCGTGATCCTGATGGCAACGGTGTTGAGCTTTATTGGGATCGCGCCGAGGCGGATTGGCCGCGTGATGCGCAGGGTGCCTTGGCGATGGTCAACGATCCGCTGGATGTTCCGGCGCTTTTGGATACCGCCCCTTAGCGGATGGACAATCCAGCATGGCGCTGGCAGTTTCGCCAGGCAAAAGGGGCATTTGGACGCGCCATGTTCCAATGCCTGCTTGCTGGCTGATCTATAGACTTGAAACGCGAGGCCCTATGCCTGATCCGAACCCAGACGCCCTTCGATTTTTGCAAACCCGTCGGTCGCGCCCTGCCAAGACTCTGGCCGGGCCGGTGCCGGATCGGGCTGCTTTGATCCCACTTTTGACGGCGGCGGCGCGCAGTCCGGATCACGGCAAGTTGGAACCGTGGCGGTTTATTGTGTTGGAAACACCCGCGATGGCGCGATTGGCCGAAGTTGTCCAAGCACGCGGCGCGGCTTTGGCCTTGCCTGAGGAGCAGATCGTCAAAGGTCGCAGTCAGTTTGATCAAGGTGGTCTTGCGGTTGTCGTGGTCGAAGTTCAAAAACCATCCGAGAAAATCCCGGCATTGGAACAAACCTATGCAGCAGGTGCCGTTTGTCTGGCGCTGTTGAATGTCGCGCTGGCCGCTGGCTGGGGGGCGAATTGGCTGTCTGGCTGGCCCTCCCATGATCGCGGATTTATGCAAGACGGGTTGGCGCTGGCCGATCATGAGCGTATTGCGGGGATTATTCACATCGGCACAGAAACATCCGCGCCGCCCGAACGGCCGCGGCCAAATATCGAAAGCATAACGACATGGCTCTCCCGCTGATTTTCAATTCTTTTTTCATGGCGATTGGCCAGTTGACGGACCGGCGTTTCCGCCGTGTCTTCTTTATCGGCATCGCGCTGGCGCTGGCATTGTTGATCGCGGCCACGGCGGGTTTTTCGTGGTTGGTGGACTGGCTGACACCCGAGCAGGTCTGGCTGCCGATCATTGGTGAGGTGACATGGATTGGTGATTTGCTTTCGTGGGGATCGGCGTTCTTGCTGTTTTTTCTGTCGATGTTCCTGATGATCCCTGTCGCATCAGCCATCACATCGATGTTTTTGGATGACGTCGCCACAGCAGTCGAAGCAGAGCATTATCCGGGTCTGCCCCCCACCACGCCGGTGCCATTTGGCGACGCCCTGCGCGACACGGTGAATTTTCTGGGAGTGTTGATTGGGGCCAACATTCTGGCTTTGCTATTTTATTTTCTGTTCAACGTCTTTGCACCGCTGGTGTTCTGGACGTTGAACGGATTTTTGCTGGGCCGCGAATACTACACCATGGCCGCGATCCGCCGGGTTGGCCGGGTCGAGGCCAAGAAGCTGCGGCGCAAACATATGGGCCCGATCTGGCTCGCCGGTATTTTGATGGCAATCCCGCTGTCGGTGCCGCTTCTCAATCTGGTGATACCAATCCTAGGCGCGGCAACCTTTACCCATCTGTTCCACCGTCTCTCCATGCGCCAGCCCTGAACCAGCTTTCGATGTCATCGACGCTGATCCATTCGGACAGGATGATGGTGGCAACAATGGCCCAAATCACGGCTGCAATCAGCGTGGTCCATAGCGCCTTTTTGTGCAGGTGATGATGCTCCGGCGCGCCTGCATGGGTGCCCGGCACAACGTCATTCAGATCACCTTGGGTTTGCACGCGGATCGGCAGGGCGATGAGAAAAGTCATCGCCCAGATCACCGCAAAGAGGACGAAGCCAGATGTCACACCCATGGCTCAGACCTGCTCCAGCTCGACCAGAGCGCCGTTGAAATCCTTGGGATGCAAGAAGATCACCGGTTTGCCATGTGCGCCGATTTTGGGCTCTCCGGTGCCAAGCACACGCGCACCGGTGGATTTAAGATGGTCGCGGGCGGCGATGATATCATCGACCTCATAGCAGATGTGGTGAATGCCACCTGATGGGTTCTTGTCCAGAAACCCCTGGATCGGGCTGTTTTCACCCAAAGGATACAACAATTCGATTTTGGTGTTCGGCAGTTCGATAAAAATCACGGTCACGCCGTGATCCGGCTCGTCCTGCGGGGCGCCGACATTGGCCCCCAAAGCATTGCGATATTGATCAGCCGCAGCCTCCAGATCCGGAACGGCAATGGCAACGTGGTTCAGGCGTCCAATCATCTTATGATCCTTCGTCATTTGAGTTGCGGTCTTATCGTCCCTGACGGGGGCAAGAGCAATGCGTCACGTTAACCTGCCATTAGCCAACGGTGCGTAACCATACTCATGCCAAAGGATGATGATGGAGGCCAGAATGGATACCACGGACCCGTTTACCGCGACGATCCCCGCGCCCACGGCGGCGCGGCCACTATTAGGGCTGACCGTCCTTGTGGTGGAGGACAGCCGCTTTGCCTGTGAGGCATTGCGCCTGTTGTGCTTGCGGTCCGGGGCGCGGATCAGGCGGGCGGATTGCCTCCGCTCTGCCCGGCGGCATCTGCGGGTCTACCGCCCGTCCGTCATCATCATTGATCTGGGCCTGCCCGATGGCAGTGGATTGGACCTAATTGAAGAACTTGCGCATAGCCAGCCTGCGATTGTCGGTATTCTGGCGATGTCGGGCGATCCTGTTCTGGAGAATGCGGCACTGGCCAAAGGCGCTCATGAGTTTATGTCCAAACCAATTGTTGCGCTGGCCCCGTTTCAGGACAAGGTTCTGTCACTGCTGCCACCCGAACAGCGCCCGCAAGGGCCGCGGCGCGTTGATCTGACCAAGGTTGAACCGGATCGGATCGCATACCGCGATGATATCGCGCATGTCGCCGATATTCTTGAAGATGCCCCGACAGATCACACGCTGGATTATGTGGCACAGTTTCTTGTCGGCGTGGCGCAGGCCGCGGGTGACGATGGTTTGGCCGCTGCGGCCAAAACACTGGCACGGCAACGGGCAAAGGGGCATGCAGCCGCATCGGATAAGGCGCGTATCGCGGGGCTCATCCAAACCCGTCTGGCGGAGCGGATCGCGATTTAGAAATCTCTGCTTAAAGGGTCGGATCAGAGGCGGTGCGCACCAGCCCGGTCAAATCGCCAAGGCGCTCCAACTGCTGTCCATTGCTATCAAAATTGGCGGGGGACAACCAGGCTTCAAACGCCTCTTTCAAAGCGGGCCATTCGCTGTCTATTGCGGCGAACCAAGCGGTGTCACGGTTGCGGCCTTTGACCACCGCAGCTTGCCGAAATACCCCTTCATAGCTAAAGCCCAGCCGCTGCGCGGCGCGGCGCGACCCGACGTTGAGCGCGTTGCATTTCCACTCATACCGCCTGTAGCCAGCGTCAAAAGCCCATTTCATCATCAGATACATGGTCTCCGTCGCGGCACGGGTGCGCTGCAACGCTGGGCTATAGTTGATGTGGCCCACTTCGATGCTGCCCATATCCGGTGCCACCCGCAGGAAACTTGCGACACCTTCCCATGCGCCGCTTTCAAGGTTGCGGATCGCATAGAAGAACGGATCGGGTTGACCGGCATGATCGCGCACCCAGCGATGGTATTGGGATGCCGAGGAAAACGGACCGTAAGGCATGTAGTCCCAAACATGGTCCTGCCCCTGATAGGCCCGAAACAACAGCGCTGCGTGCGCCTCAGCCGAAAGCGGCGCCAATTCGGCATATCGCCCTTTGAGAATCGCGCCATCCGGGCGCGGCGGCACTGTCCAGTTCGGAACCGGTGTGCCAAGAGATGTGTCTGGATGTATCGGATCACTCATGTGGGCAGGTTAGGCGCAGTCCCGCCCAAGGCCAAGCCCATAACGCGGCGGCAGGTGGCCCCAATCGTCGCAAAAGCAGCATAAGCGGCGCATAATCTGGCCATATTGCGATGTGATGCTGTTTTTATGCCGCTGCTCCCTGAAGAGGTCCCCATGACTGATAAAACTGCCCCGCAAGATCGCCGTGAATTGGAAAATCTGGTCAGCTTCGACTGGATCGTGTTCACTGCCGGTGTTGTTGGCTTGGCGGTTGTGATCATAGCCTCGGTGCGCGAAGGCGAGCATGGGCTTATTGGGCAACTGGGCAGTTATGTCGGCAGCTCAAGCCTGTTCTAGACCATCCTACCTCAGCGCATTAGCTCCGGATCCGGCCCCATTTCGAGCCCCGGAAACACTTTTTCCTGCAGGGTTGAAACCGGCAGGCCGGTCATGCCACGTATGATCCAGGCCAGGGGCGCGCGCACGTCATCGGTCGGCATCAGGTCTCGCTGTTGATACAGCGCCTGTTCCCCCAGCCCCGGCCAACGCCCAAACACGCGGCCGCCGCGAATGGCACCGCCCGCCATGACCATCAGGCCTGCTGTGCCGTGATCCGTGCCGCCCGTGCCATTTTCACGGGCCGTCCGTCCAAATTCCGTGAGTGCGACCAATGCCGTTTGCCCCCAAACCGCCGCGCCCAGATCCTGTTTGAGGGTGAGGATCACATCTGACAATTGCGCCAAGCTGCGCGGTAAGGTGCGGGCTTGGGCGCGGTGCGTGTCCCAACCATTGAGCGAGAACGCAGCGATACGCGCCGGGCCGCGCAACCGGTCCCCGGCAAACTTTGCGATTTCGATATGTGCCGGCCCCTTTTTGCCCGATCCCGCGCCCGGCTGCGCACCCGAAAGCAATTGCGCCTCCATCAGAGCGGCATACATCTGCGGATCGATTTTCATGATCTGTTCGGCCAGACGCAGGGCCTGCGGGCTTAGGTGCAGCGCCGCATCAGGGGTCCAATTGGCCACTGGTGCGGCACCATCCAACAAGGTCAAGGGCTCCTGCCCGATACCATAAGCTGTCTCGGCCTCGACCTGCGGTAGGAATTGCATCAACCGGTTGAGCCAGCCGTCGCGCCCTGCTCCGGCCAGATCCTGGGTGCCAGCCTCCAGTAAATCCTGCCCGTCAAAATGGCTGCGCTTGTCGCGGTAGGGCGTCGAAACGGCATGCACAAATCCCAATTCTTCGCGGTGCCAAAGCGGCATGAGATCCCTTAACGCTGGGTGCAGCGCAAAATATCCATCCAGATCCAACGGCGCATCGCCCTTGGCCAAGGTCGGGCGCAGGGCCGCAAAGGCCGGGTCGCCGGTGGGCCGCACCACATCCAGCCCATCCATACCGCCGCGCAGGATGATCACGACCAGACGCCCCTGCCACGGGGCATTGGCCAGGCTGAGCGGTGTCCAAAGCGGGCTGGCGGCCAGCGAACAGCCGATCAATCCGCTGCGGGTCAGTATCTGCCTGCGGGAGAGGGGCGCATGGGTCATCAGGTCACCGCCTTTGAAACGCCGGAGCGCAGAGCACCAGACCAATCGCATCCGCGCGGGTCTCTGCAGCGCTGGCGGCAAAGACCACATCAGCCGGCGGGTTCGGGCCGAGTGCATCATGCACAAAGTTGCGGGGATCTGGCAGATCGGGCCGCAGTTGCGCCGGCGCGTTCACCGCCCAGTCCAACCGCGCCGCGATGCCCTGCGGCGTGATCCATGCGCCATCGTCTTCCGGCCAGCCGTCCGGTCCTGCCGGTTGTTGCCATGCCTGCCCCATCAACCGCATCGGTGTGAGCAACAGCCGCCGGATTTGGGCAGGTCTGAGCGCCTCCATCATCTCGGGCTTCACCGCCATTGCCCGCAACGCCGCGCCAACAAATTCGTCCGGGGGCCGAATGTTTGGCGCGTTCATGGTCCATGATGCAGGATGGTGCAGCAAGGCCGCGTAGCATGTCATCAGATCACCGCCGCTGCCGAGGTAGGTCTCTTGCAGATCCTCGATGAGATCCGGCGGCGGAGTATCGGACACAAAATGCACCGCCAATTTGCGGGCGATATGCGCGGCGGTGGCCGGGTGCAGGGCCAGATCAGTCAAAACGGCGTGGATCGGGGCAAGCCCCGGCGGCCCGCCATAGCTGCGGCCCAGAACTGTCTCTGCACCGGGTTCGGCCATGTTGCGACGAAACTTGAAGCTGTAATCGCGGGTGCCCGCCAGCCCTGTCAGCAGCTTGGCCAGCTCATGCACATCGTTTTGAGTATATGGCCCGCCGACCCCCAACGTGTGCAGCTCCAACACCTCACGGGCGAGGTTTTCATTCAAGCCCCGCTGTCTATCGGGGCGCTGTGCCGCGCGGCTGTTTGGTCCGGCAGAGGTGTTCTGATCGAGATAGTGCAACATCAGCGGATGGGTGACGCAGGCCCGCAGAAGATCGGCAAACTTGCCGCTCACATGAGGGCGCAGGGCCTCTTCGAGATAGGCAGGTGCAGCGGCCCGCAACAGCCCGCTTTTGCCCCGTGCGGTGAAGTGATCGGCCCAAAAGGCAATCAGCCTTTCCCGAAAGGCATGCGGCGTGCCGATCCGTCGTTGGAGCGCCGCAACCGTCCAGCGCTGGCGGTCGTGAAACAGGGCGCGGCGGGCGAGCTTGGCTTTCTGTTCAGCCGCCTGTCCCGCCTCGGTCTCCGGGTTCTTGCGGGAATATCTGGAAAATCGGCGCACATAGACAATCTGGTCCTGAATATGCCTGAAGCCGGGGATCGGATAGGCCTGTGCCATCACATCCGCGCCTTGCAGCCCCGACAACATCTGCGCCACAGAGAACGGCGGCACGATCTGCGGGGACAGCCCATAGCCAAACCGCCGTTCCGCCATTTCGGGAGTGAAAGGCATGGGGTCACATCCTTAGTTTCCGACGCGCCAAGTATAGCGGATTGAAAATTTATTTTTCTCTAATTGTCGCGCCGACCCGCAGCACGGGAACCGGGATGGCAGCGGCGCGTTGTTACAGCAGACACAGAAAGGGATCAAAATGCCATCTATTTATGACGCCATCAAATCCGACCATGACGCACACCGCGACCTGTTAAATACTTTGGAGCAGACCAGCGGTGACACCCCCGAACGCCGCGAAGCATGGGACAGTTTTTACCGCGATGTAAAATCACATGCCGCCGCGGAGGAAGAGACATTTTACTCCAAGCTTATCTCCGAAACCTGGGGGCAGGATTCGGCCCGCCATTCGGTACACGAGCATCAGCAGCTGGACGATCTGATGGAAGAGCTGAACGGGATGGATATGTCATCGCCCGGTTGGCTGACCAAGTTCAAGACGCTCAAGCATGACTATGAGCATCACATCGACGAAGAAGAGAACGAAGTGTTCACCCGCGCCCGCGAGACGATCGGCGAGGAACACAACGAAGCCTTTGGACAGCGTTTTGAAGAGCGCAAGAAAGAGGAACGCGGTCTGATTGAGGAAAAGCGCGAGGACAGTCTGGAAGACTGATCAACGACCGCCAAACGAAAAGGGCCGCATCGCTGCGGCCCTTCTGTTCGATTATTCCTGCGGAATGACCCGCAGACCCAGATCCATCAACTGATCCGATGTTGGATCGGATGGCGCGTTCATCATCAGATCTTCGGCGCGTTGGTTCATCGGGAACAGGATGACCTCACGGATGTTCTGTTCGTCCGCCAGCAGCATCACAATCCGGTCGATGCCGGCCGCGCAACCACCGTGCGGCGGGGCGCCGTATTGGAAGGCGTTGACCATGCCGCCGAAACGCTTGCGCACTTCCTCTTCACCGTAACCGGCGATTTCAAAAGCCTTGAACATAATTTCAGGACGGTGGTTCCGGATCGCGCCGGACACCAGTTCATAACCGTTGCAGGCCAGATCATACTGATAGCCCAGAACGTCAAGCGGATCGCCTTGCAACGCTTCCATCCCGCCTTGCGGCATGGAGAAGGGGTTGTGTTCAAAGTCGATCTTGCCGGTCTCTTCGTCCTTTTCGTAGATCGGGAAGTCGACAATCCATGCAAAGGCAAAGCGGTTTTTGTCGGTCAGGCCCAGTTCTTCGCCGATGACGTTCCGGGCGCGGCCCGCAACACCTTCGAAGGCTTTTGGCTTGCCGCCAAGGAAGAACGCCGCATCGCCGATGTTCAGGCCCAGCTGCTGCCGGATCGCTTCGGTGCGTTCGGGGCCGATGTTCTTGGCCAATGGGCCAGCAGCTTCCATGCCGCCCTCGACTTCACCGGATTTGAGCTTGGCTTGCGCCTCTTTCACGGTGATGCCCAGTTCTTGCGCCACAGCATCGGCGGTTTTTTCGCGCCAGAAGATATAGCCCATGCCCGGCAGGCCCTCTTTCTGGGCAAAGGCGTTCATCCGGTCACAGAATTTGCGGCTGCCGCCCGTGGGTGCCGGAATGGCGCGGATCTCGGTGCCGTCTTGTTCAAGCAGTTTGGCAAAGATCGCAAAACCTGAACCGGCAAAGTGTTCGCTCACCACTTGCATCTTGATCGGGTTGCGCAGGTCGGGCTTGTCAGAGCCATACCAAAGCGCAGCATCTTTGTAGGAAATCTGTTCCCATGTCTCATCCACTTTGCGGCCGCCGCCGAACTCTTCGAATACACCTGCGATCACCGGCTGAATGGTGTCAAAGACATCCTGCTGGGTGACGAAGGACATCTCGAGGTCCAGCTGGTAGAAATCAGTCGGCGAACGGTCCGCACGTGGATCTTCATCGCGGAAACACGGCGCAATCTGGAAATACTTGTCAAAGCCAGAGACCATCAACAGCTGTTTGAACTGCTGGGGCGCTTGCGGCAATGCATAGAACTTGCCCGGATGCAGGCGCGACGGCACGAGGAAATCGCGGGCGCCTTCGGGGCTGGATGCGGTGATGATCGGCGTCTGGAATTCTTTGAACTTTTGGTCCCACATGCGTTGGCGGATCGAGCTGACCACATCGGAGCGCAGGATCATGTTGGCTTGCATCTTCTCGCGGCGCAGATCGAGGTAGCGATAGCGCAGGCGGGTCTCTTCAGGATATTCCTGATCGCCAAACACCATCAGGGGCAATTCATCCGCCGCACCAAGCACTTCGACTTCGCGGATGTAGACTTCGATCTCGCCGGTGGGCAATTTCGCGTTGATCAGGCTTTCGTCACGCGCCTTCACCACGCCATCCACACGGATGCACCATTCAGAGCGGACCTTTTCCAATTCGGAAAATGCCGGGCTGTCCGGATCGCACAGAACCTGCGTCATGCCGTAGTGATCACGCAGGTCGATAAACAGAACGCCGCCATGATCGCGGACACGGTGAACCCAACCAGACAGGCGCACAGCGTCGCCCTTGTTTTCAATGTTCAGATCAGCACAGGTGTGGCTGCGATAGGCATGCATGACGGTCCCTTTCAGTGGGCGGAAAATCTTTGCCGCACCTACACCGTTTGAGGGGCCAGAAGTCAAGACCACATGGGCAAAACCCACCGCAACGCGGCAAGCATGCGCCACTGATCTTTTGCTGGTGGGGCGGCCCGAACATTGGCCGGGCTGCCCCGTTTTTGGTTAGGTCAAAGCCCGACGCAAACCCGGCAGGCGTGACAGGATCAGGCTGTCGATGGCCAAAACGCTCAGCAAGGCGATGCCCGCCATCGGAAAGGCCATAGAGACGCCAATGCCAACCAGCGCAGCACCCTGCCACAGCGGCATTTCTTTGGGCAGCGGCGGCGCGGCCAGACGGCTGGCACCCGCAGGGCGACGTTTCCACCACAGCACAAGCGAGCTGACGCAGAGGAACAGCACCGAAAGGCAAACCACGGTATTCGCCAAGACTGACCACAGACCAAGCGTACCCATATGCAACGCGATGCCCACGGCCATCGCCTTGCCCGCCAACGAATAGTCGGCATAACGCACATCAGCGAGGATCTTGCCGGTGTATTGATCAATGTGGACCGTTCTGTCGGACATCGGATCGGTGCTGTCGGTGCTCATGGAATCGCGGCTCAGCGTCCAGACACCAGTGTCCCCTTTGGGCAGATTCATCTGGTATCGCCCGTCAAAGCCAATCTCGCGGGCAAAGGCGTCAACACTGTTCAGCGTCACGGCTGGTGCAGTGATCCCCTCAATGCCTGCTGTGCTGCCAGAGGCGGGCATCGGCGTAAGCTCAAGCGCCCATGGCACCTCACGGCGGGCATGGTTCATATTGGCATGTGTGTCATCGGACAATGGGACAGCGTCCCATTTCTCGGCTGGAAATTGGCTCCAGGCTTGGACAAATTTGCCGCCCCAAATGCCCGCCCATGCCAGGCCTGAAACCAGGAAGAACACAAGAAACAGCGAAAGCCAAATACCGATCACCCCATGCAGGGATTTCCAAAGATTGCGCCCACGGGTCAGGCTGGGCACCAGCGCCTTGCGCCATCCTGCCGCGCGGGGCCACCACATATAAAGGCCGGTCGCAACCAGCACCAAGGCAAGCGATGCAGCCGTTTCCAGCATCCGGTCGCCGGTCACGCCCAGCATCAGATCGCTGTGAATACCATCGACAAAGTCGTACCAGCCACTGCGGCGGGGAAAGGTGTCGATGACTTTCGCGGTGTAGGGATCGACGGCAACCATTGTCGCCTCGCCGTCATGATCCACCCGGAACAGCGCCGCAACATCAGCCGTACGCGGGGCGACATATTGCTTGAGCGTGCCTTCGGGGATCGCAGTGACGGCAGCAGCGGCCTGTTCAGATAGGGGCGCGATGATCTCTTGCGGGGTGACGGCGGTGCGTTCGCCATCGCGGCCATCAATCCACGCAATCCACAGCATCGCCATGCCCGTCACAGCAAGCACCGCCAGAAAGGGAATAACAAAGAGACCGGCATAGAAATGCCAACGCCAAGCGGCGAAATAGAATTTGTTTGCGCTCGCATCCTGCGGCGCATCAGTTGTCAGGGTCGTCATAAAAGCTCCAAGCCTTTGGGCCCGCGTGCTGCGGGCAATTGATCTGTTGATTTAGGAGAACAAGATCAGGCTTGGGGTGGGGCGCGGGTCTGTTGGCCGGGATCACGCGGCACAGCATGATGGCGCAACTGTGCCAAACGCATCAGCTTGAGCGTCTGGGGAAGCCGCAAGACGATGGGATGTTCAAAGGTGTCCGGCACAACGGTTGCGGCGATCAGCCTGCAAGCGGAACACTCATCCGCACGGGCATTTTTGGGGTCTTCAAGATCACCGCAAAGGCCGCTTAGGGCTCCGCCGGACAGCAAGAAGGCCTCAAGGTTGGCATCCAAAGTCTGGGCCGAAACGCGGTGTGCAAAACCTACAGCAGTCAAAGCCACAATCAACGATGCGACTATGGCAAGCTCTGACATTCTGACAATCACGCGCTTCATCCGATTACCGATAGGGCAATCAGCGGGCCTCTTCCAGACGATTATCCCGGCGATTGTCAAAATCTAAAGCGTGACGCTGGCTTAGGATCGACTAACACCGCTTGGAAACGCAACAGGAAAAGGCCCGCCGGAAAGGGCGGGCTTGGTCGCTTGCTATTTTACTTAGTTTTTTGGTTGCGGGAGTAGGATTTGAACCTACGACCTTCAGGTTATGAGCCTGACGAGCTACCGGGCTGCTCCATCCCGCGACACTTTTGTTGGC
>NZ_QBKU01000023.1 GCF_003054325.1 Sulfitobacter mediterraneus
CGCCCGCAGATGTCTACTTCGGGCGTGACAAAGCCATTCTAAAACAACGCGAAAGGATCAAACGCAAGACGCTCGAAACGCGACGCTTGCATCACAGCAAACACGCCGCATAATCACACTAACCAGATGAGCCAAACTCTCACTTAGTTTAAGCCGCTCTTGGTTCCAAAATCCCTGACGACGGACAGTGGAAACACTTCACCTTCATGTGCCGCTAAGTCTTTTTGCGCTGACCATCGCTCAGTCCGGAGAGCGTAAATCAGCCTGCGACGCGCTGGCGACGGCGGCAATCAAGAAAGTTGATCAGGAACGGGAACGCCAGTACCGCCTTAATAGACAGGTGTTTGAAGCTGATTTTCTGGCGTTCCAGAAAGGTCAGAGGCGCAAGCCAAATAAGGATTTTGATGTCATTGAGGGTGATCCTCGCGATCCAAAGGCTGATCTTGCTCCTGAGCCGCCTCTTGTTCCCACCTTATTGATCAATGACGCGACCATCGAAGGACTGCATAGGCGACTGGAAACGGGAACGCCCTCTGTTGCAGTCATGACGGACGAAGGTGGTCAGTTCTTCGGCGGTCACAGCATGAAGCGAGATAACGCTCTCAAAACAGCCGCAGGGTTTTCCAAGCTTTGGGATGGTTCTTCAATCAGCAAAAGCCGGGCATCTTCGGAACCAAGCGTGCTTCAAGGGAAGCGCGTGTCCCTGCATCTGATGATACAGCCGGGTGTGGCTCAGACTGTCGTGGGAGACCCGATGATGAAGGACCAGGGCTTTCTTTCTCGAATACTCATGGCGTGGCCTGATAGTAAGATTGGATCGCGTCAAATCACCAAAGACCCCGCGCGCATTGCAAAGGAAATCAAGGCCAGAGCCATGTTGGAAGCATTTGACGCGCGCATCACCGAACTGGTTCATCTTGATCTGCCAATTCACCCAGATACATCGGCGGATCTTGATCCTCGCCAGATGAAGCTGTCGGACCCGGCACGTGAGCTCCTTGTTAAGTTCTACAATCGCGTGGAACACGCCTCAAACAAGGGTGAGGCATTTGAATATATGACCGGGTTTGCGGCAAAGGCCCCTGAAATGGCGGCGAGGATTGCTGGGGTGCAATCACTTTTTGCAGATGAGCATGCGACTGAGATCACCGAAGGAATGATGGCAAACGGGATCGCTATGATGGAGTGGTATCTCTCGGAGATGCTGCGTGTCACTGATACAGGCCGCCCAAGCGAGGAACTCTGCGCGGCTGAAGAATTGAGGCAATGGGTGGTGAACAGGTGGGGCGAAGAGTTCATCGACAAACGGACCATGATGAAAAATGGCCCTGGTCATTTGCGTGACGGGAACACGCTGCACGTCTGCATCAAGAAACTCGAAGAGCACGGTTGGCTGGTTCGCGAGACGGGGGTGCAGGTCATCAATGGGGCCAACAGCAGAACGTATTGGCGTATTGTCCGACCGAGGAAGGTGGCGTGAGCTCAGTCGGTATCAGACGCATTCTTGCGTGCTTGGCGCAGGCAGAAGTTGTCTCTCTGGTTGCTGGCCCTGAACAATTTCGCGGGGGTAAGAAGAAACCCTCGCCGGCATCTTTGTCGCAAATGCCGCAATTGCCGCAGGCTAGGGTGCCTGTGCGCAAAGTCTTAACAGACCCAGAAGATGCGTTTGAGGAGCGGGCAGCCATCATTGAATATGAGGGAGGGCTGCCGCGGCCCATGGCAGAGTATTTGGCGAGGCGGGGCAGGGGGGTATGATAAGCTAAATGAAACGGTCCTATGCCCGACCATCAGCACTTCGGTAGAATGCTGCAGTGGCAGTCCGCTAAGCACTCATTCGCTGCGAGAGTGAAATCTAAGGCCGATATGAATCAGCATCATCTAAGATACGTGCCCTCCTAACGCGATCTCAAGCTGGCGCTTTTCAGCACAAGTGTTTGAAGATTGTTGTTTTTGCACTTGGTCAGCCCTACGCTTCTTCAGACATTGCGGGAGATCAGACGATGCCAGAAATGAGCGAACGGCCAAACGTCATCTTGATCCTCGCCGATGATTTGGGATTTGCAGATCTTGGCGTGACGGGTTCCGAAATCAAGACCCCAAACATTGACGCGCTCGCGCGCGATGGTGCCATGTTGTCGACCATGTACAATTGCGCCAGATGTTGCCCGACCCGCGCATCGTTGCTGACCGGGCTGTATCCACACAACGCAGGTGTCGGACACATGGGGGCCAATCTTGGCACGCCTGCCTATCAGGGGTTCTTGCGCAATGACAGCGCCACGATTGCAGAGCATCTGAGGGCGAATGGTTACCGAACGCTGATGTCCGGAAAATGGCATGTGGCCGGGGATTTCATGGCCCGTGAGGTCGACAGCTGGCGCGTCGGTGATGTAGAGCACCCAACGCCGCGCCAACGCGGGTTCGACCGCTTTTACGGTATTGTCGATGGCGTCACGCATTTCTTTTCGCCGCATTACATGTTGGAAGATGACAGCCGGGTCGAGACCTTCCCTGATGATTTCTACTTCACTGACGCAATCACCGACAAGGCAATCGGTATGATTGAAGAGACGCCCGACGATCAGCCGTTCTTCCTATATCTCGCACACACCGCCCCGCATTGGCCGCTTCACGCGCATGAAGAAGACATCGCCCGATATGACGGTGCTTATAATGCCGGGTGGGATGCCACGCGCACGGCGCGGCACGAGACGATGAATGCCATGGGGCTGTTCCAGACCACCTGGGATATTTCCCCGCGCGATCATCAGGTCCATCCCTGGACCGCGGAGCAGAACACCGACTGGGAAGCCCGTAAAATGGCGACCTATGCTGCAATGGTGGACCGGATGGATCAATCCATTGGCCGTCTGATCGTCGAACTCAAGCGCATGGACAAATTCGACAACACGATGATCTTGTTTCTGTCTGACAACGGCGGTTGTGCCGAGTTCATGGCCGAAGATGGGTGGGCCAAGTTTTTCCCGGAGACCACCGCTGACGGCCGCAAGATCGAGATGGGGAATCGCCCTGACGTTATTCCCGGCAATGCACTGACCTATCAAAGCTATGACAAACCTTGGGCCAACGTTTCCAACGCCCCATTCCGATTGTTCAAGCATTACGTGCACGAGGGTGGGATATCGACCCCGCTTGTCGCGCATTGGCCCAAAGGGTTTACGGCCCGCGACACTGCCCATGCTGCGTGTCACGTCGTGGACATCTTGCCGACCATCCTTGAGGCAACCGGATGTAAATATCAGAGCGAGGTCGGAGGACACGAAATCCAACCGATGCAAGGTGAATCCTTGCTTTCCTTGCTTCGTGGAAACGAATGGGAACGCGAACAACCGATCTTCTTCGAACATGAAGGAAACGCAGCAATTCGCCTCGGGCAGTTCAAACTGGTGCGCCAATACTCGCAAGATTGGGAACTCTACGATATGGAAGCCGACCGCACTGAGTTGAACAATCTGGCTGGCGCATCTCCCAAGCTTGAGGCCGATTTGAAAGGTCAGTACCTTTCGTGGGCAGCCCAAACCGGGGTTTTGGATTGGGAGATTGCACTTCCGAAATTATTGGACGCCTGGAAGCTTGAGTCTGCCGAAGGCTAGTCTCAAGCGTGATATAGGTAACGGCCCAATGCCGACATTTATCAGTGTTGCCAACGCTGCAACGCAGCTACCCATTTGCCGCGGCCCGTGGCAGAGTATTTGGCGAGGCGGAGCAGGGGGGAAAGCAAGACAATTGAGCTTGATTGGGCCGGTCAGGTTCATCTCCGTGACACATAATCAATCCCGTCACTTGCCGGGCGATTGGAGGAACTCCCATCTTAGAGCATCATTTGCTTAGAGCGGTCATCAGCGCGTTGTGCGGCGAATTGATAGGTTTGAGTTTTGTAGCGCGGACGAAGCAAACCATTTTGCACACCGCCACCTAAGCATGGAACAGTGTTCCAACATAAAATGCTATTGCTGCTGCCACCCCGCCAATCACAAGCGTTTCGCCGGCAGATCGCCACCATGGGCTAAGAGACCAAACGCTCTTCAACGCGCCGATCACGAAGAACGTTGCCATGGTCATCGTAGCTGAGACAATGAATGCATTTTCCAGCCCGAGAAAGAACGGGAACAATGGGATGATGCCGGCAATCAGAAAGGCAACAAAGGTTGTTACGGCGGATTTCACAGGGTGTGGGTCAACACCTCCTAACCCATATTCGCCTTCCATCATTAAGGCGATCCAGCTTTCACGATCTCTTGTGATCGCATCAGTTGCCAGGCTCAGCACATCATCAGTCAGGCCTTTGTTTGCCAAAATTTCTCGGACTTCGAGGCGCTCGCCCTCGGGATTGTTTCTTATGTGACGCTCTTCGATCTTTCGTATCCGACGCATGTTGTCGAGCTCAGCTTTGGTTCCTGAATAATTGGCTGCGGCCATTGAAAATCCGTCGGCCAGGACGTTCGCTATTCCCAGTGCAATAATGATAAACGGCGAGAGCCCGGCCCCGGCAACACCTGCGACGATAGCAAAAGTTGTCACCGCCCCGTCAATTGCTCCGTAAACAGCGTCCCGTAGCACGCCTCTGCCTGGCGGAGCACCAATTCGCTGAGCGATTTCTTTGGGGGAATGACCATGCTCAGACATTGTGAGCCTCCTAGGGTGTCAGTTTTGGACCGAGGGGTAGATCTGCGTTACATGTGGACAATATCTGTGGCGGACATCAAGAACATTGATCCAGGTGCGATTATTAATCTATGAAGCAAGCAATGCCGGTTCAACTTTCCTGGAGGTGGCCAGCAGACAGGGTTTTGAAGACGCGCAGATCACCGAATTAATGATTCTGATACTAAACGCTCCCTGCTAGATGGCGAAAGCAAAGCGAGCGCTAACTGGAAAAGATCAGCCTATGGTCGACCATCAATCGATGGTAGACAGCACAAGTTTTCCAAAATGGCACGTCCAAGAATGCCAGGCAGCAGTACTAAAGCCAGAGGTGGGTATCTCAAAAATGAAAACTGCCATGACTATTGGCGTGTGGGTTATCAAGTCACCCAAGCGTCAATTCTACTGCTCGTTTCTAGCTAGCAGATGGGCAAGAGCTGTCCTACTCATGGCTTTTCCCGTCTACATCGAGAGTTTGCCAGATGCGCGATACCTCAATCGCATCTTCATTTTGCGTTAGGTTACCATTAGTCTTTGTTAAGAACGAGCACCTAGTTGCTGATGATTGCGCGACAGGCTAGCAACTGTGATCCAAGTAGCGTTACGGAAATGTTGGCCTCAAGAGATGTGATGCTCTGATAAGGCGGTGTTTTGATGACTTGGAGAGACCAACCCAATTCAATGGGCAGACGTTCCTGGTTTCAGCGCGTTTTCCTCGACCTTTGGTCGCAAATGCGGTTGTCATTCCTGCCTCCACTCATGGTGTATTTTGCAGCAGGTGTTTCAGGGCTGACGTCGGTAGTCGGGGCCTTTTTCCTGAAAGACTATCTGGACCTGTCGGCTGAATTTATTGCAGGCTTAGCATTTTGGGCCGGCCTACCTTGGATACTCAAGGTTCCCCTCGGACATGTCGTGGATCTGTTCTGGAGGTGGAAAGGATTGCTGATCCTGCTGGGGGCCGGGCTTATTACCCTGTCATTGTTAATCATGTTTGGACTTGTATCGCGACCAATCGAGATGGGCGCCATCTTCCCGCTGGCGACGTGGTATGTTATCGCCTTACTGTTGGCCCCGTCCGGCTACGCCATTCAGGACATTGTTGCAGATGCGATGACGGTCGAGGCGGTGCCGCGGTTCAGCGACGCAGGGCGACCCTTCAGTGGCCCTGAAGCGCGCGCGATGCATACCACTATGCAGACACTTGGCAGGATCGCGATCATTTCGGGATTTGTGTCTGTCGCGGCGGTCAACATCTGGATTTTTACCGGTGCCGAGGTATTGCCGCAAGAGGCACGGTTGGACTTGTATGCCCGTGTTTACCTCACCGCTCTTGCGATCCCGGTGATTTCCGTCAGCGGAATGGTGCTGCACAGTTTCATTCAACGGCGCAAGACGATGCTGGGCAAAACGCACGAACCCCCAGATGAAAAGACCAAGGTCAACTGGCCAATTCTTGGCGGCGGTCTGGGTTTTGTGGTGCTGAGCATCGTATTGGGCACATCAGAGTTGGTTTACGCGCAGGAGATCGTCTTCGTCTCCTCTCTGTCTGTGATCCTTTATCTGATCCGGGAACTGGTAAAAAAAATACCTCCTGAAGCGGCCCGCGTTCTGATCGGCACCGCCACAATTATTTTTGTCTTCAGGGCAGTGCCCTTGCCAGGACCTGGTTTGACGTGGTTCGAAATCGATGGCCTTGGGTTTGATGAAAGATTCCTTTCGATCCTGTCGTTGATCACCTCATTGCTCACGCTGATTGGGCTTGTCGTCTTGCGGCCTTTGATGGCGGAGCGGTCGATAGCATATATTGTGGTTCTACTAGCGATCGCGGCGGGCGTGCTGTCGCTGCCCAACATCGGACTCTACTATGGTATACAAGAATGGACGGCCGCACACACCGGCGGGATCGTAGATGCGCGATTCATTGCCATACTCGACACGGCGATTGAATCGCCGCTTGGCCAGATCGCCATGGTGCCGATGTTGGCGTGGATTGCACGCAACGCACCGCCCGATTTGAAGGCCACTTTCTTTGCCGTCATGGCGTCGTTCACAAACATGGCGCTGTCAGCAAGCAGCCTGGGCACAAAGTATCTCAACCAGATGTTTTTGGTCACCCGCGCCTCGGTTGACCCCGCAAGCGGAGAACAGATATCGGTTGCGGATTATTCTCAACTCGGCCAACTGCTGATCGTCGTTGGCGTAATCACGGTCGCCGTCCCACTCTTGGTAGTTCTGGTCGTTCAGTCGTCGCCCTACCGCACATCGGAATGATGCGTCTCGCTCAATTCGGTTTGATCGTTTCCAAAAGCCGGTGCACTTCAAGAACGGGCACTCCGATATTCGCCCCGCCGAATTCAGGCAGGATCGCGGCGTTTACAGCGATGACATGGCCATTGCTATCCATCGCGGGTCCGCCGCTTCCTCCCACAGTGGTTTCAGCGTCATAGACGACCGCCTTTTTAGTAATCTGCGCAATGATCCCACGGCTGGCCAAAGGTGCAATTCTGTCCTCTTTCGACAATCGGGTCGCAACCGTCCAGAAATCCGTTTCCCCCTTCTCCTCAAGCGCCATGAGAAACTCACGGCCAGCTTGCGCCAACAACGCGCGCAGGCCCGTGGAGAAACCTAGAAGGAACACCTCATCCCCAATGTCCGGCATCTCTTGAGCCAAGATCAATCCCCGACCATGCGTGGCGGACTGTTCCAGCGACAAAAGAGCAACGTCAGCAGTATTGCTGAAAGCAAGAAGGTCTGCATCCACCGGGACTGCCAAACCCGGCAAGAACGCCACGAGCTTCAGCATTTCGGGTTCCAACCCACTTTGGTCGAAACTCTCGGGCCTATCACCGATCGTCCAGGGTAAAGCGACATGCCGGTTCGTCACCAAATGCCCGCCGTTTTTCAGCAGAAATCCAGTGCCGGTGAACTGGAATTCTATCGGTTTGCCTGTGCCGTCGGGATCCACCAGCGGCTTGCCAAAGGGCGTCTGCAAGGGCATTCCATCCGGGCCCAGCACATGACGTAGAAATTTCCCACTTTCTTTCTGGCGCAATCCGTATGCCCCTTGAAGGAAGGCAACGGATGCAATGGAACCGTTGATGACACGCCCTGACGCACCTAGACGGCGTTCCAGTACGGAAAGACGGTCGGCGCTGGTGACCAGTTGCAGTTCCAGTTGTTCACGCAGAGTCGCCAGCTCAGTCGATGTCAAAGCCTCCTCGCGGGTTTCAGCCAATGTGCTTGCGATGACTTCAAGCCTCAATGCCTCCTGCTGCATGGTGCGTGCTATCAAGATATCGCTGCGGTATTGCCACGCAACAAAAAGGGTCAGCGCCATCAGCACAACAATGACCGTGGCCCGGAAAATAAGGGTCGTTTCCAACATTATCCTGCGCGCGCTTTCAAACAGGGCATGTGACAGGCGCGATCTGATAGGTCTGCGGCTTGTCCGGGCATAGGCGACGGCGTCGCTCAGTATGTCCTCGACCGACCAACTGGTCGGAAAGGCTTGATTGCATAGACGAAACCGCGACATCGGCCCGTCTTCGCCGAATTCTAACATGTCACCCTGCATCAAATGTGCCGTTCCAACTTTGCGCCCATTTACCCAGATGTCCGCGTTTGACTGCGCCTTCATCTCATAGGTATCCGTGGACCATGATAGGTCCGCGCGCGCGCCGGTCTTGTCCGCCGTGGTTGTATCCGGAACGACCCGTAATATCCTGTCATCCCCGATGCACACGATGGCCTGATCCCCCACAAGCCATGCGATCGTGCCCCTCGAAGGGCCGGTCAGGTTCTCCAGAAAACCACGGACACTATCGTTGGTCGCGTTCGTCACGCCTTCTGGCTCGGGTGAAAGGCTCTGTTCCAAGTGGTATCCTCGGCAGATTTATTCCAGGCTGACATCCATTACGTTATGCGCAACGGACGCTTTCGTCCATGATGTGCCCTGCACCAGTGTTTTGCGTCAACCACCGGCAAGCGATGCGCCCAGCAAAAGCGCGAGGCATAAAACGACCCCGGTGATCGGAAAGGCAATGTGAACGGTAAACGCGTTTTCGGGCGCAGGCATGCCTTTGATCTTGAACCGCACCAGCGCGAGGTTGATCATCACAAAGACCACCAAAAGCACTTCGGAAGAGGTTTCCGCCAGAGTATCGAGTGGCGTAAAAACGGCCAGAACCAGCACAATCATGGCAATCAAAATTGTCGCTCTGACCGGTGTTTGCGTGCGTGGTGACACTGCACCTATCCACTTAGGCAGCCGTCCTTCCTGGGCCATTCCATAGGTTACCCGCGACGCCATGATCAAGATGATGACAACACCGTTCATCGTCGCAATGATCGCAATCAAGGTTATTGCGATAGGTGGTAGACCGGTGAGACGTTCAAATAGAAGGCTGATCGGGGCGGATGCACCATTCAACTCTTCGACAGGAACATTTTGCGCGGCCACAAACGACACCAGAACATAAAGGATCGTCACCAAGAACAGAGTTATTCCGATGGCCCAGGGCATTACTTTGGTGGGGTTCCTGGTTTCTTCAACAAGGTTAACCACATCGTCAAATCCGATGAACGCAAAGAATGCGATCATACTCGCGGCCAGGACGCCCGAAAGGGCAGGCCAATCCCCGGGTGACGGGGCAAGTGCAGCAGGCAACTCACTCAGGCTACCGGGATCGCTGCCGATCCCAAAAGAGATGATCACCAGCAGCCCTGTGACCTCGACCAAAGTCATGGTGCCCGCGATGGCGACTGACTCCTTGATACCCCAGCATGCGATGGCCGCCATCGAAATGACGATAATGATGATCAGCGTTTCGATTGATAGCGGAACAAGTTGAGACACATAGCCTGCCGCACCCACCGCAATGGCGGCTGCCGCGATCATCGCCTCAATCAGAACGGCAAGGCCCACCGCAATCGTCAGCCACGGCAGAGCAAACGATTTTTCAACATAGACGGCTTCACCTGCGGCTTGAGGCACACGCCCAGAAAGTTCTGCAAAGGAAGCTGCAGTGAAACCCATCACGATAGAGGAAAGTAGGAACGCCGCAGGCGCATAGGTTCCTGCTCGCACGATAGTCTCGCCCACCAGAACATAAATCCCGGCGCCGATCGTTACCCCAAGGCCATATAAAACCAGGCCGGTCAGACCAACTGACCGCTTGAGGTTTGAAGTGTCAGTAGCTCCTTTGGCCATATCTACGCAAATCCCTTTCAAACAGCATCGTCGATGACTGTGAAGTATTAAAAACAGCAGCGGTTTATCCACGCACGGCCCGGGCAGTCCACGGGTACATTAACGGGCTTTTGAAACGAGTATTCGGTCTCCCTGCTTGAAAAAATCAAGGCCAAGCCCGCTAGATTATTGTCGGCGTGTGAAGCGCTGGAGCGAATCCGATGTTCTCTTTGTGGGGATGTTGCGGAAATACCTGTACTGGGAGTATGGTCTTCATGCTCCTCCTCGTAACATTGCATTTGCAATGCAGCCAGACCGTCAATTACCACCCAATTCGATTCTGCTAACTTCCTCTGAACGTACTGTCGGCTGATCTTGGCGATGAGGTTGTCAGCGGGTGACACCCACTACTACAACGCATATTGCCTATTTTGGTAACATGAAGAATTCTTCCCGCACGATTTTTTCACCTTCAACCGTATAAATTGCGATCTCGCGCAGGGTCATCTGACGACCAGTAGATTTCTGTATGACCACGGCCTCGAAGCGCACTGCGAACCGGCTTGGTGGATGGACATATGGCCCGTCTGCTTCAAACGTTTGGATGTCGTGAGTTGCCACCCAATGCTCACGTTTACCTTTGATAGCATCCCGGCCTTTTGCGATCCGCACATCCCGTCCAGGCGGCACAACCGCCTCTACGGATTCTGCATTTTCGGCATAGATATCGTCGACATGTTCAATGCCACGGCGATCTCTCATTGCCTCAACGAATTCTCGCCCTAATCTGACTAGATCATCCATATGGGACCTCCATTTCTACGTCTGTAAGTTTAGCACAATTTCCAAAGTTTGGACTTGATCAGGATCAACGCGCTTAGATCGGTAATACACGCAGGTGATCCACATGCCGCACTCAACAAACGTCACGATTGCCAGCAACAAGGACGACGCAAGACAACGAAGGGGCAGGGGGTGGGTCTAAAGTCCAGGCAAATCGAAGCTTGCAGACCCGTCCCCCTGCACTGCGGAGATTATTTTCTTTAGGCTGAGAGTGTTTCAGCAGATCAAAAGACCTGCGGCATGCTCAGCCACCCAGTGGACCAATGCCTGGTAACAGGAGGTAATCACGAGTTTATTTTAGATATCAAAATCAATGAGTTATGTCCTATCTGAGATTGCCGAGATAAGTTAAGATGTAAACCGTGCGCCAGTTGGGCCGCTCTTTGCTAACTCTGGAATCTTATTTTTCGGATGAGTTGATCTGGGACTTATAGGCGCTGCAATGAGAGTTTTTTAACGAAGTAAGTAAAAAGCGGAACCTGTTTGGTTTTACCAAATGACATTCAACTGCCTTGAGCCTAAACGCAGCATCCGATGCAAAGAACGGAAGCCGCCGTTCGCTGCACCGTGCACGAACTCGCAGAGTGCGGATGGAGTGGATGGCGTCTGCACCCAACCGTCGTGCAATGCTGCATAGTGCAGATGTTTTCATCAGCTAGGAACGGAGCCCCACCATGGAAGTTACGACGGTAGGATTGGATCTTGGCAAGGACGTTTTCCAAGTTCACGGTATCACCGCCGAAGGCACAATTGTCTTCAATCGTTCAATTCGACGCCGACAGTTGCTCAAATTCTTCGAGACGCTACCAAGCTGTTTTGTCGGTATTGAGGCGTGCGGATCAGCCCATCATTGGGCGCGTGAGTTGACTGCGATTGGTCACGATGTGCGCCTGATGCCTGCCGTCTATGTAAAGCCATACGTGAAGCGTGGCAAAACAGATGCGGTTGATGCGGAAGCGATTTGCGAGGCAGTCACGCGACCGACGATGCGTTTTGTCGCTGTGAAGTCGAAAGAGCAACAGGCTTTGTTGACGATGCATCGTGTGCGCCAGCTCATCGTTCGTCAGAAAACTCAAATGATGAACGTGATCCGCGGTCTTCTTCGAGAGTTTGGTCATGTGATCGGGAATGGGCCGGTTGCGGCGATGCGTTTCATTAAGACATTTCAGACAGATGACTGCATAGACATACCTGACGTGGCGAAGAGCATGCTCAAAACGCTCTGTGACCAGGTTGTCGATCTCGATGACCGGGTGAGTTTTTACAACAAACTGATCGAGTATCATTCCAGAATCGATGAGCTCGCCAAACGGATTAGGACGGTGCCCGGCGTCGGTCCCATCACCGCTTCAGCCATTGTCGCCACCATCGGCGACGGCAAACAGTTTAAAAATGGACGCGAGTTCGCCGCGTGGCTCGGACTCACTCCGTTGAACAGGTCGAGTGGTGGCAAAGAACGTCTGGGCCGGATCAGCAAGAAAGGTGATCGCTATCTCCGACGATTGCTTGTGATTGGCATGACCTCTCAAGTTCAGCGTGCCCGTGGCTATCCAGAGCGGGTGCATCCCTGGATTATGCAATTACTTGAACGCAAACCAATGCGCCTCGCGACCATTGCGATGGCAAACAAGACGGCGCGGATCATCTGGGCGATCCTCACCAAGGAAACGTATTACCGGCAATCAGCAGCATAAACGGAGGAACCAAACAAACCCGAATTGCAAGACGAATGCCATGCTGGCACGTGCGGTCATCCGAAAACCTGAAATCCCGTGCTTTGTCCTGAACTCTCAGGTTCGCGTCGCCGATTGGGAACAGGTTAGCGGAACCCATCAAGGCCAGTGGCAAATATCGACGCCGCGATCAAAGGCCGGACACAGGACTGTACTGACTAACCGCGCAATCAGAGCATTTTTTCCTTGCAAAGCAGACGCCATCCACACAGGACGAAGCCGCCTTTTGCGGTTGCGGCTATTGCTAGCGCAGCATTCCTCGCATTTGCAGCAGAGCATATTCGGTAAAGCAACGGTTTCCCCTGTACCAGCCATTCACCTGGGTTGATCTTACTTGGAAATGAGGTCTAAACTCATGACCCTCTTAACCTCAACTTGGATGCTCCTAGAGGCGTACATCTGACTTCAATGATGGACCCCAAAGGCAGAATATATGCCAAATGCACCAACGATGATGAGGCTCAGCGCCCAAACCAAATCAAGATTGAACCAGCTTTTCGAAATGAATTTCAAACCGAACCAAGCATAGACAAAGATTGCAATCGCAGCCCCCGCAAAGGTCATGGCAAAGGTATGGGTTGCGGCTACTAGAAAGGCAGTCATCACATTGTTGCTCATGAGCGCTTGTGCAGCTGCGTGACCTGTGCCGGACAAGCTTTCGCTCGGTACCAAAAGCCCGCAAATGCCAAGGTAAATCGGCACAAGCATCAGTCCCGCACCATGCGCAGTGGCGGCCAGAAACGACCAAAGACCCAGCTTAGCGGGATGGACGCGGGCCAGAATTTTTGGATGTCGTCGGTTGATCAGAAGGTAGATACCCATTGCGACCACCAGCACTCCCGCGCCAATCCGGATTTCGCGTTCGTTGTCGATCAAGAAGTACATCATCGAAAACGGTAACAAAATGACGACCATTGCTAGAAAGTGACCCGCCGCGAGCATAGCCAGCGCCTTTGCCATTGCCATTTTTTTGCGCTCAAACAGCGCAGCCGATACAGCTAAGGGCCATCCCATGCCCGGGTTCACACCGTGATAGATGCCCGAAAAAATGACGGCCCACCAAAGGGCCGCCAATGTCATGTCTTCCATCAATTATACCGACGGATAGCAGAAGCTGTCGGTTGAACAGTCCCCGCCTTCCAGACGGATCTGATGGGCGCGCATGTTTTCTGGGAAGTCGATATAGAAGTTAGGATCAAGAGAGAAGCTGCCGTCCTCCCCCACATTTGCCATCACCATCTGCCCACCTTCTTGGTGAGGATAGAACTGGTTGTCCCATGAACTATAGAGCGAGTTCGTCCAGTAGACGCGTTTCCCGTCGCGGCTGATCTCGACCATTTGCGGGCCATATATGACATCTTTGCCGTTGGGGTGCTTATGCTCTGTCGCGATACCGCCCAGTTCAACCTTCCCGTTCAGTACCGGGTTCATCGGATCGGAGACATCGTATTGATGCATCTCGCCTAATCCCCAGCAAGCCACATAGAGGTATTTGTCATCGAGGCTTAGGTCGATGTCGGTGACCAACGGCGGCACAGCGCCAAAGCCTTTCAGCAAATCAGGCAAGTTTTCAGGGTCTTCTGGGCGTGGATCAATGGTGATAGTTTTCTTGGACTGCCACACGCCATCATCATCACGCCACCACGTGAAGATCGCTCCTTGCAGATTGGTTGTATCCACCACCACACCGCAGAACCCGTAGGATTTGGTCGGATCGTGGGCGGGCCGGATTTCCAGGGCCATCTGGTAGTTGTCACCAAAGTCCATGGTCTGGATGTTCTTCCGTGCGCGCAGGTCCCAGAAGTGGATCGAGTGGCCGTATTTGTTGGACAAAAGATCCTCGGCTACAACGCCGTTCTCGTATTGTGGCGGCAGGCCCCACTCAGAGCTGACCATGTAATCTTGCGGCAGGTTCCACCAGAAATCATAGTGTTTGTCTTGCGCACCACGGTCCATCTCGTAGCGGCCGATGATTTCGAAGGTTTCGCAATCCATGATGAATATTCCGGGAGGCCCGTCTGTCCCGTCCGGACCACCGCCACCAAGGGTCGACACGTAAATGCCTTCGGGGCCGCAGTGGATAGTGTGGGGACGTGAGTAACCAGTCTTCTCAAACAGTTCTTCGGGCTCAATAATCTTGTGGATGTGTGCCTTGAGGGGATCTTTGACGTCGAAGATAAAGATTCGCGACGACCGGATGCCCGGTACAATCAGATAGCGGCGCTCTAGAAATGCATGACCTGACAGGGGCGACAACGAGGACGAGCAGGCGTTCCAACCAAAGTGGTGGAATTCATCGCCGGTGGTTTCGGTCATCACCGTATGGACGATCTCACCGTAGGTGTCCGAGCCACTACGCAGGTCTATAACTGCCAGCCCGTCGTGTTGGTCCTTGTCTTTGCCAAGCATCACCGTAAATGCGAAATTCTCCGGCGGGGCTTCCATAGCTAGTTTAGGTGACGCGTGAAACGTTGGATCAGGTTTCATCGGTTTGTTCATTTGTATTCCTCCCTAAAATTTCCCCCACCTCCATGGGGTTCGAAACAACCGCAGAACTTGGTCTCCTCAAACCTCGCCCACGTTGCATAGTTGGATGGCACCGCTGATCTTTGTGGCAAGTTGGGTCAGCTGGCGACCAATATTATGTCTGTATTCCGTCCCGAAACGCCGAACCGGGCCGACAGCGCCGACGCTGAAAGTGGCCCCGATGTTTCCGATAGTTACGGGGGCTGCGACGCTGGATATGCCTACATCAATCTCTTGGTCGCAGTCCGCAAACCCTTGGCGGCGGATTACGTCAAATTCAGCGAGCAAATCTGCCCGTGTGGTCTTGGTGTGATCCGTGTAGGCCTGCAAGCTGCCACGCATGATTGTGTCCTGAAACTCGGTCTCCGCAAAGGCCGCGATGGCCTTGGAGCATGAACAAGCATGTAGCGGGCGCTCGCCAATGCCCGGATGAATGAAGGCGCGGGCGGGGTCCTCTGGAGTTTCTACGTGGATGATTTCAACCTTGCTGTCGCGGAACCGTGCAAGAAAAACTGTCTCATTGAACATCGCAGCGGCGCCCTTCAGCAATGGAGCTGCCACCCGTCTTACATCGACATCCGACTTGCCCAAAAGCGCGATCCGGATCAACTTCTCGCCGATCACGTAACGTCCGTCATCGTTCTGGTCTTCGATCAACCCTTGCTCATGCAAAGTTTGCACCAGCCGGTAGCATGTCGGCTTCGGTAGTCCGCTGGCGGTCTGAATTTCTGTCGCAGAAACGGGGCGACCGATTACGGCAATAATTTCGAGCAAACTGATGAGGCGTTCGAGATGCATTTTAGATGAGTGCTCTTGTATTGCGAGACTACTTCTCACAAGATGAGAGTGAATCAGGTGAAAGATCAAGTAATTTTTGGGAGCAGAAATGCGTACACGTGCCGCCGTAGCCCTTGAGGCTGGAAAACCATTGGAAGTTATGGACGTCGAATTGGACGGCCCTCGCGCCGGAGAGGTCTTGGTTGAGATCAAGGCCACAGGTCTGTGCCACACCGACGAATTCACCCGATCTGGAGATGACCCCGAAGGTATCTTCCCAGCAATCTTAGGACACGAGGGCGCGGGCATCGTTATAGAGATCGGCGAAGGCGTGACGAGCCTTGAGGTCGGCGATCACGTGATCCCACTTTACACGCCTGAATGTCGCGAATGCGAATACTGCCTCAACCCGAAAACCAACCTGTGCCAGAAGATCCGAAGCACCCAAGGGGCAGGACTTTTGCCTGACGGCTCGACCCGTTTCAAGATGCTCGATGGTACACCCATCCATCACTACATGGGCTGCTCCACCTTCGCCAACCATACCGTTGTTCCTGAAATCGCTCTCGCGAAGGTCCGCAAGGACGCGCCATTCGACAAAATTTGCTATATCGGTTGCGGTGTGACCACGGGTATCGGGGCCGTCATTAACACTGCAAAGGTTGAGATTGGATCAACTGGAATCGTGTTTGGCCTGGGGGGTATTGGCCTAAACGTAATCCAAGGCCTGCGCCTTGCGGGTGCGGATCAAATCGTCGGCGTTGATCTTAACGACGGTAAGGTTGAAATGGCCACGCGGTTCGGCATGACCGACTTTGTAAACCCCTCCAAAGTTGACGGAGATCTGGTGGCGCATCTGGTTGAACTGACAGGCGGCGGGGCAGACTACACGTTTGACGCCACTGGTAACGTCGGCGTCATGCGCACAGCACTTGAATGCGCGCACAAAGGTTGGGGCGAAAGCATTATCATCGGCGTAGCTCCTGCTGGCGCAGAAATTAGCACACGTCCTTTTCAATTGGTCACCGGGCGCAGTTGGCGCGGCACCGCATTCGGCGGCGCGAGCGGACGCACGGATGTACCCAAAATTGTAGATTGGTACATGGATGGCAAGATCGAAATCGATCCAATGATCACTCACAAATTGAAGCTTGAGGACATTAACCACGGGTTCAACTTAATGCACGAGGGCAAATCCATCCGCGCTGTGGTGGAATTCTAGAATACGTCCTGCAACATGATCCTTGGCCGTCGGTCCTTCGTTGCAAGTTGTACGAATGGCTGGTTTTCCTGCTGCGTGGCAGCACTGAATGATGCGCTGACGCAGCATTATACACGCTGCGAGCGCACGCAGCAGGAAAACCGAATTCACAAAATGGGGCTCTCCTGACACCTTCGCCGCGTGATCCACGAACGGCGGGTCTAGGATCAGCTGCCTTTCACTGCCACGCGCATGGACTCACATACTGCGGTACGAAGCTACCCTAAAATGATGCCGTGCGAATGTCTGCTGCACGGAATACATTGGCTGTAAACAAGAAACGTCAGCGTTCTATCTCGAATAGCAACCCGGAAAGGAACTTCCCTTGTCTGACACAATT
>NZ_QBKU01000024.1 GCF_003054325.1 Sulfitobacter mediterraneus
GCACGTAGTTCGTCCGGATATCTCTTCCCAAAGTTCTTCTTTTCCATAACCCAGTATCCTTACTTCTGGGTCTCCGCCAAACAAGGGGCGGTTCAGTTTAGGCAGGCAGCCCCGCAATCTCCAAGTTTTTCATTGCCCGGAGAAGGTGTTCCGCCGGTGCCTTCCCGAATACCATGCGAAGGTTCTCAATTTTCAGGTCTGCCTTACGTTTTAGAATTTGGCTAACAGATTCCTGCGCCGCCACATCGTCATTCAATTCAATATAGGTGGCAGCGAGGAAGACATGGGGAAAGAAAGAAGCTGGACGAAGCCTCGCCGACTGGTTCAAGCACTCTACCGCCGCGTCGAAATTCCCGATTGCGAACAGCATTGAGCCTTTTAGTAGGTAGAAGTTCCAGCGACCGGGATCATTTGGGCTTAACCTTATCGCTGCGTCGAAACTGTCGGTCGCTTCCACACACCGGCCCGCAAGGTTCAAAGCGAACCCGAGTTCGTGGTGTGCAAGTGCGAGGTTAGAATTTAGACGTACAGCCGTCTGGCATTCCGCGACCGCCGTATCAAATTCGCCCATCCAGCTGTTCACAACCCCTAACGCGATATGTGCCAGCGCCCCACCGTCATCAAGCAACACTGCCTTTTCCGCAGCTTGAAGGGCCTCGGCAATAATCTCCTCAGGCGATCCACCATAGCTGGTTTGCCCGGATCGATTGGAATACGCGCCCATAAGCGCGACCATTGCATATGCGTCGGAAAAATTGGGATCGCGTCTGATCGCGAGATCAAAGTGACGTTTGGCCTCTGCGTGATCCTCGACGCTGAACGGTCGGTAGTAAAATGCTAAGCCTTTTTGATAGCTCTGCCACGCACCTAGTGTTGGATGGTTGGATCGCATGGATCGGTCCATCTCCGCCTTGCTAAGGGCTGGAACCAAAACGCCCGTTATCGAACGCGTCACCTCGTCCTGCAGGTCAAATAGTTCTCCTTGCGGTCGATCATATGTCTCCGCCCAAATGTTTTTGTCTTCTTTGGCGTCGATGAGTTGAACGTTCACTCTGACTCTGCTGGGCGAGGCCCTAACGCTACCCTCGACAAAATACCTAACGCCGATTTCAGCCGCGAGGTCTGCTGAACTTGCGGCTGAGCCTTTGAATGCAAACGTGCTGTTTCTGCCGATGACTGATAACCATTGAAATCGCGCGAGCGCTGTAATGAGGTCTTCCACGATGCCATCAGCGAGGAATTCCTGCTCTTTGTCGCGGGAGAGCAATTTGAACGGCCTTATTGCAATTGATGGCTTCGAGGTTTCGTCCTTGCGGTCGTTCTTTGCGGCTGTTGGCGCTGCCTCCATGCCTCGCCCAAATGCGATCATCGGTTCGTCAATATTCTTGAGGTCTTGAGCGCCAAGATTTTGAAACTCTGACGCTAGCCGACCATCCATTGCCCGTCGCGCGGCGTCAGAGATAACAATCGCTCCTGCCGCTGCCATTTCTTGCAGGCGTGCTGAGATATTCATGCCGTCACCATATATGTCTTCGTCTGCAATCGTAACTTCGCCAATATGCAACCCGATCCGCAACTGGATCGTTGAGCCGCCCTCTACCGCATCCTGCAACGCCAGAGCGCATGACGCAGCATCGGTGATGCTTTGAAATTCGATGAACCAACCATCACCCATACTTTTGAGGATGGCTCCATTGTTCTGTTCCACCAGGGGTGACAATAGATCTTTCCGAAGACTGCGAAGAGACGACAATGTCCCGCTTTCATCCGATCCCATAAGTTTGGAATAACCAACAACATCGGCCGCCAGAATTGCTGCTAGTCTTCTATCCATTTTCTAGATCTTTCAAAGCGTATGATACGGGCTTGCGAGAGGGATATTCGCAGAATGATGTAGGCCGGAAAGGTTCGTAATTGAGCAATTACCAGTTGGTCCCCATACTTCAGAGGCTCAACCGAACATACGCCATAAATTCGTGGAACTCAGGATGCAGATTGAAGGTCGCACTCTCTACAAAACCCTCGATCCGTTCAAAACCAAGACTTTCATAGAGACCCAGCATTTCCACATTGGCTTTGAACGTATCGGCAAGCAATGTTTTCAGACCCATCTCACGGGCAGTTTGAATGCGGCGCTCGACCAACCGCCGACCAAGCCCGGTTCCACGCGCTGTAGGTCGAACATAAAGGCGCTTCAATTCACCTTTACCATCTTCGATGGCACGCAGACTGCCCATGCCGATAAGATTTCCGTCAGGATCGCGGGCAAGCAAAGTTTGACCTGTTGGTGGGAGGTAGTGATGTGCTTCTCGCCAGAATTCGTTGATGACGAGAGATGTATCCGGTGAGGGCCCACCGATGCTGGTGAGGCGGTCTACCATGACATCGAAGTACTCCTGGAGCATCCCGTCCATCTCATTGCGATCCGGTATTTCTGTCAGGCTTTCGATAAGAATATTCATACGACTTTAATATCCGAATAGGGGCAATATTGTCTCAGGCTATCGTGTGTTTCTATGCCTTTTTGATAGAAATTACAAAACAAGCCGATTAAATTTGGTAAAAGCAGCATGGTCCGAACACAGCCACCCAGCCTGCTAAAACAAGCACTACGGCTCAAGTTTGTCACCCCAATTCAGCCATGCGGCATCTTCCGGCGGTAGGAGTGAAGCGCAAAGAGCGTCATAGCGTTCAATGTCCTCGCTCGTTAAACGACCTTCCCATTTGTTTGATGTTCCAGACGCAAAAAACCCGGCCTGGTCGCGAAAAGGTGACTTTTCGTCAAACCTCGTTTCACTCGTCTCGGCTACTTTGCGCATACTGGCGAATGTGTTGGCCTCCGTCACATCGCTTATCGTCTGCGCGGGCAAGGAGATATCCAAGATACCTGCTAGACGCGTTATCTGCCCATGCAAATCGCGGCTAAGATCGGCGTAATGGAAAAAGTGGACATTTCCGTTTGGTTGCCGCGTCTTCGCCTGCGCGTAGTGATGAACAATGGACGATATTGTTAAGTCGTCAGTGCCTGCATCCGTCAGCGGGTCGTCCAGAAAACGCCTAAACCCCACCGACAAATCTGGGGGGTACATTCCAATCAGATCACTGTTGTCCTTCATGTTTTCAACATGGCTGCGAAAGGAAAAATGCGCATCCGCCGGGTGGCGATAGACGACAATATAGGTTGGTTCCACACCATAAGCGATCCCGTCCATTGGTGTGTGACTTTTGAGGCAGCGACGACGTGTCAGACTGTCCTGCGATGCCGCCATCGCCTTCTGATCACGAAACCCAGCATCGAGCCAAGGAGAGTCCTCTCTGTTGCCTGCCTCTGGAACAACGCGACCATAAATGAGCATCATAGCGATGTTCAACATCCATGTCGTTCCACACTTGGGGGGCGTATTCACGATGATATCGTCTGGGCGAAGAGCAAAATATTCCCAAACGTCCGTGTTGGTCAAAGGACCTGAATAATCTTGAAGGCGCTCAGTCTGCACTTTTGTCATCTTCGTCCCCTAAGCCATAGTCTTGCAGCGTAATTAACCATGTTTAAGGTAACGGCTGTTAGCTAAAAATTCGAAATTGGGCAGATCTCCAAAAATTTTGGTAGGCGAACGAAAGCCTGCAACGCCCGCTGACCGAAGATTCAGCCGGAAGAATGCCGCGACCTTTACCAATGGCTGCAATGCCGTGCCGCACCGCAGCAACGTCGAGCGTGTTGAGAGTCCGCTCTGGGCCGCTCGGAACTCTCTGTTCGCCTGAGCCATTGGTTTGACCCCGCAAAACGAGTACTCATTCTGGTATGCGTAGTCTTCCTACACTTTCTGACCGACATGCCGACACTGCACGGTATCCGCCTGGCGTGGCATACATGGATGGGCAGTATTTGCCGATCAGCGAAGCAAAGATCTCCGTGCTTGACTATGGGTTCCTTCACTCGGACGCGACCTATGATGTGGTCCACGTCTGGGAGGGAGCCTTTTTCCGGTTGGATGACCATCTTGATCGTTTCTTCGCTGGTCTGGACAAGCTGCATATGTCGATCCCTTATGACAAGAAGCAGGTCACAGATATCTTGCGCAACTGCGTCGCGCTGTCCGGCCTCAAGAACGCCTATGTCGAGTTCATTTGTACGCGCGGGACGTCGCCGACCTTCAGCCGTGATCCCCGTGACGCCGTCAACCGCTTCATCGCCTTCGCCATCCCGTTTGGGTCGGTGGCCAATCCAGAGCAATTGAAACACGGGTTGCACGCGGCAATCACGCCACTTCAGCGCATTCCGCCCCAATCGGTCGATCCAACAGTTAAGAACTATCACTGGTTGGATTTGGTGAAAGGGCTCTATGCGGCTTTTGAAGTTGGCGCCGACACAGCCATGCTTGTTGATGCGGAGGGCAACGTGTCAGAGGGTCCAGGGTTCAACATCTTCGCGGTGACGGATGGGAAGGTCCTGACACCGAAGTATGGCGTCTTAAGGGGCATTACCCGACAAACGATATTCGACATCTGTCACACGTTGGGTATCGCGTGTTTGGCAGGGGACCTGTCGCCTGCGAAGCTAAAGCAGGCTGACGAAGTGTTTGTGACGTCGACAGCCGGAGGCGTCATGCCAGTCACGAAGATTGATGCAGAGCCGATGGGGCGGGGATTACCTGGGCCGCTAACAGGGCAGATCACTGAGAGGTATTGGGGGATGCATCGTGACGATAAGTATCGGCTTTTAGTCGAGTATCCCGCGACGACGTAGTACCTTGGTACCGGCAGGCATTTGAGCACGAAACGTCTAGAGACACTGTCTGCCCATTGCTAAGGCGACAATAGTCTACAGGATAGATCGCGCCCAAACTTTGAAAGGAAGAGTCGTGACTGAAGATATCGAATTGAGGGGTCAGTGCATGTGCGGCTCGGTGCAAGTGCGCGCTGCCTCCAACCGAAATCGTGTAGCGATTTGTCATTGCGACATGTGTCGCCGCTGGTCGTCAGGGCCGTTCATGAGTGTCAATTGCCGCGAGGTGGCATTCAACAATGAGGGTTCTGTGAGCCGGGTTCGCTCGTCGGACAGGGCGGAACGGGGGTTTTGTCGGGAATGCGGTTCCAACCTATTCTATCGCATAGTCGGCCAAACAAACTATCAGATGGCCGCGGGGATCTTTAACAACCAAGATCAGTTCCGGATGGCGCTGCAGGTCTTTGTCGACGAGAAGCCTTCTTACTATTCGTTCTCAGAGCAAACGAAGTGCATGACCGCGGCGGAAGTCCTAGCGATTCATGCGCCCAAGTAGGACTAACGAGAACCAAGCAGTCATGTGTCGGGCAGCAGCAGCAGGACGGTCAGGCTCTGAATTTGAACAGAGCGATACTTTGCTGTCGCAGCTAATGACGGCAATGCGGGCTGCGACTGTAGCATCGCGATCAGCCGTTGGCTGTCGGCAATGGGCCGTCCAAAAGCGATCCTTACGTCGGGCAGCCGTGACGTATGCTTTCTGGATCAGGGTTTCCACTCGAACCCGACAGCCTTCTCTGACACCTCCCAAAGCCGTGTCATGACGGATTTGTAATGTGCGTGGGTATTCAGGGTGCCTTTGCCAACCGGACCGACCGCTTCCATGCGGCCAGTCGGACCGTAAAGGGCGCGTTGCTCGGACAGGGCCTCTTCGGTCGCACACATAACCTCAGGATATGAGCCTTGTTCTGCAGTCTGGACCATCGGCGTCTTGGTCATTAGCCACCAGATGAAACGCATTGTCCGGCTTCCGCTGGTGGTGATCAGCGATGTGGCTGACGAGCCTGGATGACAGACGAAGACCTGGACTTCTCTGCGCCCTGCAGTGGCCAGCCGGTCCTGCAGCTCGTAAGCAAACATCATTTGCGCCAGCTTGCTCTGCGAATAGGCGGTGTTTGCGCCGTAGCCCTCATCCCAGTTCATGTCGTCGAACTTGATGGTCTTGAGACCCATGTTGTAGCCGAGGCTGGCGACGACCACGATCCGGCCTTTGCTTTCCGCGATGCGGTCAAAGAGCAGACCATTGAGCAGAAAATGTCCGTAGTGGTTGGTGCCAAGCTGGCTTTCGAACCCGTCGACGGTCAGCTTGCGCGTCGGCACCTGCGCGATGGCCGCGTTGTTGATAAGCGCGTCGATCCGAGGCACCGTCTTCAGAACTTCTTCGGCAGCCTCGCGCACGCTGTCCAAAACGGACAGGTCCATGCGGACGAAGCTCACGTCGGCTTTCGCGCCGAATTCCTGTCTCAGGTCTGCGATTGCCGCCTCGGATTTCTCGGCCGAGCGGTTCAGCATCACCACCTTGGCGTTCTTCTTCAGAAGAATGCGCGCGGCTTGAAAGCCTGCGCCAGCGTTGGCGCCGGTGATGATGTAGGTCTTGCCTGACTGGTCGCCGAGGCGCTCGGGTGTCCAGCCTCTGGGTCCGAATGTCGTATCTGCCATTTTCTGTCTCCTGCCAGCCCAATCTGGCGGTTTGAGGTGTTGTTGCTTGAAGGCACAGATAGGACCTGGCTGGGCACGGAAACAGGCGATATCCTCTCGATTACTTGCCCATTCGTCTCAACCCCATTGCAAAGATGAAAGTCCTCTGCCAGCTAGAGCGCATGAGCAAAGACCAGATCAAGGACCTTATCGAGCGCCATCTGTCAGAGGCAGGCCTCGTCGATACCGCGTTGAAAGGCGTCCAGCTTTTCCGGGTGACCGAGGCCATGCCCTGCGTGCCTGCTGTCTACGAGCCCACGGTGGTGGCGATTCTCAGTGGCAGCAAGGAAGCTGTTCTGGACGGTGAGCACCACGTCTATGGCAGCGACCAATACCTGCTCTGCCCAATGACACTGCCGGTCGAAGCGGGCACGCCACAGGCCTCCGAAGCGGATCCTCTGCTCGGTGCAGTGATCGCTTTGGATCCACGAATGATGCGCGAGCTCACCATGGAGATCGAGACCGCCGGTGGAGGCAACAGACAGTCTCGGGGCGGAGCGCCGTCGGCTTTGGCATTGGCTTCTTGGGATGCTGGATTCACGCAAGCTTTGATGCGGCTACTCGAGCTGCTCGACAATCCAATTGATCTGGAGGTGCTGGGAACAGGGAGGCTTCGGGAGTTGTGCTACACAGTGCTCATGGGAGAGGCCGGAGCCGCCGCAAGACGTGCCTTTGGTGTCGGCAACGAAATCGCGCGTACTATCGACTTTCTCTCGAACCACCTGAAGGAACAGGTCACCATCGACGATATGGCAGACCACGTGGGCATGAGCCGCGCTGTCTTTCATCGGCGATTCAAGGAAGCTACGGCAATGTCCCCAATCCAGTTTGTGAAATCGATGCGGTTGAACAACGCCGCGATGAAGATCGCCGAAGGAAAGACCGTTTCGGAGGCGGCCTGGGACGTGGGGTATCAAAGCTCTTCTCAGTTCAGCCGCGAGTTCAAGCGGGTGTATGGCCAGTCACCGCGGCAATGGAGCCAAGCGACGCAGATTCCAGAACGACTGAACTAAGGTGCCACTGCCACTTCAGGCTCGTGGTGAATGTCCGGAAAGCGGCCTGCGACTGCAGCATTCTGATCTATAGTTGAGTGACCGGTTTGGTGAAGATTTTTCGAAGCGGGCCGGGGTGTGACGGTTGTGCTTGGTGCTCGTGCGGCCCGCGTTGGAAAATCTCCCAAGGTGGAAGCCGCGGGGACTGGGCGGCGTCTATGGGGATTTTGTGCTGTCAGTTGATGCGACGGTGATCTGAGCGGATGGGTTGACGCTTTTTGTGTCGAAGTCAGGTGGCTTCTTGTCGCGCGGCTCTGCGTGCGAAACAATCCCTTTTGAAGGCATTGCAGCAGTATTTGACGCTGGAGTTTGCACGGCGCATCTCGACCGGCCCGTTGCAGCTTGTTGCTGCCGGTTTGAGCGTGTGATCAGTGACAGGCGTTCAATCATGCGGCCTGTTCCCGAGGTGGCGCACGTGACATTGGTTTCTGCCCTCGACGGAAGATTTCGATGATCCGCATAGGTCCGCCGCAGCACGGGCATGGTTCGCGCATGGTGAGAGCGGTGACGTCTGGCTCAGTGTTTTGGGCATCTTCTTTGTCAGGTGGCTGGATGCAGAGCAGCCCGCGGATTTTGGTGAGATTGGCTTTGCGGGTGCCGCTGGCCAGTAGGCCGTAATGACGGATGCGATGGAAACCATCTGGTAGGACGTGGATCAGGAAACGGCGGATTAACTCTGGCGTGGCGAGGCGCATGACCTTTTGACGCTGCCCGCGCTTTATGCGGTAGTCTTTCCAGCGGAACGCGACGATATCGGCATCGGCGCTGACCAATCGGCGGTTCGAGATCGCCACCCGGTGGGTATACCGGCTCAGGTATGAGAGCACGGCCCCGGGGTCGCCGAAGGGTGGCTTGGCATAGACCACCCATTCGGTTTTACGTAACGGGGCGAGCCATTTGGTGAAGGCGGCGGTGTCGGCCAGTCCTTCGCGATCACCGAAGAACGAAAGTTCGCCCGCCTGGTGCAGTGCCAACAGACCTTCAATGAATAAGCGACGGAATAACCGCGCCTGTCTGAAGTCAGCGCTTATGGGTCCAAATAGTGTCATTTGCTAAGAGAGGGTTTGTTGCTCATCGTAACCACCGAGGAGTGGACGATGAGAAAG
>NZ_QBKU01000025.1 GCF_003054325.1 Sulfitobacter mediterraneus
CAAGATCACTGAGTAAGCAAAGCCTGCCGCGTGCGGCGCCTTGTGGCGGTGTCTTTTCCCCTTGAGGAAAAGATCACGAGAGCAAGGTACCGGCACACAGGTGCTACTAAAAACAGAAGGCCGCTCCTCACCGGGGCGGCCTTTTGCGTTGGGTTGTGCTGTGCCGGGGTGAACTCCGATCTGCGGTGACCAACATGCGCCGCCGACCACCCGGTGTTTTCAAAAACACCGGAGCGCATTCTTTAAAGAATGCGGAGCGCGGGGATTACTGCGCGGCAGTTTGGTTTTCGGTCTCGCCCATGAACCACTGCTGCCGCGCGGTCCATTCTTCGCGCATTTGTTTGAGGTCGATACCAAACCGCCGGCCCATATAGCGGCTCAGGTTTTGCGGGTTGAATTTGAACGACTTTGTCCGCCGCCCGAAATTGCTCAATTCACTGTCGTTGTCGTGATGTGACCCGCGAATGAACATCGGGGTTTCTTTCCAGGTCAACGTGGGCATGTCGTGCCAGACCCGCATATGAGGAAACTCAAACAGCGACTTGGCGGTTTCCATATCCTGAAAAACCATCATTCCGGGCGCCCAGAAACGCGAAGACACCGACCGGATGTCAAGGCCGCTGTCGTCTGTCGACATGATAAAGCCGCGTGTGTAATCCAGCGCAGCAATTCCATCAGCGGCAAAGAAAGGCTGCAAGCCCGCAAAGATCTCTCGCGATTGGGCGACAAACTCTACGGCAACCGCATCGTCATCATCCAGCCGGTATTGCGCGATCACATCGCATTGATTGTCTTTGTAGCGCGGGATCACCTCAGACAACATCTTGCGCATGTCGTTGCCCTCGGGTTCGATCACCACCCGAAGCTGCGGCAAGCTCTCTGCCAACTCCAGAACGCGGGACCGCCAAGGATCGGGAAGCTGATCTCCGATTACGATCAGATGCAGGAAATCGGGATCGGTTTGATGGGACAAGCAGGGGATCAAAAGGTGCTCAAGCAAGAATAGCCGGTGATCCAGCCGGTGCGGCGCATAAAGCTGTGTGCGCAGGTGGTCCAAATCGTCGGCAGACCGCCGAAACCCCCGAGATTGGCCGGGATAGGACCATCTTGTGATGCCAAGCGTTTGAATTTTTGGCTCTGTCATCCAACCGGCCCTTGCGATTTCATATGGCGCCACATCTCATGGTTGATATCGCCATGCGGTGTGCACCTTTAGCGTACCACCGCAGATGCAGCTTCGCCAGCACCGATCTAAGCGATTTGAGGTGGCTTGCAGATGCCTATTCGAAATGCCTTCTGGCCAATCCTGCGCCAATGGCTTTACCTGCTCAGACAGTCAGTGCGGTCCATGGACCAGCACAATCTCAGCGAGCAGGGGGAAGCGATGCATATTGATCCATTTGGTGTAGAGATCTGGATGAACGAGTGGGAGTTCAAATGCGAGCTGAACCTGGCCGAAACATGTGTGGAAAGCCTGACGATTGAACAGCTTCTGGCTTTGTCCGGCAAGAATGCGTCTGATTTGTCAGACCTGCTTGATCTGAAAATGACCTACGGAGAAATCCGTGGATCGACGCGGCTGGTTCGTGCGATTTGTGCGCTTTACCAAAGGCAGACAGCTGAAAATGTGGTCGTGACCCATGGCACGATTGGCGCAAACATGTTGGTGCATAAGTCCATGATCAGCAGGGGCGACAGGGTCGTTGCCGTGGTGCCAACCTATCAACAGCACTACTCCATTCCCGCCAGTATCGGTGCTGAGGTGCATCAGCTGCGCTTGCGCGAAGAGGACGGTTTTTTGCCCGATCTGGATGCGCTGCGTCGTCTTGTGACGCCGCAAACCCGGTTGATTGCCATCAACAATCCCAACAATCCAACCGGTGCATTGATGGATCGTACAATGCTGGAAGAGATCGCACAGATTGCGCGGGATGCGGATGCGTGGCTGCTGTGCGACGAGGTTTATCGCGGGACGGATCAGCACGGCGGCGGCATGACGGATGCGGTGGCTGACATCTATGAAAAAGGTATCTCCACGGCGGGGATGTCCAAGGCGTTTTCTTTGGCTGGTTTACGCTTGGGCTGGATTGCCGGACCCAGCGAAGTGATCGAAGCGGTGTCGATCCACCGCGATTATGACACGATTTCTGTGGGCAAGATCGACGATCACTTTGCCGCACTGGCGCTGGAAAGCAGCGACCGCGTACTGGCCCGCAGCAAAAAGATCACGCGGGATAATCTGGCGATTCTTGAGGCCTGGGTGGCGGGCGAGCCCAAGATCGCTTGGGTCAAGCCGAAGTCGGCCACGGTGACGCTGCTGCGCTATGATGTGGATATGCCATCGGAGGCGTTCTGCATTCAATTGCTCAAAGAAACCGGCGTACTTCTGACCCCCGGTTCGGCCTTCGGAATGGAGGGTTATGTCAGGATCGGATTTGCCAACCCGCAAGCGGACCTGATCGCCGGTCTTGCGAAAATTTCGGACTTTCTGGCGCGGCTTTAAGGGCTATTGCACTGCTCACGGGGCAACGGATAGAATGCGCGGAATTGATGGAGGGTGACATGAACAAGACCGGGATCTGAGCGTTAACCGTACTCGATCAAAGGAATTGTCATGCCTGACCCAAACGACCTGCGTCCGTTTCCGGCGCCTGATACCTCTCATCCCGTGAGATTGCCCGATGGCAGCCCGCATGCGGGCACCGTGTTCCTGAATGCTGTCTTGGATCACCCAAGGTTCGTGGTGGGCGATTACACCTACGCCAGCGCCTTTGACCCGCCGAAAGATTGGGCGGCGCGGCTGGCGCCCTATCTGTTCGACTTCAGCCCCGAGCATCTGCATATCGGCAAGTTCTGCCAGATTGCCGCTGGCGCTCTGTTCATCACATCCTCGGCCAATCACCGGTATGACGGGATCTCAAGCTATCCGTTTGCGGTGTTTGGCGGTGGCCCGATCGAAGGACGCCCTTCCATGCCCGCGCCGGGGGCCGATACGCGCATCGGCCATGACGTATGGATCGGGCAGGGCGCGCGAATTCTGCCCGGTGCGGATATTGGTGACGGGGTGATCATCGGCGCGGGGGCGGTTGTTGGTGGTACTGTGCCGCCCTATTGTATTGTCGGCGGCAATCCCGCTCAGGTTCTGCGCCAGAGATTTAGCAAGGTCGATGCCAAACGATTGCAACAGGTTGCATGGTGGGATTGGCCGATTGATGTGATCCTCGCGCATGAGGCTTTGATCGTGGCGGGGGATGTCGATGCACTTGAGGCGGTTGCGGTGGAATGATCAGTCCCGCTTCAAGCGGTGAATGCCTTTGACCACTAGTGCGATGACCATCAAGAGCACTGCGGCCGTTGTCAGAACCGCTTTGCTGACAGAGGCGGCAGCGGTTGCATGGACCAATAGATCCGGCACCGTGGGCCAAGCGAGAATCATCGATGCGATCCCGAGGTTTTCAAGGTAATCGGCAAGCGCCGCCGCCCATGGCAAAAGTGATGCGAGCCGGAGCAATCGCAGTGGCATCGCTGCGCCGAACCCCCAGCGGATCGCCGTACCAAGGCACAGGGCCAGAAGCGGCGGATAAAGCAGATCAAGCGGCAGTTGCCGCATTAGATAATACTGGCGGCCTTCGTCGCCCAAACTCTCAAGCAGGTTGTGGGCCTGCACAGGGTCATACCCCATGGGCCGCAAATCAAAGGGTACAAGCCCGGCGATTTCATGCAGATGTGGCAGGGTGATCTGGGTCATAATCAGATAGACCGCCAGCGCGGCCAATCCGAACTGCCACGCACGGCGCCCGTGTTGGGTCTGCGAAATATATTGCGTCATTTGCCAAGCTCCTCTGAATGGGCGATCCTTGGGTCATGTCTCTAAACCGTTGGCGATTTGCCTGCGTTAACATTTGATAATGGCTGCGCCGAATGGATCTCATTTCGTTTCTGACACAGGGTGAAACCCCGATGCCCCGCGCCGCTGCGGCAGAATTCGCGGCGCTCTGGGCCATCAGGCGCGTGTTGCCCGGAACCCCGCTCAGCCATCAAGGTGAGGCTGATACTTCGGAGTATGTGTTGCTGAACGGCAGGGCGGACCTGACGATTGGTGATGCGGATGGGGCCATTGCCTGTGTCGGGCTTTTTGCCGGCCCTTGTGTGATCACGCCCAACCTTGCCCGAACCCGCGATGGCAATGCCTATGCCACGCTGGAGGTGACGGATGAGGCGCTGATTGCCGAAATGGACAGCGAGACCCTGACCGAGCGGATGTTGGTAAACGAAGAGATTCGCAATTGGGCCAATGCCGTCCTACGACAGGAGATACAGCGCAAGGCGGACCGGGAATGGGCGCTGGCCTCACTGAAAGGCGCGGCGCGGCTGGCATGGTTTCGCGAGAGGTATCCGGAGCATGAAAACGGCTTTGCCCACGGGCTGATTGCGTCGTTTCTGGGTATGACGCCTGTCAGTCTCAGCCGATTGCGCAAGGAAACTCGATCCGGGCGACATTAGGCTCTTGATCCTAGGCCCGTTTCCGACTACCCAACCCCCGGCGTAGGGGTTTAGCTCAGTTGGTAGAGCATCGGTCTCCAAAACCGAGGGTCGTGGGTTCGAGTCCCTCAGCCCCTGCCACGCAATTGAATGACTTACGAGATTTTCATCCGAGGGTGTCGGATTCCTTGTGAGTTCTGTCCAAATCTTGACGTAAATCGCAAACATATCTCAATGATTTCTTTTTTGGTGCTCCAGCAACCGGAGAATTCAACCACAGAGGAATTTGCCATTTGGGGCTGACAGATTTGGATAAGGCGAGTCGATAATCGTGGATTCAATCCACCATTTTTGGCAATATGGCTACATCGCGTATTATCTACCCCGATCAGACGCGGTTGGAGATTAACCTCGCTCCGGTGGGGTTTTTCTTTTTTGGGCAATTGTTGAAAATGGGTGTCTTCTGAAACCACCTAGGGCTGGTGATTAACTCCACTCTTGGGCAGGATTTACCTTTCCTGAGCCGCAACAGTAGAACGGTCGAAAAGTCGTCCCCGAACGACAGGCTGCAAAATCTGGCTACAGTAGTTGTAATCTAGATGTTAACAAAGTGTTGAGAATCAGAGAGAGACTAGATGGCTGTTACTGTCCTTGCAGAAGTCAAAATCAATCCCGGCGCGACTGAAGAGTTGGCCGAGTACTTTGAAGTGACAGGTCCACTTTTAGAGGCTGCTGGTGCACGCATCGTTTCGCACCTGAACATCAATGAGATTGTGATTGGGAAGAACTCGGCAAAGTCCATGTATGTAGTTGAGTATCCTAGCCGTGAGGCTGTTTTCCAAGTGTTCTCAAGCGAAAGTTATAAGAGCATCATCCCTGCGCGAGATGCGGCATTTGATCTTTATCAGATCAGTATCTGCGACTCATCTGGGCCGGATGCTCTTTCTCAGAGCGAAGCGCCCGATCCGCTGTTGGAAGCGACGAAGTAGAGCGAAGACTCTTGTTCAGGGTCCTTTCCGATCAATTTGACCAGTGAAACGCCGCCAGCAAAGCGGGCGGCGTTTTCGGGCTTGGAATGAGTCGCTCTGTAAGGGGATGTCTGCGCCCGGAGGTGATTGCGAAGTGACCGATTGAACCTCCGCGTACCAATCCTCGGCCCCACCCTGAATCGTCAAAATGCAGCCACACTAAACAAGGCCTACAAGGGGAAAGGTACCAACGCAACTTGAGCCATGCTGAGCTTAAGCTGGAGGAAAAAGGGGACGTGTTTGTACCGGAAAACGGCGGGCCAGCTGGAGAACGATCTGGTTTCCCTGGGGATGATGGTTGGCCGAAATTATGCCGACAATGAACTTGCCGGCACAACAGTATCAGTTATCCCCAGATTGGGGCAGCGGTATTGCCGTTTCTTGACTGGAAAACAAAAGAAAACCCCACCGATACTGGGTGGGGTCAGTCTAAGATTGTCAGAGAGCTTACGTTCTCAAACCTATCAGTTGCTTGTTAGCTGTCAATCAGCCGTCCCCAAGCTCATATACGCTAGCAGACCAGCTTAATGGGTCTTCGCCCTCGCCAAGCAGGAACAATGCAACCCGCCCTGCTAATGTGACTTCCTTACTTGGGGTTACCAACCCCATCTCAACCATGTCCCAAGCGCAGTTGGGATAGTAAATTTCACCCGACCAGACCCCTGTTTCGGAATACTGGGCGCAAGCCTTGAGCATATTGATCTGGCACTCTCGCTTGAAATCACTCATCAAATGGCTACTCCAAAATGCGTACTTTCTAGCACAAGTTGTAGATTGCTTCAAAGCTGGAAACAGTGGGAATTAGTTACAACATCTCCCCGGCAATGTGGCGTTAACGCGACACGTACAAATTTCGTAAGCGATTGACAAAGGCTAGAAAATACAGGCTTGCTGACGCTTCTGAATCGGAAGCATATGAAAATGCACATATCTTCACGACCTCCACCTGCCAACCTTGGGAACACCACTAATTGCCAAACGTCCACAAACTGAATGTCGAGCAGAAGCTCAGACTTAACTTCACATTCCGACAGCCTCTCGATCCTCGAGGTGTTGGTTTCTTCTTCAACAGGGAGCCAACAGAGACTGAGATTTCTGCTTTGGAAGGCGTCATACGCCAAATGGTTAACGACACAGATGTCCACAACGCTATTTCGGAAGGCAATGAGGCTGCCAAAGCTGGAGGACGAGTTGCAAAATGTCGTTGTGAGAGTGCGCACTTTAACCCAAATGAAGGCTACTGGATCTGCAATACATGTGGGCGGCGAACTGATGGCTGAAAGTAACAGAACTGGTGTCTAAACTTTCTATCCATGACCTATAGCGCCCCAACCATTGCCTCGCCTGCGGTGAAACCTTATCAACCCTGATCCGGTCGGAATATCCACCGGGGCAAAAGGACTTCTTTGCGGGCATCAAAATTCAGACATGGGAATGCTCGGGCTGCGGCGACCACCAGATTTAGAAGGTGAAGTCGGATCAGTTGCTGGCGCGTTGAACTTTTGCCGCAACAGTATAACGTCGGAGCCGTCTCAGCAGGCGGCTTACCTCGCCTACCCCTAGCCCGGATTGGCGAACCCTGTAGAAGTTTGCTGGGACACCTCATTGCTTTTACCGGCCTTTTAAGCCGCAAGGAAAAGACATAGGTAACAACTTGTCCCGGCAAGTACTTGCCCTGCCGTAGCCTGTTCGCACCATGTGCGGCATTCCCTGTAGGTACTTGCTGGGGCACCAAGTCCAAGCTGGAACGAGCATCAATTGGGCAAAAGACGGAAGGGAATACCAAATGACCGACGTCACGGTCCGTTTGACAGTTTCAAAACGATCCAGACTTGCAGCCGCTTTCGCACTTGAGGCAATTGCCAAAGCTGAACCGCCCCTTGTTTGGCGGAGACCCAGAAGTAAGGATACTGGGTTATGGAAAAGAAGAACTTTGGGAAGAGATATCCGGACGAACTACGTGC
>NZ_QBKU01000026.1:2500-6126 GCF_003054325.1 Sulfitobacter mediterraneus
CAGTTACTTTGAGAGCAATCTTAAAGTAACAAACAACACTGTTTGTTCTTGCCGAGTATGGCGAAGAACTCAGGCGCTGCCTCTTCGGAGGCCGGTGCACAACGGACTGTTTCCTCGGTCTGCTGCGCATATCGCGACTGAAACGAACGTGTTGTCCAAGTCAAGTACACTAACCAGAGTGATGATGCTGCCTCCCGCACGGATGGCAGCTATAGACATCGCTCATTGTCCACTCAGATGAGTGGGCGGGTAAAAGTATGCTTTTGGTTCAGAATAAGAGGATCAGTTTCTTACCAGCTTCTGATCTTCGCGAATGACGCAAGTCTTTCTTTTTCTGGATCAAATCAAGCGCGAAAAGGGCGTTTGGTGAATGCCTTGGCAGTAAGAGGCGATGAAAGACGTGATACTCTGCGATAAGTCATGGGGAGCTGAGAATAAGCTTTGATCCATGAATTTCTGAATGGGGCAACCCACCTGATACTTTGTTATTACTACCCACAAGGGCAGCTAATAATGAGGTAAACCAGGTATTTTTAGGCTGAATATATAGGCTTAAAAAAGCAAACCCGGGGAACTGAAACATCTAAGTACCCGGAGGAAAGGAAATCAATATGATACTCCCCTAGTAGCGGCGAGCGAACGGGGACCAGCCGAGCCATGATTGTGGTTAGAATGCGTTGGAATGCGCAACCAAAGTGGGTGATAGTCCCGTATAAGAAGCATGATTGGACGTATTAAGTAGGGCGGAACACGTGAAATTCTGTCTGAAGATCGGAGGACCACCTTCGAAGGCTAAGTACTCCTTACTGACCGATAGTGAACCAGTACCGTGAGGGAAAGGTGAAAAGCACCCCGACGAGGGGAGTGAAACAGTACCTGAAACCGAACGCCTACAATCAGTTGGAGGGACCTTGCGTCCTGACAGCGTACCTTTTGTATAATGGGTCATCGACTTGGTCTCACGAGCAAGCTTAAGCCGTTAGGTGTAGGCGTAGCGAAAGCGAGTCTTAATAGGGCGTCGAGTTCGTGGGATCAGACCCGAAACCGAGTGATCTAGGCATGGCCAGGTTGAAGGTAAGGTAACACTTACTGGAGGACCGAACCCACATCTGTTGAAAAAGATCGGGATGAGCTGTGCCTAGGGGTGAAAGGCCAATCAAACTCGGAGATAGCTGGTTCTCTGCGAAATCTATTTAGGTAGAGCGTCGACCGAATACCATCGGGGGTAGAGCACTGGATGGGTAATGGGGCCCCACAGGCTTACTGATCCTAACCAAACTCCGAATACCGATGAGTACTAGTCGGCAGACACACGGCGAATGCTAACGTCCGTCGTGAAGAGGGAAACAACCCTAACCTCCAGCTAAGGCCCCTAATTCATGGCTAAGTGGGAAAGCAGGTGAGACGACCAAAACAACCAGGAGGTTGGCTTAGAAGCAGCCATCCTTTAAAGATAGCGTAACAGCTCACTGGTCTAAATAAGTTGTCTTGCGGCGAAGATGTAACGGGGCTCAAGCCATGAGCCGAAGCTGAGGATGCATTTATTGCATGGTAGCAGAGCGTAGTGTGACATAAGACTTTGTCTCCTTACTTCCTTCGGGAATATTGGAGACGTAGTCTTTTCTGTGAAGCTGGCGCGTGAGCGATCCGGTGGAGAGATCACTAGTGAGAATGATGACATGAGTAGCGACAAAGAGTGTGAGAGACACTCTCGCCGAAAGTCCAAGGGTTCCTGCTTAAAGCTAATCTGAGCAGGGTAAGCCGACCCCTAAGGCGAGGCCGAAAGGCGTAGTCGATGGGAACCAGGTTAATATTCCTGGGCCAGATGGAAGTGACGGATCTCGAGGGTAGTTCATCCTTATCGGATTGAATGGGCTGCTTAGAGGTCCCTGGAAATAGCTCCATCATGAGATCGTACCCTAAACCGACACAGGTGGACAGGTAGAGAATACCAAGGCGCTTGAGAGAACTATGTTGAAGGAACTCGGCAAAATACCTCCGTAAGTTCGCGAGAAGGAGGCCCGGTTCCTAGGCAACTAGGGGCTGGGGGCACAAACCAGGGGGTGGCGACTGTTTATTAAAAACACAGGGCTCTGCGAAGTCGCAAGACGACGTATAGGGTCTGACGCCTGCCCGGTGCCTGAAGGTTAAAAGGAGGGGTGAGAGCTCTGAATTGAAGCCCAGGTAAACGGCGGCCGTAACTATAACGGTCCTAAGGTAGCGAAATTCCTTGTCGGGTAAGTTCCGACCTGCACGAATGGCGTAACGACTTCCCCGCTGTCTCCAACATAGACTCAGCGAAATTGAATTACCGGTCAAGATGCCGGTTACCCGCGGTTAGACGGAAAGACCCCGTGCACCTTTACTACAGCTTCACATTGGCATTAGGCCGAACATGTGCAGGATAGGTGGTGGGCTTTGAAACGTGAACGCCAGTTTGCGTGGAGCCTCCCTTGAGATACCACCCTTGTTCTGCTTGATGTCTAACCGCGGTCCGTTATCCGGATCCGGGACCCTGTGTGGCGGGTAGTTTGACTGGGGCGGTCGCCTCCTAAATCGTAACGGAGGCGCGCGAAGGTTGGCTCAGAGCGGTCGGAAATCGCTCGTTGAGTGCAATGGCAGAAGCCAGCCTGACTGCGAGACTGACAAGTCGAGCAGAGTCGAAAGACGGCCATAGTGATCCGGTGGTCCCAAGTGGGAGGGCCATCGCTCAACGGATAAAAGGTACGCCGGGGATAACAGGCTGATACTGCCCAAGAGTCCATATCGACGGCAGTGTTTGGCACCTCGATGTCGGCTCATCTCATCCTGGGGCTGGAGCAGGTCCCAAGGGTACGGCTGTTCGCCGTTTAAAGAGGTACGTGAGCTGGGTTTAGAACGTCGTGAGACAGTTCGGTCCCTATCTTCCGTGGGTGTAGGATACTTGAGAGGAGTTGCCCCTAGTACGAGAGGACCGGGGTGAACGATCCACTGGTGGACCAGTTGTTATGCCAATAGCAGTGCTGGGTAGCTATGATCGGACAGGATAACCGCTGAAGGCATCTAAGCGGGAAGCCCCCCTCAAAACAAGGTATCCCTGAGAGCCGAGGTAGACCACCTCGTCGATAGGCCAGAGATGTAAGCGTAGTAATACGTTCAGTTGACTGGTACTAATGGCTCGATAGGCTTGATTTGATCCAGTAAAAGCAAGACTTTACTCGATAAATCAAAAGCATACACAACACTCAGTGTACTGACTTGGAAAACTCTAAAAACTTTATTTGGTTTGGTGATCATAGCGCGAGCAAAACACCCAGCCCCATCCCGAACCTGGCCGTTAAGTGCCGTAGCGCCGATGGTACTGCGTCTTAAGACGTGGGAGAGTAGGTCATCGCCAAACCTAATAAGGTTTTTAGAGAAGTATCTCTCAACGATGACAAAAAAGACCAATGGCCTGATGCAAAACAACATGTAACAGACCAAAAAACGGCCCAAAACAGCACAACGTGCAGTAGGCCAACAAAAGGCCTCAAGCACAACACCGTGCAGCAGGCCAACAAAAGTGTCGCGGGATGGAGCAGCCCGGTAGCTCGTCAGGCTCATAACCTGAAGGTCGTAGGTTCAAATCCTACTCCCGCAACCAAAAA
>NZ_QBKU01000027.1 GCF_003054325.1 Sulfitobacter mediterraneus
TTCGCTCTGGCTTCCTCCGCTCTCGCGACGGAATGCCCCCGTTTATGCCCCATTTTCTGTCGCTGTCAGGGTAAGCCGATGAAAGGCATCACGGGGGTGGGTTTCCTACCATCCCAGCCACTCTTTCGCTCATGATGAACCGTTACTTCTAGGGTGCCTCTGTGGCCAGGAATGCCCCCAAAAATGCCCCAGATCAGGAAGTCCATTAGGTGGGTGTATCTTGTTGTGAGATCTCAATCGGGAACGGGAGTAACGGGTACAACGGGTCTGCTCCCTTTGGGGTTCCCCAGAGCCGTGACAGCTCTGAGGGTGGTCTTAGTTAGGCTACCTTCAGGAGGTCGAAACCAGAGTAGCCGGGTTGTTTGTCGATCGGGTGATCGTAACCGTCAGGCCCAGTCACTTTGCCCCGGTAGAGACTGTAGCCGGGCTTCACCCAGATGGCTCTGGCGTAATCTTTGCCGCCCCATTTGGCCTTCTGAAGTTGCCAGCTAAGGTCTGGCATCATGTGGCTTAGCCGGTTGGGGTTCATCCGAAGCTCTTCGCTGACCAGAAGGCCTAGTATCTTTTGGGGGATAGCGCCCCTTCCATCTTCCTCCAGCAGCTCTTCCAGTTGTTGCAGCATCGTTTCCTGAGATGTTGCTCGGATCTGCTGCATAACCAAGGTGTCAATGGTCGAGGTATCCAGAGACTTTGGATTGAAGTCCTCAGGTAGATCCCGCTGCATCAGCGCACGGTAGACTTTAGCAAGGTTGCCTTCGTCATCCATCCAGGCGTGGAACTCTACCATAAACTTAGCGAAGTCTTTTGCTTTCGGTCCAGAAGCATGCCCCTCATGGCCCATGTCTACCACGAGAAAGCGGCGGTCGTTACCCTCGAGCCACTGGGGCAAATGGTTGGAGGTCCCAACCATCACACAGCATTGCTTTACTTTCTCGACATCGATCCCCTTTCGCTCGGACGTCGTATCCTCTTCTGTGATCAGGGTCTTGATTGCGTTGCCCTGATCGGACGTTGGCTTCAGCTTAATCTCTTCCAGATTCAGCAGCTTGTTCTCCAGCGCTGGCCCGTTGAACTGGCCTGTAATCTTACTAACGCCATTGGATGAGAACGTGTTCTCTGAGCCAAACAGCTTGGCCATAAGCTTACACAAAGTGCTCTTGCCTGTGCCTTTCTCGTGCGAGTAGAGCAGAATGGCCCAACCGGGCTTCTTCTCCTCGTTCTGGAGGTTCCAGGCAAGCCAGTTGAGAAGCAGCTCACGGTCCCCGTCATTGACGATAGTCCAATCGAGAAATCTCTCCAACATGGACAAATCGCCAACCATACCACGTCGCTGGCGATAAGCTGGGTCAACCCAGGAGTTTATCGACGCCATGATTGGACCTCGCAATACTCGGTTTGAGTTGCCAGGTGCGCACCGTATGGTTCCGTCCCACAGAGCGATCGTATTACTCGCCTCGTCAGGGTCATCTCCAAGCACCTTTGTGATGATCTTGGTCACGAGTTCCGGGTCTTTGTGCTCATCTGGGAACATATCCCGAATGATCCCCCGCGCGACCCGAATAGCATCACCTTGGTTCAGGCGACTTTTCCTGTGATCCACATGCAGATACTTGCCTTCGAACCTGACGAACTTGTCGGCAATACAGCCACTCACGATATCGATCCGCAGTTCGTCGGTTTCGGATTTAGGCATGGTATTTTCGGTTTTCTCCAACACCATCGGCAGCTGGATTTTGGAAGGTGTGTTTTTCTCCTTAGTTTCAGTGGTTTGTTTGTTCATCTTATTGTTTTCTCTTGCTTTTAGCGGAGCCAAGAGGCGCATAACTATCGTACAGACCTCAAGGTCCACTCACATAAAGAACGACTCGGTTGTTCGTAGAGCCGTCCGGATTATTGGGGATGCGGCCTTGCCGCTCAGCGCTATGCGTTCATGTTCGAGAGTCTGGGCTCTCAGGCCTGTGCCTACAAATCTATGCCTAAAAAGGATGTTCTGATTACCTTGGGTAAAGCAGAGATGCAAGGGTTTTCTCGAACGGGTGCTATGGGTGGAACGGGTGTCGCTTCAGTTCTGTGCTGGCGGGAATTGCCAATCGTCACTTGGATATTGCTGGCTTTCGTGACCGTAGCAGATCTTCTTGCGACCAGGGGCTTTGAGCCCAGCTCGGCCGCTGCCGGCGATTATCCCGAGATCGACTTTACGCTATCTAATGGCTTGATTTTTTGGAATAATTTAGCACTATAACCTTGTCGAGACATGCGCACCAAGCCAGTTTTGCTGATCCGCCGGATTGCGGCCACCTATGCCGTCGAAGGCAGAAGAACACTGACTGGCTGTTTCAGTGCCGCTGTCACGGTTAAGGAACAGCTAGCAATGACCTCCCTAACTTGGTTGGCTTCTTGCGGGTTGCGACCCCTATTTTGGGCACCCGAGGTTTCGGCATCCGCAATAGTCCTCCTACAATGCTCTGATTGTCGCCATATTTTGAGCGCTTTTTCAATTCACAATCAAGTCTCAGGACAATTGCGCCTTAGCAGAATGCCCAGGGCAGCCTGTATATCAAGCGCTTCGTAGGAAGGAGGTTTGGCATGCCGCCAAGACAAAGTATCGAATGGTTACAGGCGGCTGTTTTGCTTGTCTTTCTCAGCCTTTCATATGGCTCATTCCTACTTGTGCATAGTATTGCCCAAAGCCGTTCCCATGAGAGCTTTCAGATTTTGGTTGATCAAAGCCTTGTGTCACTCGACCGGCGCTTTGAAGAATACAGCCGCGTCCTGATTGGGGTGTCCGGTTTGGTGCTGGGATCCGATCTTGTCACAGCCAAGGATATGACGAATTACGCCAACGCCTTGAAGGTCCAAGATAACATGTTCGGTTTGGATGCCATCGGACTGGCCATGACCAAGGACATTGGCGAAGGTTTGACGGGCGCGACTGCTGCTTTGAAACAGAATATGACTGTGGTGCAATATGTCGAACCCTCGGTCGATCATGGAAATTTGGTTGGGTTGGTGTTTTCCAAACATCCCGAACTACTTGCAGCCTCGCAAGAGGCGCGCAGGACAAGACAAACTCTCGCGGTAAGGGATCTCCCCGGCCTTTCCGCGCCGGACGGTCAGCCTTTGGCATTATTGATCAAACCGATTTTCAGACCTTTCAGCGATGGGCAAGATTCCCAGGCGCCTAGTGAGGAATTGGTCGGATTTGCTTTTGCCGTGATGAATATCGAAAATGCATTCAAGTCTCTGACGGCCGCACAGTCGGAGCTTATCGAATTGAAGGCGGTGCCAGACCCCGATGGCCTCGCCGCAGGTCAGGGCGATCTGGCCGTCGCCGCCCCCATCACATCAGATTTCACGGGCAGCCAAACGATCAATAAACTTGGTCAGACCTTTGCGCTGTCTTGGAGCAGCACCGAAAAATTCGATGCCTCTCAGCCATTTCGGGCCCGGTGGATTGTCCTGATGCTGGGGCTTTTGATCACTGCATTGGTCAGCATGATGCTGCGCTTTCTGATGAGAAAGAACCAGACAATTGCCCTGACCGTTGCGCAAAAGACCCGCGATCTGGAAACCCAGGGCAAAGAGAAACGCTCGATCCTCGAAAACGCGATGCTTGCCATTGTCTCAGTGACACCGGCAGGGCGAATCTTGCATTCGAACGATGCGGCACAGAAACTTCTGCTGCCAGCGGCCAACCAGATCGACCTGACGCGGTTTTCCGTTGGGGAGGTCCTACCCGATTATGATCTTTGCCGCAGTCAAGGCAGGACGAAAGTGCAGCTGCCTCCGGCCGGCAGGGATGCGGAACCCTGGATTGTCGAGATTGAAAAGAACACATGGTTCACAGCAGACGGTGAGACGCGGTTCACCTTGATGATGCGCGATATCACCCAAAGTGAACGGCACACGCAAGAAATTGCCAAGACTGAGCAACGCTGGAACCTCGCCCTGACCAGTGCTGAAATCGGCGTCTTTGATTTGGACCTGCGCGATCAGACCTCAGTGGTTTCAGAAACCTGGAAAATGCTCTTGCACAGACCTGAAATGGAGGGCGGTGCCGACCCTTATTCTTTTCAGATTGCTCTGATGCATGAAGATGACGTTGCCTTACTGAAAGAAGCCGAGGCCGCCTGCATTGACGGCAGCGCGGATCGTGCTTCGGTTCGGTTCCGCGTCGAAGTAGCCCAGAATGAGTGGCGTTGGATGCAATCCGATGCCGTAGTGGTAGAACGTTCTTCTGATGGCACTGCGATCCGGATGCTGGGAATCCAGATGGACATCACCGAAAGCTATAAGTTGGAGCAACTCAAACGCGATTTCGTTGCAACAGTCAGCCATGAATTGCGCACGCCTTTGACCTCCATCAAAGGGGCGCTCGGGTTATTGCAGGTTCAACTAAAAGACGTGGACACCAACGGCGCGGACCGTTTGATCGAAATCGCCTCGTCCAACTCAGAGCGGCTGGTCAGTCTGGTGAATGATATCCTGGACATGGAAAAAGTCACTGCAGGCAGCATGGCGCACGACGCAAAGCCGGAGCGCTTGAGCGACATAATGGCCCTCGCCAGCAAACATACCGAGACCTACGCATCGCAATGGAACGTGCAATTGTCCGTAGAAGCCCCCGAGGGCGAGCAAGACATCTGGACTGACAAAAAACGGATCATTCAGGTGTTGAGCAACTTGTTGTCCAATGCATGCAAATTCGCTCATGCCGGCACGACTGTCCGCCTCAGTGCTGAATTCTTTCCCGATTGCGCCAGAGTTTCGGTGAGCAACCAGGGGATCGGCATCCAAGAAGAGTTTCGGGACAAAGTTTTTCAACCGTTTTCGCAGGCAGACAGTTCAGATTCCCGGCAACGGGGCGGAACCGGTCTTGGCTTGAACATCTCGCGCCAATTGATTGAATCGATGGGGGGGCAGATTGGCTTTGATAGTGAGCCGGGCAAAGAGACCGTGTTTTGGTTTACCTGTCCACTGGCAAACGCAACCGAGATTGCGCAGGTCGCTTGATGGCACGGAAGACTCCTAGACTTCGCTAAGTTTATGGTAGAGTTCCACGCCTGGATGGATGACGAAGGCAACCTTGCTAAAGTCTACCGTGCGCTGATGCAGCGGGATCTACCTGAGGACTTCAATCCAAAGTCTCTGGATACCTCGACCATTGACACCTTGGTTATGCAGCAGATCCGAGCAACATCTCAGGAAACGATGCTGCAACAACTGGAAGAGCTGCTGGAGGAAGATGGAAGGGGCGCTATCCCCCAAAAGATACTAGGCCTTCTGGTCAGCGAAGAGCTTCGGATGAACCCCAACCGGCTAAGCCACATGATGCCAGACCTTAGCTGGCAACTTCAGAAGGCCAAATGGGGCGGCAAAGATTACGCCAGAGCCATCTGGGTGAAGCCCGGCTACAGTCTCTACCGGGGCAAAGTGACTGGGCCTGACGGTTACGATCACCCGATCGACAAACAACCCGGCTACTCTGGTTTCGACCTCCTGAAGGTAGCCTAACTAAGACCACCCTCAGAGCTGTCACGGCTCTGGGGAACCCCAAAGGGAGCAGACCCGTTGTACCCGTTACTCCCGTTCCCGATTGAGATCTCACAACAAGATACACCCACCTAATGGACTTCCTGATCTGGGGCATTTTTGGGGGCATTCCTGGCCACAGAGGCACCCTAGAAGTAACGGTTCATCATGAGCGAAAGAGTGGCTGGGATGGTAGGAAACCCACCCCCGTGATGCCTTTCATCGGCTTACCCTGACAGCGACAGAAAATGGGGCATAAACGGGGGCATTCCGTCGCGAGAGCGGAGGAAGCCAGAGCGAA
>NZ_QBKU01000028.1 GCF_003054325.1 Sulfitobacter mediterraneus
CTGGAGCTTCTCTGAGGCTCGAATGCGGGTGGTGTGATTGTACTTGTGCCCAGGTCCGCTGTGACTGTGTTTGGTTAGGTCCAGCAAGCCCTCGTCGTGCAGGGTCTTTATGACAGGCACGATCTTCTTAGAGATGTGTAGGGCGTTGTACCGGGAGCCAGCCTGCCAAGCATTCGAGGACAGCGAGACACCTATACAAAGCGTGGGATCATCCAACCAAGCAACATACAGGTCTAGAATCAGCACCTTTAGCTGGTCCTTGGAGGTGGTCTTCTGCTTAGGTCCTGCTCGGGTCCCTGTCTGGGTCGGGTAGAACTCCCCCCAGAGCTTATCCACGATCTTCCCCACCTCGGGGTGATCTGACCACCTATGGACGTCTAAGGGGCGGGAGTGCCAAGGGTCTATTGTCTTTGTCATAGCCTTCCGGGGCGGGGGTCCCCTCTCTCCTTAGTCGTCTACTACCATTACTTATACCTAATTGTAGATAGGACCTCCCCTCAGGAATACCAAGTCAGGGGGGCATTTTTGGGGGCATTCCTGGCCACAGAGCCACCCTAGAAGTAACGGTTCATCATGTACGGAAGAGTGGCTGGGATGGTAGGAAACCCACCCCCGTGATGCCTTTCATCGGCTTACCCTGACAGCGACAGAAAATGGGGCATAAACGGGGGCATTCCGTCGCGAGAGCGGAGGAAGCCAGAGCGAACGGTGCGACCACCGGGAGTGTAAGCGAGGGGGCATTTCCGGCTAGGAGAACCCATCTGGGAAGCCGCTCAGGTAGGTGAGCTAACATCATCAGACAACCCCAGAGTGCCCCTCTCAGGACCCCTATCATGTCTTGGTTAGGGTATCCCTCCCTGGGGCCCCTAGACGGGCTCTCTCTGGCTAGGTGTCCTAAGCGAGGTATCCCTAGCAGGGCTCCCTAAGATCAGTGGGAGCCTAATTAGGTATAAGTAATGTTAGTAGAGGACTGGGGGTGGGGGAAGATAGCCCTGGGGGAGGTAACCCGATCAGGAGCCCTATGGTGGGGGATTAGGTAACCCAATTAGGGATAGATGACTGGTGGTGGTGGATAACCCAAGGGGGGGATCTTAGCTGAAGGCGTCCTACGGGTGGAAGGGGGTGTCTAGGTGGGGGGGGGTGTCGCTGGCGAGCTATTGCAGAGCAGGATCCACACCAAGCACAGTCATCCAGATAAGCCGGCAAGCTCATCGCCCATTCAAACTTTGTGTCATGAATTGGGCAGATACTTATTTCCTGCCCTAATGTTGCCTCTTGTTCACCCTGATCGCACCAAGATGGTCCCGTATTACTGTTCCTAAGGAACACAGTCACAGCAGAAAGCATAGGACTGTTACACCATCATGAGGGGAACTTCAGGATGCCGGTACTCTACATGAACTTGCATAAAGCGACATCAATGGTTGCTCATCTTGCTGACTCAGCCAAACCTGCCAGCGGATGCTATTCCCGCCTTGCTTGTTCCCCCATACATTCGGCTAACTCGAGCCTCGGGGGTGAAGATCAATGAGCTACTACCTCAAACTTTTTGACTGGGCCCTCTATACTCTGCCATCCAACATTCCGATGGCAGACATTGAAGGAGACAGTCACGCTAATGATCCAGCACATCCTGATTATTCGAGCGGGGCTCCCACATGGATTGGCGAAGATTTCACATTCAATGGGGGTGTGGGTTACCAGATTCTAATCAACGACGATGACGATGATTTTGAAGACGCATACGTTGAGACAGGCGGCATCCAAACTCTTGCGCAAGATGTGACAATTAATGGCACGCTCTACCCTGCTGGATCACAGGTACAGAATGAATTCTCCATGGTTGATGGCCTCGGCAACGAGGTTTGGGTGCTTCGGATTGGTGGTACAAATGTAGGTTTTGTATATCAATCCGGCGAAGAACCAACTGTAGGGGAAACCTTTACGGCGACGAATGGTCGCGATGGAGATCCCGTCGATAGCAGCGATGGAGTTGCCTCAGCGGAGCCTTACACCACAATTGATTCACGCGACGGCACTGTTTCGGGGTCGGCGGGCAATGACACCATTAACGCGTCCTACACAGGCGACCCCCAAGGCGATCAAGTCGATGACGGCTGGGCTGGCGGTGCAGGAACAAACGACAACCTTATCGAAGCATTGGACGGCGATGATTCCGTCGCAGCTGGTCTGGGCGCTGATACAGTTTATGGCGGCTCCGGAAACGACACGCTTGACGGCGGCATTGGGAACGACAGTTTGCTTGGCGGCGGCGGTAACGATTCCATCTTAGGCGGGGCGGGCGCAGACAGCATTGATGGCGGCGCAGGCAGCGATACGCTCGACGGCGGCGATGGAACCGACACAATCCACGGCGGTGCTGGCGGGGACAGCATCACGGCGGGTGCAGGCGATGACGTGGTCTATACTGGTTCGGGTGTCGATACCGTTGAGACAGGCGAAGGCAGCGACACAATCCATCTGCACGACGATGACGATGGGGGCTCCAATGTCCTGACCGACGGAGGGGCCGTTGGTACAGATACCATTGTCCTCGCGACAGGTGCTGGCACCTATCGGATCCAAGGTAACTTCTCAGCCAGTGATGGCTTTGAGGTAATTCAAGGTTCCAATTTAACCGGCGAAATTCTCGGCACCAACGACGCAACAGCAAACTTCGATTTTACCGGTATCACCCTTAACGGTGTGGACCTGATTTCAGGGACATCCGGCATTGATTTCATCATCGGCTCTGCAGGTGCGGATTCCATTTCGGGAGAAGCCGGGAACGACAGCCTTGAAGGGGCTGGCGGCAACGACACAATTATTGGTGGTCTTGGCGCTGATACAATCGACGGCGGGGTCGGCAATGACAGTCTTCTTGGTGGTGACGACGCCGACCAGATTGATGGCGGTGACGGCATTGACACCATTTGGGGTGGCACTGGCGGCGATTACATCTCTGGGAACGGCGGTACAGATTATCTCCTTGGTGAAGCAGGCAACGACAATATCTGGGGTGGCGAAGGGAATGACTTCGCTTTCGGCGGCGATGGAGCGGATACGCTTTACGGTGGCCAAGGCGCTGACGCGCTCTATGGAGGGAATGAAGCTGACTTCCTAAACGGCGATGACTTCTCTTATGTCGGTGGCAACGACACTTTGTATGGTGAAGCCGGAGACGACGTTCTGAACGGCAATGCTGGCGACGATCTTTTGGTTGGTGGGGCCGGTAACGATCTTTTCTTCGTCAGTGACGGCAACGACACCATTAGCGATTTTAACACTGGGAACACTGGCGCTCTTGGTGATGGGGATATTTTTAACAACGACTACCTGTCCGTCGGAAGCTTCTACGACAGCCTCGATGAGTTGCGTGCGGATCAGGCCGATGATGGTGTTCTGAACCAATCCAACACGGTAGATGACGAAGGCAATACCGTCGATTATTCGGACAATGAGCAGTTTGGCAGCCGCTCTATGACTGTTCAAGGTGCGGATGCTTCAAGCTACTCATACGACAATACCGGAGTGGTCTGCTTTACCTCTGGAACGTTGATCCTCACGCCAAACGGTGAAGTCCCGATTGAAAGCCTTTCTCCGGGAGACATGGTCACCACTTTGGACAATGGTGTGCAGCCAATCGCTTGGATCGGCCAACGCCATTGCGACATCGAAGATCTGATGAGGGATGAAACGCTGCGGCCCGTTTTGATCCGAGAAGGCGTATTGGGCGTTCAGCGGGATTTGTTGGTGTCACGTCAGCACGCAATGCTGGTGGATCAGAACCATTTCGCCAGAGCGATCAATTTGGTGGAGACAATGCAAGGCGTGAGGATCGCTCATGGCAGGCGTGAAGTCACCTATTTTCATCTGATGTTTGATGCACACCAAATCATCTTTGCTGAGGGAGCCCCAAGCGAGAGCTTTTATCCCGGCAAGATGGCAATGCAAATGATGTCGGAGAACGCGCGTTCGGACCTCTACCGCCAATTCCCGCACCTCGTGGGCTGTACAGAGAATGCCGATGTCCAGCGGGTTTTCGGTGAGACAGCAAGGCCGTTCGTGACAAAAGCTGAGATTTTAGATCTGCTTATCGCCGCGTGAACCTTCAAGATAGTTCCGTTAGGTGAGGTTGAGCTGCGCAGCTGGCCTGCGCCCTGTTACCACTTAATATTCAGGGTAACATCAAAATCCGAACCCATTTAGGTAAAAATTCAGTGAGCACGCAAGGACTTCCAGAGGCAACCATGAATCCCCACTCCAGTTTTCCACAGAGCGATACCCAACGACCAACGGGAATTGCAAAGGACTCGCGTCGTTCCAAGCGGATCTGTTTCCTGGTGATTGCAGTTTCTGCATACTTCCTATGGATTGGCAGCAGATAAGCTCTGTGTTTAATCCCGGCATCTAACCGCGACAGGTCCAATGTTAATCAGCTTGCTAAATTCCAATATTACTGTAATGCGCCTCGCTTTCAGCGTAAGGCGAGCTTCGGGCTAGGTCTACTCTTCTTGGCGCGCAAGATGCGGAATTAGGTCAGATATATTTTCGTCATTACAAACATCCACCCCAAAAACCGAGCAATCCCAAGCATCTATATAAAGAAACCATCAATGGAGATGTATAGATGTTTACCACCTTCACGCTGCTTATGGCGGCTGGGGTCTGCTTCCGGCTGGCCCTGTCTTACGCGCTGAAGCGGCGCTATGACCTCACCCTCGTTGTGCCTCAGGGCATAGCTGTCCTGCTGGTCGTGCTGGCTGTGATCCCCTCGTGGGCCTTGCCAGTGACGCTCCCTGTGCCGTTGGCCTTCGTGCTGGGGGCCGTCCTGCCTGACCTGATCTTCCGGAGGGGCTGAGCATGGATGACCCCTTTAACCTTAGAGAAGACGACGTCGTTGTCATTCGCGCCTTCGATGACTGGCCTGAGCACCTGTTCCAGGTCTGGGAGGTCTATGACGACAGCATCACAGGCTACTCGATCACGGGACCCCTTGAGGGTGT
>NZ_QBKU01000029.1 GCF_003054325.1 Sulfitobacter mediterraneus
CTTTCTCATCGTCCACTCCTCGGTGGTTACGATGAGCAACAAACCCTCTCTTAGCAAATGACACTATTTGGACCCATAAGCGCTGACTTCAGACAATCTGTCCAGTATGTTCAGTTATAAATGAACTTAAGGATGATAATGGTCCAGAATACCTTTTCAACCAAAGGCATCACCAAGGTTTACGGTGAAGGGCGGTCAGCCGTTCACGCGCTGCGCGGTGTCGATCTGGATATACCGCAGGGCGAAATTGTCGTGCTGTTGGGGCCGTCCGGCAGCGGCAAATCGACCTTACTCAACATCATCGGCGGATTGGACCGCGCCACAGACGGCGATGCCTACTTCCGGGACCAGAACCTGTCAGGAATGACCGATAAGCAGTTGACCATGTACCGGCGCGATCACGTGGGATTTGTTTTCCAATTCTACAACCTGATGCCAAGCCTGACTGCCCGAGAAAATGTCGAACTGGTGACAGAAATTGCGCGTGATCCAATGGAGCCGGGCGAAGCATTGGCCATGGTCGGTCTGCGCGAAAGGGTTGACCACTTTCCCGCCCAGCTCTCAGGCGGCGAACAGCAGCGCGTGGCGATTGCGCGCGCTGTCGCCAAGAACCCAACGGTACTGTTCTGCGATGAGCCGACGGGCGCGCTCGACAGCACGACCGGACGCGCCGTTCTGAATGTGTTGAAGGACGTGAACGAAAAGCTGGGGGCTACCGTGTTGATCGTCACCCATGCGGCCTCTCAGGCGGCGATGGCTGACCGGGTGATCCATTTTGCGGATGGGGACATCCGGGAGGTCGTGATCAACAAGGAAAAGCTGACCCCCGAAGAGATCAACTGGTGAGTCCGCTCGACCACAAGCTCCTGCGCGATCTGTGGCGCATGAAGGGACAGGCCCTCGCTATCGGTATGGTCATCGCAGTTGGCGTCGGCATGCTGGTGATGATGCAGGGGTTGGTGACCTCGCTGAATGAGACCCGCGCGGCCTACTACGAACGATATCGACTGGCAGAGGTCTTTGCGCCCGTCACCCGCGCACCCTACCGCATGACGACGCGGCTCGAAGCCATTGATGGCGTTAGCGCGGTTGAGCCGCGTGTGGTGGGTGCGGCCCTGATAGACCTTGCGGGGTTCGATCTGCCAGTACAGGCGCAGGCAGTCTCTTTGCCCGATTTGCGCAGCCCCCGTCTAAATGACGTGTTCCTGACCGACGGCAGGATGCTCGACAGCGATCACACAGACGAAATCCTCCTGCTCCAGGCCTTCGCCCAGGCCCACGACATCCGCCCTGGCGACCGCATCGACGCGACGATGAACGGCGCAAGACGCAGCTTTCAGGTTGTCGGCCTCGCTCAGGCACCTGAGTTTCTTTACACGACTGCGCCTGGCGAGTTGATCCCCGACGATGCCCGATTTGGCGTGATCTGGATGAGCCGATCCGCATTAGCCGCGGCCTATGACATGGATGGCGCTTTCAACGAGGCACTTCTGTCCCTCGCGCGCGGCGCAAACGAGGCTGCGGTGATGGCAGCCGTTGATCGCATTCTCGACCCCTATGGTGGCACCGGGGCCTATCCGCTTGCCGATCAGGCCTCGAACCAACTTGTAAGTGAGGAAATCGGTGGGTTGGAGGCCGCAGCCGTGGGGGTGCCACCGATCTTCCTCGCTGTCGCTGCTTTCCTTCTCTACATCGTGATCAATCGCATGGTGCAGTCCGAACGCGAAGAAATCGGCCTGATGAAAGCTTTCGGGTACACCAACGGCGAGGTCGGCACGCATTATTGCAAACTTGTGCTGGCCATTGCCATTGGCGGCGCATTGGCGGGCTGCTTGATGGGCATCCTGGGCGGGCGCGCTCTGATCCAGGTTTATGTGGCCTATTTCAAGTTTCCTTTTCTGGTGTTTCAGCTTGATCCGGCCTCCTTTGTCACCGGCGTTGGCGTAAGTATCCTGTCAGCCTCTGCCGGGGGGCTACTGGTTCTGCGCAGCGTCTTTGCCCTGACTCCCGCCGCAGCGATGCGCGCGCCCGCGCCTGCCGATTACAGCCGTACGGGAGCCATCGGGCACGCGCTGAACCGCTTTCTCGATCAACCGTCGCGCATGGTCTTGCGCCGGATTACAAGACAACCAGTGCGCATGGCAGGCGCGATGATCGGCATCGCCTGCGGCATGGCGCTCAGCGTGTCCATGATCACGATCTATGCGGGATTTGATCGAACGATTGATCTGACCTTCAACGTAATCGACCGCAGTGACGTGACCGTGACCTTCACCCATTCCACATCCGAGACCACAATCTTCAATCTGCGGCGGATGGAAGGTGTCTCCTTCGTCGAACCCGTGCGCCATGTGCCTGCAGTGCTCCGCAATGGTCTTGCAACCCATCGTGGCGTCGTCAGCGGTTTGCCTGAGGGTGCGCGTCTGAGCCGCGCTCTGGACAGCGACCTGGTCGATATTCCATTGGTGAACGGGGGCATTGTTCTGTCCACCGCATTGGCGACGAAACTGGACATCCGGCCCGGTGATACGCTTACCGTCGAAGTCCGCGAAGGTCGCCAGCCCGTGCTGCAAATCCCTGTCACCGCCTTGGCCGAAAGCCTGCTGGGTGCACCCGCCTACATGGACCTCGCCGCACTGAACCGCGCCTTGCGGGAACCGAACCGCGTGTCGGGGGCTTATCTGTCTATAGACGAGGCCTTTGCCACCGACATCTACACCGCCTTGCAGGATATGCCGAGCGTCGCAGGCGTCAGCCTGAAAGCCCAGGCGGAAACCGCCTTCCAGACCCTGATGAACACCGGCGCGGGTGCGATCCGCTATGTCATGGGGGCCATCGCCTTCGTCATCACCTTCGGGATTGTCTACAACGCGGCCCGCATCGCTTATGCGGAACGATCCCGCGATCTGGCCAGCCTCCGTGTGATCGGCTTCACAAAAGGCGAGGCCGCTTTCGTGCTGTTGGGCGAACTGGCCATCGTAACGCTGGTCGCCCTGCCGATCGGCAGTGTGCTTGGGTACTACCTGTCCTTTGGTATCGCCGCAGGATTTTCCAGTGAACTCTATCAGATCCCCGCGATCTTCGATCCTGCAAGCTATGGTTTTGCCGCGATGGTCGTTCTGGGTGCCGCCGTCGCGTCCGGTTGGCTGGTGAAACGAGATATCGACCGAGCGGAACTCGTCTCGGCCCTGAAAACGAGGGAGTAGCCGTCATGGCCAAAGCAAAGAAACGATCCCGTCTGATCTTGACCACCGCAACACTCTTGCTGATCGGCGGTGCTCTGGCGGTTGCCTTCTGGCCGCAGCCAACAATTGTCGACATGGGCCAGGTGACACGCGGAACCATGCAGTTGACGATTGATGAGGAAGGCCGCACGCGGGTGCGAGACGCCTATGTCGTATCAACGCCGGTCGCAGGACAGTTGCAACGTGTCAGCGTGCAACCCGGTGATCCGGTCGTGCGCGGCGAAACCATTGTTGCCCATATGCGCCCAACCAACCCCGCCGCACTGGACGTGCGCACCCGCGAACAGGCACAGGCCGTTGTAACAGCTGCCCAAGCGGCGCTTCGTGTGGCCCAGGCCGATCTGAATGCGGCGCTTGCCAATCGTGATCTGGCTGACACGGAACTGGCCAGAACGGAACAACTTGTCGAACGGGGCATTTCAAGCCGTGCCGCACTGGACAGCGCGCAACAGGCCGCGCGCGTAGCGCAGGCGAATGTCGATACGGCAGAGGCGGCAATTTCTATGCGTGAAGCTGAGATCGCCAACGCGCAGGCCGAATTGATCGGCTTTGATGACCCTCGGTTGGCAGCTGCAATCGGAACAGCGGACGATGATATTCCGCTCTTTGCCCCGGCAGATGGCCGCATTTTGCGCGTTATTCAGGAAAGTGAAACTTCGCTACCTGCCGGAACGCCCATTATGGAAATCGGAAACATCGAAAACGATCTGGAAGTGGTGGTCGAACTTTTGTCAACTGATGCCGTACAGGTCAATGAAGGTGATCCCGTCATCATCGCCGATTGGGGCGGCCCGGCAGAACTTGCAGGTGAGGTAACGCGTGTCGACCCGTTCGGCATTACTCAATTCTCGGCATTGGGTGTGGAAGAACAGCGCGTCAATGCCGTCATATCCTTCAACAGCCCGTCCGAGGACTATTCTGGCCTCGGACACGGGTTCCGCGTGGAAACCAGGATTGTGGTCTGGCGCGCCGAAGATACCTTGATCGTGCCCGCCAGTGCCCTGTTCCGCAGCCGCGATGCCTGGGCCGTGTTTGTCGTGGTTGAAGGATCAGCTCAGCTTCGCACCATAGAGATCGGCCCGAACAACGGCATTGAAGCTCAGATCATCAGCGGCTTGTCTGAAGGCGACCGGGTGATCCTGTATCCGTCGTCCGGCCTGTCTGAAGGGATGAGCGTCGCAGAACGGGTGGTCAACTAAAAAAGAATGGAACTTTCGATGGTAGTGGAGTGACAGCTCTTATGGCTTCGGTGGTGGTCGGGTCGCAGCCAGTCAAACTATAAAGTAGGCCATTTCAGAAAGAAACCCGTAGCGCAGCGCAGTCTGCGACCTGTGAATTGGACCTGATTTATGCTGCAGTCTGTGTAGACGGCTGGTCTCTCCGCTGCGCGGCGGAGCCGTAACTCTCGCTCGCGTCGCATCTCTTGCGCTGCGTGCGCGCGCAGCACAAAATCACTATGGCGAAGTGGACTCTCCTGGTACCTTCGCCGCGTGATCCACGAACGGCAGGTCTAGGATGAGTCGCCTTTCGCTGCGACGCGCATGGACTCACAGACTGCGGGACGAAGCTGCCCTAAAATGATGCCGTGCGAATATCTGCTGCACGGAATACATTGGCTGTAAACAAGAAACGTCAGCGTTCTATCTCGAATAGCAACCCGGAAAGGAACTTCCCTTGTCTGACACAATT
>NZ_QBKU01000030.1 GCF_003054325.1 Sulfitobacter mediterraneus
CTCTCTCTGGCTAGGTGTCCTAGGCGAGGTATCCCTAGCAGGGCTCCCTAAGATCAGTGGGGGCCAATTAGGTATAAGTAATGGTAGTAGAGGACCTAGGGGGGGGGGCCTTGCGGGGGAGAAGCCCTAGAAGGGGGATGAGGTCAACAAGGGTCCCTAACGGGTGTTACGGGTGTGGGAGATTCATTGTTAGGGGAATCACCCACCCAAAGTCCGAATTATTTTGGCCGTGAACCAAGTAAAAAGTCATCCAAATCTCAGGAAGCCTTTAGATCCATCTATCAATACAGCATTGTAAATCTGACTTGCTGAATGGTTTGACGAGAACTTCATTTATTCCGACTGCCATATATCCTTCAGCATCAGCAGGTTCTGCATTTGCCGTCGTTGCGATGATTGGTATACTGGACTTCACACCCGACATCCCTCTTATTTCTTTAGCAACTTGAACTCCGTCCATCTGCGGCATCGAAATGTCTGTTAAAATCAGATCGTAGCTGCCTGCAATTAGAAGATTGAGGCACTCCACACCATTTTCGGCTGTGTCAATAGTATACCCCAGCGCTTCCAGCATAAGCGTAACAATCAGTAGATTTATGGGGTTGTCTTCAGCTATGAGGAGTTTCTTATTCGTGTTCTGCTGATGCTGCATATCAAACCCCGACCGAGGGAATTGGGATTACCAGCTGGAAACACGATCCTTCTTTTAGCTCGCTAGACACAATTATTTCCCCCCCCATGAGTGCGGCGAGACGTGATGAAATCGCGAGGCCAAGACCGGAACCTCCATTGGTGCGCGTAAACTCAGAATCTACTTGACTGAACTCGGCGAAGATTTTCTCATGAAAGTCCTTTGCTATGCCGATTCCACTATCTGTGACAGAAAAGACGAACTGATCTGTTCCATTTTCACCACTACGAAACTCGGAACCAATATGGATTTTCCCTTCATCGGTGAACTTAACTGCGTTTCCAACAAGATTGAGCAATATTTGACTGATTAATTGTGGATCGCCCAACTGCATCTGGTCAGAGACTGTCGTGTCTATTGATAGACCTTTTTGAGAAGCGATCGGGTGAAATAGATCCACTGCGCTTTGAGCCAATTCAGAGGGGTCGAAATTTACTATTGTGCAACTCTCTGCGTTTGTTTCCAATCTAACGAAGTGCAACACGTCATCAACAAGAGATGCCATATTCTTTGCGGCCTTTTGGCCAACAGTTAATAAATGACGTTGGCCGTCATTCAACTCCCCGTCTTCGATTAACTCCAAAATACCCATGAGACCATGCATTGGCGTTCGGACCTCGTGAGACATGACCGCAAGAAAACGAGATTTTGCTCGTTCACCCTCAAGTGCAGCATCCAAGGCGCTGGTGAGCTGGTTTCGATCTGTTTGGAGGTCAGATATTAACTGATTAAAGCTCGCCCCCAAAATCTCAGCCTCGGAGACCCTTATCGCTGTGTCTTCCATTTTGACCCTTGCTGAGTAGTCACCACTCGAGATTTTTGCTGCGGTATCTACAACGTTAAGGACGGGTGTAGATATCAACCGAGACGCCCACCAACTTAGCCCAATAATAATAATAACCTCGACCAAGACAATCGTTAGTGCTGTGCTTTGTGATGACTTCGCTCGCGCCACCAATTCGCCAATAGGCTGCGGCACCATCACTCCCCATCCTGTACGAGCAACAAAGGTGAAGCCCGAAATCATGTCTGCTTGCATTGGTGGCGAGTAGAATTGCGCAACGCCTGTTTCGCCCGCCATCATTTGTTGGACGACTGAGAGCATACTGGCATCCTTAGAGTTTGCCTGCCATTCTGCGTTTGGGTGAGCAATCACTAGGCCATTCTGGTCAACGATCATCGAATGCCCGAGATCCCCAAATTTGATCGAACTCTGCAGATCGATCAAATACCTCAGTTGTAGTGCTGAAATGACGAGCTTTCCGTCATCTAGGATGCGCGTCAAAAAGATGTGGGGTGCACCATTGGAAAGCAGGATACCCGAGAAGACTGTTTGATTGGGACTAGCAAAGGCTTGTGCTCGAAGATTTGCCAATTGTGCGGTAGATGGCAGCTCTGAACTTACCACGCTTGCCGCGCTGACTTCGCTCACGATGTCATTGCGAATGTCTAAAATTGTTACGAATCTAAGGTCAAATTCATCAAGAGTTTCGCTTAGATCAATGCCTTCCGGCTCTTGCATATTTTTTGCTGCCAATTCGAAGACCGTGGCCACGTCAATGGCATAGCGTTCCATTGCTGCCGCAAGGTTTTTGGCAATAATGAGGTGGTTCTCATCCACATAGTCCACCTCTTTTTGAATCGCGTGGCGTTCCATCCATATGTAGAGACCCAGCACCGCTGGAACAGACGCCAGTATCAGACCCGCAAATACCATCCAGCGGATGCTGATTTGCAATTTTGGCCTTTTCCCCCAAAAAGTCATTGCCCCAAGCACTGCATGGACCGATTTTAAGTTGCTTGGCATAGAATATCCCCTTCGAAAGCAGTCATTCGCTGAACGCACGATGAAGATTGGTCAAGGCACGACGGCACAGGAATGCGTCTGATGAAGTTGTGGTAGGAGGGTTAACGACAAAAGTAAGGTGGGTAGACGGATAGCAAGCCTATACTTAAGGATAGGGCATGCGGCTACCGACAGTTTGGTTTGGTACCATAAATTTGCATCACACAACTTCTATCGAAACACGAAAACCCACACACCCGTTGCACCCGTAACACCCGCTAGATTGACTGGCACCAAAGGGTCTAACGGTTGCTACGGGTGTGCTGAATTCTGATTGATACACCAACCTCGGGGTGCGATTCTTGAAGCTAAACCTCCATAAAACCGTTCTTTTCCAAGCATCTATATAAAGAAACCATCAATGGAGATTTATAGATGTTTACCACCTTCACGCTGCTTTTGGCAGCTGGGGTCTGCTTCCGGCTGGCCCTGTCTTACGCGCTGAAGCGGCGCTATGACCTCGCCCTTGTCGTGCCTCAGGGCATCGCAGTCCTGCTGATCGTGCTGGCTGTGATCCCCTCGTGGGCCTTGCCAGTGACGCTGCCTGTGCCACTCGGATTTGTCCTCGGGGCTGTCCTGCCTGACCTGATCTTCCGGAGGGGCTGAGCATGGATGACCCCTTTAACCTTAGAGAAGACGACGTTGTTGTCATTCGTGCCTTCGATGACTGGCCTGAGCACCTGTTCCAGGTCTGGGAGGTCTATGACGACAGCATCACAGGCTACTCGATCACTGGACCCCTTGAGGGTGT
>NZ_QBKU01000031.1 GCF_003054325.1 Sulfitobacter mediterraneus
TGACAAAGACAATAGACCCTTGGCACTCCCGCCCCTTAGACGTCCATAGGTGGTCAGATCACCCCGAGGTGGGGAAGATCGTGGATAAGCTCTGGAGGGAGTTCTTCCCGACCCAGACAGGGACCCGAGCAGGACCTAAGCAGAAGACCACCTCCAAGGATCAACTAAAGGTGCTGATTCTAGACCTGTATGTTGCTTGGTTGGATGATCGGTGGGAACCCAAACCCGATCCTGAGAAGAACAAATAGCTCAGTACGTCCCTTTGTTGTAACCTAGGATCTAGGAATAGCTGGCTGGGAGGAGCAGCGTGTCACAAATTGATTTTTGGTATTCAATCGGGAGCACCTACAGTTACCTAACAGTTATGCGACTTCCCGAACTCATAAGAACCTCGGGAGTCAAATTCCGGTGGCGTCCGTTCAATGTCCGACACGTGATGATCGAACAGAACAATATTCCTTTCAAAGACAAGCCAATAAAGACGGCCTACATGTGGCGCGATATTCAACGTCGGGCTGATCGCTACGGCCTATCGCCGCAGATCCCAGCACCCTATCCGCTACCGGGCCTTGTACTGGCAAACCAGATCGCCACCCTTGGAGTCGAGGAAGGCTGGGTCGTTGATTATACTCGCGCCACTTATCGGCGCTGGTTTGAAGGTGGCCAGCCAGCTGGAGAAGAGCCAAACATCTCAGATAGCCTTAGAAAAATTGGCTGTGACCCAAGCGAGGTTTTGGCTGCCGCTCGGTCCGAACGGATTATAGATAAACTTGCGCAGGAGACCGAGGAAGCGATGAAGCTGGGTGTATTCGGGTCGCCTACATTTGTGGTTGGACAGGAAGTGTTCTGGGGTGATGACCGCCTCGAAGATGCGTTGCTTTGGGCCAAGGAAAACTGACCTAGAAGGTTCGTTTAGTCTGCAAAACAGAAATCGGCGGTATTCTTGGCAAGGACCGTCGTAGAGAAGTGCTTGACCACTGAGCTATCGCCGGGTCGTCAGACCGCTACTCCCAATCAGAATCCCCAACATCATCGTCCTCTCCGGGCGGGGGAATGCTGTAATCACGCCCGAGGTTTCTGCCTGTCCGAGCCTCGAAAGCCTTTAGGCGCTCCACGTACCCATCACATCGATGCGCATTCAGGTTGTTGTCTATGTAGACCTGCAAATCGTAATCAGAGACCCACTCAAACTCTTCCCTCCCCGGGAGCTTGATTGAGGTCGCCAATGGCCTACCCACTACAGCCTTAGAGGCCTCTGCCATCGCCTTCCTGAGCTCATCCACCTTCCGGAAGTCGATGATGTAGCTGTCATGTACGGACAAGACCGGGATGCCCTTCTTCGTGAAGTGGTTATGGATACGTGAGGTGATCTGACCATCCAGGTGCATCAGCCGGATACCTTGGTCAGTGAAAAGCTTACCCTCTAGAACCGGGTTTCGCGCTAGGAAGGCATCTAACAGCTTATCAAGAGATTTGTTGGTAATATTCCGCCCAGCTGGCATCGAAGAAAAGTTCTCGCGGAAGGCCTGGTAAGCCTTGGTTTTATCCTTTGCGTTGATGGCAATAAGGGCAAGGGACTTGGTTAGCGTCCGCCTCAGTTTTGGCGGGTAAGACAATAAATTCTTGCCAGAAACCAAGTAAGGGTCGAAGTCCAGTTTCTTGCCCGCTTCGGCATAGAGAATGGCAATGTGTAGCCCTACAAAGTCCACCTCGACAGTTGGTTCGTCATCAATGTTTATGCGTGCCCGGGTCTCTGAGCTTATCCGTTGCCACCAGCCACCATAGAAGCGCCCATGCTTGTCCCAATCGCCACGGCTGAATATGCGGTGGGTGCGCGTGGTGCCTGTCCCGATGTGGATGTCCAGGGTGTCAGCTGCCTTGCCCTTCGCTATCACAGGTTCCTGAAGGTCTGGGATGTCTATGAAGCTGTTGGTAATCAGCGTGTTGTAGGCCGTGAGGTCTTCCCGCATCTGATTGGTGACCGGGGTATCCTTATACTCGATCTGCTTGTTCTCATCGTCCTTCAGGATGATGATCTCTTCGCCCTCAGCCCGGCCAATGTCATCCCTCTCCAGCTTCGCCTTCCGGAACCGCTCCTGGAGCTTCTCTGAGGCTCGAATGCGGGTGGTGTGATTGTACTTGTGCCCAGGTCCGCTGTGACTGTGTTTGGTTAGGTCCAGCAAGCCCTCGT
>NZ_QBKU01000032.1 GCF_003054325.1 Sulfitobacter mediterraneus
GGGGGGGGAAGATAGCCCTGGGGGAGGTAACCCGATCAGGGTCCCCTGTGCTGGGGATCAGGTACCCGAATTAGGGATAGATGACTGGTTGTGGTGGATAGCCTTGGGGGGGATCTTAGCTGAAGGGGTCCTACGGGTGGAAGGGGTGTGTCGCTGGCGAGCTATTGCAGAGCAGGATCCACACCAAGCAGAGACATAAATTCATAATACCCAAAAAGCACCAACAGGAAAAATACGAACAATACGAGCTCATGTTTAAAGTGGTGCGAATGGAAGAACTCTCTGTCGTTGTGGTGGATGACGTCCATTAGCTCATCGCCGAAACGGATTGAAAGGAACGTACCAATGCCAGACAGCAAAATGATGCCCCAATATGGATAGGGATTTGTAAGTACAGTGTGCAGCAATTCCGTCAGAAGCGTGGTGCCATAGTAGCTGGCCCCCCAAAGCAGCGTTGCGACATTAATCCCGAGTGCAACGGCCCAAACGGCTACCTCTGACACGACCATACGAATGCCAAACAACACTCGCAGCGGAAAATCCAGTAAGAACCCGGCATCGGCAACTGGCGTACAGAGCACGAAGAAACTCCAAGTCAGAAGCGCTGCCACGCCCCCTGTCGCAAAATCATACTCATAGCTGAGATAGCCAAAATACCCGACTAGGATAGCGCACAAGAGCAGGAATTTTATGAGGACTTGTCTGTGGGTCTTCGCGGTCATGAAATGTCCTGAAAGAAGGCTCAGAGAACCAGATGCAGCGCCCAATCGAGGATAGCGGAAACAGTTTTATCCACAATAGAAGCGTCGGCAAGCCCAAATAGTCGCAAATAGAAGTACCCGATCACTCCGGCCAATGAACAGACTACGACCGAGGCCAAGGTGTATGCGATGTCCGAAAGCTTCAACACAGGCTATGGTATCCTTTGCGGAAATCTCTAGCACATTTCACGATCAAAGTCGCTCTTGCCGCTAATCGTTCGGTTGTTATGAGGCAGGAAAGCTTGGGAAGGCTTGAATTGAAGAAAGCGATGATGGTCAGACCCCCAGCACATCTCCGGAGACACTATGCCGACCCAATGCCCCTCTGCTTCATGGTCTTTGGGTTCAGCGGTGCAGATGCTTATGTAGGGTGCTACATTTGAGCGATTGACCTGCATCAATGTGGGAAAACGGCAAAAATGGTAAACTCTCGGACAGCAACTGCGTCAGCAACGGAGAACCAAAATGTACAAGAACATCTTGATACCGGTATTACTGGATGATGACCACGACAAGAGCGGCGCCGTCCAAGTTGCGAAGGCTCTGGCAGAAGACGGAGCGACCTTCACTGTGCTGCATGTAATGGAAGCCATACCCGCCTATGTCACTATTGAGATTCCCGCTGAGGTGTTGGCCAACACTAGGAAAGAGGTCGAGGAAGGTCTCTCAGCAATATCTAATGAGCTGCCAAATTGCCTCGGGGTAACCATTTCAGGTCACGCTGGGAATTCCATCGTGGAATATGCCAAAAAGCATGACATCGATTGTATTGTTTTGGCTTCGCACAAGCCTGGCCTACAGAACTTCTTTCTGGGTTCAACCGCTGACCGCGTGGTCAGACATGCCGCTTGTGCGGTTCACGTTCTCAGATAGTGAGCCGAACCATCGTCATGAAATTGGGTCTTTCGATAGGTGTATCGCTGCTCGTCGCCGTTGCTCTGATTGCACTTTCGGTAACCTTGAGTGATGCCAAACGGCCGGTGAACAGTGATAGTGGTGAGGAAATATCTAACGGCAAATGATGATGGGATTTTCTGACCTTATACTTCGACTAGGCATCTGGAAAGTATGGAGAATTCTTCCTCCAAAAGAAAAAGGAAAAGTGCTCCCCCGGCCAGCACGATGCCAGCCGGGGAGGTTTGTTATGAGGGATAGGCCTTGTTCACGACGTAATCCGCCAACCACTGCCAGTAATACTGGGCACTGATGAAGCCCTGAGCTCTCGCAGCCACGTCCTCCGCGTCAGAGCGGGTCAGACCACCATCATACTCAGCAATGGCAGCCCGCTCCTCGAAGGCCCCGATGTCAGGGGGTACCATCATGACGGTACCCTGATCTGATCCACGATCCCGCGCTTCTGCTCATCACTGATCCCAGCCGAGTAGATGCTGTAGG
>NZ_QBKU01000033.1 GCF_003054325.1 Sulfitobacter mediterraneus
ATAGGACCTCCCCTCAGGAATACCAAGTCAGGGGGGGCATTTTCGGGGGCATTCCTGGCCTCAGAGACACCCCAGAAGTAACGGTTCATCATGTATGAGAGAGTGGCTGGGATGGTAGGAAACCCACCCCTTCGATAGCCTTCATCGGCTTAGCAGGCGGAAGGCCGAAAGTGGGGCATTTCTGGGGGCATTCCGTCGCGAGAGCGGAGGAAGCCAGAGCGAAGCGAGGGGGGCATTTCTGGGGGCTTAAGAGATACTGCCCGTCGCAATCACCAGTCACCAACAGGGTGCCTCTCAGGGCATCTTTCAGCTCGGCTGGCAGGGTAATCATAGACAAACCGGAGACCAACATCTCCCCTCTCAGGTGATCGCTCAGGGACCCCACAAGGTTCCCTCTTAGGGCCTCTCCTAGGCTCTCTTACGCACAGCTGTCATACTGGACCAGGGTCCGCCCAAGGGCTCTCTAAGGCTCCCTCTGGGTCGGGATGTCCCCTAACAGGATGGCCCTCTCAGGGGGTAAGCTACCTACAAGGAGATTAGGTATAAGTAATGGATAAGAAGATAAGATAATGGATAAAGAGGACCCAAGAGGGAGGCCTATTGTGGGGTACCTGTATTGATCCCTTGGGGGGGGAAGCCCTTATAGGACAGGGGATTAGGGTTGGGATTAAGCAATAGCGAAAGGATCATCCACCACACCAACCAATTGAAGTAGGAACTCTCCATTCTCAGGGTCCAACGCATCAGCGTAGAAACCGTCGATGGCCGCCACAGCCGCATCGATGTCTGGCTGTTCGCCGTCATCGAAGAGCTGCATGGCAGTGGTCGCATTGGCAACGTTGCTCATGCCCTTGGTCACCGCAAAGTAGAGCCCAATGTCGGTTTTGTTGGCTAGATAATCGACGTCAGCTGCCTTCTGATCGATGAAGTCCTGGGTGGCATCACCGGGAGCCGGAGCCTTTGCCCCATTCAGCACCTCCAGGATAAAGACATCACGGGACCGGGCTCCTGAATCTAGAACACCCACCCAAAAATCAAGCCCCAGCTGATCAGGGATCCTACCCAGGACGTTGTTGTAGACAGCCTCGGCGAACTCTTGGTTGTTCAGGCCCGGAGGATAAGTCGCTTGGTACTCAGTCGAGTTTAGGAAAGTGGCAGCGGATTCCTCTAGGGAAGTCCCATTGGCAAAGGCTGTGCCGTAGAAGAACAAGCCTTCCGCATCAGGAGCGCGGTCGAAGTAGGCGATGTAGACCTCGATAAAGGATCTGAAGGCTTGCTCTGATAGTGAAGCGACATTTGAAAAGATCTCTAAATTCCAAGTTTGATCCAAAAAGTCGATAAACTCCACACTCAGCAGGGTGTCAGTTCCGTCCATCTCTCCGCGTCGGTCTTCAAGCTCAACGCATTCCTGATCGATGGTCACTGAATAGCTGGAACGGTCCCCACTGACCCAGAAATAATCAATTCCGGAACCGCCCGAAATCACATCATTCCCAGAATGTCCCTGCAAAATGTCATTGCCCGGTCCGCCAATCAATGTATCGTCGCCGCCAAATCCATCTATGACATTGCCGTTGCCTACCCCATCAATAAAATCGGCTCCATCTGTGCCCCGCAGGATATTGCTAGCAGATGTGCCAGTTATCGGGATGACACCGTCAGGCGGCGTAAGGTCAGGCAGAGCAACCATCGGTTTTCCTTTGTAGTTTTGGATAAAGGCACATCTTTACATCAGGATAACGGTTAAGCGCTAAAAATCAACGGGCAGCTCCCAAGTGGCATACTAACCAGTTAGTGTTGCCACCATCACTTAACAAAAATGCCAAAGTGAATCCCGGCCAGCCCAGGTGTATACCTGTGTTCGCTACCCGGCAGCTATGTCCTCGCCAGCAACTAGGTAGAATTCGCTGTCTGATTTGCGACTACGGCTAAGCGGTCAACGTAACCCAGCTACGGGCGAAAAACCGATCAATTCCAAGCATCTATATAAAGAAACCATCAATGGAGATTTATAGATGTTTACCACCTTCACTGTCTGAAGTCAGCGCTTATGGGTCCAAATAGTGTCATTTGCTAAGAGAGGGTTTGTTGCTCATCGTAACCACCGAGGAGTGGACGATGAGAAAG
>NZ_QBKU01000034.1 GCF_003054325.1 Sulfitobacter mediterraneus
GCCTTCGATGACTGGCCTGAGCACCTGTTCCAGGTCTGGGAGGTCTATGACGACAGCATCACAGGCTACTCGATCACTGGACCCCTTGAGGGTGTCTATGGCGAGCCAGCCTTCGACCTGATCCTTCGGGTCCACAGCCGCGCTGACGGCTGACCACAACACCAACCCATCACACAATCAATCCTACCTAGAAAGGAGAAGCATTATGTCTTCTGCTCCCATTCGCTATGCCTACCTGAAAGGTCAGACATGGCTCTATCGCCGTAACTACCCCAAGGAGGTTGCTGCCGTCCTTGGCCACCAAGCCCTCAAGCAGAGTCTCAAGACCAGTGATGCCAAGGTGGCCCGCCAAAGGGCTGCTGAGGTGAACGTCCGGTATGAGGGCACTGTGCGGCAGGTCCTATCAGGGGCTGCCTCTCTGCCACAGACAGCATCAGCTGACGTCTCTGAATGGGTGACCCCATCAGAACGGGCCCTTGCTTCCCTCCGGGCCACTCTGCAGCACTCTGATCCAGTTCGGTATCTGGGGGTCGAAGCAGAACCTGCGAAGACAGTGCAAGCGGCAGCGCGGGCCTATCTCATGGCACGGCAACATGAGCTGCGTCCCGGTGGGTTCAAGTCAGTCCGCTACTCTGTGGAGCTGTTCCAGTCCAAATACAGTGCGCTGACCTTGCCAGAGCTTGGGCGAGACGAAGGCCGGGCGTTCCTGTCCCTGATCTCTCAGCTGAGCCCCTTCGTGGGGAAGTCACAACGCACCCGAGGGCTATCTCTGGATGCTGCCGTAGCGTGGTCACGCACCTCGGCACGGAAGATCACGGGACGGACCCAACGCCGCATCTGGTCGCAGGTGAAGCACTGGCTCGACTGGTGTGTTTATGAGGGAGACATCGAGACCAACCCCTTCGCCTCGGTCAGGTTCGAGGCCAAGGTCAGGCACCACCCGTATGCTGTCCCGACAGACGACGAGGTCAGGGCCATCCTAAGACAGGATGATCTGCACATTGGTCGGGTTCTGCTTGTCTGTCTGCTCTCCGGCATGCGGGCGGGGGAAGCTGTTGGTCTCATGCGGGAGGACCTCGTGGCCAAGGGCAACCTCGGGCGGTTCTTCTTTGTCCGGCCCAATGAGCTGAGGTTGCTGAAGACCGAGGCAGCCGAGCGGCAGGTCCCAGTGCATGCTATGCTGGAGCCAGTGCTGGATCAGTTGCCCAAAGCAGGCCCACTGTTCCCTGATCTGTCAGTGAGGGAGGTGACCAAGCGCTTTGCAGCCATACGCAAGCGTCTGGACATGGAGCGTCCCGGTCTGGTGTTTCACTCAACCCGTAAGTGGTTCATCACCCAGTGTGAGCGCACAGGGGTCCCTGAGCACTTCACCGCGTCTCTGGTCGGGCACAAGTCAGCCCGGTCAGAGAATGGCATCACCTACAGCATCTACTCGGCTGGGATCAGTGATGAGCAGAAGCGCGGGATCGTGGATCAGATCAGGGTACCGTCATGATGGTACCCCCTGACATCG
>NZ_QBKU01000035.1 GCF_003054325.1 Sulfitobacter mediterraneus
GAAGCCGAGGACGCATACTATCAAGGCTTGAAAACTGACGACATTGCAGCTTGAAATACGAGCTTAACAGTCTCCGGTAAAACCGGGGCGGTTCAGAGATCCAACCTGTTGCGCTTCTCGAAGTAAGAAGCCCAGAAGCAGATGGTCGGCTGTCAGGTCTTGCTTCAATCGAATCAAGTCCATGTCCTGAATGAGAACCTTGATCTTTCTCCCGATCATCATGTCATCTAGTTCGGATGAATCCGTTTCGATATCTTCAATCGAAAGCTCTTCAACTTCTGACATTTGGTGCTTTTCGATTTTTTCCAGTAGGGTCCCAACCGATGAATGTAACTTCTCGACTGTCAGCGCAAAAGAATGGATAGAGCTTTCCATGCGCTTGAGGAGATTGACACGCATCAAGTGTATCAAGCTTCTCTCTCGGTCTGCCTGTTTCAGCACGCCTTTCCCGCCACGAACTTGCTGGTCGTATTTGCGGCTGTACTCTTCCTTTTTTCCCTCTAGGACATAGTCGAGTGGCGCATATGCGGCGAGGCTGAGTAGCTTGATGTTTCTGTTGATTTCCTTCAGCGGCGGAAACTGATTTTCCTTATCGATATCAGCCTTGATGTTCTTGGGCTGTAGGCGTTCTGGGAACTTTCCTATCTCAGCAGTGTCGTAATACTTCTCAATGTGCTTTCGGGAACGAGCAATCGTCAGGAGGTCCAGAAGTCGGAAGTATCCAAAATGCAAACTGTCCAACAAACGTTCGGTCGTTCGATTTTCTTCGGGCAGATTTACCCACGCATTGAATTGAGTTTGCGCACGGCGAAGTGTCAGATCAATACTTGCCACCCCCTGTGCGTCAAAAGCAGAGTCTACACCTTCAGTAATAAACGAAACTTGGTTTTTTAGATCGTTTAACCGGTTGTTCACGGGAGTGGCGGAGAGCATCAAAACCTTGGTCTTAACGCCTGATTTTATCACGTCTTCCATCAACCTTTGATAGCGTGTTACACCCTCTTTCTTTGCATTGTTGTTGCGGAAGTTGTGGGATTCATCGATCACGATGAGGTCGTAATTGCCCCAGTTCAGGGTTTCCAAATTGATTTCGCCTGAACGACCTTTGTCTCTGCTCAGGTCAGTATGATTTAAAACATCATAGCCAAAACGATCTGCCGCCAAGAGGTTGCGCTTGTCGTTGACCGTATAGACCGTCCAGTTCTCTCGCAGCTTTTTGGGAGCCAAAACCAAGACTGTCCGTCGTCAGGGATTTTGGAACCAAGAGCGGCTTAAACTAAGTGAGAGTTTGGCTCATCTGGTTAGTGTGATTATGCGGCGTGTTTGCCGTGATGCAAGCGTCGCGTTTCGAGCGTCTTGCGTTTGATCCTTTCGCGTTGTTTTAGAATGGCTTTGTCACGCCCGAAGTAGACATCTGCGGGCG
>NZ_QBKU01000036.1 GCF_003054325.1 Sulfitobacter mediterraneus
GCCGCCTCGCCATATGGCACGTTCTGGCCGCCATAGCGGCGGACGCGCAGGTTGCATTGTTCGGCGTGGCCGACAAAGCCTTCGAGCAGGCACAGGCGCGAACCATAGGCGCCGATCATCGCGGCGGCTTCATCCGTGGTGACTTTCTGATAGCTGTGGGTCTTGAGGTATTTACCGACCCACAGACCGCCCGTATAGCGCCCCGCCTTTTTGGTGGGCAGCGTGTGGTTGGTGCCGATCACCTTGTCGCCATTGGCCACATTGGTGCGCGGGCCAAGGAACAGCGCGCCATAGCTGTGCATGTTCTCCAGATACCAATCATCGCGGTCCGTCATCACCTGCACATGTTCATAGGCCATGTCATTGGCGACCTGCAGCATCTCCTCGTGGGTGTCGCACAGCACCACATCACCAAAGTCTTCCCAGCTGACCGAAGCGGTGTTGGCGGTGGGCAGGATTTGCAGGATGCGTGTGATCTCGGCCATCGTGGCCTCGGCCAGTTTGCGCGAGGTGGTGATCAGGCAGGCAGGGCTGTTATAGCCATGCTCGGCCTGCCCCAGCAGATCGGTGGCGCACATCTCGGCATCCACCGTGTCATCGGCAATCACCATGGTCTCGGTGGGGCCCGCAAACAGATCAATGCCCACACGGCCAAAGAGCTGGCGCTTGGCTTCGGCGACAAAGGCATTGCCCGGCCCGACCAGCAGATGCACCGGCGCGATGCTTTCGGTGCCGATGGCCATTGCGCCGACCGCCTGAATGCCGCCCAGAACATAGATCTCATCCGCGCCGCCGATGTGCATCGCGGCAATCACCGCCGGGTTCGGCTCTCCGTTGAAGGGCGGCGTGCAGGCGATGATGCGCGGCACCCCCGCCACCTTGGCCGTGGCCACCGACATATGCGCCGAGGCGACCATCGGGAACTTGCCGCCGGGCACATAGCAGCCCACTGATTGCACCGGAATGTTCTTGTGGCCCAGGATCACACCGGGCAGCGTTTCAACCTCGATATCGGTCATCGAGGCCCTCTGCGCCTTGGCAAAATTCACCACCTGTTCCTGGGCAAAGCGGATGTCGGCCATGTCACGCTCGGACACCTTGGCGATGATCGCCGCGATCTCGTCATCCGACAGGCGGTAGGAGGGACGGTCATAGCCGTCAAACTTCACCGCCAGCTCATGCACCGCAGCATCGCCGCGCGCCTCGATATCCGCCAAAGTGGAGGCCACAACATCCCGCACCTTCGCGTCATCTTCTGCTTTTTCTGTCTCGGGCTTGCTGCGCTTGAGAAATTCGATCGCCATTGCTCTTATCCTTGA
>NZ_QBKU01000037.1 GCF_003054325.1 Sulfitobacter mediterraneus
TGAACCGCCCCGGTTTTACCGGAGACTGTTAAGCTCGTATTTCAAGCTGCAATGTCGTCAGTTTTCAAGCCTTGATAGTATGCGTCCTCGGCTTCTTGGGGTGTGATGTATCTTAATGGCTCCAGTAGCCGCCTGGTGTTGAACCAATCGACCCATTTCAGTGTTTCCCACTCAACCTGATCTTTGGACTTCCATGGGCCCAAGAGGTTGATGACTTCGGTCTTGAACAAGCCGATCATCGTTTCAGCAAGTGCGTTGTCATATGAATCGCCGACACTGCCGACCGATGGTTCCAGCCCAGCATCGACCAACCGTTCTGTGTACTTGATCGATAGGTATTGAGATCCCCTATCGGAATGATGGATCAGGTTCTCGGCAGGGCTGCGCGCATGAAGAGCCTGCTCCAAAGCGTCCAGCACGAACTGAGTTTCCTGAGATGTCGACGCCTTCCAACCGACGATCTTATTCGCAAAAGTGTCTATGACGAAGGCAACATAAACAAAGCCGCGCCACGTCGACACGAAGGTAAAGTCCGACACCCAGAGCTGGTTGGGCTGAGTGGCCCGGAATTGCCTGTTCACTTTGTCCAACGGGCAAAGCTCAGCCGGTTGACCATAGGTGGTTTTGACCTTCTTGCCCCGCCGAACACCTTCAATGCCAATATCGCCCATCAACCTTTCAACGGTGCAGCGTGCGATATCAAACTTCTCTCGCTTCATCGCATGCCACAGTTTTCGTGCGCCATAGACCGAACGGTTCTCCTGCCAAACACGCAACAGTTCAGGGCGCAGCTCTCCGTCCCGCTTCGCACGATCTGATGCACGATCCGGATCACGCGCGATGGCTTGATGTTCATAGAAAGTCGACGGGGCGATCTGCAGAACCCGGCACATCGGCTCGACCCCATGTTGGTCGCGGTGGTCCTGAATGAACGCGATCATTTCCGAAACGGGCGGTCGAGCTCCGCCTGAGCAAAATAAGCAGATGCCTTCTTCAATATCTCATTGGCTTGGCGCAACTGTCGGTTCTCGCGCTCAAGCTCCTTGATACGATCCCGCTCTGCCGTGGTCATTCCCCCACGCAGACCGCTGTCCGTCTCATGCTGCTTTATCCAGATACGCAGGCTATCCCGGCTGCATCCAACCTTCTGCGAAACCGATGAAATCGCCGCCGACCTGCTTCGATATTCGCTCTCGTGATCCAAGACCATACGCACTGCACGCGCACGTAGTTCGTCCGGATATCTCTTCCCAAAGTTCTTCTTTTCCATAACCCAGTATCCTTACTTCTGGGTCTCCGCCAAACAAGGGGCGGTTCA
>NZ_QBKU01000038.1 GCF_003054325.1 Sulfitobacter mediterraneus
TGACCTGCTCCCCTGAAACGTCCGGTGTTTTGAGTTAGCCTGTTCTCCAACAAGGAGACAGACGATGAAGAGAAGCCGTTTCAGTGAAGAGCAAATAATTGGGATATTGAAAGAGCATCAGGCAGGGCTTGGCGCGAAGGAGTTGTGTCGGAGGCACGGTGTCAGCGATGCTACGTTTTACAAATGGCGATCCAAGTTTGGTGGCATGGAAGTGCCTGACGTCAAGAAGCTGAAGAGCCTTGAGGCGGAGAATGCCAAGCTCAAGAAGTTGTTGGCGGAACAGATGATGGATGTCTCGACGCTCAAGGAAATGCTGGGAAAAAACTTTTGAGGCCCGGCTCACGCAGAAACGCGGTGACCTGGGCCATGAAAGAAAAGCGATACAATCAGAAGCGCGCCTGTGCGTTGGCTGGGATTGATCCACGGGTCTATCGACGTGTGTCGAAGCGGCCAGCGGATACGGAGCTGCGTGGTCGATTGAAAAAGCTGTCGTCTGAACGGCGACGCTTTGGCTATCGTCGGTTGCACATTCTGCTGACGCGCGAAGGCTGGCATGTGAACTGGAAGAAGCTGTATCGGATCTACCGCGAAGAAGGGTTAACAGTCCGTAAACGCGGCGGTCGCAAGCGTGCAGTGGGCACCAGAACGCCCATGGCGATACCGCAGGGGCCGAACCAGCGGTGGTCGTTGGACTTCGTGTCAGACAGCCTGTCCTGTGGCCGCCGGTTCCGCATTCTCAATGTGATTGATGACTTCAGCCGCGAATGTCTTGCTGCTGTTGTCGATACGTCTTTGTCTGGTAATCGCGTTGCGCGTGAACTGGATCGGATCGCTGAGATGCGTGGTTACCCCTGCATGGTGGTCAGCGATAATGGAACCGAACTGACTTCGAATGCGATCCTGAAATGGCAGGAAGACCGTAAGGTTGACTGGCACTACATCGCACCGGGCAAACCAATGCAGAACGGGTTTGTCGAAAGCTTCAACGGGAGGATGCGGGATGAATGTCTGAACGAGCACCTGTTCGATAGCCTGCGTCACGCCCGCCAGTTGATCGCGGCGTGGCGGAAGGACTTCAACCACCACCGCCCACACACAAGCCTCGCTGGCCTGACGCCGGCGGAATATGCTAACCGGTCAGTGAAGGACCAAAACCTGAACAGAGCTAACCTAAACTAGCGGACTCAATGGGGAGCAGGTCA
>NZ_QBKU01000039.1 GCF_003054325.1 Sulfitobacter mediterraneus
GACTACGTCAAGAACATGATCACCGGTGCGGCGCAGATGGACGGCGCGATCCTGGTTGTGAACGCTGCTGACGGCCCAATGCCACAGACGCGCGAGCACATCCTGCTGGGCCGCCAGGTTGGCATCCCTTACATGGTTGTCTTCATGAACAAAGTTGACCAGGTCGACGATGAAGAGCTGCTGGAACTGGTGGAAATGGAAATCCGCGAGCTGCTGTCCTCTTACGAGTACCCAGGCGACGATATTCCGATCATTGCAGGTTCCGCTCTGGCGGCGATGGAAGGCAACAAGCCAGAAATCGGCGAAGAGAAGATCAAAGAACTGATGGCGGCTGTGGACGAGTATATCCCAACGCCAGCACGTGCTGTTGACCAGCCGTTCCTGATGCCTGTGGAAGACGTGTTCTCGATTTCCGGCCGTGGTACAGTTGTGACCGGCCGTGTTGAGCGCGGTGTGATCAACGTGGGCGACGAGATCGAAATCGTTGGTATCCGCGACACGAAGAAAACCACCTGTACTGGTGTTGAAATGTTCCGCAAGCTGCTGGATCGCGGTGAAGCGGGCGACAACATCGGCGCATTGCTGCGCGGTGTGGACCGTGAAGGTGTTGAGCGTGGCCAGGTTCTTTGTAAGCCCGGTTCGGTTAACCCACACACCAAGTTCGAAGCTGAGGCCTATATCCTGACCAAAGAAGAAGGTGGCCGTCACACGCCATTCTTTGCGAACTACCGTCCACAGTTCTACTTCCGGACCACAGATGTGACCGGCACCGTTCAGCTGCCTGAGGGTACTGAAATGGTTATGCCGGGCGACAACCTGAAGTTCGACGTTGAGCTGATCGCGCCGATCGCGATGGAGCAGGGCCTGCGTTTCGCGATCCGCGAAGGTGGCCGTACGGTTGGCGCGGGCGTTGTGTCCAAGATCACTGAGTAAGCAAAGCCTGCCGCGTGCGGCGCCTTGTGGCGGTGTCTTTTCCCCTTGAGGAAAAGATCACGAGAGCAAGGTACCGGCA